>CAVTWW010000001.1:0-930464 GCA_963738495.1 uncultured Actinomycetota bacterium
CAGAACAACGGTGACTTCCTCGATGCCGCCCTCTCGATGCGCAAGGCGATGACGGTGGGCGTTCTGCAGCAGGCGATCATCGTCACCCCGGACAGCTACTCCACAGGTCGCTGGGAGAACGCGACACGGGAGCTGCCGAGGACAACTCATCACCTACCTCATCCCCCACATCGAGCGAGATACCGGGTAAGACCGTACTCGAACGGTTGTTGACCGGGTTCTCGATGGGCGGGCACGGTGCCTTCCGGTTCGGCCTTAAGTACCCGAAGCTGTTCGCCGCGGTCTGGTCCGTGGACGGCGCCATGGCCGACACCCAGACCTACCTACCCCTGGTCGAGGGCAAGACCACCGCCGACCTCCACATCATGAGCGTCGGCGGCCGACTCAACGGCGAGCGCGTCCAACGTCTCGTCGATGACCTGAAGAGGCAGGGCATCGACATCCCCTACGTGTACCAAGACCTCGAGCACGACTTCGTGACCTTCGTCAGGCAGGACGAGAAGGCGGGTTGGGTCGCCATGAAATACCTGCAGGAGAACCTCGGTCGAGCCTTCTAGCCGCAACCGTGCTGGATCTCAGCCAGTCATCGAGCAGGTGCGACCCGTGGGCACCCTTGACCCGGATGCCCTTGCGGAAAGCGTCCTGGCCACCTCCACCCTGCAGGCGACCCACCAGGAGACCATGCGCATGGCCGTCTACATCCGCTGGGGTAGGACCTGGTCATCGACCGCGCGACCGCGCGACGAATGGCATTGGGCGCGAACCAGGGACGCTTCACGCGTCTACCGCTGCATGGTGGTGGGTCCGGTCGAAGGGGAGGATCATCCTGGCCATGGCTGGTCGTGGGGATCTGCGTGCGATGCTCACTGGATCCCGGCTCTCGGCGGCGCTCGCCGAAGGTCTGCGTCTCGAGACGTGCTCGTTGTTCTCGGGGTGGGCGCCGATGGGCCCGACCATGGCCCGCGGGACTGGGAAGGTCCTGTCGACGACGCTTGAAGACTTACCCCGTGTCGTCGAGTGAAGTCGTCGGCCTCCTCGGTCGTCGACGGAAGGAGCGAGGTCGTCTCGGACACGTTAGTCCACCGCGCCACCCGCTGCATGTCCCCGTCCGTCCGGTCCGTGCCCTTCAGGACGGCCGCCGGAGGTTGCCCAAGAATGATGTCTGCGAGAACCCGTCGGCCTGGACCAATTCACGGGAACGGGCGCCGGTCCGACGGTCACGTCTCGGTCCTCGGTCCTCCGGGTAACCCGAGCGGCCCTGCGGGGGTATCGCCAGGCGAGCCTGCCGACCGGCGCATTCCTGTGACGTGACGCACGGGAGGCTCGGGTTTAGGCCGGAGGGGGTGAGGGTACAGACGAGGCATGTCTGAAGTGATGGAAAGTGTCGACGTGTCCGTACCGGTCCGCACCGCCTACAACCAGTGGACGAAGTTCACCGAATTCCCTCGGTTCATGGAGGGCGTGGAGGAGATCACCCAGATCTCGGCCACGATGACCCACTGGAAGATCAAGGTTGCCGGGGTGGAGCGCGAGTTCGACGCCGAGATCACCGAGCAGCACCCGGACGAGCGGGTGGCGTGGCACAGCGTCGGCGGCGTCGACCATGCCGGTGTGGTGACCTTCCACCGACTGGACGACGCCCACACCCGGATCACCCTGCAGATGGCCACCGCTCCGGAGGGCCTGGTGGAGAACCTGGGGGACAAGCTCGGTCTGGTCAAGCACCGTGCCCAAGGTGACATGAAGCGGTTCAAGGACTTCATCGAGTCGCACGGCCGGCAGGACCCGTCACCCCGCTGACCCACGTCTCGGCATCGCCCATCGAACGACTCGTCGAGGTGGAACCAGTGGAGAACGAGGTGATGTACCCGGAGAGGTGCGCCGCCTCGCCGACGTGCTGTGCACCGAGCTCGCGGTGATGCGACCGACGGACGAGCGGTTCACGGCCAAGACCACCGTGCTGATCGAGAACGTCACCCATCACATGGACGAGGAGGAGCTCGACTGGTTCCCCAAGGTGCGGGCTGCGCTCGGGCGCAAGGAGCTCGGCGTCATCGGCGTCCGCATGCGTGAGCTGAAGGTGACTGCGCCACGGCACCCGGCTCAGCCGAGCGCGCTGAAGAAGGCTGCCGACGCACTTCTGAGCTGACCCTGCGCACTGCCCCTGCCGCCGTGGGCCTGACGGCTCACCCTCCTGGTGGCGCCGGAGGGTGAGCATGTCGGCGCAGCGCCAACAGCGCGGTGTCGTCGATCACCTTGCTGGGAGCGGCAAGATTCTTGATCAACAAATCGGTGGCGGCGTGCAGGTCCGTGTGACCGGGCAGCGCCGCCGCTCGTTCGGCGAGGGTGTCGAGCGTCTCGTACAGGTCCTGGTCGCGGCGTTCCACCAGGCCGTCGCTGTAGAGGAGAAGTACCTGGCCGGGTGCGATCCGGGTGGTGGTCTGCGGTCGGACGGTGTGGATGTCGGTGCCCAGGGGTGGACTGGTGGCCTGGTCGAGCCACCGGGCCGACCGCTGGTCGACGAGCAGCGGCGGCAGATGACCGGCGCAGGCATAGGTCAGGTCACCCGTGCCTGGGTCCAGGACCGCAACCGCGACCGTGGCCATCTCGCCGTCCTTGAATGCGGCGAAGTAGCCGTCGAGCCGGGCCAGAACTGTTGCGGGCGTGGGGTCGAGGGTCGCGTACGCCCGTAGCGCCGAGCGGACCGCGCCCATCACCGCCGCTGCGCGGATGCCCTTGCCGGCGACGTCGCCCAGAGCCAGGACGACTCTGCCGTCGGTGGTGAGGAAGGAGTCGTACCAGTCGCCGCCGACCTGAGTGCCCTCCAGGGCAGGGATGTAGCAGCCAGCCAGGTCCCACCCGTGAAGGTCGGTGAGCGTCTCGGGCAGCAGGGCGCGTTGCAGGGTCTCGGCGACGTGGTTGGCCCGGTCGAGCAGCCGGGACCTGTCGATGGCGGTGGCGGCGTTCGCGGCGATGGCCGTGAGGAAGGCCAGATCGTGGCTGTCGAAGGCCCGGGGATGGTTCCACGCGTAGCCCATGATCCCCACCAGGGTGCCTGCTGTGACCAGTGGCACCGCCGCGACGGTCTGGAAGGGATCACGTCGGCCCAGGTCGGGGTAGCGAGTGTCTCCGTCGGCCCGAGAGGTCATGACGACCGGTCTGAGGGTGGCTCGCAGGTCGCCCACCTGCGCGAGGCCGCTGACGTCGTGGGTGGACCAACGCGGGAGCAGGTCCGCGGGTATCCCGACGCTGGCGAGGGAGGTGAAGGTGGAGCCGTGGTCGAGAAGGCCGACCGCGGCTGCGTCGGCGTCCAGCGCCCGCAGCCCGGCACCCACGACCAGGTCTCCCACGGTCGCCAGGTCGATCGCCTCGGACAGTCGGCTGGTCAGGTCCTGCAGCAGCCCCAGGCGGGTGGCCAGGTCCTCGGCGGCGGTACGGGCCTGCTCCTCGTCGTCGAACAGCTGCGCTCGTGACAAGGCGGCTGCGGTCAGGTCGGCCAGACCCTGGCACAAGGTCATCTGTGCCTCGTCGAAGGCCTGGGGCGTCGCCCAGCCGAGTCCGATGGTGCCCAGCGCCCGGTCCTCGGCGATCAGGGGCAGCACCGCCCACGCGACCTCGGGGACCACGACCTGCGCCAGGGCGGGGTAGCGCCGGTCCCGATCCCCGACCCCTGCGAGCACCACCGGCCGCCTGAGGGCCAGGGCGTCCCGAGTCGGGTACGGGGCGTCCAGCGGGTAGGTCTCGAACTGCATCCTCACCTGCGGGGACGAGCGGCGCGACACCACCAACCGCAGCACCTGCCGGTTCTCGTCCAGGATCGAGACGTTGATCGACCGCGCGTTCAACAGGGACGCCGCAGCGTCCGCGACCACGTCCAACACCTCGGCGGGACGGACGGCAGCCGCCAGCGCCTGAGCGAGCCAGGCCACGGCGTCCGACTCAGGACCGAGGCCGAGCACCGGCCCGTCGGCCCCGGGGCGGGTCCCCTCGCGTGCCTCCCCCGCGGTGTCCATCAGGTGACCCTCCCGCTGCGCCCGGCGACCTGACCAGTTTCGTCCGGGCGATAATCGGGCAAGACCCGTCGTGTGCCCCGCCCCACCCACCTCGAGGAGCACCGATGGCCAGCCCTGCGCCACGAGCTCGTCCCTGGTCGCGACCTGCGTGGTGGGTCGCCCGCCTCATGGTGGCGGCCCGCTGGCCGCTGCTGGCCGTTGTTCTGATGGTCGTCGGGCTGGCCCTGCTGCGGCTGCCGGCGGTCACCGGCGGCTCGGGGGCCGGCTTCGGCGACATCACCTCCTCCGACAACCCGGCACTGCTCACCGAGGTGCGCTCGGCCCAGGAGTTCGGCTTCCCGCTGCTCAGTCGCACGGTCCTGGTGCAGTCCGACCCGGCGGGCCTGAGCGACCAGGCCACCCAGGAGGCGATCGACCGGGCGACCGCCGTGGCCAGGGTCACCGACCAGGCGCCGGTGGCTGCGGCGGTGCCGGTGCCCGGCGGCAGGACGATGCCCGGCGTGAGGCGGCCGGGTACGACCGTGGTGAGCTACCTGTTCCCCAAGCCGGGACAGGACCTCGGGGAGTCGATGGCCGCCGCCCGGGTCTACGCCGCCCAGTTCAGCCCGCAGGCCCACGTGGTCGGCCTGACCGGCACAGCTGCGGCCCGTCAGACCCAGCAGCAGGCGATCGACTCGGCGCTGCCGCTCGTCGAGCTGGCCTCGCTGGGCGCCGTGCTGCTCGTGGTGGGTCTGTCGTTCCGGTCCGTCGCTGCGCCGCTGCTGACCCTGCTGGTGGCCGGAGCCTCGTTCGTCCTGGTCACGCGGGTCTCGGGAACGCTGGCGGGCAGCTACGGCTGGCAGATCCCTGCCGACCTGCAACCCCTCATGGTGGCGTTGCTGCTGGGGGTGACGACCGACTACGTCGTCTACTTCCTGTCCGGCATGCAGACCGAGCTGGCCGCCGGACGGGACCGGCTCGAGGCAGCGCGGCGGACGACGGCGACCTTCGCGCCGATCGTGCTGGTCGCCGGGGTCACCGTCGCCGCGGGGGTGGCCACCCTGCTGCTGGCCCGGACGCCGGCCGTCCGCACGTTCGCGCCGGCCATGGCGGTCGCGGTCCTGGTGGCGATGGCTGTCGCCCTGCTGGTCCTGCCACCGGCTCTCGCCGTCCTGGGTCGGGCTGCCTTCTGGCCCCGGCGCAGCGGCGCCGGTTCGGTCGACGGTCTGGGCGACACCGTACGAAGGGGAACGGTTCGCCTGCTGCGCAACCGTTTCGGTGGGCTGGTGGTAGCGCTGCTGTGTCTGGCGGGTCTGGGCGCACTGGCGCTGCCGGTCACCGAGCTACGAGGGGGGTTGCCCCTCGTCGCGGCCCTTCCCGGCGACACCGAGGCGGCCCGGGCGGCCCGGGCGGCCGCCGAGGGCTTCGTCCCGGGCATCACCTCACCGACACTCGTGGACGTCGCTGTCCCCGCCGGTGCGGCGCAGCAGTCGGTCGAACGTCTTCAGGACCTGCTGCAGGAGCAGGCCCATGTCGCCGCAGTCCTTGGCCCGCGTGAGGACGAGACGGTGAGCGCGGCCGCCGGGCGCCGGGTGGGGGTCTTCGTCCGCGCAGACCGAACCGCCGCCCGCTACCTCGTCCTGCTGGACGTCGACCCCCTCGACGCCCAGGGCATCGGGGCGGTCGACGACCTTGGTCGGGCACTGCCCGGACTCCTTCGACAGGCCGGTTTCCCCAGGGCGGCAACGGCTTCACTGGGCGGTGACACTGCGGCTGTCGCCTCGCTCGTCGACCAGACCGGCCACGACCTGCTCCTGGTCGTCGTCGCGGCCCTGGTGGTGAACCTGCTCCTGCTGGCGGCGTACCTGCGGGCGTTGGTGGCCCCCCTGTTCCTGCTGGTGTGCACCGTCCTGTCGGCAACGGCCACGGTGGGGTTGACCGTGCTGGTGTTCCAGCACCGGCTCGGCCACCCGGGAGTCACCTTCTTCGTGCCGCTGGCCACCGGCGTCCTGCTGTTGGCCCTCGGTTCGGACTACAACCTCTTCGCGGTCGGCCACGTGTGGGAGGAGGCCCGGCGACGTCCTCTTCGCGAGGCGATGCTGGCGGCCATCCCGCGGTCCTCCCGGGCGATCACGACCGCCGGCATCGCCCTGGCGGCCAGTCTGGGGACGCTCGCGCTGGTGCCGCTCCGCCAGTTCCGTGAGCTGGCGTTCGCGTTGGTGGTCGGCATCCTCATCGACGCCTTGGTGGTCCGGACCGTGCTGGCGCCCGCCCTGCTGGGGGTCTTCGGGCGACTGAGTGGCTGGCCCGGTCACCGACTCGATCCCGATCCCGATCCCGATCCCGCTCCCTGACCGGACCGTCACACCGAGGGTCCCCGCGAACTACGCTCTCTCACAGTGCAACGCCTGAAGGGAGCCGCATGACGGGCACCTCCTCGCCGGGGGCGGCCATCGACCTCTACTGGCTGCCGCTGGGTGCGGGCGGGTGGTCGGTCCGGCGCAACGGCCGGGTGTACGAGGCGATCGCAGCCCGCCGGGCACGCCGCGAGGTCGACGACCTGTATCACTCCGCGCTGGCCGTACGCGACGGCGACCACGAGTTCGTGATCGAGATGGCCCCGGCGTGGAACACGGACTCCGCTCAGCGCGGTGTGGTTCTCCAAGGACCCGTCGGTGCCCGATGGCTCGGACGCAGCCGATGGTTCCGCTACGAGGTCCGCCTCTGGCAGGACGGCCGGATCCCGGACGCGGCCGAAGCGGTGGCCAGCCCGGTGCGGACCAGCACCAGCCACACCCAGGTGGCGATGCTCCTGCAGGTGCTTCCCACCGTCCCGCCGCTGACCTGGGGCCGTGACGAGCTGGGCGCCGGAGAGATGTGGAACTCGAACTCGCTGGTCTCCTGGCTGCTGGCACGCTCCGGCCACCGGATGAGCACGATCCATCCACCCGTGCAGGGGCGCGCACCCGGCTGGAAGGCCGGCCTGATCCTCGCTTCTCGCCAGGGACCGTGATCGCCCTCCACCTGCGCTACGCCGGCCCGCATCGTTCCGTCGTCGCCGCCCTGTCCTGACAGCGACCTGCTGCGACCGTGACCGAGGCGAGGCGAGGCGAGGCGAGGCGGGGCGGGGCGGGGCGAGGCTGAGGTTCGATGCCCCGGGACGGGAACTACGGGCCGGCGTGCGCCGCGAGCCGCGCGGTGAGCTTGTCGAGGGCCATCGCCCAGCCCATGGCGCCGGGAGAGCCTTCGGGGATGCCGTAGTGGGTCATGACCATCGTCGTGCGGCCACCGAGGTCGTCGAGCTCGACGAGGACCTCGGTGGTCGTGGGGTGGCCCTCAGGCATCCCCATGTCCGCGGGTGACATCACGTTTCCCGCTGCGTCGGACATGGACTCGGTGTAGCGCAGCCGTTTGTTCTCGACCACCTCGCGGAACTCGCCGGTGAACCACATCTGCATCGTGCCGTTCGGCGTCTGCATCTGCAGGCAGACCAGGCGGGTGCCTCCCACGCGCACGTCCATCGTCGCCTCGGGGATGCTGGCTCCGTCGGGGCCGTACCAGGCGGCGAAGTGCTCCGGTCGGGTCCACATCTGCCACACGAGTTCGGCCGGTGCGTCGAGAGTGCGCTCGATCACCACGGCGTTCTGGGAGAAGCTGTCGTCAGTCATGCTCGCCTGTCTTCCGTCGGGGGTGGAGGTGCTTGAGGTAGTAGTCCATCCGGTCGAAGCGGGCCTCCCAGACCGGGCGGTACTGGTCCGCCCAGCCGGCGACCTCCGCCAGCGGCGCGGCCTCGAGGGTGCACGGGCGGTACTGCGCGCGTTGGCCTCGAATCACCAGGCCGGCTCGCTCCAGCACCTTGATGTGCTTCGAGATCGCCGGAAGGGACAGGTCGAACGGTTCGGCAAGCTCGTTGACGTTGGCCTCGCCCTGGGCCAGGCGCGCCAGGATCGCGCGGCGGGTCGAGCTGGACAGGGCCGCGAAGGTCTCGCTCAGCCGTTCCTCGTCGATCGTCGGAACCACCGGGTTCTCCATCACATTTAACCGTTCGGCTAATTAACCTAGGTGGAAAGTACACAGAGCGGTAGGACGTGTCAACCGATGAGGGATCGAGGCGCGAGAACGGGCCGGTTGCGCGCACGGTTCGACAGGACGCCTGCGGCACTCGTCACACTCACGCTCGTTGACCCGTCGCCCGTGGCCGGGCGATCATGGCAGCCGTGTCATCGTCGCCGTGGGGCGACACGGGGAGCGAATCAGGGCGCCCCTCGCCTCGGACCGTGGAGGTTTCAGTGTTGGACGCCGCCTTCACCCGCTCACGACGTGTCGGGATCGCCGCCGCACTGGTGGCAGCAGCCGCCGGGCTCGGCCTTGCGCCGGCCGCCCGGGCCGCCACCATCCCCGTCGCCCCCTCCGGGCTTGCGGCCTACCTGGGCAGCGGCCTCGTGCCGGCTCTCGTCTGGGCGGACAACTCCTCGGACGAGACCGGCTTCGACATCGAACGATGCACCCCGACCGTGACCGGATGCACCTTCGCCCCGCTGGCGACCAACCCGGCCAATATGTACAAGTTCGCCGACCAGACCAACCCACCCCTGGCGTTGTACAAGTATCGGGTGCGGGCGTTCAACGCGGCCGGCGCCTCGGCGTGGACGGTGGCGACGTTGCCCGTCGGGGTGGCAGCGCCGGTCGCGATCATGACGGCGACGCCGACCACCGGTACCGCGCCATTGACCGTGGCCTTCGACGGCACGCAGTCCTACGGGATCGACTTCGGCTTCGTCAACGCCTGGTCCTGGTCGTTCGGGGACGGCGCCACCGCGAGCGGTTCGACCGCGAGTCACCTCTACGCCGTCCCCGGTACCTACCGGGTCACGCTGACGGTGACCGACACCCGGGGCATGTCGGCGCTGACCGAGAGCCAGGTCGTCGTGGCGGCGCCGCCCGCCGTCGTGCTGCCTCCCTCCAACGTGACTGCCGTCTCGACCGTGCGCAGGCGCGCCGACCTCACGTGGACCAATGCTGCGGGTACGACCACGACTGCTGTCACCGTGTCTCGGTGCGCCGGGGCCACCTGCACCGTCTTCAGCCGGGTGGCGACCCTGCCGGCGACCGCGACCTCGTGGAGCGACACCGGGCTGAGGTCCGGCACGACCTACCGGTACCTGCTGACCTCGTGGGACGTTCCCGCCGGGGTCGGTGCGAGCGCGAACCCGGTGAACGTCCGGGTCCGCTGAACGCCCGAGTCCGCTGAACGCCCGTCGTCCCGGTGCCGGCTGGGGCACCGAGGGGCGTTCGGCCGCATGGGGGAGCGCATCCACGTGCGAGCCCGCCCGACCGCTCAGGCGCGCAAGGCCTGAGCCAGGTCCCTGAAGTCCGACACCAGCACGGCCATCTCGTCGTCGGTGTGCGCCAGCGAGACCAGCCACTGCTCGTCGAGGCCGGGCGGGGTGAGGATGCTGCGGTTGACGCCCCACAGCCACGACAGCTCCGCCACCCGGAAGTCGGTGGCCTTGTAGTCGCGGTAGTTGCGCACCGGCGTGTTCGACCACGTGATGCACCCCTTGAGTCCGAGCCCGACCGTGTGGGCCGGCAGCTCGAACTCGGTGATGACCGCATCGATCGCGTCGAGGGTGCGCACGTTGATGCCCTCCGCGGCGTCCAGCGCCTCGTGGGTGCAGATCTCGTCGACGGCGCGGGCGGCGGCCATGACCAGCGGGTTGCCGTTGTAGGTGCCGAAGTGGGCCATCCGGCCGTCGACGACGACGTCCATCACCTCTTGACGGCCGCCGAACGCGGCGAGCGGCAGCCCGCCGCCGATGCTCTTGGCGAGGGTGACCAGGTCGGGCGTGACGCCGAGCCGCTGGGAGGCGCCCGCGTACCCGGCGGTCAGGCCGGTCTTGACCTCGTCGAAGATCAGCAGGACGCCGCTGGCGTCGCAGGCGGCGCGGACGCCGGCGAGGTAGCCCGCGTCGGGCAGGACGATGCCAGGTTCTCCAGGACCGGCTCCATGACGACGCAGGCGACGTCACTGCCGTGCTCGGCGAGGATCGTCTCGCAGCCGCGGGAGGTCGTTGTACGGGACGACGTGGACGGTGCCGGCCTCGACGTCGAACGGGCACCTGCGGCGTCGGTGCGTCGGCCGGACCGATCTCGTCGAGCCCAGGCTTCACCGACACCTGCAGGGCGTCGTAGCCGCCGTGGTAGCCGCCCTCGATCTTGATGATCGCCTTGCGTCGGGTGAAGGCCCGGGCTGTGCGGACGGCATACATCAGCGACTCGGTGCCCGACTTGGTGAACCGCAGCAGGTCGAGGCCGAAGCGGGTCTGGAAGAGCTCGGCGACCTCGGTCGCGGTCGGCGACGGCGTGACGAACAGGGTGCCGACCGACTCGAGCGCGTGGCGCACGTGGTCGACGACGACCGGGTTGAGGTGGCCGACCATCATGGCGCCGAAGCCCATCGACAGGTCGAGCAGCTTGCGGCCGTCGACGTCGGTGAGCCAGGCGCCGCGCGCCGAGGCGATCGAGATCGGGTACGGGTCCCAGTGCTGGAACGACGAGGTGACGCCGAGCGGCAGCGACTTGCTCGCCCGGGTGTTGTGAGCGGCCGAGGCCGGCGTGGCGGCGGTGAAGCGCTCCCACTCGGCGGCCAGCAGGTGCTCGATCCGGGCCGCGTCCAGCGGGGTGGAGCTGCTGGGCAGCCAGCGCCGGGTTGCCGGGTCGTGCGGGGGCCAGGGCTGGGTCTCGGTCACGGTGTCGGCTCCAGGGGCGTCGGTATCACCTGTGGGTGACTGCCACCCATCATGACGTAAACGTGGCTGGATGCCTATCGCGGCACTGAAATCATCCGTCGGGCGAGATGACGGCAACTGATTCCGTATCCATTGCGGGACCAAGGCACCTGGTCGGGGAGGGACCCCAGGACGAGGGTGGGTGTCATGGATCTCGTCGTCGGTTCCACCGGTCAACTCGGTACCTCTCTGGTCCGACAGCTCGCGGCGTCCGGCAGGCCGGTGCGGGGCCTGGCCCGTCGTGGCTCGCCCGTCGGCACGCTCACCGAGCTCGGTGCCGAGATCGTGTGGGCAGACCTGCGGGACGCCCCGGGTCTGCGGGCGGCGGTCGACGGCGTGGAGGTCGTCTTCGCGACGGCCAACGTCATCGCGCCGCGGCGCGGTGACAGCTATCCCGGTGAGCGCACCGGGTATCAGAACCTGATCGCGGCGGCGCGCGACGCCGGCGTCCGACGGCTGGTCTTCCCCTCGGTCCCCCTCGCGTCGCGCGAGTCCCACGTGCCGCAGTTCGCGAACAAGCGGCAGACGGAGAAGGACATCGCCGCCGGTGGCGTCCCCTACACGATCCTGCGGTGCGCCCCGTTCATGGAGGTCTGGCTCGCGCTGCCCGGCAGCTCGATACCGATACGCGGGGAGGACAACCCGACGCTGGAGCGGCCCTACGGGTTCCTGCAGCAGTACCGGAGGCGGACCGGGCAGTCGGTCGAGCACGACGGACGGATGTCAGTGCCCGGCAGTGCGACGCTGCGGAACGCCTTCATCAGCCTGCACGACGTGGCCCGCATCATGGTCTGCGCCTCGCGCAGCGACAGCGCCCGCAACCGGATCTTCAACGTCGGCGGCCCGCAGGTGCTCACCTGGTCCGAGGTCGCTGCCGCCTACTCGCGCGTGCTGGGACGTCAGGTCAGGGTGACGACGGTTCCCGCCGGCGTGTTCCGGGCGGCGCAGCTGCTGATGCGCCCGTTCGCCCCGGCGGCGAGCAACATCATGGGGCTGAACTGGCTGTCCGCCGACGTCGAGACGGCGTGGACCGACGTCGACCCTGCCCTGGCGGACTGCATGCCCGCAGACCTACGTCGGGTCGAGGACTTCCTGAGGGCGAAGGCGGCGCTCGCGGCCTAGGAGCGACCGCCCCGAAGGGCCGCCGCACTGCCTCTTTGCGCGTCACCTCGCCCCGTGGAGCGGGACGAGGCTACGAGCAGGACGTCGAGGCGATGCTGGCGCCGGAGCTGAGTGAGCTGCAGGTGTTGGTGAACGCGCCGAGCACGATCTTGCCGAGCCCGAAGACGACGCCGACGATCAGGGCCGCGATGGCGGCCACCATCAGCGCGTACTCCACAGCCGTGGCGCCGCGGTCCTTGCTGGTGCGGGTGATCTTGCGGAGGTACCGGAACATCGGGGAGCCTTCCTTGGACTGGTGGCCGCGGTCACTGCCGGCCGGGTGCAGCGACATCCTGTCACTAGTCAACTACGACACGCCGATCCTTGGGTGGATTGGTGGATTTGTCGGCATGGTCGGCATGGTCGGCATGGTCGGCAGAAGGGTGAGCGGGATGGACTTCGCGACGCTCGCACTGCTGGTCGGTCTCGGGCTGGTCGGCCCGATGCTCGCCGGGGTGCCCAAGGTCGGGCCGCCACTGGTGGTCGGCGAGATCGTGGTCGGGGTGGTCTTCGGCCGTAGCGGGCTGGACGTCGTCCCGGTCGACGACCCGGCGCTCACCCTGTTGTCCGAGATCGGGTTCGCGCTGCTGATGCTGATCGTGGGGACCCATCTGCCGATCCGCGACGTCGGCCTTCGCCCAGCCCTGCGCACGGCGCTGCCGGTGGCCGCGTTGACCGGGGTGCTGGCGTTGGTCGCGGGGTACGCCCTGGCACCGGTGACCGGGCTGCACGCTCCCCTGGTGATCGCCGTCCTGCTGGCCACCAGCTCCGGGGCGGTCGCCCTGCCGGTGCTGCAGGCCCTCGACGGCAGCGACGACACCCTGCTAGTGGCCACCGCCTGGATCGCGGTGGCGGACGTGGTGACCGTCCTGGCGATCCCGCTCGTCATCCGCCAGGGCAGTCTGCTGCAGGTCCTCGGGGGCATCGCCGCCGTGGTGGCGCTGGCGGCCGCGGTGTACCTGGTGGCGCGCCGGCTCTCGCCGTCCACCCTGATCCACGATCTGCGGCACCGGTCCAAGAAGCAGCACTGGGCGCTGGACCTGCGGATCAGTCTGCTGGTGCTGTTCTGCCTGGCCGCGATCGCCGTGCACCAACGCACGAGCGTGCTGATCGCCGGGTTCGCGGCCGGCACGGTGCTGGCTCTGCTGGGGGAACCGCGGCGGCTGTCGTGGCAGCTGATCGGCCTGGGGGAAGGGTTTCTCGTCCCGCTCTTCTTCGTGACCCTGGGCGCCAGGCTCGACCTGCACGCCCTCGTCACCGAGAGGGCCAACCTGCTGCTGGCCGTCTCGCTCACGGTCGGTGCCGTCGTCGTGCACGTGCTGGCCGCCCGCATCCTGCGGCTGCCGATCGGGGTCGGGCTGCTGGCCACCGCCCAGCTCGGGGTCCCCTCAGCCGTCGCGACCCTGGGCCTGGCCACCGGGCTGCTGCAGCCCGGTCAGGCCGCCGCGGTGCTGGCGGCGGTGCTGGCCAGCCTGGGAGCCTGTGCGATCGGGGCGTCCATGCTCGGCCACTCCGGCGGGATCGGTGACCACTCGGCTCCGCTGCTGGCCCCCGAAGCGCCCGCCTGAGGACGATCACGGTTGTGACAGAACGGGATCAGCGGCCTGTCACCGTGTGCCACAGCGTCCGGACCAGGTCGGCGAGGACCCACCGGTCCAGGTACTGGCCCACGTGCAGCACGTACTCCTGACCGAGCTTGGGGATCAGCAGGGCGACCAGCCACCCGATCGTCCGGCCGCGAGTCAGCCGGTAGTGGGGCCGGTAACGGTTGCGCAGCAGCACCAGCAGGAACCACCACTCGAACACGTTCGGGAACAGGAACAGCGTGGCGCGCCAGCCGAGGCCCTCCAGCAGGACCACGCCGACGAGTCGCCAGGCGAACAGGGCGTACGAGACGTTGCGCGGCAGCGGAGCCCATCGCCGGCTCAGCCACACCTCGATCGTGAGGTAGTAGAGGTCGAACGCCTTGTCCCACTCCGTGTACGGCTGGCTGGGCCAGCCCCAGAGATTGAAGATCACGATGTCGCAGGTGTCGGCGACGATCGACAGCAGAGCGCCGAGCAACGGCCGCCGGAACATGATCAGGGGGACGACGAGGCGTACCGCAGCCGCGACGACTCCACCCACGGTGGCACAGTACCTGGGCCGCTCCCGCGGTGGCGGTACCTGCGTGGCGTCCTGGTCAGGGGACGGTCGGGTCGGGGTGCTCGGCGCAGAACTGCTGGTAGCGATCGTAGGTGACAACGTCGTTGTCCCACAGCCACTGGACGGCCCGCACGACGGCTCGAGTGTCGCGGAAGACGTTCCAGGAAGCCAGAAGTTGTGGCTGCCCGCCATGGAGCACGTCTTTGAACCTGCGGAAGGCGCCCTTGCCCTGCAGGGCACGACCGAGCCGTCGCCCCGTCTGCTCGTCACCGACGAGCTCGGCGAAGTCGACCATGTCCTGGTACCAGACCCAGGACGGCAGCGGGTCGACGCGGAGCAGGCGATCCTCGGGATCGCCGTCGATGTCGCCGTCGATGTCGTCGTCGGTGTCGTCGTCGGACCACAGTTGGGTCTCGCCCGTCAGGGGGTCGAACAGCCACTGATGCTCGAAGCCGCCCTGGTCGGCCAGCGCCATCGACAGCGTCTCGAGGTCGACTGCCTGAGGATCCAGCACGTTCTCCACTCCCCTCACGGCATCCGGGGCTCAGTTCGCGGGGCTGCCCGTCTTTCCCTGCCACTGCCACTGCCACTGCCACTGCCACTGCCCAAGCCCATGTCCGTGCCCATGTCCGTGCCCATGCCCATGCCCATGCCCTGCGACGACTGATTGTCTCGCCGTAGAGTCGCGGGCGTGAAGGCGACTCGGCTGCGGATCGTGATGCGGGAGGTCCGACCTCGGGTGCTACGTGTGCTGGACGTGCCGGCGGCATGCACCCTGCCGGAGCTGCACGACCTGCTGCAGATTCTCGACCGGACGATCCTGGGCCGGATCAGGCCGGCCAGGGGATGATCCGGCGGGTCCGCCCGATGTAGCTCGCGTAGCCGGGGACCTGGGCAGCGAGCAGGGCCTCTTCGCGCGAGGCCCGGTACAGCTGCAGGGCCAGCAGCAGCAGGACGACGAGACCGTGCGACCAGTGACCGCCACGGACGGCGAAGCCGATCACCGTGACCACCTCCCCCAGGTAGAGGGGATGGCGGACGAAGCGGTAGGGGCCGGTGTCGATGAGCCGCCGGGCCTGCGGAACCACACTGAGACAGGTCGACAGGTGCCGCATCGACCAGGCCGACCAACCGGCTCCCACCAGGATCAGGGCGAGTGCCAGCAGGGAGCGCGACGGTCCACCCGGCTGGGTGGGCAGCGCGGGGATGACCAGCGGCAGGCAGGTCGCCGCAGGGGCGGCCAGCCAGACCACCGGACTGCGGTCGGTGGCGCCGGCGGGGCCGCGGCGCAGGTAGGCCACCACCACCAGGGCGCAGAAGGCCAGCGTCAGCACGTTGGCCGCCGACTCCAGGCCCACCTGCAGCAGGGGGCCGGAGGAGCGGACCGTGTGCCAGCTGCGGCTCGCGGTGGTCAGCAGGGACAGCGAGAACAGCGTCACCACGACGACCCGCGAGACGTCGACCCGCGAGACGTCGACCCCGCGCCCACGACCCGACTCAGCCATGGATGAACACCTGCGCGATCCTGATCGCGCCCGGCCCGATGACGATGATGAAGAAGACCGGGAAGATGCAGAACAGCACCGGAAAGACGATCTTCACAGGCACCTTCTGGGCGTTCTCCTCGGCCCGCTGACGCCGCCGGACCCGCAGCTCCGACGCCTGCTCCCGCAGCACCCCGGCAATGGGGACCCCGAGCCGGTCGGACTGCATGATCGCGCCGACGAAACCCTTGATCTCGGCGACGTCGGTGCGCTGCGAGAGCTCGACGAAGGCGTCGGTGCGCGATCGGCCGAGCTGGATCTCCTTCAGGACCCGGGCGAACTCCCCGGCGAGCGGTCCGGAGGTCTTCTCGGCCACCTGGGCCAGGCCGGCGTCGAAGCCCAGTCCGGCCTCGACGCAGATGGTGAGCATGTCGATGGTGTCCGGAGCCGCCCGCCGCATCGCCTCCTGGCGCTTCTGCCCGGCGTTGTACAGCAGCAGGTCGGCGAGCCAGTACCCCAGGCAGGCGAGCACGACGAACAGCGCCAGCCCGAGCGCGGACCGGGTGAGCAGCCAGAAGGTCAGGCCGGCGCCCCCGAGCCCGAAGGTGGCCACGGTCTTGACGACCAGCACCGACTCCATGTCCCACGGTGCGCGGTTGCCGGCGAGGTCGAGCCGCGATCGCAGGCGCTGCGGGGTGCCGGCCGGCGTCAGACGTGCGCCGATCCGGCCCAGGGCGGCGAGCAGCGGGCGCCAGACGCGGTCCCGGAACGGACCGTCCTGGTCGGGGCCGACGTCGCTCCACCCCGCCGCGCCCCGGGCGAGCTGCAGGGACCGGTCGACCCCGGTCGGGGACGCGGAGGGCAGCAGCGCGACCACCACGGCGACGGCCAGGCCGACGGCCACCAGCACGGTCGAGAGCACGACGATCATCAGACCTCCACCGTGGCGACCTTGAACATCCACAACGTGCCGACGACCATGCCGACGGCGGCGAACGCGAGCATCACCAGACCAGGGGTGGTGGTCCACAACGGCTGGACGTAGCTCTGGCGGAAGGCCACCAGGAACAGCCCCACCCCCAGCGGCAGGGCGAGCAGGATGTAGGCCGACAACCGCCCCTCGGCGGACAGCGCGTGCACCTGGCGGGCCATCCCGGCCCGCTCCCGAAGGGTCTTGGCCGTGGTGGACAGGACGTCGGACAGGTTGCCACCCACGGACCGGTGGATCCGGATCGCCATCACCGCCAGCCGCCAGTCCTCGCTGCGCATCCGCACCGCGATCCGGTCCAGCTCGTCCTCGAGCGCCACCCCGATCCGCGCGGCCGCGAGGGCCCGCCCGAGCTCGGCGGACATCGGCTGGACGCCGATCTCCTGGGCGGCGGCCAGGGCCTGGGCCAGCGAGAACCCGCTGCGCAGGCTGCTGGCGGCCACCTGAAGGGTGTCCGGCAGCTGGTCGGCGAAGGCCCGGCAGCGACGCCCCTGCCTGACCCGCAGCCAGATCCCGGTGGCCGCCCAGCCGATGACCGCCCCGACCGCCAGCCCGATCCAGCGTGAGGGGGTGAGCAGGAAGAACACCGCCCCGCTGATCACCGCGAGGCTGATCCGCAGCACCACCCATTCGTGGGGCAGCAGGGTCAGCCCGGCGCGGTCGAGCCGCAGCGCGATCGCGGTCTGCCTGCCACCGGCGGCGACGGCCCGCTCGCTGACGGTCAGCAGTCCGACGGTCGCCGCCGAGACCGCCGACGGTTCGACCCTGCCGGCGACGACCGGCACCTGCATCTGATACGCCAGCAGCACCTCTCGCCGACGAGCGGCTGCCTCGGCCGCCTCCCGGGGCCAGAACCCCACCACCAGAGCCAGTGTCAGCAGTGCGCCCAGGAGGCCGCCGATGACCCACGGGCCGAGTCGGGTCGAGGCCGGGGCGACCCGCTCGACCGGCAGGGTGACCGCCGGCCTCGGCGGCAGCGGGGCGGCGGGCAGGGCCACGGTCCCCACGTAGGTCTGGTCGCCGACCACCAGGGCCACTGCTGCCTGCCGGGCCGCGAGGGCGGCCGCCGGACGACGGAGGGTGAGGGTGACGTCGAGCGGGACGGCGGCCGCCGCTGCGGTGAACGCCTGGCCCAGGCCCACGGCGTCCGAGGTCCGGACCACCGCCCCGTGCCCGGCCGCGGCGATCGCCGCGAGGGGTCCGGGCAGGCTCTCGGCGGTGTTGAACGCGATGACGTCCACCCGCAGCCGGTTCGAGCCCACGGCCCTGACGGCGTCGTCCAGGCTCGCCGTGCTGACGGTGTCGC
This sequence comes from uncultured Actinomycetota bacterium, assembly GCA_963738495.1. Taxonomy (GTDB): domain Bacteria; phylum Actinomycetota; class Actinomycetes; order Actinomycetales; family Kineosporiaceae; genus CAVTWW01. The sequence goes on from CAVTWW010000001.1 coordinate 17,865, forward strand.
CGCCGTCGCTGAGCAGCACGAGGTTGCCGCCGGCCCCGGCCTGCGCGGCGGCCAGGACCACGCCGTCGTAGAGGGCGGTCTCACCGTGCGCCGACAGGTCGGCCAGTCCGGCGCGCAGGGCCCCGCGGTCCGTGGTCGCGGCGGTGAGCACCTGCGGCCGGTCGGCGAAGCCCACCAGGCCCACCTGCACCTGCCCGGCGACGGCACCGGCATAGGCCTCGGCTGCCTGCCGCGCAGCCGTGATGCCGTCCCGGCCCATGGAGCCGCTGGTGTCCAGCACCAGCACGCTGCGGCGACGCGGTGCCTCGACGCCGCCGTCGACGCGGACCGTGGCGGGCAGGGCCGGGTGGTCCGACAGGTCGGCGGCGACGGCCCGAGCGCTCGCGGGCTGCCCGGGCAGGCCGAGCGCCTGAGCGGTGAGGACGACGTCGTCGCCGACGATCCGCGGCTCACCGGTGACGACGAGCGGTCGCGACGGCGCCCCGGCAGCCCCCACGGCCGACGTCGGGTCCGCCGCCGGGGCGGCCAGGGCGGCCGGTGCGCCGACCAGTCCCAGCGGCACGGCCACGGCGGCCAGCAGCAGCAGGGCTGGACGACGGGCCCGTGACGTCGGCCCGGTCACCGGTAGGCCCCGGGCAGGAACATGTCGGCCGGCAGGTCGGTGCCGTGCTCGGCGAGCTTGTCGGCGAACCGCGGCCGCAGACCCGTGGGCCGGAGACCGCCCAGGAAGCGGCCCTCGGCGTCCCGGCCCGCGTTCCAGTCGAAGCTGAAGATGTCCTGGACGGTGACCACGTCACCCTCCATGCCGATCACCTCGGAGATCGCCAGGATCCGGCGGCTGCCGTCACGCAGCCGGGCCTGGTGGACGACGACGTCCAGCGCGCTCGAGATCTGCTCCCGGATGGCACGCACCGGCAGCTCGACGCCGGCCATCAGCACCATCGTCTCGAGGCGGGCCAGGCCGTCCCGCGGCGAGTTGGCGTGCACCGTGGTGATCGACCCCTCGTGCCCGGTGTTCATCGCCTGCAGCATGTCCAGCGCCGCGCCGTCCCGGACCTCACCCACCACGATCCGGTCCGGCCTCATGCGCAACGTGTTGCGCACCAGGTCGCGGATGCTGATCTCGCCGCGGCCCTCGGAGTTCGCCGGTCGTGCCTCCATCCGCACCACGTGCGGCTGGCGCAGCTGCAGCTCGGCCGCGTCCTCGATCGTGACGATGCGCTCCCCGGAGGGGATGAAGCCCGACATCACGTTCAGGGTGGTCGTCTTGCCGCTGCCGGTGCCCCCGCTGATCAGGACGTTCAGCCGGCCCCGGACGCACAGCCGCAGGAAGTCGGCGACGCCAGGGTTCAGCGTGCCGAAGGCCACCAGGTCGGAGACCGTGAACGGGTCGGTGGCGAACTTGCGGACGGTCAGGGTCGGGCCGTCCAACGTGATCGGCGAGATGACGGCGTTGACCCGGCTGCCGTCCGGCAGGCGGGCGTCGACCATCGGTGAGCTCTCGTCGATCCGGCGGCCCACCCGGCCCACGATCTTGTCGATGGTGCGCCGCAGGTGGGTGTCGTCCAGGAACCGGACGTCGGCGGCCTCGAGCTTGCCCGCACGTTCGATGAAGATCCGGAACGGGCCGTTGACCATGATCTCGGTGACCGACGGGTCCCGCAGGTACTGCTCGATGGGCCCGTGGCCGAGCACCTCGTCGACGACCTCCTGGGCCAGCCGGGCCCGGTCGGTCACCGACAGCGGGGTCTCCTCGGACTGCAGCACGTACTGCACGCTGATCCGCACCCGCTGCTCGAGCTCGGCGGTGGGCAGGTGGGGGTCGTACAGCTTCGGGCCGAGGACGTCGATCAGCGCCTGGTGGACCCTGTTCTTGAGGCCGTTCAACGAGGTCTGACCCCGCTCGGTCCCGGCCCTGGCGACGCCGTCCGTCAGCGGACCGCGTGCGGCGTCCAGTCGCTCTCCCAGGTTCATCGCGCACTCCCTCGCCGGAACAGAGACTTCAGGGCGGCCGACCGGCCGGCCGCGACCGGCTCCCGGTCCGTGCCGCTGATGCGGCCGGCGAGCTCCAGCATTCGGCGGCTCACCTCGTGCTCGGGCTGGTCGCGCACGATCAGCAGGCCGCGGTTGATGGCCGCCGGAACCTCGACGCTGGAAGGGATCTGCAGGCTCACCGGCACCCCGATGGTCGCCTCGACGTCCGACAGTTTCGAGCCCGACCCGGGCGTCCGCCCGGTTCAGCACCACCAGTCGGGTGTCGCCGGGGTGACCGAGCTGGTCGAGGGTGTCCAGGGTCACCCTGAGGTTCTTCAGCGCGGGGACGTCGAGGGTGGCCAGCAGCACCGTGACGTCCGCCAGGTCGAACGCGGCCAGCACCTGCTCGCTGAGCGTGGGCGGGGTGTCGATGACGACGACGTCGTACATGCGGCGCAGCACCCGGACGAGCTCGGTCACCAACGCGGGGACGATCCGGCCGGCGTCGCGCGGCGAGATCGGTGCCAGGACGGCGTCCACCCCGGTCCCGGTCGTGGTGATGACCGAGCGGACGCCGTGCTCGTCCATGGTCCCGGCCATCGGCACCAGGTCGATCAGGGTGCGTTCCGGCACCAGCTGCAACGTGATCGCGACGTCCCCGAACTCGAGGTCGAGGTCGACCAGGCAGACGCGGGTGGACCCGTCGTCGGCCAGGGCGGCCGCCAGGTTGGTGGCCACCGTCGTCTTGCCGCAGCCGCCCTTGGCCGAGAACACCGTCACCACCCGTGCCTGACGCGGTTCGCTGCCGTCGACTGCCGGTTCGGCGCTGCGACGGCGGCGGGACAGCTGCAGCGAGCGGCGGGCCGCCTCGACCACGGCGCCGAGGTCCTCGGGGCCGACGACCTCCCGGATGCCGGCGCGCATCGCCCTGCCCATCAGATGGACGTCGATGCGGCGGCGCAGCAGCACCACCCCCAGGTGGGGACGGTCGAGCTGCAGCGTGCCGGCGAGCTCGACCACCTTGCCGAGCTCGACGTCCGGACCGATCACGACGAGCAGCTCGTCGGGGTTCTCCTCGAGGTCACGCATCACGGCGGCGGGCCCCTCCACCCGGCGCACGTCCTCACCGAGGGCGAAGGACAACGTGTCCGCGAACTCCTCGTTGGGCTCGACGAGCAGGGTCACGGGGTCACCTCGAACAGGGTGCGGTCGTCGACGCCCTTGCCGGTCGTCGCGTGGGCCTCGGGACCCAGCAGGGCGAAGGTCAGGGCGCCGGTGCGCGAGCTGTGGATGATCCGCTCGGCCTGCTCCTGGGTCACCGCGAGGGTGAACAGGGTGGTGGTGGCCTGGCCGGCACCCGCAGTGCCGATCGCCGCGGAGCTCTGGGCGTCCGTCGGCGGGGGAGCGACGGTCGTGGTCGTCGCGCCGACGGCCAGCACCTCCACGCTGGTCAGCAGCAGCCGGGTGGCGCGGCTGTACTCGTGGCGGTCCTGCAGCCGGTCACCGGCCGGAGTGGGTCCGGTCGCGGCGCTGCCGGTCGCAGTGCTGCCGGTTGTGGCGCCGGTCGTGGCGCCGGCGGCGGGCGCCGACTGCACGTTGAAGGTGTCGAACACTGCCACCTTCGACCCCACCGCCAGGAACGACCCGACGTGCGAGGGGTCGTCGAGGGCGACCGTCACGGCGAGCATCCCCGCCGGCACGGGCAGGTTGCCGGTGGTGGCACCGCGGGCGGCGAACCGGGTGGTCATGACGAGCTCGCCCGGTTGGATCGTGGAGGTCGCCACCAGCTGCCCGTAGGTCGGGTCGACGGTGGTGAGGCCGTCGTCCGGCACCGCCGCCCGGGCGATGAGCTGCTGGACCATGAGACCTTCCTTGACCGCCGTGGCTGCCGTGGTCCCGGCCGGCACCTGCTTGGCGGCCACGTAGACCCGGACCGCGTTCTGGCCGGCCAGTGCCCGGGCGTCGGCGCTGCGGGCGTAGGCGACCACGGCCAGGGAGCCCGTCGATGCGATGAGGACCGCGGCGACTGCTGCGAAGATTCGACGTTTCATGGCTGCCTTCCAGGCGTGGGACGCGACGGGTGGCGGTGCGGTGCGGGTCAGGGTGGTGCGGTCTCGTTCAGCCGGTGAGGGCGACGACCTTGGCCCCCAGTCCGGGGCCGGTGCCGATGGTGGTCTGGCCCGGCACCAGGGCCTGGGTGAACCAGCCGTAGATGCACTTGTCACTGCCCTTGCACAGGCGCCCGCCCGCCGGCGAGTCGACCCGGGTCGGGTGCGCGCCGGGCAGGTTGTAGCCGCTGAGGCGGAAGGCCGCGAACCCGGCGACCCGGTAGGTGCCGTTGGCCCCCGTGCCCCAGGCCTGGTCGTAGACCGGCAGGTAGACGACGGATCCGACCATGCCTGCCACCGTGTCGCTGCAGGACGACGCGACCCCGGGATCGGCCGGGACGGTGCCGCCCGCGGAGACCGACACCGTGCAGCCGGCGCCGGCCGCCAGCCAGCCGAAACCACCGGGCAGGTCGGCGTAGGCGCCGCCCGAGCTCGGGCAGCCCCCCCGCTCGTCGGTGCTGTGCAGCTTCAGGGCCACCTCACCGGCGGGGTACGGCGGGTAGGGGGGCGGCGGTGCGTAGGCGGTGCCGCTGTGGGTGGCGGCGTCCCATTCGCACTTCGACAGGGTGAGCGGCAGGGCGTTCGACACGGCGGTGGCAGCACCCCAGGCGGCCACCGCACAGGCCTTCGCCTGAGTGCCGGTGTAGCCGCCGTTGCCGGTCAGGGCACGGGCGAAGACCGGGGGCAGCAGGCTGCCGCCGCCCGATGTCGACGTCGCCGTGCGCACCTGGACCCAGCCCTGGACGCCGGCCGGAGCGGCCGCGCAGCGGGTCAGCGTCGGGCCGGACCCCGCGGGGCACCCCGACAGGCTGCCCGAGCCGGCGCCGCAGACCGACAGGACGGCGGCGGCGGAGTCGTTGGCGTTGGCGTCGGCGAGGGTGCGCGCCTGACCACCGGTACCGGTGTCGCACGAGCTGGCCACGGCACAGCTGACCGCCACCCCCAGGGCGGCCGCGTCGGCGCCGTTCTGCAGCTGGCGGCGCTCGGCGTACAGCTGCCCGACGTCGACCGTCAGCGCCGCCATGCCCAGCAGGACGCCGCCGGCGAGCAGCACGGCCACGACGGCGGCCACCGCTCCCTCGTCGTCCCGACCGCCCCGCCTCAGCCGCCGCATCGCATGACTCCTCGGCCGGTGATGGTGATCGTCGAGGGGAAGGCGCCGCCGAACAGGGCGCTCAGGGCTCCCAGTGGCGTGATCGGGGTGTAGGTGCTGGTGACCACCACGGTCGCGTTCGTGCCGATGGCGGCGCCTGCGGGACAGGTGGTCGCGGTGGTCACCGGGGCGGGGATCAGGCCCGGGGCGGCGGCGGTGACCCGGGCGGCGACCCCGGACTGGCCCAGCGCGGCCCAACGGGCTCCTTCGCGGGCGGCGGCCGAGACGGTGATCTGGGTGTTGAGCATGCGGCCGAAGTCGATGATGCCGAAGACGAGAAGGAGCAGCAGCGGCAGGACGATCGCCATCTCGACGGCGGCTGCGCCGCGGTCGTCGCCGGCGGCTGTGCCCATACCGGCGGCTGTGTCGTCGTCGGTGCTCGGTCGTCGTGGCACGGTCACAGTCCGGGCGGGACGGTGAACAGCTGCTGGACGGCGAGGCCGAAGACCCCGACGCCGGCGGCGACGACGGTGGCGATGAGGCCCACCATGACGGCGTACTCGGCCGCGGTGGCCCCGCGCTCCCGATCGCATCGCGCTGCGACCGGCCTGCCGGTGGGTCGGGGGTGGGACACAAGGATCACCTCGCTCGGGTGGTGCACGGACGTCACCTGGCTTCGCCGACCGGGCGGCCGGTGCCGTGAGGGGCGGGCCCCGCACGGCACCGGCGCCGGATCAGATGGCGCCCGCGGCCGCCGTGAAGGTGGTGAGCACAGCGGTGCCCAGGGCGCCGACGGCGCCCACGATGACGACGGCGATGAGCGCGACCATCAGGCCGTACTCGACGGCGGTGGCGCCCTTGTCGGACGGGTTGCGAGTGAGGATGCGAGACAACATGTTGCCCTCCCGGACAGTCCTGGTTCCACGAAGAGTGGCGTCGTGACCGAACGCCCTCGCAGCCATGGAGACAGCCCGCAGCAAGGGGCGGAAGGAGTTGTCCCCGCCATCACTCGAATGACACAGAGTCAGCACTCGTCCGGCGCAACGCCCCGTACGACTGCACAGCGTGACATTTACCGGATGGAGAACCTCGCCTGACCGATGTCGGTGACGCAACCGATGCCTGGGTGACGGCGCCGTCCGCGGCTAGGGTGGCGGGATCCACCCGCTCCCAGGGCAGGCAGAGCAGATGTCAGTGGCGCACATCGACCTGAACGCCGATCTCGGTGAGGGCTTCGGCCGCTGGCAGCTGGGCTCGGACGAGGACGTCCTGCAGCTGGTGTCGAGCGCCAACGTCGCCTGCGGCTTCCATGCCGGGGACCCGAGCATCATGCGGTCGGTGCTCTCGCTGGCGGTGCAGCATGGCGTCAGCACCGGCGCCCACGTCGGCTACCCCGACCTGGCGGGGTTCGGACGGCGCTACATGGACGTCGAGCCCGCCGTCCTGACGGACGGGATCCTCTATCAGGTCGGTGCGGCAACTGCTCTGGCGGCGGCGGTCGGCGGCGCGATCACCTATGTCAAACCGCACGGTGCGCTCTACCACGCCATCGGCACCGACCCCCGGCAGGCCGCGGCGGTCGTCAGTGCCCTGCAGGGCCTGGGCGGTGACCTGCCGTTGGTGGCCCAGGCAGGCTCCGTGGTCGCCGACCTCTGCCGGGCGGCCGGGATCGCGGTCGTGGCAGAGGCGTTCGTGGACCGGGCCTACCTGCCGGACGGCCGGCTCGTGCCGCGGGGGCAGGCGGGCGCGGTGATCCACGATCGGCAGCTGGCGGCCCGGCGAGCGGTGCGGCTCGTGACCGAAGGCACCGTCGAGGCGATCGACGGCACCGTCATCGCCGTTGCGGCGCAGACCCTCTGCACCCACGGCGACACCGGTGACGCCGCCGGGCTGCTCGCTCAGGTGCGCACCGCCCTGCAGGACAGGGACATCGAGGTCCGAGCCTTTGCCTGACGCCAGAACCCGACCGGTCGGCGACCGTGCGTTGCTCATCGACCTGGCCCCCGACCTCGCACCCGAACACGCACCCGGACACGCACCCGGACACTCACCCGGACACTCGACCCGGACACGGGGTTTCTCCGCTCGCCCTGGCCGCAGCGTTGGCGGCGGCCGCCGTGCCGGAGTCGAGGACCTCGTGCCCAGTGAACACTCGGTCCTGGTCGTGCTGCGCGCCCCCTCGGCGCGAGCGGCCGCCGTGGCCGCCGTCCAACGGGTGCTGCAGAGCGCCGACCTGCGAGAGCCGGCGGTCACCGCGGCGGGGCTGGTCCGGGTGCCCGTGACCTACGACGGCGCGGACCTGGACGAGGTGGCGCGGGCCGGCGGACTCACCCGGGCCGAGGTGATCCGGGCGCACACCCGGTCACCGTGGACCGCGGCGTTCAGCGGGTTCACGCCCGGGTTCTGCTACCTGGTGCGCGGCGACTGGGAGCTGCGGCCGGCGCGACGGGCCGAGCCTCGCGCCCAGGTGCCTGCCGGGGCGGTCGCCCTCGCCGGCCGGTACTCGGCCGTCTACCCCCGGCCGGGACCGGGCGGCTGGCAGCTGCTGGGCACCACCACGGTGTCGCTGTGGGACCTGGCCGTCACGCCCCCCGCGAAGGTCACCCCGGGCTGCCTGGTGCAGTTCGTCGACGTGGACGCGACGGGGTGAGCGTGCGGCGTGAGCTGCTGGTGGTCGATCCGGGGCTGTCGAGCCTGGTCCAGGACGGCGGGCGACCCGGCCTGGCCCACCTCGGGGTCGCCCGATCGGGCGCCGCAGACCGCCTCTCGTACGCGGACGCCAACGCCCTGGTCGGCAACCTTCCCGGCGCGGCCGTCGTCGAGCACCTGCTGGGCGGGCTGACCCTGCAGGCGGTCGGGGACCACTGGGTGGCGGTCTCGGGGGCGCCCGTGCCGGCCTCGGTCGACGGTCGCGCGAAGGTGCACCGGACCGTGATCAGGTTGCGGGACGGCGACCGGCTGACCCTCGGGACGGCGTCGAACGGCCTTCGCAGCTACGTCGCCGTCCGCGGTGGGGTTGCCACCGAGCCGGTGCTGGGCTCGTGCAGCACCGATACCCTCTCCGGGCTCGGCCCGCCGCCGCTGCGGGCCGGTCAGCGGGTGCCGGTCGGGCCGATCCGGCAGGGCCCGGCGACGGGCTACACCTCCTTCACCGGCGGCGTACCGTCGTGCGTCGCCGTGACCACCTCGCCGGTGGTGCTGCGCGCGATCCTCGGCCCCCGCGACGGCTGGGTACCCCGCGCCGCCAGGCTCGCGGACGGCGTGTGGCAGGCGACGCCCAACAGCAGCCGGGTGGCGCTGCGCCTTGCCCGGCACGAGCGGGACGGCGGCGCCGGTGCCATGGCGTGGAGCGCCACTGGGGAGCCGGCCAGCGAAGGGATCGTGCGGGGATGCGTCCAGCTGCCGCCCAGCGGGCTGCCGGTGCTGTTCCTGGCCGACCATCCGGTGACGGGCGGCTACCCGGTGATAGCCGTGGTCCTGGATGCCGACACCGACACCGCGGCGCAGGTCCGCCCCGGTCAGCTGGTGCAGTTTCAGCTCGTTCCCGGTGGGCCGGCACATCTCTAGGAACGTGTGCGGCGGGAGTGACCTTGGGTGCCTGGGGTGCCTTGGGTGCCTTGGGTGCCTTGGGGGGAAGGGTGCTGACGTGGGCGTGGGCCTTGGCGATCCAGGTCGCGGCGTCCTCCGGCCGGTCGAGGAGGGTCTCGGGCAGGGTGACGTAGCCGGACATCGGTCTTTCGGCGGGGCCGAACGGACCGCCACCGGCGGCGATCAGCTGCTGCTGGTCGTCCTGCCCGACCTTGACGCCGATGTCGGGCCCGAACAGGCCCGCGAACATGTTGCCGTTGACGAAGGCGCCGAGGTTGCCGAACATCGCCTTCACCTCGGTCTCCGGCACGTCGCCGACCAGGATCCGGAACCGTTCCTTGTCGGCCTCGCCGGCCTTGAGAATCTGCATCTCCAGCGTCCTCCGCCTGCGTCGGGCCCGCCACATGTCTCGCGATCGGCTGGATGGCGACACAGACCCGGACACCATTGTCCTCGTCGGGTTCCGCGGCAGCAAGGCAGGTCAGTCCGCCGACCTGAGGGACCCGCGCGCCTGGACGGGAGTGATGGCTATGGTTCCGGCCCTGCCTCGCGCACGGCACGCCTGCTAGCCTGCGCGCGCATCGACGACTCGAGGATGGCGACATGGCGACGTTGGACGTGCTGGTCAACGGCTATGTGCGGCAGGAGAAGGGCGTCGAGCATGTCGCCGGCACGGTGTCCCTCGTCAGGACCGGGGATCTGGTCATCGTCGCCGACCCGGGCATCATGGCGTCACAGTCGATGCTGCTCGACCCACTGTCGACGCACGGCCTGACCGTCGACGACGTCACTCACGTGTTCGTCAGCCATCACCACATCGACCACACCCGCAACATCGGCCTGTTCCCGTCGGCGATCGTCGTGGACCACGGGTCCTGCTACGACGGTGACGTCTGGGACGAGCACTCCGGCGACGGCTACCGGCTGGGCACCGACGTCGAGGTCCTGGTCACGCCCGGGCACTCGTTCGAGTGCGCCTCGCTCGCGGTCCGCACCGCCGCCCTCGGGACGGTCGTTCTCACCCATGCCTGGTGGTTCTCGGACATGACTCCCGTCGAGGACCCCCTGGCGGTCGACCCGGAGCAGCTGGCGTCGAGCCGTCGCCGGATCCTGTCGATCGCCGACTGGGTGGTGCCGGGGCACGGTTCGCCGTTCGCGGTGCCGAGGTAGGCGCAGAGCGAGGTCACAGGTGGGCCTGGTCGAGGGCCGACTGCAGCGAGGTGGTGTAGCCGTTGCTCGTCACCGTCGCGCCCGAGACCGAGTCGATCGAGGCGCTCTGCTGGGCAACGGCTTCGGAGTTCAGCTGCGGCACGGCATAGGCGTTGATCTCCTGGTCCCGGGGGTTCTGGTTCGGGTACTGGACCGCCTCGGACTTGGTGATCTTGCCGTTCGCCACGGTGACCTGCACCTGGACGATGCCCCACCGCGTCTGCACGGCGTCCCCGGTGTAGGTGCCGGACGAACCTGTCGTGGTCGTCCCGCCCGAGGTGGTGCCACCGGACGTGGTGCCGGACGTGGTGCCGGACGTGGTGCCGGAGGCCGCGACGGCGGCGGACGGAGTTGGTGCTGGTGTGGTAGCTGAAGACCATCACCAGGCCGCTCAGGGTGCTCATGCCTACCAGGGCGATGCGACGCATGTCAGTTCTCCTTGCGAGTAGGGGAGTGGCAGTGGGTGCCGGGCCGGTGGGTCACCAGCTGAAGCGCTCCTCGTGGATACGCTGCGGCGGGACGCCGGCGTCCAGGGCGGCCTTCCGGGCGGCGTCCATCCACGGCTCGGCGCCGCAGAGGTAGACGTCCTGGTCGGCGATGTCGGGCACCAGCTGGCGCAGGGCGTCGACGTCGGACAGGTGCGCGGCGTCCTGGGGCAGCCACGAGGCACGGTCGGCGATGCGGTGGCCGAGCACGTAGAACGTGCGGGCGCCGTGGCTCTTGGCCAGGGCGTCGATCTCGTCGCGGAAGACCAGGTCCTCGACCGAGGCGGCCCGGTAGACCAGGGTGACGTCGCCGGGCCCCTGGGGCATCTCCTCGAGCAGGGCCCGCAGCGGGGTGACCCCGATGCCGCTGGCCATGAGGGTGACCTTGCGGCGGGTGCGGACGCCGTCGTGCAGGCGGCCGAACGGACCCTCGATCGCGACCCGGGTGCCGGGCGTGAGCCGGGCCAGGGCGCGGCTGCCGTCACCCAGGTCCTTGACGGTGATCCGCAGCTGGTTGCCGGTGGGGGCGGCCGAGAGCGAGTACGGGTTGCCGCGGGTCCAGCCGTCCCGGTTCAGGAAGCGCCAGGTGAAGAACTGCCCGGCCGCGACCGGCAGGCGGTCGAGGCGTCGTCCGGTCATGACGACCGAGACCACATCGGGGCTCTCGCGAACCACGGCACTGACCCGCAGGTCGTGCACCAGGGTGCGGTAGATCGGGACGGCGAGGCGCCACACCAGGATCGCGCCGGCGGCGGCGATCCACAGCGACCACCAGTAGAGCGTGGCGACCGGGCTGGTCAGGAACTGCTGGCCGGTCCAGAGCTGGTGCGGCAGAGCCAGTCCCACGCCCAGGTAGGCGTACAGGTGCAGCAGGTGCCAGGACTCGTAGCGCAGCTTCCTGCGGGCCTTGCGGATGCTGGTGACGGTGACCATCACCAGCAGGCCGGTGCCGACGACGGCCAGCAGCATGCCCGGGTAGTTCACGGTCATGTCCCAGAGCTCGGCGACCGGGTTGCGCGAGTACTGCGCGGCGTAGCCCAGCACGATCGCCGCGATGTGGGCGACCATCAGGTTGAAGGAGGCGAAACCCACCAGGCGGTGCCGCCGGGCCAGCTCGTCCTGGCCGTAGACCCGCTCGACCATGGGGATCCGGGCCATCAGCAGCACCTGGACCAGCAGCAGGTCCGAGGCCACCAGGCCGGTCAGCCGGCCCAGGCTGGTCAGACCCGAGGCCCACCCGCCCAGGTCCTGCAGGCCGCCGCCGCCGACCCACAGGGCCACCACGACGAGCACGCTCGCCCAGGTCAGCGAGCCGACGGCGTCGCCCCACCAGGCGGCGACCCGAGGGGCCCGGGTCGGGGCGTCGGGACGGCGAAGTCCCACTGCGGGCCGGGCGGCCACGACGGTCTGCCGTTCGGCGGTCGTGAGCATCTGGGTCTCCAGGGGCCAGGGGGCCACCTGCTGCAGCCACCGTCCCGACCACCGTCGTCCCCTGCCCTGGCGGATCTCTGTGCCCTACCTGTGGGTGACCTTTCGATCTGCGGGCGGTCGAGGTGATCCGGGCCACAGCCCAGGCAGGGCACGTCCCGTCAGTCGGCCACCGGCTGCGCCCGGCCCGCCCTGCGGGTGCGCGATCTCATGACCGACCTGCGGGCCGCCGCGGTCATCCCGCCGCGTACCCCGTGCTGCTGCGGCGACGGGAACCTCAGTTCGTCCAGCAGGCACTGCTGTCGGACGGGGCAGCCGGCGCAGACGGTCAGCGCTGCGCTCGTCACGGCGTGCTGCTCGGCCATCGACACCGGGAAGAACAGCTCCGGGTCGGCGTCCCGGCAGGCAGCCCGGCTCTGCCAGTTCAGGGACCAGGCCCCGCCGCGGGGCGGCCTCGCCGGTTGCTTCACCCGGTCTCCTCGTCGGTGGTGCTCGTCCGTACCGCAGCAGGGGTTCCGCGGCACGGACGAGGTCTTGGGGTCAGGCGCGCCAGGCAGGCGTGCCCGGGAACAGGTCGTCATGGTCGTGCGGCACGGCGACCGCACGGTCGACGACACTCGGACGGCCGTCGAGCAGCACTGTGGTCACCGCCCACGGAACGGCGCGAGGCCCTGACCCCGGCCCTGCCTTCGACGAGCTCGCGAGGAATCCTCGCTGGTGAGCTTCGCGGGGTCTGGGCGAAGGGGCCTGCGTCCATGCACGACTCAGTCCTGGTGCTGTGTGCTTCAGTACATGCCTGCCCCGTGCGGGGTGTCAATGGTCGCGGTGCGGTCCGTGGCGGTCCGGACCGGGAAGGATGGGTGAGCGACCATCGGCCCGGGCCGGTCCGGGGTGGTGCGACGAGACTGGCAGTCATGAGGGGTTGGCGTGGCGACGTCACCGCCGGACTGGTCGTGGCCGCGGCGCTCCTGAGCGGCGCGTGCGGCACCGGTGACACCGAGCCCCCGCAGCCCGCCGGGTCCGTCGGCGGCACGACCAGCAGCGGGCCGACCCCGTCGGTGTCGATGTCGTCGAGCTCGACCCGGACGCCGTCCTCGTCGTCGGTGACCGCGCCCTCCTCGGCTGCGGGGACGCCGTTCTCGTCCCTGACGACCACCGCTCGGCCGCCCACCACCCGGCCGCCCACCACCCGGCCGCCCACCACCCGGCCGGCCACCACCCGACCGCCCAGCACGCCGCCGGCCACCGTGGTGACCGGTCTGCCCTCCTGGTTGAGGGGCAAGGACCTGGAGGTCATGCCCACGACGAAGCGGGTCGTCGCGCTGACCTTCGACGGTGGGTCCGACGCGACCGGTGCCGCCGCGATCCTGGCGACCCTGGGGCGCACGGGGACCCCGGCCACGTTCTTCCTGACCGGAGCGTTCACCACGCGGTACCCGAGCCTGGCCCGGCAACTGTCCGCCGGGTACCGGATCGGCAACCACACCGAGAGCCACGTGGCGCTGACCACGCTCGACGACGCCGCCGTCCGCGCTCAGATCACGAGGGCTGAGCAGCAGATCAGGGCGGCGACGGGGGCCGACCCGCGGCCGTGGTTCCGCTTCCCGTTCGGCGACCGCGACGCGCGCACCATCGCCGACGTCAACAGCAGCGGCTACGCGGCGATCCGGTGGACCGTCGACAGCCTGGGCTGGAAGGGGACCAGCGGCGGCCAGTCCGTGACCGCGGTCCGCGACCGCGTGCTGGCTGCGGCCCGACCGGGCGCCATCGTGCTGATGCATCTGGGCGCGAACCCGGACGACGGCACGACCCTGGACGCCGACGCCCTGCCGGCAGTGATCTCAGGACTGACGACCCGCGGCTACACGATGGTCGACCTCGACACCATGCTCGGTTGACGTGAGTCGCCCGTCGTCGAGGGACCAGGATCCGAAGAAGGTCTCCTCCTCACCGTGGTGAGCGTGGGGCGGCGGTCCGGCCTCGGGTAGCACCAAGGCTTCGAGCAAGGTGAACACCCCGCCCGTCTGTGCACCCGAGAGCAGAGTCGTATAGGTGTCGCCGACGAGGAAGACAGAGGGACCGCCGTCTGCGGGGACGTGTACGGCCCGCTGGTCGGGTGCGCTCACTGGTGCCTCCACGACTGTCGAGAGGTGGCCGATGCGGCGTCCATGCAGTTCGTGGTCACTCTATCCGCACCTTCTCGCCGTCGCGAGGCACGACCGCGAGCCAGCCGAGCTCGGTGCCGATGCGTTCCGCCAGGGCCGAGGAGGCAGCGGGCTCCCCGTGCACGACGTAGCAGGCCTTCGGCTGCCGGGGCGCCGAACCCAGCCAGGCGATCGTCTCGTCCGCATCCGCGTGCACCGAGAACTCGGGGAGGTCGACCACCTCGGCCCGCACCGGGACGTACCGGCCGTGCATCTTCAGCTGCCGCGCACCGTCGACCAGTGAGCGGCCCCGAGTACCCGGGACCTGGTACCCGACCAGGACGACGGTGTTGCGGGGGTCGGGCAGCTGGTACTTGAGGTGGTGGACCACGCGGCCACCGGTCGCCATGCCGGACGCCGACAGGATGATGCACGGGGCGGCCGGGGTGTTGAGCCGGGCTGGACTCCTCGGCCGAGTGGGCGATCCGCAGGTGGCCGGGGTCGAAGGGGTCGTCCTCGGCAGCGAGATCGGGGCGCACGCCGCCCTCGCCCGCTCGCAGGGCGGCCTGGTAGACCTCCAGTGCCGCCAGCGCCATCGGGCTGTCCACGTAGACGGGTACGGCGGGTATCTCGCCGGCTCGCGTGCAACCGTCGCAGCTCCCGCAGGACGATCTCGGTGCGGTCGACGGCGAAGGCCGGGATCAGTACCGTTCCACCGCGACGGATCGTCCGCCGGACGACCGAAGCCAGCCGGTCCGGGTCGGGGGGCTCGTGCCGGCGGTCACCGTAGGTCGACTCGACCAGCAGGACGTCCGCGACGTCCGGCGGCGCCGGCGGGGTCAGCAGCGGGTGCACCCGGCGACCGAGGTCCCCGCTCACGACGACGGCATGCCCGGCGACCCGTACCGACACCGAGGCCGAGCCGAGGATGTGACCGCTGGGGTGGAGACGGACCGTGGTCCCGCCTGCGGAGGTCTCGACCGAGTAGCGGATCGGGGAGAACAGTGCGATCGCCTTCTCGGCGTCGGCCCCGTCGTACAGGGGCAGTGGCGGGTCGTGCCGTGAGAACTGCGCCGCCCGTGCGTACTCGGCGTCCTCCTCCTGCAGCTTGGCCGAGTCGCGCAGCACGATCGCTGCCAGCTGGGCGGTCTCGGGCGTGCACAGCACCGGACCCGTGAACCCCTCGCGGACCAACCGCGGCAGGTAGCCGCAGTGATCCAGATGGGCGTGCGTGAGCACCACCGCGTCGATGCCGGCCGGGTCCACCGGCAGGGGCCGCCAGTTGCGGCGGCGGTCCTCGCGCAGCCCCTGGTTGAGGCCGCAGTCCACCAGGACGCGGCCGGACCCGTGCTCGATCAGGAACTTGCTGCCGGTCACCGTTCCCGCACCACCCAGGAAGGTGAGGCTCGGCCTCGGGCTCATGGTGGCGTCCTTCCGCGAGTCGTTCGGCCTCGCCCCGGCGAGGAGAGGCTGATCGGACGTCTCCACTCTCGATCCGCCCCCTCGGTCCGACGTGAGGCCTTCGTCCCTGGTGTCGGGGCCGCAGCGGGACGAGCGTGGAGAACGAGGGTGAGGACGATGGAACCTGTATCGGTGTCGTGCTCGGGTCTGACCAAGGACTACGGCGGGGGCCACGGGGTGTTCGACCTCGACCTGGAGGTCCGTCGCGGTGAGGCGTTCGGTTTCGTGGGGCCCAACGGCGCCGGCAAGACGACCACTATCCGCCTGCTGATGGATCTGGTGCGGGCCGACCGCGGCACCGCGAAGGTGCTGGGAATGGACTCGCGCAGCGACAGTCTCGCCATCAAGGGCCGGGTCGGCTACCTGCCCGGCGAGCTCGTGGAGTTCCCCGGCGTCCGGGCCGGCTACGTGATCGGCCTGCTGGCCGGGCTGCGGGGCGGCGTCCCGCCGGAGCGGGTCGCCGAGCTGACCGAGAGGCTGCAGCTGGACCTCGACCGTCCCTACGACACGCTGTCCCACGGCAACAAGCAGAAGGTCGGACTGGTGCAGGCGTTCATGCACCGGCCCGAGCTGCTGATCCTGGACGAGCCGACCCTGGGCCTGGACCCGTTGATCCAGAGGGAGTTCCGGGCTCTGGTGAAGGAGTCGCTGGCAGCCGGCGGAACCGTGTTCCTGTCCTCGCACGTACTGCCCGAGGTCGAGCTGATCTGCGACCGGATCGGGTTGATCCGGCAGGGGCGGCTGCGCCGCGTCGGATCGCTCAACGAGCTGCGCGCGCTGCGGGTCCACCGGATCGAGGCCGTCTTCGACGGTCGGTTGACCGCGGACGACCTCAACGGCCTGCCCGGCGTCAGCGACGCCACGATCGTCGACAACCGGCTGACCTGTGCCGTGCAGGGGTCGGTGTCGCCGCTGCTGCAGTCGCTCGCCGGCGCCCGGGTGAGGGAGCTCGACAGTCATGAGCTGACCCTCGAGGAGGTGTTCGTCGGTGAGTACGCCGAGTCGGCCTGACCTGGTGCTGGTCGCCGACACCCTGAGGTCGCACCGGTGGGGAGTCCTCTCGTGGGTGGGCGGTGCCTTCGTCGCCATGTACGTGATCGCCCTCGGCTTCGTCAGCGAGGTGTCCCGGTTTCCGGGTGGGGCGCGGGCGATGGCAGCCGGACTGGAGGCGGCGGCGCAGGCGATGCGGCCGCTGCGCTGGCCCGCCGACCGGCTGGACACCCTCGGCGGGTATCTCACCTTCCACAACGTGACCCTCTTCGTCTTCGCGCTCAGCCTCTACGCCGCCGTCCAGGGTGCTCACGCCCTGAGGGCGACGGACGTCACCGGCATGCTCGAGGAGATCCTCGCCACGGGACGGTCCCGGGCGCGGGTGGTGGCCGACCGGGCCGCCGGCTTCGCAGCGACCCTCGCATTGATCGGTCTCGGTCTCGCGCTGGCCCTGGTCGTCGCGACGGTCGCTGGCGACCAGCCGGACCTGAGCGGGTCGTTCGGGATCGCCCTGGCCGGCGTCCTGTGCGCCGGTGCGGCCTGGGGGCTGGGGCTGCTCGTGGCCCAACTCATGGGCAGCGCCCGTTCCGCCACGGCCTGGGCCACCGGTGCCCTGTCCGTCCTCTACGTGGTCTCCAACGTGTCCGACCAGCTCGGCCCGTTGGGGGTGCTGCGGTTCGTCTCGCCCTTCTACTACTACACCCGTTCCCGTGCACTGGTTCCCGGTCACGGCGTGGATGTGGTCGCCCTCGTCGCCCTCGTCGCCGTCACCGGGGTGCTCCTGGCGGCGGCGGCGTGGGCCTTCGACCGACGCGACGTCCCGACCGGGCTGTGGGCGCGGCAACGCCGCGCCGTCCCGCGGCCCGTGCCCGTGCAGCGACCGGCGTTGCGGACCATGTGGACCGCGGTCCTGCTGCGGCAGCGGATCGGCCTGATGGTCTGGAGCCTGGCCGCCGCGTTCACCCTCGCGCTGATGGGGTACCTCGAACCGGCGGTCGTGGACGTGTGGGGGCAGTTCGACATGGCTGCGGCCATCCTGGGCAACCGGCCCGGGGTCTCGGCCGACCAGCAGTATCTGTCGTTCGCGGCCCAGCTGGTGCTGCCGATCCTGACCGCCTATGTGATCACCCAGGCGAACGGCTGGGTCGGCGACCTGCGTCACGGGCGCGTCGAGCTCGTGCTGGCGGCTCCCATGTCCTGGCGCGCCCTGGTGGTGCACCGGCTGCTGGCACTGACGGCCGGGTCGATCGTCATCACGGTGTCGGGCATTGCCGGGCTGGTCGCCGGATCGCTGGCCGTCGGCCTCGCGCCGGAACCGCTCGGGCTGGTGCGGGTCACCGCCGACGTCGTCCTTTTCACCGTCGCGCTCGCCGCCGTTGCCGCACTGGTCGTGGCGTGGCTCGGCTCCGGCGGGGTGAGCGCCCTGGCCGCCTTCACCGCCGGCTCGTACCTGCTGGTGTACCTGGTTCCCCTGTTCGCCTGGCCCGACTGGGTGATGCGGCTGTCCGTCTTCGGAGCCGCCGGCGACCCCTACCTGGCCATGCCGCCGTTCGGCGGGCTGGTCTTCCTGCTGGCTCTGGCCGGTCTCGGAGGCCTCGCGGCGACGGTGATCGCTCAGCGGGCGGCGAAGACCGCGTAGCCCCGGTGCCCGCGGCTGTCAGTCGAGGGGCTGCAGGGCCCCGAACAGCCGGACGACGCCCGCGCCGTAGCGGGTGTCGAGCTGCTGCTGGCGCTGCGTCGTCGCCAGGATCACGGTGACCTCGACGAACCCGCCGCGACCGTCGGTCCAGGTGGAGAGCATGTCGTCGGACGCCGACACCTTCGCGGCGACAGAGTCGAGCTCAGCGGCCGTGCGAGGTGCGCCGCTGACGCACAGGGCGCCACCCCAGACCTTCCTGATGGCCAGTGTCATCGAGGCCTGGTCCCCCGTGGTGGCGACGTTGAGGATGAACGTCCTCGGGTCGTCGTAGCCGGCGTTGCCGGGTTTCGGGCCGCTGGTGTCGATGGGCACGATCCGGTCGACCCACAGCAGCGCGTAGCCCGGCCGGCCCTTGGCCACGGTGGCGGCGGCCTTGAAGGTCACGTCCGTGGCCCGGGCCGCATCGGTCGGCCGCCACCCCCCGGACGGGGTGGGACAGGGCGTGACGAACGGGTCGGTGAGCGCGGGCATCGCAGCCAGGTCGCGAGGTCGTGCCGGCTCGGTGAGGGTGAACACCGTGCCGTCGTAGCGACCGACGAGGTCGTAGTCCCCGTACTGCACGCCGTACATCGACTCGTGACCGACCTCGGCCCACGACCAGTCGACGATCCTGGTCCCGCCGCACCCGGGCGGCAACGTGGCGGCGATGGTGCCCAGGCACAGCTGCGGCCCGCCCCCCGACCTCTCGACCACCATGCCTGTGGTCCGGAACCGTCCGGCGTAACCGGCATCCACCAGGTTCGTCCTTCGGTCGGCCCGTGGGGCGGTCGGCGACACACCGGAGACCCCTGCCCCGAGGGTCGAACCCTGCACCGTGACCGGCGGCCCTGACGTGGCCGAGCCGCAGGCCGCGCAGAGCAGCATGGCGGCGACGGACCAGCCGGTGGCAGACCTCCATCCGGTCGTCGCGCTGCTGGGTAGGACGCTCATGATCGACCCCCTCGGTCGACAGTGTGACGCGTCCTGACACGAGAAGGTTGCGTGCGACCGGCAGACTGACGGGGTGACCCGCCGGACGATGGACGACGACACTCGGCGCCGCCTGGCGGTGCTGGCCTTCAGCTACTCCGAGGTAGGTGCCTCGCTCGCCGCCGACCTGCCGGCGGGGTACGAGCACCTGCGCCTGTCGCGGGTGCTGGGCCGCGGACGCGCCGTCTTCGACAACGCCTCGCACCGGCTGCTCACGTGGGGCATGCACGAGCGGTCCGGGCTCACCGTCACCGCCACGGACGACGACGTCCGCCGGGACGGCCTCGTGCTGCTGGGAATCCGGCGCGGCCCGGTCACCGTGACGGCCCCCTGCCGCGTCGTCCAGGTCGTCGACGAGCCCGATCGTCGCGGCTTCGTCTACGGCACCCTGCCGGGCCACCCGGAGTGCGGCGAGGAGGCGTTCCTGGTGCAGATCGCGGCGGACGGCGAGGTGTCAGCGACCGTCACGGCGTTCTCCCGACCGGATCG
Source organism: uncultured Actinomycetota bacterium (assembly GCA_963738495.1). Classification (GTDB taxonomy): domain Bacteria; phylum Actinomycetota; class Actinomycetes; order Actinomycetales; family Kineosporiaceae; genus CAVTWW01. The sequence goes on from CAVTWW010000001.1 coordinate 37,502, forward strand.
GCTGGTGGCCCGGCTGGTCGGACCGTTGCGCCGCATGATGCAGGTGGACGCCAACCGTGCCTACCTCGACGCCCTCACCGACTCCTACTGACCCACCCGTCGCCGACGTGCCCGCCTGACCCTGGGTGGGCAGTGGCCCGGATGGGCGACAGCGGTGGGGTTCGGTGCGGCTCAGCGACACCGAACCCCACCATCGTGTGGGTTGCCTCGGTCAGGCCCAGGTTCGAGCCTGGCCGGCAGGTCAGACAGTGAAACCGAGCTGCGGCCAGGTCAACCCGTGGCTGAGCGGGCTCGTCGACAGGACGCCGGTGACGTTCTGGACGGTCTGCCCCGCAGCTGCGAGCGCGGCGGCCTCGAAGAGGTAGCTCGAGGAGGTGGAGTAGGCGGCGTAGTTGTCGTAGCGCACGGCGCGAACCGCGCCGATCGCGCCGTCGGCGAACCTGACGGTCGCCAGCACCTCGACGCCCACACTGCCGTTGAGTCGCCCGACGGACCCGTAGGACGGCGCGCCCTTGAGGTCCCTGAGGACGACCTCGTCACCGCTGCTGTCGCCGGAGCCACGGATCGCATCGGCGTCGTAGAGGACGTAGTCCGCGACTGCGGTGCTGGTCACTGTCCCCACCTCGGTGACCTGCGAGAAGGCACTGCCGTGGCGCACGGTGGCCCCGGCGGGCAACAATCCGTTCCAGTAGGTGACGATGCTGCTCGCCGCCGAGGTGTTCAGGGTCGACGGCGCGACCGTGCGGGTGACCGTGGTGATCGGCTGGTTGTACTGCGGGAGGGCGTAGGAGTTTCCGCCGGCGCTGAAGACGAGCACGGTGAAGGTGCCGGCATCGGTCCGCAGGGCGGTGGCTCTCATGGCGGGTACGGCGGTGGCGATGAGAGCGCCGTCGGCCCGCATGGTCACCGCCTCGCCGGCGACCAGCGTGGTCGGATCGGGATTGAGGCCCAACGGTCCCTGCGGTCCGGCGTCCGGGTCGTCGGTCGTCAGCGTGACCTGCTGCAGTGAGGTCCCCGCCGGGATGGTCGCGCCCGATCCGAGCGTCCGCCCGCTGATCTTCAGCACCTGTACCTGCAGGTTGGCGACGGGGGTCGTTGCGGCGGCTGCGAGGCTGGGGCTGGGGCTGCCGAGCGTGGCGAGCCCCAGGGCGGCGGCTGCCGCCGCCTGGTAGGCCCGTCGGGGCATGACTGATCGCTTCACGTGGTCTCCAAGGATGGGTTTCGAAGGGCCGGTGCTCGGCCTCTCGGGCCGCTCGGTGGCAAGGCCATGATCAGAGTCGTCTGCCAGGCAGGGATCGACAATGGTTTCCCCGCTTACGGAACTGTGACGACTGAACTGCCGACACCCGTCGTCGGTGGGCGGGTTTACGGTAGGGGCATGGGTGACGTGAACGTCGGAGCGCATGTCGAGCAGCTCGATCCGCTGGCCGAGGCCAAGGCGCGGGACGTGTCGGTGGTGCAGATCTTCCTCGGCGACCCGCAGAGCTACAAGGGACCCGTCGTCCAGTACGCCGGTGGCGCGGCAGCCCTGAAGGCGGACGCCGAGGCGGCGGGGGTCGACCTGTTCGTGCACTCGCCGTACCCGATCAACGTGGCGGCCACGAACAACCGGATCCGGATCCCCGGCCGCAAGCTGCTGCAGCAGCACCTGCACGCCGCCGCCGAGATCGGCGCCAAGGGGGTCGTCGTCCACGGCGGTCACCTGGGCGGCGACGAGGACGCCGCGGTGGGTTTCGACAACTGGCGCAAGTGCATCGACGGGCTCGAGCTGCCGGTGCCGCTGCTGATCGAGAACACCGCCGGTGGTGACAACGCGATGGCTCGCCGGCTCGAGGCGATCGACCGGCTCTGGGACGCCGTCGGCAAGGCGTCCGGCGCCGAGAACGTGGGCTTCTGCCTCGACACCTGCCACGCCCACGCGGGCGGCATCGACCTGCGGGACGTCGTCGAGCGGGTGCTGGGGATCACCGGTCGGATCGACCTGGTGCACGCCAACGACTCTCGCGACGAGTTCGACTCCGGCGCCGACCGGCACACCAACTTCGGCTCCGGCACCCTCGACGGTGACGCCCTCGCGGCCGTCGTGCGGCAGGCCGGGGCGCCGGTGATCTGCGAGACCCCGGGCGGGGTCGAGGGTCAGTCCGCCGACGTCACCTGGCTGCGCTCCCGCCTCTGACGGCCCGCGCCTGCGCAGCGGTCCTCAGGGCTGCCCGCCACCGCCGGCGATGAGGGTGTTCCTCAGGTCGCGCTTGAGCACCTTGCCGACCCTCGACCGCGGCAGGTCGGCCCAGACCTCGACCTGCTTGGGCGCCTTCACGCTGCCCAGCCGCGCCTTGACGAACGCCTCGATCTCGCCGGCGGCCACCGTGGACCCCGGCCGAAGCTGGATCACGGCAGTGACCCTCTCGCCCCACTTGTCGTCCGGCAGGCCCACCACGGCACAGTCCTGGACGGCGGGGTGCTGCATCACGGCCTGCTCGACCTCGGTGGAGTACACGTTGAAGCCGCCGGTGATCACCATGTCCTTGGCGCGGTCGACGATGTAGAGGTAGTTGTCGGCGTCGAGGTAGCCGATGTCGCCGGTGTGGTGCCAGCCGTGCGCCGATGCCTCGGCGGTCGCCTCGGGGTTGCGGTGGTACCCGCGCATCACCAATGACCCCCGGACGACGATCTCACCCGTCTGCCCGGTACCGAGCAGGGCACCGGCCGGGTCCATGACGGCCACGGTGACCAGCGGCGACGGCCTTCCCGCCGACGTCAGCCGCTCGGTGGCCACGACTGCCGTCGGGGCGGAAGTGGTCGCGCGGGGCCATGGTCGAGATCATCATCGGCGCCTCGGTCTGGCCGAACAGCTGGGCCATCACCGGGCCGATCCGGGTGAGCGCCTCCTCGAGGCGGGACGCCGACATGGGGGCCGCCCCGTACCAGAAGCACTGCAGTGCCGACAGATCGGCGGCGTCGAGGTGCTCGTGGGCCAGGACCATGTAGATCAGGGTCGGCGGCAGGAAGGTGTGGGTGATGCGGTGCCGCTGCAGCAGGTCGACGAAGGCGCCGACGTCCGGCCTGGGCATCACGACGACCTCGCCACCGAGCGCCATGATCGGGAAGCAGAGCACGCCCGCGGCGTGGGTGAGCGGCGCCAGGGCCAGGTAGCGCGGCCGACCGTCGAACGGGTAGCTCATCAGGGTCAGGGCGCTCATCACCTCGAGGTTGCCGCCGGTCAGCTCGACCCCCTTCGGGCGGCCGGTGGTGCCGCCGGTGCCGACGATCATCGCCAGGTCGTCCAGGGCGGGCTCGTCGACCACCGGCTGGTCGATCGCGGACCCGTCGGTCGCGGACCCGTCGGTCGCGGACCCGTCGGTCGCGGACCCGTCGGTCGCGGTGCGGCCGTCGCCGCCGGCGAGGAAGTCCGGCCAGGTCAGGGCCCACGGGACGTCGTCGTCCAGGCAGACGAGAGTGGTCAGCGCGGGCAGCTGGTCGCGGATCTGGGCGACCAGCGGCGCGAAGGCCTTCTGGAAGATCAGGGCGGTGCAGCCGAAGAGGTCGAGCAGCTCCCGGTTCTCGGCCGCCTCGTTGCGCGGGTTGATCGGGCACCAGACCGCCCCGGCCCGGCTGATGCCGAAGACGCACGTGAACGCCGTGGGGTCGTTCGCCGACAGGACGGCGACCCGGTCGCCCGGCCGGATGCCCTGAGCCGCCAGGGCCGCCGAGATGTGCAGGCTGAGCCCACGCACCTCGGCGTACGACCGGGAGTGTCCGTCGGTGGTCAGGCACGGCCGGTCGGGGCCGAGCGAGACGCCCTTGTCGAGGTAGTCGACCAGTCGCATGGTCAGTTCCCTCGCATGGTCAGTTCCCTCGCATGGTCAGTGCTTTCGCGTGAGCAGTGCCGGCGGCACTGTCACATGCCCATGCCGCCGTCGACCGGCAGGCCGACGCCGTTGATGAACCGGGCGGCGTCCGAGGCCAGGAAGACCACGGCGTCGGCCATGTCGCTCGTCTCGCCCAACCGCCCCGAGGGGGTGAGCTCGATGACGGCGGCGACGGCCTCGCCGGCTGAGGGGTAGATCCCGATCGAGGCCATGTCGTTCGCCAGGCCGGCCCCCATCTGGTTCGCCACCAGGCCGGGGTAGATGGTGTTGACCCGCACCCCGTAGCCGAGCTTGCCCGACTCCAGGGCGGCCACCCGGGTGAGCCGATCGACGCCCGACTTGGTGGCCGAGTAGACCCCGATCCCGGGGAAGGCGATCGTGGCGGCGACCGAGGCCACGTTGATCACGACGCCGCCGGCCCCGGCCGCGCCGCCGGGCCGCATCGCCAGGAACGCGTGCTTGATGCCCAGCGAGGTACCCAGCACGTTGACCTCGAGCTGCTTGCGCACGGCGGCCGGGTCGAGGTCGACGAAGAGGCTGGTGATCTCGACGCCGGCGTTGTTCACCACGATGTCGAGCCCGCCGAGGGTGTCGACGGCAGCCTGGACGGCGGCGGCCCAGTCGGCGTCGTCGGTGATGTCGAGGTGCACGAAGCCGTGCCCGGCGCCGAGGTCCGCGGCCACCTTGGCCCCGAGGTCGTCCTGCAGGTCGGCGATCATCACCCGCGCCCCGGCCGCTGCCAGGGCGCGGGCCATGCCCTCGCCGAGTCCCTGGGCGCCGCCGGTGACCAGAGCCCTACGGCCGGTCAGGTCCAGATCCGTCATGAGAGCTCCATTGCTGTCTCGTCGGGTCGATGTGGCGCCCATCACAGTCTGTGGCTTGACGGTTGTCAAGAGTTTGTTGGACGGTTGCCCTGACGATGCCGGGTCGACCGTCAGCGAAGGGGTGGCCGCCCATCATGCGCACTGCGGCAAGGTTCGACGAGCGCCGCGACCAGCTCGCCGCCTCCGCGCTGCACACCCTGGGCGAGCTCGGCTACGCCCGCGCCAGCCTGCGCGAGATCGCCAACAACTCACCGTTCAGCCACGGCGTCGTCCATTACTACTTCGAGGACAAGCTCGAGCTGGTGGTCTACAGCGTCCGCTCCTACAAGGCGCGCTGCGTCACGCGTTACGACGCCGTGGTCGAGCAGTCGACCAGCCCTGAGGGACTGTTGGTGGCCTTCGCCGACAAGCTCTCGCAGACGATCCGCGACGAGGCGGCGATGCACCGGCTCTGGTACGACCTGCGCACCCAGAGCATGTTCGAGCCCCAGCTGCGCGAAGCCGTCACCATGATCGACAAGACGCTCGAGCAGATGATCTGGCGGGTCGTCTCGCGCTACGCCGAGCTGGCGGAGCGACCGGTGAGCATGGGACCCGCCAGCGCCTACGGCGTGCTCGACGGGCTGTTCCAGCAGGCGTTGCTGGCCTTCGTCAGCGGTCACGACACGGCGCTCGCCGACCTGAACGACCAGGTGCATGCCCTGATGCCCATGATGCTGGGGCCCGGGAGCACGGCCTGACGCCGAGTCGCCACGGCCGGTAACGGCTCAGAGGCGGCCGCGGATGGGGGTGCGTTCGGCCTCGTCCGGCACGGGCATCGTCATCTCGACGCGCAGCCCCAGCAGCCGGATCGCCCGCTCCGGCTCGCGTTTCGCCATCAGCGCGAGGGTCTCGGCCAGCACCACCTCGACGTCGGTGGTCGGCTCGGGCAGGGTGCGGCTGAACGTCCTGGTGAAGAACGGCACGTACCGCACCTTGAGCGTGAGCCGGACGGCGGGCCGCCCCTCGGCCACGATGTCGGCCCACACCTCGGTCACCAGTCGGCGGATCGCCTCGTCCGTCTCGACCGGCTCGACGAGGTCGCGCTGGTAGGTGTGCTCGCGGCTGTGCCCCCGTGCGATCCACGGGGTGTCGTCGACCACGGCCGAGCCGCGGCCGTGGCCCAGGTCGCCGTACCAGCTGCCCATCCGGGGCCCGAACTCACCGACCAGCGTCTCGAGCGGCGCCTCGGCCAGCTGCCGCACCGTCGTGATGCCGAGCCGGGTCAACCGTCCCGACACCTTCGACCCGACACCCCACAGGGCGATCGTGGGCCGCTCGCCCATCACGTCGAACCAGGTGGCCGCGGTAAGCCGGAACACCCCGCGCGGCTTGCCGAAACCGGTCGCGATCTTGGCACGTACCTTGGTGTCGCCGATGCCGACCGAGCAGTGCAGCCGTGTCGCCGCCAGCACCGCCGCCTGCGCCGAGCGGGCGAAGCCCTCGGGATCCTCGGTGCGCACCCCGACGAAGGCCTCGTCCCACCCGAGCACCTCGACGACGACGTCGTCCAGGGCGCGCAGGGTGGCCATCACCTGTGCCGACGCGGCCTCGTAGGCGGGCGCGTCGACGGGCAGGATCACCGCGTCGGGCACCTTGCGGGCCGCCAACCGCAGCGGCATGCCCGAGCCGACGCCGAACTCGCGCGCCTCGTAGGACGCCGTCGAGACCACGGCTCGCTCGCTCGGGTCACCCCGGCCGCCGACGATGACCGGCAGCCCGGCCAGCTCGGGACGGCGCAGCACCTCGACCGCGGCGATGAACTGGTCGAGGTCGACGTGCAGCACCCACGGGGTGCCGGCGCCGTCCATCGGATCAGTGTGCCGCGACGGCGGCCACGGCGACGCGGGCGCACGCGACGTCCTGCTCGGGGCTGGCACCGCTGACCGCGACCGCGCCCCGCACGGCGTCGCCGTCCCGCACCACCAGGCCGCCCGCCAGGGTGGTCAGGGTGAAGGGCAGCTGCTCGTCGACCACCGGCATCAGGGCGGGGTGGGTCGTCGCGAGGGCGGCGTCGAGGGCGACGCGGGCCTGGGGCAGATCCATGGCGCACCTTCCGGGACGACGACCGTTGCCGGTCGATCGTAGGCCGGGGTGGCGCTCCGGTCAGTTGCCCAGGTCAGTCGCCCGGGTCAGTCGCCCCGGGCTCCCCAGATCGGTGCGCCTTTCGGGGGCGACCCTCTTGTAGGTGCCACGCATCAGCGGGATGCACCGCTGCTGGTGGGTCACCCACACGGTGCGACTGGTGCTCCTTCCCCGAGTCGATCATCCGAACGCCACGACCCTAGAGCGCCTGCGGCGGCTGCGCCCTTGGCCGTCCGGGGGAGCGCGGTCGTCCTCCCGTTCGTGACCGAGAACGCTTGCAGGGTTCTCCTCAAGATGACCATTGCACCGACCGATGCCGTTGCAGTGAAGGTGCAGTTGCCAGGTGGGTGAACGGCTTCGGACGACGGGATGTCGAGTGGCGCTTCGATCGGTGACTGACGCAGCGGCCGTGGCCGACCAGCTCGGGGGCGAGATGCTCCGGCACGAGCCGCCCGGGGCCGTACCGGCGGCGGACCACGACCACGATGCCTGCGTCGAGGCGGCCGCAGCAGTGGCTGCGGCCCGGGCTCGGGTCGCAGCCGACGAGGTGGCTGCTGCCACAGAGGCGCAGGCCGAGGCCGAGCACCGGTTTCGCGCCCTGGCCGAGTGTGCCCCGGTCGGCATCGTGCTGTCCGAGGCCGGGCTGCGGCTCGGTTTCGTCAACGACGCCTTCGTCGAGCTCACCGGGTTCGACCGGGACCGGCTCGACGGCAACGCCTGGCTCGACGTCGTCCACCCCGACGACCTGCCCGACCTGCAGGAGGCCCTCAGCCAGGTACTGGCAGGTGCCTCGAGCGAGCTGACCGTGCGCCTGATGGTGACCGGTGGCCCCCCGCGGATCATGTTGTTCAAGTTCGCCCCGGTGATCACGGCCCGACGGGCGGCCGGCTTCATCGGCATCGTCGAGGACATCACCGCCCGTCGGGCCTGGGAGAACCAGCTCACCTACCAGGCCACCCACGACGCCCTGACCGGGTTGGCCAACCGGCGCAAGCTGATCGAGACCCTGACCGACCTGCTCGAGGACGGGAGCCGCAACGCCGACCGCAACTTCGCCGTCCTGTTCTGCGACCTCGACGGGTTCAAGCAGGTCAACGACACCCTCGGCCACGACATCGGCGACGCGGTGCTGATCGAGGTGGGACGGCGGCTGACGGCGGCCTCGCGCGAGCACGACCTGGTCTGCCGGGTGGCGGGCGACGAGTTCGTGGTGATCCTGCAGCGCGTCCGTGGCCAGGCCCAGGGACAGGCCGCCGCGGCCCGCTACCTCGAGAGCCTGAACGTCACGGTCGACATCGCCGGCCGCGTGATCCCGGTCTCGGCCAGTGTCGGACTGGCGCTGCCCAAGGCCGGCGACACCGCGGCGTCCCTGCTGCGGGCCGCCGACGAGGGCATGTACCTGGCCAAGACCACCCACAAGGGCACCCTGCGGGTCAGCCCGGAGGCCGGTCGTTAGGCTCGCGGCATGACGGCCCCCTCGACTGAAGCGGTCGTGGTGGCCGTGGTGTCGGCCGCGGCCGTGGGGGCCCGGGCCACCTGGTCGCTGCTGCGACACGTGGTGACCATGGCGCACGAGGGCGGCCATGCCGCCGTCGCGGCGGCGTCCGGGCGGCGCCTCACGGGCGTTCGGCTGCACTCGGACACCTCAGGGGTCACCTTCTCGGTGGGCAGCCCGACCGGGCCCGGCGTGGTCGCGACCCTGCTCGCCGGCTATCTGGCGCCGTCGGTACTGGGGCTGCTGGGCGCCTCGGCGGTGGCCCGGGGCCACGAACGCGCGGTGCTGGTCGCGACGATCGGGTTGCTGGCCGTGCTGCTGGTGCTGATCCGCAATGTGTTCGGCGTGCTCAGCGTGCTCGTCACCGGCGGTGCCCTGGTGGCCCTGGTCGGGTGGGCCCCGACGGCCTGGCAGTCACCGGCGGCTCATCTGCTGGTCTGGTTCCTGCTGTGGGCCGGCCCCCGACCGGTGCTGGAGCTGCAGCGGCTGCGGCGTGACGGGCAGGCCCGCATGTCGGACGCCGACCAGCTGGCCCGACTGACCCATGTGCCCGGCCTGTTCTGGGTGGGCATGTTCCTGGTGCTCACGGTGTCGGCGACCGCCTGGGGCGGCTGGTTGCTGCTGCGATCCTGAGGCCTGATGGGCAAGCTGGACGCCGCCTCGGTCGTGGGTCAGGCCGGCCAGATCGGCTCCGTGTCAGTCGCAGCTCGACCGGGACGGCCCACCACTGGTCGGGGCGGTCGACGACGACCGCGTCGAGGCCGTCGTCCAGCACGCGGGCCAGGCGCAGCAGGAAAGCCGCGATGCCGGCCGCGCCCTGCATCCAGCCGGTGCCCGGTGGCAGCAGCGGCGGGTACTGCCGGTGCTCGACGAACCGCCAGTAGGCGCGATCGCTCCCGGGGGTGCCGTCGGTCGCGTCGTCGGTGCCGCCAGTGCGGAAAGCCCGCTCCACCAGGGCATCAGCCATGCGGCAGGCCTGACCCAGCAGGTCGTCGGCCCGGTGCGGGACGTCGTCACCACGGGGCCGGACGGCGGCGTCCTGGGCGGCGTCCAGCAGCATGTCGCCCACCCCGGCGGTGCCGCAGCAGCGGCCGTCGTTGTCCCAGAAGCCGGGCCGAAGGCGGTGCGGCACGCCGGAGGTCAGCACCGAGTGCAGGCAGCGGCGGTGCAGGTCGGTGACCTCGTAGGTCGCCGCCGCGGACCCGGCCGGGGCGGGCAGGCTCGACACCCCGGCCAGGCGCAGGGCCGAGAACAGGTGACTGGTGCCGGTCGGGCCGTGGCACCAGGTGTAGGTGAGGGGCTCGACCTCGCGGGTGGACGGCGGGATCGTGTGCGGCACCACGAAGCCGCCGTCGTCCAGTGAGCCGACGGCGAGCAGGTGCCGCGCTCCCTGGACGGCGGCGGCGACGAAGTCGTCACGGCCCAGCAGGTGCCCGGCGATCGCGAGGGCCGAGGCGACCCCCGCCGTCCCGTGCGAGTAGTTGGGGCCCCGTGACTGCGGACCCGGCCACATCGCCCAGTCCAGGCCGGCCTCGGTGCGGTCGGCGGCCCGCAGCAGCGCCTCACCACCGATCGTCGCCAGTGCCCGTCCCTGGTCGCCGCCGGCCCAGGCTGCGGCCAGCACGACTCCGGCGGTCCCCAGGACGATGTCGTTGGCGGGGGCAGTCGACCCCGGCTCGAGGGCGAGGGTGGTGGGCCAGCCGTCCGGGGTCGCGAGTTCGGTCAACCGGTGCAGCGCAACGGCTTCCGACCCCGCGGACAGCAGGCGCAGGGCGGTGACGTCGCCGCCCAGGCCCAGGTAGAGCGAGGGTTCGTGCCGGACGGCGGCCTGGTCGCTCAAGCGCTTCGAGATGCGTTCGGCCAGAGCCGCTTCCGTCGTCGTCCAGCCTCGCCCGCACCGGATCTCGGCCAGCACGGGCACCAGGCCGCCGATCCCGGCGTAGAGGGTGTCCCGGTCCGGGCCGAGAGCGTCGGGGACGGCGCCGTCGACGTTCACCTGCTCCGGCAGCCAGGGCCCGTCGTCGTCCTGCACCTGGTCGAGCACCCACGCCCAGGCGGCCTCACCCAGGTCGCGGTAGTCCTGGCTCGCCCTCACCCGGCCAGGGTAGGGGAGGCCAGCTCGATCGGACGCGAGGTGGCAGGCGCGGCCTCGACGACCGACCGGGCGCCGGAGCGTTCGGCGCCGATGCCGGCGGCGACCACGCAGGCCACCCCGGCGAGAGCGGTCAGGTGCGGAACCTGGTCGAGCATGGCGACCCCGGCGACGGTCGCCAGCGCCGGCTCGAGGCTCATCAGGGTGCCGAAGGCGGCAGCGTTCACCCGCCGCAGCGCCAGCAGCTCGAGGCAGAACGGGACGACGGGCACGAGCAGCGCCAGGGGCAGGCCCACCAGGACCGCCCCCCAGGTGAGGTGACCCAGCGTGGCGGGGCCGGCGGCGACGGCGGCGACCACCGCCGCGACCGGCATCGAGACCGCCAGCGCCTGCACCCCGGCCACCTGGTCGGCGGCCCGCTGGGTGAGCACGATGTAGGCGCCCCAGCAGACACCCGCGCCGAGGGCGGCAGCGACACCGGGACCGTCGACGCCGCCTCGCCAGGGCTCGGTGAGCAGCAGGACCCCGACGCCGGCCGGGACCACCCAGAGCCGGGCCCGCCCCCGACCGTGGACGACCGCGACGGCCAGCGGTCCCAGGAACTCCAGCGCGCAGGCCGTGCCCAGGGTCAGCCGGTCGACCGCGGCCAGGAACAGGACGGTGCTGCCGGCCGTGGCCACGCCGAGCGCGGCGCACAGGGCCAGGGTCGAGCGGGTGAGCCGCAGCCGCCACGGCCGCCCGACGACCAGCAGGATCAGTGCGGCCCAGGTCAGCCTCAACCACGAGGTGCCGGCGACCCCGAGCTGGTCGATCAGCCCGACCGAGGCGGCCACCCCCACCTGCACCAGGCCCATGGCGGCCAGGGCCATCCAGACGCCGGTCCGGGTGGTGCTCGAGGTCTGCGGCGTGGTCATGGGTGCCAGTAGACCCAGTCCCAACCGTCCGCGTCCACGTGACGATGGTGAACGGTGTGTCCAACAAACACCTACGATGGCGCGGTGGAGACCCGCCGGCTGAAGGTGCTGCTCGAGCTGTCACGGCTCGGGTCGATGGCAGCTGTCGCCGACGTCCTGGGCAGCAGCACCTCGACCGTCTCGCAGCAGATCGCCGCCCTGGCCCGTGAGGTCGGCACGCCGCTGGTCGAGCCGCAGGGCCGGCGGGTGCGGCTGACTCCCGCCGGGCGCCGGCTGGCCGACCGTGCGGTGACGATCCTGGCTGCGGTCGAGGCGGCGCAGCTCGACCTCGATCCCGGGGCGGAGCCGGCCGGGGTGGTCCGAGTGTGCGGCTTCGCCACCGCGATCCGCAGCATCCTGCTGCCGATCATGGCCGAACTCGCGGCGAGCCACCCGGCGGTGCGGGTCGTCGTCCACGAGCACGAGCCCGAGGAGTCCCTGGCGCTGCTGGCCGGCGACCAGGTCGACCTGGCCCTGACCTACGACTACAACCTGGCGCCGGCCGCCGTCGACCCCTCGCTGCAGTCGACCCGGCTGTCGTCGGCGGCCTGGGGGCTCGGGGTGCCGGCGGCAGCCGCAGTCGGGGTGCCGGAAGGCACCCTGGCCGTGTTCCGTGCCTTCCGGCACGAGGCCTGGATCGGCAACTCCCGCAACCGGGCCGACGGGGACGTGCTGCGCACGTTGGGCTCGATGGCCGGCTTCGAGCCGCGGCTGACTCATTCGGCCGACAGCCTCGACCTGGTGGCCGAGATGATCGTCGCCGGCCTGGGGGTCGGGCTGCTGCCGATGGGCCGCAGCCGTCAGGACGGCGTCACCGTGCTGCCGCTGACCCGACCTGACCTGCAGGTACGGGCCTACGCCCGCACCCGGCACGGCTGGGACCGCTGGCCACCGCTGGCACTGCTGCTCGACCGGCTCACCCGCTCGACCCCGCCCGAACCGGCTGACATGCTCGGCCGATGACGGGGACGATCGCCTTGGTCGGGTCGGGGGAGTACCTGCCCGAGATGGCGGCCGTCGAGGCCGGGCTGCTGGCCGGGCGCCCGGCCCGTTACGTGCAGCTCGCGACCGCGGCCGCGCCCGAGGGGGACGCGAGCCTGGCGCGGTGGCACCGGCTCGGCCGGGAGCAGGCCGGCCGGTTGGACGTCGAACAGGTGGTCGTCGACGTGCGCAGCCGGGACGACGCCGAGGACCCGGCCCATGCCGCGCCGATCGAGGGGGCCGGGCTGGTCTACCTCTCCGGCGGCAACCCCACGTTCCTGGCCCAGACCCTGCGCGGGACCGCCGTGTGGTCTGTGATCCGCCAGGCGTGGCTCGAGGGGGCGTCGCTGGCCGGGTGCAGCGCCGGCGCCATGGCCCTGACCGGGTGGGTGCCCAGCCTGCGCGCCGTCGTCGGGCACCCCGACCCCGGGCTGGGGCTGCTGCCGCACCTTCGGGTGCTGCCTCACTTCGACCGCATGCTCGGCTGGGCACCCGACATCGTCACCCGCGCGCTGTTCCGAGCACCGGACGGCGTCGCCGTCCTCGGCATCGACGAGAACACCGCACTCGTCGGTGGTCCCGAGGAGTGGATCGTGCAGGGTCATCAGTCCGTGTGGCTGCTCAGCGAGGGGCACCGTCAGCAGTATCGGGTCGGCGACGCCCTGGTCACGCCCCTCCACTGACGCTGCGCCCAGGAGGACGGACGGCTTGGGGTCGGTCGTTTCTGACGTTTTCGTCAGAAATGCGCTTCTCGCGCCGTTGCACTCGACAACCCGTCACCGGTCGGCAAAGGTGGTCGAAACCGATCAAGCACGACGTCTCGACGTCGTCGACCTGCCGTGGAGCGCTCCGGCGAAAGGACCTGGCCCGTGCTGCTGCCCCACCGTGCCCGGTTCGCCGGGATCAGCCTGAAGGCCGTTGCCGCAGTGACGCTGCTGGTGGCCGTCGCCGGCCCCGCGGCCGCGCACGACCAGCCGCCCGTCGACCCTTCGCTGGTCGACCACTCGGCGGTCGACCAGTCGGCGTTCGACACGTCGGCCGGTCAGCCCTCGGTCACGCCCCACTCTGTTGCTCAGTGCGACCCGGCGACGGCTGCGGCGGATGCGTGGCACCGGGTCTACGAGCCGTGGCACAGCCCTTCCTGTCCGGACGGTGCTGCGACCGGTGCCTACTCCGACCCTGGCTCGGGCTATCAGCACGGCGGTCACCCTGACCCCGGCACGGCTGTCGGTGGCGCTCCCGGCTGGGGTGGCGGCGGGGCGAGCAGTGGGGCCAGCGGCGGGGCGAGCGGGCTGACGCCGTCGTCCGGCTGGACGCCGCGGGTGGTCCCGCCGCCGACGCCGGCGGTGGTCGTGACCACGCCGTTCGATCCGACGACGGCGCCGGCCGGGTACTACGTCGACTGCACGGCGGGTGACGACGCAGGCCCCGGCACGGCCCTGGCGCCTTGGCGCACACTGGCGGCGTTCTCACGGCCGGTGGTCGCCGGAACCTCGATCTTCCTGCGCCGCGGCTGCCAGTGGGACGGCGGCCTCACCCTGACCACCGTGTCGTCGCCCACGGCCACCCCGCCCACCGTGACCTCGCCCACCGTGAGGGCGGCGGCCGGGGCGGGTCCGGTGCCGACCCTGCCCGAGACGCTCGTCGCGGCCTACGGCCCGGGCGTCGCCCCGGTGCTGTCGGCGGTCGGCCTGGGCCGCGCCAATGCGATCCTCGAGGTCGCCGGCACCGCGGTGACGGTGCGGGGCCTGCACGTGGCGCACGCCGCCGGCTTCGGGGTGAACATCACCGGCGCCAACGCCCTGCTCGACGGCATCGAGGTCGACGACGTCGGCATCGGGATCCGGATCCAGGCCCCGTTCGCCACCGTCACCGGCGGGGTGATCCACGACCTGCACATGTACAACAACACCCCCGGCGGGGACGACGACTCCGGCGCCGTCGGGTTCGACGTCGAGGCCGACGACGCCACCATCGCCTTCACCTCCTGCACCCACTGCCGGGCGCCCAGCTACGACTACGGCTACGACGGCGGCTTCGTCGACATCTGGCGCCACGGCAACCGCCTGCAGCTGGTCAACAACACCGGCAGCGACATCCAGGGCTTCCTCGAGATCGGCGGCCTCGGCGGCACCGACAGCGCCTTCGACGTCATCGCCACCGGCAACGTCATCACCGACACCCACACCGGGGTCTGGGTCCACGGCGACGGCACCTTCGCCATCGCCACCGCCAACATCACCCTGGACGGCAACACCTTCACCACCACCGACAGCGAACCCCTGATCGGCGGCACCCTCAGCTCACTGGTGCTGCGCAACAACACCTTCACCACCCCGGGCGGCACAACCACCAGCCCCTGAACCATCGCTTCCTCGCCATTCGCGACGAGTGCCTGATCTCATCGGGAAGTCAGCCACGCGAGCCGCCCACTCCTGCGTCACCACGTGCACGTCCTTCGGTACCGCTTCACGGGGGTCCCTTGGTCTGGTCGGGGCAGACGTGGCGGTCGCCCAACACCTACCGCTCCGCAGACATCAGGCGGGGGACCGCCACCTCAGGTTCCACCAAGACCGCGACAACCTCGCGACGCCTTTGCGGACGCCTCGATTCCAACGGATATGCCCACCTAGCTGGCGCATGCGAATTTATGAAACTCTTCATCGGCAATCACCTGGGGTGCGTGGTTGGTTTGACCACTCGCATCACCAATCATTGTATGGCCGGGTGTCAGTCTACTCAGAGCTCGCCGGTAGAAAATAACGCCCCTGGAGACATATGGATCTGCCCCGTCTCTTAGGACTGAAAATACTTCCACCATCTCCCCAACTTCCGGTTGGATGTAGTCGACTCTGGTCGACCAATCGGCCGTGGGGTGCGCCATGTTCAGTCGAACGGTGTCCGTCGTGGCGTTCTTTGAATCCCAAACTCCCAGTACGTCCGTGTTCTTCATCGACAGAACCTTGATCGACTTAGTGATGCTGCCACACCCATCGACCACTGCGAAATAGTGGCCCTCCGAGTCCACAGAGACACCGGTGAGACCCACGGCGGCCGGGGTGCACGAGTTCAACGCTAGGACCGCGACCACCGCAAGGCAAACGATGTTTCGCTGACTTGTCATACATATACCCCTTGATTGAACGCTCGAAGATCCGGCACTCGAGCTACAAAAGTAGCTTCCAGCACTCAAGCAGTTTGACTTCGAACCCATTCACTCAGGAGGTGTCAAGTCTCTATCCATTTCGTCCGCAGCTTTCGCCTTGGGGCGCAACACCCTGCCCCCGTTCCACAGCACGCCAATCAGAAACATTGCCGAGAAGAGTCCGATGATCCACCTTTCGGCCGGGTTCGAGACCTGGTTCCACTTCCAGGCGGAGACCAGCAATCCTGCCGACGACCACAAGAACTCACGTTTCGCGCCACCAGCAGTGGTCATAGCCGCTCCCATTCATGGCAGCGCCGGGCAGGCGGTCGGCGTAGGCGATCGCCAACGCGTTGAGTGCCAGTCTCGTCGTGCGATTCATCGTGCCTGGCCGGTGGCCCTGGGGTCCAGGGATCAGGTGACCAGGTGGGCGGCACTGGCCCACGCCACTGCCAGTTGCTCGAACCCGGCCCGAGCCGGGGGCCCTCAGTGTCGGCGGCGCTCGATCTGGAACGGGTTGCTGGTCGGGTGGCCGCCGTGAGCCCCGAGGAACACCGAGGACGGCGACGCCTGGTGCCCTGCACGGCGCACCGTGAACGTCGTGTGGATCGCACACCGGTCGGTGAGGTCGACGCCGTCCAGCCCACCGTGGTTGACGAGGACGAAGGTCAGGGTGCGCCGGTCGGCACCGAGGGCGAGGGAGTCGCCCTTCTCGAGCCGGTAGCCGGTGGCGGTGATCGGCTGGCCGCTGCGGATCACACCGCTGAAGGCCACCGGGTCGGTGCCCGGGTGGGTCGCCCGCAGGTGCCACCCGCTGCCGTCGTGCCACACCCGCACCCCCGAGGCGGCCCCGGCCGCTGGTGCCCGGGTCGCCGAGCACGACCGCAGGCAGCGTCGCCTCGCACCGCTCGTGCTCCGGGCTCTCCTCGGTGACGACGCGAGCCGCGGTAACCGTAGTGGCGGCACCGGCGTTCGCAGCGGGTGCGGCTGAAGCGAGGGCGGCAGCGGCGGGCGCGGTGACAGCGACGGCAGCGGGGGTACCCCCACTGCCGCTGACCAGGTGCACCTGGGCCACGGGCGTCGCGGCCGCGCTCCAGGCAGCGGGTTCCGACGGCGCGGTCGCCGACCTGAGGGCGACGCCCCCGGCGAGCAGTGCCAGGGTGCCGAGACCGACAGTCGCGCCGAGAGTTCGGGACAGGGTCATGACCAGGTGCTCCGATCGTCCGGTGGCCGCGACGGGCCGGCCACAGCTGCTGAGGGCATCAGCATGCGGACCCGTCGTGGCCGGCTCGTCAGCGTCGTGTACGGACGGTGTAAGAGCCTGGACGTCGCTTCGGCGACCTCGGGTCAGTGACCCTCGAGCGCCCCACGGACGAACGACCGGATGTGCTCGACGAGAGCCGTCGGGGCGCTGACGAACTCCAGCCCGACCTCCTCGTGCCCGGCGGCGCTGTGGTCGTCGGCCACCCGGGCCTCGACCCGGTACTCGCGGCCCTGCAGGCTGAACACCAGCCCTCCGACCTGGCCGACCTGCAGTCCGGCAGCGCCGTCCAGGCTCGCGCGCAACCCGCCCTCGCTGATGTCGAGCAGCGTGCCCGAGAAGGTGCGGCCGAGAACCACGATCTCGGCCGAGCCGGTCAGGTGGACCCGCTGCCGGGCCCGCCGCTCGAGCCGGTCGGTCAGGTTGGTCATCGTCGTCAGCCGGTCGACGGTGGTGTTGACCTGGTCGTCGAGAGAGCTGACCACGCTGAACTGCTGGGCGGCCACCTCACGCAGCACGCCGGTGGCGTCGTCGACGCCGACGATCCCCCGGCTCATGGCGGCGATCGCGCCGGCCACGGCCTGGCTGTGCTCCTCGAGGGTGGAGATGGTCGTGGTGATGTTGCTGGTCGAGGCGGCGGTGGTCATCGCCAGGGCCTTGACCTCGTTGGCCACGACGCTGAAGCCGCGGCCGGCCTCACCGGCGCGGGCGGCCTCGATGGTGGCGTTGAGGGCGAGCAGCTTGGTCTGGTCGGCGACCCCGGCGATCAGCTTGGCCATGCCGCCGACCTCGCGCAGGCTGGCCTGCAGCTGCTCGACGACGACGTCGGCCCGGCCGGCCTCCTCGACCACCGAGCGGGTCACCCGGTCGGCGGCGCCGACCCGGTCCTCGATGGTGCTGGCGGCGTTGCGGACCAGCTCGACCTGCGAGCTGATGCCGCGCAGCTCGTCGCCGATGGCGTCGGCGGTCTCGTCGATGACGACCTGGGCGCGCTCGCGCACCTGCTCCTGGGCCCGGCGCTGCTGCTCGAACGTGGCCGCCAGGTGCTTCTCGCGCTCCTCGGCCGCCTTGGCGAGGTCGGCGTCCTGCAGGGCCAGGGTGTCGAGCATGGTGTTGAAGGCCTGACCCACCTGGGCGATCTCGTCGTTGCCGGCGGCCGGCACCCGGGTGCTGCGGTCGGCCACGCCGGTGGAGATGCTCACCATGGCGTCTTGAGCGCGGTCAGCGGTCGGATGACGACGAAGCCGGGTCGCCACCGCCAGCGAAGCCGATCATGAGGGCGGTCAGCAGTGGCCGACAGCACCGAGACCCAGCGCAGGGTGCTCTGGGCCTGGCTCAGCCGGGCGAGCTCGGCGGTGACGACGGCCCGGACGGTCTCGGTGGCGTCGTCCAGGGTCGGCATGATGTCGTTCGAGGGCTCCAGGTTGCCGCGGGTCGACAGGTACACCGCACGCTGCACGTCCCCGGCCTGGCCGGCGGCCCGGGTCTGGTCGGCGAAACCGTTGTAGGCGACCAGGTCGCGGTTCAGCCGGTCGAACAGCGACAGCAGCTTGGTGTCGGTGGTCAGCTTCCTGGCCTGTGCCAGGTGGTCGCCCATCGCGGTGCGCGGCGATGATCGCCTGCTCGAAGGTGGTGTCGGCCAGGTCGTCGCCCTCGTCCTTGCCGGCCAGGACGGCGACGTACATGTTCATCTGGTCGTCGTAGTTGTAGAAGTCCGACCGCAGGGCCCACATGGTCGTGTCCAGGACCGAGGCTCGCGACTGGTAGTCGTCGAGCTCGCGCGCGGACGAGTTCGACAGGCTGAACACTGCGGCCGAGGCCGACAAGGACACGAGGAACACCACGGCGAACCCGATGCTGGAACGCTTGGCGACACTCACACGTATCACTCCCTCTCGTCGGCGGTCCCCGATCCAGGTACCTGCTGCCTGAATCGGTATCGGTCGCGTGATCGCCCGACTGAAGAGCTACCCCAGCAGCCGCTCCGCCGCGGCACGGGCCAGCTGCAGCAGCCGCTGCGCACTGCTGCCGGTGGCGCCGAGGGCGAGCTGGATCGACAGGCCGTCGACCAGGGCCGACAGCTGCAGGGCGGCGGCCTGCGGGTCATCGGTCACGAAGTCGCCACGGCGGCGGCCGTACTCGATGACGTCGACCAGGATCGCCCGCCAGGCGCCGTCCAGCTCGTCGTGCACCTGCGCCACTGCGGGGTCGCCGGCGGCTCGCGACCAGACGTGCAGCCACAGCACCCAGCCGGGATCGCCCACCGACTGCGCCGCGGACAGGGCCAGCAGCCGGTCCAGGCGCTGCCACGGGTCGGCGAGCTCGGCGAGCTCGGCGGCGACCTCGGCGGTCAGCGACGCCTCGCTGCGTCGCAGCGCCTGCATCAGCAGGTCGTCCTTGGACGGGAAGTAATAGGTGACATGTCCCGCGGTCATGCCGGCCCGCTCGGCCACGTCGCTGACCCGCACCTGGGCAAGGCCCAGCTCAGTGATCGCCCGGGCGGCCGCGTCGAGCACCTGCTGCTCGCGGGACCGGCCCTTGCCCCTGCGGTGCGTCACCGGGGCCCCTTCGTGAGCGGCGTCCCTCGGTCGGCTCGGCCGCCGTCCGTCAGTGGGCACCGGTCGCCGGGGCCGGGTCGCCCTCCGGGATCTGCTGGGTGATGCAGTGCGGCCCGCCCCCGCCGAACGCCAGCACGGTGCCCGGGACGGCGACCACCTCGCGGTCCGGGTACGCCAGGCGCAGCTGCCCCAGCGCCGCCTCGTCGGCCGCACTGCCGGCAGCCACGGTGCCGACCCCGCCCGACCCGCTGTCCCGGGCCGCAGTGCCGACCGGCACGACGACGATGCCGTTGGCCAGGTAGTGGTTGGCGTAGGAGACCTCGGGCTCGGTGCCGGGGTCGAGCACGGTCACCTCGATCGAGCGGCCGCGGGCGTCGCGGGCCTGCTGCAGCCGTGCCAGGTTGACCAGTCCGCGGTCGTGGTCGGGCGAGCCCGGGTCGGACGACACCTCGAGCAGCACCCGACCGGGGGCCAGGTACTGGGCGACGCCGTCGACGTGACCGTCGGTGCCGGCCGGGCCGACGTCCAGGCTGTGCCCGAACGGCAGCCAGACCACGGTGGTGACGCCGAGGTAGTCGCGCAGCCCCTGCTCGATCTGTTCACGCGACAGGGTGGGGTTGCGGTTGGGATCGAGCAGACACTGCTCGGTGGTGAGCAGGGTGCCCTCGCCGTCGACCAGGAAGGCTCCGCCCTCGAGCACGAACGGCGCCTCGAAGACGGGCATGCCCAGGTGCTCGGCGATCCGCAACGGCAGCCGGGCGTCGTCGGCGTAGGGGTGCCAGCGCTCGCCCCAGGCGTTGAAGCCGAAGCGCACCACCGCCACCTGCCCGGCCGCGTTGCGGACGAAGATCGGCCCGTTGTCGCGCGCCCAGGAGTCGTCGATCGGCACCTCGAGCGGCTGGACGGCGGCGCCGCAGCGGTCGACCACCTCGCGGGCAGACCCCGGACGGCAGACCATGACGACCGGCTCGACCTCGGCGATCGCCCGGGCCACGGCGGCGTAGTCGCGCTCGGCCTCGTCGCGGCGGCCCTGCCACAGCTCGTCGCGGGTCGGCCACGACATCAGACAGCCGGCATGGCGGCCCCACTCGGCGGGCATGGCGAACCCTGCCTGGGCCGGGGTGGACGGGACGTCGGGCACGGTCGCCTCCTGGCGAGCGGTGGACAATTCTTGGATGTCGACCAAACTGACAGACCGACGGTCCTCTGGCAAGGCCCGGCATCGCCGTCCGGACCCGCGTCTGGCAGGGTCTGGCACTGAGGGTCTGGCACCGCCAGGCGGTCGGACGAGGCAGGTGCTGAGCATGCGGCTGACCCCGCAGGAACGTGACCGGTTGCTGATCTTCACGGCGGCCCAGCTGGCGCACGCCCGGCGTCGCCGGGGGGTGCGCCTGAACGTGCCCGAGACGATCGCGGTGGTCAGCGACGCGGTGATCGAGGCGGCTCGGGACGGTGCCCGGCTGACCGACGCGGTGGCCGCCGGCCGCGCCGCGCTGGGGCCGGACGACGTGCTGCCCGGTGTGGC
The DNA here is from genome assembly GCA_963738495.1 of uncultured Actinomycetota bacterium. GTDB lineage: Bacteria > Actinomycetota > Actinomycetes > Actinomycetales > Kineosporiaceae > CAVTWW01. The sequence goes on from CAVTWW010000001.1 coordinate 58,329, forward strand.
CGACATCGTCGCGGAGGTGCGGGTCGAGGCGGTGTTCGACGACGGCACCAGGCTCGCCGTCGTCCCCGACCCGATCGGCGGCGGCTCGCTGGGCGGCCGGGCTCCCGGGGCGGTACTGACGCACCCGCTCGCCGCCGTGACCGGCGCTGTGGCAACGGATCTGGTGACGGTCCTGGTCCGCAACACCGCCGACGTCGCGATCAGCGTCACCTCGCACTGGCACTTCTTCGAGGCCAACCCGCACCTGCGCTTCGACCGTGCCGCTGCCTACGGCCGGCACCTGGCCATCGACGCCGGCGCGGCCGTGCGCTTCGAGCCGGACGTCGACGTCGAGGTCAGTCTCGCCCCGATCCGCGGACGGCGGGTGGCGATCGGCTTCGCGGGCCTGGTCGACGGCCCGCTCGACAGCCCGGGCGGGCGGGAGCAGGCCCTGGCGCGAGCCCGGTCGATGGGCTATCTCGGGAGCGGGGGAACAGGCATGAACCCCGACGACTACGCCGCCGTCCACGGGGCCACCACCGGCGACCGGGTGCGCCTGGGCGACACCGGGCTGGTGGTGCGGGTCGAGGCCGACTCCCAGCAGCGGGGCGAGGAGTTCCTGATGGGCTTCGGCAAGACCGGCCGCGACGGCATGCACCTGGCGGCGGTGAGCCTGGCCGACAGCTGCGACCTGGTGGTCTCGAACGTCCTGGTGATCGACCCGCTGCTCGGGGTGCGCAAGACCTCGATCGGGGTGCGCGGCGGGCGGATCGTGGCCGTGGGCCGGGCCGGCAACCCCGACACCATGGACGGCGTCGACGTCGTCGTCGGCACCGGCACCGCGGTGGTGAGCGGCGAGGGGTTGATCGCGACCGCCGGCGCGATCGACACCCACGTGCACCTGCTCTCGCCCCGCATCATGGAGGCCTCGTTGGCCTCGGGGGTCACCACGATCCTGGGCCAGGAGTACGGGCCGGTCTGGGGCGTGGGGGTCAACGACCGCTACGGGCTGCACCGGGGCTGGTCGGCGTTCGACGCCTGGCCGGTCAACATCGGCTTCCTCGGTGGTGGGTCGTCGTCCCGGCCGCAGCCCTTGGTCGAGGCGCTGGTGCAGGGCGGGGTCTGCGGGTTCAAGGTGCACGAGGACATCGGCGCCCACCCGCGCGCCCTCGACACCGCGTTGACGGTGGCCGAGCAGCACGACGTGCAGGTGGCGGTCCACACCGACGGGCTCAACGAGTCGATGTTCGTGCGGGACACCCTCGGTGTGCTCGACGGCCGCACCGTGCACGCGTTCCACGTCGAGGGCTGTGGCGGCGGGCACGTGCCCGACGTGCTGACCCTGGCCGGGGTGCCGAACGTGATCGGATCCTCGACCAACCCGACGATGCCGTTCGGGCGCGACGCCGTCGCCGAGCACTTCGCCATGATCGTCTCGGTGCACGGCCTCAAGCCCGACCTGCCGAGCGACCTGGCGATGGCCCGGGACCGGATCCGGTCGGCCACGATGGCCGCCGAGGACGTGCTGCACGACCTGGGCGTGGTGCCGATCATGTCCTCCGACGCCCAGGGCATGGGCCGGGCCGGTGAGACCGTCGCCCGCACCTTCGCCGCCGCGGGGCTGATGAAGCAGCGACTGCAGGACGGCGGCGAGGCCGACGAGCTGGTCTCGACGGGGTGGTTCGACGAGTGGTTCGACGGACGGTGACGACAACGCCCGGGTGCTGCGGTATCTGGCGAAGCTGACGGTCAATCCCGCCATCGCGCACGGCATGTCGCACGAGATCGGCTCACTCACGGTCGGCCGGTTGGCCGACGTCGTGCTGTGGGACCCGGCCTGGTTCGGCGTCAAGCCGCTTCTGGTGCTCAAGGCCGGCATCCCGGCGTGGGGGGTCACCGGCGACCCGAACGCCACCATCGACTCGGCGCAGCCACTGGTCTACGGGCCGCAGTTCGGCGGGCACGGCGGCGCGGCAGCCGACCTGGGGGTTGCCTTCGTCAGCGGTTCGTGCGCCGACGCCGGTGAGGACCGGCTGCCCACCCGGCGGCGGCGGGTGGCGGTGCAGGGGTGTCGGGGGATCGGGCTGGCCGACATGGTGCACAACAGCCGGACCGGCATTGTCGAGGTCGACCACCGCACCAGCGAGGTGCGACTCGACGGTCGACTGCTGAGTGTGCCACCGGCAGAGCGGATCTCGCTCAGCCGCCTCTACCTGATCTAGGTCGTTCCGACGTGCGGCAGCAGCTGTCGGCGGATCACGGGAAACGTGCGCGGTACCTGCCGTGTGGACGGAACGATGACCGTGTTTCGTCACCAGACATGTTGCGCCGCAGCAATTCTGGTGACGTACGCCTTGTCGGGCAGCTGCCCGAGACCTAGAACGCGGCTCCTCGACCAGAGTGATCCCGGCGCCGAGCTCGGTGACCCGTAACCAGTCCGCAGCGTCCACGACCCGCACCGGGCTCACCCTTCGGCGTGGTGGACCAGCTCGCCGGCGACGTAGGTGCGGCTGACCCTGGTCTCGGCTATCCGGTCGGCGCTCCCGGCGAACGGGTCCCGGTCGAGCACCACGACATCGGCGTGGGCCCCGACCGCCAGATGACCGGTGACGTCGTCGTGGTGCAGCACCCGGGCGGTGCCGGCGGTGTAGGCCGACAGTGCCTCGGCGAGGCTGATCCGGTTGTGCGGATACAACGGCTCGGCCTCGGCCCCGGTGGCTCCGGGGGCGCTCCGGTTGACCGCCACGTGGATGCCGGCCAGCGGGTCCGGGCTGCTGACCGGCCAGTCGCTGCCTGCGGCGAGCCGGCCGCCGGCCCGCAGCAGGTCGGCGAACGGGTACTGCCAGGCCGCCCGGCGCTCGCCGAGGAACGGGATCGTCAGTTCGTCCATCTGCGGCTCGTGGGCCGCCCACAACGGCTGGGCGTTGGCGGTGGCGTCGAGCCGGGCGAATCGGGGCAGGTCGTCGGGGTGCACCACCTGCAGGTGGGCCAGGTGGTGACGGTTGTCGCTGGGGCCGTTCGACTCGCGGGCGGCCTCGACGGCGTCCAGGGCCTCGCGCACGGCCCGGTCCCCGAGGGAGTGGAAGTGCACCTGGAAGCCCTCGGCGTCGAGCCGGGTCACATACTCGCGCAACGCGATCGGGTCGACGAAGCTGAGCCCGCTGTTGCCGGTCTCGCAGCCGCAGCCGTCGAGGTAGGGCTCGGTCATCGCGGCCGTGAAGTTCTCGGCGACGCCGTCCTGCATGATCTTCACCGCGGCGGCCCGGAACCGCCCCGCCGTCCCGCCGTCCCGCCGCTCGACCAGCTCGCCGATCTGCTCCGAGCCGCGCATCCGGTCCCACCACAGCGCGCCGACCACCCGGGCCTTGAGGTCCCCTGCGGCCGCGGCCTTCAGGTAGACCGGCAGCAGATCCTCGTTGCCGAACATGGCCCCGACCGCGGCGTCCTGCCAGGCGGTGATGCCGAACGAGAACAGCTCGCGCTGGGCGACGAGCAGCCCGGCGTACTGCTCGGCGGCGGTCGTGGTCGGCAGCAGTACGTCGACCAGGTCGCAGGCACCCTCGTGCAAGGTGCCGGACGGCGTGCCGTCGGGCTCGCGCTCGATGCGCCCGTCGACCGGGTCGGGGGTGTCGGCGTCGACGCCCGCCCGGGCCAGGGCCAGGGTGTTGACCCACGACCCGTGGCCGTCGCGGTTGGTCAGCGAGACCGGGCGGTCGGGCACGATCGCGTCGAGCAGCTGCCGGGTCGGGGTGCCGCCGGGGAAGTGCGCCATCGACCAGCCACCCCCCACGATCCACTCCACCTCGGGGTGTGCGGCGGCATAGGCGGCGATCCGCTGCAGTGCCTCGTCGGCCGACTCGGTGCCGTGCAGCTCGCAGCGCAGCATGCCCACCCCGGCCATCACCGGGTGCACGTGGGCGTCCTGGAACCCCGGCACCACCAGGCCGCCCGCCAGGTCGACCAGCTCGGTGGCCGCCCCGACGAGGTCACGAAGGTCGTCGTCCCGGCCGACCGCGACGATGCGGCCGTCGGCTACGGCCAGGCCGCCGCGTCGCGGCTCGGCCCAGCCGGCGCTGAACAGCGATCCGCCGACGAACACGGTGTCCGCGGCAGGCGAGATGGCACGTGAAGTTGTCATGGCGCCTCCCATATCACTCTTTGCTGTGACGGATTGAGTGTTGTCCGAAAAGTTATAGACCTTGATGTTGCCTTGACCCTGAGCCTCGTTTCGGGTGGCAGCGTTTTAACATCTCGCATCGGGGTGCCCCTTGGACCCCCCTTCCCTGCGGGAGTTGTCTGCCGAAAGGGATCCACCCGATGAGTTCGCGCTCCACCGTCCCCGCCACGGAACTGCCTTCCCGCCGGTCCCTGCGATCGCGCCGTCGTCGGCGCTCGGCGCTGGTCACCGGACTGGCGGTCGGACCGCTGCTGCTGGTCGGGGTCTCGGCCGCCTTCGCCTATCCCCACTTCAGCGGCTCCTGGCACGGGGCGAAGGGTCATCGGGCGGCCGCCGGGTCGACCCCGTCGGTCGCCGCCACGATCCCGGCGACCACCTGGCGTCCCGTCACCAGCTACGCCGACACGATCCACCCCACCGTCGGCGACGCCACCTCGACCAGTGTGGCGGCGGCCTCCCCGTCGTCCCGCTCGGCCTCGGCGCAGGCCGTCACCGGTCCGCTGACGCCGGGCGCCGTCATCGACGAGCCGTTCGACCCGGCCACCGCCCCCGCCGGCCGGTACGTCGACTGCGCCGCGGGCAACGACTCCGCGGCCGGGTCGGCACGGCAGCCGTGGCGCACCCTGCAACCCCTGTCCCGCCCCGTGCCCGCCGGCACCGCGGTCTACCTGAAGCGGGGCTGCAGCTGGGACGGCGGCCTCACCCTGGCCGCCGACGGCTCCGGCGGAGCCACCCTGGGCGCCTACGCCAGCGGCCGGGCCCCGGTGATCTCGGGCACCGGCCTCGGCCGCGGCCGCGGCGTCCTGCAGCTGGTCAGCCCCAGGAGCACGGTCACCGGGATCCATCTCGCGCACGCCCCCGGCTACGGGGTGAACGTCACCGGCGACCACGCCACCCTCGAGCGGGTCGAGATCGACGACGTCGGCATCGGCATGCAGATCAGCGCCCCGTTCACCACGGTCACCGGCAGCGCGATCCACGACCTGCACATGTACAACAACACCCCCGGCGGGGACGACGACTCCGGCGCCGTCGGCTTCGACGTCTCGGCCGACGACGTCACCATCGCCACCACCTCGTGCACGAACTGCCGCGCCCCCAGCTACGACTACGGCTACGACGGCGGGTTCGTCGACATCTGGAAGCAGGGCAACCGGCTCAAGCTGGTCGACAACGTCGCCACCAACGTGCAGGGGTTCCTCGAGGTCGGTGGCCAGGGCGGCAACGACAGCGCCTATGACGTCGTCGTCACCGGCAACAAGGTCACCAGGACCTACGGCGGCATCTGGGTGCACGGCGACGGCACGTTCAGCATCCGCACCGGCAACATCAAGGTCTCGGGCAACACCTTCGTCCTCGCCGACGGCACCCCGGCCTTCGGCGGCACCACCAGCGCCCTGGTGCTGGGCAGCAACACCACCAGCCGGGGCTGAGGGGCAGCCACCGGGCCACTGGGGGGCCGGTACGGACTACTGGACGGGCAGGTACCGGACTACTCGTCGCCGTCCTCGTTCGCCCGGTCGTCGGCCGCCGTCAGGTCGCAGGACGACAGGTCGAACGGGGTGCGCTGGTAGACGCAGTAGTTGAGCCAGTTGGCGTACAGCAGGAAGGCGTGCGAGCGCCAGGTGACCATGGGCGGGCGTGCCGGGTCGTCGTCCGGGTAGTAGTTGCGGGGCACCGTGATCGGCAGCCCGCGGTCGACGTCCCGCTCGTACTCGGTGGCCAGGGTGTAGCGGTCGTACTCGGGGTGGCCGGTGACGAACACCCGCCGGCCGTCGGTGCTGGCTGCCAGGTAGACGCCGGCCTCGTCCGAGACCGCGAGCAGGTCGAGCCCGTCGGCGGCCTCGATCTCGGCGGCGCGCACCTCGGTGTGGCGGGAGTGCGGCGCCGGGAACACCTCGTCGAAGCCGCTCAGGATCCGCGAGCGCGGGTCGAGCACCTGGTGCTGGAACACCCCGAAGACCTTCTCGCCCACCGGGTACTTCTTGACGCCGTAGTGCCGGTACAGGCCGGCCTGGGCGCCCCAGCAGACGTGCAGGGTCGAGAAGACGTGGTCGATGCTCCAATCCATCACCTGGCACAGCTCGGGCCAGTAGTCGACCTGCTCGAACTCCAGCAGCTCGATCGGGGCTCCGGTGATCACCAGCCCGTCGAACTTCTGGTGACGCACCTGGTCGAAGGTGGCGTAGAACGCCTCGAGGTGCTCACCGCTGGTGTTGCGGGAGTCGTGCGACTGCATGTGGACGAGCGTGATCTCGACCTGGATCGGGGTGTTGCCGAGCAGGCGCAGCAGCTGGGTCTCGGTGTCGACCTTGGTCGGCATCAGGTTGACGATCGCGATCCGCAGCGGCCGGATGTCCTGGTGCCCGGCCCGCTGCTCGGACATCACGAAGACGTTCTCTGCCTCCAACGTCCTGCGGGCGGGCAGGGCGCGGGGAATGTTGACGGGCACGACGATCTCCTAGTGCGGCGGCGGGTGACGTCATTGTCGCCGCTCACGTGGCAAACGTCGGCCCCGGACGGCGAACCTCGGGTCCACGGGACGGCGAGGCCGCCGGCCCACGTGCTCGCCTGCCCCAGGCAGCGGCCGTCACCAGCAGCACGGCGGTGGCGTAGCTGATGCCGTTGGTGACCCCGAACGGCAGGTGCAGGGCGGGCGCCAGGTAGCCCGGGTAGGCCGCCGCGGCGAACGCCAGCCAGGTGCCGCGACCGTCGAGGGCCACCAGCGGCACCAGCAGCAGGGCGTACCAGGGGTAGGTGACGCCGAGCACGGCGAAGGTGGTGGCCGTCATCACCATGGCTCCGGTCCAGGGGCGGGTGGGGTCGCTGCGACGGGCCGTCCGCAGGGCGATCCCGACCAGGATCGCGGCGCCGGTCACGACGACCGCCTGCCGGGGCAGCCAGGGTTGCAGCAGGGGGAACCGGCCGCTGCCGTCGTAGCCCTCCTCGGGCAGGTACCCCGGCAGGAACCCCAGCACCTGGCCGCCGGCCGTGAGCAGGTGCGGCAGGTAGGCCAGGACGACGGTCAGCCCGGCCGTCAGCAGCAGCACCCCGTGGGTCGTCGTCCAGCGCTGCCGTTCGTCCCCGCTGCGCCCGGTGCGCCCGGTGAGCCAGGTGCGACCGGTGAGCCAGGGCAGCGGCGCGGCCAGGGCGGGCAGCAGCAGGGCCGGCAGCAGTTTGGCCGTGACGGCCGCGCCGACGAGCACACCGGCACCGACCAGCGCCGCCGTCCGGTGCTGCCGTCGCGCGCCCGCCCCCACGACGCCGCGGGATCGGGCTGCTCGGGCCGCGACGATCAGGGCCGCCGTCGCCAACAGCGCCGCCAGGGCGTCGACGTGGGCGTTGCCGCCGCACTCCAGGGCGACCGTCGGGCACCACCCCCACAGCACCGCCTGCCGGGGGTCGCCGTGACGGCTCAGGTGCCGCACCAGCAGCACGGTCGTCGCGGTCGCCAGCAGTGCGGCCAGTACCTGCCAGGTGCGCTCGCGCCCGCCGTCGGGCCCCAGGGGCCAGGTGGCCAGCCGGACGGCGGCGAACTCGGCCTGGGCCAGCGGCGGGTAGATGGTGGGTGAGGTCGGATGGTTGATCACGGTGCAGGCCGGCACCTGGGCCGCGCACGAGGCGGGGAACAGCCAGTCGGTGCGCAGCCCGGCCAGGGCCGGGTCGGTCGGGGAGTAGCGATAGGGCGAGATGCCGGCCACCTGGACCCGACCGTCCCAGGCGTACCGGTAGAAGTCGTTCGTCAACCGCGGTGGTGAGGTCAGGGCGACGAGCTGCAGGGCGATCCCTCCGGCGACCACCAGGCCCACGGCGGCCCGCCGCGGAGAGCGACGGACGGCCCAGGCCCCGACGCCGAAGCACAGCCAGGCTGCCGCGACGGCCGCCGCCAGCCGCCAGCCGCCCTGGCCGGGGTCCCCGGCCGTGACGACGGCCCGCACCGACCCCGCCAGCGCAAGAAGGGCCGCCGCGGCCACGACCGTGAACCGGGTCGCCGTCGCCGACGGGCCGCCGCGCGAGAGCGGGTGGGACGTCGTGACGACCGGCATGGGCCCAGCCTGACGGTCCCGCCGCGGCGAGAACAGGGGGCACCGGCGGAGTTCAGGCTTTCGTAATCCGTTGCCGCTCAGGGTGCTCCTAGCCTCGAGAGGTGACCAGGCCCCCGGTTCGGCTGATGCGCGTACTCGGAGTATCCGTTGCCCGAACCGCCGCAGGCGTTGCGGCAGGGTCCGTTCCGGCAGCCCGCACCGTCGACGGCCGGTGCCCACGACCGGCGCAGCGCGGCACTGATCGGTCGCGCCCTCGGGGTGGCGATCGCGATCTGCTTCGTCACCGGGCTGATCAGCCATGTGCACCAGCACCCGCCGGACTGGTTCGACCTGCCGAGCCGCCCGGTCTGGGGGTACCAGCTGTCGCAGGGCCTGCACGTCGCCACCGGGCTCGCGGCGATCCCGTTGGTGCTGGCCAAGCTCTGGGTCGTCTACCGCCACCTGTTCACCTGGCCACCCGCGCGCACCGTGGGGCACGCTGCCGAGCGGGCGTTGCTGGCCCCGCTGGTGGCGGGCACCCTGTTCGAGGTCACCAGCGGGCTGCTGAACATCGTGCAGTGGTACCCGTGGCCGTTCTTCTTCCCGAGGGTCCACTACGCGGTGGCGTGGATCGTCGTGGGCTCGCTGCTGGTGCACCTGGCGGTGAAGGCGCCGCAGATCCGCGAGGGGCTGTCGACCCGCAGCGCCGCCTCGGACGGTGACCGACGGGCGCTGCTGCTGGGGGTCGGTGGCGCCGTCGGCATGCTCACCCTGGCCACGGCGGGCCAGACGGTGGCCCCGCTGCGGGGCCTGTCGCTGCTGTCGCCCCGTGACCCCGCCCGCTCCCCCAAGGAGTACCGGTCAACCGGACGGCGAGCGCCGCCGCGATCGCGGCCGTGGCCACCGACCCGGCCTGGCGGCTCACAGTCGCCGGCCCCCGCCCGGTCGTCCTGAGCCTGGCCGACCTGGCGGCGATGCCGCAGCACGAGGTCGAGCTGCCGATCGCCTGCGTCGAGGGCTGGAGCGTGAGCGCCCGCTGGGTCGGGGTGCGCCTGCGGGACGTGCTGGACCTGGCCGGGATCGGCCCCGACCGTCACCTGCGGGCGGTCTCGCTCGAGACCGGCTGGCTCTACGGCTCGTCACCGATCGGGCCCTCGGTCGCCCGCGATCCCCTGTCGCTTGCTGGCCACCGGCCTCAACGGCAGCACGCTGAGCCTCGACCACGGGTACCCGTTGCGGTTGATCGCTCCCGACCGCCCCGGGGTGCACCAGACCAAGTGGCTGAGCCGGATCGAGGTGGTCTGAGGTGGACCGGCCCGAGGCCGTCGCCCCCCAGCTGCCCGCGCGCTACGGCCTGGTGCGGGTCACGGCCGTGCTGCTCGCGGGCGCCGCGATCGGGTACGGCCTGTACGAGCTGGTCGGGGCCTCGCCGCGGGCCACCCGGCCGGTCGCGGCGCTGTCCTGGCTGGCCGGCGTGCTGGTGGTGCACGACGTGATCCTGGCGCCGCTGGCGGTGCTGGCGGGCTGGGCCCTGTCCCGACTGTTGCCGCCCCGGGGGCGTCAGGTCGTGGGGGCGCTGCTGTTCGTGGCGGCCTGCCTGGCGATGGTCGCGATCCCGGTGCTGCTGAGCCCCAGCTCCATCAGGTAGGTCCCAGCGCCATCCGATAGGGCGGCTCAGGCGCTCGCGTGCGACCCCTCGGCCGGCTCGCCGCTGCGCCGCACGACGCGGCGCAGCACGACGAAGCGGCGGCCGCCGTCCCGCCAGCTCTGCTCGACCGTCCAGCCGCCCCGGCGGGCGAGTCGAGCCAGCGCCGGAGCGCCCAGGACCGCCCACGGGAAGGGGGAGCCCAGGTGGCCGTCGGCGTCCTGGATCCGGCTGTGGCCGCGGAGGTCGACGTCCCCGGGGCTGACCTCGACCAGCACCTTGCCGTCCGGGGTCACGATCCCGGCCACCCGTCGCAGCAGCCGGCCGGGGTCGCCGCCGATGCCGATGTTGCCGTCGGCCAGCAGTGCCCAGTGCCATCGGCCCTCGCCGGGCAGGGTCGCGAAGACGTCGCGGCGGATCGCGCCGGCGCCCCGGGCCCGGGTCGTGACGACGGCCTCGAGACAGACGTCGATGCCCAAGGTGGTGACGCCGCGCAGGGTCAGCGCCAGCGAGAGCCGCCCCGGTCCGCAGCCGATGTCGACGGTGGGTCCGTCGCACCTGGCCACGGCGCTGCGGTCGACGTCGTCGGCGTCGCGCCACCAGCGGTCGACGTCGTGGTGCTCGACGTGGCCGGTGTCGTGCACCAGCCGAACGGTGCCGCGCCGGTTGCGGGCTCCGGTGAACGTGGCCAGCGTGGGCGTGGCCAGCGTGGGCGTGGTCAGCGTGGGCGTGGTCATGCCACCCCCGGCCGGCCGGCGCCGGCGAGCTCGGACTCCAGGGTGCGCAGACTCGCCGCGAAGCGGGTCGCGGGCGCCAGGGCGGCGACGGCCACGGCGTCGTCCGGCTCGTCGACGTCGCGCAGCATCGGCAGGTGCGCCACCCGCAGCCCGGCCTCGGCCAGGCGGGTCCGCTGGACGGCGCCGGTACGGTCGGTCGACATCGGGACGCCGGCCAGCACCCGTGCGGCGTCGCGCCGGGCGTGCCGCAGGCCCAACGCCCACCAGCCGCCGTCCTCGGCCAGGCCCAGCCAGGCGTCGACGGGGCAGTCCAGGTCGAGCCGCAGGGTGTCGACGCGGACCTGGGGGGTGTCCATGCCGATCAGCAGCGCGGGGCCGTCGGCCGTCTCGAAGGCCGCCCGGATGCGCTCCGCATGGTCGCCGGCGACCTGCGGCACGACGTCGAACCCGTCGGTGCGCAGGTGCACCACCGTGCGCTCCGCCGGCGGCCGTCGGCTGCCGGCCGCCCGTCGGCCGCCGGCCGTCCGTCGGGCGTCAGCTGCCCGTCGAGCACCAGAACCCTTCGGGCGCAGGGGGTGCGGCGCACGATGCCCAGGGTGTCCGACAGGGCGGCGGCCGCCAGCAGGGCGGCTCCACGGTCGCCGTAGCGGGGGGCGAGCCGGGTCTTGCTGCGGCCGGCGACGGGCGCCTTGGCCAGCACCAGGATCGTCAGTCCACCGCCCGCACGACGGGGTCGTCAGGGCGGTCACGACCTGACCTCGAGCAGGACCCGGCGCATGTCGTGGACGGCGCGCGCCGTGCCTCGCGCCGTCCCGGTCACCTTGGAGCGGCCCACCCGGGGGTGGTAGCTGACGTCCACCTCGCCGACCCGCCAGCCGGCGGCGGCCGCCCGCAGCACCATCTCCAGCGGGAACCCGGAGCGACGGTCGGCGATGCCCAGGGCCAGCAGCGGCTCGCGGCGGGCGACCCGCATCGGGCCCAGGTCGTGCAGCGCGAACCCGGTGCGCCGACGCATCAGCAGTGCCAGCACCCGGTTGGCGGCGCGGGCGTGCAACGGCCAGGCCGAGCGGCGGCTCGCGCGGCGACGTCCCAGCACCAGGTCGGCGCTGCCGTCGAGCAACGGCGCCAGCAGCCGGGGCAGCTCGCCCGGGTCGAGGGTGGCGTCGGCGTCGCAGAACGCCACGAACGGGGCGGTGGCCGCGGCCAGTCCCGCGGCGCAGGCGGCCCCGAAGCCTCGGCGGTGCTCGGTGACCACCACGGCCCCCAGGGCCCGGGCGACGTCGGCGCTGGCGTCGGTCGAGCCGTTGTCGACCACGATCGCCCGTACCCCGAGCGGCAGCGCGGCGAGCACCGTCGGCAGCGCGAGCGCCTCGTCGAGGCAGGGCAGCACCAGGTCGACCTCGACGACCGGCGGCGGGGCGCCCGTTGTGTCGGTCAGAAGGGGCGCCGTGCAGTCGTTCTCGGGTAGGACCGGACTGTCGGCCGGCGATCGGCGCCAGGGGCTGCTCACCCGGCCGACGATAGTGAGGCCGCAGGGGCGCAGTGCTTACAGAAGTCGAACGGTCCCGGGCCGCGACCGCCGAACGGCGCCGCACGCACCTACGCTGGTCCGGTGGCCACCCGTGTGCTCGTCGTCGAGGACGACCCGACCGTCGCCGAGGTCGTGCGAACCTACCTGGGCAACGCCGGTTTCGAGGTCGACTCGGCCGCGGACGGCGTCACCGCGTTGGCGGTGGCCGGCCGGACCCGGCCGTCGCTGGTGGTGCTCGACCTCATGCTGCCCGGCCTGTCGGGGCTCGAGGTCTGCCGCCGGCTGCGCGAGTCCCGGCCCGACCTGCCGGTGGTCATGCTCACCGCCCTCGGTGAGGAGAGCGACCGGGTGGTGGGCCTGGAGACCGGGGCCGACGACTACCTGGTCAAGCCGTTCAGCCCGCGCGAGCTGGTGCTGCGGGTGCAGTCGGTGCTGCGCCGTACCGAGACCGTGCCGTCGGCGGGCCAGAACCTGCCGCGCCGGTTGGTCAACGGTGACCTGGTGGCCGACGTGGCCGCCCGCACCGTCGCCGTCGCCGGGGCCGACGTGCCGTTGACAGGCCGCGAGTTCGACCTGCTGGTGCACCTCATGACCCATCCCGGGCAGGCCTTCACCCGCGAGCGGCTGATGCGCGAGGTGTGGGGCTGGGAGTACGGCGACACCTCGACCGTGACCGTCCACGTGCGCCGGCTGCGCGAGAAGGTCGAGGCCGATCCCGCGGCCCCGCAGCGCCTGGTGACGGTCTGGGGCGTCGGTTACCGCTGGGACGGGGATTCGTCGTGAGCCCGGCCGCGTCGGGGCGTCGGTCATGAGTCAGGCGACCCTGGAGGTACTGGCTCTGGCCCTGCTCTACTCCGGGGCGGTGGCCGTGGTGGGGGCGCTCGCGGTGCGGCTGCGGCGCCGGCCCTCGGTGCGGGGGACCCTGGTGGCACTGCCGCTGCTGACGGTGATGCCGGTGGTGGCGGGGGTGGTGGGCGCGGCCAAGGCCATGTTCATCTCCCCCCACGACCTCGCCGTCGTCCTGCCGGTGACGGCGGTCGCCTCGCTGGTGGCGCTGCTGGTGGCCTGGCTGTCGGGACGGCGGGTCGTGGCCGACGTCGAGAGCGTGCGCCGCCAGGCCGGGCGGCTGGGTGACCTGGCCAGGGGGCAGCATGCGAGCCCCGACCCTGCGGGAGCTGGTCGACATCGACTCCGAGATCCAGGGCGCACGACTGCGGCTGGCGCAGGCGCAGCAGCGCGAGCAGGCGCTCGAGCAGTCACGGCGCGACCTCGTGGCCTGGATCAGCCACGACCTGCGCACGCCGCTGGCCGGCATGCGTGCCATGGCCGAGGCCCTCGAGGACGGCGTCGCCACCGACCCCCGGCGCTACCACCGCCAGCTGCGGCGCGAGGTCGACAGGCTGAGCCGCCATGGTCGACGACCTGTTCGAGCTGTCGCGGATCCGCTCCGGCGCCCTGGCGCTGACCATGGAGCACGTCGACCTGCGCGACCTGGTCTCGGACGTGCTCGTCGGGGTCGGCCGCCGTGGCCGAGGCCGGCCGGGTCGCCCTCGGCGCCCACGCCGACCCGATGTCGGTACGGGCCGACGCCGCCGGGCTCGGGCGGGTGCTGACCAACCTGGTGGTCAACGCGATCCGGCACACCCCCGCCGACGGCACCGTGCACGTCGCGGCGCAGCGCCAGGGCGACGAGGTGGTGCTGTCGGTGAGCGACGCCTGCGGCGGCATCCCCGCCGAGTGACCTGGACCAGCTGTTCGAGCCCGGCTGGCGCGGCAGCCCGGCACGCACCCCCGGCCCGAACGGCGGCGCCGGTCTGGGCCTGGCCATCGCCCGCGGCATCGTCGAGGCCCACCAGGGCCGGATCAGCGTGCACAACGAGGCCGGCGGCTGCCGCTTCGACGTCCGGCTGCCGCTCGCCGCCGCCTGATCGACACCGCTTGATCGACACCGCCTGATCGCCGGCGCTGATCGCCGGCGCCTGACGCCGGCGGCTGTCCGCGGGTTCAGGGCTTCAGGGCGAGGGCGGCGACGCCGTCCTGGAACCGGACGGTCGGGCAGCCAGGCGAGCTCGCGGCGGATCAGGGACGTGTCTGCGGTGACGTGCCGGACGTCGCCGAGCCGGAACTCACCGGTCACCACCGGTGCCGGACCGGTCCAGGGACTCGGCCAGTGCCGCGGCCAGGTCGAGGATGGTGCGCGGCTCGCCGCTGCCCACGTTGTAGACCCGGACGCCGGACGTCGCCGGCCCGCCGCGCCCCGACGGCCTCCAGGGCGACCCGGTTCGCGGCTGCGACATCGTCCACGTGCACGAAGTCGCGGCGCTGCCCGCCGTCCTCGAACACCCGGGGTGCCTGGCCGCGCTCGAGGGCGGACCTGAAGATCGAGGCCACCCCGGCGTACGGGGTGTCGCGCGGCATGCCCGGGCCGTAGACGTTGTGGTAGCGCAGCACGGTCGCCGCGCCGCCGGTCTCGCGGGCCCAGACCCGCGTCAGCTGCTCCTGCACCAGCTTGGTGATCGCGTAGCCGTTGCGGGGGTCGGCGACGGCGTCCTCGGGCACCAGGCCCGGCGCCAGGTCGGCGCCGCACCGGGGGCAGGCACGGCTCGAACCGGCCCTGCTCGCAGGGCCGCCGCGCTGCGCGGGGGAGCCGGCCACCGGGCCGTGCGCGGGGCAGCGGTAGCGACCCTCGCCGTAGACGACCATCGACCCGGCGAGCACCAGACGGCGCACGCCGGCCCGGGCCATCTCGGCCAGCAGCACCGGCGGTGCCGACGTCGTTGCACGAGGCGTAGGCGGGCAGGTCGTCGAGGTCGACGCCGAGCCCCACCTTGGCCGCCTGGTGGCAGACCGCGTCGACGCCGCGCAGCGCCCGGGCGACCTCGACGGGGTCGCGGACGTCGCCATGCTCGCACCGCGACGCCGGCGACGGCGCCGGTGCTCCGTCGAGGTGGGCCTGCGGCAGCCCTGCGTCGAGGATGCGGACGTCGTGACCGGCTGCGGCCAGGGCGTGGACGACGGCCGAACCGATGAAACCGGCTCCGCCGGTGACGAGGACCTGCACCCGGCGAACGCTACGAGCGGCCGGCCCCGCAGTCCTTACGCGCCGATGACGGCCCGAGATGACGGACACCGAGAGACCGATGATCGAGATGACCACCCCGGGCTGACCACCGGAATCCGGTCGTGCGGAGGGACTGCGACGAGCGCCGATCATGAAGCAGCGTCGGGTGAGCTCACTCCGGGCGATCAGAACGAGGTCGGGTGGTCCGGTAGCAGCGGGTGCCAACCCTGGGTCGGGTGGGCGGACTCACTGCGCGCATCGCTGGAGTCCGCGCCGAGCCAGGGGGCGGCGACGCACACCGCCAGCAGGAACAGCATCAACATGGCAAGCATGGCTATTCACCCCTTCGGGCCCGAATCGGTTCGGGCTCAGCTGGTTGTTTCGTGGACAGCTCCATCATGCACCCGATGACTGTTCGAGATCCAGCGAGGAATCGTGAACAAAGGTTCAGCTATCGTGAACAATGAAGCACATGCCGGGACGATCGCTGTGCTGACCACTCGACTGCTGCAGGTGCATCGTGCCGTCGTCACCGAGGGCACCCTGACAGCGGCCGCCGCCTCGTTGGGGTACTCGGTCTCTGCCGTCAGCCAGCAGCTGTCGCAGCTCGAGCTCGAGGCCGGTTCGCCGCTGTTCGAGAAGGCCGGAAGGGGCGTCCGGCCCACGGCGGCCGGGCTGCTGCTGGCCCAGCACGCCGAACGGGTGCTCTCGGCGGTCGACGACGCCGAGTCCGCGCTGGCCGACCTGCGGGCGGGTCGTGTCGGGCGGCTGCGGGTGGTCTCGTTCTTCTCGGCGGGGGAGTCGATGCTGCCGGCCGCCATCGCGACGTTCCGTCGCGCCATGCCGGGGCTGCATGTCATGCCGATCGTCGACGAGGCCGAGGGTGCGCTGCGCCGACTGCGCGCCGGCGAGGTCGACCTCGTGGTCGTGGTCGAACCGTTCGCCCGCGGCGCCGCCCCCGTCGACGACCTCTTGCGGATCCACCTCTTGGACGACGAGTACCGCCTGCTGCTGCCTCGTGAGCACCGGCTGGCGCGGCGACGGCTGGTCGACCTGGGCGCCCTGTCGGACGACGACTGGGTGGTGACCACCGGCCCTGCGGACTACATCAGGGACGACATGGTCGAGGCCTGCCGGCGAGCCGGGTTCAGCCCACGAGTGGTGGCCGAGGGGGGTGAGTTCGCCGTCACCCAGGGCTATGTCGCGGCCGGTCTCGGGGTGGCACTGATCCCGTTGCTCGGCCTGAGCGCCGTGCAGGAGCACGTCGCGGTCCGCAAGCTGCGCCACCCGCCCGAGCCGCGTCACATCTGGGTGGCCACCCGCCCCACCCTGGCCGACCAGCCCCCGGTCCGGCGGATGATCGCAGCGCTGCGTGCCGCGGCGGGCAGCAAGCGGTGAGTGCCCGGTCCGTACAGTGAGCCGATGATCGTGAGAGGACGCCGATGATCTCGTTGGCCGCGTTGGTCGCCCTGGCGCAGGCCCATGCCGAGGACGTCGACCGTCCGGTGACCCCGCTGGTGGTGGGTGAGCGGGTCTTCGACCCGGCCGAGGGTGCGGTGGTGATGGGCTGCATCAACCTGTCCCGTGACTCGACCTACCGTGAGAGCATCGCCACCTCGACCGCCTCGGCCGTCCGTAAGGGCCGGGTGCTGGCGGCCCAGGGCGCCGACCTGGTCGACGTGGGGGCCGAGTCGAGCACCGCCAAGGCCGCCCGGGTCTCGCCCGAGCAGCAGCAGGCGAGCCTGGTGCCGGTGGTCGAGGCACTCGCCGCCGACGGGGTGCTGGTGTCGGCCGAGACGTACGAACCGGTGGTGGCCAAGGCTGCGCTGCAGGCCGGCGCCTCGGTGCTCAACTTCACCGGGGCTGAGTACCAGGACGAGATCTTCGCCCTCGCGGCCGAGTTCGGGGCCACGGTGGTGCTCTGCTGCGTGCGGGGGCGCAACGTCCGCGAGATCACCGACGTCACCCTCGAGCAGGACCCGATCCCCGGACTGCTCGACCACTTCGAGGCTGCGGGTGGCCCAGGCCAGGGCTGCCGGCGTCCAGAACCTGGTGATCGACCCCGGCATGGGCTTCTACTACGGAAACCTGGTCGACCCGAGGACCCGGCTGGGCCACCAGGCCCGGGTGATCGCCAACACCTTCCGGCTGCGCCGGCTCGGGTTGCCGATCTGTCATGCCCTGCCCCACGCGTTCGACGTCTTCGAGGACCAGTTCCGCACCGCCGAGGGGTTCTTCGCGGTGCTGGCCCACCTGGGAGGCACCACGCTGATGCGCACCCACGAGGTGGCCCAGGTGAGGGCGGTGCTCGACGCCCTGCGCACCCTCGACATCCGCTGAGTCACCGGTCCGCGGCGTCCAGCAGGGCCTCACGGGCCTGGCTGAGCAGGACGTCGACCTTGTCGGCGTCGGTGCGGTAGAGCGTCGTGCCGCCGTCCCGCACCGGGGTGAGCAGCCCCGCCTCGCGCAGCTGCCGGACGTGGACCGAGGCGGTGGGCTGGGCCACGCCGACCTGCTTGGCGATCTGCCCGACGGCTGCCGGCGCCTGCCGCAGCTGGGTGAGGATCAGGAGCCGGGTGGGGTCGGCGAGCAGCTTGAGCCCGGCGGCGACCCGCTCCGCGGTGCCGCGTTCGGCCGCGGCGTCCGGGGTGAGTCCGGTGCCGACGGCGATCGAGTAGGCCCCCGGGAGGTCGACCACGTGCCCGAGGGTGCCGGCGAAGTAGCTGGGGCTGATCACGGCGGTGCCGGACCGTCCAGGGCCCTGGTGGTGAGGGGCAGGTAGCTCGTGGCTGCGGGCGATGTGGCGGGAGTGGACGAGCTCGAGCGCGGGTCGCTGCCGTGGTCGAGCGAGGCGCGGACCCGGGTGACCGCCCGCTCGACCGCGGCCCGGCCGTGACTGCTCGAGCACGGGCCGCCGTAGGACCAGACGAGGCGCAGCAGCTCGCTGTACCGGCGCCGTACGGCGGGGCTGGCGGCCAGCTGGGTCACCCGCCGGACGACGGCGTGGGCCACCTCGGCGGACTCGGTGGCCAGCCGCAGCCGGCCGGGACCGGGCCGAACGGTGCGACGTTCCAGGTCGAGCAGCGGGTCGATGTTCCAGCCGGTCAGGCAGCCCAAGCAGGTCGGCCAGCACCAGGGTCTCGGGCTGGATGCCCAGGCCGTCGTCCCAGAAGTCGTCGACCCGCCCTGATGACCTCGGCCGGCAGCGAGAGTGCACGCTCCTGCCGCCCGCAGGAGAACAGCAGCCACGACAGCTCGGTCGCGGCCGACGGCTCGACCTTCGTCACGGCGACGGCGCGGGCGGGAAGCTCGAATGGCATAGTGCATTGACTATATTGCGATATGCGAGAAATAGTCAATGCATGACGCCACTACACCCCACCCTCGTGGTCGAGCTGACCAGGCTCGCCGTCGCGGAGCGCGTCGACGAACGCCGCCCGCCAGCACTCCTCCAGTCGCCGGTCCGCCGGCCACCTCCTCGACTCCCCGTCGTCGCCCCGGTGGCGCCGCTCGGCTCCGGGCGCACTGCTGCGGGGCCTGACCTGGCCACGAGCCGGACGCCGCCGGCACGCGCCCGGCGCCTGCATGGCGGTCGGGTCGCAGCCGGCCTGCTGATGGTTCGAGGTGCCGCAGGCCCGGGAGCCGGGTGCTCCGGTCGCCACCCTTGTCGGTCGGAGCACGAGGGAGCAGAGTAGATCTATCAAGTATCAGAGCCCGCGAACTGCGGGTCCGGAACTGACGGGAGCCGTGGTGGCCGGAGCGGAGAGCACCGCAGGACGAGAGGAGGCAGGACGGACGACGAGACCCGAGACCCTGAGCGAGGTCCCTGCACTGGCTCTGTCAGGGTTGCTCGGCGTCCCTGCCCCGGCGGACTCGGGTGAGGGTCGGGCGCTGCCGCTGCTCTGGCACTGGCTGTACCTGCTCGAGCGCCCGGCCCAGTCCGAGCTCGGTGCGGACGGCCACCCCGCCCGGGCGCCCGAAACCGTCGCAGCCGGCGGAGCCGGAGAGCTCACTGCGCGCATGTTCGCCGGCGGCAGGGTCACCGTGACGCACCCGTTGCTCACCGGCCGTCCCGCGACGCGCGCCTCGACCGTCACCGCCGACGTCGTCAAGCAGGGCCGATCGGGTCTGCTGCGCTTCGTGACGCACCGGCACGTCTACCGGCAGGGTGGCGTGGCCGTTGTCGACGAGATCGACCTCGTCTACCGCCGTCCGGCACGACCGGCCGTTGCTCAGGCCGGACCTGCCGACACCGTCGGACAGTCGGTCATGACGCCGTCGCCCGGCGAGTGCGGCCGGCTGCACCTGGACCCGACCCCGACCCTGCTCTTCAGGTTCTCGGCACTGACCTACAACGCCCACCGCATCCACTACGACCGGGACTACGCCCGCGACGTCGAGGGATTCCCCGGACTCCTCGTCCACGGCCCCCTGCAGGCGCTCGCGATGGCGGAGGCCGCTCGGCCGGTGGTCTCCGGACGAGCGGCCTCCGGGCGAGCGCTCCGGTTCGAGTACCGCCTGCTCGCACCGCTGTTCGAGGGGCAGGGCCTGGTCGCGACGGCGACCTCGGCCTCGACGGGTGCCCTGACCACCCAGGTGCGGGACCGCTCGGGTCGCACGACGGCCTCGGGCAGCCTGACGTTCGGCTGACGCTTCTCAGCCCTCCACGAGCAGGGCCTGCATCGGGCAGAGGTCGGCGGCCGCCTCGGCCGCTGCGAGTGCCGAGTCCGGCGCCTCGGCCCGCACCCGCACCGGCCCGTTGTCGCCCAGCTCGAAGACCTCGGGTGCCTCGAGGATGCACTGGGCGTAGCGCAGGCACCTGTCGCCGTCCACCGTGACGTGCACCGTTCGCCTCCTTCGGGTCGAGTCGCTCGTCGCTCACTCGTCAGGTGCGCAGGACGAACGGGTCGCCGACCGGTTCGTCGCTCGACTCGATCCAGACCGCCTTGGGCTGGGTGAACTCGCCGAGCCCGTCCAGACCGTTCTCCCGTCCGTAGCCGCTGTGGCGGCCACCGCCGAACGGGACGGCGGCGTGCAGGGCACGGTAGGTGTTGACCCACACGGTGCCGGTGTCCAGCGCGTCGGCGACCCGGTGGGCCCGACCCAGGTCATGGGTCCACACCCCGGCGGCCAGCGCGAAGTCGGAGTCGTTGGCGAGGTGCACCGCCTCGGCCTCGGTGTCGAAGCGGATCACCGACAGGACGGGACCGAAGAGCTCGTTGCGCGCCACCGCCATGTCGTTGCTCACGCCGTCCAGCACCGTCGGCGGGTAGAACCACCCGGGGCGGTCCGGCACCGCCGCGGGTCCGCCGGCCGCCACCCGAGCCCCGGCCGCGACGGCCTCACGCACCCGGCCGGCGACGCCGTCCAGGATCTTGGGCTGGGACAACGGCCCCATCTCGGTGGCCGGGTCGCGGGGGTCGCCCAGCGCGATGGTGGCGGCCCGGGCCGAGAGGGCCTCGACCAGGTCGTCGGCCACGGATCGGTGCACGACCAGTCGCGAGCCGGCGACGCAGGTCTGACCGGCCGCGGCGAAGATCCCGGCGATCACGCCGTTGACGACGCCGGGGACGTCGACGTCGCCGAAGACGATGTTGGCGGACTTGCCGCCCAGCTCGAGGACCGCGGGTTTCGAGGCCGGCCGCAGCCCGTGCCGCCACGGCGCGTCCGGAGTCGGGACCGCCGGTGAACCACACCTTGCGGACCAGGTCGTGCCCGACCAGGGCGTCACCGGCCTCGTGGCCGTAGCCGAGCACGACGTTGAGGCAGGCATCCGGCAGCCCCGCCTGCTGGGCCAGCTCGGCCAGCAGCCGCAGCGACAGGCTGTTGGTCTCGGGAGGCTTGACGACGACGGTGTTGCCCGCCGCCAGCCCGGGGGCGATCCCCATGCTGGCGAGCAGCATCGGTGAGTTGAACGCCGGGATGACGGCGATCACGCCGTACGGCACAGGGTGGGTCGAGATCGACAGCGAGGCACGGTCGTGCGTGATCGTGCGGCCCTCGAGCTGGTAGGCCAGCGAGGAGTAGTAGTGGTACCAGCCCCGCAGGGCCCGCATCTGGCCCACCACCTCGCGGATCACCTTGCCCGCGTCGCGCGACTCGAGCTGCGCCAGCTGCTCGGCGTGCTCGGCGATCAGGTCGCCGAGCCGCCACAGCACCTCGGCGCGAACGGCGGGCGAGACCCGCCGCCACGACGTGAACGCCTGCTGGGCGGACTCGACGGCCCGTGCCACGTCGGCAGCGGTGCCGCGGGCGATCTCGGCCCAGGGCTCACCGGTGAACGGGTCGAGGGTCGGCAGGTACTCCCCGGTGACGGGGTCCGAGGGGGTTCCGCCGATCCAGTGCACGTGCCGGTCCAGGTCGCTTCGTCGCCGGGGCCCGGTCAGGTCGGCCTGCACGTGGCTGGGCGGTGCGGTCACGACGCTCCTCGAGGCTGGCGGGAATCTTTTATCAATGATACAAACAGAAGGTGAACTTGACCAGCCTGCCGGAGCACGACGACCTGCGAGCGGCGGTCCGTGCGGTCTGCGACGACTACCCCGGCTCGTACTGGCAGGCCCTCGAACCCGACAGGTATCCGACGGAGTTCGTCGAGGCACTCACGCGGGCGGGCTTCCTCGGCGCCCTGATCCCCGAGGAGTACGGCGGCGGCGGAGCCACCCTCACCCAGGCGGCCGTGATCCTCGAGGAGGTCGCGGCATCGGGCGGCAACCCGGCGGCCTGCCACGCGCAGATGTACATCATGGGCACCCTGCTGCGTCACGGCAGCGAGGAGCAGAAGCGGCACTGGCTGCCGAAGATCGCCGCCGGTGAGCTGCGGCTGCAGGCCTTCGGGGTCACCGAGCCGACGGCGGGCTCCGAGACCACCGCGATCAGTACCCGGGCCGAACGGGTGCCCGGCGGCTGGCGGGTCAACGGCCAGAAGATCTGGACCTCGCGGGCCGAGCACTCCGACCTGATGCTGCTGCTGGCGCGCACGACCCCGCTCGAGGATGTCGGGAGCAGGACCGAGGGGCTGTCGACCTTCCTCGTCGACATGAGGGGAGCAGCCGGCCTGACGATCAGACCGATCCGGACGATGATGAACCACAACACCACCGAGGTGTTCTTCGAGAACCTGATGCTCGCCGACGACGCCCTGATCGGTGAGGTCGACAAGGGCTTCCGCTACGTGCTCGACGGCATGAACGCCGAGCGGATCCTCATCGCCTCGGAGTGTCTGGGGGACGGTCGCTTCCTGCTGGAGCGGGCCACGGCCTACGCGGGCCTGCGAGAGGTCTTCGGTCGGCCGATCGGGGCCAACCAGGGGGTCCAGTTCCCCCTGGCCCGCGCCTACATGCAGCTGCGGGCCGCCGACCTGATGCGCCTGGACGCCGCCGCCCGGTTCGACCGCGGCGAGCCGTGCGGCGGTGAGGCCAACATGGCCAAGTTCCTTGCCTCGGAGGCCTCGTGGGCCGCCGCCAACGCCGCGGTCGACACCCACGGGGGGTTCGGCTTCGCCGCCGAGTACGACATCGAGCGCAAGTTCCGCGAGACCCGGCTCTATCAGGTCGCCCCCATCAGCAACAACCTCGTCATGGCCTACGTCGGGCAGCGCATCCTCGGCCTGCCCCGCTCCTACTGACCCCGATCCCTACTGACCCGATCCCTACTGACCCCGATCCCTATCGGCCCGATACCCACTCACCGGCCACTGTTTCCCCGGTGGCTGCCGCCCCTGGTCGTCACTGCCGGTGAGGGAGCGCAACCGGGCGCGGCCCTGCTCCACGAGGGAGCGCAGCAGGTCGGGGTCGTGCTCGTCGAGGCCGGGCACCGACGGCGTCGGTGCCCGGCCGCCGAAGGGCGATCGGAGCATCTCGGCCTCCCCGCCCGGGATCCGGACAGTCTCGAAACGCCCTCGGGCACGCAGCTGTTCGTGCTGCCAGACGTCCTCGAGGTCGTTGACGCGAGCCACGGCGATCTGCGCCTGGTCGAGCCGGTGCAGGGCATGGTCGGCCGGGACGGACTGCAGGGCAGCGGTGATCTCGGCCTCGAGGCGGTCGACGTCGGCGATGCGCCCCTCGTTCGTGGCCAGCCCGGGATCGTCGGCCAGGTCGGGCCGTTCCAGGCCCACCCGGGCCAGCCGCTGCCATTCCCCGTCGCTCTGCACGGCGATCAGCAGGGTGCGGCCGTCGGCCAGGGTGAAGGTGCCGTAGGGGGCGATGGCGTGGTGGCGGCGGCCGGTCCGCGGCGGCCGACCGGGACCGTAGACGGCGCCGTACAACGGGGCCGAGAGCCATTCGGTGAGGGTGTCGAGCATCGCCACCGGTACGTGCGCCGCCGTCCCGGTGCGCTCCCGGCCGACCAGGGCGGCCAGGATCCCCGACAGGGCGTACATGCCCGCGCTGATGTCGGCCACCGAGAAGCCGACCTTGCTCATGGCCTCGTCGCCGGTGACGGCGAAGGCGCCGGCCTCGGCCTGGATCGCCAGGTCGTAGGCCTTGTCGCCGCTGCGGGGACCGCCCGCGCCGTACCCGGACACGTCGCACACGACCAGACGGGGGTGGCGCTCCTGCAGGGTCGGTGCGTCGACCCCGAGACGTCGGGCAGCGGGGGGAGAGACGTTGTGCACGAACACGTCCGCCGCCGCTACCAGGGCGTCGAACCTCTCACGCTGGGCGAGGTCCTTGAGGTCGAGGACGACGCTCTGCTTGCCCCGGTTGGCCCAGACGAAGAACGCCGAGGTGCCGTGCACATGGCTGTCGTAGTGACGGGCGAAGTCACCCTCGGGCCGCTCCACCTTGATCACGGTCGCCCCGAGGTCGGCGAGCTGGCGGGTGGCGAACGGCGCGGCGATCGCCTGTTCCAGGGACACCACGACGATCCCCGCCAGCGGGCGGGAGTCGCCGACGTCGGTCACGGAGCCGTCCCCACCACTTCGGTGAGCAGCCAGTCCACCAGGCCCTCGCAGTTGCGGTGCGCCTGCGGCTCGGCGTCGGCCCACACCTGCAGCAGGCGGTCGCGGGTCCAGCCGTCGGGCAGGTGGTGCCCACCGATGCGCAGCCAGTCCGAGACCAGGTCGATGTCGACCTCAGGATGGAACTGCAGTCCGACGGCTCGCCCCGTGCGGAACATCTGCACCGCCTTGTCGTTGCGCGCCAGCACCGTCACGTCGTCCGGCAGCCTCATCCGGTCCTCGTGCCAGGCGAACCAGGGACCCTGGGCGATCGGGAGGGCACCGCCGACGGACTCGATCATGACGACGCCCATCTCCTCGTCGCCCTCGGGGGCCCGTTCCACCGTGCCCGCCCACCGCCATGCTCAGCAGCTGGCCACCGAAGCACACCCCGAGGAACGGGATGTCGTCGGCAAGTGCCTGCCGGATCAGGTCGACCTCGGCCTGCACCCAGCCGTCGGCCTCGGGGTCGTAGGCGTTGTGGAACGACCCGAACGACACGATCAGGTCGTAGCCCGCGAGGTCCGGGAACGCGACGTCCGCCTCGCCTGCGGCGTCCAGCACGATGTGCCGGTCGAGACCGAACCCGCGTGCCTGCAGCATCTGGCCGATCACCGCGGGTGCGGCCTCGGCCTCGTGACTGATCAGCAGGGCGCGTGGCCGGGTCCCTGAGGGGCCCCCGCTCCCCGGTGGGCTGCCGGTCTCAGATGACATCGCGGTACCTGGCCGTCTCCCAGTCGCTGACGTGCGCCGAGAACGAGGCCAGCTCGTGACGTTGCATGGCCCCGAAGATCTCGACGAACCGTTCGCCGAAGGCCCGCTTGGTGAAGTCGCTCGCCTCGAAGTTCTGCATGGCAGCGGCGAGGGACGTCGGCAGCCGATCCCACCGCTGATCGGCGTGCGGGTCGTCGACGACCATGTCGAGCAGGGGCAGGTCCTCTCGATGCCGTGCAGCCCCGCCTGCAGGCAGCCGGTGAGCACGAGGTAGGGGTTCGCGTCGGCTGCGGCCCAACGGGACTCGAGCCGGTTGGCGGGGCCCTGGTCGGCGATGCAGCGGACGCCGACGAGTCGGTGGTCCAGCCCCCACGTCACCTGCGTCGGCGAGAACGAGTAGTCCTCGAGCCGCTTGTAGCCGTTGACGGTGGGAGTCATGACGGCCTGCAGCTCCTTGTGATGGGCCAGCAGACCGGACAGGTAGCGCTTCATGAGGGTGGACCGGACCGGGCCCTCGCCGTCCTGCGCGGCGAAGAGGTTGGTCCCCGTGCCGTCGGTGAGGCTCTGGTGCACGTGCATGCCATTGCCCGACTGGCCCTGGAACGGCTTGGCCATGAACGTGGCGTCGTACCCGTGCCGCGGGCGATCTGGCGCACCACGTACTTGAAGATCACCGTCGCGTCGGCCATCGTACAGCGCCGGGCCGTAGCGCAGGTTGATCTCGACCTGGGCCGGGCCGTACTCGACGTTGCAGGCCTCGACCTCGATGCCGGTGCGCCGCAGCGACTCCCGGATGTCAGCAGGACCGGCTCGTACTCGACGCCCTTGGTGATGGAGTAGCAGTGGATGTCCGGGTAGACCGGCTTCCGTCCGGCGTCGTCAGGTGGAACTCGAGCTCGGCGGCCGCCTGAACCTGCAGGTCCTGGGCCTCGAACTCGGCAAGGGTGCGCTTGAGCATGCCGTCGCGAGTCGAGCACGACCGGCTCGCCCGGTGCCGGCGTCCAGGGTGTCGCACATGACCACGGCCACCCCGTCGGTCCAGCCGGCGATCCTGAAGGAGGCCAGGTCCGGGACGGCGTGCATGTCCGGGAACCCGTCCGTCTCGTCCACCCACGGGGTCGGGAAGATGCCGCAGCGCGGGTCCCAGATGAAGACCACGTTGGCGATGGGAAGCCCGAACCGCGCAGGAACTGCTCCACCGGAACCCGTTTGCCCCGGGGGATCCCCCAGGTGTCGACGATCATGCACTCGACGGTCTGGATGCCGTGCGCCCGGCACAGGTCACGGACCCGGTCGAGCTCCTCGGCGGTCACCTGCGACATGGGGGGCTCCAGGTCTGGCTTTTTGATACTTGATAGGCGTACTGTGCTCCATCAGTCGCCCGAAGACAAGGGTCAGGCCCGCCGGGAGGGTGTGTCGTGCAAGCGGTGGTGCTGGACCGTACCGGTGGCCCGTTGCGGGTCGAGGACCGGCCGGACCCTGTCCCCACCGGCAGCCAGGAGCTCGTCGACGTCACGGCCTGCGGCATCTGCCACTCCGACCTGCACGTGGTGGCCGGTGAGTACGGCAGCCCCCTGCCGCTGGTGCTGGGACACGAGGTCACCGGGGTCCATCACGCCCTGGGACCGGTGATCGTCTACGCCTGCTGGGGCTGCCGGCGGTCGGACTGCTGGGCCTGTGCGAGCGGCCAGGAGATGATCTGCCCGGACGCCACGAGGCGGGACTGGTCGACGACGGTGGCTACGCCGAGCGCATGGTCGTCCCGGACCTGTCCTACCTGGTGCCGTTGGGCGGCCTCGACCCGGTCCGGTCGGCCCCACTGGCCTGCGGCGGGCTGACGGCCTACCGCGCCGTCAGCCACACACTGGACACCCTGCGCCGCCCGGGTGGGCGGCGGGCCCTGGTGGTCGGCGCCGGCGGGCTCGGCCAGTTCGCCGTCCAGTTCCTGCGGCAGCAGACCGACGCCGAGGTGGTCGTGCTGGACACCGCCGAGGACAAGCGTCGCCAGGCGAGCGCGCTGGGGGCCCACGCCGCGGTGGACGCCCGTGCACTGGAGGGCACCTTCGACGCCGTCGTTGACTTCGTCGGGGCTCAGGCCACGGTCGAGGCGATGGCCGCCCACGTGGCCCGGCAGGGCATCGTGGTGGTGGTCGGGCTCTTCGGCGGTCGCATCCCGTTCGGCCTGGGCGCGGTGCCCCACGAGGCGCGGTTCATGACCAGCATCTGGGGCACCCGGGGGCAGCTCGCGGAGCTCGTCGCCCACGTGAGCGCCCACCCGGTGGCCAACCCGGTCGAGTCGATGCCGTTGGCCCAGGCCCAGCAGGCGCACGACCGCCTCGCCGCCGGTGACGTCGCGGGTCGGATCGTCCTGGTCCCGCCGGTGCGGTCATGAGCGCAGGGCCGGCATCGGGGCCGGTGACGGGGCCGGCGACCGGGCCGACGCCGGGGACGACGCCGGTCGACATCGCCGACCCGGACTCCTACCGGGACGGGATCCCGCACGCACGGTTCGCCGAGCTGCGGCGGGACGACCCCGTCAGCCGCCAGCCGTACACCGGCGGCAGCTACTGGGCGGTGACCCGGTACGAGGACGTCGTCACCGTCACCCGGGACTGGCAGACCTACTCCAGCGCCAAGGGAATGGTCAATATCTGGGACCTCTCGCCCGCGGCCATGCAGGCTCGGCGGTCCATCATCGAGACCGACCCGCCCGCCCACCAGCGGCTGCGCAAGCTCGCCATGCCGCCGTTCACCTCGCGGCGGGTGGTCGACTACGCCGGGATCACCCGGGCGATCACCAACGAGCTGCTGGACGCGGCGCTCGAGAGCCGTGAGGTCGACCTCGTGCCGGCGCTGTCGGCCCCCCTGCCGATCCGCGTGTTCGTCTCGATCCTGGGGGTGCCGCCGGAGGACAGCGACTTCATGGTGGAGCTGTCCGACCACCTGGTCGAGGGGGCCGACACCACGCTCGCCGCCGACGCCTACGGCAACACCACGGCGCTGGAGCTGCTGCCGTTCAACAGCCCGGCCGCCCACGCCCTCTTCGAGTACGGCCGCACGCTCGGGCAGGCACGGCGCGAGCATCCGCAGGACGACCTGGTGTCGACGATCGTCCATGCCGAGATGGGGGGCGACAGTCTCACCGACCAGGAGTACGCCAACCTCTTCCAGGTGCTGGTGTTCGCCGGGAACGAGACGACGCGGACGGCGATCTCGAACGCGGTGCAGGCGTTCACCCGGTTCCCCGACCAGCTCGAGCTGCTGCACGCTCGGCCGGACCTCGTCGAGAACGCCGTCGAGGAGATCGTCCGCTGGGCCACACCCGTGCTGCACATGCGCCGCACGGCGACCGTCGACACCGAGCTGTCCGGCGTCTCGGTGGCGGCGGGCGACAAGGTCGTGATCTGGTACGCGTCCTCGAACTTCGACGAGGAGTTCTTCGACGACCCGCTGTCCTTCCGCGTCGACCGGCCCACCCGACCGAAGCACCTCGCCTTCGGAGCCCAGGGCCCGCACCAGTGTCTGGGGGCGAGCCTGGCCCGGTTGGAGATCCGGGTCCTGCTCGAGGAGATCGTCCGCCGCGGAGTGCGTTTCGCCGCGAACGGGCAGGTACGACGAGCCAGGTCCAACTTCGTCAACGGCATCACCTCGCTACCCGTCACGATCACGGCCCGCTGATGCGGTCCGGGACGACCCCAAGCCCCTGGAGGAGCACGTGGCCACATCGGAGAACCTCCCCGTGACAGAGGTGGGACCACCCCAGGTCCACGAGGCCCACGACCATGCCCTGCGCAAGGGCACGATCGGCCTGTTCGGCATCGTCTTCTTCGTCGTGGCCGCCGCCGCGCCGATGGCGGGCCTGACCGGTGTGCTGCCGGTCATGGTGGCGCTCGGGAACGGTGCCGGAGCCGCCGGCGCCTACGTCATCGTGGGTCTGCTGCTGCTGCTGTTCGGCGTCGGCTATGCGGCCATGAGTGCCCACATGACGCACGCCGGTGCGTTTATGGCCTACGTGGGCAAGGGGCTCGGAGCCATGTGGGGGGTGGCCAGCGCCTACGTGTCGGTCCTGGCCTACAACGCCGTGCAGCTGTGCATCTACGGCTACTTCGGTGCGGTCGTCAGCTCCCAGCTCAAGTCGGACCTCGGCATCGACCTGCCCTGGTACGCCTGGGCCGTCGTGGCCCTGGTCGTCATCCAGGTGCTGGCCGTCCTGCGGGTCGACGTCGGGGCCCGGGTGCTGGGTGTCCTGCTGACCCTCGAGATGACCACGCTCGTCGTCACCGGAGTCGTCGTGCTGGCCAAGGGCGGGGGTCCCGAGGGACTGAACTTCGCAGCCTCGTTCTCGCCGTCCGCCATCTTCTCCGGTGCCCCCGGCATCGCCTTCGCGTTCGCGTTCGCCTCGTTCATCGGCTTCGAGGCGACCGCGATCTACGGTGAGGAGTCCAAGGACCCCAAGCGCACGGTGCCCCGGGCCACCTACCTGGCGATCTCGGCCATCACGGTGCTCTTCGGCGTGGTGAGCTTCGGCGTCATCACCGCCTACGGGGCGAGCAAAGCCGTCGACCAGGCGGTCCAGACCACCACCGTCGAGGGGACGCCGCTGGCGAACCCGGCAGCCTTCCTGTTCACGGCCGCGACGGACTACGTCGGCTCGTGGATGGCCACGCTCATGGGCTGGCTGCTGCTCACGTCGCTCTTCGCGGCGCTGCTCGCCTTCCACAACGCGGCGGCCAGGTACTTCTACACGATGGGTCGCGCCGGCCTGCTGCCAGCACGGCTGGGCACCACCAGTGAGCGGCTGCGCACCCCGGTGGCGGCCTCGGTCACCCAGTCGGTGCTCGCCCTGGTCATCATCGCGATCTTCTGGATGTTCAAGCTCGACCCCGTCCTCAACCTCTTCTACTGGGGGTCGAGCCTGGCCGTGATCGCCATCAACATCGTCCAGGCGATGGTCTGTCTGGCCGTCATCAAGTTCTTCCGCGACACCAGGCTCGACACCAACGTGTGGCGCACCGGCGTCGCACCGGCCCTCGGGTTCGTGGGGATCCTGGTCGGTGAGTACCTGCTGATGAGCAAGTTCGCCCTGATCTCGGGGACGGCGGCCGAGGGCAGCGACCCGACGAAGCAGGACTGGGCGCTCAACGCGACCGGCTGGACCATCATCCTGCTGCCGTTCGTGGTGTTCCTCGTGGGCCTGCTGGTGGGCACCTCACGGCGCGGACGGGACAACTCGAAGATGGTCGAGGAGATCATCGGCTGAGGGCGTCGCGCAGTGGGTCGAGCACCGCGGTGGTGTGCTCTCCGAGCCGCGGCACCTGCCCGACCCGCGGGCGGACTGCGTCGAACAGCAGCGGGGCACCCACCAACGCCGGGCCCTCGCCGTCCGGGCTGTCCAGGCCCTCGCCGTCCTGGCCGTCCTGGTCGTCGCCCTGCCGGACGACGGTGAACAGCTCGCGGGCGGCCAGGTGCGGGCATCTGCGCAGCTCGGCAAGGGTCTGCACGACCCCGGCAGGCAGTCCGGCGGCGGCCAGGCGTGCCGCCGCCGCGTCCGCAGGCAGGTCTGCGGCCCACTGCTCGAGCCTGGGCAGGACCAGCTCGGCCATCGCGGCGCCCCGGCCGGGGACGGTGTCGAGCCTGGGGTCCTGCAGCCATTCCGGGGCGTCCACCGCCAGGCAGAGGCGGTGCCACAGCTCGTCCGTCGTCACCAGCAGCGCCAGCCACTGCCCGTCGCCCGCGCGGAACAGTCCGGCCGGGGTGTAGGGGTCGGTGCCCGGCCGTGCCCGTGTCCGTGCCCGTGCCCGTGCCCGTGCCCGTGCCGGTGCCGCTGCCGCTGCCGGGAGCCCCACCGAAGGAGTCGATGGCCACCTGGCGCTGCAGGAACGAGGCCATGGCCTCGTACATCGACACGTCCACGTGGCGTACCTGTCGGCCGGTCGAGCGACCGACGAGGGCAGCCAGGACGCCGATCGCCGCCTGCATCCCGGCGACCACGTCGGCCGTTCCGGCCGGTCCCAGCCGGGGTGCCCCGTCGCCGATGCCCGACACTGCTGCCAGTCCGCCCTCGGCCTGGATGACGGCGTCGAAGGCGGGCCGCCCCGCGTAGGGCCCACTGCTGCCGAACCCCGAGATCTCGGCATGGACCAGGGACGGATGGCGTTGCGCCAGAGTGTGACTCGCCAGGCCGTGGCCCGCCAGCGACCCGGGCCGCAGGTTGGTCACCAGGACGTCGGCCGTGTCGAGCAGTCGATGGAACAGCTCGACCTGCGCCACATCGGTCAGGTCGAGGACGACCGACTTCTTGCCGCGGTTGAAGGGGGCGAAGCCGCCGCTGAGCGGCACGCCGTCCACCTGTGCGAAGGGGGCGTAGCCGCGGCGGGGATCACCCGCGGCCCGCTCCACCTTCACGACCTCGGCACCCGCGTCCGCGAGGACCTGGGTGCACAACGGGCCGGCGATGTACTGCTCCAGCGCGACGACCCGGATCCCTGCGAGCGGCCCGGTCAGGGGCGCGTTCACGGGGCGGCGGGGCCGACCGGGTCGTCGGAGAAGAAGCCCTGTCGGACCAGGGCCTCGACGGCGTTGCGGGCGCTGGCGTTCAGGTGACGCTCCATGGCCTGCTGGGCCGCGGTGGGGTCCTTGGCCGCGATGGCGGCGAGGATCTGCTCGTGCTGGTGGTGGGCCTGGTCCGACCACCCTGGGACGAACTCGAAGAAGTGGGCAGGCAGTGATCGTGACAGCAGTCGCAGCAGGCTGTTCAGCCGGCGGCTGCCTCCCACCGAGTTGATCAGCCGGTGGAAGTCGAAGTTGAGCTTCTCCAGCTCGTCCGGGGTCGTGCTCGCGACCATCGAGGCCTGCAGGTCGCGCAGCAGCGCGACGTCGTCGTCCGTGGCCCGGGCGGCGGCCCGGCTGGCCGCCAGACCGGCCACGTGTCCGAAGATCTGGTAGTGGTCGGCGATGTCGCCGGGGGTCAGGCGTTGGACGTAGGAGCCTCGCCGGGGGATGGTCTGCACCAGTCCCTCGCCGTCCAGGGCGATCAGGGCCTCGCGCACGGGCAGCCGGGACAGGCCCAGCTCGGTGGCGATGGCGTCCTGGTCGATCCGCTCCCCGGGTCGTAGCCGTCCGGTGAGGATGGCGTTGCGGATGTGGTCGGACACCTCCTCCGCAAGGTTCGGCCGACGTGGCGGACGAGGGTCTCGCACGGTCCCCTCCATGGTCCCCCCTCCATCGGCCTGGCCGGACGACTGGCCCTATCAAATATCAAAGCATAGTGCTCCAGCGGCCAGTTCGTCGGCGCCGCAAGGACGTCGGCGCCGGCCAGACCCGCCAGGCGGGTCCACTCGGGGAAGTCGGGGTCGTAGCACCCCGTACGGGCTGAACGCCATGGTGTTCACCGAGAACCTGCACAAGGTGCACCGGGTCTCGGCGGCGCTCAAGGCCGGCACGGTGTGGGTGAACTGCTTCTTCATCCGCGACCTGCGGGCCCCGTTCGGCGGCGTCGGTGACAGCGGCGTCGGTCGCGAGGATGGCTCGTTCAGTCGCGAGTTCTTCACCGAGCCCAAGGCCGTCGTCATGCAGATCACCCCCGCCTGACTCGTCCCGCCCGGGTCGGGCCCATCGAGGGGTCATTGATGGCCATTTCAAGCGTCTGCAAACGGTCATCTGCGACCACTCGGCGAGGCTGAGCCGGTCGAGGAGGTCCCGGCGTTCGGGCAGCCGTGCGATCAGCGAGTACAGACCTCAGGGCTGGTGTCCGGCAGGGTGCCTCCGTCCTGGTTCCGGAACAGTTCGCTCGGGAGCCCATCCAGGGTGAAGTTCACCCAGAGCGCGTCCTTGTTGGCCTTCCGCTCGAAGTGGATCGTGACCTCGTCCCCACTGTGAAGAGGCGAGGCGGGGGCGGCTTCCGTGAACCCCTGCGGGGGTCGCCCGTACTCGGTGACCGGGAGTGGGGTGTCGCCCCCGTCCGAGCTCGAGATCTCCCAGGATGTGACGTCGGCCGCAGCTGGCGATGTCACGACGGTGATTCTGCTGAACTGCCTGAACCCTGCCGGCTCGCATGGGTCGACCAGGAATGCGAGACCGTCGCCCGATCGTCGGGCGAAGACCTCGACGGTATGGCTGCACCCACCCAGGGAGAGAACGGCAAGCAGCGCTGCCCCAACGTGGAGCCCGTGCTTCACAGTGACGACTCGCCGGGTTCGGCTCCGCTGTCCACGCCGCGGTAGAGGTCGGGGCGGCGGTCGGCGAGGGCGTCGTTGCGCTCGCTGACGCCCTTGTCGCGGGCGGTGGCGAGGTCGACGTCCGCGAGCAGGACGGCGGGCTCGTCCGCCGCCACCGGGCCGGCGAGCGGGAAGCCGTCCGGGCCCACGATGACGCTGCCGCCGACCCAGTCGACCGACCGCTCCGTGCCGCAGCGGTCGGCCGCCACGACGAACATCCGGTTGACCGAGGCGGACGCCTGCACCCGCACCACCTCCATCGGCCGCTCGCCGGCCGGCCTGGCCTCCCGCGGCCAGTTCGTCGGTGCCGCAAGGACGTCGGCGCCGGCCAGACCCGCCAGGCGGGTCCACTCGGGGAACTCGAGGTCGTAGCAGATCATCGTCGCGACCCTGCCGATCGAGGTGTCCACGACGGCGGGCGGCTGGTCACCGGGGGTGAAGATCAGCTGCTCGCGGTCCCACAGGTGCACCTTGCGGTAGGTCGCCACCAGCTCGCCGTCGTCGATCACCAAACTGGTGTTGAGCACTGAACCCGCCGGCCCGCTCTCGCAGATCCCACCCACGATGACGGCGTGGTGCCGGCGCGAGAGCGCCCGCCACTGCTGACAGGTCGGCCCGTCCGCAGGCTCGGCCAGGGTGCGCGCCTCGTCGACGTCGGTGAAGCAGTAGCCGGACGGCGTCAGCTCGGGCAGCACGATCAGACGGGCGCCGCCGGCGGCGGCCGTCGCCACGGCCTGGCTTGCGGCGGAGCGGTTCTGGTCCACCTCTGCGACCGCCAGTCGGAGCTGGCAGGCTGCGATGATCGTCATGACAGTCCCTCCCGGGTCTGGGTGTGAGCCACGGCGTGAAGGGCGAGCCAGACCTCGGCGAGGTCGGCCGTCACGGTCAGGCTGCGCCCGGTCAGCTCCTCGAAGCGGCGGACCCGGTAGGCCAGGGTGTTCGGATGGATGTGCAGCGCCTCGGCCGTCTCGCGGGTCCGCCGGTCGTGCTGCAGCCAGGACCGCACGCTCGACAGCAGCTGCGCACCGTGCTGCTCGTCGTAGCCGATCACCGACCCGAGGACGGTCTCGACCAGGGCGGCCAGGGCCTGGGGGTCCTCGGCGAGCCACCGGCCGGCGGCGTCCCGGCCGAACAGCACCAGCCCGCCACCGGCGTCGACGGCGCGGGCTGCCGCCCACAGGGCCTCGCGCCGGCCGAGGGTCAGCGGGTCGCCGGCCCGGAACGGCCGGCTCAGCCCGATCGCCACGCGCCGGCCCTCGCCGAGCACCGGGCCGAGGTCGACCCCGGCCGGCAGCAGCAGGAACAGGTCGTGCTGCTGGCGCAGCACCAGGGCCGGCACGTCGAGGGCGTCCAGGGCGCGTAGCAGCCGGTTGTCGTCCACCGGGCCCTCGCCGTTGACCGTGCGGGCGACGGCGACCGTGAGCCGGCCGTCTGCGTCGAAGCCGGCGCGGGTGAGCCGGCGTCGGGCGGTGGCGGTGTCGAGCACCCCCTGCAGTAGCTCGGCCAGGGTCTCGGCCCCCTCGCGCCGCAGCGCCTCGTGCTCGCTGCGCCGGATGGACACCTGCAGCGCAGCCACGGTGGCGATGTGCTGCACCACGGCCAGCCCCGCGGCGGCCGCGCCGGCCCGCTCGACCGCCAGCAGGAACCCCGCCGGTCCCCCCGGCGCGGGAACGGGCAGGACGTAGCCGTTGGGCAGGGCCGGGGCGGAGTCGAACGAGGACGGCAGGGCCGCCACCAGGGGCGGCGGTGGCGCCGGGACCCCTGGCAGCAGGGGCCTGCCGCTCGGGGTGCAGGCGAACAGCTGGTAGCCGGACAGGTGCTCGAGGCGGCGGAACAGCTCACCCGTCGACAGGTCCTCGGCGGCCAGGGTGCGCAGCGCGCCGAAGACGTGCAGCTGGGCGGTCAGCCGCCGGTGCATGTCGCTCTGGACGGCGGCGGCCACCTCCTGCGCGATGGCGATGAACGGCACCGGCAGGGGGACTCGCAGCACCGGGAGCCCGAGCGAGTTCGCGGTGGCATGGAAGGCCGCGGTGAGCGGTGGCACGTGCAGCTGGTCCGACAGCGCCAGGGCTGAGACGCTCGCGGCGTCCAGGCGTTCAAGGTAGGCCCGCTGCTGAGCCGCCGGGCGCGGCACCCCGATCCCGGTCGTCATGATCAGCTCGTGGCCCATGAGCCACGGGGTGGGGTCCTCGAGCTCGCTGACGTGGGCCCAGCTCACCCGCCGGTCGAGGCCGGCGCCACCCGCGACCACGGACAGCTGCAGCGCGGGGGACTGCACGAGCTCGGCCACCGTGAGCGGGGAGGCGGTGGCGGGCATGGTCCATGGTGACGCCCGCCCCGCCGCCCGGCAATGTGCTCGAACACAAAGACAGGGCCTGGGATTCAGTCCGGGCACGATTGATGGTGGCCGAGCGCCGGGCGCACAGTGGGCGCATCACCGCGCGGTGGATCCGCGGGCGCATCGGCGAGAGGACCCCGACATGGCAGGACCCGAGATGACCGAGACAGCGAGCCCGCCCGCCACCCGCGGCGGCGCCGTCGAGACCCGTTCCATCGACTACGTGCCCGAGGGGGAACGCCACGGCCGGGTCTGGCTGCAGGGACCGTTCTGGTTCACCGGCAACTTCCAGCCGTTCACGGTGGCACTCGGCTTCGTCGGGCCGGCGCTGGGTCTGACCCTCGGCTGGACGATCGCCGCGGCGGCGCTGGGGATCCTGTTCGGCACCCTGTTCATGGCCGCCCACGCCTCGCAGGGGCCCCGGCTCGGGCTGCCGCAGATGATCCAGTCCCGCGCCCAGTTCGGCTACCAGGGCGTGATCCTGCCGCTGCTCGCGACCGGGTTCACCTTCCTGGCCTTCAACGTGGTCGACACGATCATCATCAAGGAGGGCCTGCACGGCATCTTCGGCTGGGATGCCACGGTCGTGGCCGTGGTCATCACCGTGGTGTCGGCGGTGCTGGCGATCTACGGCCACGACTGGCTGCACCGGGTGTTCCAGGGGCTGTTCTGGGTCTCGGTGCCGTTCTGGGTGGTGCTCACGATCGGGGTCCTCACCGGGCGGGCCGGTGGCGCGGCGCCCACCGAGGGCGGCTTCACCTGGGCCGGCTTCCTGGCCATGTTCACCGTGGCGGCCTCGTACAACATCACCTACGCCCCCTATGTCTCGGACTACTCGCGCTACCTGCCGCGGCACACGCCCACCGCCACGATCATCGGCTCGGTGTTCTGGGGGGCGGCCGGCTCACCGATCTGGCTGATCCCCATGGGTGCCTGGATGGCGACCCGGCTGGGCGTCGGTGACGCCCTGGTCGGCATCCACGACGCGGGCAACACGGTGATCAGCTCGTTCGGCAGCATCCTGGCGGTGCTCTCGGTCCTCACCCTCGTGGCGACCATGGGCCTGAACGCCTACAGCGGCATGCTCACCGTGGTGACTGCGGTCGACGCCGTCCGGCCGGTCACCCCCACCGCCCGGCTGCGGGTGGTGACGATCCTGGCGCTGTCCGTGGTCTGGATCGTCGGCGGCCTGGCGCTGACGAACTCGGTGTCGGCCCTCAACAACGCCCTGCTCGGCATGCTGTACCTGCTGGCGCCCTGGACCGCGATCAACCTGCTCGACTTCTTCCTGGTGCGGCACGGCCACTACGCCATCACCGACCTGTTCACCCCCCACGGCATCTACGGTCGCTGGGGTCGGGCCGGGGTGGCCAGCTACCTGGTGGCGATCGTGGTCGAGATGCCGTTCATGTTCATCCCCACCTTCTACGAGAGCTGGGGCGCCACCCAGCTGCAGGGTGTCGACATCTCGTGGATCCTCGGCATGCTCGTCGGCGGCGGCCTCTACGCCCTCATGGTGCGCGGCGGCGACCTGACAGCGGAGCGGCAGGCGGTCGAGCGCAGCGAGCAGGCGCTGCAGGCGCACCGGGTCGGCCCGATGACGGACGACGAGGCGGGCGCGCTCGCGGCGGCCGAGGAGATCGTGCGGCGTTTCGGCGCCCACGACGTGGCCGGCTACTTCGAGCTCTTCGCCCCGTCGGCCACCTTCGTGTTCCACACCACGGCAACGGCTCTGGGCTCGCGGGAGGAGTACCGCACCCTCTGGCAGACCTGGGAGGAGGACGGCTTCCGGATACTCTCGTGCACCTCGAGCGAGCGGCAGGCCACTCGGGTGGCCGACGGGGTGGTGGTCTTCACCCACCGGGTCGCGACCCGGGTCGCCTACGCGGACGGCGTCCATGACCTGGACGAGCGCGAGAGCATCGTGCTGCGTCGGGAGTCGGGCGGCGGGTGGCTCGCCGTCCACGAGCACCTGAGCCCCACGCCGCAGCCCGCGCCGCAGGACCCGCCCCCGGAACCCGCAGTGTCACCGACCGCAGTGTCATCGCCCGCAGTGTTACCAAGCACGGAGGTGCCGTGAACGACCGCGACCAGCCCGTCGGGCCGCCCGACGCCCGGGTGGTGCCCCGCTACACCGGCCCGGACACCTTCGCGCGGCTGCCCCGGCTCGAGGACGTCGGCACCGCGGCGGTGGCGGTCGCCGGGGTGCCGTTCGACTCGGGCGTCTCCTACCGCCCGGGAGCCCGGTTCGGGCCGGGGGGCATCCGGGCCGGCAGCAAGCTGCTGCGCCCCTACCACCCGGGCCTGGACGTCGAGCCGTGGTCGGTGCACCAGGTGGCCGACGGCGGGGACGTCGCCGTCAACCCGTTCGACATCAGGCAGGCCGTCGACCAGGTGCAGGCGGCGGCCCGAGACCTGTTGCAGCGGGCGGACTCCCTGATCGTGATCGGTGGCGACCACACGGTCTCGCTGCCGCTGCTGCGGGCCACGGCCGAACGGCACGGCCCGCTGTCGCTGGTGCACTTCGACGCCCACCTCGACACCTGGGACACCTACTTCGGCATGCCCTACACCCACGGCACCCCGTTCCGGCGGGCGGTCGAGGAGGGGCTGCTCGAGCTGGGCACCTCGGCCCACGTCGGCACCCGGGGCCCGCTGTACTCCACCGGCGACCTCGACCAGGACCGGGACCTCGGCTTCGCGACCGTCACCACGATGGACGTCGCCCGGCGGGGCGTCGACGCGGCCGTCGACCGGGTGCTCGACCGGGTGGGCGGGCGCCCGGTGTACCTGTCCATCGACATCGACGTGCTCGACCCGGCCCACGCCCCGGGGACCGGGACCCCCGAGCCGGGCGGTCTGACCACCCGCGAGCTGCAGCAGTTCCTGCGCGGACTGACGGGAGCGAACCTGGTGGGGGCCGACGTGGTCGAGGTGGCACCGGCCTACGACCACGCCGAGCTCACCACGATCGCGGCCGCCAACCTGGTCTACGAGATCCTCGGGCTGTTCGCAGACCGGGCGGCCCGCCAGACCTGAGGCAAGTGCCGGCCGTCGGCCGATCTCAGCCGTAGGTGGGTTCGAGGCCGGTGGTGACCAGCCGGGTCACGGCCCGGAAGCAGCGGATGCCCTGGTACATGGTGGGCAGGGTGTAGCGCACGGTGCGCTCGTCGAGCTGCTCGACGCCCGGGATGAAGGTGGCCCAGGGGGCGAGATGGGCTGCGTCGAAACGGATCTGCCAGCTGTGCCCGACGTCCGGCGGTGCGAGGCTCGGTGCCGAGCGCAGGGTGCGCGTCGACGCGACGCTCTGCAAGGCCCGGGAGGCGCCTTCGGTGATGGCGGCGGCGCTGACCGCCGGCGGCAGGCAGATCGCGGAGTACCGGTCGATGCAGGTCTTCACCGCCACCCCGACGGCGTCCGGGGCGTAGCGGCGGGCGTCGACACAGGTGAGGTCGTCGCCGGTGACCAGGACCACGGGAACGTCGTACTCGGCGGCCAGCAGGGCGTTCATGCGGCCCTCGGACGCCGGCAGGTCGTCGACCAGCACCGACGTGATGGTGTTGGGCAGGTAGGTGTGGGCCAGCACCCCGGCCTCGCCGGCGCCGGTGTGGTAGCCCACGAAGGCCACGGCGTCCGGCTCGCGGTCGATGCCCTCCATCATGCCGAGCGGCTTGTGGTTGCCGATCAGCAGCGTCGCCCGGTCGTCCAGCTGGTCGAGCAGCAGGTTGCGCTGGTCGGCGTGGGCCTCGTTGACCAGGATCTCGGTCGCTCCGGCGGCGGCGAAACCGGCCACGGCGGCGTTGACGTCACGGGTGAGGAACCGGCGGTGGTACTCCCAGCGAGGGTGCCCCGGCTCGCAGTCCCGAGGGTTGGTCACCCCGGTGACACCCTCCATGTCGGCCGAGATGAGCACCTTCATCGGGCGATCCTGTCAGACCCCCGACCAGGCGGGGCCGGCGCCGCCGGACCGACCGGAACGTGAGCCGGGTGCTCTCGCCCGTCTGTCAGGCTGGGGGCATGGAGCATGCGCACCGCCACGGTCACGGGTCCGGGAGCAGTCATGGGCACGACCGACCGATGACCGAGGTGCTGTTCACCGCGGAGTTCTGGGACGAGCGCTACCGCCTGAAGGACCAGATCTGGAGCGGTGAGCCCAACCCGGTGCTGGTCGAGGTGGCCACCGACCTGGCCCCCGGCACCGCCCTGGACGTCGGGTGCGGCGAGGGCGCCGACGCCATCTGGCTGGCCGCCCACGGCTGGCGGGTGACCGGCACCGACATCTCGATGGTCGCCCTGGAGCGGGCCGCAGCGGCAGCCGCCGCCGTGACCGACGTCGCCGACCGGATCGTGTGGGAGCGCAGCGACCTGCTCACCTGGGAGCCGTCGGCGTCCCGGTTCGACCTGGTGTCCGCCCAGTTCATGCACCTGCCGCCGGCCGAACGGCTCTCGCTGCACCATCGGCTGGCCGCCGTGGTGCGCCCCGGCGGCACCCTGCTGGTGGTGGGCCACCACCCGAGCGACCTCGACACGAGCATGCAGCGGCCCGACCTGCCCGACCTCATGGTCACCGCCGACCAGATGGCCGAGGCGCTCGACCCCGCCGAGTGGCAGGTCAGCACCAGCACCCGCGAGCGTGAGGTCGTCGACCCCGACGGCGCCACCATCACCGTCGCGGACGCCGTCCTGGTCGCCGTCCGCCGGTCCTGACCGATGGAGAAGCGCTCATGAGTCGCAGGTTCGCCGTCCCGGTCGTGGTCGGTGCTCTGGCGCTGACCGCCGCCTGCGGCTCGACCGGGTCGACGGTGCTGCCGCCACCCACCGGGTCGAGCGAGCCCAGCGGGGCGACGACCTCCGGGTCGCCGCGGGCCTCGGCGTCGGGCACGCCCTCCCCGCGGGGCTCGACGTCCCCGAGCCAGGGCACGACGGCAGCGTCGCTGACGGTCTCGGCGGCCGGGCTGGGACTAGAGGCGGCCCTGGGGCGGCGCCTGTTCCCGGCCACCAACCCGTGGAACACCCGGGTCGACGCCGTCCCGGTCGACCCGGCCTCGGCCGCACTGATCGCCTCGATCGGGGTCGGCAAGCACGTGCACCCCGACTTCGGGGCGAACTACGACGGTGGCCCGTTCGGCATCCCCTACATCGTGGTCCCCGGTAGCCAGAAGCGGGTGCCGGTCTCGTTCGACTACGCCGCCGAGAGCGACAAGGGCCCCTACCCGATCCCGGCGAACGCCCCGATCGAGGGCGGCGCGAACGCGAGCGGGGACCGGCACGTGCTGATCGTCGACCGCGACCACTGGCTGCTCTACGAGCTGTTCGACGCCCACCGGCTGGCCTCCGGCGCCTGGCATGCGGGCAGCGGGGCGGTGTTCCCGCTCGGCTCGAACGCGCTGCGTCCCGCCGGCTGGACCAGTGCCGACGCCGCCGGACTGCCGATCCTGCCCGGGCTGGTGCGCTACGACGAGGTGGCCGCCGGCCGCATCGACCACGCCCTGCGCTTCACCGTCAGCCGCACCCGCAACGCCTACGTGTCACCGGCCCGGCACGCCGCCAGCAGCAACACTTCGGCGGCGCTGCCGCCGATGGGCATGCGGGTGCGCCTGAAGGCGGGCTTCGACATCTCGCGCTACCCGGCCCAGGCCCGGGTGGTGCTGCAGGCCCTGAAGACCTACGGCATGATCGTCGCCGACAACGGCAGCGACTGGTACCTGTCCGGTACCGCCGACTCGCGCTGGAACGACGACGCGATCAACACCCTCAAACAGGTGCCCGGCAGCGCCTTCGAGGTCGTGAGGATGGGCGCGGTCACCAAGGGCTGAGGTCGTTCGCGCCCTTCGTCCCGGATTGCCAGACCGATCGCCGCGTACGTTCGTCGTGATCGTCGAACCAGGTGCGGGGAGTTGGTGGTCGTGGGCCTTGAGCAGCTGGTTCTCGGTCGTCGCGGCGTCCTGCGGCTCGGGGCTGCCGCTCCTCTGGCCGTCACCGCTGTGGGGGCGCGTCCCCGTGATCGCGAAGTGATCTTCTACTCCCCGCACCCGGACGACGAGACTCTCACCATGGGGGTGCTGGTCGCAGGGCATGTGGTCGTCGGCCGCAAGGTCCACGTCGTGCTGTTCTCGGACGGGCGTGACTCCCGGGCATTCGCGCTGGTCAACGCCCGATTGAAGGCCGAACGTCGCCCACCGCTGACCAGGCAGCAGTTCGGTGCCGCGAGGGTCGGCGAGTTCCGCGCCGCCTGTGCCGCTCTGGGGGTGGCACCGGCCAACGTGCACCTCGAGGTCGTCGGCGGTGCGCCGACGGTCGCGAACGTGACGCCGGTGATCCGGCGCTACCGGGCCCGATACCCGGACGCCGGGCACTACACCACCACCTGGACCGACACCTTCTCGGCCCACGGCGACCTCGGGGAGGCGCTGCGGCGTCTGCAGATGGCCGACCCCCGGAGCTGGTTCGACACCCGGTGGGCAGTGTCGCGGCTGCACTGGCGTGAGCCCGCCGTCCGGGCGCTGCACCCGTGGGCGGCGACCCCTTCCGCGGTGGTCCGGCGCCGGGTCCTGGCAGCCGTCGCGGAGTACGACGTGTGGGCACCTGCTCGCGGCCGCTACCGGATCGGCTTCACCTCGGTCGGCCCGCAGTTCCGGCAGCTGCTCGCCGACGTCCGCAGCGTGCTGCACGGCCCACCGTCCTGACCGGCGTCCCGGGCGCGGACCCGGACGGAATCGCCAGCACGGGGCCCGGCAGGTGAGGATGGGTCGGTTCGCCACCACCCTTGCCGAGACGAGTGAGCCATGACCCCCCGACGCGACGGCGACGTCCTGGACGCCGATCCGCCACGCCAGCACGACGCGGACCCTGCTCGCCCCCTGGCTGCCGGGGCCGACCCGGCCGGTGCCTCGACCGGCGGGGTCGACCCGGCCGACCTGGCCGTGGTGATGCGGGTGATGGCCCAGCTCGACGAGCTGCCGATCGACCATCCGGACGCCGTGGCCGTGCGGGTGGCCACCGCCGAGGTCTACAAGCAGGTCAAGCACCGCCGTCGCAAGGACCGGCAGCGGGCCAAGATCGAGGCCGACGAGGCCGTGACCTCCGCCACGGCCACCGGTGCCCCGGGCCGCATCGACGACGAGACCCAGGGCCTGCCGCTGGCCCCCGCGGCCGCCGGATCGGTGGCCGGCACCCTGATCCGGCCCCGTTCCTGCTACATCTGCAAGCAGCGCTACACCCTGGTCGACGCCTTCTACCACCAGCTCTGCCCCGACTGCGCGGCCACCAGCCACGGCCACCGCGACGCCCGCACCGACCTGACCGGACGGCGCGCGCTGCTCACCGGCGGTCGCGCCAAGATCGGCCTGCACATCGCACTGCGGCTGCTGCGTGACGGCGCCCAGCTGACGATCACCACCCGGTTCCCGAACGACGCCGTCCGCCGCTTCCGGTCGATGCCCGACGCCGCCGACTGGCTGCACCGGTTGCGGGTGGTCGGGATCGACCTGCGTGACCCGGCCCAGGTGATCGCCCTGGCCGAGTCTGTGGCCGAGCAGGGCCCGCTCGACGTGCTCGATCAACAACGCGGCCCAGACGGTGCGGCGCTCGCCGCAGTCGTACGCGCTGCTCGCCGAGGCCGAGGCGGTGCCGCTCGAGCCGGGCCCGCCGGTCGAGGTGATGACCTTCGGTCGGGCCCGGGACGCCGACCTCACCGCGCTACCGGCGGCCCCCACGCCGGACGGGCTCCCGGACCGCCACTGGGCGCCGTCCCCGCACGCCCTGGCGGCCCTGGCCCTGACGGCGGGCTCGGCCTCACCGGCCCGGATCGCGGACCGGACGGCGATCGACGCGGCCGGGCTGGTGCCCGACCTCGACCACACCAACAGCTGGGTGCAGACCGTCGAGGAGGTCGACCCGGTCGAGCTGCTCGAGGTGCAGCTGTGCA
The DNA here is from genome assembly GCA_963738495.1 of uncultured Actinomycetota bacterium. Lineage (GTDB taxonomy): Bacteria > Actinomycetota > Actinomycetes > Actinomycetales > Kineosporiaceae > CAVTWW01. Next base: position 101,614 of record CAVTWW010000001.1, read on the forward strand.
ACAGCACGGCGCCGTTCATCCTGATCAGCCGGTTGCGGCCGATGCTGGCCGCCGGCGCCCGGGCCGCCGCGAGCGGGCGCTCCTACGTCGTGAACGTCTCGGCGATGGAGGGCCAGTTCGGCCGCGGCTACAAGGGGCCGGGGCATCCCCACACCAACATGGCCAAGGCCGCCCTCAACATGCTGACCCGCACCAGCGCCACCGAGATGCTCACCGACGGCATCCTGATGACGGCCGTCGACACCGGCTGGATCACCGACGAGCGGCCGCACCCGACCAGGATGCGGTTGGCGGACGAGGGTTTTCACGCCCCGCTCGACCTGGTGGACGGCGCCGCCCGGGTCTACCACCCGGTGGTGCGTGGCGAAGCCGGCGAAGACCTGTACGGCTGCTTCCTCAAGGACTACCGCCGATCGCCTTGGTAGGCTGTTCGGTGAGGGGAGTACTTCTCACGTCCTGCACCGGTCACTACGGCGCCGCCACCGGCGCCTCGGGCAGGAGCGTCGGCCGGTCAGGCCGTCGTGAAGGAGACCTCAGGTTCATCGACCTGAGGAGATCCCCGTGGCCCCGTCCATCGGTACCCCCACCTACTGGGCCCTTCTGCTGGGCGCCGTCCTGGCTCTGTTCGTCCTCGACTTCCTGATCACCCGTCGGCCGCACGAGGTCAGCCTGCGGGAGGCGATCGGCTGGTCGGCGTTCTACATCGCGTTGCCGCTCGCCTTCGGCGGCTTCGTCTGGACGGCGCACGGCCCGGACCGGGCGCTGGAGTACTACGCCGGCTACCTCGTCGAGAAGTCGCTCAGCATCGACAACCTGTTCGTGTTCCTGCTGATCCTCGGTGCCTTCGCCGTCCCGAAGGTGCTCGAGCAGCGGGTGCTGCTGTACGGCATCGCCGGGGCCCTGGTGCTGCGTGGGGTGTTCATCGCGTTGGGTGCCGCGGCCCTGGCCGCCTTCGACGTGGTGTTCCTGGGGTTCGGCCTGGTGCTGCTGGCCACCGGGGTGAAGATCCTGCGCGGCACCGTCCAGGGTACCGGCCACGGCATGGACGTCGACCGACTGCGGACGGTCCGGCTGCTGCGCCGGCTGGTACCGGTCACGGCGGACTACGACGGGCCCCGCATGGTGACGCGGCTCGACGGCCGCCGGGCGGTGACCCCGTTCGCGCTGGTGGTGGCCACCGTGCTGACCACCGACATCGTGTTCGCCGTGGACTCGGTGCCCGCCGTCTACGGCATCACCGGCGACCCGTTCCTGGTCTTCGCGACCAACGCCTTCGCGCTGCTGGGGCTGCGCTCGCTGTATTTCGTGCTGCAGGGTGCCCTGGCCTCGCTGGTGCACCTGGGCTACGGCCTGGCCGCCATCCTCGCCTTCATCGGGGTCAAGCTGGCGTTGCACTGGGCTCACCTGCAGTGGCCGTCGGTCCCCGAGATCTCGACGGTCGTGTCGTTGGGCGTGATCCTCGCCGTCCTGCTGGTGACCACCTCGACCAGCCTGCTCGCCCGTCGTCGCGGCGGCGCCCTGGATCAGGACCCCTCGGAGCAGGACCCCTCGGAGCCGGTCGCTGCCGCGGGGTAGGTTTCCTGCCATGGCACAGACCTCGTCGACGACATCCGGGACGCGCTCCCCCGAGCCGGCGGGACCGAACGAGCTGGTGGCGGCGGCTGACCGGTTGGACGCCGCCGATCCGTTGGCCGGCGCCAGGTCTCGGTTCGAGCTGCCGCCGGGCATCGTCTACCTCGACGGCAACTCCCTGGGCGCACTGCCGGCGGCGGTCCCCGACGTGGTGGCCGACGTGGTGCGCCGGCAGTGGGGCCACGACCTGATCACCTCGTGGAACGTGCACGACTGGTGGGCTGCCCCGGCCCGGGTGGGGGACCGCCTCGGGGCCCTGCTCGGCGCCGCCGCCGGCCAGGTGGTGGTGGGGGACTCGACGTCGGTGAACCTGTTCAAGTGCTACTCGGCAGCGGCCGCGCTGCGCCCCGACCGACGCATCGTGGTGACCGACCCGGCGTCGTTCCCGACCGACCTGTACGTGCTGGCCTCTGTGGCGCAGACGGTGGGGTGGCAGGTGGTCCGGGCGAGCCCGCCGGACGTGCCGGCCGTGCTGGCCGCCCACCCGGGCCAGGTGGCGCTGGTGTCGTTGTCGCAGGTCGACTACCGCACCGGTGAGCAGTGGGACCTGCCCGGCCTGACCGAGAAGGCCCACGCCGCAGGGGCGCTCACGCTCTGGGACCTGTGCCACAGCGCCGGGGTGGCGCCGGTCGACCTCGACGCCCACGGCGTCGACCTGGCGGTGGGGTGCGGCTACAAGTACCTCAACGGCGGCCCCGGCGCTCCCGCGTTCGTCTACGTGCGCCACGGGCTGCAGGACCAGGTGGTCAACCCGCTCTCGGGCTGGCACGGTCACGCCTCGCCGTTCGCCTTCGGGCCCGACTACCAGCCGGCCCCCGGCATCGACCGGATGCGGGTGGGCACGCCCCCGTTGCTGTCGATGCTGGCCCTCGAGGCGGCCCTGACCGCCTACGACGGGGTGACGATCGCCGACGTCCGGGCCAAGTCGCTCTCGCTGACAGGCTTCTTCATCGACTGCCTGGACGCGCTGACGCCGGGAGTCGAGCTGGCGACGCCACGCGACCCGGCTCGACGTGGCTCCCAGGTGGCGCTGCGGCACCCGCACGCCGAAGGGGTCGTGCGGGCCCTGATCGCCCGCGGGGTGGTCGGTGACCACCGGGCCCCCGACGTGGTGCGGCTCGGCTTCGCCCCGTTGTACCTGTCGCACGCGGACGTCGTCACCGCGGCCGTCGCGCTGCGCGACGTGCTCACCGGCGACGAGTACCTCACCGCCGCCCAGCAGCCCTACGGCATCGTGACCTGACGGTGAAGACGGCCACGTACCACTACGGGCCCTCGTCGGCGCAGGCCGCAGACCTCTACCTTCCCGAGGCCTACCCGGGCGGACTGGTCGCCGTCCAGGGGGTGGCGGTGGTGGTGCACGGTGGGTTCTGGCGGGCGCGTCACGACCGCACCCAGAGCGTGCCACTGGTGCACGACCTGGTGGCGGCCGGCTGGGCGGTCTGGAACGTGGACTACCGCGGCGTCGACCCGAGCGCCACCGGGCCGGAGCGGGCGGGGTGGCCGCACACCTACCAGGACGTCGCGGCGGCGGCGGACCTGCTCCCCGACGTGGCCGTCGAGCGGGGACTGCCGTTGAGTCGGGTGGTGGCGATCGGCCATTCCGCGGGTGGCGCACTGGCGCTGTGGCTGGCCGTGCGGTCGGCATCGGGTGACCCGTGGTCCGGGCGTACCCCCCGGTTGCGCCTGGACGGCGTGGTCGCCCAGGCCGCGGTCTGCGACCTGGTGGCCGCCGACCAGGAGGGGCTGGGTGCCGGCGCCGTCCGCGACCTGTTCGACGGCGGTCCGCCCGACCCCCGGGCCGACCCGGCCGCTCACCTGCCGCTGGGGGTGCCGATGCTGCTGGTCACCGGCGACCGGGACGACGTGGTCCCGGCCTCGCAGACGGTGGCTTTCGCCGCCCGCGCCCGAGCGGCCGGGGACGACGTCAGCGAGTGGCACGACCCGCAGGCCGGCCACTTCGAGCACCTCGACCCGCGGTCCCGGTGCTGGGTCGCGGTGCGGGACTGGCTGGCCAGGCCACGGTGAGATTGCCCTGTCGGTGACGCCGGTCGCCCCGTAGTCTCGGACGACGTCGCCCGTGGGGGGCCTCGTGGGCTCAAGGAGGAGCAGATGGTCGACGGCGCACCGAGGGTCTGGGGGCGCCGTCGGGTGCTGCTGGCGGGTCTCGGGGCGCTCGGCCCCGCGGTACTGGCGGGCTCCCCCGCGGCCGCCGAGTCGTCGGCGGCCGCCCAGGCCGCACTGGCTGCCCGGCCGGCCAACCGGGAGGTCATCTTCTATGCTCCGCACCCGGACGACGAGACCCTCAGCATGTGCGTGCTGATCGCCAACCACGTACTGGTCGGACGCAAGGTGCACGTGGTGCTGCTGACCGACGGTCGCACCTCGGCGGCGCTGGCCGCCGTCAACGCCCGGCTGGCCGCCGAAGGTCTGGCCCCGTTGACCCTGGCCCAGTTCGGCGCCGCTCGGGTCCGCGAGTTCCGGGCCGCTTGCGCCCGGCTCGGGGTGGCGGCCGCCAACGTGCACGTCGCGAACATCACCGGTCTGCTCACCGTGGCGAACACGACGCCGGTGTTCCGCGCCTACCAGGCTCGCTATCCGGACGCCGGGCACTACACGTTGACCTGGACCGACCCGTTCGGCGACCACGGCAGTCCCGGTGAGGCGCTGCGCCGGCTGCATCGGACCGACCCGGTGGCCTTCTTCGACACCCGGTGGGTGGTCTACCGGATCCACTGGCGTGAGAAGGTGGTGCTGGCCCTGAAACCGTGGTGGGCCCGACCCACCCCGGTGATCAAGGCCCGGGTGGTGGCGGCGATCGCCGAGTACAGCGTCTGGAAGCCGGCCGCCGGGCGCTACCGGATCGGCTTCTACTCCGTCGTCGACCAGTTCCTGGCCCTGAAGGCCGACGTGCGCAACCTGCTGCACGGTCCGTAGTCGGACCACCGGTCCCTGGACGGTCGGTCAGCCGGTCGGCGCCGGGTCAGCCGAGCGTCGCTCGGTGTGCGGTCACGACCCGGTGGCGGACTCCGTCGAGTCGGGCCGTGAGGTAGCCCACCACGACGGTCGCGCTGACCAGGGCCAGGTCGGTCGCACCCAGGGCGGTCGTGCCGAGCAGCTCGGGCAGGGGCGGCACGTAGAGCGCGCCGACCTGGAGGGCGAACGCGGCGAGCACGGCCCACAGCAGGAACGGGTTCGTCCAGGTGCCGGGCCGGGCCCGGACGCCCAGCCCGATCCCCAGCTGGGTCGCCCCCAGTGCGACGAACAGCATGCTCTGCCAGGGCCTTCCGGTGGCCTCGGCCCACAGGCCGGTGCCCAGACTGGTGCCGGCGACGACGGTGGCCAGCACCCCGATGCGCTGCCAGAGGCGCTCACCGAGCACCCGCTGCTGCGGCGGCCGGGGGGCACGCCGCATGACTCCCGGCTCCGCCGGCTCGCTGCCCATCGCGACACCGGGAAGGCCGTGGGTGAGCAGGTTGACCCACAGGATCTGGGCCGGCAGCAGCGGCAAGGTCAGTCCGAGCGGCGGGCCGGCCAGCATCACGGCGATCTCTGCCATACCCCCGGCGAGGCCGTACAGCAGGAAGCGGCGGATGTTGTCGTAGACCCGTCGTCCCTCCTCGACCGCCCCGACCAGGGTGGCGAGGTCGTCGTCGGCCAGCACCAGGTCGGCGGCCTGGCGGGCCACCTCGGTGCCGCGCCCTCCCATCGCCACCCCGATGTCGGCAGTGCCGTAGCGCCGGCCCGTCGTTGACGCCGTCCCCGGTCATGGCGACGACCTGCCCGGCGTCCTGCCAGGCGTGCACCATGGCCAGCTTGTGCGCGGGGGTGGTGCGGGCGAAGACCCGGGTGCGGGTGAGGTCGGGCGCCGAGCCGTCGTCCAGCTCGAGGCCGCTCACGGCGGCGTCCGCCGTCGAGGCGATGCCCACCCGGCGGGCCATGGCCAGCGCCGTCGCCACGTGGTCGCCGGTGATCAGCACCGGCACGATCCCGGCGTCCAGCAGTGCCTCGACGGCGCGCCCGGCCGCTTGCGCGCGGCGGGTCGGCGATGGCGATCAGCCCCAGCACCCTCAGGCCCTGCTCGACGACGGCGTGGTCGGCCGGACGTCGGCCGGTGGTCGACACCGGCCACCGCGAGCACCCGGAAGCCCTGCGCGACAAGGCATCGTGCCTGCTCCGCGGCCTCGGGCGAGCACGGGCGTCGGGGTCGACCAGCAGCCCGCGGTCGAGCACCGACTCGGGGCTCCCTTGCAGAGCACCAGGGTGCCGCCGTCCGACATCCGGTGGACGGTGGTCATCCGGCGGCGCTGGCTGTCGAACGGGATCTCGGCGACCCGCGGAGCCGGGCCGCCAGGACGGCGCGGTCCAGGCCCAGCTTGCCGGCGGCCGACCAGCAGCGCGGCCTCGGTGGGATCGCCCACCGCCGCCCAGTCGCCGGTGCGTCCTCGGCCGGCTGCAGCGCGCGCGTCGTTGCACAGGGCCGCGGCTCGAAGCAGGCGGCGCAGGTCGGGCCGGTCGGCGAGCCCGGCCTCGCCGTCGTCGGTCAGCACTGGCACCGACCGGGGCGTAACCGGTGCCGGTGACGCCTGGCCTCGCCGTCCGGGGTCCACAGCCACTCGGCCACCATGCGGCCCTCGGTCAGGGTGCCGGTCTTGTCGGTCGCGATGACGGTGATGGAGCCGAGGGTCTCGACGGCGCGGCAGCCGGCGCACGATGGCGTGCCGGGCCGCCATCCGACGGGCGCCCAGCGCCAGGCGAGGGTGACCACCGCGGGCAGCGACTCGGGACGGCGGCCACCACCAGGCTGATCGCGGTCACCAGCATCAGCTCGAGCGGCTCGCCCCGCAGCAGCCCGACCACGGCGACCACCACCGACAGTGCGCCGGCGACCAGGGCCAGGACGCGGCCCAGCTCGGCCATCCGGCGCTGCAGCGGCGTCAGTGTGCGGGCCGTCGACCAGCATCGCGGCGATGCCGCCGATGGCGCTGGCCGCGCCGGTCGCGGTGACGACGCGCCCTGCCGCGGCCCGTGCACGACCACGGTGCCCGGCGACGGACTGCGGCCGCGTTCGTCGCCGCGTCGGCACCGGTCGGCCTTCTCGACCGGGACCGACTCGCCGGTGAGCACGGCCTCGTCGACCAGCAGCGCGAAGGCCTCGACCAGGTCGGCGTCCGCCGGGACGATGTCGCCCTCGCCGAGCAGCACCACGTCGCCCGGCACCAGGGTCTCGGCCGCGACAGCCGCCCCTGCCCGTCGCGCAGCACCCGGGCGGCGGGCGCCGACATGGCCGAAGGGCCGCGATCGCGTCGTCCGCCCTGACCTCCTGGGCCACGCCGACACCGGTGTTCACCACGATCACCAGGGCGATGATGACGGCGTCCGGCCAGTCCCCGGTGGCCACGGTCAGTGCGACCGCGACCAGCAGCACCGCCACGAGCGGGTCGCGGAACTGGCCGACCACCCGCCGCCACAGCGGCGTCCGGGCAGGTGGGCGACACCAGGTTCGGGCCGTACTGCGTCAGCCGTTGCGCGGCCTGGGCCGAAGTCAGACCGGCCGAGCCAAGACCGGCCGAGCCAAGACCGGCCGAGCTCAGGCCGGCTGCGCTCAGCCCGGCTGCCGGGTCGGGTAGGGCCGGCGCCGTGAGGACGTCGTCCGGGACGGGGATCGCGGGCATGCTGCATCGCCACCTCTGTGGGGCCCATTCTTCCGTCCCCACCCCGGTGTCGGGACGGAGCCGAAGGTCCCGCAGTCGGGACGGAGCCGAAGGTCCTGCAGTGGGCACGGAGGCCGCGGGCCAGGCTGGAGGGAGCCACGTGCCAGGAGGTGCTGTCGTGAGACCCGAGACTGTCGTCGCCACCGAGAGCGTCATGACGAGCGAGGCTGCCGAACCGGACGCCGATCCGGCCGTAGAGCCGGACGCCGATCCGGACGTCGCGGCAGTCGGTTTCGACCCGCCGATCCGGGACGGGATCGTCGTCGGCTACGACGGCTCGCCGTCCTCCGCCCGGGCGCTGACCTGGGCCGTGACCGAGGCCGGCCTGCGAGGGGTACCGGTGCACGTCGTGCGGGCCTGGGCCCTGGTGACGGTGATCGGTCAGGTCGACGCCCCACCCGGGGTCGTGCCGAGCGAGGCCGACTGCCGGGCCGCGGTGGTCGCCGACGTGGCCTCCGCGGTCGCCCATGCTCGGACGGCGGACGCCTCGGCGACCGTCGAGCATCCACCGGTGGTCCACAGCCACGTGGTCGAGGGCCCGGCGGCTGCCACCCTGGTCGACGCCTCACGGACGGCCGACCTCGTCGTCGTCGGCGACCGCGGGCTGGGCGGGTTCTGGGGCCTGGTGCTCGGGTCGGTCAGCGACCAGGTGGTGCGTCACGCCCACTGCACCGTCGTCGTGGTCCGCAGCCACGATCGCGACGACTGAGGACTGGGCCGGCCGAGGGGCCGGGCTGACGGGCCGGGCCGAGGGTCAGACGGCGGCCGGGGGCGCGGTCGAGCCGCGGACGATCAGATGGGTCGCGAGCTCGACGTGGTGGGACTCCACGGTCTCGCCGGCGGCCAGCCGCAGCGCCGTCCGCAGTGCCACGCCGCCCATCTCCCACAGCGGCTGTCGCACCGTGGTCAACGGCGGGGAGGCCATCCGGGCCAGCTGGGTGTCGTCGAAGCCGACCACCGACAGGTCCTGCGGCACCCGGAGTCCGCGCACCCGGGCGGCTTCGATGACGCCGAGGGCGACCTCGTCGGAGCCGGCGAAGATCGCCGTCGGGGGGCTCGGGCAGGTCGAGCACCGCGGCACCGCCGGCCAGCCCCGAGGCGTACTCGAAGCTGCCGGAGGTCACGTACTGCGCGGGCAGCTCGATCCCGGCCCCCTCGAGCGAGGCCCGCAGGCCGCCCAGTCGCGCCTGGTTGCAGGCGGCTCGGCCCTTGCCGCCGGCGTAGGCGATCCGCCGGTGTCCCAGGGCCAGCAGGTGCTCGCCGGCCGTCATGCCGCCGGCGAAGTTGGTGGCACCCACGCTGGTGAGCCGGGTGAGCTGGGGGTTGAGCGGGTCGATGATGACGACGGGCACCTTGGCCCGGTCGAGGGCGGCCAGCTGCACCGCCGTGAGCTCGCCGGTGATGCCGACGACCGCGAGCCGGCCGGCGGCGGCGAGGCGGCGGGCCCAGGCGACGGGGGGCTCGGCCACCGGGTCGCCGGCGCTGCGGGGGCCGCTGCTCACCGTGATCGTGAGGCCCAGCTCGACCGCGGCGTCCAGCACCCCCTGCACCACCTCCGAGGTGTAGGCGTGCAGCCCGTAGTCGAAGACCAGCTCGACGGTCTGCCGGCCGCGGGCCTCGGCCCGGCGCGGGGCGGGGGCGACGTAGCTGTGCTGGTGCAGCACGTCCTGCACCCGGGCCCGGGTGGCCGGGGCGACGTCGCTGCGCCCGTTGAGCACCTTGCTCACGGTGGCGACCGAGACTCCGGCGGACGCCGCGACCGTCGCCAGCGTCGGCCGGCCCCGTCCTCGCACCCCGCCGTCCATCGGGCTACCCGGTCAGTGGGGTGAGGGTGACCGGGGTGTGCAGCCGGCGGTCGTGACCGACGACCCGCAACGGGCCGGTGAGGCGGAAGGACCCCCGGCACGGCAGGTCGGTGGCCGAGGTGCCGACCAGGACGTCGACGTCACCGGGCTCGACGATGCGCCGCAGGTCGCGCCCGGTGAACGCCGTCCGGTCGGCGTGCAGGTGGAACGTGACGTCGGACGAGGCGCCGGCCGCGAGAGCGACCCGGGCGAAGCCGGCGAGCTGCTTGACGGGGCGGGTGACCTGGGCGAGCACGTCGTGAAGGTACAGCTGCACGACCTCCTCGCCGTCCCTGGTTCCGGTGTTCCTCACCCGAACGGACACGGTGAGCTCGCCGTCGGTCGGGACCTCGGTGGCCGCCAGGCGCAGGTCGCCGACCTCGAAGGAGGTGTACGAGCGGCCGTGGCCGAAGGGGTACAGCGGTGCGGCGTCGAGGTTGCTGATGCCGGCACTGTCGGGCGAGCCCAGCGGGCGGCTGCAGGTACGTGCCCGGCTGCCCGCCCGGCCCCCGCGGGACCTGGACGGGCAGCTTGCCGCTGGGCTGGACACGACCGGAGAGTACCCCGGCGAACGCCCCGCCGCCCTCTTCGCCCGGCATGAACGCCTGGACCAGCGCGGCGGCCCGTCCGTGGACGTCGCCCAGGGCGTAGGGCCGGCCGGAGACCACCACGACGACCACCGGGGTGCCGGTGGACAGGAGGGCGTCGAGCAGCTCGGCCTGGACGCCGGGCAGGCGCAGGTCGGCGGCGTCGCAGCCCTCGCCCGAGGTGCCCAGCCCGAACAGGCCGGCCCGGTCGCCGACAAGGCGATGCAGACGTCGGCGTCGACGGCGGCGGCCATCGCGGCCGCGAAGCCGGAGCGGTCCTCGCCCAGGACGTCGCAGCCCCGGGCATGGACGACGTCGCTGTCGGGCAGCTCGGCGCGCAGCGCGTCGACGGCCGAGGTGACGTCGACGCCCAGGCCCTTGTCGGCGTAGCGGGGCAGCACGTGGTTGGGGAAGGCGTAGCAGCCCATGAACGTGCGCGGGTCGTCGGAGCACGGGCCGACGACGGCGACCCGGCGCGGGGCAGGGCGGCCCGAGTCGCCGCAGCGGCAGAACGGTTCCGGCGTCCAGCAGCACGATCGAACGCTCGGCGAGCCGGCGGGCCAGGGCCCGGTTGGACGGCGCGTCGAGGTCGACGGTCGGGGGCCTGGGCGACCGAGCCCTCCGGCGTCCAGTCGGGGTCGAGCAGGCCGAGCTCGACCTTCTGGCGCAGGTGCCGCCCGGCGGCCCGGTCGACCAGGGCCTCGTCGAGCTCGCCGCGCAGCACCCGGTCGGCGAGCGAGGCGCCGAAGCCCAGGGTGTCGGGCAGCTCGACGTCGATGCCTGCGGTCAGGGCCTGCGCCCCCGCGTCGGCGAAGTCGGCGGCGACGCGGTGCATCGAGGCCAGGAACGGCACCGCCCAGTAGTCCGACACGACGGTGCCGGTGAAGCCCCACTCCTCGCGCAGCACCTGGGTCAGCAGCCAGGGGTCGGCGCCGGCCGGGACGCCGTCGACGTCGGAGTAGGAGTTCATCACCGAGCGCGCGCCGCCGAGGGCGATCGCGGTCTCGAAGGTGGGCAGGATCAGGTCGAGCAGCTCGCGCCGGCCCATCGAGACGGGACCGTGGTTGCGGGCCGCACGCGAGGCCGAGTAGCCCGCGAAGTGCTTCAGGGTGGCGATCACGCCGGCGCTCTTCGAGCCCCCGCACGTACGCCGCACCGAGCATGGCGACGAGGTAGGGGTCCTCGCCCATGGTCTCCTCGACCCGCCCCCAGCGGTAGTCGCGGACGACGTCCATGACCGGCGAGAGCCCCTGGTGCACGCCGAGGGCGGCCATGTCCCGCCCGATGGCGGCCGCCATCTGCTCGACCAGGTCAGGGTCGAAGGTGGCCGCCCAGGCGATGGCTGCCGGGTAGACCGTGGCCCCGTGGGCGGTGAACCCGGTGAGGCACTCCTCGTGCACGATCGCCGGGATGCCCAGCCGGTTGCCGGCCATGACGACGTGCTGCAGGCGCACCACCTCGGCCGCGCCCTCGGCGACCGACACCGGGCGACTGCCGTAGACCCGGGTCAGCTGGCCCAGGCCGCCGGCCGCGGCCACCTCGAGCGGCACGGTGCCGGACGCCGCGAAGACGTCCTGCAGAGGGGCGACGTTGAACGACTCCTCCGGTGCTGCGGCGACGTGGGTGTCGTCGACGTGGGTGCCGTCGACAGGCGTGTCGTCGACGTGCATGTCGTTGCCGACCCAGCGGCTGCCGAGCTGGGCGACCTTCTCGGCCAGGGTCAGCTCGGTCAGCAGGGCCGTCACCCGCTCGTCCGGCGTCCGTCGGGGATCACGCCACACGCCCGTGGCAGCGGTCGATCCGGAGCCGGGTTCGGGGGTCGTCATGGGAGGTCTCCTCGGGCCACGTTGGCGGTGCCACAGCGAAACTTTTCGACATCTGGGTCGGAAAACGATTGCAGGGGGCGACCGGTCCCAAGGTCCCGATTGGCTGCAAACCTGCTCGCGCGGTGCCGGTCCGGGTGTGCCACCCGAGGACGAGTGTTGCGCTTTGGACACGAGGACTTCAAGCCTATTGACAGTCACAATCTCGAAATCTACGTTGGGCATCGCGAAGCCTTTCGAAATGTTTCGCCCATGTCGAGCCATCGGCGCCGACAGTGCGAAACCTGCAGCACCACCGCCCGACACCCCGGAACCAGCAGGCAGCCCGCGGCCGGACCGCGGCTCTCATGACGGAGATCAGCGTGGACTCCAACAAGACCTCTCGCCGCAGTTTCCTCACCTATGCAGCGGGCATCCCGTTGGCCGGTGCGGCCCTGGCCGCGTGCGGCAGCTCGGGCCCCAGCAGCTCGGCCGCCGGCACGTCTGCTGCCGACACCTCCGCCGGGGGTGGTGGTGCCACCTCGGCAGCCGGCGGCGGCGGATCGGGGGCCAGCTACTGGACCCTGACCGGCAAGCCCCAGGAGGACATCCGCAAGGCCACGGTCGACCGCTTCAACGCGGCCAACGCCTCCACCCCGATCACCGTGACCCTGTTCCAGAACGACGCCTACAAGACGAAGATCAAGACAGCGCTCGGTGCCGGCCAGGCCCCCACGATCCTGTGGGGCTGGGGCGGCGGCGGCCTGAAGAGCTGGGTCGACGCGGGCCAGGTCGAGGACCTGACGTCGTGGTTCGGCGAGAACGCCGACGTCAAGGACAAGATCTTCCCGGCGGCGTTCGGTGCGGCCACGGTCAGCGGCAAGATCTACGCCCTGCCCGGCGAGACCGTCACCCCGATCGTCCTCTACTACAACAAGCGGTCCTTCGAGAAGATCAGTGCGCAGCCCCCGCAGTCGTGGGGCGACATCATGGCCCTGGTGCCGAAGTTCAACGCGGCCGGCATCGCACCGTTCTCCCTGGGTGGGCAGTCCCGCTGGACGAACATGATGTGGCTCGAGTTCCTCTTCGACCGGATCGGCGGTCCCGAGGTCTTCCAGGCCGCGTTCAACGGTGAGAAGGACGCCTGGTCCAACCCCGCCTCGATCCAGGCCCTCACCGAGATGCAGAAGCTCATCAAGGCGAACGGGTTCATCAAGGGCTTCTCCTCCATCACGGCGGACAGCAACGCCGACCAGGCGGTCTTCTACACCGGCAAGGCCGCGATGATGCTGCACGGCGCCTGGACCTACGGCAACATGAAGTCCAGCGGTGGCGACTTCGTCACCGGCGGGCACCTCGGCTACATGAACTTCCCCGGCGTGGACGGTGGCAAGGGCGACCCCAGCGACTCGGTCGGCAACCCGGGTCAGTACTACTCGATCTCCTCGAAGGCCACCGACGCCGAGAAGGCGACGGCGAAGAAGTTCTTCAAGACCGCGATCCTCGACGCCACCGAGCAGAAGGCGTGGATCGACTCCGGCAACATCCCGGTGGTCAAGGGCTCGGACTCCCTGATCAGCGGCGCCGACGCCGACTGGCTGAAGTTCCAGTACAAGATCGCCAGTGAGGCCAAGAGCTTCGCCCAGTCGTGGGACCAGGCCCTCAGCCCCACCGCGGCCGAGGTGCTGCTCGACAACATCGCCAAGCTGTTCCAGCTGACGGTCAGCCCCGAGCAGTTCGCGACCAACCTCAACGCAGTCATCGGCAAATGAGCGCCACCGCTCCGCCCGTCGCGGTGGGTATCCGCTCCGCCGGCAACGGCGGGCGGAGCGGTCCGCTCGGCTGGCTCGTCGTCCCGGCTCTCGTCTTCTTCGTCGCCTTCGGGGTCATCCCGCTGTTCGGCGTCCTGGTGCTGTCCTTCACCCAGTGGGACGGCATCGGCGCGATCCACCCCGCCGGCCTCGACAGCTGGCGGGCGGTGCTGACCGACCCCGGGCTGCCGCACTCCCTCGGTGTGACCTTCGAGATCATGATCCTGTCGTGGGCCGTGCAGACCCCGATGAGCCTGCTGCTGGGGGTCTTCCTGGCTGGGCACCAGCGCTATCGCGGCGTTCTCGCGGTCCTGTACTTCATCCCGCTGCTGCTCAGCTCCGCCGCGATCGCCATCACGTGGAAGGCCCTGCTCGACCCGAACTTCGGCCTCGGCTCCGGCCTGGGGGTGTCGTGGCTGTCGCAGGACTGGCTCGGTGACGACAAGCTCGCCGTGGGCGTCGTCGTCTTCATCGTGTCCTGGCAGTACATCCCGTTCCACTCCCTCATCTACCAGGGCGGGATCCGGCAGATCCCGAGGTCGATGTACGAGGCGGCCGAGCTGGACGGCGCCGGTCGGATGCGGCAGTTCCTCAGCATCACGCTGCCGCAGCTGAAGTACACGATCATCACGTCGTCGACGCTGATGGTCATCGGATCCCTGACGTTCTTCGACCTCATCTTCGTGCTGACCGCAGGGGGTCCGGGCGATGCCACCCGGGTGCTGGCGCTGGACATGTACAAGCGTGGGTTCATGGCCAACCTGATGGGCCCGGCGAGCGCGATCGCGGTCATCCTCGTGCTGCTCGGCCTCGGGCTGGCGCTGCTGCTGCGGCGGCTCGGGGGCACCGACGCGACCGACAGCATGATGGAAGGTGCCTGAGATGACGAGCGTGACCACCAGGCGAGGAGAGCCGCAGAGCGCACCGGGTGCGAAGCCGTCCACCGGTGGCCGCCGAAGGCTGGCCCGGCTGCTGCGCCTGAACTGGGGGGCGGGTCTGGCCGGCTGGGTCTGGCTGTTCGTCGTGCTGCTGCCGATCTACTGGATCGTCATCACGAGCTTCAAGACCCAGAGCAACTTCTTCGCCGCCAACCCGTTGGCGCCGCCGTCCGACCCCACCCGCGAGAGCTACCAGCTGGTGGTCGACAGCGGGTTCGTCGGGTACTTCGTCAACAGTGTGATCGTCACCGTCGGGGCGGTCGTCCCCGCCGTCCTGATCTCCTTCATGGCCGCCTTCGCGATCGTGCGCGGCGGCAACGGGGTGTTCCTGCGGCTCTCGAACGCGCTGTTCCTGATGGGACTGGCGATCCCGTTGCAGGCGACGATCATCCCGGTGTACCTGATCATCATCAGGCTGCACCTGTACGACACCCTCGGGGCCATGATCCTGCCGTCGATCGCGTTCGCGATCCCGCTGTCCGTGCTGGTGCTGGCCAACTTCATCCGGGACGTGCCGCGGGAGCTGTTCGAGTCGATGCGCCTCGACGGCTGCACCGAGTGGGGCACCCTGTGGCGGCTGGCCTTCCCGCTCACCCGGCCGGCGCTGGTCACCGTGTCGATCTACAACGCCCTCGCCGTGTGGAACAACTTCCTGCTGCCGCTGATCCTGACCCAGAGCCCGGACAAACGGACGCTGCCGTTGGCGCTGTGGACCTTCCAGGGTCAGTACGGCATCAACATTCCCGCGGTGCTGGCCTCGGTCGTCCTGACCACGCTGCCACTGATCATCTTCTATGCCGTCGGGCGGCGGCAGCTGCTCTCCGGTCTCACCGCCGGCTTCGGCAAGTGAGGCTCGGGACTGCATGTCATTCGGGCTGAGTGGGCCTCGTGACCGGTCGTCGTAGGGCGCTGGTCGTGCGGGGTGGCTGGTTCGGCCACCAGCCGGTCGAGGCGACCGACCTGTTCGTGCCGCACCTGCGGGCCAACGGCTTCGAGGTCGACCTGCACGACTCACCGAAGCCCTACGCCGATGCGCAGTACATGGCCGGGGTCGACCTCGTCGTCCAGTGCATGACGATGTCGACCATCGAGCGCGACGAGCTCGCCGGCCTGCGCGCAGCGGTCGCGGCCGGCACCGGCATGGCGGGCTGGCACGGCGGGATCGCCGACTCCTACCGCAACAGCTCGGACTACCAGCAGCTGATCGGCGCCCTGTTCGCCTGCCACCCGGGCAAGCACCCGGACGAGCGGACCGGCGAGCAGTCCGACAACTACGTGCCCTACCGGGTGAACCTGCTGCCCGCGGCGGCGGACCACCCGATCACCCAGGGCCTGGCGGACTTCGACCTGGTCACCGAGCAGTACTGGGTGCTGGCGGACTCCTACATCGACGTGCTCGCCACGACGACGCAGGCGGTGCCGGCCGTGGGACGAGTGGCACCGGCCGGTGACCTCGCCGGCGATCTGGACCCGGCAGTGGGGCAAGGGCCGGATCTTCGTCTGCACCCCGGGCCATCGGGTCGAGGTGCTGCAGGACCCGACGGTGCGCACCCTCGTCGAGCGCGGCATGCTCTGGGCGGCGCGCGTATGAGCGGGCCCACCAGGGTGGGCATCGTCGGGGCCGGCACGATCAGCGCCCAGTACAGCGCCACCGTCGCCGGGCTCGACCAGGTCGTGGTCACGGCCGTCGCCGACCTGGACCCCGCTCGGGCGCAGGCCTTGGCCGCTACGGCACCCCGGCGCCACGGTCCGCACGTCGGCGTCGCTGGTGGCGGCGGACGACGTCGACGTCGTCCTCAACCTGACCCTGCCGGCGACGCATGCCGAGGTCACCCTCGCCGCCCTGGCCGCCGGCAAGCACGTGTACAGCGAGAAGCCGCTGGCCGCAACGACTGACGAGGCCCGGGCAGTGGTGGCGGCGGTCGGGGCCGTCACTGCCGCCACCGGGCCTCGGGTGGCCTGCGCGCCCGACACGGTGCTCGGCACCGGGGTGCAGACGGCGCGCGCCGTCCTGGAGTCCGCAGCGATCGGTACCGCTCACGCGGCGACCGCGTTCCTGACGACGCCGGGCCACGAGCGGTGGCATCCCGACCCCGAGTTCTACTACCGCCGCGGCGGTGGACCGCTGCTCGACATGGGGCCGTACTACCTGACCGCGCTGGTGCACCTGCTCGGCCCGGTCGCCCGCGTCGTCGGCCTCGCCTCGCCGGCCGGCCGCGACGCGGACGATCGGCAGCGGTCCACGGCAGGGGCAGGGTTTCGACGTCGAGGTCGACACCCACGTGACCGGGGTGCTGCAGCACGCCGGCGGGGCACTGTCGACGTTGATGATGTCGTTCGACACCTGGGCCGCCCGCCTGCCTCGGATCGAGGTCTACGGCAGCGCCGGCACGCTGTCGGTGCCCGACCCCAACCACTTCGACGGCGAGGTCTCGGTCTTCGTCGCCGCCGACGGCGCCTGGCGCGCCGTCCCGCCGTCCGCCGGGTACGTGGGTGCGGGAAGGGGGTCGGCCTGCTCGACCTGGCCCAGGCGGTGGCCGCCGGTGCGAGGCACCGGTGCGCCCTCGACGTCGCCGTCCACGTGCTCGACGTCATGGAGTCCCTGCTCGATGGCGTCCACGACCGGCGCGGCGGTGACAGTGGGCTCGACCTGCCAGGTGCCCCGCCCGGTGGCCGGTCTGGTCGACCTCGTCCGGTGAGGCCCGGGGCCGTCCCGTCGAGTCAGGGTCGCAGCCGGGCGAGGTCGGCGAACACCTCGCGCAGTCGGGGGTAGATCTGGCGTTGGACGGCGAACAGTCGCTCGTACTGCGCCGTCACGTCGGGGCGGGGCTCGACACCGGCCCCGAGCCGGCCCATCGCCGTGCTGACGGCGGCGACGTCCGTGCCCAGCCCGGCGCCGACCCAGGCGAGCACCGCGGCGCCGCGGGCGCTGATCTCGCGCCCTTCGCACAGTCGCAGCGGCCGCCCGGTGACGTCGGCCACGATCTGGGCCCAGAGCGGGCTGCGGCTGCCGCCGCCCATCGCCCGCAGCGAGTGCACCCGCACCCCGGTCGCCGTCTCGAGGCCGTCCAGGTGCAGTCGCAGCTCGAAGGCCACTGCCTCGAGCAGGGAGCGGTAGGCGTGCGCCCGGGTGTGGGCGCCGGACCAGCCGATCATGGCTCCCCGCGCGAACGGGTCCCAGTAGGGGGTCTGGGCGGCGTTCCAGTACGGCACCGTGAGCAGGCCGTCGGCGCCGGGTGCCACCTGCGCCGCCGCCGCCTCGAGGGCCGCGTCCGGGGCGCCCGTCGTCCGCGGGTCGCCCAGCTCGCGACGGAACCAGTCGGTGAGGTAGGCCGCCGCGTTGAGCACCGTCTCGAGCACGAAACCCGGTGCCCCCGCCAGGGTCCGGAAGGCCAGGCCGGTGACGTAGTCGGACGACGGTGTGCCGAGCACCATCGAGGTGCCCAGGTTCAGGTAGGCCGAGCCGGCCGTCACGGCGCCGGCTCCCAGCCCGGCGGCCTGGCCGTCGCCGATGCCGGCGACCAGGGGCACCGGCCCCGGCAGGCCGAGGGCCCGGGCGACGTCCGGCAGCAGTGGTGCGACCACCTCGCCCGGTGCCGTGAGCTCGGGCAGCTGATCGCGTCGCACCCCGGCGAGCTCCAGCAGCTCCGGCGACCACCGGCCCGTCGCCAGGTCGAGCAGCCCCAGGGAGTCGGCCGACCCGACACTCGAGGCGCGGCGCCCGGTGAGCCGCTCGGTCGAGGAAGCCCTGCACCTCCACGACCCGGTCGGCGTCGGCGAGCGTGGCCGGCTCGTGCCGAGTCAGCCACGCCAGCTTGTAGATCGACGGGGTGGTGTCCGGTGGCTTGCCCGAGACTGCCAGCACCCGCGGCGACCCGAGCTCGACGATCTCGGCCGAGGCCCGGCCGTCGAGCCACAGGATCGCCGGTCGGATGCGGACGTCCGGCAGGGTCGAGGCACACGAACGACTCTCGTTGGTGGGTCACCGCGACGGCCCGCACCCGGCCCGGCTCGGCGAGCCGCCCGACCACCTGCGCCAGCGAGGCGACGGTCGCGGTCCACCACTGCTCGGCGTCCTGCTCGTGGCGGCCGGGACCGGGCTGCGACAACGTCAGCGGGGTCGACGCCGACGCCACCTCGCGGCCGTCGCCGTCGAATGCCACGGCCTTGGACGCCGTCGTCGAGCAGTCGACGGCGAGCACCAGCGGCTCGTCGGCCCTCACTCGCCGTCCGTGGGCTTCACGACCACCTTGAGGCCCGCGCGGGCGACCGCCGTCTCGAACGCGGGGACGGCGTCGGCCAGCGAGAACGTGTGCGACACCAGGCTTCGGACGTCGACCAGCCCCCCCTCGACCAGGGCCACGGCCCGCGGGTAGACCTCCTTCATGCGCCGAACCAGCACCAGGGTCAGTCCCTTGCGACGGGCCACCGAGGCCCGGAAGACGGTGCTGTCCTCGTCGGGGATGCCGGCCAGCACGACCCGGGCCCCCGGCATCGCGGCCTCCACCGCCAGGGCGACAGCAGCATCGCTGCCCACCGCCTCCCAGACGACGTCGGCGCCCCGGCCACCGGTCTCGGTCGCCATCGCGGCGGCGAAGCCGGCCGGGTCGACCGGCAGGGCGGCGTCGGCCCCCAGCCGCAGCGCCGCCTCGACCCGGTGCCCCAACGGGTCGACGACGAGGACGCGCGCGGCTCCCGCCGCCCTGGCCACCTGCAGCAGGCACAGCCCGATCGGGCCGCAGCCGACCACCACCACGGTGTCCCCGACCCGCTGATGGCCCAGGTCGTGAGCGTGGATCGCCACCCCCAGCGGCTCGAGCATCGCGATGTCGTTGGCGCTCAGGCCGTCCGGCATCTCGTGCAGCAGATGGTCCGGCCAGGTCAGGTACTGGCGCAGTGCGCCGTCCGTGGTGCCGTGCCCGAGGAAACCCACGGTGGGGCACAGGTTGCGGTGCCCCGCCAGGCACAGCTCGCATCGGCCGCAGGGAACGGCGGGGTCGATCGCGACCCGCTGCCCGGCCCGCGGACCCTCGACGACGACCCCGGCAGCCTCGTGGCCGACCGCGAGCGGCCGGGTGATCCGGGCGTCGCCGATGCCACCCTCGCTGAACCAGTGCAGGTCGGACCCGCACAACCCGACGGCGGTGACGCGTACCAGTGACTGCCCGGGGCCCGGCTGGGGCCGGTTCGCTGCCGGTGCGCAGGTCGCGGGCGCCGTGCAGCCGGGCTGCCAGCATCGGGCGGTCCATGGGCGTTCCTCCTCCTCGGGTGCTGCCGGCCGGGGTGCGGTCCAGCGGGCGGTGCGTGCAGCTCAGCAGGCGGTGTGACCGCTGCCCGCGGACGGTCGGGCGCTGTCGATGAGGTAGCCGCTGCCGGCGGCGTCCGGCACCAGGGTGTACTGCAGTGCCCAGCGGGTGCAGGTCTGCCCCCGAACCGGGCCCTGTGACCCGGGCTGGTGGCTGGTGAAGGTGACGTCGACGGTCACCGGCCCCGAGCCGAGCGCGCTGACGGCACCGACCGCCGAGACGATGCGCACGGCCGAGAGTCGGCTGTCCTTGACGCCCTTGCTCCAGGTGAGGAAGGGGCTCAGGGCCTGCTGCCGGGGCGAGTAGGCGGCGTAGGCACCCGTGAGGTCCTTGGCGTTGACGCCGCCCGCATAGGTGATCAGCGTGCGCACGAGAGCGACCGACACCACGGTGGCGGTGTCGGCGAGGACGGGGTCGTCGACGCTCACCAGTCCGACCGTCGAGATCACGCCGGCGACCGCTCCGGTGGTGGCGTCCGTGGGGGTGGCAGTGCCGCCGGCGCCGGAACCCGTTGCGGCGGAGCCCGTTGCGGCGGAGCCGGTTGCGACGGAGCTCGGTGTGACGGAGGCCGGTGTGACGGAGCCCGGGGCGGTCGTGGCCGGCCCGGTGGTGCCTCCGCCGGCGCCACCACCACCGGCGCTACCGCCGCCGCCTCCCGGACCGACGGCCGAGGTGGACGTCGAGGTGCCGGGCGAGGAGAACCAGCCGATCTTGACGATCGCTCCCGCCAGCGCCAGGGCCACCACCGCCAGGGCGGCCAACAGTTTTCGGCTGCGGGACAGCGACCCGCCACCGGCCTGCGGCCGCGAGACCGACGCCACGGCCTCGGTGACCGGGCCGGGTGGCAGTCGGTTCACGGGGCCCGGCGAGGGCGGGTACGGGGCCTGGTAGGGGGGCGGCCCGGGTGGCGCCGGCGGCGGCGCGGGCGCCGAGGGGGGCGACGCCTGACCGAGGCGGGGCAACGGCTCGGACGGCGGCGAGCCGGGGGAGGCACAGACCGGGCAGGGGCCCTTGTCGACCGCTATCGAGGACCCGCAGGCCAGACAGATCCTCATGCACCGACCCCCGAGGTCCTCGTGTGCGGCAGCGGGTTCGCCCGGCAGCTGCCCGCCGACTGTGACAGCAGTGGGATCACTCTGGCACACGGCACCGTGCCGGTCACCGGCACGTCAGCAGGCCGAGCCTGGCCTTGGTCGTCAGCACCTGCAGGGCGGCGGCGTCGACCTGGCGCCGCACCGCGGGGTCGACGGCGGCCGCCGTGACCACGGCGTGCGACATCGCCTCGGCGACCCGCGGCGGATTGACCACCACGATCACCTGGCCGCCGGCGGCGAGGAAGCGCAGCGCGCGCTGCCCGGCGGGGATGTCGCCCACCTGCGCCGCCTGCCCCAGGTCGTCGGCGACCACCAGCCCGGTGAAGTGCAGGCGGTCGCGCAGCAGCCCGATCGCGACCGGCGAGAAGGCCGCCGGGACGCCGGGATCGATCCGGCGGTAGATCGCCGTCGACATCATGATGAAGGGGGCGCCCGCCTCGACTGCGCCGGCGAACGGCCGCAACGAGGCGTCGTCCGCGGTGGTCTCGGTGTCGGTCACCCCGGTCTGCACGTCGGTGTTGCCGGTGACCCGCCCCAGCCCGGGAAAGTGCTTGCCTGCCCCGGCGACGCCGGCTGCCGCCAGGCCGTCCAGGACGGCGAGGCCGTGGCTGGTCACGACGTCCGGGGTGTGGCCGAACTCGCGGTCGTAGCGGCCGATCGGCTGGTTGGCCCGACCCAGTGCGGCCGGGACCACGTCGAGAACCGGTGCCAGGTCGAGGGTCACCCCGGCGGCACGCAGCTGGGTGCCCCAGGTGCGAGCCGCCCCGCGCAGGGTCGCGATCGGCAGGGCGCCCTGCTGCAGGGCCGACGGGATGCGGCTGAAACCCGGCCCCGACAGGGTCTGGATCTGGCCGCCCTCCTGGTCGACGGCCACGAAGGGGGCCACGCCCGCGGTCCGCCGGGCGACCTGGGCGCTGACGTCGTCCGTCAGCCGCCGGGTGGCAGTGACACCGGCATCGCTGCGCCCGTAGAGCAGGTAGCCGCCGGCCGCCAGCGTCGCCGCGGTCGCGACGGCGGCGGGCCGGGCGCCGGAGTCCTCGAGCGGGATCCCCAGCAGGATCAGCTGACCGACGCGCTGTGCCTCGGTCAGGGAGGCAAGGGTCCTGGCCGCGCAGGCCGACCCCGCAGCGGCCGAGGGGGTCGGCGTCGGGAGCGGCGACCCCGAGGACGTCGACGAGGGGGAGGCCGAGCCCGACGCCGTGCCCGACGCAGTGCCCGACGCCGTGCCCGCAGGGCTCCCCGAACCGGGGGCCGCGTCGGTCGTCCAGCCTGACCCGGGCGCGGTCGTGGCACCGGAGGGGCCGGCGCCGGCCACGGCACCGCCCGAGCAGGCCGTCAGCACCAGGCAGGCCCCGACGACGGCCGCCACAGGACCGGGCCAGGGTGCGCGGGGGCTGGTCCGGAGACCGGTCCGGCGACGCTGCACGGGGCTCCTCGGGTGGCGCCCGGTCGTCCGTCGTCCGGGCTGGTCAGCCCAGTATGTCCGTCGTCCGGCCGTCGTCGAGTCGTCGTCGGGTCGTCGTCGGGTCGTCGTCGGGCCGTCGCCAGCAGGGCCCCGGTGCGACAGGATGGGCTGATGCGAGAGCCGGGTGTGGCGCCCGTCGCCACCTACCGGCTGCAGATCCGGCCGGGGTTCGGGTTCGACGAGGCGGCGCAGGTGGTCGACCACCTCAGGGCCCTCGGGGTCTCGCACGCCTACCTGTCGCCGATCCTGCAGGCGACGCCCGGCTCGACGCACGGCTACGACGTGGTCGACCACTCGCGCCTCTCGGACGAGGCGGGCGGCCGGGCGGGGTTCGACCGGCTGGTCGCGGCGCTGCGGGCGGCCGGGTTGGCGGCGGTCGCCGACGTGGTGCCCAACCACATGGCGGTGCCGACCCCGGCGTGGCAGAACGCCGCCCTGTGGTCGGTGCTGCGGGACGGCCCGGGCTCGCCGTTCGCCGGCTGGTTCGACGTGGACTGGTCGGTCGACAGCCGCGCGCTGCTGATGCCGGTGCTGGGTGCCCGGATCGGCGCCGTGCTCGCGGACGGCGGGCTGACGGTCGACAGCCACGACGGGGAGCCGGTACTGCGCTACCACGACCACGTGTTCCCGCTGCGGCCCGGCACCGAGCAGCTGCCGCTCAAGGAGCTCGTCGACCGGCAGTGGTACCGGCTGGCGTGGTGGCGGGTCGCGGACGACGAGCTCAACTACCGCCGCTTCTTCGACGTCGACACCTTGGCGGCGCTGCGGGTCGAGACCCGGAGGTCTTCGACCGCCACCCATGCCCTGCTGCTCGAGCTGGTCCGCTGCGGTGACCTGGCCGGGTTGCGGGTCGACCACCCGGACGGCCTGGCCGACCCCCGCGGCTACCTGCGCCGGCTCGCCGTCGACGCCCGTGGGTGGTGGTCGAGAAGATCCTCGCCGGTGACGAGCAGCTGCCCGCGGACTGGCCGTGCGCCGGGACCACCGGGTACGACGCGCTGCAGCGCATCGGTGGCCTGTTCGTCGACCCGGCCGCCGCGGCGCCGCTGTCGGCGCTGCTGACCGAGGTCACCGGTGACGACCCCGACTTCGGTGCCGTGCGGGGTCAGTCCAAGCGCGAGGTCGTGGAAGGCGGCCTGTACGCCGAGGTGCACCGGCTGGTCGACCTGCTCGTCGAGATCTGCCGCGACGACATCACCCTGCGCGACCACACCCGGCGGCAGCTGCACGACCTGCGTGGTCGAGCTGCTGGTGGCCTTCCCGCGGTACCGGGCCTACGTGGTGCCGGGTGAGCCGCCGCCGCCCGAGAGCGTCGGGGTGGTCGAGGCGGCCGCCGACGCGGTGCGACCGCTGCTGCCCGAGGAGGCCCGGGACACCCTCGACCTGGTGCTCGACCTGGTGCTGGACCGGCCGGTCGGCGCCCGCGCCCACGCGGGCCGGGAGGTGGCGCTGCGGCACGAGTTCGTGGTGCGCTTCCAGCAGACCTGCGGTCCGGTGATGGCCAAGGGCGTCGAGGACACGGCGTTCTACCGCTGGCACCGGTGGTCGGCCCTCAACGAGGTGGGCGGCAGTCCCGAGCACGTCGGGGTGCCGATCGAGGAGTTCCACGCCTTCGCCGCCCACCTGCAGCGCGACTGGCCCTCGACGATGACGACGCTGTCGACCCACGACACCAAACGGTCCGAGGACGTGCGGGCCCGGCTGCTCGCCATCGCCGAGTACCCGGCCGAGTGGGCGGCGGCGGTGCGGTCCTGGGCCGAGCGGGCGGCGGGCCACCGCTCGTCGGCCGGCTGGCCCGACCGGCCGGCCGAGTACCTGCTGTGGCAGACGCTGGTCGGCACCTGGGACGACGGCCCGATCGCCGAGGACCGGCTGCTGCCCTACCTGACCAAGGTGGCCCGGGAGGCCAAGCGCCTCACCTCGTGGACCCACCCGGACGCCGACTACGAGGCCGCGCTGGCCGCCTTCGCCCAGGGGGCCCTGGCCGACGACGGGCTGATGGCCACGGTCGGCGCCTTCTGCGACCTCGTCGCGCCGTCGGCCCGGGTTGCGGTGCTCGGGCAGAAGCTGGTGCAGCTGACGATGCCCGGCATCCCCGACGTGTACCAGGGGTGCGAGCTGGTCGACCTGTCGCTGGTCGACCCGGACAACCGTCGCGACGTCGACTTCGCCGTCCGGCGGAACCGCCTGGCCCGCCTCGACACCGGCGCGCGACCGCACGACCTGGACGACGAGAAGCTGCTGGTGACCGCGCAGGCGCTGCGGCTGCGGCGCCGGCATCCGCAGTGGTTCGTGGGGGCGACCGCCGGGTACCTGCCGCTGGCCACGACCACCGGCAACGCGATCGCCTTCGGGCGAGGACAGGGCGCGACCCAGGTCGTGACCGTGACGACCCGGTTGCCGGTGGCGCTGCAGCGGCACGGGGGCTGGGCCGATCACACCGTGTCGCTGCCCGAGGGCACCTGGCACGACCTGCTCGCGGGCCTGGATCGGGCCGACCTACCCGCCGGGGCCTGCCGGTTGGCCGACCTGCTGGCCGAGCTGCCGGTGGCCCTGCTCGTGCGGCGGGAGGGCTGACGGCCTCGCACCTGGTGACTGTGAGGCACCGATTGCGGCGAACGCGCTACCCGGACGGCCCGGTGCGGCCATGATGTGCCGGTGGATGAACATCGCAGGGTGCACCAGGCCGGTTCGAACGCTCCTCTGGGCGCGGCGCGAGCGGCACGGGTCGGCACGGACGCCGGCTTCTCGACAGTGACCCGGGGTTACGACAAGGTCCAGGTCGACCATCGGGTCGCCGCCCTCGAGCAGGCTCTGACTCAGGCCCGGGCCCAGGTCGAGCAGGTCGCCGCCCGGGCGCAGGGCCTGTCCGGCGAGGTCGCCGAGGCGCACCGTCAGCTGCGTGAGGTCGAGCGGCCGTCGTACTCGGGGCTGGGTGCTCGGATCGAGCAGCTGCTGCGGCTGGCCGAGGAGCAGGCCAGCGACGTGATCGCGGCGGCGTCCAAGGACGCCGAGGAGACCATCGCCCAGGCCCGGGTCGAGGCGTCGCAGCACCGGGCCGGTGCCCAGAGCGAGGCCGCCGAGCTGGTGGCCACCGCGCAGCGCGAGACGAGCGACCTGCACGCCAACGCCACCTCCGAAGGCGCCGAGATCGTGGCCACGGCCACCCGCAAGGCCGAGGAGATGCTGGCGGTCGCCGAGCGGGAGGCCGCCAAGCTGCGCTCGGTCGCCGAGCACGAGACCAGCGAGAAGCGGACCACGGTCGACCGGGAGCTGGGTCGGCTGCGGGCCACCGCCGAGCGTGAGGTCACCGAGCAGCGGGTGGGGGCCAAGCGTGAGGTCGACGACCAGCGGGCGTTGGCCAAGCGGGAGTCCGACGAGCTGCGGGCGGCGGCTGCTGCTCTGCACGAGGACACCCGCAGCAAGGTCGAGCAGATGAGCACCGACCTGGAGGTGCAGCTGGCGGCCCGCCGCGAGGAGGCCGAGCGGATCGACGCCGAGCGTCACGAGCAGGCGGTGGCCCAGGCCACCCAGCTGGTGGCCGAGGCCGAGCAGCGGGCGGCGGCGGCCGAGCAGCGCACCGCCAAGGCGCTGGAGCAGGCCGAGGCCGTGCGCCGCGACGCCGACGACCACGCCAAGCAGCTGGTCGGCAACGCCCGGCGCAACGCCGACCAGTCGGTGGCCGAGGCCCGCGCCCACGCCGAGAAGGTGCTCGGCGAGGCCAAGACCGAGGCCGAGCGCCGACGCTCGGAGGCGCAGCGCCAGGTCGACGACCTCAACCGGCAGCGCGACAGCATCACCGGTCACCTCGACCAGCTGCGCTCCCTGCTGCAGGCACCGGCGGTTCCGGGAGCCTGACGGGCTCCGCCACCGAACTTCCGCAACCGAGCTGTCGCAAATGGCGTGAACCCTGGGTCTTCCGGCCCTGACCGGCGCCGGGGTGCGCGCGTATCGTGGGAGCAGATCCGGATCGCGGGACTCCTCAGGGCCCGAGTCCTCAGCCTCCGGCCGGGAGGACGCCATGAGGCAGCAGTCGGCAACCACCGTCATCCCGATCTCGCTGGTCGAGCTCGAGGACCGGCTCGGTCGGATCGAGTCGTGGCCCGAGTTCCTGGTCGGCGTCGACGCGGTCGACAGGCTCGGCCACGAGCGCTACCGCTTCCGGCTCGCCGAGGACAGCGACCGGCGCGAGGTCGTCGTCGCCGTGCGGCACAAGCCGCGCAGCCACACCTTCACGTGGCAGTCGCTCGACGGACCCTCGTTCACCGGGCGGTTCGACCTGGCTGCGGCGGGGGACAGTGCGACCAGGGTGTCGTTGACGATCGCCAGCCATCCCGGGGCGGTCTGGAGCGCGCTGGCCGACTTCGTGCTGCCGCGCATGTCGCAGGCCGACCACGACCTGCGCAACCTCGAGGAGCTCGTGGTACGAGCCCTGGTCGAACCGCCGGCCCTCACCGAGTGAGAACCCCTTACTGCGTGAGGAAGTCGCCCACCAGTCGGTTGAAGTCGCGCGCCCACTCGATCTGGGTCCAGTGGCCGCAGCGCCCGAAGACGTGCAGCTGGGCGTTCGGCAGCAGGTGCAGCAGCTGCTCGGAGTTCTGCAGCGGGATCACCCGGTCGTCGCGGCCGTGCACGACCAGGGTCTCGTGGGTCACGGCGCGGATCTCGTGCGCCGGCGTGACCATCTCGTCGACCCAGCGCTGTCGCGGCGGGGGGAACAACGCCGAGAACGCCTCCTGGAAGCCAGGTTCGGTGCTCGCCCGGTAGCGCACCTCGGCCAGCTCGTCGGTGACCAGCTCGCGCGAGTAGGCGAAAATGTTGAGCAGGGACCGCATGGCGGGCAGCGAGGGCCGGTAGCCCCACACGGCGTCCAGACCCTCGGTGATCTCGAACGGCACGCCGACGCTGCCCATCAGCACGAGCCGGTTGACCCGGTCCGGATGGCGGGCGGCCAGCCGCAGGGCGATCGCCCCCCCGAAGCTGTTGCCGACGACCGAGGCCGACGGCAGCTCGAGGGCATCCAGCAGGTCGACGAGCTGGCGTACCCAGCGGTCGGTGTCGCACACCATCGGTGGGTCGGGACGCTGGGTGTAGCCGAAGCCGAGCATGTCGGGGGCCACCACCTGCAGCCGCTGCGCCAGCGCCGGGATCGTCAGGCGCCAGTTGGCGTAGGCGGTGACCCCGGGACCGGAGCCGTGCACCAGCAGCACCGGGTCGCCCGCGCCGTCCGTCAGCACGTTGGTGCGGATGCCGCCCGCGTCCACGTCGACGCCGAGCTCAGGACGGCCGCGACCCGGAGCGCTGCCGCTGCCGCTGTCGGGGTTGGCGGACATCGGGCGACCTCCGGTCAGCTGCAGGGATTGCGGTGGGGCACGCTCGGAACGTAGCGCAGCCACTCCTTCTCGGCGACCGGTTCGCCGACCAGGTCGCAGACATGACGGGCGGCCTGCTCCGGGTCGGTGGTCCAGGTGGAGACGGACTCGGGGATGCCGCCCGCCGAGACCTGGCTGCCGGTGGGGTCGAAGGTCACCGAGTAGAGCCCCCGCGAGCCGGGGGTGGTCAGCACCGAGACCAGCTGCAGCCGGGTGGGGGTGGTGCTGTCGTAGATCCGGACGTCGCCGTCACCGCTGGCGGTGGCCAGCTGGTGGCCGTCGGCGCTGAACGCCAGCCAGTTGATGTAGCCGGTGCCGTCCCGGACCGGGCCGCCGGCCCAACGAGGGGAGCTCGGGGCGCTGACGTCCAGCATGCGCACGGTGTCGTCGGCCGAGCCCACCGCCACGGTCCGCCCGTCCGGGGTGAACGAGAGGCCGTACACCTGCAGGCTCGGACTGCCGTCGGCCGGGGCGGTCGCCACCCGGTGGACCGCGGTGGGGTCCCCGGCGTCCCACACGTCGACCCGACCGGCGGCGCCGGTGCCGGTCACCACCAGCCTGCCGTCGGGCGAGGTGGCCATCACGTACAGCACGCCGTCGGCCTGCAACGGGGTACCCGCCAGGGTCGGGTGCTCGGGGTCGCGGACGTCGGTGACCTGCATGGTGTGGCCGTCGTCGCCGGTCAGCAGGTACTGGCCACCGGCGACGAAGGTGGCACTCTGGACGACGTCCGCGCCCTGGTCGGCGACCTTCTGGGCATGGGGCAGCGGGCCGGCAAGGGTAATGCTGGAGCTGCTGGAGCTGCTGGAGCTGCTGGAGCTGCTGGAGCTGCTGGAGCTGCTGGAGCTGCTGGAGCTGTTGGAGCCGGCGCCGCCGTCCGCGTGGTAGAGCCAGCTGCTGCCGTCGCGCCCGCCGACCGCGAGCAGTCCGCGGCTCGGGGCGACGGCCAGAGCACCCGAGAACGTGGCCATCGGCTGCTCGGACGGCGAGCCGATGGTGGCCGTGACCGGGCGGCTGGCGAACGGCTGGGTGGTGTCGAAGACCCGCAGGGTGTTCTTCGAGGTCACCGCCACCAGTCGGTCCGGGGCCAGGTAGCCGAGACCGAAGGTCCGGCCCCTGGGGACGGCGCCGATCGGCAGCGGCAGCGGCCACTGCCGCACCGTGCCGTCGGCGGCGCCGGTGAACACCTGCCGTCCGTCGGGGGCGAAGGCCAGCCCGGTGACGGGCCCGGGGTGGCCGATGTCGGCCATCACCGTGTTGCCGCCGGTGTCGTAGATGCGCAGGTGATTGTCGGAGCCGCCGACCGCCAGTTGCCCGCCGTCGGGGGAGTAGGCCACGACGTTGACCCAGCTGCTCGCCCCCGACAGCACCGAGGCGGTGGCGGCCGCCGGCCCGCCTGCAGGTGCCTCGCTCGGCGTTGTCGGCGCCGCCGCCGGGTCGGAAAGGCGCCACAGGTAGGCCTTCTGGTCCTTCGAGCCCGCGACCAGGGAGTGCCCGTCCGGGCCGAAGACCAGGGACGTCGTGACGCCGGTGGGCCCCACGAGGTCGCCGGGCACCCGCACCGGAGCCCCGGCCCGGTCCCAGGTCCAGCGGTGCACCGGCCCGTCGCTGCCGGCGGCGGCGACGACGTGCCCGTCGGGACTGAACGCCACGGCCTGCAGGTCATGGTCGGGGGCGGCCAACGGCGAGCCGGTGACCGGTTGCACCGCGTGGCCGCGTACCGACCACAGATGGAGGCTCGTCGCGGTTGCGGGCTCGGTGACCGAGGCGGCCGTGGCGGCGAGGGCGCCGCCGTCCGGGTCGAAGGTCAGCGCCAGCACGGTCGCGCCGGCGACGTCCAGATCGGGTAGCGCAACCGGGCGGTGAGGGTCGGTGGTGTCCCACAGGTGGACGGCGCCGCCGCCGCCCGCGGCCGCGGTGAGGGCGCCGTCCGGGGTGACGGCCACGGCGTAGAGCGGACCGGCTTGAACGTGCGGCAGTCTCGCCATCGGCTGCAACGGTAGGGTCGGGTCGGACCCGGTGGGGTCACCCACCCGCCACCACGAGACCCCGCCCTGGTCGGCGGCCGCGGCCAGCAGGGTGCCGTGACCGCCGATGGCCACGGCGGGCAGCCCTCCTGGTCCGGCGAAGCGGCGGGCCAACGGTTGGGCGGCGCTGTCGAGCAGGGCCGAGCGGGACTCCACGGTCGCGGCGGTGCGGTAGCCCAGCAGGGCGAACTGGGCGGCGACCGTCGGGTCGGTCCCCCGAAGCCGGTTCGACGCCTCGGCGAGCTGACGCGACAGAGCCAGGTCGCGGTCCCGTTGCGCGGTGGAGCTGACCCGGTAGGTGTGGCCGGCGAGCCCGGCCACCGCCACCAGGGCCGCGGCCAGGGCGCCGGCCAGCAGCTGCAGTCGACGGGTCTGGGTCCGCCGCCGCTGCCGCTCCCGCTCCCGCTCAGCGGCGGACCGGGCGAGGAACTCCCGCTCGGCGGGGGTCAGCCGGTCACTGTTGTCGTTGCGCTGCAGCCACTCCTGGGCCGTCTCGAGCCGCCCGCCCCGTAGCAGCTGCTCCGGGTCACGGTCGGCGAGCTGCCAGTCCGCTGCGGCCGTCGCCAGCTGCTGCTGCAGCAGCAGGCCGGCGCGGTCGGAGTCGATCCAGGTGCGCAGCCGTGGCCAGGCGGTCAGCAGGGCCTCGTGGGTGATCTCGACGGTGGTCTGCGTCGAGGTCAGCAGCCGGGCCTGGACGAAGCGTTCCACCACCGGCGGGACGTCGCGGTCGAGGTGCTCGTGGCGGACCCGGCGCCGGGTGTCCGTGGCGTCCTCGGTCACGGTGACCAGGCGCGAGAACAGCCGGCGTACCAGGTCGGTCGACGAGGGGTCGAGGTCGGCGTAGGCCTGCTCGGCGGCCAGGGCGACGGCGCCGG
Organism: uncultured Actinomycetota bacterium; assembly: GCA_963738495.1. GTDB lineage: Bacteria > Actinomycetota > Actinomycetes > Actinomycetales > Kineosporiaceae > CAVTWW01. The sequence continues at coordinate 132,081 of CAVTWW010000001.1, forward strand.
CGATGCCGCCGGTCGAGACGTAGTCCTCGACGGTGAGCCGGTTGCGGCCGCTGTGCTGCCAGGTCTGCAGCAGGGCGAACGACAGCAGCGGCAGGGCACCGGCGTCGAGGGCGGCACTGTCGGGCCGGTGTCCCGGGGGAGCCAGGTCGCGCAGCAGCAGCTCGACCAGGCCCTCCTCGAGCTGCAGGTTGGCTCGGGCTGCCGGCTCGGTGACGGCACGCACCAGCTCGGGAACGGACATCGCCCCGACCACGATCTGGTTGTGCTGCAATGCAGCAGCCAGGGCCTCGCTGGCCAGGGCGTGGGCGTACAGGTCGGCGCGCAACGCCGCGACGACGACCACCCCCGGGCGGGCGCCGAGCCCGTCGAGGACGTCGACGGCGAGCCGCCACTGCCTCTCCTCGACCCCGTAGGTCCAGAGCTCCTCCAGCTGGTCGACGACCACCAGGGTCCGTCGTGCCGTCCCCTCCGGCGGTGCCGCGAGGCCGTCGAGGTCGGCGGCCACCTGCTGGAAGGCGGCCAGCGGGTTCGCTCCCGGGGTCACCGAGTGCCAGTCCCAGCCCAGCGTCACCAGGGCGGCCGCCAGGCCGGCGTGCAGCAGCGAGGACTTGCCCGATCCTGAGGCGCCGACCAGGACCACGGCGGTGCCCGGTTCGGCCAGCACCAGCCGGGTGAGGCGCTCGGTGAGTGCCTCCCGACCGCAGAAGAGGCCGGCGTCGGCGACGCCGTAGCCCGACAGCCCCAGGTAGGGGGCCCGGGCGTCGGTGGGGCGGGGGCCGGGCAGACGCCGCAGCCGCCCGACCGCGTCGACCCAGCCCTGGCGGGCCTCGTCGTCGTCGATCCCGAACACGGTGAGCATCCGCAGCAGGACGGCGGTGTTGGCCGGCGTGGGCAGGTGCCGCCCGGCGACGTAGCCGCCGACGGTGCTGGCGCTGGCTCCGGTCAGGCGGGCGATGTCACGCACCGACAGCCCCGCCCGGTTGCGCAGCACCAGCAGTCCCGCGACCCAGTCGGCGACGGTGTCGATGGTGGCCGGGTCGACCGTTTCCTGGCCGACACCTTGCTGGCCGACACCCGTGGTGGTGCCGTCGTTGCTGGGGGACATCGTCCGACTCTCTCGACAGTCGCCCTTGACGAATGCCGGACGAACCACCGAAAGATGCCATCGCCGATCAGGGGGGTCAATCGAGCTGCCATCGTCCGGCGTCATCACCGACGGCCCGTGCGAGGTGCTGGCCCGACGAGATCTCGCGTCGCGGGCGGGTAGGGCGCTCGCCGTCAGACCCCCGTACGAGTCCGTACACGTCGGCACCGGCAAACCGATGTACGACGACAACCGTTGTGGGCCAGGGTGGTGCCCGAGCGCGCGACCCGCGCCGGGATGTCGGGCGCTCGCGGGGCTCCTGATGCCCAGGGGACACCGATGGGGGGGATTCCGGCGAGACGGACGGCGGGATTGCGGGATGCGTAGGCTGCAACCTTTGCCTTGTCTTCGGCGGGATTTATAGGTGTGATGTCAGCAAGACCCTCGCAGGGCCGGTCGAGGGTCGAGCGGAAAGCCCCGGAACTCCCGTCGCCGACGGCTGGGATGTGCCGTCGGCGACGGGGCTCCGCGGTCGTCAGATGCCGATTCCGAACAGGCCGAGAGGCTCGGACAGTTCGTCCTCCTCGTAGGTCAGGTGCGACAGCAGCATCTCGGCCAGCTCGTCGACCAGGGCGCGCAGCCGCCGGAACGAGACCTCGTCGTCCTCGAGGTGCAGCACGGCGTCGTCCAGGTCGACCAGCACCTCGTGGATGGTGACGTGCTCGGCCGCCAGCTTGTCGGCGACCGGCCGGAAGGCGGCATGGGCCGCCACTGCGGGGAACAGGTAGCGGTCCTCGATGGTGTGGTGCAGGGTCACCACCTGGCAGTACTGACCGCAGAAGCTGCCGAGGGTCTCGAAGGTCGTGCGCATGGTCAGGTGGCTGATGCTCTGCCGCACGTCACCGATGCCGGCCTCGCCCCGCTCGACCGCGGCCACCCGCTCCCCCAGCTCGGCCAGCTCGCGCCGCAACGCATCGTGGATCATGCGCAGGTGGTGCCCGGGGACCCGCTGCTCCGGTGTCAGTGGCACCCCCATGGCGACCCGGGGGCGGGCGTCCTCGGCGAGGTGCCGCCGGGCCGTGGCGCCCTGCCCGTCCTGCCGGTCCTGCCCGTCCTGCCTGTCCTGCCGGTCCTGCCCGTCCGGGGCGGGTGGGGAGGGGACTGGGGAGGTCGAGGTCATCGCCGGATTGTCGCAGCCCCGTTACCACACACCGCCGGGAGTATCGCGTGACCGAAGTACCGGGCCGGTCGCAACCGCCTGCTTATCCTGAACGTGAAGGCAGCCGACTCGAGCACCCGAGCCGTCGCACCTCACCGAGGGACTGAGCGCCATGGCTACGCATGCCTACGTCTACGACTTCTCGCAGGGGTCCATGGAGCAGAAGGACCTGCTGGGCGGCAAGGGCGCCAACCTCGCCGAGATGACGCGGATCGGGCTGCCGGTGCCGCCGGGCTTCACGATCACGACCGAGGCCTGTCGGTCGTACCTGGTCGCCGGCAAGGAGCCGCCCGAGCTGAGGGTGCAGGTCACCAAGGCGTTGCGTCACCTCGAGGACCAGGTGGGTCGACGACTCGGGGACCGCCATGACCCGTTGCTGGTGAGCGTCCGCTCCGGGGCCAAGTTCTCGATGCCGGGCATGATGGAGACGGTCCTGAACATCGGCCTGAACGACGCCAGCGTCGAGGGCCTGATCGAGGTCAGCGAGGACCCTCGGTTCGCCTGGGACTCCTACCGACGGCTGATCCAGATGTTCGGCAAGACCGTGCTGGCCATCGAGGGCGACAACTTCGCCGACGAGCTCGACAAGGCCAAGGCCGCCAAGGGGGTCACCAGCGACCTCGACCTGGACGTCGACGACCTCAAGGCGCTGGTCGCCGTCTTCAAGCAGGTCATCCTCACCGAGTCCGGGCGCGACTTCCCGCAGCACCCGCGCGAGCAGCTCGACCTGTCGATCCGTGCGGTCTTCGACTCGTGGAACACCGAACGGGCGCGCATCTACCGTCGCCGCGAACGGATTCCGCACGACCTGGGCACCGCCGTCAACATCTGCACGATGGTCTTCGGCAACCTGGGGTCGACCAGCGGCACCGGGGTGGCCTTCACCCGCGACCCGGCCACCGGCACCCCGGGCGCCTACGGCGACTACCTGTCGAACGCGCAGGGCGAGGACGTCGTCTCCGGCATCCGCAACACCCTCAGCCTCGACGACCTCGCGACGCTGAACCCCACCGCCCACACCGAGCTGATGGCGATCATGCGCCGGCTCGAGACCCACTACCGCGACCTGTGCGACATCGAGTTCACGATCGAACGCGGCAAGCTCTGGATGCTGCAGACCCGGGTCGGCAAGCGGACGGCGGGCGCCGCCTTCCGGATCGCGGTCGCCCTGGTCGACGAGAACCTGATCACCGAGGACGAGGCGTTGGAGCGGGTCACCGGGGCGCAGCTGTCGATGCTGCTGTTCCCGCACTTCGACCCGGGCGCGGACCGGGTGCTGCTCGCCAGCGGCATGGCGGCCTCGCCGGGGGCTGCCGTCGGCCGGGCCGTGTTCAGCTCGGCCACCGCCATCGCGTGGGCCGAGCGGGGCGAGAAGGTGATCCTGGTCCGCAAGGAGACCAACCCCGACGACCTGGGCGGCATGCTCGCGGCCGAGGGCATCCTCACCAGCCGGGGCGGCAAGACCAGCCACGCCGCGGTGGTCGCCCGGGGGATGGGCAAGACCTGCGTCTGCGGCGCCGAGGAGCTGGACGTCGACGCCGTCGGTCGCACCGCCGTGGCCGGCGGCCGGGGGATCGGCGAGGGTGACCTGCTCAGCATCGACGGCACCACCGGTGACGTCTTCGTCGGCAAGGTCGAGGTGATCCCGTCCCCGGTGGTGGTCTACCTCGAGCAGGGCCTCGAGGCGGCCCTGGCCGACGCCCATCCCGAGACCGTCGCGCTGGTGCGCGCCGTCGACCGCATCCTGGCCCACGCCGACGCCACCCGCCGGCTGCGGGTCCGCGCCAACGCCGACACCGCCGAGGACGCGACCCGCGCCCGCAGCCTGGGTGCCGAGGGGATCGGCCTGGCACGCACCGAGCACATGTTCCTGGGCGACCGGCGGGTGCTCATCGAACGGGTGATCCTGTCCGACAGCGAGGGGCGCGAGGCGGCCCTGGCGGCGCTGCTGCCGTTGCAGCGCAAGGACTTCGTCGGCCTGCTCACAGCCATGGACGGGCTGCCGGTGACGATCCGGCTGCTCGACCCGCCGCTGCACGAGTTCCTGCCCAACTTCACCGAGCTGTCGGTACGGGTGGCGGTGGCCAAGTCCGAGGGCCGTCCGGACGTCGACGACCTCAAGCTGCTGGCGGCCGTGGAACGGCTGCACGAGTCCAACCCGATGCTCGGGTTGCGCGGCGTCCGGCTCGGTCTGGTGGTGCCGGGTCTGTTCGCCCTGCAGGTGCGGGCCATCGCCGAGGCCGCCGTCGAGCGGATCAAGGCCGGTGGTGACCCACAGGTCGAGATCATGGTTCCGCTGGTCGGGTCGGTGATGGAGCTGCACCTGGTGGCCGACGAGACCGACGGCATCGTGCACGAGATCGCCGAACGGGAGGGCATCGCGCTGCGCATCCCGGTGGGCACGATGATCGAGCTGCCGCGGGCGGCGCTGACCGCCCACCGCATCGCCGAGGTGGCCGAGTTCTTCTCGTTCGGCACCAACGACCTCACCCAGACCACCTGGGGCTTCAGCCGGGACGACGTGGAGGCGGAGTTCTTCACCGCCTACCTCGACAAGGGAGTCTTCACGGTGTCGCCCTTCGAGTCCCTCGACGTCGACGGGGTGGGGCGGCTCGTGCAGATCGCGGCGGCCGAAGGCCGTTCCCGGCGACCCGATCTCAAGCTCGGGGTCTGTGGCGAGCACGGTGGCGACCCGGCGTCCGTGCACTTCTTCCACAAGGCCGGACTGGACTACGTGTCCTGCTCGCCGTTCCGGGTACCGATCGCCCGCCTCGAAGCCGGACGAGCGGCCATCGCCGACCTCGGCTGACACGGTCCGCTGGACGAGCGCGAGTCGGCCGACCCCACCGGTGAACCTGGTGAGGTCGGCCGATCCGCCGCTGCGGCTCAGGCTGTGCGGTTCAGGCTGTGCTGCTCAGGCGGGGCGGGTGAACGCGGTGCCGGTCTCGAGCAGCGACTTGAGGTCACTGAGCACCCACGGCCAGCCACCCATACCGCCCTCTGCCGACCCGGAGTCCAGGTGGCCGCCGACCATGAGCTCGAGCTGTGGCACCGCGGTCAGGTCGTGGGTCACCGTGAGGCGGGTGACGCCGGCGTCCTCGTGCAGGTCGTAGGTGAGCTGGGTGAAGCCGAGGGCGGCCATCCCCGGGTCCATCGCCATCCGCCAGGTCTGCACCAGCTTGCTCGGCGGGACGACCTCGAGGACCTCGCCGTCCACCATGGCGCCGGTGACACCCATCTGGCGCATCTCGTCGTTCGGCGACGTCCGCCACGGGGTGTGGGCGGTGAGCTGCAGCTCGAGATGGCCGCCGTAGCCGTAGCGGTTGCTCCACTCCGGGCTGGTGATGGCGTCCCAGACCTGCTGGATGGGTGCCTTGATGTAGACGCGGTGGATCTGCACGGTGGTCAGGCCGGCGGCGGAGTCGGGGGCCTGCTGGTCGGTCGTGGTCATGACGGTTTCTCCAGTTCGCTCTTGAGGTCGGTCAGTGCCGTGATCTGGCGCTCGGTGAACTTGTCGATCCAGCGGTCGTGGATCAGGCGGATCGGGACGGCGTTCAGGTAGTGCAGCTTCTCGCGCCCCTGCTTGCGGGTCACGACCAGCTCGGCCTCCTCGAGCACCTTCAGGTGCTTCATGACGCCGAACCGGGTCATCTCGAGCTCGGACTCCAGGTCGCTCAAGGTCCGCCCGTCGGCGGCGAAGAGACGGTCGAGCAGGAAGCGGCGAGTGGGGTCGGCCAGGGCCTTGAAGACCCGGTCCGCCTCGTCGTCGCTCGTGGCCATGCCGAGAAAATAGGTGACCTATTGGTCACATGTCAAGCGGTCAGGGAGGGTGGCCGGGTCAGGAGGGCGGTGAGGGCTGCGACGTAGCCCTCGCGGTCGACCTCGCCGAGGATGCGGCGCTGCACCAGGTAGCCGGGGATCGTCGAGAACACCACGTGACCAAGGGCGGTCGGGTCGGCGTCGACGTCCAGCTCGCCGGCGGCCTGGGCGCGCACCACCAGCTCGACGACGGCGGCCCGCAGTCGTGACATCTCCTCCGAGGCGATGCGCGCCACGTCGTCGTCCCGCTGGGCCTCGCCCCAGACCTGCAGGGCCAGGCGGCCGTACGTGCCGGCGAGGCCGTCGACGGTGCGCAGCAGGTGTCCCAGGCTCTCGGTCAGGGACGGCGGCGGGTCCTGGACCAGCGCCTGGTGGACGCCCTCGGTCAGGGCTCCGGCCACCTGCTCGGCGATCGCCGAGATGATCGCCTCCTTGCCCGAGAAGTAGCGGTAGACCCCACCGGCCGACATGCCGGCGGCGCCGATGATGTCGTCCATCGTCGTGGCGTGGAAGCCGTTGCGCATGAACAGCCCGCGGGCGGCGTCCATGATCTGGGTCTTCCGCTCCTGGCGCCGAGCATCGCTGATCCGGGGCATCCGCCCACTCTAAGCTGCTCGACGGGCACCACCGCGAACGTACGTTCCGGAGGATCTGGCGCCTGCGGGGCGCCAACCCCCTCCTTCCGCCGCGTCAGAGCAGGCCGCGCTGCGTGGCCAGACGCACCGCTTCGGAGCGGCGTCGCACGCCCAGCTTGCGGTAGATCTGGCGCACCTGTGTGCGCACCGTGTGCGGTGATACCGACATGCGGTCGGCGATCTGCTCGGCCGTCAGCATGGTCGGCAGGAACTGCAGGACGGCGGCCTCCCGCCCGCTCAGCGCCGGTGCCGTCACTGCGGCGGGGCCCGGACCGTCGAGTCGCAGCCAGTCGGGCAGGTCCGGGGCGAGGGCCGGATCGTCCGCGAACACAGGCAGGAGCACTCGGTCCAGCTCGTCGACCCGCTCCTGGAGGACTCGGGGCGCCGGGACGTGGCCGTCGCGCCCGCTCGTGGTGGTGCCGAGGCGGCGCAGGGCCGCCAGCATCTCGCCGAGCTCGCCCAGCTGGGCCGTGGCGAGGGCCTCGGTCAGCAGGGCGTCGTCGTGCCAACGGCGCTGCGCTGCTCCCCCGGCGGTCAGTCGGCGCACGGCCCTGCGCGCCGCCCGGGCGTCCCCGCCGGCCAGCAGCACCCTGCCGAGGACGGCGGCGGCGGCGTCGTGGTCGGCCAGGCGGGGGGCCTGTCGCAGGGCATCGAGGGCCGCGACGACGTCGCCGCGGCCGAGCAGCAGGTCCGCCCGAGTGGCCACGAGCTGACCCGTCAGCCAGCGCGAGACCCGCTCCGCGGTGGCGTCCAACCCGTTCAGCAGCTGCAGGGCCGGGCGATGGTGCCCGTTCGCGGCGGTCAGCCTGGCTCGCTGGATCCGCAGCAGCACCAGCATCGCCGGCTCGGGGTCGGCGGCGTACGAGAGCTCGGCCTCGTCGAGGACGGCGGCGCTGACCGTCAGGTCGTCCGCCTCGAAACGCAGGACGGAGGCCGCCAGCAGGGCGGGCGTCAGCTGCATCAACGCGGTCCAGCCCCGGTCGCTCGCGTAGTGCCGGGCCTGGTCGACGGCCGTCTCGGCCTCGTCGTCCTCGCCGCGCAACGCACTCAGCAGGGCCAGGTAACTGAGGCTGTTCTGCACCGGACGGTCGGGTCCCCGTTCCCCGGTCGGCGCCGACCCGCGGTGCAGCGGCCCCTCGGCCCGGGCCAGCTCGCCGAGCAGCAGCAGGGCGGTCCCCTGCGACGACTCGGCCATGAGTCGCACCATCGGTCGCGCGGAGTCGTCGGGCGTCTGGGCCAGCAGCACCAACAGCCCCTCCGAGGCCTCGAGCAGGGCGGACGCGCGACCGACCCACCGGGCTCCGATGAGCGCGACGATGCCGGCCAGCACCCGCAGCCGGTCCCGGTCCGCCTCGTGATGGTCGTCGAGGGCGGCGGCGACCCGTGCCAGCAGCTGGGTCGCCCGGGTGGTCTGCCGAGCCTCGACCGCCCGCAGGGCCAGTAGCAATGGGAACCGCGGCCCCGGCACGTCGGCGTCGGTGGGCACCCGGCTCAAGAGCTGGTCGAGAAGGTGGTCCTCGGGTCCGAGCGCCAGCCCCCAGGCATCGGTCGTGACCACCGTGGCGACCAGGCCCCAGTCCTGGGAGTCGACGGCATGCCGGACGGCGTCGAGCAGATGGCCCTCTCGGGCGAGCCACCGAGCGGCTCGGCCTTGCAGCAGAAGGAGCTCGGCGGCGTGGTCGTCACGCAGGCGCCGACGCAGCACGTCGAGCAGCAGCTGGTGGTACCGGTACCAGACAGCGCTGTCGCCGAGGCCCGAGACGAAGGTGCCCGAGTGTTCCAGCTCGTCGAGGCGGCCACCACTGCCCGTCGTGCCGAGCACGGCGTCGGCCAGCGGGCCGCACACCCGGTCCAGGAAGCTGGTGCGAACCAGCAGGTCCCGCAGCAGGGGGTCGAGTCGGTCGAGCACCTCGTGCACCAGGAAGTCGGCGATCTGGCGCTCGCCGGGTCGCCCGTCGCCGTCGGGCTCCGAAGAGACCTGCTCTGGCGCACCGGGTCTCGACGCTCCGGGGCGCCGCAGGGCCAGGGCGTGCATCCGTAGGCCCGCCGCCCAGCCCTCGGTCTGGGTGCACAACCGGGTGACCTCGGTCTGAGGCAGCTCGAGCCCGCTGGCCCGCAGCAGGGCGGTCGTCTCGAGCAGGTCGAAGGCCAGGTCGTCGACCCCGAGCTCGGTGACGTCGCCGGCCAGCCGGGCCCGGTGCAGCGGCAGCTGTGGTTGCGCTCGGCCGGCCAGCACCAGCCGCAGCATCGGTGGCGGACGCAGCAGCAGACGACTCAGCAGCGGGTCGGCGCCGGGCTCGTCGTCGGCGTCCGGCCCCTCGAGCTCGTGGACGTCGTCGAGCACCAGGACGGTCGGGCGTCGCAGCTCGAGCAGGGCGTTGAGCAGTCGAGCCTGGAACGTCTGGTCGAGACCGGTACGCGAGACCGTGATCCCGTGGAGCGGGCTGGAGGAGGGCAACGCCCCACTGCGGGCGATCGCGGCCACGGCATGCGCCCAGAACCGCACCGGGTCGCGGTCCTGGGCGTCGACCGAGAGCCAGGCGATCGCCGGACCCGAGGTGCGGCGCAGCCACGACGACAGCAGCACCGTCTTGCCGGAGCCGGGCGGCGCTGTCACGGTGGTGATCGGCCCGGTCACCCCATGGTCGAGAGCTGCCCACAGAACCGGGCGCGGCACGACGTCAAGGCTGATGCGCGGCAGCAGCAGCTTGGCCTCGACCACGAGGTCCTCGGCTGCTGGGGTCGGCTCGGCCGCTGTCACGGGCTCAGCATGCCCGCACCGCCGGTGCTCGTGGGGGCGGCGGAGGTAACAGTTCGGCCGGGATCGGTCAGGCGGCGTGGGTCGGAGCGGTGCCGGCGTCCGCCAGCCGGATCACCTCGTGGAGCATCGTCGTCCGGGCGTGGTTGAGCAGGCCGGCGGCCTCGGGATCGGCGGCGATGTTGTGCCGCTCGTCCGGGTCCTCGGTGAGGTCGTACAGCTCGGTCACGCCATGGTCGGGATACTCGGTCAGCCGCGCCGTGTCGCTGATCAGGGTGCGCATCCGCACCGGGCCGGGCAGGCCGGCGGTGCCGAACGGCTGGTCCTCCTCGACGACCAGGGCGCGGCGTGGCGTCGTCCGGTCGCCGTCCACCGCCGGCAGCAGGGTGCGGCCCTGGATGCCGCGGTAGTGGGGCACCCCGGCGATGTCGAGGACGGTGGGGGCGATGTCGGCGCTGCTGACCAACGTTTCGATCTCACCGGGCTCGGCGCCCGGCACCGACAGCACCAGCGGGACCGTGAGAATCCCCTGGTAGTGCACGAAGTGCTTGAGCATCAGCCCGTGGTCGCCGAAGGCGTCCCCGTGGTCGGCGGTGAAGAGGACGGCGGTGTCGTCGCTCAGGCCCAGGCGGTCGAGGGCGGCCAGCACGGTTGCCACACTGTCGTCGAGCATCTCGACCGACCCCAGCTCGGCCGCCAGCGCCTGCCGGTACTGCTCGGCGGTCGGGGCCCAGGTCATCGTCGGGTCGGCCCCGGGCCGGCCCCGGTCGGCCATCAGGCGCTTGACGTGGTCGGGCGAGCCCGTGTGCTCGTCGTCGAAGGTGCGGGGCAGGGCCAGGGTCGCCGGGTCGCGCCGGCCCCAGTACTCCTTCGGCGGGGCGAAGGGATGATGCGGGTCCGGGTAGGAGACGTAGAGCAGGAACGGCTGGTTGCGACGTGAGAACCGTTCCAGCGCATCGACGGAGCGTTGCGTGACGTAGGAGGTCGGGTGGACGGCGAGCGGCAGGGCGCTCTGGTAGACCTGCTCCCAGCCCTCGTAGACCTGCGGCGAGTTGGTGGCCCCGCCGTCGGTCAGCGGGTCGTAGCCCTGGGCCCGGGCCCAGGCCACGTAGTTGCCCGAGACGGTGTCGCCGTGACCGGTGGTCAGGTCGACCCGGTCGAAGCCGTAGTAGTCGGGGGGCAGCACGACGTCCTCACGTCGGTGCCGGGAGTAGTCCTCCCAGGCGTCCCATCCCGCTGCCCGGCGACGGTCGACCGCGTCGACCAGGGCCGGGTCGAGCAGCCACGGCACCGAGCGGCGCATCTCGTCGAGCTGGTAGTCCTCGAAGTCCCATCCCATGGTCTGGAAGTGCAGCTTGCCCACTGCCGCGGTGGCCCAACCGGCGCTGCGCAAGGCCTTGACGAAGGTCATCGCGTCCCAGTCGAGGCTGATCCCGTTGGTGCGGGTGCCGTGCACCGAGGGCCAGCGTCCGGTCGCGATGGTGGCCCGGTTCGGCATGCACACCGGGTTGGCGACGAACGCCCGGCGGAACACCGATCCCTGCCCTGCGAGCCGGTCCAGGGCGGGGGTCGCCACGTCCGGCTGACCGCCGAACCCCAGGTGGTCCTTGCGCAGCTGGTCGGCGACGAAGACGACGATGTTGCGGGCTCGCGCCCGCGAGGCGGCCGAGCCGGGACCGGAGCTCACGCGGCCCGTCCGCTGGAGCGGATCATCGACAGCACGTCGGCGCGGTGCTGGACGAAGTGCGGGTCGGCCTTGGTGGTCAGCTGGTCCCGCTCCCGGGGCAGGTCGATGTCGACGATCGCCTGCAGCCGGCACGGGTTCTTCGACAGCACGACGACCCGGTCCGACAGGTAGACCGCCTCGTCGATGTCGTGGGTGACCAGCAGCACGGTCATGCCGAACCGTTGCCGCAGCGACAGTGTGAGGTCCTCGAGGTCCGTCCGGGTCTGGGCGTCGACCGAGGCGAACGGCTCGTCCATCATCAGCACCTCGGGGCGGCAGGCGATGGCCCGGGCGATGGCGACCCGCTGCTGCATGCCGCCCGAGAGCTGCCAGGGGAAGGAGTGCTCGACGCCGTCCAGCCCTACCGCCGCCAGCGCCTCGGCCATGCGTGCGCCTCGCTCGGGGGTGGCCAGCCCCAGTGCTTGCAGCGGTAGCTCGAGGTTGCGGCGCACACTGAGCCACGGCATGAGGGATCGGTTGTACTCCTGCACCACCAGTGCCATGCCGCGCGGCGGCCCGTCGATCAGCCGATCGTCGAGGTAGGCGCCCCCCGAGGTGGGGGGCAGCAGCCCGGCCAGGCACTTGAGCAGCGTGGTCTTGCCGGCCCCGGAAGGGCCGACGATGCAGACGAACTCGCCGTCGGCGACCTCGAAGCTGAGACCGTCGATGACCGTCTTGGCGGCGGCACCGGTGCCGTAGGCCTTGACGAGGTCGCGGACCGACAGTCGGCGGACGGGTTGGGTGGTGGCGGCGACGGGGGACGGCTCAGCCACGGCTGTGCTCCTTCGAGGCGAGGTACCAGCGCAGGACGCGTCGCTCGACGACGTCGAACGCCAGGTTGGTCAGGTAGCCGATGACACCCAGCAGCACGATGCCGGCCCACATGTCGGTGACCAGGAAGGACTGCTGGGCCAGGATGGTCTGGGCGCCGATTCCCTCGCTGGCGCCCAGCATCTCGCTGGCGATCATCACCACGAAGGCCGACTGCAGGCTGACCTGCAGGCCCGCGAAGATCTGCGGCGAGGCGCCGGGCAGCAGCACGTCGACCACCATCTGCCGCCGCGACAGGTGATACATCGAAGCGGTGTCGAGCAGCACCGGGTCGACGGCGCGGACGCCGTCGATGGTGGCGATCAGGGTCGGGAACGTGGCGGCGACCGCGATCGAGGTGACCCGCTGCTCGGTACCGAAGCCCATCAGCACGATGAAGAGCGGGACCAGGGCCACCGGCGGGATGGCCCGGTAGAAGTGGATCAGGGGCTCGACGGCTCGACGGACCACCGCGACCCGCGCCAGCAGCAGGCCGCCGGCGATACCGACGACGACCGCGACGCCGTAGCCGGTGGCCAGGTTGCGCAGGCTGGGGACCACATGGGTGGCGAAGCCGTCCGACAGCCACATCTCCTGGAAGCGGACCAGGATCTGCTGCAGCGGCGGGAAGAACGCCTCCCCCGCGCCGGCCGACCAGGTCCACCACAGGGTCAGGAGTGCGACCGGCAGCCAGGCGGCGAGTGCGAAGCGGCCGAGCAGCTGCGGACCGGGGGTGCGTCGGGCCGCCAACGGGCCGGCACCGGTGACGGCCATCAGCGGACCGCCCCTCGGACGCTGGGGTGCCAGTGCAGCAGGCGGCGTTCGAGTCGGCCCAGGGCGGAGTTCGCGACCAGGCCGACCAGCCCGAAGAAGGTGACGTAGGCGTAGGTGGCGGCGGTGTCGCCGGCGCCCTGCGCCAGCAGCAGCTCGCGGCCCAGGCCGGGAGCCCCGCCGACCAGCTCGGAGACCACCGCCACGATCAGGGCGACGGAGCCGGCGATGCGCACCGAGGTCGCGATGAAGGGCAGGGCGCTCGGCAGGACGATGTGCCGCAGTCGCGCGGCCCGGCCGAGCTGGAACGAGCGGGCGGTGTCGATCGCCACCGGGTCGACGTCCCGCACCCCGCCCATGGTCTGCGTGACGATGCCGAAGAAGCAGCCGAAGAAGACGAGCAGGAAGGCCATCTCGCGCGAGGGTCCGAGGACCAGGATCACGAGCGGCAGCACGACGATCGGGGGGATCGGCTTGAGGAACTCGAACGGGAACCGGGTGCTGCGGTAGACCGGGGACGACGTGCCGAACAGCACTCCCACCGGCACCCCGACGAGGACCGACAGCCCCAGGCCCACCAGGGCCGACAGCAGGGTCTCGGCTAGGTTCTGCCAGAACGACCCGGTGGCCGCCAGGGAGACCATGGTGGTCAGCACGGTCGAGGCTGCCGGCACGGTGTCGTGGAGCGGCCCGCGGGCCAGCAGCTCCCAGCCGGCCAGCACCACGGCCAGGGCGGCCAGCGGAGGACCGGCGTGGGCCGGGTGGACCCGGGGGCTGGTCATGCTCGCCTCCTTCGACGTGGCACCGGCCGGCTCGGGCAGCGGTCGGACGGGGTTCTACGGGGTCGGACGGTCGGACTGTCGGACTGGGGTTCGACGGGGTCCGACGGTCGGGATCAGATCGTCAGTGGATGACCAGGGTCGTGACGTCGACGTCCTTCTTGAGGAAGCCGGTCGCCACCATCTTGTCGACCACGTGCTTGAGGTCGGAGTCGGCCACATCCTGGGGGAAGAACGGCTTGGTGCCGGCCTGGACCTCGGCCAACGGGGTCTTGGTGATGTCGGCGGCCGCCTGCTGGAACTCGGCGGGGTGGTCGGTCGCATAGGCGTTGGCCTTCTTGATGGCCGCGGCGAACCGGGTCACGACGTCGTGGTTGGCGGTGTCGAACTTGCCCGAGGTCAGCCAGAGACCCACGGCGCCCTCCTGGAAGAACGAGACACCCGGGTAGGAGACCACGGTGCCGCCGTCCTTGACCGCGGTGGCGATGAACGGGGAGACCAGACCGGCCGCGTCGATCCGGCCGGCCTTCAGGGCGGCCACCGCCTCGGGAAGACCCAGGGCCACCCACTTCACCGTGGTCGGGTCACCGCCGGCCTCCTTCACGGCGCCCGAGATGGTGACCTCGAGCTGCGCGCCCCGGGCCGGCACCGAGACCGTCCTGCCCTCGAGGTCCTTGGCGGTGGTGATGCCCGCGCCGGCACGGGCCACCACGGCAGTGTCGTCGAAGAGCTTGGCGTTCGCGGCGTCGGCGCCGGCGCCCTTCTCGTAGCCGTCGGCCCCGGCCGCCACCTTGACGTCGACCCCGTTGGCCACGGCCCGCAGGAACGGGATGGAGGGGGCGTAGCCGAAGGCGACCTGGCCACCGCTGACCGCCGCGACGGCCGCCGGCGGGTTGGCGACGGGAACCAGCTCGACCTTGAGCTTCTGTTCGGCGAAGAAGCCCTGCTTCTCGGCGATGGTCAGGGTGCCCGCCGTGTAGATCGGCACGTAGGCCACCTGGATGCTGGCCTCGGTGGCCGGGGCGCCACCACCTGCGGGGCTCGACGCGGCGGCCGAGTCCGCAGCCGACGTCTGGGCGGACGCCTGGGTCGAGGACTGGGCGGAGGAGGAGCTGCTTCCTCCGCCGCATGCTGCGAGCGCGAGCAGGGCGGGCGCTGCGAGTACCAGCACCGACCTGCGGGTCCAAGCCTTCACGGGTTTCCTCCTGAGCACTGCGACCGCACGGGCCGAGGGTGATGACGGCCCGAGGCTAGAAGGGTGGTGCGGGTCGGGGAAGGTCCCGGACGCAGCGGCGTGAGGTCCGGTGGTGAGTTTCACCAAAGTTTGGTGAAAGCAGGAGCCGGGTCGCCCGCGGCTGCGGCCGGCTGCTGCTCGGTCCTCGGACCATGCCTAGCCTTCGAGGATGACAGCGTCCTCGCCGTCCGCTCGCCGGCTGCCGGTCGACCTGGTGCTGCGTTCGGCCGAGGTGCACGCCCCGATCTCGTGGACGGCGAAGGACGGCCCGTTCGCGACGGTCGTACCGGCGGCCGTGCCGACGGCAGTGGCTGTCGCCGGCGGAGTCATCGTGGCCGTCGGGTCCGACGAGGAGGTGCTGGCTCTGCGCGGGCCGGCGACCCGGGTGGTCGACCTGAGCGGGGCGACCGTGCTGCCCGGCATCAACGACTCCCACCTGCACCTGACCAGCTACTCGGTGGGGCGTCACCTCTACGGCGGCGTCGAGGCCGAGCCGACCTGGCGTGCCGTGGTGGCTCGGGCCGCCGCGACGGTTGCCGATCGCTCCGGCTGGGTACGGCTCACCGGCTGGGACGGCGCGGTGCTGCCTGACCTGGGTCCGAGCGGGGTGCCGGACCGGCGCCTGCTCGACGAACAGGTGCCCCACCGCCCCGTCCTGCTGTTCGACAGCACCGGGCATCAGGTGATGCTGAACCGGGTGGCCCTGCAGCGGTGCGGCATCGACGCCAGCACTGCCGACCCGGTGGGCGGCCATATCGTGCGCGGCGAAGGCGGGGATCCCACAGGGTTGCTGCGCGAGGCCGCCATGGCGCTGGCCGTGTCGAGGCTGTCGGCGCCGTCCGGCGACGAGCTGCGTCGCGCTCTGGTCGCGGGGGGTGGCCCACCTGCACAGCTACGGCGTCACCAGCCTGACCGAACCGGGTCTGGGCCCGGGCGGGGCCGCCCTGCTCGACGGCAGTGCCACCGTCGGTGCCCTCGACGCGCTGATCGGTCTGGCCCAGGACGACGAGCTGACGATGCGGGTCACCGCTCTGTTGCTCTTCAGCGGCACCGGTGGGGGTCGGGCGGAGGACGTCGAGGCCGGGCTGGCCGCCGGACTCGCGGCCCGTGCGGCCGTGGTGGGGGTCTCGCCGCGCACGCTGAACGTGGCCGGGGTCAAGGTCTTCGGCGACGGCATCCCGCGCAGCGGTACGGCGTGGCTGGCGGAGCCCTACGGGCTGGGACCCGAGGCCGCGTGCGGCTCGCTCTGTCTGGCGGGGCAGGACGACGACGAGAGAGCGGCCCCGCTGGCGCGGATCGTGAGAGCGGTCGACGCCGCGGGGTTGCAGGTGGGCGCCCACCTGATCGGGGACGCGGCCGTCGCCGCCTTCCTCGACGCGGTGGAGTCCCTGCCCGACCCGGCCGCCGGCCGCCACTACGTCATCCACGGCGACTACACGGCGACTACACGGCCCGCTCCGACCTGCCGCGCCTGGCCCGGTCGGGGGTGCTGCTCAACACCAACCCCGCGATCCGTTGGCAGGCGGGGTCGCTGGTACGCCGGGTGGTGGGCGACGAGCGCCACGCCCGCCAGCAGCCGCTGGCCTCGGCCCTCGCGGCCGGAGCTCGGGTCGCCCTGTCGTCGGACGCGCCGGTGTTGGCCCCGGACTGGCGCCGGTCGGTGGTGGCCGCCGTGACCCGGCACACCCGTGACCTGCCCAGGGCGGACGGCGACCTCGAGGGGCTCACCCTCGACCAGGCGCTGCGTGCCGTGACCGCCGCACCCGCCTGGCAGGACCGGGCCAAGAGCTGGAAGGGCGAGCTGCGGCCGGGCATGGTGGCCGACCTGTGCGTGCTGGACGGTTCACTGCCCCAAGGCCCGGACGACGTCGAGTCGCTGCTTTCGCGCACGGTGGCACTGACGACCGTCGGGGGCCGTCCCGTGTACGACCCGAGCGCCCCGCCACCCTGGTGCGCCGAGCGCCCCGCCACCCTGGTGCGCCGAGCGCCCCGCCACCCTGGTGCGCCGAGCGCCCCGCCACCCTGGTGCGCCGAGCGCCCCGCCACCCTGGTGCGCCGAGCGCCCCGCCACCCTGGTGCGCCGAGCGCCCCGCGTCGGGTATCGGCTATCGAGTGCGCGAGCACCGCATCGTTCGGGTGTTGCGTCGCGAGTGTGGCCGGCGCCGAGCTGCGGGTATCGCCGCACGCCTCGGTCGGCCCCCGGCCCCTCAGTCGGTCAGGCGTGCAGCGCGCCGTCAGTCGTCGAGGGGGAGGCGTTGTTGGCGTCCGATGGTCTGGCCGAGTCGGCGGGCGGCGGTTTCGGTGTCGGGCAGGGTGTTGCGGCGGGGGGTGCGGGTGGGGTCGATCCAGGAGGGGGCGATGGCGTAGGGGATGCCGGCGCGCATCTGGAGGGTCCAGTGGCCGGTGTGGATGAGGGTGTGGTGTCGTCCGCAGACCAGGGCCAGGTTGGTGATGTCGGTGGTTCCGCCGTTGCGCCACCAGGTGATGTGGTGGGCCTCGCAGGCGGAGGGGGGCATGGCGCAGCCGGGCACGACGCAGCCGCGGTCGCGGGCGACGAGTGCGGTCCGTTGGGCGGGGGTGGCCAGGCGTCGGGTGCGGCCGAGGTCGAGGACGGCGCGGTCGGGGCCGAGGACGACGGTCTGCAGGTCGGCGTCGCACAGCAACCGCCCGAGCGTCCCTGCGGTGATCGGGTCCCCGGACTCGCTCTCGTGAGCCAGCCCCGGTGGTCCGGGTGCTCGTTGACCGGTTCGACCCGGTGGTCGGGCTGCTCGTTGACCGGTTCGATCCGGTGGTCCTGGGTCGTTGTGGTCGCGGGCCCAGGGGTCGTGCCGGCCTGGTGGCCGCAGCGGGAGCCCGTGGTGGTCGAGGGGGCCGGGGGTGGTGCGGCGGGCGGCGGCGGCCTGTTCGGGGGTGGCGGTGATGACCACCTTCACCAGCGGCGCGGCGGGTTGGCACCCGGGGCCGCCCTCGGCCAGGGACGGGTAGTGGGCCCGCAGGGCGGCCTCGCACAGGGCGGTCAGGGCATCGACGTCCCGCATCCCCCGGGACCGGTCGTCGCGGATCGGGAACGCCTGCTGCCCGGGCACCGCCCACCCGCCACCACCACCACTACTGACACCGTCACCATTGCGGCCGCCACGGCCGCCGCCGCCCCCGTCGCCCCCGTCGTCGCCGTCGTCGCCGTCGTCGCCCCCGTTGTCGTCGGTGGTGTCGGTGGTGGGGTCGGGGTGGTGGGCGGTCAGGGACCGGAAGTGCGCCAACGCCGCGCGCACCACCGCCGCGCTCACCGGGTCGAGCAGGCCCCGGATCGAGGTCATGCCGGTGGAGTCGGTGACCAGGGACAGGGTCCGCCGCTGGTAGGCGAGGGGGTCGAAGGAGTCCTGGCCGTCGGGGTCCAACGCGGCCAGCAGCTCTTTCGCGACCCGGTCGGTGGTCGTGGGGGAATGCCGCCGTGACGTCCGCGTCAAGAACACGTCGATCTTCACCCGCCCCGACACTCCCCGGGCGTCGACCCGGTTCGCGAGGTGTTCCGGGACCCGGGCCAGGCACCGGACCGCGACATCGACATGAGCCCGGGTCACCAGCCCGGCTGCCAACGCCGCCCCCAACCGCGGCAGCCCCGCCACCCCACCACCGGCACCCGCACCGGCGGCGGCACCGGCGCCGGCGGTGGCACCGGCGCCGGCGGTGGCGCCGGCACCGAAAGCGCTGCCCTGCGACCCGGCAGCGCCGGTGATGTCCTCGGCTGCTGCGCTGACCCCGTCCGGGTCAGCCACACCACCCCCGCTCGGGTCGTTCTCCCCACCGGGGTCCGCCTCGCACGGGGCGCCACTGGGATCGGTCTCGGCGAGCAGGCCCGCGTCGTACCCGGCACCGGCCGGGTCCAGCTGACGGGCCGCGGCCACATCCGAGGCAGCCACCCCCGCGGCGTGGTTCAGCTTCTGGGTCAAGAACGCGAACCCCGTCCGCCGGCTCACCCCCGGCACCACCCCCGGGCTACGGTCGAACTGGGACAACACATGCAGGTACGCCGCCTCGGTCGCCGTCCGCGCCGCCACCATCGCCGCCATCAGCTCACGCTGCTCGGTCGCCGACAACGTCACCATGGAGGCACCCGAGGCCACCACCGCCGCCGCACCCAGAGCCTGCACCGCGACCACCAGCTCAGGAACCCCACCACCCCAACCCGAACCATCGGCGCACCCGCCGGGCCCTGGCTGCTGGTCGTGTCCCACACCCACAACCTACAAGCCACCACCGACAGTCTCCCGAAGACGGTGTTCGACGCAAACACGCTGCGCGACAGGCAGTGTCGAGAGTCGAATTGCGGCGCGCATCGTGGCGCGGATCCAGGATTCCCAGCCATGGCTGCAGCTCCGACGTCCAGGTCGTCATCGGGCTGGCAGCCCGGGGCCGCCGCGTTCACGGCGGTCGCCGCTGTGGGACTGACGGTCACCGGCGCCTCCTCGAGTTGCGCGGGCCAGCACCACCTGGGCCTTGCGTGCGAGCCGGCCACGAGGGTCATCGCAGGGCGAGGACGGTTCGGTCGCGTCGCCCTGCTCGACAGCCACCGGCCGAGCGTCGAGCGGATGCAGATACCGTGACGGCAGGCCCCGGTCGCCGGGACGGGGGCAGAAGTGAGGAGTCACCGTGAGCATGCCCATCGAGGGCGGTCGTGCACTGCTGCGGGGCAGGGTGCTGGGCATCCCGGTGCACCTCGACCTGACCTTCGTCGTGGTGATGGCCCTGCTCGGCTACCGCAGCGGCGTCACGGCGGTCGAGTTCGGACTCTGGTTGCTGATCACCCCGATCGCCGTCCTGGTGCACGAGCTGGGCCACGCCCTGGTGGCGCGCACCACCGGGGCGCAGCCGCAGATCGCGCTCGCCGGCTTCGGTGGTGTCACCACCTACAGCTCGCCGACCGAGGTGTCCCGGCTGCGTTCGCTGGCCATCTCGCTGGCCGGGCCAGGGGTCGGGCTCGCTCGGCCTGCTGCTGATCCTGCTCGACCGGGCGGCGGGTGCCGGGCTCGACCCGGCCGGCTGGCAGGCCGTGGCGCTGTGGACCGGCAGTTCACCTGCATCGTCTGGAGCGTGTTCAACCTGCTGCCGGTGCTGCCGCTGGACGGCGGACAGGCGATGCGCGAGCTGCTGCCCGGCACGCCCGCCGGTACGGACCCGTCGCGCCGCGATGGTGTCGGTCGTGGTCGCCGTCCTCATGACCCTGCTGGCCTTCGCGTACCGGCAGCCGTTCGTGGCGCTGTTCATGCTGTTCTTCGCCGTCAACAACGTGCTGCCGTGCGGCAGTCCTCGGCGGCGGCCTCGTCACCGGGCTCGTCGTCGCCGACCGCCCCGGTGCCGGTCGGCGGGCACCGGCCAGTGCCGAGGAGGCGGTGGTCGCCCGGCTGTGGTCGGGGGACGCCGCCGGCGCCCGTGAGCTGCTGACGTCGCTGCCGCCGACGGTGTCGGTCGACCTCGCCGTCCACGGAGCCGTGCTGTCCCTGACCGGCGATCCCGAGCAGGGCAGGGCGCTGCTGGCCCAGGAGCTGCAGCGTCGGCCCGGCGACCCCAACGTGGTCGCGCTGCTGGCGCTCAGCCAGGCCCTGCAGCACGACTGGGACGCCCTGGTCGCGACGCTGCAGGGGCCGGTCGGTCCCAGCGTGCCCGCGTCGGTCGTGGAGCGGGCCATCGCCGAGGCGCGCGGCACCGGCCGTGAGGACGTCGCCGGCCGGCTGTCGGTCCTGACGACCGACTGACTGCCCGGACGGCGCTGCGGCTGCGGGCTACCAGCGCCAGCCGCGGGTCTGCAGCTCGGCCTCGGCCAGCACCCGTCGCACCGGCCCGCCGGCCTCGGCCGGCACCACCTGAGCCAGGACGCACGCGTCGTCCAGGGCTCGGTCGTAGGCGGTGATCGCGGCGGTCAGGTGGTGGGCCCGGGCGAAGACCGGTTCGTGGGCCGCCTGGAGCTGGGCGATCTCGTTCTGCAAGCGGGTCAGCGACAACTGCACCTCGAGGGTGCGGAACGGGTCGAGGTCGGGCGAGCGTCGCGCCAGCAGCCGATGGACCTGTTCGACCCACCGACGCAGTGCCGCCGGTCGGCCCGCCATCGGACTCCTCCTAGCGCCGCAGGCCGTTTGGCCGTGGTGTCCTCGGCCCGGCTGCGCCCTTCAGTCTGAACCGGCCTCGCCGATGTGTCCAACGGTCCGCGCCCGGCCTCGCCGAGGTGTGCCCGGTGCGAGCGCGCTAGCGTCAAGCTCATGGACCAGGCATGGATCACGGCATGGATCACGGCATGGATCACGGCATGGATCACGGCATGGACGAGCGTGCAGGACGGCGACGGACCGCCTGGACCTTCGTGGCGGTGCAGTTCGCGCTGCTGGCGGCGATCGTCCTGCTGCCCGGGGGACGGCCTGGCCCCTGCCGGGGTGGCTGCGTACGGTCGCGGTGGCGGCCGTCGTCCTCGGGCTGCTGGTGATGGTCGTGGCCGGGCTCGGGCTGGGCCGGGGGCTGACCGCGGCGCCGCTGCCGAACGAGCACGCGCAGCTGCGCACCGGTGGGCTGTACCGCTTCGTCCGGCACCCGATCTACACCGGGCTGCTGGCATTCGCCGCCGGTGAGGCGGCCCGATCGGGCAGCTGGGTCGTGGCCGGGTGCGCCCTCGCCCTGGTCGTGCTGATCGGGTTCAAGGCGCGATGGGAGGAGCAGCGGCTGGCAGAGCGCTTCGCGGACTACCCCGCCTACGCGGCCCGCACCCCCCGCTTCGTGCCGTTCAGCCGACCCGCCTGGTACCGGACCCGCGACTGATGCGGCGGCCCGCAGCGGTCGTGGCAGGCTGGCCCGGTGCGCATCTGCATCCTGGACGACGTCGAGGGCGTGGCACTGACCGCCGCCGACTGGTCGAGCCTGGTCGGGGTCACCGAGGTCGTCGCCCTGGGCCGCCACGTCGACGACCAGGACGAGCTCGTCGCCGTCCTGGCCGGCTTCGACGCCGTGGTGCTGCAACGCGAACGGACGGCGGTGCGGCGCGACCTGCTCGAACGGCTGCCCCACCTGCGACTGGTGGTGACCACGGGTCCCCGCAACGCCGCTCTGGACGTCGCCGCCTGCCACGAGCTGGGGATCACCGTCTGTGCCACCGGCAGCGGCGGGACCCCGGTCGTCGAGCTGGCCTGGGCGCTGCTGCTCGCGGCCTGGCGCGACGTCCCCGGCCGGGCCGCGTCGATGCGCAGCGGTGGCTGGCTGCCGACGGCCGGGCGCTCCCTCGAGGGGGCGCGGCTGGGGCTGCTCGGCCTGGGCCGGACCGGCACGCGCATGGCCGCGATCGCCGCCGCCTTCGGGATGGACGTGGTCGCCTGGAGCGAGAACCTCACCGCCGAGCTGGCCGCCGATCGTGGCGCTCGGCTGGTCGGACGACGCGAGCTGTTCGAGACCTCGGACGCCGTCTCGGTGCACCTGCTGCTCTCACGGCGGACCCGTGGACTGGTCGGGCAGTCCGACCTGCGTGCCATGCGGGCCGACGCCTGGCTGGTCAACACCAGCCGGGGACCGATCGTCGAGGAGGCCGCGCTGCTGCAGGCCCTGCGCGAGAACTGGATCGGTGGCGCCGCGCTCGACGTGTTCGACGTCGAGCCGCTGCCGGCCGACCACGAGCTGCGCCGGCTGCCGAACGTGCTGCTCACCCCGCACGTCGGCTACGTGACCCGTGAGAACCTGGGCGCCTGGTTCCGGGACGTGGTCGAGGACGTCGCGGCCTACCTGGCCGGCTCGCCAGTCCGGGAGCTCAGCCGCTGATCCGGGTCCCCCGACGCGAAGTGCAGGGGGCGACGAAGGGCACGCGAGACGGCATAGTTGTGTGTCACCAACGAGCCAGGGCGGTACCGGGGGGAGGGCCATGATCTCACCGCAGGACCGCCGGTACCTGGGCGCTCAGCTGCTCCTGCTGCGCCGGGCCACCGGCCTGACCGGCCCCCAGGTCGCCGCCCAGGTCGGCCGGGGCTGGGGGCAGTCCAAGATCTCGCGGGTCGAGAACGGCCGGGTCGGGGCCACGGTCGCCGACCTGGCCGTCCTGCTGCAGTTCTACGGCGCCTGTGAGCAGGTGCAGGCCGAGCTGCTCACCCTGGCGGCCTCGGGCGACGCGGTCGACGGCACCTGGGTGGTGCGGTCGGCGGGAACCCCCCGACGGCAACGGGACCTCGGGGCCATCGAGCAGCGGCTGACCCGGCTGCGCCACTACCAGGCGATCCTGGTTCCGGGACTGCTGCAGGCGCCGGCCTACACCGACGCGATCGTGCGCGCGGGCGATCTGGAGCTCCCCGAGGCGCTGGTGGCCCGGCGCCAGCAGCGTCAGCGGGTGCTGCTGACCCCGGGGGCGCTGCGGTACGAGGTGGTCCTCGACGCCCGGGCCCTGCTCTACCGGCCCGGTGGGATCGAGGTGACCCTGGCGCAGTTCGACCACCTCCAGGAGCGGGCGATGCTGCCCGCCGTCGAGCTGCGGGTGGTGCCGCTCCAGGCCGGTCACGCCTCGCTGGCGATGACCCCCTTCATGATCTTCGACTTCCGCAGCGGGACGACGCCGCCGGTGGTGCTGGTCGAGACCCACGACGCCGACCTCTACCACTGCGCGCCGGCCGACCTCGCGAGCTACGCCGCGCGCTTCGCCCGGCTGCAGCGGGATGCGCTCGACCCGGCGGACTCCTTGGACTACCTGCAGCAGCTGCGGCGGGAGCTGCTGGCGCCGGTCAGCCTGCGCTCGGCGGAGGCTGCCAGAGTCCGCTGATTCGGCGATCGAGTGTCGATCCCTGCCGTAGTTGCGGTTAGAGTAGCGAATCATGAGCTCATCTGCGCGTCGACCGATCCTGCTGACGGTGCTGGGCGCGACGGCCCTCGGCGCCGTGCTGGCCGGCTGCGGGGCATCGCCGTCGTCCAGCACCGCCGCAGGCGGCGGGCCGTTGTCCGGCACCGCCGCGGGCGGCGTCTCGCCGTCCGCCTCGCTGGTGTCGGGGTCGATCACCGTGCTGGCGGCGTCGTCGCTGAAGGAGACCTTCACGGCGCTGGGGACGCAGTTCGAGGCGGCTCACCCGGGCGCCACCGTGACCTTCAGCTTCGGGGCCAGCTCGGCGTTGGCCACCCAGATCACCCAGGGCGCCCCGGCCGACGTGTTCGCCTCGGCCTCGACCAAGAACATGGACGCCGTCGTCGCCGCCAAGGGCGCCGAGGCCCCGACGGTGTTCGCGAAGAACGTCATGCAGATCGCGCTGCCGCCGCACGAACCCGGCGCACATCACCGCCCTGGCCGACCTGGCCAAGCCCGGCGTCAAGGTCGCACTGTGCCAGGTCGCCGTGCCCTGCGGCGCCACCGCGGCCACAGGTGTTCGCCAACGCCAGGCTGACGCTCACCCCGGTCACCCAGGAGGCCGACGTCAAGTCCACCCTGGCCAAGGTCGAGCTCGGTGAGGTCGACGCCGGCCCTGGTCTACGTCACCGACGTCAGGGCCGCCGGCGCCAAGGTCACCGAGATCGAGATCCCGGCCGACGTCAACGCCTCGACCAGCTACCCGATCGCGACCCTGACCGCGTCGAAGAACGCCGACCTGGCGAAGGCCTTCGTCGACTACGTACTCTCCACCGATGGCTGCCGCCGTCCTCGCCGCGGCCGGTTTCGCTGCCCCGTAGGCAGCCGATCCCGTGGCTGCTGCGGGTGCCGGCGACGGTCGGCGTCCTGTTCCTGCTGCTGCCCCTGGTCGGCCTGGTGGTCCGCGCGCCGTGGGCCGACCTGCCGCGGCTGCTGGTGCAGCAGCAGGCCGTGCAGGCGCTGCGGCTGTCGTTGCTCACCGCGACCTGTGCCACCGCGCTCTCGGTGCTGCTCGGGGTGCCGCTGGCCTACCTGCTGGCCCGGCGGCACGGGCGGGCGGTCGGTCTGCTGCGCGCCCTGGTGACCCTGCCGCTGGTGCTGCCGCCGGTGGTCGGCGGCGTGGCGCTGCTGCTCGCGTTCGGCCGGCATGGGCCTGGTCGGTCGCTACCTCGACGCCTGGTTCGGGGTGCAGCTGCCGTTCACCACGGCCGCGGTGGTCATGGCCGAGACGTTCGTCGCGATGCCGTTCCTGGTGGTCACCCTCGAGGGCGCCCTGCGAACGGCGGACAGCGGGCTGGAGGAGGCCGCCGAGACCCTGGGCTCGCGGCCCGCTGGCCACCTTCGTCCGGGTGACGCTGCCGCTGGTCGCCCCCAGCCTGGCGGCGGGCAGCGTGCTCTGCTGGGCCCGGGCCCTGGGCGAGTTCGGCGCCACCATCACCTTCGCGGGCAGCCGCACCGGCGTCACCAAGGTGATGCCGTCGGCGGTGTACGAGGCCTTCGAGTCCGATCCCGACGCGGCCGTCGCGCTGAGCCTGGTGCTGCTCCTGGTCTCCCTCGCCGTGCTCGCAGGGCTGCGGGACCGCTGGCTGCGCCCCGGGCTGGTCTCGGTGCGCACTGCTGCGGGCGTGGCGCGATGACCGGCCTGCAGGCCCGGATCGTGGTGGCCCGGGCCGGCTTTCGGCTGGACGTCGACCTCGGGGTGGGGCCGGGGCAGATCCTGGCGGTACTGGGCCCGAACGGCTCGGGCAAGACCACCCTGCTGCGTGCCCTCGCCGGGCTGCAGCCGCTGAGCGAGGGCCGGGTCGCGGTCGCCGGGCAGACCTGGGACGACGTCGCCGGCGGTCGCTGTTCGTGCCGGCCTCGGAACGCGCGGTGGGGCTGGTCTTCCAGGACTACCGGCTCTTCCCGCACCTGAGCGTGCTCGACAACGTCGCCTTCGGCCCCCGGGCCCGGGGGGCGCGGCCGGGCGCAGGCGCGGGCGCGCGCGCGGTGAGGTGCTCGACCAGCTGGACGTCGCCGCCCTGGCGGCCCGCCGGCCGGGGCAGCTGTCCGGGGGGCAGGCCCAGCGGGTGGCGCTGGCGCGGGCGCTGGCCAGCCGGCCACGGCTGCTGCTGCTCGACGAGCCGATGGCGGCGCTGGACGCCGGCAGCCGGCTCGAGATCCGTGGCCGGCTGCGCCACTACCTGACCGGACTTCGACGGCCCCACCGTGCTGGTGACCCACGACCCGCTCGAGGCGATGGTGCTGGCCGACTGCGATCATGGTGGTCGAGGCCGGTGCCGTCGTCCAGCAGGGACCGCCCGCCGCGGTGGCCCGACAGCCGGCCACCGAGTACGTCGCCCGGCTGGTGGGCCTCAACCTCTACCGCGGGGCACTGGTCGAGCCCGGCACCCGGCGGGTCGCCCTGGACGCCGGCGGCCACCTCTACGCCGCCGGTCACCCGCCACGGACGTCGAGACAGCTGAGACAGACGTCGAGGCCGTCGCCGAGACGGACGCCGAGACCGGCGCCGAGACCGGCGCCGAGACCGACGCCGCGGACGACGGCGTCCGGCCGGGGTCGGGATCGGCGCCGGATGCTGGTGGCGGTCTCGCCGACGGCGATCTCGGTGCACGCCCGGGCACCCGACCCCGGGTCGGCCCGCAACGCCTGGACCGGTCAGATCACCGGCCTCGAGCTGCTCACCGACCGGGTGCGGATCGCCGTCACCGGGGAGCCCGACGCCCTGGTCGACATCACCCCGGCGGCGGTCTGCGGAGCTGGGGCTGCGACCGGGCCGGCAGGTCTGGCTGACCGCCAAGGCGACCGAGGTGCTCGCCTACTCCGACCAGAGTGGTGCGAATCGGACGTCCTAGGCCACGGTCGGTTCCGGTTCGTGATGCGCCCAACGGGTGATCATGCGACGCTTTCTGCCAGCCGACGCCGACCCACCGGGTTGGGTTGGCGGGAGGATGCGGCCGCGGGTGAGGCTCCCGCGCGACCGGCGCCGAGGGGGGGTCGTGGTGGAGGACCTCTTCCTGCCGCGCGCCGACCGCGACGTCGAGCCGCTCACCGTCGACCCGCCGACACCGACGACCGCGCCGATCGAGGGGTCGACGGCACGGTCGAAGACACCGTCGCCGACCACGGCAGCGACCCCGGCGGCGGCCCACTCGGCGCCGCCGGCGCTGCCTGAGACCGGATCTGATGCGCCTCGACGGCGTGCGGGGGTGTGGCTGGTGCTCGGCCTGCTGCTGGCGCTGCTGGTGGGCATCGGGCTCGGCGGCGGGCTGTGGCTGTCGGGTCGAGGAGCGCAGCCGAGCCCACCCGTCGTCACCCAGATCCCGGCGGCACCGTCCCCGTTGCCGGTGACCGTCGAGCCGGTGCCGATCGAGGCGTCCACGGCACCCGTGCCAGGCCCCTTGCCGTCCTGACGCCCGTCGTCCTGGCCTGCTCCTGGTCCGCCGTCCTGGTCCAGGTCAGGGCTGGGCGGGCGGGGGGCCGGAGCCGTCGGTGAAGGCCGGGGCGTAGGGCGCCCGGCTGGGTGAGCCGATCGGGCCGCCACCGGGGGTGGCTGCCGAGCTGTTCGTGACCACGGCCAACTTGCTGAAGACGGTGCGCAGGTCGCGGTAGAACGCGCACCCGGTGTCGGGGGCCTCGGAGTTCAGCGGCGGGCAGCCGGCGTCGGGCACCTCGCCCTCGGCGCCGCGCTGGAACGCGAACGCGTTGACGCCGCGGGTGGCCTTGGGGTTGTGGAACGACCAGGCGGTGTTGTCGACGACGTAGCCGCCGTAGTCCTTCAGCGCCTGGGCGATCTTGCGGGCGTTCGGCGAGGTCAGCGAGGCCGGGTCGAAGCTGGGCGGCAGGGCCAGCAGGCTGCCCTGCAGCACGGCGGGGTCGGCCTTGCCGAGACGGTCGTAGTAGTTGCCCGCGGCGGGGTCGTTGTACCCGCCGTCCTCGTTGGTCGCAGGCCAGGTGAAGGCGCGCCCCTTCGGCCCCTTGCGGGAGCAGTAGATGATGCAGTCGAGCTCGATCTTCAGGGCGTGCCGCAACGGCTCGGACGACGTCATCTCGCCCGTCCGCAACGTGCCGCCCAGGCCCGACAGGCTCGAGCCGCCGTGGCAGCCGGGGATGCCGGTGCTCTTGAGATCGACCAGGGCCCAGCGGGTCTCGAAGCTGGGCGTGCCGGTGGCCGGGTAGTTCAGCGGCTGCCCCTGGTGGATGCCGGTGTTGTCGGGGGTCAGGAAGACCGCGCAGTTGTTCCAGTTGCCCGTGACGTCGGGGTGACCGGCCAGCGTGGGGTCGAGGCGAACCTGCAGCGGCTTGCCGCGGGCCATCACGGTGGTGACCGGCATCGTCGGGTCGACGCTGATGTCCTCGGGGTCGAACGACAGGCCCCGGCCGTGGTTCTGGGTGGCGTCGACGCCCAGGTCGACCGGGTGGTAGGCCGCCGCGGTGCTCAGCGGCAGGTTCCAGATGCTGTCCCACGAGAACGGCCAGGCGTACAGGTCGCGCCCGACCGCCGGCGCGCTCGGGCCGCTGCCTGCGACGGTCGAGGTCGTGGCGGCGGCCGACGAGCCGGTGCCGCTCGCGCCGCCGCCGCCGCAGGCGGTGACCAGGCCGAGCGTCATCAGCACGGCCGTGGCCAGGGGCAGGCCGTGGACGCGCCGGGGCACGGCCGCGGACGCGGCCAGGGGCACGGCCGGGGACGCGGCCAGGGGCACGGATCGCAGGGGTCGCCTCACCGGGGCATGGTAGCCAGGCCGCCGTCCGCAGGTGCGCCCGGACCCGCCGTCGGTGTCCTGACTAGGCTCTGGCCATGGAGCAGCGCAGTTTCGACAGGATCGGTCGCCGGGCCTCGGTGGTGGGCCTGGGCACGTGGCAGCTCGGCGCGGACTGGGGGGCGGTCGACGAGGCCGTCGCGACGGCGATCCTGGGGGCGGCCGTCGAGTCCGGCGTCACCTTCCTCGACACCGCCGACGTCTACGGCGACGGCCGCAGCGAGCGTGTCATCGGGGCCTTCCTGCGGCAGCGGGCCGCCGACGCGGCGGCGCCGGCACTGCGGTCGCGCCGCTCCTGGTCGCGACCAAGATGGGCCGGCGCGCCGTCCAGGACCCGGCCGAGTTCACCCTCGACAACTTCCGCGCCTGGACCGACCGCTCCCGCACCAACCTGGGCGTGGACACCCTCGACCTGGTGCAGCTGCACTGCCCGCCGACCCCGGTGTTCGGCTCGGACGCCGTCTTCGACGCGCTCGAGACCCTGGTCGCCGAGCGGCGGATCGCGGCCTACGGGGTGAGCGTCGAGACCTGCGACGAGGCGCTCGCCGCGATCGCCCGGCCGAACGTGGCCAGCGTGCAGATCATCCTGAACGCGTTCCGGCGCAAGCCGCTGGAGCGGGTGCTGCCGGCCGCGGCCGAGGCCGGCGTGGGCATCATCGCGCGGGTGCCGCTGGCCTCGGGGCTGCTGTCCGGGCGCTACCGCAGCGACACGGTCTTCGCCGCCGACGACCACCGCAACTACAACCGCCACGGCGAGGCGTTCGACGTCGGCGAGACCTTCTCGGGCGTCGACTACGAGACCGGCCTCGCGGCCGCGCAGGAGTTCGCGGCGCTGACCCCGCCGGCAGCCACGGCGGCCCAGCTGGCGCTGCGCTGGGTCGTCCAGCAGCCGGGGGTGACCACGGTGATCCCCGGCGCGCGCACCGTCGAGCAGGCCCGGGCCAACGCGGCCGCCGCCGACCTGCCGGCACTGGGCGACGACGTGCTGACCGCCGTGGAGGACATCTACGAGCGCCATGTCCGCGGCCTGGTCCACGACCGCTGGTAGCGCCGGCACCGGGCTGGCCCGTGCCTGCCACCCGGGGCCGACCCTCGCGGTCACCAGCCTGACCGCGCTGCTCTCGCATGCCGCCGGCCACAGCCTCGCCGGAGGCGCCCTGGTCACGGCTGCGCTGTTCACCGGTCAGCTGAGCATCGGCTGGTCCAACGACCTCGTCGACGTCCGGCGGGACCGAGCGGTCGGGCGGGCCGACAAGCCACTGGCCCACGGCGAGGTGAGCGAGGCCCTCGTGCGTCGGGCGATCGGGCTCGCGCTCGCCACCTGCATCGTGCTGTCGCTGGCACTCGGACCGCAGGCCGCCGCCGTCCACCTGTTCGCCGGGGTGGCCATGGGGTGGGCCTACAACCTGGGGGTGAAGGCCACCGTGGTCTCGCCGCTGCCGTACGCGATCGCGTTCGCCGCCCTGCCGGCGGTGGTCTGGCTGGCGCTGCCGGGCGACGGCTGGTGGTCGACGCGCACCTGGCCGCCGCTGTGGGTCATGGCCGCCGGTGGCGTGCTCGGGGTCGGCCTGCATCTGCTCAACGCGCTGCCCGATCTGGCGGACGACGCCGCCACCGACGTCCGCGGCCTGCCGCACGCCCTCGGCGAGCGCAGGGTGCGGTGGCTGGCTCCGGCGGTGCTGCTGGTCGGCTCGGTCATCACCGCCTTCGGGCCGGTCACGGTCCCAGTCGGCGGCAGTGTCTCCTCAGCCGGTGGCCCCTCGGTCGGTGGCCCCTCGACCGGTGCTCTCTCAGCCGGTGGTCTCTCGGCCGTCGACGCCGCGGTGCTCGTGCTGTGCGTCGTGCTGGCCGTGGTGGCCGCCCGGGGCCGGGGCCGGCTGCCGTTCGTGGCGGCCATCGGGATCGCCGCCCTCGATGTGCTCGGCCTGGTTCTCCGCAGCTGATCGTCCCACCCCTGCCGCCCACCCCGCCCCTCACCTGGCTCATCGAGAGTGCGCAGATCGCAATAGGAACAGCCCCGAACTGCAGTCTGTGCACACTCACTGGGCTGGGCTGGGCTGGTGGGGTAGTGGCAGGGGCGGGCGATGGGGGTGGCCGCGGGCGCCCGAGAGGGGCGTGCGATGGTGGGTCATGGCATCGATCGCGGCCGGCAGTCCCGTGTCCGCCCTGCAGCGGGGGCTCGGCCGGGCACTGCGGTCGCGGGTGGCCGGCGCGGACGCCGACGTGCGAGCCCGTCGGATCTGGGGGACCCCGGGCCCGCGCTGGTTCACCCCGACCGACCCGATCTGGCGGGTGCACGAGGACGCCGCCATGTTCCCGGGTGGCATCGCCGCCCTGCTGCTGCAGTCGCTGCACCCGCTGGCGATGGCCGGGCGTGGCCGGGCACAGCGGGTTCCGGGGCGACCCGTGGGGCCGGTTGCAGCGCACCAGCACCTTCCTGGCGGTGACGACCTACGGCACGATCGAGCACGCCGAGGAGGCGATCGCCGCCGTCCGGGCCGTTCATGAGCGGGTGCGGGGCAAGGACCATCGGGGCCGTCCCTACCGGGCGAGCGACCCCGAGCTGCTGCGATGGGTGCACGTGGCCGAGGCCCACTCGTTCCTCACCGCCTACCAGCGGTTCGGCTCGGCGCCCCTGTCCGGTGCGGACGCCGACCGGTACGTGTTGCAGAGTGGCACTGCTGCAACGCTTCTCGGTGCGACCGGACTGCCCGAGACGGTGGCCGAGCTGCACCGGCAGCTGGAGGAGTACCGACCGCAGCTCGAGGCCACCCCGGCGGCCCGTGACGCCGCCCGGCTGCTGCTGTTCGACCCGCCGTTGCCCTGGGTCGCCCGGCCCGGCTACGCCACGCTCGCCGCCGGCGGGGTGGCGATCCTGCCGGACTGGGCCCGCCGGCAGCTGCGACTGCCGTCGTCCGGCTCGTTCGCCCGGGGTGCCCGGGCGGCCGGTGCGGTGGGAACCCGGGCGGTGCGCTGGGGGCTGGCCGGGGTCGAACGGCGGTCGGCTCTGGCCGCTGCCCCGCGGTAGCACCCGGACTCGCCCCACCCGCGGCCGACGCCGGGGCGGGGCGGGGCGGGGCGGGGCGGGGCGAGAGTCGGTCAGCGGGAAGGTGTCCAGTTCGGGTCGCGGCCGATGAAGCCCAGCAGTCGCGACTGCTGGTCGGCGTCCTGCGGCACCGTGAAGGCCGGGCCGTACTGGCCCGATCCGCGCATCACCGCTTCCATCGGCTGCATGCCGGCCAGCATGGCCGCGCAGACGTCGGGGTCGAGCCGGTCGTCCTGGCCGGTGGCGCGGGCCAGGTCCCAGGTGTGCAGGAACACGTCCGAGGTGTAGAAGGCGTCGATCGCCCCCGGCAACGGCCGCTGTCCGATGTGCGGGTTGTCCAGCAGTCGGTCCGCGGTGGCGGGGTCGTCGAGCACCGCCTGCACACCGTCGGTGTGTGCCTGCCAGGCGGCAGCCGGGTCGTCGTCCACCGAGGGGCCGGCGGGAAGCTCGATCCCGGTCCCCGAGGCGAGGAAGGCCGGAAACCACTCGACCAGGTGCCGGACGACGTCACGCGCGGTCCAGCCGTCGACCGGTGCCGGGGCGTCCCAGTCGCGGGCGCCGCGGGTCAGGTCGCCGAAGTGGCCGGCGACCTCGCTATGGTGCTGCGCCGCCTCGGCCCGTGCTGTCTCGGTGGCGGCGGGCTCAGAGGAGGCCATCGGCCAGCATCCTGTCGAGCTTGGCGTAGCCCTCGTCGACGCCGGTCTCCATACCACTCGCCAGCCATGCGTCGCGGTCGGCGAAACTGTCGCACAGGGACTTGGCGCGCAGCCGGGTGCGGCCGTCGCCCAGGTCCTCGAAGGTCATCGTCTCGAGTGCGACGTCGTCCGGGGACCCGGCGAAGGTGAAGGTCTGCACGATCTTGGTCGGGCTCACCTCGTGGAAGCAGCCGTGGAAGACGAACTCGGCGCCGTCCCGGGTCATCACGTACTTCCAGCTGCCGCCCGAGCGGGCGTCCCAGTACTCGACGGTGCTGGTGAGGCTGTTCGGGCCCACCCACTGCGCGAACAGGGCCGGGTCGGTGTGGGCCCGGAACAGCTGCTCGGGGGTGGCGGTGAAGTCCCTCGTGATGTGGATGACCGGGACCTCGGGGTCGGCGGAGATGTGGGCGTTGGCCAGGGTGGTCATGATGCAACTCCTTCGTCGAGGTGGGGGTTGGTCGTTCCGGTGGGGCTCGTCGTTCCGGTGGGGCTCGCGTTCGTGCTCGAGTTCGTGCTCTCGTTGTCGGTGCCTGGTTGTCGGTCGCCTGGTTGTCGGCGGCCTCGGTCATGGCGGCGAGGACGGCGTCGAGGCGGCGGTAACGGGCCTCGGCCTCGCGCTGGTAGCGCTCGACCCACTTGGTCAGCAGCGGCAGGACGGCGGCCTCGAGGTGCACCGGTCGGCGTTGGGCGTCGCGGCTGCGGCTGACCAGACCCGCGTCCTCGAGCACCCGCAGGTGCTTCGAGACCGCCTGCAGGCTGATGTCGTAGGGCTCGGCGAGCTCGCCGACCGTGGCGTCCGCGGCCGCGAGCCGGGCCACCAGGTCTCGACGGGTCGGATCGGCCAGGGCTGCGAACAACCGGGACAGCTGATCTGCCACGCCGTCCTCCTCTGCAACCGATCGGTTGAATACCGTCGAGGACGACCGTAGGCGCCGGTCACGGCTTTGTCAACCATTTGGTTGTAGAGCAGATGACCGCGACCACCGATGTCGGTGCCGGGTGTGGGTGCCGGGTGGTGGCGTGTGTGAAGCCGGGTGTGAAGTGAAGTGGGGTGATCACCCCCGTTTCGCTTCACACACCCCTTCACACGCAATCACACACGGGCGGCGGAGTCGGTGACGGCGCCGCCGCCGTCCTCGAGCCGCTGCGCCACCTGGGGGAACAGCAACCAGGCGCAGATCGCGAACACTGCAGCGACCATCGCAGCGGCGAGGAGCACCCGCACCGGCCACGGGCCGGGCAGGCGGCGCCAGATCCAGGGGTAGATCACGACCCCTCCCTCTGGGGCGCAGTGGGCTTCGCCGAGACCGACACCAGCTCGGCGCGCACCACCAACCGTTGCCGGGCCGAGAACTCCGGGTGGCACGTGGTCAGCGTGAGCAGGACCCGGGTCGCTGCCGCGGCCGGCCGGTCGGGGTGGTCCGGGTCGGCGGCGACGACGCCGGTGTCGGTGGGGGTGACCACGGCCCGGGCAAGCACCCGGTAGGTGGCGACGCGGTGCGCCGTCTCGACCAGCACCAGGTCGCCGGGTACCAGGGAGTCGAGATCGCGGAACGGGTGACCGTACGTCGTCCGGTGGCCGGCGACGGCCATGTTGCCGACCTGCCCCGGCAGGGCGGTCCCCGGGTAGTGGCCGACGCCCTTGCGCAGGTCGCCCGCCGAGGTGCCCTCGACCACGGGACGGCGCCAGTCGGCCCCGAACCGGGGGATCCGCAGCAGCGCGACGGGCTCACCCGCTCGGACGACGACGTCGTCCGCTCCCGCAGTGCCGCCGGTCGAGCCGTCGTCCCAGGCACGGGCGAGGTCGGCCGCGGCGCGGTCGGTGTCACGGCCGGCGACCACGTCGGTCCACCACAGCTGCCACAGGACGAACAGCGCCACCAGCACCCCGGCGGTGATCAGCACCTCGCCCAGCCCGACCAGCGGTCGCGACCCCGGGCCGTCCCCCCGCCGGTCAGGGTCGCGGGTGCGGCGGGTAAGGACGGATGTCGTCACGGGTGGGCGGCAGGTCAGGCCCGGGCCACGCCGCGCAGCACGCAGGTGACGGCAGCCGATGCCGGCACCGTGGCGCTGGTCTGCCAGGAGTGGCTGTCGTGGGCCGCGACGGTCACCGTCACCGTGCCTCGGGCCTGGACCGTCCAATGGGCATCGACGTAGCTGACGACCACGGTGTACAGGGCGCCGGCGTCGCCGGGGTTCGCGATGACCCCCTTGGCCACCCAGGCGCCGCCGTCCCGGCTGCACGAGGTGAGGGTGACGTCCTTGCGGGACTGCGGCTGGTTGACCACCATGGCGGCCTGCTGAGCGGCGGCGACGGCCTTGGCGGCGGCCGCAGCCGCTCCCGAGGACGGCGACGTCGCGGAGGGTGCGACCGACGGCGAGGCGGCGATGGCTCCGCGCCCCATGGCGACCGGTGACCCGGTCCTCGCGCCCGTCGAGCAGCCGCCGACCAGGCCCATCACGGCCAGGGCCGCGGCCGCCAGGGGCACGCCGGCTTGTTCGGTGCGGTTCACGGTCGTCCTTCCTCGTCGTTCGCTGGGTGTCGTCGTTCGCTGGGTCTCGTCGTCACAGGTGGCGCGGCTTGCGTCGGCTGCGTCGGCCGAGGCCGACCAGCAGCAGTCCCGTCACCAGCAGCGACGTCGCCAGGGCGAGTGCTGCCGGCAGCGCCACCGCGCCGGTGTGGGGCAGGTGACCCGGCGTGCTGCCCGTCGGGGACGGGCGTGGTGCCGGGGTCGTGCCGGACGGCGGGGGAGCGGGCCTGGGGGTCACCCGGACCACCACCGTCGAGGCGTTCGACACCGAGGTCGCCGACCCGCCGCCGGAACCAGAACCCGACCCGGACCCGGAACCCGATCCGGACCCGGACCCCGGGACGACGCCCTGGGCGACGGCGGTGTTGCGGACGGTGCCGCTGGCTACATCGGCAGCCGTGACCGTGTGCTTCAGTGCCGAGCGGCAGCCAGTCGCCGCGCCCGGGGCCAGGGTCGTCACCGTGCAGGTCACCGCCCCGGCGGCGGGGTCCTGCACGGTGAGACCCGTGACGGTCGTCGTCCCGGTGT
This sequence comes from uncultured Actinomycetota bacterium, assembly GCA_963738495.1. Classification (GTDB taxonomy): domain Bacteria; phylum Actinomycetota; class Actinomycetes; order Actinomycetales; family Kineosporiaceae; genus CAVTWW01. The sequence goes on from CAVTWW010000001.1 coordinate 167,330, forward strand.
TGGTCACCCGGAAGGTCCAGGTGACGGTGTCGCCGACGTCGGTGGTGCCGTCGTGGTCGACGTCGGTCGCGGTGCCGGTCTTGACCAGGTGCAGCGCCGTGTTCTGCGCCACCGGGGTGTCGACCGTCGAGGGCGCCGAGGCCACCGGGGTGCCGCCGGGCAGGGCGCCGGTGGCCGTCGCGGTGTTGCTGACGACGCCCGCGTCGACGTCATTCTGGCTGACGGTGTGCACGGCCGCCGTGCAGGTGGTGGCAGCACTCGGGGCCAGGGTGGTCGTCGGGCAGGTGACGGGGCCCGCGGCCGGGTCGGTGACCGTGACCGCGCCGATCGCGATCGTGCCCGAGTTGGTGACCAGGAACGACCAGGTCACCTCGTCACCCAGGTCGGTGACGCCGTTGCCGTTGAGGTCGGCGACGGACGCCGACTTCACCAGCGTGAGCCCGCTGCTGCGGGCCACCGGCGTGACGACGGTCGAAGTTCCCGACGTGCGGGTGCTGCCGCCCGGGTCGGTGCCGGCGGCGGTCGCGCTGTTGACGACCGACCCGGCGTCGACGTCGGCCTGGGTGATCACATGGTCGACGTCGGCGGTGCAGGTGGTCGCGGCACCGGGGGCCAGCGTGGTCACCGGGCACGTCACCGCACCCGCGACCGGGTCGGTGACGGCCAGGGCGGTCAGGGTGGTGGTGCCGGCGTTGGTGACCAGGAACGACCAGGCGATGGTGTCGCCCAGGTCGGTGGCGCCGTCGGCGTCGACGTCGGTGACGGACGCCGACTTCACCAGCGACAGCCCCCCGGACTGGCCGACCGGGGTGTCGACCGACGAGCTCGCCGACACCGCCGGTCCGCCGCTGGGCGCCTGCCCGGTCACCGTGGCGGTGTTGCTGACGACGCCGTTGTCGACGTCGGTCTGGGTGATCGGGTACGACGAGGTCGCAGTGCAGGTGGTCGACGCCCCCGGCGCCAGGGTTGTGGTCGGGCAGGTCACCGCCCCGGCGAGCGGGTCGGCGACGGCCAGGACGGCGACCGTCACGGTGCCGGTGTTGCGCACCAGGAACCGCCAGTCGAGGGTGTCGCCCAGGTCGGCGCCGTTGCGGTCCGGGTCGGTCAGCGACGCGGTCTTGGTCAGGGCCAGGCCACGGGCCTGGGTCACCGGGGTGTCGGTGAACGACGGGCTGGTGCCGACGCTCGAGCCGCCCGGGTCGGTGGCCGCGGCGGTCGCCGAGTTCGACACCACCCCGGCGTCCACGTCGGTCTGGGTGATCACGTGGTCGGCGGCGGTGCAGGTGGTCGCGGCCCCCGGCGCCAGCGTCGTCGTCGGGCAGGTGACCGTGCCGGCGACCGGGTCGGTGACCGTCAGGGCGGACAGGGCGGTGGTGCCGGTGTTGGTGACCGCGAAGGTCCAGGTGACGGTGTCGCCCAGGTCGGTGTGACCGTTGCCGTTGACGTCGGTGGCGCTCGCCGACTTCACCAGCGACAGTCCTGCGGCCCGGTTGACGGCGGTGTCGGTCGACGAGCTGCTCTGCACCGTCATCGCGCCGTGCGGGGCCTGCCCGGTGGCGGTGGCGGTGTTGCTGACGACGCCCGCGTCGACGTCGGTCTGGGTGAGGGTGTGGGTCGCGGCGGTGCAGCTGGTCGCCGCGCCGGGGGCCAGGGTGGCGACCGGGCAGCTGACCGCGCCGGCGGCGGCGTCGGTGATCACGAGGTCGTCGACGGTCACGTTGCCCACGTTGGCGACCGCGAACGACCAGGTGACGGTGTCGCCCAGGCCGACGAGCCCGTCGCCGTCCAGGTCGGTGGCGACCGCCGACTTCAGCAGGCGGATGCCGTGGGTCTGCAGCACCGGGGTGGCACTGGTCGCGGCGTTCGAGGTGACGGTGCCGCCGCTCGGGTCGAGGGCCGTGGCACCGGCCAGGTTGGTGACGATGCCGGCGTCGACGTCGCCCTGGGTGATCGGGTGCGCCGCGGTGGTGCAGGTGGTCGAGGCCCCGGGGGCCAGCGTGGTCGTCGGGCAGGTCACCGTCCCGGCCGCCGGGTCGCTGACGGCCAGGGCGGTCAGGGTGACGGTGCCGGTGTTGTGCACCAGCAACGACCAGGTGAGGCTGTCGCCCAGGTCGGTGGCGCCGTCGCCGTCCACGTCGGTGACGACGGCCGACTTGCTCAGCGCCAGCGTCGAGGCCTGGGTGAGCGGGGTGTCGGTCGTCGAGGACGACGAGGTCACCGGTCCCCCGGTGGGGGTCTGGCCGACGGTGGTCGCCGTGTTGCTGACCACTCCGGCGTCCACCTCGGCCTGGGTGACGGTGTGGGCGGCGGCGGTGCACGTGGTCGAGGCGCCCGGGGCCAGGGTCGCCACCGGGCAGGTGACCGCGCCCGCGGTCGGGTCGGTGACGGCGACGTTGCCGGCCGAGACTGTGCCGGTGTTGGTGACCGTGAACGACCAGGTGATCGTGTCGCCCAGGCCGGTGCTGCCGTTGCCGTCGACGTCGGTGACGGCGGCCGACTTGGTCAACCGCAGACCGCGCAGCTGCTGCACCGGGGTCGAGGTGGACGACGGGCTCGTCGTCAGCGTGCTGCCGGTCGGGGTCAGGCCCGAGGCGGTGGCCGTGTTGGAGACGACCCCGGCGTCGACGTCGGCCTGGGTGACGGTGTGGGCGGCCGCGGTGCAGGTGGTGGCGGCCCCGGGCACCAGGCTGCTCGCCGGGCAGGTGATCGCGGCGGCGGTCGGGTCGGCCACCGCGAGCGAGGTCAGCGTCACCGAGCCGGTGTTGTGCACCGCGAACGACCAGGCGATGCGGTCGCCCAGGTCGGTGCGGCCGTTGCCGTCGACGTCGGTGACGACGGCCGACTTGGTCAGGGTGAGCGCCGAGACCTGGGTGAGCGAGGTGTCGGTCGAGGACGTCGAGGAGGTGACCGGCCCCCCGGCCGGGGTCTCGGCGTGCGCCGTGGCGGTGTTGTTGACGACGCCGGCGTCCACCTCGCCCTGGGTGACCGCGTGCGCGGCCGCGGTGCAGGTGGTCGAGGCGCCCGGGGACAGGGTGGCCACCGGGCAGCTCACGGCGCCGGCGGTGGGGTCGGTGACGCCGAGGGTGGCGGCGGTGACGGTGCCGGTGTTGGTCACCAGGAAGGTCCAGGTGACGGTGTCGCCGAGGTCGCCGATGCCGTTGCCGTTGACGTCGGTCAGCGCCGCCGACTTGGTCAGCTGCAGGCCGCGCACCTGCTGCACCCCGGTGGTCGTCGAGGCCGGGCCGGTGGTCAGGGTCGCGGACGTCGGCGTCACCGCGCTCGCGGTCGCGGTGTTCGCGATCACGCCGGCGTCGACGTCGGCCTGGGTGATGCTCCGGGCGGTCGCGGTGCAGGTGGTCGCGGCGCCCGGGGCCAGGGTGGTGCTCGGGCAGCTGACGGCGCCGGTCGTCGGGTCGGTGACCGCGACCGAGGTGAGCGTGACGCTGCCGGTGTTGGTGACCACGAAGGTCCAGGCGATGCTGTCGCCCAGGTCGGTGCCGTTGCCGGTGGCGTCGGTGACGGCGGCGTTCTTCACCAGGGTGAGACCGGTGTTCTGGGTGACGGGAGTGTCGGTCGAGGCCGGCCCGCCGGCGACCGGCTGACCCAGGGACGACGTGGCCGCGACGGTCGCGGTGTTGCTGACGACGCCGGCGTCCACGTCCGGCTGGGTGACGGTGCGGGTCGCCGCGGTGCAGGTGGTCGCGGCGCCCGGGGCCAGGGTGGCCGTCGGGCAGCTGACCGCCCCCGCGGTCGGGTCGGTGACCGCCACGGCCGTCAGGGTCGTCGTCCCGGTGTTGGTGACCAGGAACGACCAGTCGATCGTGTCGCCCAGGTCGGTGACGCCGCTGCTGTTCACGTCGGTGACGGCGGCCGACTTGGCCAACGACAGCGCCGCGGTCTGGGCGACCGGGGTGTCGGTGCGTGAGGTCTGCGAGACCACCGGGCCACCGGCCGGCGCCTCGCCCTGGGCCAGGGCGGTGTTGCTTACGAGGCCGGCGTCGACGTCGGCCTGGGTGAGGGTGTGGGCGGCCGCGGTGCAGGTGGTCGTGGCCCCCGGCGCCAGGCTGCTCACCGGGCAGGTGACGGTGCCGGCGGTCGGGTCGGTGACGGTCAGGACGGCGACCGTGACGGTGCCGGGGTTGGTGACCGCGAACGACCAGGTGACGGCGTCTCCCAGGTCGGTACGGCCGTCGCCGTCGGTGTCGGTGACCGCCGCCGACTTCACCATGGCCAGGCCGCGCCGCTGACCGACGGACGTCGTGGTGGCCGACGGCGCCGAGGTCAGCGTCGACCCGTTGGGGGCGGTGCCCGCCGCGGTCGCGGTGTTGGTGACGACGCCGGCGTCGACGTCGGCCTGGGTGATGGCGTGGGCGGCGGCGGTGCAGGTGGTGGTGGCGCCCGGCGTCAGGGTGGTGGTCGGGCAGGTGACGGCGCCGGCGGTCGGGTCGGTGACGGCCAGCCCGGACAGCGTGACCGAACCGGAGTTGGTCACCAGGAACGACCAGGTGACGCGGTCACCCAGGTCGGTGGTGCCGTCGCCGTCCACGTCGGTGGTGGCCGCCGACTTGGTCAGTCGCAGGGTCGAGCTCTGGGCCACGGGGGTGTCGGTGGTCGAGCTGCCGCTGGTGGTGGCGCCGGTCGGGGTGGTGGCGGTCGTGGTGGCGGTGTTGGCCACGACACCGGCGTCGACGTCGGTCTGGGTGACGGTGTGGGCGGCGGCGGTGCAGGTGGTGGTGGCGCCGGGGGCGAGCGTGGTGCTCGGGCAGGTGACGGTGCCGGCGGTCGGGTCACTGACCCCCACACCGGTCAGGGTCGTCGTCCCGGTGTTGGTGACGGCGAACGACCAGGTGAGGCGGTCGCCCAGGTCGGTGTGGCCGCTGCCGTCGACGTCGGTGACCGCGGCCGACTTGACCAGCCGGACGCCGCTGGACTGGGTGACCGGGGTGCTGGTGGCCGCGCTGTCGCCGACCCCGGCCCCGCCGGGGGTGGTGGCGGTGGCGGTGGCGGCGTTGTCGACCAGCCCGGCATCGACGTCGGCCTGGGTGATCACGTGGTCGGGCACGGTGCAGGTGGTCGCGGCGCCCGGCGCCAGGGTCGTGGTGGGGCAGGTGACGGTGCCGGCGACCGGGTCGCTGACGGCCAGGGTCGTCAGGGTGACGGTGCCGGTGTTGCGGGCGACCAGGGTCCAGCCGACGGTGTCGCCCAGGTCGGTGCTGCCGTTGCCGGTGACGTCGGTGACGGCGGCGGCCTTGGTCAGCCGCAGCGCGCTCTGCTGCGAGACCGGGGTGTCGCTGGTCGAGGGGCTGACGGCGGTGCTGCCGCTCGGGGTGGTGGCCGTGGCGGTGGCGGTGTTGCTGACGACGCCGGCGTCCACGTCGGTCTGGGTGACGGTGTGCGGGGCGGCGGTGCAGGTCATGGTGGCTCCGGGCGCCAGCGTGCTCACCGGGCAGCTGACGGTGCCGGCGGTGGGGTCGGCGACCGCGATCGTGGACAGGGTCGACTTGCCGATGTTCGTGACCAGGAACGACCAGGTGAGGCGGTCCCCCAGGTCGGTGTGGCCGCTGCCGTCGACGTCGGTCACCGCGGCCGACTTCACCAGCCGCACCCCGTGGGACTGGTCGATCGGGGTGGTGCTGGACGACGACGCCGACGTCGTCGTGCCGTTCGGGGCACGGCCCGAGGCGGTCGCGGTGTTGGTGACCGCGCCGGCGTCCACGTCGGCCTGGGTGACGGTATGGGCGGCCGCCGTGCAGGTGGTGGCGGCGCCCGGGGCCAGGGTGGTGGTCGGGCAGGTGACGGTGCCGGCGGTCGGGTCGCTGACCGCGACCGACGTCAGCGTCACGGTGCCGGTGTTCCTGACCAGCAGCGACCAGGTGACGGTGTCGCCCAGGTCGGTGGTGCCGCTGCCGTTGACGTCGGCGACGGCCGCCGTCTTGGCCAGCGTCAGCGCCGGGGTCTGGGCGACCGGGGTGGTCGCCGACGAGCTCGAGGTCAGGGCGGCGCCGCTCGGCGGGGTCGCGCCCGCGGCGGCGGTGTTGGCCACGACACCGGCGTCGACGTCGGTCTGGGTGACGGTGTGGGCGGCGGCGGTGCAGGTGGTGGTGGCGCCGGGCGCGAGCGTGGTGGTCGGGCAGGTGACGGTGCCGGCGGTCGGGTCACTGACCCCCACGCCGGTCAGGGTCGTCGTGCCGGTGTTCGTGACGGCGAACGCCCAGGTGATGCGGTCGCCCAGGTCGGTGCGGCCGTCGGCGTCCACGTCGGTGACGGCGGCCGACTTGACCAGGCGCACACCGTTGGAGCGGGCGACCGGGGTGGTGCTCGACGAGCTGCCGGTGACGGTGGCCCCGCCCGGCGTGCGGGCGCTCGCGGTCGCGGTGTTGGTGACGGCCCCGGCGTCGACGTCGGCCTGGGTGACGGTGTGGGCGGCAGCGGTGCAGGTGGTCGTGGCGCCCGGGGCGAGGGTGGTGGCGGGACAGGTGACGGTGCCCGCCGTCGGGTCGGTGACCGCGACCGAGGTCAGCGTGACGGTGCCGGTGTTGCGCACCACGAACGACCACACGATGCGGTCACCCAGGTCGGTGGTGCCGTCGGCGTCGACGTCGGTGACCGAGGCGTTCTTGGTCAGCGCCAGCGTGGTGCTCTGCGCCAGCGGGGTCGTGGTGCTCGAGGACGACGAGGTGACCGTGGGGCCGGCCGGGGTGGCCCCGGCCGCCGAGGCGGTGTTGGCCAGCACCCCGGAGTCGACCTCGCCCTGGGTGACGGTGTGCCCGGGGGTGGTGCAGGTGGTGGCGGCTCCGGGGGTCAGGGTGGTGGCGGGGCAGGTGACGGTGCCGGCCGTCGGGTCGGCGACCGACACCGTGGTGAGGGTGACGGTGCCGGTGTTGGTGACCAGGAACGACCAGGTGACGACGTCACCGGCGTCGGTCGCCGAGTTCGCGTTGGTGTCGGTGATGCCGCTGACCGACTTGGTCAGGGTCAGCGCACCCGCCGGGGGGATCGTCACCGTGGCCGAGGCGGACGGCGAGGTGACCGGGCTGCCGGCCTCGGTCGCCGTGGCGGTCGCGGTGTTGGTCAGGCTGCCGGCGTTCACCTCGGACTGGGTGAGGGTGTGGCTGCCGGTGCAGGTGGTGCTCGCCCCGGCCGACAGTGTGGTCGCGGCGCAGGTGACCGAGGTGATCAGGGGGTCGTTGACGACGACGCCGGTCGCGGCCAGGGCACTGGGGTTGGCGACGGTGAAGCTGTAGGCGACCCGGTCGCCGGCGTCGCGGGCGCCGTTGCCGTTCACGTCGGTCACCGAGGCCACCGACTTGGCCAGGGTGAGGGCGGGGGTGGCGGTGTTGGTGAAGGTGCAGACCAGGCTCTGCTGGTTGCCGTTGCTGCCGGTGGAGGCCGGAATGCTCACCGAGCCGCTGGTGCCGCTGCCGCCGGCGACGGTGGTGCCCGCGCCGTTCACGCAGCTGTAGGCGGAGGTGTAGGCCGCCGTGGTCGAGCCGGTGGGGGTCTCGGCGATCGTGACCGGGACGGCGGTGCTCGCGACGTTCTGGGTGACGGTCAGGTCGGGGGCGCCGTAGCTCGAGGTGTGGAAGAGCGTCGTGACCCCGCTGCTGCCGCCGTTGCCGGCCGCGGCGATCACGGTGGTGCCGTTGGCCTTGAGGTCGAAGGCGCCGGTGGCCCCGCCGGGGATCGCCTTGACCAGGGTGATCGTCGGCAGCACCGACAGGCTGTGGTCCTCGACCTCGCCGGAGTCGGTGCGTCCGGTGGCGGTCTGCACCTGGGTGGTGTTGTACGAGGCGCGCAGCCGGGCGTAGGTCGTGCCGGCACTCGTGGCGGCCGGCACGGTCCAGGTCAGGGTGACCGAGGTCGCGCCCGAGCTGAACGCGGTGCAGGCGCGTTCGGTGGTGTCGAAGGTGCCGCCCCGGTTGAGGTCGATCCAGCCGCAGACCTGGCCGGCGGCACTCGCGCCCGAGATCGGCACCGTCACCGAGTAGGGCGAGCCGATCATCGCAGTGGTCAGAGTGGGCCAGGTGGTCAGGGCGTCCTCGTCGGCGCCGTCCCCGTTCGGGGTGTTCGCGTTCGAGCCCGCCGCCACGGCGTTCGGGCCGGTGGTGGCGTTGGCGGTGGTCGCGTTGTCCTCGTCGGCGCTCGCGCCCAGCCTCAGGTCGGACAGCACCGCCGAGGCCGCCCCGGCGGCGTCGTAGGAGGCCGGCGCGTCGCCGAAGTCCTCGGGGACGGTGACCCCGGCGAGGTACTCGTCACTGGGGTTGGCGGCGGAGGTGCCGCCGGTGGTGACCACCTTCATGTCGAGCCGCATCGTCAGGGACGTCACGGTGCCGACGACCGGGATGCTGCCGCACCCGGCCAGGCCGTTCTGCCCGGCCACGGTCTGGGTGGCGCAGCTGGTGGACGGCGAGGTCGACGTGGTGTCCCAGGTGAGGTTGCCGTTGTTCACCGTCAGGTCGACGGCGTTCGCGGCCACGGTGCCGAACGTGACCCCGGCGGGGGAGCTGGCGGTGATCGTGCCGATGGCGTGGGCGATCGTCGACTGCCCCCCGTTGGTGACCGAGGCACCCAGGCCCGCGATGTGCAGCACCGGGTTGCGCACCGGCCGGTTGAAGGTGAGCGTCAGTGTGCCGCGGTTGGCGCAGGTGCCGTTGAGGGCGCAGCCGGTGCCGCTGGTGGTGAGGGTGGGCATCGCCTGGGTGGCCGAGATGCCGGGGGTGAACATGGCGGACGTCGCGGCCTTGACCGTCATGCCGTTGGTCAGGCTGCTCATGGTGGTCACGCCGGACGTCGTCCAGGTCGCGGTCAGCCCGGAGGGGAAGGTCTGGACGGCGGTGCCGTTGGTCCCCGTGGTGCCGCTCAGCGCGCCGGTCTGCAGCTGGTAGGCCTGCGCGTCGGGCAGCCGGCTCACGCTCGCGGTGACCAGCAGCAGCACCGCCAGCAGGGCGTAGCCGAGCCGGGCGCCGCCCTGCAGGCCATAGCGTCGCCAGGCTGCGGTGGCGCGCGCGGTCGCACGCCCTTGACGGCTGGGCACGGTGACTTCTCGACGCCTGGGCCGACCTGGGCGATAGCCCGTTCGGGCGGGGATCCACCCGGACGGCCCACCGTGTCGTGCGGGGTCAGGTCACTCGGGGGCGGGACCAGTCACTCGGGGGCGGGGACCAGGACGACGGGGCACGGGGAGTGGCGCAGGCAGTGGTCGCTGACCGACCCCAGCAGCAGCCCGGTGAGCTTGCCGTGACCGTGGCCGTGGCGGCCGAGCACGAGCAGGTCGGCCCCCTTGGCGGCGGTGAGCAGGGTCTGGGCGGGATGGCCCTGGATCACCCGCCCGTGCACCTTCACCGAGTGGGTCGGGTCGTCGGTGCCGGCATCGGCGATGACGCCGTCCAGCACCTTCTGGGCGAGGTCCTCGTAGCTGTCGCTCTCGTACATGGCCACGGCCATGCCGTAGCTGAAGCCGTAGCTGGCGGGCTCCTCCCAGCCGATCACCACGTCGACGGAACCGCCGACGATACGGGCCTGGTCCATCGCCCAGTGGAGTGCTGCGGTGGCGCTGGCGGAGCCGTCGATCCCGACGACGATCCGGTGTTCAGCGCCTTCCTCGGTCTCGGTCATGATGTGCCTCCTGGGCAGGTCCGGGCCCCGTCTCGGGTGTGGCGGGCACCACCCATCTTCCTCGTCCGGGGGGCCGGTGCCTCACCCAAACGTCCCTGCGGGGACGTCGGCCGTGGCGTTCCCCGGGAATTCGCTGAGAGGCGCGCGGGTCGCCGGGTGGAGATCGTGACCGCGTGGCACGCTGCCGTTACAGGCGTCACGCACGGGGACGCGTCACGAACGACAGATGAGGATGGACCAATGGCGGTCTCGGTAGTTCTCGACAAGGCTCTCGACAAGGCCTACGAAGGCAAGTCCCTGCAGGAGATCCTCGACGCCCCCGTCGCCGCACTGGCCGGCGTCAGCGACGGCGACGCCGAGCACCTGTCGGCCGCCTTCGGCATCAAGACCGTGCGCGACCTGGGCACCAACAAGTACTTCGCGGTCGCCGGCGTGCTCTGCGCGCTCGCCAACCACGCCGGCTGACCTCAGCGTCGGCACCACCTCGCGGGGCACCGGCCGCGCGGTCGACCGCAGGGCGCGTCCACCATGGGCGCGCCCTGCGGCGTCGTGTAGTACCGGTCGTGGTACGCCCACTATCCTGGGGTCATGACAGCTGGGGACAGTCCGGTGGAGGCGATGCTCGACGGCGTCCTCGATGCCGCCCTCACCCGCTTGCTCGACCTGTTGGACGATCTTCACGGCCAGACCGAGACGATGAACACCTCGGTCCGGGTGCCTGTCGCGCTGCGGGACGCGGCGGCCGTGGCGGTCGACCTCGGCCTCGCCTCGTCGGCGACCGAGCTGACGGTGCGGGGCATGCGCGACGCCCTCGAGGCGGTGGTGCAGGTGGCCGTCCTCGAGGCCCACTACGTTCAGCACCCGCAGGCTCGACCGAGCCTGGCCGAACTCGCCCAGGCCGCGGCCCTTCTCGACGACCACCCCTTGGCCGGTCGTCCCGAGCTGATCGAGCGTGCGGCCCGAGAGGTGGTGCTGCACAAGCAGAGCCCGACCCCGGACGACGTGCTGCTGTTCGCCGCCGGGCTCGCTCACGCCGCATGAGCAGGACTCACGCCGCATGAGCAGGACTCACACCGTCACACGTCCCCGGGTCGTCGTGCTGGACAACGAGGCCGTCCAGGCGCTGGCAGACCCGCTCCACCCCGAGCACCGTCGGGTGTGGCGCTCGTCGAGGTCGTGGTGCGTCGCAACCGAGAACGATCCGGGTCGGTGCGGCTGCTCGTTCCCACGGCGGTACGGGTCGAGGCGGGCTGGGACCGCAGCGCGGCGGGGGCGACGGTGCTGAACCGGTTGCAGGGCCTCGACCACGTGCTGGACCAGGCTGCCGCCGACGTCGCAGCCCGCTTGCGCCGGGTCCTGCAGGTGTCGGTGGCGGACGCCCACATCGGCGCAGTGCTCGCCCTCGAGCCGGGGCCGCACGCGGTGGTCACCAGCGATCTCGCCGACCTGGACCGGATCGTCGCCCATCTGGACGCCGCGGCTCACCTCGTGCGGGTCTAGGGCGGGCGCGCCTTACGGTCGTGCCGGCCCGCAGGGGCAGGGGCTATGCCCCCGTCGCGGCGAGCGCGACGGAGCGGCGATCCCGCATGATCCTTCGGGCCAGTGCCCCGGCGCAGCAGAACACGGTCGAACCCAGGCCCACCCCCAGGAACACCACCACGGCGCCGACCAGCCACAGACCCGTCAGGTCGCCGGCGGAAGCGGTCACCGACCAGGCCAGGGTGAACGCCACGGTGATGACGAGGGCGCTCACCACTGGGATCGGAAGCCTGAGCCCGGTCGCGACGGCGACCAGTGCCAGGCAGACCCCGCAGCCGATCACCTGCCAGCGCTGGTACGGCCCGGAGAAATCGGCGGTGACGGGATCGATCTGGTAGCTGGTGTGACCGCCCATCCAGGCGAACCAGCAACCGGCACTGGTGGCGGCGGTGAGCAGCAAGGCGAGTGGATGCGACGACCGAGTCATGGGAACAGGATCGCAAGAGGTGCCCGCCGGCGAATGAGCAGGAATGCGCATCGCTGGACGAACGGTGTGCGATCGAGGCGGCGCGATCGAGGCGGTGTGTCCGCCCGCTGCGGGTCTAGCCGCCCCGGCGCCCCGACTGCCACGATGCGACACATGCCCACGACGTCGGTCCTGTTCCTCCACGGCATGTACCTGAACGCCGCCAGCTGGCAGCCGTGGGTCGAGTGGGCGGCGGCTGCCGGCCTCGACGGCCACGCGATCTCGTGGCCGTTCCACGACGGGCTGCCTGCCGAGCGTCGGAGGGCGATCGACCCAGGTCTGGGGCACCTGACCTTCGGCGACGTGGTCGCCCACTGCAAGCAGCACATCGACTCCCTGCCCGAGCGGCCCCACGTGATCGGCCACTCCATCGGCGGGCTGGTCGTGCAGAAGCTCGTCAACGACGGCTACGCCGCCTCCGGGGTCGGGGTCAGCCCGGCCCCGGCCCGGGGCATCCTCAGCCTGTCCCCGCACTTCCTGCCGGCCAACTACCCCCACATCAACCCGTTCGCGGGCAACCGCCCGGTGGTCATGACGGCGAAGCGGTTCCGCTACACCTTCGGCAACACGATGTCCGCGGCCGACAGCGATGCCCTGTTCGAGCAGTTCGTCGTGCCCGAGAGCCGCAACGTGCCGCGCTCCACCCTCACCTCGCAGGCCGCGATCGACTTCGCCCGCCCCCACGTGCCGCTGCGGTTCCTGACCGGCGACGACGACCACCTGACCCCGTTGGACGCCGTCCGGCGCAACGCCCGCGCCTATCGCCGGGGCGGGCCCGACGCTGAGGTCGAGGTGCAGGTGTTTCCCGGTCGCTGCCACGCCATCTGCAATCAGGACGACTGGCAGGAGGTGGCCGACGCGGCCTTCGCCTTCGTGGTTGCGAGCGGGGCCGGATGAGCCAGGGGCGGGGAACGGTGCGGTGGGTGGGTGAGGTCGGTTGAACCGGACCCCCGGACGCAGGCGTTACCGGGTCATGGGGATGGCGGCGGTCGCGGACGACCGTCTCATCCGTGAGCTCTACCACGACCATGCGGGGGTGCTGCTCGGCTACGTCAGACGGCTCGTCGGGGGTGACACCGCCCGCGCCGAGGACGTCGTCCAGGAGACCCTGCTCCGAGCCTGGAAGAACCCGCAGGCGCTCGATCCCGCACGGCCGGGGGGAGCCTCGGTGCGTGCCTGGCTGCTGACGGTCGCCAAACACCTGGTGATCGACGGGGAACGGGCCCGCCGGGCCCGGCCCCGCGAGGTGCCCCACCCCGAGGACCTGGGGCTGGCCAGCACCGCGGTCGCCGTCGACGGGGACGGCGACCTCGAGCGGGTGCTGCTGGCCCACACCATGAGTGAGGCGCTCGACACCCTCACCCACGACCACCGCGAGGTGGTCGAACAGCTCTACTTCAAGGACCGCTCGGTCGCGGACGTCGCGCGATCGCTGGGAGTCCCCGAAGGCACTGTGAAGTCCCGGTCCTACTACGCCCTGCGCGCGCTGCGCATCGCCTGCGAAGAGAGAGGAATCGCCCCGTGAGCGACCACGACCCCCGGGATTCCGACTCCCCGCAGTGGGACCCGGCCGCCTGCCAGGGCTGGCGCGAGGACGCCGCCGTGGCGCTGCTGTCGCGCCGGCCCATCCCGGCTCCGGCGCAGCACCATCTCGACCTCTGCCCGCCCTGCCGCGACGAGCTCGACGAGCTGGCGTCGCTGACCCCGCTGATGGCGACCGCGCGCCAGGCGGGGGCCCTGTCGGCCCGACCGAGCGAGGAGATGCTGCCGCGGCTGCTCGCCGAGGCGTCGCGGGTACGTCGTCGTCGCCGGCTGCTCACCGGGCTGGCTGCGGCGGCCGTCATCGCGGTCGCCCTGCCGGTCGGCGTCCAGCTGGGCCGCGCCCTGGCGCCCCCGGCCCCGGCCCCCCAGACCGGCGTCGCAGTGGTGGCCCGCGGCGAGGGGACGGACCCGGTCAGCGGCACCCGGGCCGAGGTCGAGCTGCGGGCGAGCGGTAGCGGCAGCCGGATCGACGTCGAGCTGTACAGCATCCCCGGTGGCTCACGCTGCCACGTCACCGTCATCGACCGGGCCGGCCGGCGGGTGGACACCCCGTCGTGGGTGGTGCCGGCCGAGGGCTACGTCGCCGGCCAGACCTTCCCCGAGGTCGTCGGTCTGGCGCCCGGCGAGGTGGCTGCCGTCGACGTGGTCGACGACGGCACCGACCGGGTGATGGCACATATCCCCCTTCTGCCGGTCTGATTCGGCAGCGCAGCCTCGAAAGTCGACCTATGGTCACTGACCATGACCTACGGTGACGAATCGGTGCGGACTGGTTCCGACCCTGGTGAACCGGGCTGATCGGACGCCCGTTTCGCACCCGTAGCGGTGCGGCCGTCGGCCGCCGTCACGAGTCAGTCGTCCACGTCCCAGGGGAGTTCCGCGTGCCGAGTCAACCCGTCAGTCGTCGCACCGTCATGACCTCGGTGGTGGCCTTCGGGGCCGCCGGGGTGGGCCTCGCCGCCTGCAGCGCGAAGGGTGACCCCCAGCCGGTCGCCGTCGGTGACACCATCCCGGCCGGCGGCGCCTCCGGGGCCGAAGCGTCCGGTGCCTCCGCGGGTGCCACGTCGGCCCCGGCGGGCGAGGCCATCGCGACCGGCTCGGGGCCGGGACGGCGGCCTCGTCGGGTGCGGCCACCACCACGGCCTCAGCCACCACCCGCCCGTCCTCCGGCACCGGCACCGGCAACGGCAGGGCGGCGTCGACGAGCACAGCACCAGCACGGGCACGGGAACGAGCACCAGCACGAGCACCAGCAGGAGCACCAGGACGACGAGCAAGCCGCCGACGTCGTCCAAGCCGCCGACCAGGCACGACGCACCAGGCCGTCGAGCACGTCGACGAGCACCCAGGCCGGTCCGCCGCCGGGGGCGATCGTCAAGCTGTCGGACATCCCGGTCGGCGGGCTCGACCATCGCCGGCGGGATCGTCGTCGGCCGGCGATCGTCGAACTCGGCCGTCGGTCACTCACCGACCTGCACCCACCAGGGGTGCCCCGTCAGTGCCGGTGGTGGGGTTCTCAACTGCCCGTGCCACGGGTCGAGTTCGACGCCTTCACCGGCGCCGTGCTGCAACGGTCCGGCGACCTCGCCACTGCCGCGCGGTCGGTGAGCGTGGTCGACGGCTGGGTCGTCGCCTGAGTGTCGGCTGAGTCGTCGGCGTCACGAACCGTCGCGGTGGCCGGCCGCAGCCTGGAGGGGATGTGGCCGGCTACCGGGCGTAGAGCTCGACGAAGCGCGGCAGGATCGCGTGCGGGTGCCGGACGTCGGCGGCCGAGGCCATCGCCTTCAACGCCTCGGCCTCGGCCGGCGGGAAGTACCCCGCGTGCTTGTAGACCTCGACCCGGGTGTGCAGGCCCTGCACGTCGAGCTCGGGGTGGAACTGGGTGGCGTAGACGTTCTCGCCGATCCGGAAGGCCTGCACCGGGCAGGTCGGCGAGCTCGCGAGCAGGACGGCGTGGCCGGGCAGCTTGCTGACCGCTTCCTTGTGCCCGACGAACGCCTCGAAGGTCGACGGCAGGACGGCGAACAGCTGGTCCCGCTCGCCGTCCTCGGTCAGGGTGATCGGCACGGCGCCGACCGGCTCGCCGAACTGACGGTCGACCACCGCGCCCTGGTGGTTGCCGACCGTGCCGATGCCGTAGCAGGCCCCCAGGAACGGGAAGTCGGCATCGATCACCCGGTCGAGCAGGCCGGTGAGCTCGGCCTCGACCCGCAGCTGCACCGCGCGACTTGCCGTCCTGCCGGGTCGCTGGAGTTGAACGGGTCCGCCGCCGAGCAGGATCCCCGACCAGTCGCTCGAGGTCGACCGGCGGCCCAGCGGGCCCCTGCTCGAGCCGGACCCGACGCAGGTCGCGCTCGCCCAGCCCGGAGTGGGTCAGGAACGACTCGTACTCGTTGTCGGCGGCGGCGTCCTCGGCGCGGGTGGCCAGCAGCAGGAACGGCTTGTTCACCGGTACACCCTAGAGCCGGGCGGCCCGGGTCGGGTCAGCGGCGTAGCCGGCTGGGCGAGGCGCCGCCGCGGGCCGCCGGGGTCGTCGGCCTCGGTCAGGGCCCGGACGACGACGACCCGGGTGGCGCCGGCGGCCAGCACCTGGTCGAGGTTCTCGGCGTCGATGCCGCCGATCGCGAACCAGGGCATGGCCCAGCCTTCGGCGCGTGGCGCGGTCGGCGACGGACTGCACCGCCGCGAGCCCCGCCGCCGCCCGGCCCGGTTTGGTGGGCGTGGCCCACGCCGGCCCGATGCACGCGTAGTCGACGTCCGGGTCGTGACGCCGCGGCTGCGGTGAGGTCGGGGGCGTTCGAGCTGCGTCCGATCACGATGTCGCTGCCCATCAGCGCCCGCGCGGCGGCGGGCGGCAGGTCGCGTTGGCCCAGGTGCAGCACGTCGGCGCCGGCAGCGTGGGCCAGGTCGGCGCGGTCGTTGACGGCGAGCAGGGCACCGTGGCGCCGGCACGCGTCGGCGAGGACGCTCGAGCAGGGCGAGCTCGTCGGCGGCCTCGAGGCCCTTCTCGCGCAGCTGCACGACGTCGACGCCGCCGGCCAGCACGGCGTCCAGGAACTCGGCCAGGTCGCCCCGCTCGCGCCGGCCGTCGGTGCACAGGTACAGGCGGGCGTCGGCGAGTCGGGCGAGCCGGTGGGTGCGCAGCGGAGTGGGTGGGGCGGCGACTGTCACGTCAGCATCCAACCATTCGGCGATCGCCCCGCAGGGGCGCCGGCCTGGGGGGTCGCCCCGCGGGGGCGCCGGCTTCGGGTGCAGGAATAGAGTGGGACCACGATCACGGGACTGACCGTGGTCCGGCACGGGAGCCCGCGACGGGCTGAGAGGGGGGCATTCGCCCCCGACCGTCGAACCTGATCCGGGTCATGCCGGCGAAGGGAGCTGAGGAGATGTCTGCTGACCTAGGCGGGCCGTCCACCGACCGACGGACGCGATGTCGGCGTCCCCACCGACGTCCTCGTGGTCGGCGGCGGTGCCGTCGGCCTGGCGGCGGCCTGGCGGCTGGCTCGGGCCGGGGCGAGCGTGCGGGTCGTCGACGCCAGCGGCACCCGCGGAGCGACCTGGGCGGCGGGCGGCATGCTGGCCCCGGTCAGCGAGGCGGTCTTCGGGGAGGAGGAGCTGCTGCGCCTCAACCTGGCGTCGCTGGCCCGGTTCCCGTCGTTCGTCGCCGAGCTCGAGGCGGACGCCGGGCTGTCGGCCGGTCTGCGCCGCGAGGGCACGCTGCAGGTGGCGCTGGACGCCGACGACCGCGCCGCGCTGACCCGGCTGGCGGCGTTCCGCACGTCGCTCGGGCTGGTCACCCAGGACCTGACGCGGTCGGCGGCCCGCCGCCTCGAGCCGTTCCTGTCGCCCGAGGTCACCGGGGCGGTGCTGGCGGCCGACGACCTGTCGGTCGACAACCGGCGTTACGCGACGGCCCTGCTGGCGGCGCGGCGCCCGCCGCGGCGTCGCGGTGGTGGCGGCCCGCGCCGAGGCGCTGCTGGTCGAGAACGGGCGGGCGGTCGGGGTGGTCGACCGCCGCCGGCCCGCTGCGGGCCGGCGCCGTGGTGCTGGCCGCCGGGTGCTGGACGCCGGCGTTGTCCGGGCTGCCGGCCCGAGCTGGTGCTGCCGGTGCGACCGGTCAAGGGACAGGTGCTGCGGCTCGGGCCGTCGGCGACCGTGCCGGCGAGCAGCCCGGTGCTCAGCCACACGGTGCGGGCCCTGGTGAAGGGGCACGAGGTCTACCTGATTCCGCGAACCGACGGTCAGGTGGTGATCGGGGCCACCGTCGAGGAGCTGGGGCTTCGACGAGACCGTGATCGTGCGGGGCGTGCACGACCTGCTGCGCGACGCCTGCGAGCTGGTGCCACTGCTGACCGAGCTGACCTTCGTCGAGGCCCTGGCGGGGCTTCGCCCGGGCACGCCCGACAACGGGCCGATCGTCGGGCCGGCCGACCATGCCGGGGTGTCCGGGCTGGTGGTGGCGACCGGTCACTACCGCAACGGCATCCTGCTGTCGGCCCTGACCGGTGACGCCGTTGCGGCCATGGTGGCCGGGGCCGACGTCGCCCCGGAGTGGAAACCCTTCACCGCAGAGCGCTTCTCGACCGGAGTGGTCATGAACACTGGAGTCGCATGAGCAGCTGGCCTGAGCACCTGCCGGATCACCGTCAACGGCGACGAGCGCATCGTGGCGACGACGACGCACGTTGCCGGCGGTGGTGGCCGAGCTGACGGACGCCACGACCGGCATCGCCGTCGCGGTCAACAGCGAGGTGGTGCCGCGCAGCCAGTGGGCCGTGACGGTGCTGCGCGACGGCGACGCCGTCGAGGTCATCACCGCGATGCAGGGGGGCTGAGGTGCGGATCGAGGACCCGTTGGTGATCGCCGGCGAGAGCTTCAGCCTCGCGGCTGATCGTCGGTACCGGAGGAGCGCCCAGTCTCGAGGGACTGCAACGGGTCCTGGTCGAGTCGGGCACCGAGTGGACCACGGTGGCCATGCGTCGGGTCGACCCGTCGGCTCGCGGGTCGGTGCTCGACACGCTGCCGCGGCCGGGGTGCGGGTGCTGCCCAACACCGCGGGCTGCCGCACCGCGCCCGAGGCGCTGCTCACGGCCCGGCTGGCCCGTGAGGCGCTGCAGACGAACTGGGTCAAGCTCGAGGTGGTCGCCGACGAGCGCACCCTGCTGCCCGACCCGGTCGAGCTGCTGGCCGCCGCCGAGCTGCTGGTGGCCGACGGGTTCCTGGTGCTGCCCTACACCAACGACGATCCGGTGCTGGCCCGCCGGCTCGAGCAGGTGGGCTGCGTCGCGGTCATGCCGGGCGGGTCGCCGATCGGCTCGGGGCTGGGCATCCGCAACCCGCTGAACATCGCGATGATCGTCGAGGAGGCGGGCGTGCCGGTGGTTCTGGACGCCGGGATCGGCACTGCGAGCGAGGCCGCCCAGGCGATGGAGCTGGGCTGCGACGCCGTCCTGGTGGCCTCGGCCGTGACCCGCGCCGGCCGACCCGATGCGCATGGCGCGTGCCATGAAGGGCGCGGTCCGGGCAGGTCGGGACGCCCACCTGGCCGGGCGGATCCCGCGTCGCTACCGGGCGGTCGCCTCCTCGCCCTACGAGGGAATGCTCGAAGGCATGGTTCCCGCACCCGGACTGAGCCCGCCTCGGCGGGGCCGGTCGGCGACGACGGCCGGGCGGGGCGGGCGAGCAGGGCGGCCAGGGCTGCGGCGACCACGAACGAGGTGACCGAGGCGCTCAGCCACGGGATGCCCGGCCAGGTGGAGCTGGGCCGACAGCCGCGCCCAGGCGTCCGACCAGCCGGCGACGCCACCCGGGTTCACCAGCTGGTAGGCCACGAACCCGCCGAGCCAGGACAGTGCCATGGCCGGCCGGGTGGGGGCGTGGGGCGAGACGTCCCAGCGGCCGCCGGAACGCCACCAGGCGGCCAGCAGCGCTCCCGACAGCGGCACGAACACAGCGCCGATCAGGTAGAGGAAGCTGCTGAACTGCTGGACGTCGACCATCAGGGCCGCCAGCGTCGTCACCGCGCCGACGGCCGACGCTGAGCACCCGACGGTCCCAGCCGGGACGCAGGTTCTGCAGCGACACCGCGGTGGAGTAGACGTTGGCGAAGCTCTGGTCGCTCTCGCGCAGCACCAGGACGGCGAAGGCGGCCGACCCCAAGCGGCAGCGCGAGGAAGACGTCGAACACGCCGGTTCGGGTCCTGCCCGGCCTTGGCGAGGGCGAGCAGGCCGACGGCGTAGCAGGCGAACTGGGTCAGGCCGAACCCCAGGGCGCCCCCGGTGAACGGCGGCCCGGGTGCTGCGGGAGTGGCGGGCGTAGTCGGCACCAAGCGGCACCCACGACACCGCGACGGCCAGGGCGGCGTCGGTGCCGGCCCAGAACCCGGTCCAGGCGGCGGTCGGGCCGACGTCGGCGCCGTCCAGCCCGCCGTTCGTCAGCAGTCCCACGGCGAGGACGGCGACCGCCAGCACGACCAGCGACCGACACGTACCGCCGCAGCACCCGGATCATGCCCAGCGGCCGCAGGGTCAGCGCCGTGGTGACGGCGCCGGCGGCCAGCGACCAGGGCCAGCGTGGCAGCAGGCCGTGGGTCAGGGCCTCGAGCCCGCCGGCGATGACCACCAGCTCGAAGGTGCCCCAGCCCAGGCACTGCGCCACGTTGAGCGACGTCGGCACCGCCGAGGCGCGGGCGCCCGAGCAGGCCGCGCAGCAGCACCATCGCCGGGGCCCCGGTGCGGGCGCCGAGCATCAGGGTGGCGCCCAGGACGAGGGCGCCAAGGACGGTGCCGACGACCGTGGCGGACAGGGCGCCGGCGAGCGGCAACGGGGGCAGCCCGGCAGGTGCGCTCACCGCCACGGCTCCGCCGAACCCGAGCAGACTGACGCCCAGGTTGCCCCAGAACCCGAGCTGGTCGAAGAGGGTCAGGGTGCGCGGTGCCGGCTGGTCGAGGGTCAGCGGCGCCTCGGCGCCCTCGACGATGTCGGGAAGCCGCTGCCGGCTGGGCCCGGTCGGTCCGCCGCCCCGGGCGGGCCGGAGGGGTCGGACTGGCCGGAGGGGCCGGACGGCCGGAGGGATCGGACAGGTCGGAGGAGGCCGTCGCCATGGCGACACCACGCTCCCTTCGCCGGTACTAACCGGATCAGGTTCGAGCGGTCGGTGGCACCGGGACGGATCCCCAGCCACCCTCTCAGCCCGTTGGTCCGGGCTCCCGCGCAGGTCAGGGGCAGCCTAGCGTGGGCAGCGGTGGACTAGCTCAGGTACCGTGCGGGCGTGACCGAGTCCGTCGTACTGCCGCCGCATCGCCCGACGTCCGAGGGCGCTGACGATCGCGTCGCCCGTCGTGCGGGCGCTGACGATCGCGTCGCCCGTCGTGCGGGCGCTGACGATCGCGTCGTCCGACTCCGGCGGCGGGGCCGGCATCCAGGCCGACCTGAAGGCGTTCGCCCGGTGCGGGGTGCACGGCACCAGCGCGATCGTCGCGCTCACGGCCCAGAACACCACGGGGGTCACGGCGATCCACGAGTGCCCGCCCGACTTCGTGGTCGCCCAGCTGGTCGCCGTCCTCGACGACCTGGCGCCTGCCGCGGCCAAGACCGGCATGCTGTTCTCGACCCTGGTCATCGAGGCGGTCGCGGGGGTGCTCGAGGCGCGGGTCGCCGCCGGGCGCCGGCTGCCACTGGTGATCGACCCGGTGATGGTGGCCAGCTCAGGGGCGCGGCTGCTGCGGGACGACGCGGTCGCGGCCCTCACCGGTCGGCTGTTCCCGTTGGCGACGGTGGTGACCCCCAACCTGCTCGAGGCCCAGGCGCTGACGGGCCTGGCGACCGAGGACCGGGTGGTGCTGACCGAGGCGCTGGTGGCGCTGGGGGCGCCGGCGGCGCTGGTGACCGGCGGGCCACGGCGCCACGGCCCGGACCATCTGTTCGCCGCCGGGCGCCACGTCGACATCGCTGTCCCGCGCTACGACGTCGCGGCGACCCATGGTGCGGGTGCACCCATTCGGCCGCGCTGGCCGCGTGCCTGGCCCGTGGGGACGACCTCGAGAGGGCCGCTCGGCGGGCTGCGGCCGTCGCCACCGATGCAGTGCTTCACGGGCTGGTGGGCTCGGCTGCCGGCGACGGACCTGTCGATGCCCTCGACGTGCGCCACCTCGCTCCCCCCGACCCGCTCTGAGCCCCTGCACCCGGCGGCCTCGCCCCCGCTCGTCACGTCGGCCTAGGCGACGCCATCCGTCGAGTGAAGCCGAATGGGCCGCCATCGGGTCGGCCGCCACGTGCGTCGAGTGAAGCACGAATGGCCGCCGGGACCGCCGCGGAGGCGGCCATTCGGCTTCCTCGGGCGGCGTGGCGGTCACATGGCTTCACTCGACGGGAGGCCTGGCCGGCGTTCAGTGTGAGCACTCGGTGAATGGATCCGGCCAAGGTGACGCCTCGGCTGCGGAACTGAGCGGTTTCAGGCTCAATAGAGCACGAGGTCGGGCTGCGGCGTTCGACCAGCACGACGTCACGCCAGCGACCGTGATGGCGCCCGATCCGAACACGTCGTCCGATCCGGCGGAATCCGAGCGCGGCGTGCAGGGCCAGGCTCGCAGTGTTCTCGGGAAAGATGCCGGACTGGAGCGTCCAGATGCCGGCCGCCTCGGTGGAGGTCACGAGGGCTGCCAGCAGCGCCCTCCCCACCCCGTGGCCACGGACACCGGGGTCGACGTAGACCGAGTGCTCGACCACCCCGGCGTAAGCGGGTCGCTGCGAGACCTGCTGCGCGGCAACCCATCCGACCACCCGTACGGGCGACGGCAGAACGGCGACGAAACGGTGCTGCGACAGTCTGGTCCGGTCGAAGTCAGGCCACGACGGGGCGAGTGTCTCGAACGTGGCGTCGCCCTCGTCGATCCCGGTCTGGTAGATCGCGAGCACCGCGTCGGCGTCGTCCGGCGTCATCGGGCGGATGCCCACCGCTTCGCTCACGAAGGCATCCGTGCGGCAGGTCAGGCACCGCGCCGGGTCAGGCGCAGCAGGATCAGGTAGAGCTCGCAGCCCAGGCACAGCCCGAAGGCCGCGTTGAGGAAGGCTGCCGCCAGTGCCATGGCGGTCGCCACGGCCAGGACGATGGTGCTGCCGAACGCCCAGCCCACCAGGCCGGCGACGGCGAAGACCAGGCCCACGGTCTGGGCGAACTGCGGCGGTCGGGCGTCCTCGGTCTCGGTCGGCGGGGCCAGTCGGGGCCGCACCAGCTTCTTGTAGAGCAGGCCGTAGGGGCTGGCCTGCACTCCGAAGGCGGCTCCGACGGCGAAGACCAGAGCTTGGAGGAGCAGGACGGGGCCGCTGCCGAGCAGCAGCGCCAGCGCCAGGACGACCGTCGTGACGGCGGCAGCGAACCGAGGACCTCGGGGGTCGATGGGGGATCCGCGGCGGCCGGGGCGATGCCGCGACGATCGACCCGGCACCGGTGGGCTGGAGGTCGGGACGTCGGCTCGGGCACGGCACGGCCAGGGGCGCGTTCTCGACGGCGTGTTCTCGACGGCCGCGACCACGTCGTGCAGCTTGGGCACCCCCGAGGCGCGGTGCACGACGGCGCCTCGGGCGTCGAGCACCACCAGGGTCGGTGTCCGCATCACGTCGAGGCGCTTGACGAGGTCGAACCGTTGCGAGACGTCGACCTCCACGTGGTGCACCCCCGGCAGCCGGCCCGCCGCCTGCTGGAGCACCCGGTTCGCGGCGCGGCAGGGGGCACAGAACTCGGCCGAGAGCTGCAGCAGGGTCGCCCGGGCGCCCAACGGATGGTCGAGGTCGGCGCTGGTGACAGGGCGAGGTCCGACGACGCGGTGCGCAGCCGACCGTCACGACGACGGCGCCACACGCCGAGGCCCACACCCACGGCCAGCACAGCGGCGAGCGTCAGGCTACCCGTAGCCACAGCTGTTGCAGCTCCAGGTGGAAGGGTCGACCTGCGCCCAGAAATTCCCGCCGAACTCGCACCGGTGAGCGCGCCGTTGCACCTGCCGGGGCAACCAGGGTAGCCAACGGCGCCGGGGGCGCTGGCCGAACGGGTGAACGATGCTCCCGGACAGGCCCGCAAAGAATCTTGGTCCGCAGCTGTCGATCGGCGGGCGTGGGCTGCGTCATCTCGGTGAGGCCGGCAGGCAACCCGTCGCACCGGCCGGGCCAGCCGAGGAGGACGCCATGCCCGAGCCGCAGAACCCCGCACCCGTCGACGTGCAGGTCGGACTGCGACGTCGAAGCCACCCCCGAAACGCTGTACCCCTGGTCAGCGACGTCACCAGATGGGCGGTGGAGCCCGGAGACCGTCTCGGCCGCCTGGCTGGACGGCGCACCGGCCCCGGCCGTCGGCGTCCGGTTCGTCGGTCGCAACCGGATCGGTGGGCTTCGGTGGAGCACCAGGCCGACCATCGTGGCGGCCGAACCCGGCCGACGCTTCGCCTTCCGGTGCCAGGCCGGTCGGTCCCGCTTGGACCTACAGTTCGAGCCCGTCCCGGGCGGCTGCCGGGTGGTCGAGTCCGTCGTCCAGCCGAGGCGCTCACCGTTGCCGATCCGCCTGCTGCAGAGACGTGCCGGTGTCGTCGACCGCCGGGAGCACCTGCGACAGGGCATGATCGCGACGTTGTGCCGACTCGGTGAGGCGGCTGTCGCTGTCGAGTCACGTTCGTCCCTCGCCTGATCCAGCCGTCCTGCCAGTCACGTCACCCACCACGACCAGAGGAGCACACCATGGAATACATGATCCTGATCCACAGCGACGAGACCCGGGTGCCCGCGCCGGGCACCCCGGCGTTCGAGCAGATGATGGGCGCCTGGATGGCCTACAACCAGCGCCTGATCGACGGTGGACATTGGATCTCGGCGGCCAACCTGGCGCCGACGACCACGGCCACCACCGTCCACAAGAGCCAGGGGGCGGCGCCGACCCTGACCGACGGCCCGTTCGCGAGTCGAAGGAGCAGCTCGGTGGCTACTACCTGATCACGGCGACCGACCTCGACCAGGCGCTCGAACTGGCCTCGGCGATCCCGGTGCCGGTCGGGGTCGATCGAGGTGCGGCCGGTGGCGTTCCGTCCGGACGCCGGAGCCCGGTGACCGACCTCGACGCGCCGCCGGTCGAGGCTGCGCTCGCGGTCGAAGCGTCCCTGGCCCGACTGGCGCGTGAGGACGGGCCGCGGGTCCTGGCCGTCCTCGCGCGCCGGTTCGGCGACCTCGACCTGGCCGAGGACGCTGTCCAGGAGGGTCTGGTCGAGGCGGCCGGTGGCTGGCCGACGGCCGGCGTGCCGGACAGTCCGGCGGCTTGGCTGATGACGGTGGCCCGCCGCAAGGCCCTCGACGCCTTGCGGCGGGCCCGTCCCAGGACCGGCGGATGCAGCAGGCCGGCGTCGAGGCGGCGCGACTGCGGGGAGGAACGCGGATGGACGACGGTGGACGGCGACCGTCACCTGGGCTGCCGGACGAGGCCGGGTCGCCGACGAGCGGCTGCGGCTGATGCTGCTCTGCTGCCACCCGGCGCTGGACCGCGACTCTCAGGTGGCGCTGGTGCTGCGCCTGGTGGCGGGCCTGACCACGGCGCAGATCGCGGCCGCCTTCGTGGTGCCCGAGGCGACCCTGGCGCAACGGTTGGTGCGGGCGAAACGCAAGATCCGGGCGGCCCGGATCCCGATGTCGATCCCCGCCGACCTGGGCGAGCGGCTGGACGTCGTGCTCGCGGTGCTCTACCTCGTCTTCAACGAGGGCTATCTGACCCGGAGGCGGGGAGGAGAGCCGGCTGCAGCGCATCGACCTGTGCCTCGAGGCACTGCGGCTGACTAGGCTGCTCGACGAGCTGGTGCCCGCCCGGGCTGAGGTCGAAGGACCGGCGGACGTCGAGGGACTGGCCGAGGTCGAGGGCCGGGCCGAGGTCAGTGGGCACTGCTCGCGCTGCAGCTGTTCCACCTGGCGCGCTCAGCCCACCCGCAGCGACGCCGCCGGTGACCTCGTGCTGCTGGCCGAGCAGGACCGCACGGCCTGGGACCTGCCGGGCATCGAGGCGGCCAACGACGTGCTCGCCGACGCCCTGCGGCGGATGCAGCCGGGCCCGTACCAGCTGCAGGCCGTCATCGCCGCCCATCACGCCAACGCCCGTACCGCGGCGGACACCGACTGGCCAGTGATCGTCTCGGCCGTACGCGCAGCTGGTGGCCATGACAGGATCGTCGGTGGTGCGGCTCAACCACGCGGTCGCGGTGGCGATGGCCGACGGCTCCGCAGGCGGGGCTGGCCCTGCTGGACGGCGTCACCGGGCTGGACAGCTACCACCTGCTGCCGGCGGCCCGGGCCGACCTGCTGCGCCGGCTCGGCCGCCTTGACGAGGCGGCCGACGACTACGAACGGGCGTTGCGGCTGACCGAGAACCCGGTCGAGCAGCGGTTCCTGCGAGCCCAGCGGGACCGCCTGCGCTGATCGCTCGTCCATCAGGGCCGGCTGCTGGCAGGATCCCGGTCATGTCGGTAGTGGGTGGCCCCGAGGTGCTGGGCGTCGTCGACCTGGCCCACCGGCGGCGCTCGCGGCGCCACCGGTGACGACGGCACCACCGGCCGTGAGGCGCGGCCCCCGGACCGGTGCGGCGCTGTCGATGGCGGCCGCCGTCGGGGTCGGAGCCGTCTCGTTCACGCTCATCAAACTCGTTCTGCGAGAGGCGACCCCGTTGACCCTCGCGGCCGGGCGGGTGGGGTTCTCGGCGCTGGCCTTCGTCGTGGTGGTCGGGCTGCAGCCGCACCGCCGCACCCGCATCGCCCCGGCCGACCGATGGCGCGTGCTGGCAGTGGGACTGGGCGGTTCGGCCGTCTTCCACGGCCTGTTCGCCTGGGGCCAGCAGCAGGTGTCGGTGGCGGCCGGCTCGGTGCTGCTGGCGCTGATGCCGGCCCTGGTCGCCCTGGGCGAGGTCGCCTTCCGGGGCCACCGCATGACCCGACGACAGCTCGGCGGCCTGTCGCTCTGCCTGGCGGGACTGGGCGTCATGTCCTGGGGGCCGGGAGCCGGGACGACGTGGTGGGGCCTGGCAGCCGTGGCCGCCGCCGTCGCGGTCTGGGCCGCCGTGACACTGTTGTCGCGCGACCTGGTCGAGCGGTACGACCCCTGGTGGCTGAACACCCCCGGCACCGTCGTCGGGGCGGTGCTGCTGCTGGCGGTGGCGGCCGGGCGCACCGACGACCTGGGTCGGCTGTCGAGTACCGGTTGGGTCGAGCTGGTCTGGCTGGGTGCGGTGAGCTCGGCGTTCATGTACGCGGCGATCGCTCAGGCGATGCAGGTGTTCACGGCCACCACTGCTGCCACGCTGTTGACGGTGGCGACCCCGCTCAGCGTCGTGGTCGCCTGGGCGACGCTCGGTGAGCGGCCGACGGTGGCTGCCACGATCGGAGGGCTGGTGGTCGGCGCCGGGGTCGTGCTGACGATCCGGGACGAGCGCCCGGGCGGCGACAGGGGAGACCGACCGGCCGACGAGGAGAGGTCGCATGACGTGGGTGGATCCCGCGGTCCGTGCGCTGCTGCGCGGCCGGACCAGTCAGCTCTGGGGTGCGCCGGGGGTGGTCGACCTGGGCATCGGGCAGCCGCAGGACGGCCTGCTGCCGGTGGGCTGATGTCGCGGGCCTGGCCGGGCGGCGGCTGCGGGTCAGCGACATCCGTTGCAGTACGGGCTGGAACGCGGTGACGGCAACCTGCGGGTGGCGCTGGCCGAGTTCCTCGGACAGCGGTACTCGGCCTCCTCCGCGCCGCCACCGACGCCGCCACCGCCGCGGCCACCGACCCGGACGACGTCGTCCGGTCGACCCCGAGTTGATGGTGGTCACCAACGGCAACTCCCACGCCATCGACCTGTGCTGCGGCGTGCTCACCCGCCCCGGTGACGTCGTGTTCGTCGAGGAGCCCACGTACTTCTTGGCGCTGAACATCTTCAGGGACCACGGGCTGCGGGTGGTCGGCATCCCGGTCGACGACGAGGGACTGTCGATGGAGGCCCTCGAGCAGGAGCTGACCCGGCATCGGCCGGTCTTCGTCTACACGATCCCGGCCGCCCACAACCCGACCGGGGTGAGCCTGATGCGCCGCGCCGGGCCGGCGGCTGGTCGAGCTCGCCCGCAGCCACGACTTCCTGGTCGTCGCCGACGAGGTCTACCACCTGCTGCGGTACACGGGGTGCCCGGCCCCCATGGCGGCCGCGTCGACTCGGGGTGGTGCTGTCGTTGGGGACGTTCTCGAAGATCTTGGCGCCGGGCTTCGACTGGGTTGGGTGCAGGCGGCGGAGCCGCTGCTGCGCCGGCTCGAGGCGCGCGGGGCGATCGTGAGCGGTGGTGGCGTCAACCCGCTGGCTCGGCGGTGGTGGCGCCGATGCTGGAGGACGGGACGGTCGCCGCCTACCTCGACCAGCTCTCGCAGGTGTTCCGGGACCGGATCACGGTGATGGACGACGCCCTTCGTGAGCACCTGCCGTTCCCTCGCACGGCGTGACCTATCGCCGTCCGGACGCCGGGTACTTCTTCTGGCTGCGCTTCCCCGAGTGGTCGACACCGCCGCGGTGCGGCCGCGGGCCCTGGCCCTGGGGGCGGGGTACCAGCCCGGCCGGGCCTTCTCGACGTCGGCGGCCGGCGAACCAGACCTGCGCCTGAGCTTCGCCTACTACGGCAACGACGAGCTGCGCGCCGCGGTGGCCGCCATCGGGCGGGCGTTCGGTGAGAGCAGGGCCGATCCGTCGACCAGGCAGTGAGGAGTGCTCGATGGGCCCCTGCGCGGAGGCCGGACCAGTGGCTTGAAGATTCAAGCGTTGCTAGATGGGACATGGCAGAGCCACGATGGTTGCAGGCGGACGAGCAGCGGGCCTGGCTCGGTCTGATCGCGACCATGACCCTGCTGGACGCCGCCCTCGACCGGCAGCTGCAGCGTGACTCGGGGCTGGCCCACGGCCAGTACGCGATCTTGTCGCGACTGTCGGACACCCCCGAGCGCACCATGCACATGAGTGACCTGGCGCTGCGCACCTCCAGCTCGCAGAGCCGGCTGTCGCATGCGGTCGACCGGCTCGAGGAGCAGGGGTGGGTGCGCCGTTCGCGCTGCCCGCACAACAAGCGGGCCGTGCACGCGACGCTCACCGAGGCCGGACTCGAGCTGGTCAAGGCGGCGGCGCCCGGCCATGCCGGCGAGGTGCGGCGACTGCTGTTCGACCACCTGAGCGGCCAGCAGGTGGCGGCCTCAACGAGATCGCCGGTATCGCCATGGCCGTGCTGGCGGCCGAGGCGGGGGAGGGACCCCTGCCGCTGATGGACGGCGGGCCGCTGTGCCCGCCGCCTCCCTGCGGCTGACCCGCCGGTCAGGTGGAGGCTCTGACCACCAGGGTGGTGGGCAGCACGACGATGTACTCCTCGGGACCGTCGCCGCGGGTGCGCGCCAGCAGCAGCCGGGCCATGAGGCGGCCCATCTGCTCGACGGGCTGGGCCACCGTGGTCAGCGGTGGGTCGCTGACCGCGGCGGTCGGGATGTCGTCGAAACCGACCACCTTCACGTCCTGCGGCACCCGGCGTCCGGCCTGGCGCAGGGCGGCCAGGGCGCCGAGACGCCATCAGGTCGCTGGCCACGAAGACCCCGTCGAGGTCGGGAACCCGGTGCAGCAGGGACTGCATGGCCTCGAAGCCGGCCGGCCTCGGTGAAGTCACTCCCGACGACGAGCAGGTCGTGGCTGGCCACGCCCTGACCTGCGTCGGCCCTCGGCCGCTCGACAGGGCGTCGCGCCAGCCCGCCAGTCGGTCCCGGCCGACGCCCATGTCGAGCGATCCGCTGACGGTGGCGATCCGTCGGCAGCCCCGTTCCACCAGGTGCTCGGTCGCCAGCCGGGCGCCGCCGCGGTTGTCGGCGTCCACCCACCACAGGTCCTCGTGCGACCGGCCCTGGGGCGGGCGGCGTGGGTGATCGAGCCGGGCAGTGCGCGGACGGCGGCGGGTCGGCCCGCGTTGACGACCGGGACCCCGGCCTCGGCCAGGGCCCGCGGGCAGGGGGTCGTCACCGTGGACCGAGACGAGCAGGACGCCGTCCAGATGGTGGCCCGAGGCGTAGCGGACCAGCTGCTCGCGCTCGTCGTCGGACTGGGCCAGCGTGAGCACCAGCTGGGTGCCGCTGTGGCGCATCTCGGCATGGACCCCGCGCACGATCGGTCGCGAAGAACGGGATCGTCGAACAGCCGCTCGTCGGTCTCGGAGATGACCAGCCCGATGGTCTCGCTGCGGCCCAGGGCCAGCGATCGGGCGGCCAGGTTGGGCCGGTACCCCAGGGCCGCGGCGGCCTGCTTGACCGCGGTGAACGCCTGGATGCTGACGTTCGGGCTGCCGTTCAGCGCCCGGCTCGCGGTGCCGCGGGAGACCCCGGCCGCGGCGGCGACCATCTCGAGGGTCGGCCGTGCCGGCTCGGCGCCCGTCGCACCGTCACGGCTCCCGTGCTTCGACCCACGAGCTCGCGGTACCGGTGGGCCGAGCGCTTCGGGCGTGCGTACCTGGGTCTGGAAGTCGACGTGGAACATACCGAACCGGCGTGAGTATCCCCAGCCCCACTCGAAGTTGTCGAGCAGACTCCACAGGAAGTAGCCCCGGACGTCGATGCCGTCCTGGGTCGGCCCGCAGCACGACCGCGACATGGCTCTGCCACGTAGTCGGCCCGTTCCGGGTCGTCGACCCGGCCGTCCACGACCTGGTCCTGGTAGGCCGCGCCGTTCTCGGTGACGTAGAGCGGGGGGCAGTCGTAGTCCTTGGTCAGGCGGCGCAGCACCCGCTCCAGGCCGTGCGGCTCGACCTCCCACCCCATCTGGGTGACCGGCCGGCCGGTGTGGACGAAGACGACGTCGCGCGCCGCCGGCCAGGGGATGCGAGTGGTCGGGCCGGGCGGGCGGTGCCCGTCGTCGGAGGGGGGCGTGTCGAGCGGGGCGGCATCGGGGCGGGGTCCGGCGCGGCCACGACATAGGGGCTGTAGTAGTTCTCGCCGAGGAGGTCGAGCGGCTGACTGATGGTCTCGAGGTCGCCGGGCTGCACGAAGTCGAAGTCGGTGACTCTGCGAGGTCGGCGACCACGTCGGCGGGGTAGGTGCCGCGCAGCAGCGGGTCGAGGAAGATCCGGTTGGCCAGGCCGTCGATGCGCCGCCGGGCGTCGACGTCCTCGGGCCGCTCGGAGGCCGCCTCGACCGGGTAGACGTTGAGCGTGATCCCGAGCGGGACGGCGGCCCGTCCCGCCCGCATCGCCGTGACGGCCAGCCCATGGCCGAGCAGCAGGTGGTGGGCGGCGGCTACGGCGGCCCGGTCGTCGGTGCGACCCGGGGCGTGCTGGCCGCCGGCGTAGCCCAGGAACGCCGAGCACCAGGGCTCGTTCAGGGTGATGACGCCGGCCAGGCGGTCGGCGAGGTGGTCGTGCACGATCGCCGCGTAGTCGGCGAACCGCGGACGCCGTCTGCCGGTTCGCCCAGCCGCCGTCGTCCTCCAGGGCCTGGGGCAGGTCCCAGTGGTAGAGCGTGGCCCAGGGAGCGACGTCCCGCTCGAGCAGGCCGTCTACGAGGCGGTCGTAGAACGCCAGGCCCCGCGGCTCGGGCCGGCCGCGACCGTCGGGCTGGATCCGGGGCCACGACACCGAGAACCGGTAGGCCGAGCAGCCGAGCCAGGTCACCAGGTCGAGGTCCTGCGCCCAGCGACGGTAGTGGTCGCACGCGACGTCACCGGTGTCGCCGCCGTCCACGCGACCGGGGGTGTGCGCGAACGTGTCCCAGATCGAGGGGCCACGGCCGTCGGCCGTCGACCGAGCCCTCGATCTGGTAGGCGGCAGTGGCCACGCCCCAGGTGAAGGCAGGTGTCGTCGACATCGACGAAGCATAGCCCCCTTTGGGAGCGCTCCCACGGATTCTCGCCCGGGTCGCCCCTCGGCATACTGGGGCCCGACCGGCGGACGATCTAAGGAGCTCACCGACCATGACCCGAGTGTGTGTGACCGGAGCCAGCGGCAGGGCCGGGCGGGCCGTC
This sequence comes from uncultured Actinomycetota bacterium, assembly GCA_963738495.1. GTDB lineage: Bacteria > Actinomycetota > Actinomycetes > Actinomycetales > Kineosporiaceae > CAVTWW01. The sequence goes on from CAVTWW010000001.1 coordinate 198,519, forward strand.
GTCCGGCACCTGCTCGACCACGGGTACGAGGTACGGGCGACCGACCTGGTGGCCCCGACGGTGCCGCTCGGGGTGCCGGTGCTGCGCGCCGACCTGACCCGGTACGGCGAGGCCGTCGAGGTGCTGCACGGCATGGACGCCGTGGTCCACCTGGCGAACATCCCGGCCGGCGACATGCTCACCGACGCCATGACCTTCAACGTCAACATGCCCATGAACTTCAACATCTTCCAGGCCGCGACGAAGGGCGGGCTGCAGCGGGTGGTGTGGGCCTCGAGCGAGACCACCCTGGGGCTGCCGTTCGACACCCCGCCCCGTTACGCCCCGATCGACGAGGACCACTACCCCTACCCGACCTCGACGTACTCGTTGTCGAAGGTGGCCAGCGAGACGATCGCCGAGCAGTTCGCGGCCTGGTCGGGCATCCCGTTCGTGGCCCTGCGGTTCTCGAACATCCTCGGCCCGGCCGACTACCAGCAGGCCTTCCCGACCTACTGGGACGACGCGCAGGCGCGGCGCTGGAACCTGTGGGGCTACATCGACGAGCGCGACGCGGCCGCCTCGTGCCGGTTGGCGCTGGAGGCCGACGTCACCGGCGCGAGCAGCTACATCATCGCCGCCGCCGACACGGTGATGACCCGGCCGTCGAGAGACCTTCTCGCCGAGGTGTTCCCGGGGGTCACGCCGACCCGCGAGCTGGGCGAGTTCGAGACCCTGCTGTCGATCGAGAAGGCCCGGCGGGTGCTGGGCTTCGAGCCGGCGCACCGCTGGCGCGACCACGTGCAGCCCTAGCCAGCCGGTCCGTGCTGCTGCAGGGTGAGGCGATGGAGCCGTCGCACGCGGTGCTGTTCGAGCCGATCCAGGTCGGCCCCCTCGAGCTGCGCAGCCGGGTCTTCGGCTCGGCCCACCAGCCCGGGCTGGCCGAGGACGGCAGGCCCGGGCCGCGCTACATCGCCTACCAGCGCGAACGGGCGCGCTCCGGGCTGGCCATGCAGATCACCGGAGCCACGCCGATCGCGCCGTCCCGGCTGTGGAACCCGGCCACCATGATCCTCAACGTGGACGCCTCGATCGTGCCCGCCTACCAACGGTTGGCCGAGGCGGTGCACGCCGAGGGCGGTCGCATGCTGGCCCAGCTGCTGCACCCGGGCGCCGGGGAGTTCGGGGGGACGGCGGAGGTCTTCTCGGCCTCGCTGCACGTCTCGGAGCTGACCCGGCAGGTCGCCCGCGAGATCAGCCGGGTCGAGATGGAGCGGGTGCGGCAGGAGTACGCGGCGGCCGCCGACCGGTGCCGGCGGGGCGAGCTGGACGGCGTGGAGATCGCCATCGGGTGGGGGTACCTGCTGGCCTCGTTCGTCTCGCCGCGCATGAACCAGCGCCACGACGAGTACGGCGGCGACCTGGCGGCTCGGCTGCGCTACCCGATCGAGGTGCTGGCCGCGGTCCGGCAGGCGCTCGGCAGCGACCGGATCCTGGGGGTACGGCTGTGCGGCGACGAGCTGCTGCCCGACGGGATCACCGCCGAGCAGGCTCCCGAGATCGCCCGGCTGCTGGCGGCGAGCGGGCACATCGACTACCTCAACGTGATCGCCGGCACCAACATGGCCCGACTGCCGCGGGTCGACCACTGGCCGGCCACCCCGGCGGGCGTGGGGGTCTGGCGTCACCTGGCGCGTGAGGTGCGGGCCGTGGTCGACATCCCGGTGGCCACCGTCGGGCGTGTGGTCTCGCCGAGCGTGGCCGCCGACATCCTCGAGGCCGGTGACGCCGACCTGGTCGGTCTGGCACGGCCGTTGATCGCCGACCCCACCTGGCTGAGCAAGGCCCGGCTCGGGCGCAGTGCCGAGATCAGGCCCTGCACCGCGGTCAACGCCTGCATCAACGCGCTGCTCGACGAGGAGCCGATCCACTGCATGGTCAACGCCGAGCTGGGTCGGGAGGGGACCGTCGAGGAGTCGGCGCTCGGCCCGGGCCGTACGGCGGTCGTCGTCGGCGGCGGCCCGGGCGGGATCGAGGCCGCGAGGCGGTTGTCGGCCCGCGGGTTCCGGGTGGTGCTGCTCGAGCAGGACGACGCGCTCGGCGGCCAGGTGCGGGCCTGGAGCAGCGGCCCGGCCCGCGCCGAGGTGCGGCGGATCCTGGGCTGGTGGCACGACGATCTTCGCCGTCGCGGGGTCGACGTCCGGCTCCGTACTGCTGCCGCGGTGGCCACGGTGCTCGCCGAGTCACCGGCGCTGGTGGTGCTCGCCACAGGTGCCCGGCCGATCCCGCACCCGGCGGCAGGCGGCGTGGGGGACGGCCGGCCTGGTCCGACCGTGGTGGACGCCCTGTCCGCGTTCGCGGGGGACGGGTGGGCGGCACGTGCTGGTGGTCGACGAGATGGGCCGGGCCGACGCCCTTCTCCTCGCCGACGCCCTCGCCGCTGCTGCGCCTGCCGGACGGCGGGTCAGCCTGGTCACCAGCTGTCTGCACCCCGGTGAGGACGAGGGCATCACCACCCTGTACCCGCTGCTGCGCAGCCTGGGGCGGGCCGGTGTCGACCTGGTGGAGCGGCACCGGTGGGTCGGGTGCGACAGCTCGGACGTGCACCTGGTCAACGTCTTCGACGGGTCGACGCGGGTGCTTGCCGACGTCGACGTGGTGGTCCCCTGGTGCGGCGCCGCCCCGGTGGTCGACCTGGCCGGGGCCCTGCAGGACAGCGGCGTGCCGGTGCGGGTGGTCGGCGACGCGCTGCTGCCGCGCCGGGTGGCCGACGCCGTCCGCGAGGGAGCCGAGGTCGCCTGGTCGCTCAGCCCGTCCGCCGGTCGAGCTCGACGTCCGTCTCGGTGAGCCCGGCCCGACCGGCAGCCGGCCGGCGGGTCAGCCCTGGCAGCTCGCGGGGTTCGTGCTGGTGCGCCGGGTGCCCGAGAAGCCGTGGATCCCACCGGACGTCTGGCTGAGCCTGACGGTGCGCTGAGGTCACGCCGTCCCGAGGCCACGCCGTCCCGAGTCACGTCGTCCCAAACTGAGACAGCGGGATGAGGGACTCGGGGCGCATCATCGGTTGCGATGCATGCCTATCCGGCGCCCGCCCCGCCGATCCGCGCCCGACCTGGAGGAACCGCCATGACCGAGAAGCCCGGCGAGGTTCCGACGTTTCGGCTGATGTACCGCAGCCGCAGTCGGATTCCCACCGACAGTCGAGTGGTCGAGGTCGGCGAGATCTTCTCGGTGGCTCGGCCCGCGAACAAGAAACTGGGGATCACCGGCGCCCTGCTGCTGACCGACGGCTGGTTCGTGCAGGTGCTCGAAGGCCAGGAGGAGGCGGTCCGCGGGCTGTACGAACGCATCGCCGCCGACCCGCGGCACGACGCCGTCGAGCTGATCGAGGTCACGACGGTGGACGAGCGGGTGTTCGCCCGCTGGGCGATGGCCAAGGTGGGCAAGGACGGCGAGGCCGACCTCCCCCTGATCGCCGGTGCTCGCGGGGCCACGCCGGCCGCCGGTCGTGACGTGACTCCCGAGCAGCAGACCGTGCTCGACACGATGCGGCTGCTGGCCCGAGCCGCGGACGCCGCCAGTGCAGGGTGACCCTTAGCGCGGGTTTCCGCACAAGCGGTTCGGCCCAACCCTTCGCAGGCAGGACGCCAGGGCATGGCTGGCTGACCAGCAGTGATGGCCTCCTGCCGGCCAGGGCCAGTAGGCGGGGGCTGGGCCGATCCAGTTGACGAACTACACCGATGCGATTCGTTATGGATCCGTGACGATGCCGTCTCAGGTGTCGGAAGAGTCCCGATTATCTGGATGAAGCGGGGCAAATACCTACCCCGACCGGCTGGTGCCGTGGGAATCGCCGGTCTCGACCGTCATGCGTTGATCTGGTAGACGTGTCTTATGACAGTCGGATCGGCCCAACCCAGGGGTGCGGAGTACTTCACCTCTCCCGAGCAGGTCAACCAGCGCCGGTACGAGGCGCTGCGCGCCTTCTTCGTCGACGGCGCTACCCACGCCGAGGCCGCCGAGCGGTTCGGGTACACCCGCTGGGCGATGGTCGCCCTGGTCCGCGACTACCGCGCCGGCAAGCTGGACCTGTTCGCCCCGGCCCGCAGACCCGGGCCCCCGCCCGGGTCCGCACCGGCCAAAGACCGCGTCCGCGGCCGGGTCATCGCGCTACGCCGGCAAGGGCTGTCCGCCTACGAGATCTCCGCGCACCTGGCCGGTGAAGGCACCCCGCTCAACCGCACCAGCGTCGCGGAGATCCTCACCGAAGAAGGGTTCGGCCGCCTGCTGCGCCACCCCGCCCCCGAAGCGTCCACCGCGGTCGCCACCCCCGGCCGCGACACCAACCTGCCCGCGGCCGCCGCCCTGGACTTCGCCGCCTTCCCCGACCGTTGCGACACCACCATGGCCGGCCTGCTGCTGACCATCCCCGACCTGATCGCCTTGGACCTGCCCGCCCTGACCCACGCCGCCGGCTACCCGGGTACCCGCACCATTCCCGCCATCAGCTGGCTGCTGTCCCTGCTGTCGCTCAAACTCACCGGCACCCGCCGCGTCTCCCACGTCGACGACCACCTGCTCATCGACCCCGGCGCCGCCCTGTTCGCCGGCCTGGCAACGCTGCCGAAGAAGACCGCCCTGACCGACTACTCCTACCGGCTGTCCCACGACCACCAACGCGCCTTCCTGACCGCGCTGGACACCGCGATGATCGGCTCGGGTCTGGCCACCACCGAGCAGGCGATCTTCGACCTGGACTTCCACGCCGTCATGCACTGGGGACGCGACCCGGCGCTCGAAAAGCATTACGTGCCAACCCGATCCCAACGCTCCCGCTCCGTGTTGACGTTCTTCGCCCAGGACAGCGGCACCCACAACCTGGTCTACGCCAACGCCGACCTGTCCAAGGCCACCCAGAACCGTGAGGTCATCGCGTTCGCCGACCACTGGAAGGCCGTCTCCGGCCACGAACCGGCGATGCTGGTGATGGACCAGAAGGTCACCACCCACGCCGTGCTCGGCGAACTCGACGCCCGCGGGATCAAGTTCCTCACCCTGCGGATGCGCTCACCCGCCCTGATCAAACAGATCAACGCCCTGGCCCCGAGCGACTTCAAGACGATCACCCTGGACCGCCCCGGACCGCACAACAGGCCCCGCGTCCACGAATCCGCCGCGGTGAAGCTGTCCAAGTACCCCGGCACGGCGCGGCAGTTCATCGTCACCGGTCTCGGCCGCGAGGCCCCCACCGTGATCATCACCAACGACCGGGACAACACCAGCAAGCCCCTGATCGAGCGCTACGCCCGCCGGATGACCATCGAACAACGCCTCGCAGAGATCATCCGCGCGTTCCACGCCGACGCCCTGTCCTCGGCCGTTGCAGACCCGTCAGCGCGGGGTGACCTCGGCCATCCGGGACCAGCCCGAGGCGTCCAGCGTCACGTTGATGATCTCGGGCGTCTCGGCCACGAGGTCCGGCAGCAGGGCCATGGCCTCGGTGAAGTGGGCGCTGCCGACGTGCGCACCGCCGGCCTCGGCGTCGGCGAAGGCCTCGACCAGGGTGTACTGGTGCGGGTTGTCGACGCTGCGCGACCAGTCGAAGAAGAGGTTTCCGGGCTCGGCCCGGGTGGCCTTCGTGAACGCGTCGACCCGTTCGAGCCAGGTGTCGCTGTACTCGGGGCGGACGGTCCAGCGGACGACGATGAAGATCATGAAACGCGACTCCCGGTCAGGTCGGTGGGCTGACGATCCCGTACTCGTGGATCTTGCGGTAGATCGTGGCACGGGACATGCCGAGCGCCGCCGCCGTCGCCACCTTGTTGCCCTTGGAGTCCAGCAGCCCGCTGACGATGGCATCCCGCTCCATCGACTCGATCGGGGTGAGCACCCGGCGGCTGACGGTGCGGCACTCGGGCGGCAGGTCGCCGGGCTCGATGATCGCCGGACCGGCGGTGCTGCACCACCTCGCGCAGCACCTGCACCAGCTGCCCGATGTTGCCGGGCCAGTTCGACCGGACCAGCAGCTGCATGGCCGCCGGCGAGCAGGTGACCCGGTGGGCCTGCAAGCGGGTCAGGATGAACGGCACCAGCTGGTGCAGGTCCTCGATGTGGTGGCGCAGCGGGGGGACCCGCACCGTCAGCGGGAACTGGCTCAGCACCCCGGACAGGTGCGGGCCGGGCGACCCGGTGGCCATGGTGGCGACCACCCGCAACGGGGTCGTCGCGTCGGCGGCCTCCCGCATCGCGGTGGCCAGCAGGTGCAGCTGGGCCTCGGTGAGCCGGTCGATGTGCTGCGAGCACCAGCAGGCCCGACCTGGTCGGCGAGCTCCCGCTGCGATCTCGCTCGACCCAGGCGGCCGGCGGCCAGCTCGCTGCCGACGACGTGGACCCGGCCGCCGGGGCTGCGCCGCTGGTGGACCGCCCGGGCCAGCGCGGTCTTGCCGACCCCGGCCTCGCCCTCGATGACCAGCCACTCGCCCGAGGCGTGGGCCGCCTCGATCTGGTGGCAGGCGCGCAGCCACAGGGCGCCGGAGCCGACCACGCCGGGCAGGGGCATGCGGGGCGCGCTGCGCTGCAGCGGGGTCAGCTCGGCGGTGGCGGCGGCCTCGATCCTCACGTGGACCACGCCGCCGGCGGGGTTGCCGCGGGCGCCGACCGGCCCGGCAGTGCATCCGTGCCGTGCCACCGGAGGGCAGCGGCGAGCACCACCGTCTCGGTCTGCCCGTCGGCCAGGCTCTGCCCGGCCTGCTGCAGGATCACGGCCTGGTCGCCCGGGTCGAGCACCAGCTGGGCGTGGTCGTTCATCATCACGACGTCGCCGTTGAGGGCGATCACGATGCCGGCGCTGCGCCGGCAGGCGCGCAGGTAGTCCTGCAGCAGCTCGTACTCGCGCTCGCCGCCGTCCATCAGCAGCGCCTGGCGGATCTGGTCGGCGGTGGTCTTGGCCAGGGCGATCAGCAGCGCACCGGCGTCCTTGCGCCAGCAGGTCAGGTCGACGGCGCCGACGGTCTTGCCGGTGATCGGGTGCTGGATCGGCACGGCGGCGCAGGCCAGGTCCTCGAGGTTCTCGGCGTAGTGCTCGTGGCCGAACACGTGCATCGGCCGGCCGCCCTCCAGGGCGGTGCCGATGCCGTTGGTGCCGACGAACTCCTCGGCGTAGCTGAAGCCCGGGCGCCAGGTGACCCGGTCCAGGTGCCGGTCGAGGTCGCGGTCGGCGGTCAGCCGGCGCAGCACCACGCCGTCCGCGTCGGTGAGGATGACGCTGATCGGCTGGCCGTCGAGGTTGCCCAGCAGGGACGTGAGCACCGGCAGCGCGCTGCGGGTCAGCGGGGTGTCCAGGTCGGGGTCGCCCACGTAGCGGTGCGTCGACCTGGTCGGCGGGGACGTTCCACTGCCGCGACCGCCACCAGGACGCCAGGATCGTGTCCCGGACCGACGCCTCGTCGACCTGCTCGTCGGTGAGGAACCGTTCGCGGACCTTGGCCAGGCCGGTGGCGTCGCTGGTCATCGTGGGGTTGCCTCCCGTTCGAGCTGACTGGGGTGCGCCGAGCGAGCGCCGCACCGGTCGCGGGCGCGTTCGGCGCCGGCAGCATCGATAGGGGTCGTCTCCATGACAGTAAGCCCCCTTCGGGGTGGCTTCTGTCTCATATTGAGACGGCAATCTGTCGGCAGGCGGACTGTGATGCGGGTATATCGAGGAGGCCCGCCATGACGCAGCCCGACGCCCCTGCCCCGGGGCTGCTCGAGACGCCCGACCCCCACAGCCAGCCCGAGACCTACAACCACTGGACCATCGTCAACCTGGTGTTCCACCACCTGGCCGCCCAGGGCCTGCACCCGGTCCTGGGTGGGCCGGACAACCCGGGTGCCGCCGCGGCCGACCTGCTGCGGGCCCTCGGCGTCCAGCCCCTGCCCGAGGGCAACCGCAAGGTGAACGAGCAGGTGCAGGCCCGCCTGGCCGAGCTGCGGGCCGCCGTCTTCGAGGAGTGACGCGCGCGCGGACGCTGCCCGAGGCATGGAAGCCGCTCGACGCAAGGCCCAACGGCCCTGTCTCAAGGTGAGATCCGCACCGCCTGCCGGATGCGGTGAGATCCGTCACATCGAGCAACGACCTCGGTCCACGAGGTCGTCACGGTCGGACTCGGAAGAGATTCCGACAACCCCACGAACCCACCGGCGCTGTCGGGTAGACCCGGCGCCGACCCCAGCAACCGGGTGAGGAGCGACCATGAGTCGCCAGAGTGTGGCCAAGGCCCACCAGAAGATCCAGGAGCTGTCCTGGGAACCGCTGTACCACGAGCCGGTCGCCCAGTACGGCACCGACTACACGTTCCAGAAGGCGCAGAAGAAGGACCCGCTCAAGCAGGTCCTGCGGTCCTACTTCCCGATGCAGGAGGAGAAGGACCACCGCGTCTACGGCGCATCGGACGGCGCCATCCGCGGCAACATGTTCCGCCAGGTGCAGGAGCGCTGGCTGGAGTGGCAGAAGCTGTTCCTGAGCATCATCCCGCTGCCGGAGATCTCGGCCGCCCGGGCCATGCCGCTGCTGTTCCGCAACGTGCCGAACCCGGAGCTGCACAACGGCCAGGCGATCCAGATGATCGACGAGGTCCGCCACTCGACGATCCAGCAGAACCTCAAGCGGCTGTACATGAACAACTACATCGACCCGGCGGGCTTCAACAACAGCCTGCGCAACTTCCAGAACGACTACTGCGGCACGATCGGCCGCCAGTTCGCCGAGGGCTTCATCACCGGTGACGCCATCACCGCGGCGAGCATCTACCTGACGATCGTCGCCGAGACGGCGTTCACCAACACCCTGTTCGTGGCGATGCCGGCCGAGGCCGCCGCCAACGGCGACTACCTGCTGCCGACGGTGTTCCACTCGGTGCAGTCCGACGAGTCGCGGCACATCAGCAACGGCTACGCCACCCTGCTGATGGCGCTGGCCGACGAGGGCAACCACCAGCTGCTCGAGCGCGACCTGCGCTACGCCTGGTGGAACAACCACCGGGTGGTCGACGCGGCGATCGGCACCTTCATCGAGTACGGCACCAAGGACCGCCGCAAGGACCGCGAGAGCTACGCCGAGATGTGGCGTCGGTGGATCTACGACGACTACTACCGCAGCTACCTGGTGCCGCTCGAGAAGTACGGCCTGGTGATCCCGCACGACCTGGTCGAGGAGTCCTGGAACCAGATCTGGAACAAGGGCTACGTCCACGAGGTCGCCCAGTTCTTCGCCACCGGCTGGCTCGCCAACTACTGGCGGATCGACCCGATGACCGACAAGGACTTCGAGTGGTTCGAGTACAAGTACCCGGGCTGGTACGACAAGTACGGCAAGTGGTGGGAGAACTACAACCGGCTCTCGACCCCGAACGGGCACCACCCGATCGTGTTCGAGGACGTCGACTACCAGTACCCGCACCGCTGCTGGACCTGCATGGTGCCCTGCCTGGTCCGTGAGGACATGGTCATGGACGAGGTCGACGGCCAGGTGCGCACCTACTGCCACGAGGCCTGCCGGTGGACCGACACCGAGGCGTTCCGGCCCGACCTACCAGGGCCGGGAGACCCCGAACATGGGCCAGCTCATCGGCAAGCGCGAGTGGGAGACCCTCTACCACGGCTGGAACTGGGCCGACGTGGTCAGCGACATGGGCTACGTCCGCGACGACGGCAAGACGCTGATCGCCCAGCCGCACCTCGACCTCGACCCCAAGAAGATGTGGACGCTGGACCACCTGCGCCGCTGCCCGCCGCTGCAGAGCCCGAACGTGCTGCTCAACGAGATGTCCCCGACGGAGCGCGCAGGCGTTCCACGCCGACTACATCCGCGGCGGTCCCGCCGGCCGGCCGGCACCCGAGGGCGCCTAGGTCACGGACCGCACGGGTACGGAGGGGGCCGCCGGAGGCCCTCCGACGCCGCCGGCCCTCTGCCCCACCCGCTCATGTCCCGCATCTGCCAGACCTGACGCGCCGAGATGAGGAGCCATGGCCGAGAAGCACATCGTGCGCTTCGAGCCGGTCGGCATCGAGATCGAGGTCGACGAGGACCAGACCATCCTGCGGGCCGCGGCCGAGCAGGGAATCATGCTCATGCACGGCTGCAAGGAAGGGCAGTGCGCCGCCTGCAAGTCCTTCGTCCTCGAGGGCGAGGACATCGAGCTCGAGCAGGTACTCGACGTTCGCGCTGCCCGACTACGAGAAGGACGAGGGGTTCACGCTGCTCTGCCGGGCGCACGTCTACGAGGACGTCACGATCGAGCTGCTCAACTACGACGAGGAGATGATCCGGTCCGGCCTGCCGATCCGGGAGGCGATCGCCGAGGTGGTCTCCATCGAGCAGGTCACCCACGACATGCGGCACCTCGTGCTGCGGCTGATCGAACCGACCGAGCTCAAGTTCTTCCCGGGTCAGTACGTCGACATCACGGTCCCGGGCACCGAGCTGTCGCGGTCGTTCTCGATGGCCAACATCTCGACCCGGGACGGGTCGCTGCTCGAGTTCGTCATCAAGGTCTACCCGGACGGGCTGTTCTCGCAGTCTCCTCGACGACGGGCTGGCGGTCGGGGACCGGCTGAAGCTCGTCGGCCCGTTCGGGGTCTTCACCCTGCGCGAGGGCGCGACGCCGACCTGGTCTTCGTCGGCGGCGGCGCCGGGATGGCGCCGATCCTGTCGCTGCTGCGCTCGATGGCCGAGCGCGGCGACGAGCGCAAGGCGACCTTCTACTACGGCGCGCGGGGCCGGCGTGACCTCTGCTTCGAGGAGGAGCTGCAGGCGGTCGCCGAGCAGCTGCCCGAGTTCAGCTACCGCCCGGCGCTGTCGGAGCCGGCTGCCGACGACGACTGGGACGGCGAGGTCGGCCTGATCACCGATGTGGTGCAAGCGGCACGAGCACGACCTCTCGGGAGCTCACGCCTACGTCTGCGGGCCGCCGCCGATGGTCGAGGCGGCGATGACGCTGCTCACGGCCCTCGGCGTCCCCGAGAAGCGCATCTACTACGACAAGTTCACCACCACCGGTGACGCCGACAACCCTGTCGCCTGAACCGATCTCGACCGAACCGAACTCGCCAGAACCGGTCACCTCAGCACCGACCCACAGCCCGGTTTCACTCAATGTGAGGGATGGACCCCATGACCACGACACCGGAACGCAGTGTCCCCAGACCCGTCTTCACCGACGCCGAGGCCGGGGCGAAGGTGTTCCCCGACTCGACCGCTCGAGCCTTCAACTACTACACCCCGCAGAAGCGCAAGCAGACCCACTACGAGGACGTCACGGTCGAGGTGCAGCCCGACCCTCGGCACTACCTCGCGCAGGGCTGGCTCTACGGCTTCGCGGACGGCAAGGGCGGCTACCCGCTGGACTGGACCGCCCTGAAGGCCTGGGGCTCGGACCGGCCGGTGCCGGAGCGCTTCCCGGGCTCGGGCGGCAAGGGCTACGACTGGCCGGCCCACGGCTGGCACGAGTTCCGCGACCCGAACGAGGAGTGGGAGCTCACGCTTCTACCGCTACAACGCCAACGTCGTGCGGCAGATCAACCAGAACATCGAGTCGGCGCGCGCAGTCCAAGGCGTTCGAGCAGTGGAACCCCAACTGGGTGCGCTTCGTCGAGCAGCACGTCGGCGCCTGGATGCACGTCGACCACGGCCTCGGCCTCTACCTGTTCGCCAACGCCAACCGCCGCGGCCCGACGAACATGCACAACAACGCGATCTCGGTGAACAGCATGCACCGGATCCGGTCCGCCCAGGACCTGGCGCTGTACAACCTCACCCTCACCGAGGAGATCGACGGGCTTCGACGGGGCGGCGCACCTGCGAGACCTGGAACTCCGACCCGGCCTGGCAGGGCGTGCGCGAGGTGGCCGAGCAGCTGACCGGCATCGACGACTGGTGCGAGGCGATCTTCGCCGCCAACATCGTCTTCGAGCCGCTGGTCGGTGAGCTGTTCCGCAGCCAGCTGGTGCAGCAGGCCTCGCCGCGCAACGGCGACTTCGTCACCCCGACGGTCATGGGGGCCGAGGAGTACGACTTCGCCGAGCGCGACCTGCGCTACACGACGGCGATGTTCCAGCTGCTGACCGACGACCGCGAGTTCGCCGACCACAACAAGGCGACCATGGACGGGTGGCTCGCCGAACTGGGTGCCGCGCTGCGATCCGCGCCGCCCGGGCGCTGCAGCCGCTCTGGTCGCAGCCCGACGCCAAGCCGCCGCGCTTCGAGGACGGCCTCGACCGTTGCAAGAGCCGGTTCAGCGGCGATCCTGACCGACCTCGGTCTGGACATCCCGAAGGAGCTGGCGCAGTGACCACCTACCAGACGGCGCCGCGAGTCCGTTCAAGCCTCGGACAGCACCGCGTCGAACATGTGCGGCGTCACCCTGATGAACAACCAGGTCGGCGGCGTCGTCGCCGAGGTCATGGCGACGCAGACGACGTGACGGTGACGCCGCTGCCGTCGATGATCCGGGTCGACGCGGTCAGCCGGATGGACTTCGTCTACGACGAGATCTCCGAGGCGCTCGGCGAGGAGCCGGGCTTCTTCGACGCCGCCGAGTTCGAGGAGAACATGTCGACCCACTACGGCCGGATGATCCACGAGGACGACCGGACGATCATGTTCGCCAACCCCGAGGACGCGGCCGAGTACATCGGCTTCGACCTGACCCAGCGAGCAGACGCCGGCAGCACCCAGTCCGAGACCCGCAGGAGGACCGATGTACGAGAAGGACGGCGAGAAGTACTTCGTCGTCGACAGCCACATGCACTTCTGGGACGCCGCGCCGGACGAACTGGGTGCCGGGCGCCGAGCAGTACGCCAAGGGCTGGATCGAGTGCTTCCACGCCTACCAGGGGCTCGGGCCGCCGGAGACCCACTGGCCGATCGAGCAGTTCCAGAAGTACTCCGAGGACGACCTGATGAAGGACGTCTTCGAGGACGGGTACGTCGACGTGGCGATCTTCCAGCCGACCTACCTGAAGGAGTGGTACAAGACCGGCTTCAACACCACCGAGCGCAACGCCGCGCTGGGCGAGAAGCACCCGGGCAAGTTCATCGCCAACACCCGCTGGGACCCGCGCGACGGCGACGCCGGGCATGAAGGCGCTCGCGCGAGAACGTCGCGCGGTACGGCTCCAAGGGCGTCAAGCTCTACACGGCCGAGTGGCGCGACGGCTCGCGCGGCTGGAAGCTGAAGGACCCGGAGGCCTACCGGTACCTGGAGCAGTGCGCAGGAGCTCGGGCATCAAGAACATCCACGTCCACAAGGGCCCGACGATCTGGCCGCTGGACAAGGACGCCTTCGACGTCTCCGACGTCGACCACGCCGCGACCGACTTCCCGCGACCTGAACTTCATCGTCGAGCACGTGGGCCTGCCGCGCATCGAGGACTTCTGCTTCATGGCCACCCAGGAGCCGAACGTGTACGCCGGCCTGTCCGTGGTCATCGGCGGCCTGATGCACGCCCGGCCCGAAGTTCTTCGCCAAGGTGATGGGCGAGCTGCTGTTCTGGGTCGGCGAGGACAAGATGACCTTCGGCAGCGACTACGCCATCTGGGAGCCGAAGTGGCAGGTCGAGGGCTTCGTCGACTGGGACTACCCGGACGAGGAGCAGTTCTCCGACTACCCCCGCCTCACACCGCCTCCAAGAAGAAGATCCTCGGGCCTGAACGCGGCCAGGCTCTACGACATCGAGGTGCCCGCCGAGTTCCAGCTCGACGCCGGCAAGGCGGTGCAACCGGCATGACCGCCGCCGCGGCAGGTGGCGCGCGCGGCCTCGCCGAGCCGGGGTGGCCGAGCCGGTGCCGGTGGTGACCGGGTGCTCGCCGCGCTCGGCACGGTGCGCGACCCGGAGCTCGACGAGCCGATCACCGAGCTGGGGTTCGTCGCCTCGTGCACCGTGTCCGCGGACGGTGACCGCCCGGTGCGGCTGCGGCTGCCCACGTACTTCTGCGCGCCCGAACTTCGCCTTCCTCATGGTCGCCGACGCCTACGACGCGGTGTCGGCGACCGAGGGGGTGCGCCGGGCGGAGGTGGTCCTGGAGGACCACTTCGCCTCCGACGCGATCAACGCCGGGGTGGCCGCGCGGGCCGGCTTCGTCGAGCTCCTTCGACGGCGAGGCCGTCGACGAGCTCGACGAGCTGCGGGCCGACTTCCTGCGCAAGGCGGTGATGGCCGGCACCGACCGTGGTGTGCCGGCCGCTGCTCGCAGGCGGGACGGACCCGGCCGGCCTGGCCGAGCTGCGCGCTCGGCGAGGTGCCGCCGTCGGCGGACCTGGACCGGCTGCGCGCGCGGCGCGCCGAGCTCGGGCTGCCGGCGGGCGACGACGCCTGCGCTGCTGATCGACCCGGCCACCGGCGGCCCGGTCGACCGAGGCGGGCGTGCCGCTGCACCTGCGCCGGGCCCGGACCACCCGGGTCAGCCTCGAGGCGAACGGCAGCATGTGCCGCGGCATGCTGCGGCACCGCTACGACACCGACGGCGTGGCGAGCGCTCGAGCTCGCGACAACGCCGTCACCAGTCAGACAAGCACGTTCCCATGACAGGTGAGGAGGACCGATGAAGGCCGTCCGGCTGCACGGGTACCACCAGCAGCCCGTCGTCGACGAGGTGGCCGAGCCCGATCGTCAAGGGCCCGCTCGACGTCGTCGTCAAGATCGGCGGGGCCGGGGTCTGCCGCACCGACCTGCACATCATCGAGGGCCAGTGGGCCGCGGCGATGGGCGCGGCGCTGCCCTACACCATCGGCCACGAGAACGCCGGCTGGGTGCACGAGGTCGGCTCGGCGGTCACCAACGTCGCCGTCGGCGACACCGTGATCCTGCACCCGACCCCGACCTGCGGGCTGTGCCGCGCCTGCCGGGCCGGGCAGGACATGCACTGCAGCAACGGCTCGTTCCCGGGCCTGGACAGCGACGGCGGCATGGCCGAGTACCTGCTGACCTCGGCCCGGGCCTGCGTCAAGCTCGACCCGGCGACCCGGCCGCAGGACGTCGCCGCGCTGGCCGACGCCGGCATCACCGCCTACCACGCCGTCCGCAAGGCGCTCCCGCTGCTGTACCCGGGCACCACCTGCGTCGTCATCGGCGCCGGCGGGCTGGGCCACATCGGCATCCAGTGCCTGGCGGCGCTGACCGCGACCAAGATCATCGTGGTCGACCGCAACCCCGAGGCGCTGGCGCTGGCCGAGCAGCTCGGCGCGCACCACACGGTGGTCGCCGACGGCAGCCAGGTCGACGCCGTCCAGGAGCTGACCGACGGCGCCGGCGCCGAGGTCGTGCTCGACTTCGTCGCCGAGCAGGGCGCCGAGAAGGACGGCTTCGCGATGACCGGCCGGGCCGGCTCGTACTTCGTGATCGGCTACGGCGGCACCGTCAACATCCCGACGCTGGACATCATCTCGACCGAGCGCAACATCATCGGCAACATCGTCGGCACCTACAACGAGCTCGCCGAGCTGATGGTGCTGGCCCAGGCCGGCAAGGTCACCCTGCACACCACGCACCTACCCGCTCGACGCCGCCGTCGAGGCGCTGCGCCGACCTGGACGCCGGCCGGGTCCGCGGGCCGCGGCGATCCTCGTCCCCTGAGCCTGAGCACCGCACCAGCATCGACACCCGAGCCATCGCAGCCGATCCAGGAGGACCCATGGCCAAGGAACTGCGCTTCGGCGCCGACGCCCGCAGCCTGCTGCTGGCCGGCGTCGACCAGCTGGCCGAGGCGGTGAAGTCGACGCTCGGGCCCAAGGGCCGCAACGTCATCCTCGAGAAGATCACCGGCTCGCCGGTGGTCACCAACGACGGCGTGACGATCGCCCGCGAGATCCACCTGAAGGACCAGTTCGAGAACATGGGCGCCCAGCTGGTCAAGGAAGCCGCGATCAAGACCAACGACATCGTCGGCGACGGCACCACGACCGCCACCGTGCATCGCCCAGGCGATCGTCCGCGAGGGCATGAAGGCGATCGGCGACGGGCGCCAACCCGGTGCTGGTCAAGCGTGGCATCGACCTGGCCGTCGGCCGGCTGGTCGAGCACCTGCAGCAGCGTGGCCCACCCGGTGGTCACCGAGGACGACTACGCGCGGGTCGCGGCGATCTCGGCCAACGACGACGAGATGGTCGGCGCGGTGCATCGCCAAGGCCCTGTTCACGGTCGGGCGACGGCGGCATCGTCACCGTCGAGGAGTCGCCGATGCACGGCATGAGCGTCGACTTCGTCGAGGGGTTCGAGTTCGACAACGGCTACCTGTCGCCGTACATGGTGACCAACCCGGCCAGCCTCGAGGCGATCGTCGACGATCCCTACATCCTGCTGTGCAGCGAGAAGATCACCAAGGTCCAGCAGCTGATGCCGATCCTCGACAAGATCATGCGTGCGCCGCGGCCGCTGGTCATCCTCGCCGAGACCGTCGAGGGCCCGGCGCTGAGCATGCTCGTGCACAACCACGTCAACGGGCTGTTCCAGTGCGTCGCGGTGCGGGCGCCCGGGTTCGGCGACCGGCGGCTGCGCAAGCTCGAGGACATCGCCACCATCACCGGCGGCGCGGTGCTTCAGCAAGCACTCCGGGTTCAGCCTGGAGACGATGACCGTCGAGCAGCTCGGCCGGGCCGCGCAGGTGCGGGTCAACGCCGACGAGACCGCGATCATCGGCGGCGCGCGGCACCGCCGAGGCGGTCGAGTTCCGGCTCGACCCAGCTGCGCGCCGAGCTGGAGCCGGGCCACCTTCGGGGTCGACGAGGACGTGCTGTCCGAGCGGATCGGGTCGCTGTCCGGCAAGGTCGCCGTGATCCGGGTCGGCGCCCCGACCAACGCCGAGCTGAAGGAGCTGCAGCACCGGGTCGAGGACGCGCTGTCGGCCACCCGGGCCGCGATGGCCGAGGGGATCGTGGCCGGCGGCGGCGCCGCGCTGCTGCACGCCGAGCCGGCGCTGGACGACCTCGACGTCAACGACGACTACGCCATCGGGGTCGAGCATCGTGCGCCGGGCGCTGAACGAGCCGGCCTACCTGATCGCCAGCAACGCCGGCTACGACGGTGCACGAGGTCGTGGCGCGCATGACCGACGATGGGCGTCGGACGACGGGTTCGACGCCCTGCGAGGGCCGCTACGGCAACATGATCGAGATGGGCATCATCGACCCGCTGCGGGTGGCCCGCTCGGCGCTGCAGAACGGGGCGTCGGTGGCCGGCCTGCTGCTGACCACCAACACCCTGATCGCCGAGGAGCAGACGCCGTGGGGCGGCAGCCGGGCGCTGATGACCGAGTTCGGCGCAGCTGGACGAGGGCCTGCACCAGCCGTCGCCCGACTCGAGCACCCCGCAGTCCCTCGGGCTCGGGCCGTCGGTCGGCTGAGCCGTGGGCTCGCTGAGCGAGGACAACGCGCTTCACTGTGCGCCGGTGGTGGTTCCGCGGGCGGGGCTGCAGTCACCCGAGCGAGCTGCACCTGCTGCGACGGCCGGGGTCGGTTGCGGATGTCGGTGGCCCTGGTGGGCCCGGCGTTCGTCGCCGCCGTCGCCTACGTCGACCCGGGCAACTTCGCCACCAATGTCACGGCCGGTGCTGACTACGGCTACGCGCTGGTCTGGGTGGTGCTGGCCGCCAACCTGATGGCGATGGTGGTGCAGTACCTGTCGGCGAAGGTCGGGCGTGGCGACCGGCCGAGACCTGGCGGAGCTGTGCCGCCAGAGCTACCACCCGGCCGTGAGTCGCGGGCATGTGGGTGCAGGCCGAGCTGGTCGCGATGGCGACCGACCTCGCCGAGTTCGTCGGCGCGGCCCTCGGGCTGAACCTGCTGTTCGGTGTGCCGATGTTCCCGGCGGGGCTGATCACCGCGGTGGTCGCCTTCGGGCTGCTCGCCCTGCAGCAACGGGGCCATCGGCGCTACGAGCTGGCGATCGCCGGGACTGCTGGGCATCGTCTGTCTCGGCTTCACCTACGACCTCGCCAGGTGCACGTCGACTGGCCGGGGGCCGCCGCGGGCGTCGTCCCGCACTTCGCGGACGGCAACGCGGTCGTCCTGGCCGGCGGCATCATCGGTGCCACGGTGATGCCGCACGTCGTCTACCTGCACTCCGCGCTGACCAAGAGCCGGGTCGGCGTGCGCGGACGGCGCCGAGCGACAGGAGCTGCATGCGGTTCCAGCGCGCCGACGTGCTGCTGGCGCTGGGCGCCGCCGGGCTGATCAACCTGTCGATGGTGCTGGTCGCGGCCTCGCTGTTCCACGGCGACCGCAGGTCTGGCGGCCGACTCGATCGACGCCGCGCACGCCGGTCTGGCGGCCAAGGTCGGTGGCGGGGCGGCGCTGGCGTTCGCGGTCGCCCTGCTGGCCTCAGGGCTCGGGTCCGTCGAGCGTCGGCACCTACGCCGGGCCAGGTGGTGATGCAGGGCTTCATCAGGCGCCGGATCTCGCTGTTCCTGCGGCGCGGCCTGACCATGCTGCCGGCCCTGGTGGTGCTCGGCCTCGGGCTGCCGCCGACCCAGAGCCTGGTGCTCTCGCAGGTGGTGCTCTCCTTCGGGATCCCGTTCGCGCTGATTCCGTTGGTGCTGCTCACCCGTCGGTCCGACCTGATGGGGGCCCTGGTCAACCGGGCATCGACGACGGTGGTCGCCGTTGTGGTGACGGTCCTGATCGTGGGACTGAACGGCTACATCATCGTGTCCGCGCTCGGGCTGGCGCCGGGCGGTTGAGACTCGGCGGCGAAGAGTCGTCGGTAGCGCTCGTCGGCGAGCTCGAGACCCACGGTGGCCTGGGGGGTGAACCAGGCCAGCCGGTCGTGCTCCTCCGGGGCGACGTTGGTCACCTCGCCGTGCCACTCGACGATCCTGAAGACAGTGAGCTCGAGGTCGTCGTCGTGCCAACCGTCGAGGGCGTCGCCAGGTTCGGCGACGGCGATCCCGAGCTCCTCGAAGCACTCCCGCACCACGGCCTGGGCCGGACTCTCACCGCTTTCGATGTGGCCGCCCGCCAGGTCCCACACGTCGGGGAACCACTCGCGGGTCGCCGTCCGGTGGCACAGCAGGATCGACCCTTCGCGCACCAGCATCGCCCCCACGACTCGATGGACCTTGTCGGTGTGCACCCGGACAGTGTGCCTCCTGCCCGACCGCGGCCGGGTGCGGGTCCCCGAGTCCGGTGGGCTGGCTAGAGTCCGGTCATGCGATTCCGAGCAGTGGTGGAGCTGGGCGGCAAGACGGCCACGGGCATCGAGGTGCCGGCAGAGGTGGTGGCCGCCCTGGGATCGTCCAGGCGGCCCGCGGTGCAGGTCACGATCAACGGTCACACCTACGGCAGCACCGTCGCCGCGATGGGCGGCCGCTTCCTGCTGCCGGTCAGTGCCGAGAACCGGACGGCGGCGGGGGTGGCCGCCGGTGACGAGGTGGACGTGGAGCTGGTGCTCGACGCTGCCCCGCGGTCGGTCACAGTTCCCGACGACCTGCAGACAGCCTTGGACGCCGCCCCCGTCGCGGCGCAGCGGTTCGCCGCACTGTCGTACAGCAACCAGCGGGCTCACGTGCTGTCGGTCGAGGGCGCCAAGGCGGCCGAGACCCGTGCCCGCCGGGTGACCAAGGTGATCGACACCTTGCTCGCCGGGTGACCAGGGTGGCCGACACCACGACCGCCGACTGATCGATCCATGACGCGTCGAGTCCGGGGACTGGTCGTCTCTGCGATCGCAGTGCTGGTTCTGGCGGGCGCATGTTCGGTGGGGGTACTGGTGCAGCTGCGGTCCGCGGGCGGGTCGACCGACTCGGCGGCCACTGCGGTGACTACTGCCAGAGCCAGACACGTGGCATCGCTGCTCGACCGGGTCGCCGACGGGCCGAGCCTGCGGGCGCTGGGCGCCAGTCGGCTGGACGCCTGCCCGATGGACGACAGCGACGGCACCGCCCATCGGGCCGCGGTGCTGCGCAATTGGACGGTCATCGGCAGCACCCGGTCGGCGCTCGCCGCCCTGGCCGCTCAGCTCGAGCGCCTCGGGTGGAAGGCGCTCACGGCGACGGAGCAGGGCATGACGGGTGAGGCGCCCCTGACGGGGGCTGATGTCGCGCCCACCGTAGTGACCCAGGCGTTGACGCGTGTGGACGTCACAGCAACGACCGTGACGGTAGAGGTCGACCTGCCAGGCGAGTGCTGACGTACTCGCGGCTCAGAAGCCACAGCTTCCTCAGCGCCAATGTGACGGCGCGAGATCTCCCTGGCCGGTCTGCCGCTCCTGGAGGCCGTCTCAGTCGAGGGGGAGTTGTTGTTGTTGTCCGATGGTGTGGCCGAGGTGTCGGGCTTGTTCTTCGGCGTTGAAGGTGGTGTTGCGTCGGGGGGTGCGGGTGGGGTCGATCCAGGTGGGGGCGATGACGTAAGGGGATGCCGGCGTGTATCTGGAGGTGCCATTCGCCGGTGTGGATGAGGGTGTGGTGGTGGGTGCAGACCAGGGCGAGGTTGTCGATGTCGGTGGTGCCGCCGTTGCGCCACCAGGTGATGTGGTGGGCGTGGCAGGCCGGTGGGGGGCATGGGGGGCAGCCGGGGGCGATGCAGCCGCGGTCGCGGGCGGTCAGGGCGGTGCGTTGGGCCTTGCTGGCCAGGCGGGTGGTGCGTCCCAGGGTCAGGACTTCACGGTCGGTGCCCAAGAAGGACGGTCTGGAACTGGGCGTCGCACATCGACCGTCCCAAGGTGGCGGCGGTGATCGGGGTCCCGGACTGGGCGAGGCGTGCCATTCCGGCGGCGCCGACCCCGGGGGGACCGCCGTCGGGTGCGCGGCCCGCGTGAGGGCAGCTCTCGGACGGGCCGCCCAGGGCGGTGGGCTGCTGCTGCCGCCGGGTGGGCTGCCGCCGGGGTGGGCTGCTGCTGGGTGGGCTGGTGCTGGGTGGGCTGGTGCTGGGTGGGCTGGTGCTGGGTGGGCGTGCGTGGGGTGGGGTGGTGGCAGGGGTCGTGGTGGCCGGGGTGGTCGCAGCGGGGTGCCGTCGTGGTCGCGGGGTGGTGGGGTGGCGCGGCGGGCAGCGGCCACTTGGGCGGCGGTGGCGATCACGATGACTTTCACCGAGTGGCGCCGCCGCGGGTTGTGAGCCCGGCCCTGAGCCACGTCCGGGGCCCGGGCCGGCCCCACCATCGGGGGTGGGGTCGGGGTGGGTGTGGTGGTGGGTGTGGAGGGCGGCTTGGCAGGAATTCGCGGTCAGGGCGTCGGCGTTGCGGGTGTCGGCGTACTACCTCGTATGTCGGGCGGTGTACGACCTGAGGTGTCGGTCTCGGTGTGGTGATCATGGCATGGTTTCACCTCTGGCGACGAGGTTGATGCGGTCTTTGAGTCGGTAGGACGGGCCGTTGATGGGGAGCACGTCGCAGTGGTGCAGGAGGCGGTCGAGGATGGCGGTGGCCAGGACGTCGTCGCCGAGGACGCCGCCCCATTCGGCGAAGGACTTGTTCGAGGTGATGATCATTGAGCCGCGTTCGTAACGGCGGGAGACGAGTTGGAAGACCATGTTGGCTTCGGCTCGGTCCAGGGGGAGGTATCCCACTTCATCGATCATGAGGACGGCGGGTCGTAGGAACGCGGCGAGCTGCCGGTTGAACCGGCCGGTGGCCTCGGCTGCCCGGAGTTTGCGGACCAGGTCGTCCAGGGTGGTGAAGTAGATGGAGAACCCGGCTTGGCAGGCCGCGACCGCGAGGGCGACGGCGATCATGGTCTTGCCGACTCCGGGGGGTCCGAGGAGTACGACGTTGGATTTGGCTCGGACGAACTCCAAGGTGGCCAGGTCGCGGACCTTGCGGGCGTCCAGGTCGGGTTGGAAGGCGAAGTCGAACTGGTCCAACGTCTTGTGGTGTGGCAGCCCGGACAGTTTCAGGGCGTTGCGGAAGCGGCGCCCCTCGCGCAGTCCGAGTTCTTCTTCCAGGAGCAGGTCGACGAAGTCGAGGTAGCCCATCTGGGCGGTCTCGGCGCGTTCGACGAGCTCGGTGATCACGTCGGTGAGGTGGGTCAGGCCGAGCCTGGTGGCGTGGTCGCGGATCCGGTCGGTGGTCAGGCTGCTCATGTCCACGTCTCCTGCTCGGTGTGCTGTTCGGCGACGAAGAGGTGGTTGGTGGGCTGCTGCCAGGTCTGGCTGGGTGGGGCTGTGTCGGCTGGCAGCAGGTGACCGAGGTGGGCGCGGGAGAAGCCGAGCATGTCGATGAACCACGACGGGTCGGCCGGTGGCGCCTGGTGGGCCAGGTAGGCCCGTAGCTCGGCGTGCACCAGCGGGCCGGCGGTGCGCAGGAACTCTTCACACATTCCGAGCAGCTCGGCCAGGCTGGCCGCGGTGTGGGCTGTGACAGCAACGGTGGCGCGCTGGGGTGGGGGTCCTTGTCATCGGTGGGCTCCGTTCGAGGTGGTGTGGGTGGCGCTCTCGTAGTCGGCCAGCGGCCGGGCCGCGACCTCGATGTCGGCGTGGCGGCGGGCCAGCAGCGATGACAGCGGCTCGAGCCCGACACCCGATGACGTGCTGGGTGAGGGTGTGGGCCGGGTGGGCTGGGTGAGGTGACGGCGCGGGTGTGTCCGTCGGGCAGCCCGTCCCAGTGCGTCGGGTCGACGACCCAGCTGCCGCGCTCACGGGCTCTGGGGTGAGTGGCGAGCCAGCCCGCCCCGTCGACACCCAGAGCACGGATCGTGACCGCTCCCGAGCCTGCGGGGCCCTCGACTTGGAGCTGGACCCGTTGCCCGGCCCGGATCTGGCGGGCCGGGACGGAGTAGAAGCTGGCCTCGAAGGAGACCAGGGCGTCCTTCCCGACCCGGCGCAGGTGCTTGTCGGTGACCAGATACGGCTGCTCGGGCAGCGGTAACAAGGCGGCCCGGTCAGCCTCGCGCGCGGACGGCGATGACCTGACCGTGGGTGCGGTGGACCTGCGCCCGGCGGATCAGCAGCCACGCCGCGAACGCGCCGTCGAGCTCGACGATCGAGTCGAACGACCGGCCGGCGATCACATGGTCACGCACGATCAGGACCTGCCGTTCGACCCGGCCCTTCCCGGTCGGCCGATACGCGGCCAGGACATCGATGGTGAACCCGTAGTGCTCGGCGAACGCGGCCGCCTCCGGGTGCAGCGGGACTGCCACCCCCGGTGCGACATGCTTGCGGACGACGGTCTTGGTGCGGTCATAGACGATGCTGGCCGGCACCCCACCGAAGTGGGCGAACGCCCGGCGGTGGCAGTCCCAGAACGTGGCCAGGTCCATGCTCGTGGTGAAGCAGGTGAACGGGTCCCGTGAGTGGCGACAACGCATGTGGAACGAGTAGACGCTGCCCATGCCGACGTGGGCCAGCAGGTCGCCCTCCTCACCCCAGTCGACCTGGGCCTGCGCGCCCGGGACGACCTCGAACCGACGATGCAGCCCACGCAGCGGGTTCTCATCACCCCCAGCCAACTCCGCGGCGATCCGGGGCCGCGCCTCGGCGATGAACATCTTGGTCCGCTGATAGTTGCCAGTGAAGCCGTGCTGCGCGACCAGCCGCTCATGGACCACGCTCGCCTTGAGCGCGATGTCAGCGCGCAGCCACACCTCGATCACCCCCTCGAACGGGGCGATCACCTTGGGCTGGGTGCCGGCCCGCGACGGGCTGGTCGGCGGGACCGACGGCGCGTCCTCGGCCAGGTACTTCCTCACCGTGCGCCAGTCACACCCACACTCCCGGGCGATCTCGGCATACGTAGCGCCCGCAGCGTGCAGGGCACGGAAACGACGAATGTTCATCCAGGACTCCATATCCAGGATCATGAGCAGGTCACCCTTCGGGCTCGTCTACTTGGCGGTGGACGAACCGAAGGGTGACCCAACTCCAGGCGAGAAGGGACTCAACTCGCCGAGACCGACCTACACATCAGGCCGTACGGAGAACGACACGTGAGGTGGTACGCGGACAGCGGGTGCCGATGGTGCGTTCGTCGCGGATCGGCAGCTCGGTCTGCTCGCCCCACGGCCCGCCACCGCCGTCACCGGCGGTGGCGCGATTGTCGCCACTGTGGCTGCCGCTCTGGCTGTCGTCGTTGGTGGTGGTCGCGTTGTGGGGGTGGGGGGTGGTCAGGGTGCGGTAGTGGGCCAGGGTGGCGCTGACCAGGGCGGCGGTGGCGGGGTCGAGCAGGCCGCGTAGGACGCTCATGCCGGTGGTGTCGGTGGTCAAGGTCAGGGTGCGGCGGCGGTAGGCGTGGGGGTCGTAGCGGTCGGCCTTGTCCGGGGCCAGGGCCTCGATGAGTTCCTGGGCGATCCGGGCGGTGGTGGTCACGGTGTGTTCGCGGGACTTCCACGTCAAGAACGCGTCGATCTTGGTGCGGCCGCTGACCCCGTTCCGGTCGCGGCGGTTGGCGAGGTGTTCGGGGACCCGGGCCAACGCCCGGACCGCGACCTCGACATGCCCCCGTGTGATCAACCCGGCCGCCAACGCCGCCCCCAGGCGCGGCAACCCCACCTCCGCAGCCGGTCCGCCGCCCACGCCGGCGTCGGAGGCCGCGCCCGGCCCGAACGCCGCGCCCGCACCGGCGGCCCCGCCGCCCTCGCCGGCCGGCGAGGCATCACGGCCCTCGCCGGGGGCCGAGGCATCGCGGCCCTCGCCGGGGGCCGAGGGCCTGTCGCCGAGGATGGCCTCGGCGGCGCCGGCGACCCCGTCCGGGTCGCTGACCCCGCCACCGACCGGATGACCCTCACCACCAGCACCGTCGTCGTCAGCAGCATCGTTGTCGG
This sequence comes from uncultured Actinomycetota bacterium, assembly GCA_963738495.1. GTDB lineage: Bacteria > Actinomycetota > Actinomycetes > Actinomycetales > Kineosporiaceae > CAVTWW01. The sequence goes on from CAVTWW010000001.1 coordinate 223,216, forward strand.
GGCCGCCGGTGTGGGACCGGGTAGGGGCTGACCGGTCCTCGGGGATGTCCAGGCAGGGGTCGGGACGGTTGTCGGGGTCGAGCAGGGCCAGGTCGTAGCCGGCGCCGTCGGGGTCCAGGCGGCGGGCGGCGTCCACGTCCCGGGTGGCCTCGCCGCCGGCGTAGCGCATCCGCTGGGTCAAAGAACGCATGCCCCACCCGGCGCCGTGCCCCGGGCACCACCTCGGGGGAGGAGTCGAACTGGGACAGCACGTGCAGGTAGCCGGCCTCGAACGTCTGCCGCAGCCGCACCACCTGCTCCATCACCGCCCGCTTCTGGGCCGGCGACAAGGTGATGATGCTCGAACCCGCCAACAGGGCCACCGCCGCGCCCAGCTGGTCCACCGCGACCTCGACATCCAACCGGGCCCGCCCGCCGGACCCGACCGCCCCACCACCCTCCGCCTGGTCCGGGGCCAGGCCCTCGTGCGTGCCGGCCGCACCCTGGGGTGCGGGAACCGCGCCAGGGCAACCGGAACCAGCAGCGGGGGTGCCGCCGAGGCCTGGTTGCTGGTCGAGTCCCACACCCGCAACCTACCGGCCACCCCCGACAGTCACCGCAAGTCACCAACCCGACCAAACCCGTTACACAACAACAACTCTGACCCCCGCGGACACCTGATCCGGGGACGAGACAACGACGAGGTCCCGCACCCGACGGCGAGGGCTACCGTCCGCCTGTCATTCGGTGGCGCCCCGCTTGATCGCACGCCAGCCGCCTGCTCGGTTGTTGGCGATGATCTGTCGCAGCATGGTCGACAGGGCCGCCTCGTTGAGCTGCTCCCCCTGGTGGACCGCCACCGTGCGAGCGGTGCTGTTGCCGTGCCCTCCGGTGATGATGCCGTCCGGGTCCGGCACGATGCCCCCGTCGTACAGGAAGACGTTGACATGGGTCTTGGCAGCCAGCAGCGCACAGACGTTGCCGTCGAGGACGAAGTAGGGCTGGACGGTCCGTTTGACCGTCTCGGCCACCTCCGGGTCGGCGTCGTGCACGAGCCTGCGCACACGTAGGCAGATGTCGCGTTGCCACTCGGGAAGTCCGTCGATGTAGTCGTCGACCCGGGGGTCCCGCTGCTGGCTCATGCCCCTATCGTCTCGGCTGCTGAGCCCTCACGCGAACAGCGGCGGCAGCAGGTAGAGCATCATCAGCGACCAGGTGACGTGGGTGATCGCCGGCGCCAGGATGCCGCCGCTGGCCCGCCGTTGCAGCCCGAGCACGATGCCCAGGGTGAGGGCGGCGAAGACCAGCATCGGGTTGCGGGTCGCCAGGGTCGCTGCGGCGTAGACCACGGTCGAGAGCACCACCGGGTAGCGCCGTCCGATCGCGGCGTAGAGCGCACCCCGGAAGAAGACCTCCTCGGTGAGGCCGTTCACCACGGTGACGAGCGGGATCAGCCAGGGTGAGCCCTGCTGGGCGTGCGCCAGCACGTCGGTGACGTAGGTGTGCAACGGCGGGATCTCGCGCACGACCAGACCACCGGCGAGGAAGACGACCCCCGCCGCAGCTCCGACGGCGAGCCCGGTCAGCACCGGACGGCGGGGGGAGCCGCGCAACGGCAGGTAGCCCAGATGCAGTGGCCCGGAGAGCATTCCGCCGGTCGCCCAGGTCGCCGCCACCGCCAGGCCGAGCCAGTAGAACGCGTCGTCACCCGGGCGCACCGCCAGCGACAGCCCGAGCAGCACGGCGCCCACGGCCAGGAAGATCCCGACCACGAGGCGCCGGCGGCGGAACTCCGAGTCCGGCTGGTGGTGGTCACGCGGCACCCGGTCGATCAGTGCGGTCCTGATGCCCTGAGCCAGACCCGACATCGCCCGGGAACGAAACGGTTCGGTGCGCCTGCCGGACGGTCGGGTCGGCGAACGGGAGGAGGGGTTCGAGGGCGGGGCCGAGGACGAGCTGGAGCTCGAGGACGAGCCCGAGGACGAGCCCGAGGACGAGCCCGAGGACGAGCCCGAGGACGCCGTAGCGGGCCGGCTCGTTGCCGCGGCCGCCGCAGCGCGATCGGCCAGCGCCACCTTCACGGCGTCGCGGTAGCCGACGGTCGGCCCGGGGACCACGTCCAGGATCGAGGTGTCGGTCACCACCACCTCGTTGCTCATCGAGTCGATCAGGGTGCGGCCGGTGGCGGTGTCGACGTCGGTGACCAGCGACAGCCACAGCGACGACAAGTGGGGGGTCAACAGCGGAACACTCACGCTGGGGATGCTCTTGCCCTGCACCGCTGCCGCCAGCTTCAGCATGTCGATGTAGCGCAGGACGTCGGGCCCCCCGATCTCGTAGACCTGCCCCTTGGCCTGCTCGGGCTCGAGAACCCCTACCAGGTAACGCAGGACGTCGGACAGCGCGATCGGTTGGGTGCGGGTGTTCACCCAGCGCGGGGTGACCATCGCGGGCAGGTGGTCGACCAGCTGGCGGGTGATCTCCCACGAGATGCCGCCGTGGCCGACGACGACGGCTGCCCGCAGCACCGTGACCGGCACGCTGCCCTCGGCCAGCAGGTGCTCGACCTCGCGGCGGGACCGTAGGTGCGCCGACAGGCCGGCGCCGTCCGTGCCCAGACCCCCGAGGTAGATGATCCGCTCCAGTCCGGCTCGGCTCGCTGCGCGGGCGAAGGCCCTGGCGGCCTCGGCGTCCTTGCCCTCGAAGTCGGCCGACTCCAGCGAATGCACCAGGTAGTAGGCGACGCGGACGCCGTCCATCACCCGTTCGAGGCCGGCCTCGTCGGCAACGTCCCCGTGGACCGGCTCGCCGGCGCCGCGGTAGGTCTCGGGGTGCCGGGTCATCGCCCGCACCGGGTAGCCCGCCTCGACCAGCGCCTGGGCCAGGTGGGAGCCGACGAACCCTGAGGCGCCGGTCACCAGGACGGGCGAGTTCTGCGACATGCCTCAGTGTGTCGGACGGCGGGTGCCGTCCGACAACTGCGCCGGGATCAGTCGCGGGTGGCGGCGAGCAGCCGGTCGAGGCCGCCGGTGCTGTCCCGGGCGGCGTGGGCTGCGGTCGAGGACTCCTGACCCCTTGTCGCGGCCGACACGTCTCCTCCCCGTCGCATAGGTGACGCACAGGAAGCGACCAGGAGGGGCACAGCCCTACTGCCTAGAGTCCTACTGCCTACAGTCCTCCCTGCCAGATCCCTGGCACCCGAGTGATCCTTCAGACCGACCCTCACCCGTACGAAGGGGCAGCAATGACCAACGAGCAGCCGGACAGCGCGCCGCAGGAGCCGACCTGGCACCTGCAGTCCCCACCCGTGGGGCAGACCCCGGTGCCTCAGGTGATCGCCCAGAGCGAGCCCGACCCGCGGCACCCGACCGCGGTCGACGCCACCCAGGTGCTCTCAGGCGGCTACCCCGACCCGACGGCTCCCATGGCCTCCATAGACCCCGGCAGCCATCCGTCGTCCGGCGCCTCCCCCTACCCGAGCGGTGGTCGGTCCCGTCGGCGCACCTTCCTGATGACGGCCGGGCTGCTCGGCGCCGGTGTCGTGGCAGGAGTCGTGGCGGTCGCAGGACTGCAGTCCCTGCGCTCGACGCCCACCGCCCAGACGGGTCAGACCCAGGCGGGTCAGGGCGGCCAAGGTCAAGGCGGACAGGTCCAGGGTGTCCAGCCCCAAGCCGGCCAGGACGGCCAGCTGCAGGACGGCCAGCTGCAGGGCGGCCAGCTGCAGGGCGGCCAGCCGGGGCAGCCGACGGGCGGTCAGCCAGGTGGCATGGACGGCGAGCAGCGGGTCATCGGCACCGTCACCGCCAAGAGCGGGTCCACCCTCACGGTCGCCCTCACCTCGGGATCGGTCACCGTCCAGGTGCTGGCGCAGACCGAGATCGTGAACAACGGGGTGCGCGGCACCCTGGCGCAGGTGGCCGTAGGCTCCAAGGTCTTCATGCACACCTACCCGCTGAACGGCGCGACGGTCGCCGAGCGCATCTTCGTCGGCACCGTCCCGCAGGGCGGTCCGGGTGGTGGCCCCGGCGGTGGTCCGGACGACGGCCAGATGAACGGCGGTCAGGAGAACGGCGGCCAGGGAACGGCGGCCAGGGAACGGTGGCCAGGCGGGCGGCGTCACCGGTTCGACGATCTAAAGCGGCAACACAACGGCCCGGTGGCTCGTCTCGCGCGAGCAGCCGGGCCGTTGCGCTGCAACGATTGTCAGGCCCTCGACTGGTCCTCGGCCTGATGGCCGGCAGCCTGACCCTCGAAGGTGGGGGTTCGCCGCTCGCGGAAGGCGGCGACCCCCTCGTGGAAGTCGGCCTCGGTCAGCAGCCGGGTCTGCCCGCGGGTCTCTCGCTCGAGGGCGGCGTCGAGCCCAGGCAGGGCGGCGGCGTCGATGGCAGCGGTGGTGGCCGCCAGTGCCCGGGTGGCCCCCGCCGCCAGCGACTGCACCAGGGCCGCCGATCGTGCGGCGAACTCCTCGTCGGCGCAGACCTCGGCCACCAGTCCCCACTCGGCGGCCGTTCGGGCCGGCAGCTTCTCGGCGGTCAGCGCCATCCGCAGGGCCCGGGCCCGACCGACGGCAGCGGCCACCAGGGCGGTGGCGCCGCCGTCCGGCATCAGGCCGATCCGCGAGAACGCCAGCATGAAGGACGCCGACTCGGTGGCCAGTGCGTAGTGGGCGGCCAGGGCCAAGGAGCAGCCCACCCCGGCGGCGACCCCGTTGACCAGGGCGACCACCGGCACGGGGGACGTCGTGATCGCCCGGATCGCCCGGTTCGCGGCGGCCAGCGTGTCGCCACCCGCGTCGGGCTGAGGTCCGAGGATCGCGTCCAGGCTGGCGCCGGAGCAGAACCCGCGCCCGGCACCGGTGATCGTGACCACCCGGACGCCGGACGTCGCTCCCAGCTGCTGCACCGTGTCGGCGATGGCGACCAGCATCGCGGCGTCGAGGGCGTTGAGCCGCTCCGGCGCCTCGATCGTCAGGCGTGCGACGGCGCCGTCCTGCTCGGTGACGATGCGTCCTGCGGTGCTCATTCCAGCCCTTCCACTGCGGATCCGGTCGTCGGGTCGCTCAGAGCAGCTCGAGCACGGTGGCGTTGGCCATGCCGCCGCCCTCGCACATCGTCTGCAGGCCGTAGCGGATGCCGTTGTCGCGCATGTGGTGCACCATCGCCGTCATCAGGCGGGCGCCCGAGGCGCCGAGCGGGTGCCCGATCGCGATCGCGCCGCCGTTCGGGTTGAGCCGCTGCGGGTCGCCGCCGGTCTCGTGCAGCCAGGCCAGCGGCACCGGCGCGAAGGCCTCGTTGACCTCGTAGACGCCGATGTCGGCCAGCGCCAGGCCGGAGCGCGCCAGCACCTTGTGGGTGGCCGGGATCGGTGCGGTCAGCATCATCACCGGGTCGTCGCCGGCAAGGACGCCGGTGTGGAAGCGGGCGATCGGCGTCAGGCCCAGGGACGCCGCCTTCTCGCTCGTCATCATCAGCAGGCCGGCGGCACCGTCGCTGATCTGCGAGGAGTTGCCGGCGTGGATCACGCCGTCCGGCTTGAAGACGGTCTTCAACCCGGCCAACGACTCGACCGTCGTGCCGCGGCGCAGCCCTTCGTCGACCGCAAGGGTGGAGCCGTCGGCCACGGCGACGGGGGCGATCTGCCCGGTCAGCCGGCCGGTGTCGATCGCCGTCGGCCAGACGGGCGTGGGAGCGGGCCGAGAACTCGTCGAGCTCGGCGCGCGACTGGCCCCACTTCTCGGCGATCATCTCGGCGCCGATGCCCTGGTTGAATCCCTCGACCCGTAGCGCGCCTGCACGGTCGGGCTGATGCCGCCCAGGGCCGGGTCCCGCAGCGAGGCTCCCAACGGCAGCAGGCTCATCACCTCGACGCCGCCGGCGACGACGACGTCGTAGGCCCCCGAGATCAGGCCCGCCGCGGCGAAGTGCACCGACTGCTGCGACGACCCGCACTGTCGGTCGATCGTGGTGCCGGGCACCGACTCGGGCCAGCCGGCCGCCAGGACGGCGTTGCGGCCGATGTTGTAGGACTGGGCGCCGACCTGCTGCACGCAGCCCCAGATGACGTCGTCCACGAGGGTGGGGTCGAGGCCGGTGCGGGCCGCCAGCGCGGTGAGCACGTGGGCCGACAGGTCGACCGGGTGGTGGCCGGCCAGGGTGCCGTTGCGCCGCCCGACGGGAGTGCGGACGGCCTCGACGATGACGGCGTCCCGAGTGGTCACGGTGGTCCTCCTGCGGCGGCGGTGTCCTGTCGACTCTAGGCGTTAGCGTGGCCGGGTGTCGGTGACCTCCACCACCCCGCCCGGCGACCCCGACCTGCCCTCGTCGGCCGGCCCGCCGTCGGCGGGTGCATCGGTCGGCCCGCCGTTGGCGGGGCTGCGGGTCGTCGAGCTGGGGGGCATCGGGCCGGTGCCGTTCGCGGCGATGCTGCTCGCCGAGCTGGGCGCCGACGTGGTGCGGGTCGACCGGCCGGGGGCGGCCGCTTCGGTGACCCCGGGGCTGAACCGAAGCCGGCCGAGCGTCGTCGTCGACCTGAAGTCCCCGCGGGGACGTGATGTGGTGCTGCGCCTGGTGGATTCGGCCGACGTGCTGCTCGAGGGGCTGCGCCCGGGGGTGACCGAGCGGCTGGGGGTGGGGCCGGCGGACTGCCTGGCCCGCAACCCGCACCTGGTCTACGGGCGGATGACCGGCTGGGGGCAGGACGGTCCGTGGGCCGACCGGGTCGGGCACGACATCACCTACGCGGCGCTGTCGGGAGCCCTTCACGTGGCCGGTTCGCCCGACCACCCCCGACCGCCCGCCAACCTGCTGGCCGACTTCGGTGGGGGCACCTTCTACCTGCTGATCGGGGTGCTGTCGGCGCTCTACGCGCGCCGGCGCACCGGCGAGGGGCAGGTGATCGACGCCGCCATGGTCGACGGCTCGGCGTCCCTGGTCACCATGCTCTACGCGATGGTCGGCCAGGGCAGCTGGCGCGACGAGCGAGGGGTGAACCTGCTGGACGGCGGCGCCCCCTTCTACGACACCTACCGGTGCGCGGACGGCGGCTTCGTCGCCGTGGGGGCGCTGGAGCCGGCGTTCTACGCCGACCTGCTGGCCGGGTTGGGGCTGAGCTTCGAGGCCGACCAGTACGACCGGACGTCGTGGCCGGCGCACCGGGCCGCCTTCGAGCAGGCCTTCGCCACCCGCACCCGCGACGAGTGGGCCGCGCACTTCGACGGCACGACCGCTTGTGTCGCACCGGTTCTCGGGCTGACCGAGGCGCCGGGGCACCCGCACCTGGTGGCGCGGGGGGTCTTCACCGAGGTGGACGGCGCCGTGGTGCCTCGGGTGGCCCCGCGGTTCTCGTCGACGCCGACGCTGGAGCCTTCGCCGGAGCGTGCGCCCGGGGCCGACACGACGTCCGTGCTGCTGCGGCACGGGTTCACCGGCGACGAGGTGGCGGCGCTGCTGGCCGCCGGCGTCGTCGTCCAACACCATGCGGCGACCACGAGTGAGGACCCGAGATGACCGAACCACAGGGGATGCCGGCTTCACAGGGGATGTCGGCGGGGCAGCCCGGCGACCATCACCCGGTGGTGCTGGCCCATGCCGCGGCCCGGGCCGAGAGTCTGCAGCTGCGGATCGCGGACGCCGTCACCCGGTTCGCCGGCAGGATGACCTTCGTCTACCTGCACGTGGCGGCGTTCGCCGTCTGGATGCTGCGGTTCGAGGCGTCGCCGTGGCCGACCCTGACGCTGGTGGTCTCGCTCGAGGCGATCTTCCTGTCCACCTTCGTGATGATCGGTCAGAACCGGCAGGCGTCGTTCCAGCAGGCCAAGGCCGACCACGACTTCGTGGCCCAGGAGCAGGAGCTGCAGCTCAACACCGCCCTGACCCGGCAGATCCACGAGCTGACCGCCGCGATCCACGCCCGGGTGGTCCCGGACGGTTCTGTCGGCCGATCGTGACTACTCAAGGTGACAGCGGCCTGGTCACTGTGAGTGGCGATGCGGGCCGGGACTCAGGCCTCTGCTGCCAGGGAGACCACCAGGAGCGGCAAGTATTCGTTAAGTAAAGTGATGGCAAAATTACCTTTACCTGATGGAGAGATCAGAATACCTGGCCATGACGGTCAGTTTACTCAGCCATTTGTCGGCAGAGCGCAGTCGAATGACTACGCAACGTCGACTTTGCGACTCTGTGCACAGTACAGGAATACCCACAGTCACTTGACGGATTACATCTTTGACATGAAACCCCATTTGGCTGCACAGAGTTAGCCATCCGGTCGCCGAAATTCCCCACCGACTCCACACTGTGACCGACTGGCCCCTGGTGCCGGTTGCGGTTCGAGGTCACCCCTGAGGTGCCTCTCGAGCCGGAGCTGCGGTTCACACCCGCAGTGGTGACGGGCTGGAGGATCACATGAGGTCGAAGCTGACTGCGGCACTCGCCGCACTCACGGTTGCGTTGGGTACCTCCCTGGGCGCTGTCACCCTGCTGCCGACGGCTGCCGAGGCGGCCGGGCCGCCGGCGGACATCCCGGGTGTGCCCCACTACTTCGGCCCCTACCCCAACTGGGCGCTCAGCCCGCTGACCACCTCGACGGCTGTGGTCACCATCGCCGACGCCCCGACCGGCACCGGCACCGGTGCCACCGCGTCGGCCGTCATCGACCCGGTCACCGGCGGCATCAAGTCCGTCGACCTGCTCACCCCGGGCAGCGGCTACGCCAACGGCGCTACCGCCACCGTGAGCGGCTCCGGTACCGGTGCGGCCCTCACCGTCGCGGTCAACCCGACCGGCGGCGTGACCGGCTTCACGGTCGACCCGTTGACCGGGGCCGGCGGCGGCTACAGCGGTTTCGACGTGCTCGTGGCCCCTCCTGCCGCCGGCCTCACCGCCACCGCTGAGGGATCGGGCGGCGTCGACGCCATCCAGATCGTCAACGGCGGCGCCGGGTACACCATGCCGACCGTCGAGTTCGACCTGCCCAATGACCCGAACGGCACCGTCGCCAAGGCCCACGTGCCGCGCATCCTCGGCGGCGACCTGGTCGACGGCCTCGACGCCAACGGCACCGTCACCCAGATCGTCATCGACAGCCCCGGATCGGGCTACACCACCGCCCCCACCGTCGCCGTCCACAACGGCACCCTGATGGACCCGATCGCGGGCGCGACCCCGGGCACCTTCACCGACGACGCTCAAGCTGCTGGCGGTCACCCCCGATCGACCTCGGCACCGGGTACCTCTCGGCGCCTGCCGTCACGGTGTCCGACCTGGCGGGTCGGTCTGGGCGCCGGCGCGGTGGCCACCGCCACCTACGCCACGGGCGGCATCACCGCCATCACGGTCGACCCCGGCGCCAACGGCACCGGCTACCTGACCAAGGGCATCAAGAAGTTCCAGGACCAACTGCCGCTGACCTGTGACCCCTCGGTCGGCACCGGCTGCCCCACCACCGGCAAGTTCCTCCCGGTCGCGGTGCCCGAGCAGAAGCCCTACGTCGACCCCAAGGGTGTCAGCACCACCGCCGACGAGATCGTCATCGGCCTGGTGCAGTACCGCACCCAGTTCAACACCGACCTGCCGCCGACCCTGGTCCGCGGCTACGTGCAGATCGAGACTCCGGCCCAGGCCGCCTTCAGCCAGCACGTCCCGCTGACCAACGAGCTGCTCAGTGGCATGAAGGTGCCCCTCACCGACGCCGCCGGGCTCCCGTACTACGGGGTGACCTCGCCGCAGTGGCTGGGCCCGTTCATCAACGCCACCAAGGACAAGCCGGTCCGCGTCGTCTTCCGCAACCTGCTGCCCACCGCCAAGGACGGCGACCTGTTCCTGCCCGTCGACTCCTCGATGATGGGTTCGGGCATGGGCCCGGACGGCATGCCTCCGGCGACCAACGACGGCACGGTGACCGACGGGATCCGCAACCCGGCCTGCACCGTCACCGGCGCCACGGGCAAGAACGACATGTGCTTCAAGGACAACCGGGCCACCCTGCACCTGCACGGCGGCATGTCCCCGTGGATCAGTGACGGCACCCCGCACCAGTGGATCACCCCGGCCGGTGACGCCGGCCAGTACCCGCAGGGTGTCAGCGTCCAGAACGTGCCCGACATGAAGGACGCCGCCGGCGCCACGCTCTGCGAGGCGGCCAACGACGGTTGCTCGACCTTCTACTACACCAACCAGCAGAGCGCGCGGCTGATGTTCTACCACGACCACTCGTGGGGCATCACCCGCCTCAACGTCTACGCCGGTGAGGCTGCCGGCTACACCATCACCGACAACACCGAGAAGTCGCTGGTCAGCCACGCGGCACGATCCCGAACGCCAACGACACGATCCCGCTGGTGGTCCAGGACCGCACCTTCCTGCCCGGGGCCACCCAGCTCGCGGCCCAGGACCCGACCTGGGACGGCGCCCGTTGGGGCAGCCAGACCGGCAGCCTGTGGTACCACCACGTCTACATGCCGGCTCAGAACCCCGGTGACCCCGGCGGCATGAGCGCCTACGGCCGGTGGATGTACGGTCCCTGGTTCTGGCCGCCGGCGGCCGGCACCGTGAACGGGCCGATCAACAACCCGTACTACGACCCCACCTGCAAGCTCGACGACCCGGCCACCTGGCAGTACCAGGTCGACCCGTTCTGCGAGCCGCAGCAGATCCCCGGCACGCCCAACATCTCGGCAGGGATGGAGCAGTTCAACGACACCCCGGTCGTCAACGGTGTCGCCTACCCGACGCTGACGTTGCAGCCCAAGACCTACCGGTTCCGCATGCTCAACGCCGCCAACGACCGCTTCTTCAACTTCCAGTGGTACACCGCCGACCCGACCCAGGGTGACGGCACCACCGAGGTGGCGCTCGACCCGGCGATGCTGGCCGCGGCCCAGACCGACCCGGTCGTCTCGCCCGAGCCGGCTCTGAAGGGCCAGAACATCGCCGGTCCGGACTGGGTGCAGATCGGCAACGAGAGCGGCTTCCTGGCCACTCCCGCGGTCATCGACGGGCAGCAGCCCACCACCTGGATCACCGACCCGACCCGGTTCGACGTCGGCAACGTGGACCTGCACTCGATGCTGCTGGCGCCTGCCGAGCGGTCGGACGCGATCGTCGACTTCAGCAAGTTCGCCGGTCAGACCCTGATCCTGTACAACGACGCCCCCGCCGCCTTCCCGGCCCGGGTGCCGTCGTACGACTACTACACCGGTCAGCCCGACCTGAGCCCCAACGGGGCGCCCGGCGTGCTGCCCGGCTACGGCCCGAACACCCGGACCGTGATGCAGGTCAAGATCGCTGCCGCCACCCCGGCTGCGGCCTTCAACGTGACCAAGCTGAACACCGCGTTCAACCACAAGGCGAACGGCACCGGCGTCTTCGAGGGCAGCCAGCCCCCGATCATCGTCGGCCAGGCCGCGTACAACAAGGCGTACGGCACGGCCTTCGCCGGCGGCAGCAACTGCAACGCCCCCGGCAGCACCGTCACGAGCTGCGACGGGTTCGTCCGGGTCAGCGACACGGCGACCTTCGGGTTCAACACCCTGAAGTCGCCGGCCACCAAGTCGGTGATGCCGTTGCAGCCCAAGGCGATCCATGACGAGATGAACTCGACGACGTTCGACGAGTTCGGTCGCATGCAGGCCAACCTCGGGATCGAGGCCCAGCCTCCGACCCCAGGAGCCCAGAACGTCACGTTGTACCCGTTCACCAACCCGCAGACCGAGCTGATCGACGGCACGAACCTGCAGAAGGCGACGGACAAGTTCACGCCGATCAGCAACCTTGCCGACGGCAGTCAGATCTGGCGGATCACCCACAACGGGGTCGACACCCACCCGATCCACTTCCACCTGTTCGACGTCCAGGTGCTCAACCGGGTGACCTGGGACAACATCATCATCGCGCCCGACCCCCAGGAAGTCGGGTGGAAGGACACGGTGCGCACGTCACCGCTGGAGGACACCATCGTCGCGCTGCGACCGGTGGTGCCACAGGTGCCCTTCGAGGTGCCCAACTCGGTGCGGGCACTGAGCCCGATGGAGCCCATCGGTTCGACCAACGGGTTCAACAACGGTCGACCCGGCCGGCAACCCGACCGCGGCGATCACCAACCAGCTCGTGAACTACGGCTGGGAGTACGTCTTCCACTGCCACATCCTCAGCCACGAGGAGATGGACATGATGCGGCCGGTGTCCCTGGCACTGCCGCCGATCGCACCGGACGGCGTGCAGACCTACACCGACCCGGCAACAGGCAACCTGAAGCTGATCTGGAACGACAACTCGATCACGGAGACGTCTTTCGTGATCCAGAAGGGCGCCTCGGGCCCCCTGGTCGGGGACCCGATCGTGTGGGACTTGCTCCCGGCGAACCAGATCAGGGTGAGCATGCCGTTGGGTACCCCCAACGTCCATGAGCTGCGTACCTATGACGCAGGGCCGGCTGCGGCAGTACTTGCGGGCACGGTGTTCCGGGTGATCGCCGACAACAGCGTCGGCTACGGCAACGGGTTCCCGACGATGACGGCAAGCAGCATCCCGTCCGCGGCCTCGATCCCGTTGGTCGTGCCGGCTGCTCCGACGGCTCTGGCTGCGACCGTGGCCACGGGTCCGACGGTCAACCTGCTGTGGACCGACAACTCCACCACGGAGTCGGCGTTCACGATCGAGCGGTCCACCGACGGAGTGACCTTCACGCCGCTTGACCACCGTGCCGGCCAACACCGTCACCTACACCGACCCGACGGCCAACCTGGTCGTGGGCACCACCTACACCTACCGGGTGGCAGCCACGAACTTGGCGGGCCCCAGTGCCTGGTCGAACCTGGCCACCGCTGCGGTGACCCTCCCTTCGACTCCGGTACTCACCGGAGCCCTGGCGGCCGGCCCGGCAGCAGCACTGACCTGGGCGGCTGTGACCGGCCACAACAGCTACCTGCTGGAGCGATCCACCGACAACGGCGTCACCTGGGCGGCCATCGCCAACCCGGTCGCTGCTGCGGTCAGCTTCAGCGACAGCCCGTTGGTGGCCGGGACGACCTACCAGTACCGGTTGTCCGCGGTGAACTTCGCCGGTAACGCGGTCTCGAACGTGGTGACGGTAGCGGTCCTGCCGCCGGATGCCGCGACGGGTCTGTCGGCGACCATCAACGGAACCGGTGGTGTCGACCTGGCGTGGACGTTGCCGATTGCCGGTGCGCCGGCGACCAGCCAGAGTGTGCAGCGGTCCACGGACGGCGGCACTCACCTGGACCACGCTGGCGCCGGCTCCGGCGCTGGGTGACGTCGTCTACGCCGACGCCACGACGGCGGTCGGCAGCACCTACACCTACCGAGTGGGCCTGACGAACCTGGCAGGAACCACCTACTCGGCGACGGCGGTGGCGACGTTCGTGCCGTCCGCACCCGACCGCTCTGACCGCCACCCTGGCGGCCGGACCGACGGTGAACCTGGCCTGGACCAACCCGGCCGGGGTGCTGACCGGGGTGGTCGTGGAACGTGCCACCGCTGCGGCCGGACCGTGGACAGCCTTGACCGCACCGGTCGGGGCGCCGTCGACCTACGTCGACGCCACGGCGACACCGGACTTCACCTACTACTACCGGGTGAGTGCCACCAACACGGCAGGCACCTCGGTGCCGTCCGTGGTGGCCTCGGTGGCCGTTATCCGGCCCGCCGCACCGTCGACGCCGACCGTGACGTTGACGTCGACCCTGGCGACCGGGCCGCGTGCCACGGTCAGCTGGACCGACAACGCGACCACCGAGCAGAGCTTCGTGGTCGAACGGTCGGCTGACGCCGGGGTGACCTGGACGGCGGTCGGTACGCCGGCAGTCAACGCCGGCACCGGTGCGATGTCGTTCGTCGACACCACTGTCGCGTCCGGTGCGACCTACCGGTACCGGGTCGGCGCGGTGAACTTCGCCGGGACGTCCTATTCGGCGATGTCGCTCGCGGCCGTGGTCGTCCTTCCGGTGGCTCCGACCAACTTCACCTACACGTTGCAGGCGGCTCCGACCCGGGTGCAGCTCGCCTGGCGGGATGCCTCGACCAACGAGAACGGCTTCGTGGTGCAGCGTTCGGTCGACGGGGTGACGTGGACGCAGCTCACGGTCCAGGGCGCCAGTGGTGGTACCGGCAGCAACCGCAACTGGACGGACACGACGGCGGTGCTGGGAACCACTTACCAGTACCGGGTCGCGGCTCGTAGCGCGAACGGGCTCAGCTTCACCCCGACGCTGACGATCGTGGTGGCGGCACCTCCGGCACCGACGATCACCAGTGCGATCCCCGGGGTGACGTCAGCCACCCGCGAGCAGATCGTCATCAACTGGACGGCGGTGCCACTGGCCACCAGCGGCTACACCGTGCAGTGGAGCACCACGGCCGGCCTGCCGGTCACGGGCTCCGTGAACGTGGGTGCTGCCGCCACGGTCAATACCCGCACCAACCTGCTGCGTCAGGTCTGGTACGTGCGAGTGGGTTCCAGGAACGCTCTGGGTACCACCTACTCGGCGTGGATGGCGGTACCGGCCGTCTAGGTCGACCAGTGGTGACCTGACAGCTGTCGAACGGTAGGTGGGGCGGGCCCGAAAGGGTCCGCCCCACCTACCGTTTGTGGTCTGGTCATCGAGTGTGCGCAGTGTGCAGTTCCAGCATCCGAGATCTGCAGACTGCGCTCACTCGATGAGGGCGATCATGGGGAGGTGGAGGAGGTGGGGGAGGTGAGGGAGGTGGGGGAGGTGAGGGAGGTGAGGGTCGTCAGCACTCGATGACGTTGACGGCGAGGCCGCCGCGGGAAGTCTCCTTGTACTTGATCTTCATATCGGCGCCGGTCTCGCGCATCGTCTTGATGACGGCGTCCAGAGACACGATGTGGGTGCCGTCGCCGGCCATGGCCATCCGGGCCGCGTTGATCGCCTTGACCGCGCCCATGGCGTTGCGTTCGATGCACGGGATCTGCACCAGTCCGCCGACCGGGTCGCAGGTCAGGCCCAGGTTGTGCTCCATGCCGATCTCGGCGGCGTTCTCGACCTGCTCCGGGGTGCCGCCGAGCACCTCGCACAACGCGGCCGCGGCCATCGAGCAGGCCGACCCGACCTCGCCCTGGCACCCGACCTCGGCACCCGAGATCGACGCGGTCTCCTTGTAGATCACCCCGATCGCCCCGGCCGTCAGCAGGAACCGCACGACGCCCTCGTCGTTGGCCCCCGGCACGAACCGCCGGTAGTAGTGCAGGACGGCGGGCAGGATCCCGGCCGCGCCGTTGGTCGGCGCGGTGACGATCCGCCCGCCCGAGGCGTTCTCCTCGTTCACGGCCAACGCGAACAGGTTCACCCAGTCCAGCACCCGCAACGGGTCGACCGACCAGGGCTGCGACGACAACCTCTGGTGCAGCTCGCGGGCCCGCCGCCGCACCTTCAGGCCGCCCGGCAGGGTGCCCTCGCGCAGGCAGCCGCGCTCGACGCAGTCCTGCATCACCTGCCAGATGTGCAGCAGGCTCTCGTGCACGTGGTCCTTGCTGCGCCACGACAGCTCGTTCGCCATCATCACGTCGCTGATCGACCCACCCAGTCGCCGGCACTGCTCGAGCAGCTCGACGCCGGTGCGGTAGGGGTAGGGCAGCACCGTCTGGTCGGTGGTGATCCGGTCGGCCCCGGCGGCCGCCTCGTCGACGACGAAGCCACCCCCCACCGAGTAGTAGGTGCGGCACCGCAGCACCACGCCCTCGCCGTCCAGGGCCGACAGCTGCATGCCGTTGGGGTGGAACGGCAACGACCGGCGCCGGTGCATCACCAGGTCCTCGGCCGGGTCGAAGGCCACCTCGTGGCGGCCCAGCAGCAACAGCCGGTGCGTCTGGCGCACCGCGGCGACCCGCTCGGTGACGTCGTCCGGCTCGACCGTCTCGGGGTGCTCGCCGAGCAGGCCCAGGATCACCGCCTTGTCGCTGCCGTGCCCGTGGCCGGTGGCCCCCAGCGACCCGAACAGCTCGGCCTTGACCGTAACGGTCGCCTCGAGCAGACCGTCGTCCTTCAGCCCGGTCGCGAACATCACCGCGGCCCGCATCGGGCCCACCGTGTGCGAGCTCGACGGCCCGATGCCGATGCTGAACAGGTCGAACACGCTCAGAGCCACGGATCAGCCTTCCGTCTCGGACCGACACTCCCGCCGTCCACCTTGCCGTACCGGGCCCACGACGTCATCGCTGTTCCACAACGGGGTCGGGCGATCTCGGGCGATAGGGTGCGAATCGATCACGCGGAGCGCGGGGAGGTCTGGTGGCGGACGTCACGGCGGTCGAGCTCGAGGCCGCGCTGCGCGCCGGGCTGCGTCTACACGGCACGCCGGACGCTGTCGCGCGCCCGACGGCGTGGACGGCGAGGCGCCCCCGCAGCGGCGGCAGCTGGACGCCACCATGCTGCGTCATTACCTCACCGACCGGTCCCGGATCGTCGACCCTTTCGGCATCCGGCTGGTCGACGTCGACGTCGTGGGGCAGCTGTCGGCCGAGGCCCTCGGCGTGCCGTTCCCGCTCAGCTTCGAACGCTGCCGGTTCGAGCAGCCGATCGAGCTGAACGGCTCGTCGCTGCACGCCCTGACGATCTCGACTGCCAAGCGCCCGCCCTGGCGGGCAACGGGTTGCGGCTGCGGCGCAACCTCACGATCAACGGCAGCACGCTGGACGGCGGCGTCCGCACCCAGGCGAGCACCTCCTACCCGGCGGCGCTGTGGCTGTGCGAGGCCGACATCGGTGGCCGATTCACCGCCGTCGGTACCGAGCTGCGGGTCGAGCAGGGGCGGGCGCTGCAGGCCGACGGCATGCACGTGCGCGGCGGCGTCCGGCTGATCCAGGGCTGTCGCGCCCACGGCGAGGTGCGCATGATCTCGGCGCAGATCGGCGGCGTGCTCGACCTGTCCGGCTCGTGGTTCACGGGCCAGGGACGCTGGGCGCTCAACCTGGCCGAGGCCCAGATCGTGGGCAGCCTGCTGCTGGTGCGCGACTCCCGGGGGCAGGCCTCGACCGTCGCCGGGGGACTGAACCTCGAGGACACCCGCATCGGCGGCCAGCTGATCGTGCGGGACGCCGAGCTGGGCCACCCCACCGCCACCGACCCCTCGGTGGTCGAGTACCTGGGCAACCGCTCGCAGGTGTGCCTGTCCGGTCCGCGACTGCAGGTGGACGGCGCGGTGCTGCTCGCCGACAGTACCGCACTGCGGCGGCCTGGTCGAACTGTCGCTCAGCCAGATGAGCACCCTGACCATCGAGCGCGAGGTGCACCTGCGGGCCCCCGGGCAGGTGGCGCTCGACCTGAGCCGGGCGACGATCCGCGGCGAGGCCGTCTTCGGCGACGACCTCGAGGTCGAGGGCACAGTCGCCATGTCGGGCGCCCGGATCGGCGGTGACCTGCGGCTGTTCGGCCTGCGGCTGAGCCACCCCGCCAACCAGTCGCTGCTGCGCGCCCCCGGCATCCAGGTCGACGGCATGGTCGACCTGCGCCGGGCCCGGGTGGACGGCGGCTCGATCCGGCTGGTCGACGCCGCGATCGGCGGCACCGTCGAGCTGGGCGGTGCCCAGCTGACGCACCTGACCGTCGACCCCGACCAGGCCGCCGAGGGGCAGACCCTGAACCTGCGTTCGGCGCGGGTGCGCGGGTCGGTGCGGCTGGTCGAGGGGTTCCCTCGCACGGGCAGGTGATCCTGACCCGCGCCGAGGTCGAGGGCTGGTTGGAGTGCGACGGCGGCACCTTCGTCGGCCCGGCCCCCACCCGCGAGAACCCGGACAGCGACGCCCTGACGGCGATCTCGGCCCGGGTGGTGCGCGGGCTCTACCTCACCTGGGCGCACTGCTCGCCGAGCGTCGACTTCTCCTCCCTGGAGACGACTCTCGTCAGTGACGACCCGGCCACGGCGCCGCAGCGGCTGGTGCTCGCCGGCCTGACCTACGACCGGTTCACCCGGCCCCGCAACCGGCCCGACCTCGACCCGTGGAACCCCCGGCGTCGCCTCGAGTGGCTGGGCCGCCAGCCCGAGCTCGACGAGGGCGCCTACGAGCAGGCGGCCCGCGTCTATGCCCGGCACGGCCGGATCCCGGGCGCCGAGACGATCCTGATGGCCCAGCGCGAGCAGGCCCGCAAGCTGCTGCTGCTCAAGCGCGGGTGGGCGCGGCCGGGCACGCCCGCCTGGTGGCGGCAGCGGGTGGGTTACGTCGTCGGGTGGTGGTACGGCCGGCTGTTCGGCTACGGCTACCGACCGTTGCGGGCGGTGATCGGCATCGTCGGGCTGCTGGCGGCGGTCGTGGTGCTGCTGCAGCTGCCCGCGGTCAACGGGGCGCTGCGGGCCGCCGACAGCCGCGGCAACGTCTACGCCCCGGACGGTCGGGTGGTCACCGTCGCCGCCGACCTGCCGCCCTCCGACCCGGTCGTGGGCCTGGGGGCAGCGGTACCGGCTCCCTGGACGGTGACCCCGGACACCTGCGGCGGCGGCCAGGTGCGGTGCTTCGACCCGGTGCTGTTCGCGGTCGACACGGTCGTGCCGCTGGTGAACCTCGACCAGCGCACCGTCTGGTACGTCGACCCTCACACCGTCACCGGGCGGCTGGTCGGCTACCTGCTGGGAGCGGCGAACCTGCTGGGCTGGGTGTTGTCCACGACACTCGTACTCTCCCTCGCCAGGCTGTCGCGCACCCTACAGTCGTGAGGTGCCCCGCGACGGTCGTGGAGTGCGCCGCGTGAGCGACCAGAGGAGCCAGTGATGTCGTCGTCCAGCCGTACTGCGATCGTGACCGGAGCCGCCCGCGGGATCGGCGCCGCCGTGGCCCGACGCCTGGCGGCGGACGGGATGGCCGTGGCGGTGCTCGACCTCGACGAGAGTGCCTGCGCCACAACGGTCGACGCGATCACTGCTATCGGCGGCCGGGCGCTGGCGGTGGGCGCCGACGTCGGCGACGAGGCCGCCGCCACGGCGGCCGTCGAACGGGTGGCCGCCGAGCTGGGCGCCCCGACGGTGCTGGTGAACAACGCCGGCATCATCCGCGACAACATGCTGTTCAAGATGTCCGTGGCCGACTGGGACGCCGTCATGACCGTGCACCTGCGCGGTGCCTTCCTGATGAGCCGCGCGGCCCAGGGCCACATGATCGCGGCCGGCTGGGGGCGGATCGTCAACCTCTCGAGCACCTCGGCGCTGGGCAACCGTGGTCAGGCCAACTACTCCGCCGCCAAGGCCGGCCTGCAGGGCTTCACCAAGACCCTCGCGATCGAGCTGGGCAAGTTCGGCGTCACGGCCAACGCGGTCGCCCCCGGGTTCATCGAGACCGAGATGACGCACGCCACCGCGGCCCGCATGGGCATCACGTTCGAGCAGATGAGCCAGGCCATGGTCGGCGAGATCCCGGTGGGGCGCCTGGGCCAGCCGGACGACGTCGCCGCCGCCGTGGCCTTCTTCGCGAGCGAGGGCGCCGGCTTCACCAGCGGCCAGGTGCTCTACGTCGCGGGCGGCCCCAAGGCCTGAGCGCCCTCATCGCTCGTCGCCTGCGCCTGGCTCATGAGGTGTCTGACCCGGGTAGCGAAGTCAGGTAGGTGGCATCGGTCGAAGGAGTCACAGAGTTCGGCCATCGTCATCGGTTGGCGCCGATTACCTGCCACCTGCCGCTCCAGGGTGTGCACCACGCGCGCCGGGTCGAGGTCGAGCTGGTTCAGGAGGAAGTCCTGGGGATGGACGGCCTCGATCTCCAACGGCTTCGTCGAGGTCTCCGGGAAGTCGCAGAGATTGAAGGTCACGACAGCGGCGGCGCCGGCCCGCACCGCGGCGGCCAGAACATGTCGGTCCTTGGGGTCGTTGGTCATGCCGTTCACGATGGGTTCATATCCAGTAACGAGCGCGTCCTCGAAGGCGCGGGTCATCTCGTCGAGGAGCCGGGTGACCTGGCTGCGGCGTTCCACGACAGTCCCTGGTCCAGTCCGTCTCGTCAGGGCGCGGTCCAACTCACCAAGGATCGACCCACTCCACAAGGGGCGGTACAAGCCGGCTTCCGCGAGGCCGAGCAATGTGGCCCGGAGTGTCGCAGGGTAGAGGACACACGTGTCAAGGACCGCGGCGTACAGCACTGACCCCCCAGGCTCCTGGTCTCTCAGCGACGAAGCGGCGGCTCGTCCTCGATGTCGTGAAGTCCGAGATCTTCGCTGATCTCCACCATTGTCCGCAATGCGGCTTGACGCTTGGTTCTGGCGCGCCGCTGGTAGTCCAGGATGTCCATGAGCTGCACGCGTCGATGACGATTGGGCCGAGTGAAAGGCAGGTCTCCGCGCTCGAGCAGGCGAACGATCGTCGGCCGACTCACTCCTAGCAGGTCGGCGGCCTCCTGGGTCGTGAGCTGCAGGTTGTGAGGTGCGACGGTCACCGCTTTGCCCGCAGCCATGACCCTGACTACGTGCTTGAGGACCTCGTAGACCTCCTGCGGCAAGTGGGTACGCTCGCCGTCCGGGCCGACCAGCTGAGGTGGTTGCGGGCCGGGCGACTCCACCAGTCGCAGCAGTGCGCCGAAGTCTTCGATGCTGTCTGGCGGCATGGTGGTGTGTTCGGACATCGTCACGGACATGTGCGAGCTCCTCCCGACGCGATCACGGTACCCAACTCTAACTCAAATCGAAGAATTCGAACATTGACTTGAGTCGTTCGACGCGCAGAGATCCTCGACGTCACCCGTCCGGCCGCAGCCAGAGCCAGCAGCCGGCAGGGGAGCGGTTGTGCCGAACCGCTTGACCGTGCGGGTCACCGCGCTCACCATCGGGCATGCCTTCCTCCGACGACCCGGCCGCGTCGACCGGCCCGCCCACATCGACCGGCCCGGACTGCGCGACTCTGCCCGCTACCCCGGGCGGCGAGGCCCGCCTGAGGAACCCCGCTCCGGATCGTGGGTTGTCGACCGGGCGGATCGTGTTCCTCGTGGTCGCGGCCGCCGCGCCGATGGCGGCGATGGTCGGCAACACCCCGCTGGCGCTCGCCCTGGGCTCCGGCCCCGGGCTGCCGGCCGCCTACCTGCTGGCCGCGGCCACCCTGCTGTGCTTCGCCGTCGGCTACGCCGCGATGGCGCGGCACGTGGTCAACACCGGCGCCTTCTACACCTACGTCGCCTACGGGCTGGGCAAGCCGCCCGCGGTCGCGGCCGCCTACCTGGCCGTCACGTCGTACTCGGCGCTGACGATCGGGCTGGCCGCCGCCTTCGGCTACTTCGTCACCCTGATCGGCGACTCGATGGGCGTCGCCACCCCGTGGCCGCTGTGGAGCGCCCTCGCCGTCGCGATCGTGGCCGCCCTCGGCTACCGCTCGATCGACCTGTCCGCGACGGTGCTGGGCACCCTGATGGTCGCCGAGATCGTCGTGCTGCTGGTGCTGGACGGCGCGATCCTGCTGCGGGACGGCGCCCACGCACTGCCGCTGTCGGTGTTCACCCCGGGCGCCCTGACCACGGCCGGGGTCGGCGGCCTCGCCGTCGTCCTGATGTTCGCCTTCACCAGCTTCGTCGGCTTCGAGTCCGCGGCCCTGTACGGCGAGGAGGCCCGGGAGCCGCACCGCACCATCCCCCGCGCCACCTACCTGTCGGTGGTGCTGATCGGGGTGTTCTACCTGCTCTGCAGCTGGCTGGTGGTGGGCGCCCTCGGGGTCGACGACACCCGCTCCGTGGCGGCGAAGGAGCAGGGCAACCTGCTGTTCCTGCTCTCGGACCGTTACGCCGGAGGCCTTCTCACGGCGGTGATGGGACTGCTGCTCAGCACCTCGGTGCTGGCCTCGATGCTGGCGGTGCACAACGCGGCGTCCCGCTACCTGTTCGCGCTCGGCCGGGAGCGGCTGCTGCCGGCGGCCCTGGGCACCCTGCACCCGCGTCGCTACGCCCCCGCCCGGGCCAGCCTGGCGCTGACGGTGGCCACCGTGGTCGTCGTGGCCGTGTTCGCCGTCGGCGGCTGGGACCCCTACCTGGGGCTGGCGGCCGCGTTCGTCGGGCTGTCGACGGTCGGGGTCGTGTCGCTGCAGCTGATGGCCTGCGCTCGCGGTGGTCGGCTACTTCCGCCGGGTGAGCCACACCGAGGGGCGCTGGCGCACCGTGGTCGCGCCGCTGCTGGCCACGGTGGGGCTGGCGGTGGCGCTGGTGCTGGTGCTGGTGGAGTTCCCGGTGCTGACCGGGGTCAGCAGCCCGGCCTTCCGGGTGCTGCCGTCGATGCTGCTGATCGTCCTGGCGGCGGGCGCGGCCTACGGGCTCTGGCTGCGGCGGGGGCGACCGCAGATCTACGCCGACCTGGCCTCGGTCGTACTGCGCCAGAACGTCACTCGGACGGCGCCGGTGGTGGCGCACTACCGCGGCCGCTACTGCGTGGTCGGCGCCGGCCCGGCCGGGCTGGCGGTGGCACGGCAGCTGGCCGCCGAGGGGATCGGGTACGACCAGTTCGAGCGGGGCGACGACGTCGGCGGCATCTGGGACGTCGAGTCGCCCGGCATCCCGATGTACGACAGCGCCCACTTCATCAGCTCGGTGACCCGGTCGGCGTTCGCCGGCTACCCGATGCCGGCCGACTACCCCGACTACCCGAGCCACGCCCAGATCCTGTCGTACCTGCGCGGTTTCGCCGACACCTACGGGCTGCGCCCGGCGATCCGCTTCGGGGTCGGTGTCGAGCAGGTCGAGCCGGTCGGGGCCGCGCGCCGAGGGAGGCTGGCGGGTCGCGGCTGTCGACCGGCGAGGTGCGCGAGTACGCCGGGGTGGTCTGCGCCAGCGGCGCCAACTGGGCGCCGTCACTGCCCGAGCTGCCGGGCGGGCGACGACTTCGCCGGCGAGGTACGCCATGCCGTCACCTACCGCTCGCCGTGCGAGCTGGCCGGCAAGCGGGTGCTGGTGCTGGGCGGCGGCAACTCCGGGGTCGACATCGCCTGCGACGCAGCGATTCACGCCGACCGGGCCTACCTGTCGTTGCGGCGCGGCTACCGGTTCGTGCCCAAGCACCTGTTCGGGCTGCCCGCCGACGTCTTCGCCGCCCAGGGCGTCGTCCCGAAGGGCTTCGTGGTGCCGATCGACCTGACCCAGGCGGTCGACGGGCTGGTCGGCGACCTGACCCGCTACGGGGTGCCGGCGCCGGACCACGAGCTGCTGGCCTCCCATCCCGTGGTCAACGACCAGGTGGTGCACCACCTGACCCACGGCGACCTGACCGCGGTCGGCGACGTCGCCGCCTTCACCGCGACCGGGGTCGAGCTGGTCGACGGACGCCGCCTCGGCGCTCGACCTGGTGCTGCTGGCCACCGGGTACCAGCACCGCCTGCCCTACCTGGACCGACGACCTGCTGACCTGGCGCGGCGGTCGTCCCCAGCTGTTCGTGCACCTGCTGGCCCGCGACCTGCCGGGGCTGTCGGTGATGGGCGCCCTCGAGACCGCCGACGCCTACTTCCCCCTGGCCGACCAGCAGGCCAGCCTGGTGGTGCTGGACGCCCACCTGCGGCAGGACCCTGAGCAGGCCGCCCGGTGGCGGCACCTGGTGGCGGTCGAGGAGCCGTCGCTGCAGGCCGGCCACGGCTACCTCGACTCGCCGCGGCACACCAACTACGTCGACACCACCTCCTACGCCCGGGCGCTGACCGAGCTGCGTCAAGCGGTTCGGCTGGCCGGACCCCGTCGCCGCCGTCGTCGCCGCGCCGTCAGGGAGCTGACAGGGCGACCTCCGGCGTCAGCTCGAACGCCCGGGTCGGTGTCATGCCCACCCCGTGCAGGGCGACGGTGCGCAGGGTCGAGACCCGGGCGCAGCCGATCGCGGCGTCCGCGGTCTGGGCGTGGGCGTCGGTGAGGGTCTGCTCGCCGGCCGCGCCGGCCGACGCCGACGTCCCGCTGCTCGGGGAGGCCCCCGTGCTCGGCCGCCCGCTCCTGGGCCCGGACGGCGAGGGGGACGGCGAGGCGTCGGAACGGCTGCCGGTGGTCAGCGGCCGGTCGTCGATGATCGACCGGAACAGCTGCTGGGCCCGCTGCGCCGGGATCACCCGGTTCGGGTCGGCCGGGTCGGCCCCGGTCGGCATCGTCGCGAACGTGATGTGACCGGGCGGCACGGTGCCGAAGTCCTTGGCGGTGCCCGCCAGGGCCGCCAGGCTGCCCAGACCCGTGTCGACCGTCAGCGCCTTGGTCGCGGCGTCGGCCAGGGAGTAGACCGTGACCGGGTTGGCCAGGGTGCCGGCACTGGTCATCGCTCGGATCATGGCGCTCAGGAACAGGTGCTGGGCATAGGTGCGCTGCAGGTCGCTGCCGTCGCCGAAGGCGTGCCGCGAGCGCACGAACTGCAGCGCGGCCATGCCCTGCAACGTGTGGCTGCCCCGGGTGAGCCGCAGGTGCGAGTAGGGGTCGTAGACGTCGTCGGTGACGCAGACGTCGACCCCGCCGACCGCGTCCGACATCGCGATCACCCCGACGAAGTCGATCATCGCGAAGTGGTCGACGGTGATCCCGGTCAGGGCCTGGACGGCGGCGACGCTGCACGCCGGTCCGTACTGCAGGGCCGAGTTGATCTGCCCGACGTGCGCCGGGTGGCGTCGTCCGGTGGTGGGCTCGGTGCACTCGGGCAGCTCGGTGACGGTGTCCCGGGGAATGCTCATCGCCGTGATGTGGGCGCGGTCGGCCGACAGGTGCACCAGCAGCTCGACGTCCGCGTTGTCGGTGCCGGCCCCGCAGTTGTGCCCGATCGCGCAGTCGGCCGGGTTGCTGCGCGAGTCCGAGCCGATCAGCAGCAGGTTGACCGGGCGGTGCTCGGCGGGCGCGGCCCGGACGGCTCGGGCCGCGGCAGAGGGTGCGGAGCCGGTCAGGGCGACCGTGCGCAGGTTGGCGGACAGGTGGCGGGTCGTCAGGGCCAGCGCCCCGAGCGCCCCCATGATGACCAGCGCCAGCGTCAGGACGACGGCCGCCGGCCCGCGGCGACGACGGGGAACCGTGGCGTGGCCCCCACGCCGGTGCCCGTCGCCCCGGCCCCGCGACCGGTCGCTGCCCGAGGTGCGGGACCGGTCGCGGCGGGCGGCCTCGACGGGCGCCGGCGGGCCGACCCTGTCGCTGAAGCGCGGGTCGTGGGCATATCGCTCGTCGAGGGACATAGTGGTCAGATCACGGGTCGGCGAACCTCGCCGGGGCGAGGCCGAGCGGTGTCGGGTGGGTCCCTGGCGGGGACCCGTCCGGCTCGAGGGCTCGTCGAGCATCACGGCACGGTAACAACAGGTTGCTGACAAGGACCTGGGACCGGGGCGCCCGGCGGGTCGGCGGCACATGGTTCGGGGACGGGGGCATGCGATGGACGGTGTCGGGCAGCAGGCTCCCGGGCGGGGGACTCTCGGGCGGGGGACTCTGGGACGAGGGGCTCTCGGGCGGCGGGCTCTCGCAGTCGTGGGAGCGGTCGTTCTCGGTCTGACCTCGGCCGGCTGCGGCCGGCAGGCGCCCCCGGTGGTCGCGGTCCCGACCCCGTCGGTGGTCAGCTCGATCGCGGTCGCCGCCGACCTGGCGGGCCCACCGTCCGAGGCCTCGACCGCGGTCACCGGCGCGAGCCCCGCTCCGGCAGCCTCGACGACGACCTGCCGCAGGGCAGGGTTCGCGACCCATGCCGGGCTCGGGGCCGCAGCCGTGGACCGCTATCTGTGGCAGCCCTTCCAGCGGGGCGCCTTCGCATCGGGGGCCCAGGGACGGTCGGCCGCGGTCGTGACGGCGGCACTGGCCGGCAGTGTGGCCCTGCGCGAGTACACCCTCGCCCTGGCGGACCTGCAGGGCTGCCCAGGGACAGAGGCCCTCGCGGCGGCCCTGGCGGTCGCCCTGGCCAGGGGCGCCGTCCTGACCGGTGGTCTGCGGTCGGGCTCGGTGGACGCCGCTGCGCTGGCCGGGGTGAACGACCAGCTCGCCGCCATCCGCGCCCAGGCCCGGACGCTGGGGATCACCATCCCCGAGCCCGCCCCGACGGCAGATCTGCTCGGCTCCGGCAGTCCGGCTCAGCGGACCAGGACGCTGCCGGAGGCGGCGGCCGTGGTGAGCCGGCTCGCCGGTACGACCACCCGGTAGCGGCCCGGGGTGCCGATCCGCACCACCCGTGAGTCGGACGACGGCACGGCCACGTGACCGGCGTAGGTCCAGACGTCGCCGCGCAGCCGCTGCAGGGTGGCGGTCACGCCCGCGGCCGGCACCGGCGAGAGCCGCAGCCGCAGACCGTGGGTGCCGCCGGTGACGGACAGGTACGGCAGCATGCCGACTGCGGCGACCCCCGAGACGGCCGCGGACCGGGTGGCGGTGCCCGCGTAGGTGGCGCAGTAGGCGGTGCTGGTGGCGATCCGACTGCCGTACCGCAGGGTGCCGGTGGCGTCGGTGACCGCGCCGCCGCACACCGAGTGGCCGAGGTCGCCGCTGCGGCGGCAGATGGTGATCGGGGTGGACGCCAGTGGGTGACCGTCGGCGGTGGTCAGCCGGAACCGCATCGAGACCGTGCCGTGGAAGGTCGTGCGCAGCGGGGCGCCGGTCACCGACAGCGTCGTCCCGGTCGGCGCCGTCGTCCGCACCGCAGGCACGCTCGTCGGCGTTGTCGTCAGCGCGGTCGTCCTTACCGCCTGCGCCGAGCCGGCGCTCGCGGCCCCCGAGATGCGGGTGGCGGTGGCCGCGGCGACGGCGGCGACCGGTTGCACCTCGCCGTAGCCGGTGACGTCGTCGCGGCCCGGCGTCCCCAGATCGAGCGCGGTGGTCTCGAGCAGCGAGGTGAGCCGGGTGGGGGTCAGGGCCGGGTCGGCCGCCCGCATCAGGGCGGCGGTGGCCGCGACGAACGGTGCCGCCATCGAGGTGCCGTCCATGGCGAGGTAGCCGTTGGGGGGCATGGTCGACAGGACGTCGACGCCGGGAGCCGCCAGGGCGACGTACGAGCCGCTGTTGGAGAAGAGCGGCACCGAGTGGCTCGCGTCGACGGCGCCGACGGCGAGCACGTGGTCGAGGGCGCCGGGGTAGTTGGGCGGGTTACCGGCATCCCCGTCGTTGCCGGCCGCCGCCACCACCAGCACCCCCCGGCCGTAGGCGTAGTCGATCGCCGCCTGCTCCGCGGACGACGGGTCGGGGGAGCCGAGCGACAGGTTGACGACGTCGGCGCCGTGCTCGGCGGCCCAGGCGATGCCCCTGGCGACGTCGACGTCGGAGCCCGACCCGTCGGAGCCGAGGGCCCGGACCGGCAGGATCGTGGTGCCCTGGGCCAGGCCGGCGACACCGGCCGCGTTGCCGGCCCGTGCGGCGATGATGCCCGCGACGTGGGTGCCGTGACCGTGGCCGTCGGCCTGGCCCGTGCCGCAGGCACTGACCAGGTCGAGCCCCGGCAGCACCAGCCCGGCGAGGTCGGGGTGGGTCGCGGCGACCCCGGTGTCGACGACGGCGACCACGCTGCCGGCGCCGCCCTGGTTCGCCCACAGGGTGGGTGCCCCCAGGGAGGTGAGGGTCCACGGCAGGGCGGCGGGGACGGCGTCCTGCACCCTCACCCGGTGGGCCAGCTCGACGCCGAGCACGGCGGGATCGGCCAGAGCCGTCGCGACGAGCGGCGCAGCGGCCTGCAGGTCGACGGCCCTGACGGTGGTGAAGGTCGGTCGACCCGCTGCGGAGCGCACCGTGACCACGGTGACCGGCTGGCCGGGTCGGGCTCGGCCCAGCACCGCGGCGACCGAGCGTGGACGACGGGCCCGGGCCCGCTCGGCCCACCCGAGGGCACTGGTGGTGACGGCTGTCGTCACCTGCGTCGCAGCGGGTCCGGGTCGCTGCGGGGAGGCCGGCACCGCCGCGGCAGGCACGGCGGTGGCGGGCACAGCGGTGGCGGCCACGGTGGAGGCGGCGACGAGCACGCACGACGTGAGCGCCAGTGCCAGGGTCGACGGTGCGCCGGGGGGACGCGATGGACGGCGCACGGTCTGCCCTCTCGAGATCTCTGTCCGGCACCGCATCCAGTCACTGAATGCGGTCGTTTGCCAACGTAGAGTAACTGTTCT
This sequence comes from uncultured Actinomycetota bacterium, assembly GCA_963738495.1. Lineage (GTDB taxonomy): Bacteria > Actinomycetota > Actinomycetes > Actinomycetales > Kineosporiaceae > CAVTWW01. The sequence goes on from CAVTWW010000001.1 coordinate 251,192, forward strand.
CGATACGGATCGATCGTGGGGCGTCCGCCTGTCGTGGTGGGTGTCGCGGCCCTACCCTGTGCGCCATGAAGAGCTTCATGAACGACTTCAAGGCCTTCGCGCTGTCGGGCAACATCGTCGACCTGGCGATCGGCGTGATCCTGGGAGTGGCCTTCAAGGCGGTGGTCGACGCGTTCGCCAACGACGTGCTGATGCAGCTGATCGGCGCCATCTTCAACGTGCCCGACTTCAGCAAGATGACCCAGAACGTGAACGGCACCGAGATCGGCATCGGCAAGCTGGTGCAGGCCTCGGTCAGCTTCCTGCTGATCGCGATCACCCTGCTCTTCCTCGTCAAGGCGCTGATGAGGCTGGGCATGAACTTCCGGGCCCAGGGCAACCGCGAGTGCGACTTCTGCAAGAGCTTCGTCCCGGTCGACGCGACCAGGTGCATGTACTGCGCCAGCGAGCTCCAGCCGGTCATCAGCGACTGACACCCGCCACAGACCCGGACGGCGCCCGGACAGCGCCCGGACAGCGCCCGGACAGCGCCCGGACGGCGCCCGGACGGCGGGGCCTGTCGCGGCGTGTCAGAGTGACCTGGTGAGCGCGACGACCACGGCTGCGCCGTCCATGCCGCCGTCCATGGGCGGTTCGGGCACGGCCGCGGACGTCCGCCGGCGAGCCGAGCTGCGCCGCATGAAGGTGCTGGCGACCGCGCTGCTGGCGCTCGCGGCGCTGATCTACGTGGCCACGCTGCACCGCGACGGCTGGCTCGGCTACGTGAACACCACCGCCGAGGCGGCCATGGTCGGGGCGATCGCGGACTGGTTCGCGGTGACCGCCCTGTTCCGGCACCCGCTCGGGATCCCGATCCCGCACACCGCGATCATCCCGACCCGCAAGGACACTCTCGGCAAGAGCCTCGAGGAGTTCGTGGGCGACAACTTCCTCGCCGAGGACGTCGTCCGCGACCGGGTGCGCCGAGCCGGGGTGACCCGCCGGATCGGGATGTGGCTGGCCCGGCCCCAGAATGCCGTACGGGCCGGCTCCGAGCTGGCCGGGCTCGGTCGGGGCGCGCTGCAGCTGACCCGCGACGAGCAGGTGCTGGCGCTGCTCGACGAGGTCGTGGTGCGCCGGCTGGTCGAACGCTCGTGGGGGCCGCCGGCGGGCCGGCTGCTGCAGCGGATCGTGGCCGACGGTGCTCATCACCGGCTGGTCGACGTGGTCGTGGCGCAGACGCACGAGTGGCTGGCCACCCATGAGGACGTCATCACCCGCGTGGTGCTCGAGCGGGCCCCCGCCTGGACGCCGGCCTGGCTCGACGACCGGATCGCGGGCAAGGCCTACCGCGAGGCCCTGGGGTTCATGGCCGACGTCCGGTCCGACCCGGGCCACCACGCCCGCCGGGCCCTCGACGACCTGATCGCCGAGTTCGCCGACAACCTGCAGCACGACCCCCGGACCATGGCCCGGGCCGAGGCGTTCAAGCAGCAGCTGGTCGCCCACCCCGACGTCCGCGGCGCGGTCGAGCAGCTGTGGGCGACGCTGCGCGGGGTGCTCGAAGAGGCCCTCGACGACCCGGCGAGCGACCTGCGCCTGCGCCTGGTCGACGCCCTCGCCGGCCTGGGACGCCGTCTCGCGGACGACGTCGACCTGCAGGGACTGGTCGACCGCTACCTCGAGGAGGCCGTCGGTCACCTGGTGCGCAGCTACCGTGACGAGGTGGTCACCGTCATCAGTGAGACCGTCCAGCGCTGGGACGGCGCCGAGGCCTCGCGCCGCATCGAGCTGCACGTCGGCCGCGACCTGCAGTTCATCAGGATCAACGGCACCGTCGTCGGCGGCCTGGCCGGGCTGCTGATCCACACCCTGACGGTGCTGGCCCCGTGAACGAGCCCGGCCCCGTGAGCGAGCTCTGGGTGGTGCGGCACGGCGAGACCGCGTGGGCGCTGGCCAAGCGGCACACCGGACTGACCGACGTGCCGCTGACGGCGGTCGGGGAGGACGGCGCGCGGGCCCTGGCTCCCTCGCTGGCGGCGGTGGCCTTCGACCGGGTGGTCTGCAGCCCGTTGCAGCGGGCCCGCCGCACCGCCGAGCTGGCCGGGTTCGCGCGCTGCGAGGTCGATCCCCGGGCCGTCGAGTGGGACTACGGCGACTACGAGGGACTGACCCGGGCCGAGATCAGTCGGTGGGTGCCGGACTGGCGGCCCTTCGAGCATCCGCAGATGCCGGGCGGTGAGAACCTGGCCGACGTCGCCGCCCGGGCCGACTCCCTGCTGAAGGACCTGATGGACGGCGCGACCGGCCGGGTGCTGCTCTTCGCGCACGCGCACTTCCTGCGGGTGCTGACGGTGCGCTGGCTCGGGCAACCGCCTGAGCTCGCGGCTCATTTCGTGCTCGACCCCGCGACCGTGGGCATCCTCGGCGAGGACCGGGGCACCCGCGCCGTCCTGCAGTGGAACGCCCCACCCGGATAAGGGCCTCGCGCGCGACCGGGTGACGTGGTTACGCCGAACGGTGGAGAATCCACCACTCCACTTTTCTGCGGCACCTGCCGATGTAGGGCAGGTGTTGGCCTCCCCGAAGAGTCCCGAGAGCGGTACGACCGCCCTCGCGACCAACCCTGCCGCCCTGGTGGGCGTGGTGCTGGCCATCGTCGTACTGGTCCTCGTGGTGCGCCTGCTGGCTGGCTACCGCCACCGGCGCGCCGCTGCCGCCTACGCCCGCCAGCTGACCGAGGCCGAGAACACCGGCAGTGTCGTCGGCGCGACCGTGGTCCCCACCGGGCGCGGCCGTACCCGAGCCGCTCACGACGACGAGCCGGCGTACGCCGACGAGACCCCTCATGCCGACGGGACCCCTGACGTCGACGAGACCGCTCCCGCCGACGAGACGCCTGACACCGACGGGACCCCATGCGTCGACGGGACCGCTCCCGTTGACGCATCCGCGTCCGAGGCCGTCGAACCGGTGGCCGTCGGACCGGTGGCCGTCGGACCGGTGGTCGTCGGACCGGTGGTCGTCGGACCGTCAGCGGTCGAACCGGTGGCCGTCGCATCGTCTGCTGTCGAACCGTCTGCGATCGCGGTCGTGGACGGCGCCGAGACCCTCGAGCGTCGCCGGTTGCCGCGGCGCCGGGCGCTGCGTGAGGAGCGCAAGGGACGCCGGTCGTCCCGAGGTCGTCGCGCCGGCGACCTCGACCAGTCGTTGCTCGCGCACTCCCCGCACTCCGAGCCGGTGGGTGGTGGGGCCGAGATCCCGCACCAGCCCTCGGTCCGGTCCGTGATCGAGACCCGGTTGGCGGCGGTCGTCGGCAGTCGCCGCCAGTCGGCGGGGAGCCGGCAGGAGTCGACCGTGGCACTCCCACCTGTCTCGGTGGTCCAGGTCGACCGCGTCGAGGACCGCTCGCCCGGCATCCAGATGGTCGACGTGGCACCGGTGGCCGGTGAGGCTCGCCCGCCGCACCCGCGCTCCGACGAACGGGTCGCCTCGGTCGACCTGTTCGCCCCGGTCGACCCCGCCCCGGTCTTCGGGAGCGTTCCGGTCGCCGCCGTTGCTCGGGTCGCAGTGGTCGCCCCGGTCGCTGCGGTCGTCGAGGCGGCCCCAGCAGCGCCTGCGGTACTTCGGCCGGAGGACCTGATCGACCCTATCGACCTGCTGGACCCCATGGACCTGCTCGACCCGGTCGACCCGATCGACCCGATCGAGCCGATCGAGCCGATCGACCGCATCGTCTCGATGGACCCGATCGACCCGATCGACCCGAGCGGTCCGAGTGATCCCGTGGACGTCGGCCCTTTTGTCTCGGCCCCGATCTTCGGGGCCGACACCTGCGAGCCTCCGACCTCCCCGAACTGCGGTGGCCCGATGCCGACTGACCTGACCGACCTGACCGACCCGACCAACCCGACGACCCACCTCGACCAGGGCTCCCTGGCCGAGCCCCACAGAAGTGACGACCTCGGCGGATCGCCCGCCGATCGTAACGATGAGGAGATCTGGCAGATGACCGCGCCCAGTCAAGAAGCAGGAGCGGGTGCCGGTGTCGTCACCGACGCCCACACGGAGGTGAGCGCAACAATGCGCCAAGTAGCTGTGTCGCTACCACAGGTAACCGGCCTCGTCGAGCACTCTGGCATCGTGCAGCCACTCACCCCCGACAGCGAGGCGTCGTCCGACGGCACCTCGTGGGCCGCTGCGCCCGCGCAGGCCTGGCCCTCGACGTCCGCCGAGGACGCCGGCCGGCCCGACGCCGCACCCGCGGCTGCCGCTCCGGCTCCGACTGTCGCCCCGGCCCCGGCCCCGGCCTCGGCCCCGGTCGCCCCGGCCCCGGCTCCCGCGCCGACGGCCGCTCGCTCGACCGCCCCCCGCAGCAACTGGTGGGACAACGACGGTCAGGCCACGACGCCCGCCCCCGCAACCACGACCTCGGCCGTGGACGCTGCCCTCGCGATCAGCCAGGCGTACGCGCCGCGGGTGGAGCGCCAGGGCGCCACGGCTGCCGTCGCCGGCAGCTCGTTCGGCAAGGTGGTGCTCGACTTCGAGCCCCGCACCCCGAACGAGGACGGCGAGGAGGTCGTCAACCGGATCGTGTCGCAGATCCTGGCCTCGGTCGGTGTCGACCCGGCCGCGGTGGCACGCCACCAGAGCCTCGACGAGATGCCGGACTGGTCCTTCGACGCCCCCCGGGTTCCCTCGCAGCGGGGTGTGACCCCGTCCTCGCGTCAGCGTGACGGTCTGCGCCGGTCGGCCAAGCGGCTGTCCACCTCCGCGACCCGCGCCAGCGCCGCGCAGATCACCGCCGAGGAGGCGGCCCTGCTGGTGGACGGCGACGTCGCCGCGGTCGTCGTCCACTCGGTCGAAGGCCCCCGCGTGCTCTGGCTGCACCCGGACGGCGGCGACAGCCAGATCTGGGGTCCGCAGACGCTGTCCGCGCTGCTGGCCGCCGGTGCACCGGTCCGTGAGGTGCTCGAGTCCGACCCGCTGGCCGACGGTGCCACCACGGCACTGCTCGCCGTCCCGATCGCCAGCGCCGGCACCCTCGCCGGCACGCTCGTGGTGCGTCGACTGCGCGCCGAGGGCTTCACCGTCGCCGAGCAGGGTGTGCTCGACCGGCTGGCCCGCATGACGGGGGCCTCGCTCGACGCGATCGCCCGTCGGGGCGCCCTCGCCGGTGACGAGGACCTCGACCCGGTCACCGGGCTGGTCCGTCGCGAGCGCATGCTGGTCGACCTCCGTACCGCGGTCCGCACCCGCGCCGAGCACGACCTGCCGGTCTCGCTGGTGCTGGCCGAGGTCGACGGCCTCGCCCGGATGCGTACCGAGTACGGCGACGGGGACGCCGACGAGGCGCTGCGCCTCATCGCGACCACCCTCAACAGCCAGCTGCGGGTCGGCGACATCGCCTACCGCCACGGTGAGGACGACGTCGCGGTGCTGCTGCCGGCGACCGAGCTGGACGACGCCGAGATCGTGGCCGGACGGCTGGCAGGGGCGGCCGAGCAGATCCTGGCGGAGCGCTTCCAGCTGCCCCGTCCGCTGCGGCTGCGTACGGCGGCCGTGCCGGTCGAGGAGGACGCCGCGAAGACCCTCGAGCAGGCGATCATCCTGCTCGGTGCCGAGCGCAACCACGAGCGCCAGGTGATGGAGGCCGAGCAGCGTCGTCGGTTGGCTGTGGAGCTCGAGCAGAGGTAACGCCTGCGTCATGTTCCACGTTCGGCCGGAAGGACGGGCCGGATGCTCGGCGACTCTACGGACGTCGCTGCCGCATCCGGCCCGTCCTTCCGGCGTTGGGCCTCGACGCCGGTGCGGGGGTGGGCTTTGGTTTCGGGGTGGGGGTGGTTGCGAGAGGTCCGGCTCGTAGGATCTGTTCGTGTCCGAACCAGGTGTGGGCGTAGGTGTGGGCCGGGGTCGGCCGTTGATCGTGATTCCGGCGCGGTTCTCGCCGTCGGCGCCGGTGCTGCGGTACCGCGCGTTGGTGACGGCGCGGGCCCTGTCCGAGGCGGTGCTGCGGGCCGGTGGTGAGCCGTTGACGGTGCACCCGTGGTCCGGGGTGGACGTGGTCGAGCGGTTGGGGTTCGCGGACGGGGTGCTGCTGCCCGGCGGCGGCGACCTGTCGCCGTCCCGCTACGGCCACACCGACCAGCACCACGACGTCTACGACGTCGACCACGAGCAGGACGACTTCGACCTCGCCGTGGCCGACTGGGCGCTCGCGACCGGGGTACCGCTGCTGGCGATCTGCCGGGGCACCCAGGCCGTCAACGTGGTGCGTGGCGGCGGGCTCGAGCAGCACATGGACTCTCCGCACCGCGACGTCGTCCAGCCGGTGACCGTGACCGACCCCGAGCTGGCCGCGATCCTCGGGCCGACGCCGTCCGTGTCGTGCTACCACCACCAGCGCCTCGACGGACTGGGCGCCGGGCTGCAGGCGATCGCCACGGCGGACGACGGCACGATCGAGGCGATCCGGGCCACCGACGCGCCCGGCTGGTTCCTCGGCGTCCAATGGCACCCGGAGGACACCGCCGACACCGACCCCGCTCAGGCCGCCCTCTTCGAAGCCCTGGTCACCCACGCCCAGTCCCACCGCCCCTGACCAATCTGAGGGGGCTACTCGCCGGGGCGGCGGGGTGGGCGGATGCCGCGGAACTCCCAGTCGCCGCCCTTGGCGGTCGAGAGCACCTCTTCGGACTCGGTCGGCTGGGCGCCGACGTCGGTGCGGATCGGGGTCGGCCCCGACACGATCGTGTTCGTGAGCCGGCCCAGCCCCTCGGCCTCGACCTCGACGACGTCGCCCGGGTAGACCGTGCGCGAGTTGGCCGGCGTGCCCGACAGCAGCACGTCGCCGGGCACCAGGGTGATGGTGCGGGCGATGTCGGCGACCAGGTAGTTCATGTCCCAGGTCATCTCGGCGGTCGAGCCCTCCTGCACGACCGTCCCGTTGACCAGGGTGCGCAGCCACTTGTCCCGGAAGTCCCAGCCGCGGACCAGGCCCGGCCCCAACGGGCACAGGGTGTCGGCGCCCTTGACCCGCAGCATCGACCCGGCGTCGGTGTCGCGGAAGTCGTGCAGCCCGTAGTCGTTCGCGAGGGTGTAGCCGGCGATGTAGTCGCCGGCGTCGGACGGCGCGATGTTGCGGCAGGTGCGGCCGATGACGATCGCGATCTCGCCCTCGTAGTTGAGCCACTTGCAGCCCTCGGGCCGCACGATCGAGCCCTTGTGCCCGGCCAGCGACGAGGTCGGCTTGTGGAAGTAGGTCGGGGTTGCCGGCAGCGAGATCTGGAACTCCTTGACCCGGCTGATGTGGTTCAGGTGCACTGCGATGATCTTCGTGGGCACCACCGGCGGCAGATGGACGGCCGTCCCGACGCCGACCCGGCGGCCGTCACCGGCGACCAGCTCGTCGCCGTCCCGCACCACCTCGACGGTGGCGCCGTCGAGCAGGATCCGGCGGTGCTCGACCGTACCCGGCAGCAGCGGGTTGTCGTTGCTGCCCGGCAGCAGCGGGTTCTGGCTCACTTGATGCCCTCCGTGGTCCAGCTCGGGGCGCCCGCGGTCCAGCCGGCCGGGGCGTAGCAGGTGTTCTTGACGTCGCAGTAGAAGTCGAAGCTCCAGGTGCCGCCCTCGCGCCCGATGCCGCTGCGGCCGTTGCCGCCGAACGGGGCGCTCAGGTCGCGTACGAAGAAGCAGTTCACCCACACGGTGCCGGCGGACAGCTGGGCCGAGACCCGCTCGGCGCGTTCGGGGTCGCCGGTCACCAGGGTGGCGGCCAGCCCGTAGTCGGTGCCGTTGGCCAGCGCCACCGCCTCGGCCTCGGTGCCGAAGGTCTGCAGCGTGAGCACCGGCCCGAAGACCTCCTCGCACAGGATCTCGCTGCCGGCCTTGGCATCGACCAGCACGGTGGGCCTGAAGTACAGCCCGCCCAGGTCGGTGTTCGGCCCGCCGCCCACCAGGGCCTGGGCGCCGCCCGCGATCGCCCGTTCGACGAAACCGCTGACCCGCTCGAAGTGGCGCCGGCTGATCAGCGGGCCGATGTCGGTCTCGGCCTCGCGCGGGTCGCCCTGCTTCACCAGCGCGGCCCGCTCGGTGAAGCGGTGCACGAACTCCTCGTGCAGGCCCTCGTGCACCAGCAGCCGGACGGCGGCAAGGCAGACCTGCCCGGAGTTGTCGAACTGCTCGACGGCCAGGCTCACGGCCAGGTCGAGGTCGGCGTCCTCGAAGATCACCAACGGTGACTTGCCGCCCAGCTCGAACGAGACCGGCGTGACGTTCGGCGCCGCGGCCGCGGCGATGGTGCGGGCCGTCGGCACCGAGCCGGTGAAGCAGATCCGGCGCACCCGCGGGTCGGCCACCAGCGGGGCCCCGGCATCGACGCCCAGACCCTGGACGACGTTGAACACCCCCGCCGGCAGGCCGGCCTCGGCGGTGATGTCGGCCAGCAGCGACGCCGTCAGCGGCGCCCACTCCGGCGGCTTGGCGACCACGGTGTTGCCGGCCGCCAGCGCCGGGCCGATCCGCCAGGTCGCCAGCATCAGCGGGGCGTTCCACGGCGTGATGATCGCGGTGACGCCGGCCGGGTCCCAGCTGACGTGGTTGCGGTGGCCGCGGGTCTCGAAGTCGGGGTGCACCGCGCCGGAGGCCAGGGTGCGCAGGTGGTCGGCGAAGAACCGGAAGTTCATGGCCACCCGGGGCATCACCCCGCGCCGGTGGCTGCGGATCAGTGAGCCGTTGTCGCGGGTCTCGACCTGCGACAGGTCCTCGAGCCGCGCCTCCACGCCGTCCGCGATGCGGTGCAGGACGGCGGCCCGCTCGTCGGCGGGGGTGGCCGCCCAGGCCGGGAACGCGGTGGCGGCGGCGTCGACGGCAGCCGCCGCCTCGGCGGCCGAACCCGCGCTGACCTGCGCGATCGTGGCCTCGTCGATCGGGGAGATGTCGGCGAACGTGGCGCCGGAGGCCGAGGCCACCCGCCTGCCGCCGATCCAGTGCCGGGTGTCGACCTCGACACCCGCGACGACCTCGACCGACATGCGGGACCCTCCAGGGAACGTCGACGGACGATGACTTCGATGGGAGACGGCGGCTGACACCGCCCGAGCAGAGAACGTTCGGTTCCGAAAGGTTCCCGGGTCGCGGCGACGGCGTCAAGCCTGCGGGGCCTTGTCGCCGTCCGTGGTGGGCTTTATCGTTCGGTAACGAACGTTCGCTGTGACACACACCCGGCCGGTCAGGGCGACCGGCCGGTCGTATCGACACTAGCCAAGGGTGGACCTTCTCGATGAGTCAGCCGACGAGTCAGCCGCTGCAGGGATTCTTCTACCCGCGCACCGTGACCGGGCAGTCCTCGCTGCTGCCGCCACCGCCGTGGTTCTACTCCGGCGACCTGCTGACGGTCGAGTACCGCACCGACCCCGAGGCGGTCGCGGCGCTGCTGCCCGAGCCGCTGAGCCCGGTCGAGGACGACCCGGGCGCGGTGGCGCTGATCTGGGCCGACTGGCAGTCCTGCGGCGCCGATCGTCGCGAGCTGCTCGACCCGGTGCGCTCGCAGTACAAGGAGGCGTTCGTCGTCGTCCGCTGCAGCTTCGAGGGGACGACGTACAGCCGCTGCGTCTACATCTGGGTCGACAAGGACTTCGCGATGCTGCGGGGCATCCACCAGGGCTACCCCAAGAAGCTCGGCTCGATCCACATGACCCGGTCGCACCCGATGACCGAGGGCGCCCCGGCGCTGGCCCCCGGCGGGCGGTTCGGTGCCACGATCGCGGCCGCCGACCGGCGGCTGGCCGAGGCGGTCATCACGCTGCGCGAGCCCAGCGACAGCAACGGGTTCGTCAACGGCCACCCGATGGCCCACCACCGCTGGCTGCCGGCGATCGACGGCGTCGGCGACGCCCACGTCGAGCTGATCCGCTCGGGCAGCCGGTCGGCGACGATCGGGGCCACCTTCACGGCCGACGTCGACCACCTGGCCCTGTTCGACTCCCCGTGGGAGGAGCTGTCGGCGTTGCCGGTGCGCGAGGTCATCGGCGGCTACTACCGCCAGGTCGGTGTCGTCTGGGACGGCGGCGCCACCCTCTGGCGCACGCCGTGACTGAAGGGTCGGCGAAGCCGGCGCTGCGGTGGGTGATCGTGCTCACCGAGAACTGGACGATGACCCCGGGCAGCGACCTGATGCAGCTTGTGCGCTGGGCGCAGCAGGCCGAGGACGCCGGCTTCGACGCGGCCATGACCAGCGAGCACGTCGTGCTCGGGCCGAGCTCGGGCGCCGCAGGACGGATGCCCAACCCCCGCGAGTACGCCCTGCCCGGCAACCAGGACCCGGACACCCCGTGGCCCTCGACGCTGCTGGTGCTGGCGGCGGTCGCGGCCCGCACCAGCACGATCCGGTTGGCCGCCAGCGCCGTCATCGCCCCGCTGCGTCACCCGCTGCAGCTGGCCAAGGAGCTGGCGACCCTGGACGCACTGTCGGGCGGGCGGCTCACCGTGCAGCCGACCGTCAGCTGGCACCGCGACGAGTACGCCGCCCTCGGGGTGCCCTTCACCGAGCGGGGCGCCCGGCTCGACGAGCACCTGCAGATCTGGCGACTGGCCTGGCAGGCTGCGGCCACCGGCTCACCGCTGCGCTTCGAGGGGCGGTTCTACCGCTTCGACGACGTCTGGGTCAGCCCCGGCCCGGCGCAGTCCGACGGGCCCCGGCTGTGGTTCGGCGGCGCCGACATGCACGACGCCCTGCTGCACCGGCTGGTGCACCACGGTCACGGCTGGAACCCGCTCGGGGTGCCCACCGACGACGACCGGGCACGGCTCTCGGCGGGCCTGCGAGCCGTCGGCCGCGACCTGGGCGACCTCGAGCTGGTGGGCGGCACCCGGGCGGCTTTCCCGACGACACCTCGTGCGCCGACCTCGGCCGCGCCCTGGAGGACCTGCCCGCCAAGGTGGCGCAGGGCTTCACGACGTTCTGCATCAAGCCCAGCCAGTTCGTCGACGACCCTGCGGACGTCGGCCGTTTCTGCCGCGAGGTGGTCGCCCGCGGCGAGGCCCTGCTCGCCAGCCTGACCCTGCTCGCCAGGTGACCCTGCTCGCCAGCTGCCCCTGCTCGCCAGTTGACCCTCACTCAAACCGGCGAGGGGTCACAGATCACGGTTCCCACTACTTCGGGACCGTCATCTGTGACCCCTCGCGGGTCTTGTCAAGAGCTGGATCGTGTCAGAGCTTGGTCGGGCCGTGCTCCGAGGCGGCCAGGCCCTGCCAGGGGTCCTTCGGCGACGGACGACCCGGGAACACGAACGTGAGCGCGGCGCCGACCACGAGCAGCACGATCGCCGTCATCCATGCGGCGTTGGCCGGAGCCGGCACCTGGTAGATGCCACCGAAGACCGCGAGGGCGGTGACGACGATGCCGATCCCGGCCGCGGTGTAGAGCCGGGCGTCGGGGACGTGTCCCTTCAGACCCCGCAACGAGCCGAGGCAGATCACCAGGTAGATCACCGAGAGGGCGAAGCCGCCCAGGGTCGAGAACCAGGCGAAGACCGAGACGTAGTGCGGCAGGTCGGGCAGGGCCACGAAGCTGGGCAGGAACAGGGTGACCAGCACCAGCAGCGCGTACAGGGCCAGCACCAGGATCGACGCGGTCATCGGGGTGCTGCGTGAGGAGACCTTGCCGAGGGGGGCGGGCAGCCGGGCGTCGCGGGCCAGGGCGAACAGCCCGCGGCTGGCGGCGACCGAGACACCGATGAGGACGGCGAGCATGTCCAACATGATCATGATCTCGAGCAGGCGACGGACGGTGTCCGAGCCGAAGCCGCCGGCGTCGGCGGGCCCGGCCAGCCCGAAGAGCGGGCCGCCGGCGTTCTTGCCCAGGGCCTCGAGGTTGAAGCCGTAGCCGGCCACCTGGGCGTAGGTGACCAGCACGTAGAAGCCGCCGACGGCCAGCACCGAGATCAGGATGGCGCGGGGGATGTCGCGCTTGGGGTGGGCCGTCTCCTCACCGAGGTTGGCGGCGGTCTCGAAACCGGTGAACAGCAGCACTCCGTAGAGCACGCCGAACAGCAAGCCCTGGAAGCCGTGGTCGGCGTCGGGCACCACCGCGGTGGACAGGCTGTTGCCGGAGCCCACCTTGAGGATCACGTAGAGCGCGAACAGCAGGACGGCGGCGATCGAGACCAGCGCCAGGACCAGCTGTACCCGGGTCGACAGGGCGACGCCGAGGTAGAGGATGACGGCCGTGACGACCAGCAGCAGCAGGTCCCAGGCGCCCTCGCTGAGGATCGAGTTGGTGAACTCGATCTCCAAGGTGTCGTGGATCGTGCCCCCCAGCATCACCAGCAGCGCGCCACCGAGGCCGAGGACACCGGCGTAGTAGAGGAAGCCGAACGCGGCGCCGACGCGGGGGCCGAAACCGTCACTGATGTAGTCGTACAGCGACCCGGCCGCCGAGATCCGGCGGGCGTACTCGCTGATGATCCAGCCGAAGCCCAGCACGCCGACGCCGGCCAGGACGACGGCCAGGGGCGCGGCGTTGCCGGCACCCAGGCCGGTCGGGGAGGTGACGCCCACGATCAGGGGCACCAGGAAGGCCATCGAGAAGACGGGGCCCATGAAGCCGACGGACTGGGCGATCGCGTCGACGAGGGTCAGCTTGGTGCTGCCCCCCAGTTGGGGGAGCGAGGTGTCGGTGGCCATGAAGTGCCTTCCTGCGGCTGAAGCGGGCCGGATGTGAACGTTCGCAATCGAACGTTCAGAGACGGGCGCGAGTTTAGGGTCAGCTCTCCGACCGGCGCCACCCTTTCGACCGTCCTGTTACCTGGGTGCACCCACTCTTGAGGTTGGGCTGACCCCGGTACAGCCTTCGACGCCCCGAACCCGGGCGGCCCGCTCAGTCGTAGAGCTTGGCCTTGCCCAGCCGGTCCAGGCAGACCTCGCCCGACCAGGGCAGCATCGTGGCCCCCAACCGGGAGTCGCGGTACATCCGCTCCAGGGGCAGGTCCTTGAGCATCGACTGCCCCCCGCAGACCCGGATGGACAGGGCCGCAACCTTGTTGGCGTTCTCCATCACGGTGTAGACCGCCGCCCAGGCCCGGGCCAGCAGGTCCTCGTCGGGGTCGATCACCATGGTGTCCAGGACGTCGTACAGCAGTGCCCGGCCCAGCTCGTAGTCGATCTGCATCTGGGCCCAGCCGGCCTGCTTCTGCGGCAGGTCGCGGCGCGCCGTCCCCGGGCGGGCGCCCGGTGTCTCGCCCCGCAGGTACGCCGCGGGTGAAGTCGAGGATGCCCTGGGTCAGCCCGAGGTAGCTGGGGGCCAACGACATGAACAGGAACGGGAACCGTTGCGCCGCCTGGTCATAGCCGCGCGGCGGCATGACCTCGTTGTCCGCGGGCACGAAGGCGTCGGTGAACAGCAGGGTGCGAGAGACGGTGCCGCGCATGCCCAACGGGTCCCAGTCGCCGACGATCTCGATGCCGTCGGCGTCGGCCGGCACCGACAGCAGCCGGATGAACGGCTCGCCCGGCACCTGGCAGGTCACGTTGTAGCGGTGGGCGGCGCCCGACAGCGAGGCGAAGATCTTGCGCCCGGTGACCCGGAACCCGCCGTCCACGATCTCGGCCTTGGTGTGCACCCCCGACGTCGCACCGGCCGAGATGCCCTCGCTGAAGGGCTGGCTGTGGATGGTGCCGTCCTCGACCACGCCGCGGAACATCTCGGCCCGCCGCCGGTCGTGCTCGGCCCGTTCGGCGTCGGGGAAGTCGAGCAGGTCGGACACCTCACCCGCCCACAGCATCGTGGCGTTGTGCATGTTGAAGGTCAGCGCCGTGGCGCCGCAGTAGCGCCCGATCTCGGCCGACACCCGGGCGTAGTCGGCGAACGAGGCGCCCAGACCTCCGAAGCGGGTGGGCACGCACAGCGCCACCATGCCCGCTGCCTTGAGGTCGGCGAAGTTCTCGTAGGGGAAGCTGGCCTCGAGGTCGTACTTCACGGCGCGCTCGGTGAAGGCCGGTCCCAGGGCGCGGACCCGGGCCACCATCTCGTCGCGGCTGATCGCTGGCCCGTCGGCGGCAGGGAAAGTCATGCGGTTCAGTGTCTTCATGCGGACAGGTCCCGTCAAGCAGTCTGTCAGACCCATTTACAAATTCGTCGACCCCGACCTAGACTCCCCGCTCATGGCTTCGAACGACGCGGCGCTGCGGGACGTGACCGGCGGCCCCATCGCCTGGCGCGAGTCCGGCTCGCCCGACGCCCCGGTGGCGGTCTTCCTGCACGGACTCGGCTGGCAACCGCAGCAGCTGGGACCCCCAGCTGACCGGGCTGGCCACGCTGCGCCGGTGTGCCGCCTGGGAGCTGCCGGGCTACGGCGACTCCCCGGGGCTGCCGGGGTCGTTGACCGAGCTGGCCGACGTGGCCGCCGAGTGGATCGCCACCTTGGTCGCGGGGACCGCAACCGGGTCGGTGGACGTCGTGGGCCTCTCGTTCGGAGGCATGGTCGCCCAGCACCTGGCCCTGAACCACCCGGACCTGGTGCGCACCCTGGCCCTGCTCGACACCAGCCCCCGGTTCGGCATGGACGGCGTCACGACCCGCGAGGACTGGCTGGCGACCCGGGTCGAGCCGTTGCGCGACCCGCAGTCCCCGTCCGGGACGGCGGAGCGGGCCGCCCAGCTCGACCAGGTGGTCGCCGGGCTGGTCGGCGCGGCGTGCCCCGCACCGGTCCGCGACCTGGTGGTGGCCTCGATGAGCGCCGTCCCCGGTGCCAGTCTGGCCGCCTCGTGCCGCGCCCTGGTCGACCACGACACCCGCGACCGGCTGGCCGAGATCCAGGCGCCCACCCTGGTGCTGGTGGGGGCCGAGGACACCGAGACCCCGCCGGACTACTCCGCCGCCATCGCCGAGCGGATCCCGGGCGCCCGGATGGTGGTGCTGCCCGGGACCGGGCACCTGTCGAACCTGGAGTCGCCAGAGGCCGTCGACGCCGAGCTGCGCCACCATTGGCTGACGAGTCAGGAGCGGTCATGAGTGCGCAGTGGCGTTGGGTCCAGCGGTTCGCCGCCCAGCTCGAGCTGTGCCTGCTGCAGCCGGGCGAGCTCTGCGTGGTGCTCTCGGAGACGACGAGCCGGCCCGAGAACGTGGGCAGCGCACTGCTGGCGGCGCAGTCCCTGGGCGCCGAGGTCTTCCAGGTCGTGATGCCCACGCCGGCCAACCCGGGGCCGGTGCCGCTGCGCTCGACCGGCACCAGTCTGGCGCTGCAGTCGAACGCGGCCGCCGTCGCGGCGCTGTGCCGGGCCGACTTCGTCATCGACTGCACCGCAGAGGGTCTGCTGCACTCCCGCGAGCTGGGCACGATCCTGGCGTCCGGCACCCGGATCCTGATGATCGCCGACGAGTACCCCGAGAGCTTCGAGCGGCTGCACCACGACGAGGACATGGCCCGACGGGTCGAGCGGGGCTACGACATGCTGACCGCGGCCACGACCATGCGGGTCGGCTCGGCCGCCGGCACCGACCTCACGGTCCGGCTGGACGGCTCGTTCCGGGCCGGCTCCACCGGGGTCACCTCGGGTCCCGGCAGCATCGCCCACTGGCCCGGCGGCCTGGTGCTGGCCTTCCCGGCCCGAAACAGTGTCAACGGCACGATCGTGCTGGCCGAGGGCGACCTGAACTGCACCTTCAAGAGCTACGTGCGCTCGTCGGTGCGGCTGACCGTCGTCGACGACTACGTGGTCGACGTCAGCGGTGACGGGCTCGACGCCCGCCACCTGGCGGGCTACATGGCGGCCTTCCAGGATCGTGACGCCTACGCCACCTCCCACCTCGGGTGGGGCATGAACCCGCTGGCCCGCTGGGACTACTTCGACTTGTTCGACAAGTCCCAGCACAACGCCGTCGAGGCCCGCGGGTTCGAGGGCAACTTCATGTTCTCGACCGGCGCCAACGAGACCGCCGACCGGTTCACCCGCTGCCACTTCGACCTGCCGATGCTGGACTGCACCCTCGAGCTGGACGGCGTCGCCGTGGTCCGCGACGGCGTCCTGCAGGGTGAGCTGGCCCCGGCGCAGCCGGTCGAGCACGCCGTCACCGGTCCCACGATCGCCGCCCGGCCGGAGCATCGGTGATCCTCGACCCGTTGGGGGACGACGACGGCCGGCCGTCGCCGTACCCCGGGTGGATGCCCGAGAGTGAGGGCCGCAGCTACGAGAAGCAGGTGGCCGAGCAGTTCGTGACCGCCATGAGTGCGTTGGCCGCGACCGTGTGCGTCGTCGCCGCGGCCAGCCCGTCGGGGGAGCGCTCCGGGATCACCGCCACCGCGATCTGCTCGCTGTCGACCGAGCCGCCGCAGTTGGTGGTGTGCGTGAACCGGTCCTCCAGCATCGCGCGGGCGCTGAGCGACACCGGCTGGTTCTCGGTGAACATCCTTGCCGCGACCCAGGAGCCGGTCGCTGCCGCCTTCGCCGGTCGCACCGGCCTGCAGGGCGACCGGCGGTTCGACGACGCGCTCTGGTCGACCCACACGACGGGGGCGCCGGTGCTCCGCGGTGCCACCTCCACCTGTGTCTGCCACGTCTCGACCAGCCTGCAGCAGGCCACCCACCTGATCGTCGTCGGGGCCGTCCTGGACGTGCTGCTGCCCGAGGCCGACCCGCCCCCGCCGTTGATGTACCACCTGCGCCGCTTCACCGCCGTCCAGCCTGCGCCGGCGACACCGGCCGTCCCGCCTGCGCCGGCGACGCCGGCCGTCCCGCCCACGATGAACCAGGAGAGGCCATGACGGAGCAGCCGCAGTACCGCGACGACATCCTCGGCCGGGCCAAGGTGCAGGACACCGACGCCCTGCGCGACTACTACCAGCGACTGGCGGCCCTGCAGACCGGGGCGTTGTGGACCGTGGCCAACAAGATCGAGCCGTGGTTCCCGCAGCCGCGCTCGGTGCCGATGCACTGGTCCTACCAGCAGCTGCGCCCGCTGGTCCTGGAGGCGCTCGGACTGGTCTCGGGCGACGACGCGGGCCGGCGGGTCGTGATGCTCGTCAACCCCGAGCGGCAGGAGGAGGCCGCCACCGTCGGGCTGCTCTACAGCGGGTTGCAGGTCATGGGTCCGGGGGAGTGCATGACCGCGCACCGCCATCAGGCCTCCGCGCTGCGGTTCGTCCTGGAGGGCACCGGGGCGTGGACGATCGTCGACGGCCAGAAGCTGACCGTCGGCCCCCGCGACTTCGCGATCACGCCGAACTGGACCTGGCACGAGCACGGCAACCAGGGGCAGGACGGCCCGGTGATCTGGCAGGACGGGCTGGACATCCCGTTGGTGAACGCGCTGGACGCGCCGTTCTACGAGGTGCACCCGGACGTCTACCAGAAGCAGCAAGGGGTCGACAACAGCTCGCTGCTCACCTACGGGGCGGGTCAGCTGCGGCCGTTGGAGCAGGGGTGGCAGCACCCCTACTCGCCACTGTTCGCCTACCCCTGGGACGCCACGTACGCGGCACTGCGCAACGCTGCCAAGGCGATCGAGGGCTCGCCGTACGACGGGGTCATCATGGAGTACAGCAACCCCCTGACCGGCGGCTCGGTGATGACGACGATGAGCGCCCACATGCAGCTGCTGCGAGAAGGCCAGCACACCAAGGCCCATCGCGTCGTCGGATCGAAGATCTACACCGTCGCGAAGGGCCGGGGGCACTCGATCGTGGCGGGCCATCGGTTCGACTGGACCGAGGGTGACATCTTCTGCGTGCCGTCCTGGGCCTGGCACGAGCACGTCAACGACGACGACCGGGACGACGCCTGCCTGTTCTCGTTCAACGACTTCCCGGTGATGAGATCGCTCGGCTTCTGGCGCGAACAGGCCCACCCGGACGGTTTCCAGCCCGTCGACTGACGTCCCGTCCGCACATCCGGCTCCGCAGGGATCGAGAGGAACATCGTCATGCTGGTGGTCAGCTACACCGACGGCAACCGGGACTCCTGGGGGGTGCTGGACGTTGACGGCGACGTCGTCGACCTGCCTGCACTCGGCGCCCGGCGGGGCCGCACGGTGCCGCCGTCCCTGCTCGAGCACGTGCGGGCCGAGACGGGCTGCGCCGACCTGGTGGCGCTGCTGGCCGAGGCCGGCGCCGACGACCTGGCGGCGGTGACCCGATCCCGGGACGGCGTCCGGCTGCTGGCCCCGCTGCGGCCCGGCAAGATCGTCGGAGTCGGTCTCAACTACGTCGAGCACGTCGCGGAGTCGGCCCGCACCCTCGACACCGCGCAGGCCCTGCCGGAGCGCCCGGTGCTGTTCGGCAAGCCGGGCACGGCCGTGGTCGGCCCCGACGAGCCGATCGAGCACAACGGCGACCTCACCGCCCAGCTGGACTGGGAGTGCGAGCTCGCGGTCGTCATCGGCCGCACGGCGCGGCGAGTGAGTCGCGACCGGGCGCTGGATCACGTCTACGGCTACAGCATCACCAACGACATCAGCGCCCGCGACCAGCGCCGTTCGGGGCAGTGGTTCTACTCCAAGGGGCAGGACTCGTACGCCCCGTTCGGGCCGGCGGTGCTGACGGCCGACGCGCTGCCCGACCCGCAGACGCTGCAGCTGTCGCTGAGCGTCAACGGGGTGCAGAAGCAGTCGGGCAACAGTCGCCACATGCTGTTCTCGGTCGCCGAGCTGATTGCCGACATCTCGTGCGGCATGACCCTGGAGCCGGGCGACGTGATCGCCACCGGATCGCCGCAAGGGGTGGGGGCCGCCCAGGACCCGCCGCAGTTCCTGCAGCCGGGCGACGTCGTCGAGGCCACCGTCGAGCGGATCGGCACCTTGCGCAACCCCGTGGTGGACGCCCGGTGACGCTCGAGCTGCCGCGGTTCACCGCCGCGGCCGTGCAGGCCGCGCCGGTGTACCTCGACACGGCCGCGACCGTCGCCACGGTGATCCGGCTGGTCACCGAGGCCGCCGGGCACGGGGCCACCCTCGTCGTGTTCCCCGAGGTCTTCGTGCCCGGCTACCCCTACTGGAACTGGACGATGACCCCGCTGCAGGGATCGGCCTGGTTCGAACGGCTGGTGCGGCAGGCGGTCACGGTCCCGGGGCCCGAGATCGCGCAGGTGCAGGACGTCGCCCGCGAGCTGGGGGTGACCGTCGTCCTCGGGGTGAACGAGCGGCCGGCGACCAGTCTGGGCACGCTCTACAACACGATCGTCACCATCGGCAGCGGCGGTGAGCTGCTCGGCGTCCATCGCAAGCTGGTGCCCACGTGGGCCGAGAAGCTGACCTGGGCCGGCGGCGACGGCAGCTCACTGGTGGTGCACGAGACGCCGGTCGGCCGTCTCGGGGTGCTCGCCTGCGGCGAGAACACCAACCCGCTGGCCCGGTTCACGCTGCTTGCCCGGGGCGAGCAGGTGCACGCCGCGAGCTACATCGCGCTGCCGGTGGCGCCCCCCGACTACGACATGGCCAAGGCGATCGCGCTGCGCAGTGCGGCCCACAGCTTCGAGGGCAAGGTCTTCACGGTGGTGGCCACCTCGGTGATCTCGGAGGAGATCGTCGAGGTGATCGCCGGCGGCGACCCTGCCACCGCCGAGCTGCTGCGCCGGCGCCACAGCGCCCTGTCCGGCGTGTTCGGGCCGGACGGCGAACCGGTGGTGCCGCCGCTGGTGGACGACGAGGGCATCGTCTACGCCGAGATCGACCTGGCCCGCTGCATCCAGCCGCGACAGATGCACGACATCACCGGCGGCTACAACCGGTTCGATATCTTCACCCTGCACGTCGACGGCACCCCGTTGCGGCCCGTCGTCGACCACCTGAGCCCCCACGAGGACGAGGCCACCCAGTGAGCGACCAGATCGACGTCGTGTTCCCCGACCTGTTCGGGCTGCTGCACGGCAAGACGGTGCCGCCGCACCGGCTCCAGTACGCCACCCACTACGCGGTCACCTGCATGATCCAGGGGCTCGACCTGGGCTTCCTGGAGACCGACGGGTATTCCACCAGTGCCGGTTTCCCCGACATGGAGGCCCGGGTCGACCACGACACCCTGCGCCCCTGGCTCGACGGTCGCACCACCGCCATGGCCGACCTCTACCGCACGGACGGCGAGCCGCTGCCGTTCGACTCCCGCCGTCAGCTGCGTCTGGTCAGCGACCGCTGGCAGGCCCTCGGCTACACCCCGATGGCCGGCTTCGAGATGGAGTTCTTCCTGCTCGAGGCTCGAGACCCCTTGCAGCGCCTGGCGGTTCCCGACCATCGGGTCTACGGGATCGGCTCGGGGGCCGACCCGTCGGGCACGCTGCAGGCGCTGGTCGAGCTCGCCGAGCTCGCCCAGCTGCAGGTCGAGGGCATGAACGGCGAGTTCACGCCCGGTCAGGTCGAGGTGAGCCTGCACTACCAGTCGGCACTGGCCTCGGCTGACTGTGCGGTGCTGTTCCGTGAGCTCACCCGCGCTGTGGCCCGCTCCCGTGGGATCGACACGACCTACATGGCAAGGCCTTTCGCCGACACGGTGGGCAACGGTCTGCACGCCAACCTCAGCCTGGCCGACCCGGACGGCGGCAACGCCTTCGACGACCCGGCCGACCCCATGGGCATCAGCGACCTGGCCCGGCACTTCATGGCCGGGCTGCTGCACCACCACGAGGCGCTGGCGGCGTTCGCGGCGCCCACCGTCAACTCCTACAAGCGGCTCTGCCCGGGCATGCTCAGCGGCTACTGGGCGAACTGGGGCCTGGACAACCGGATCACCACGGTCCGGGTGCCGGGGCAGCGCGGCGTGGCCACCCGGGTCGAGCACCGGATGGCGGACGGCACCGCCTCGCCGCACCTGCTGACCGCGGCCCTACTGGCCGCCGGGCTGCACGGGGTCGAGGCGAAGCTGCCGCTGCCCGACCCGCAGGTCGGTGACTCCGATGCCACCCCGAACACCCATCGGCATGCCCCGCAGACCTTGTCGGCCGCCCTGGACGCCCTCGAGGCGGACGACGAGCTGCGCAGCCACCTCGACCCGATGCTGGTCGAGGTCTACGTCGGGCTCAAGCGGCGGGAGTACCAGCGCTGGCTCGAGGCCGTGACCGACTGGGAGCAGCAGGAGTACTCCCGCGTCTACTGACCTAGCGTTGGACTCCTCGAGTGTGCGCAGATTGCAGTCGTGGCGCTGTAGGACGCCAATGTGCGCACACTCGATGTCGATCAGGGAGTTCGGCGCCGGCGCAGGCCCTCGACGATCAGGTCCAGGCCGAACTGGAACTGGGTCTCCTGGCTGGGGTAGAGCCAGGCAGCCAGGGCCGTGGTGTGCGGGAACTCCTCGGCCGAGGCGCTCTGGTAGTCCGCCCGCCACTGCTGGTGGACGTCGTCCTCGTCCTGGTCCCGGGCTGCGCCGCCGCGGACCGCGGAGTCGATCGCGGCCGAGCCGACCACGAACTCCACCAGGGCGTGGTAGGCCAGAGCGGCCTGCTCGTCCGGCAGTCCCGAGCGGGTGAGCAGCCCCAGCATGTGCTCGGTCAGGGCGCGCTCGTTGGGCTTGCGGGAGGGGCCCGGTGCCATGACCCGCGCGGCCCCCGGCCGGGCCATCAGCGCGACCCGCAGCCGCCGGCACAGGGTCACCAGCTCGCCGAGGGCGGCGTCGGCATCGGCATCTGCGTCGGCCGTGGCTGTCAGGGGGGTGGCTGACGCATCGGTGGCGGGTGCCGTCCCGGTGGCGGGTGCCGTCCTGGTGGCGGGTGCCGTCCTGGTGGCGGGTGCCGTCCTGGTGGTGGGTGTGGAGCCGTCGAGCAGGCCGGCCAGCACGTGGTCGGCGGCCTCGCGCACCAGCTCGTCCATGTCGCGGAAGTGCCGGTACAGCGCGGTCGGGTGGACGCCGAGGGCCTCGCCGACGGTACGGGTCGAGAGGGCGTCCACGCCGTCCCGCTCGAGCAGGGTCACGACCGCGGCCACGATGCGCTCGCGCGTCAGCTGCGCCGGCCGCCCAGGCTTCGCCATCTCCGCCCTCCTCCGGCCGGTCCCGGCCGAGGTGCGCAGGATATCCGGCTACCCGCCGCCGTCCCCGTTCGCGGGGGTGGTCACCGGCCTACTCCGCCGGGCTGTCCACCGGGAAGCCGACGGGGGCATCCACGTGGATCATGAACGACTTCACCAGGGAGTGGGTGAGGTAGGAGGCCCGGGCGGCGTTCTCGCGCAGGCTCGTCCGCAGCTGCTCGACGTCCTGCCCCTGGTCCTTCAGCACCCGGTGACCGCCGTGGGTGAGCCACAGCTCGACCACCTCCGGGGTGACCTCGGGGTGGAACTGCACCGCCAGGCTGCGCCCCAGGCGCCAGGCCTGCACCCCCATCGCGTTGCGGGCCACGACCACGGCCTCGGACGGCGCCGTCATCTGGTCGTGGTGGAACTGGAACCAGGGCCCGGCCGAGACCAGCCGCGGCTCGTCGGTCTCGACCGGGTGGTAGCCGATCTCCCAGCCGGGGGCCGGCGCCACCGACCCACCGAGGGCCAGCGACAGCGCCTGGCCGCCGAAACAGACCCCCAGCACCGGGATCTCGGCCTGGTGGGCGCGTCGCAGCATGTCGAGCTCGGGCCGCAGCCAGCTGCCGATCGAGGCGTCGTCGTAGGCCGACCACGGGGCACCGAGGGCGACCACCAAGTCGAAGTCGGTGGGGTCGGCGAAGGTGTGCTCGACCCCGGGGCTGTCGGCGCGGTCCGCCGGGACGACGAGGTCACGCACCACCTCGTAGCCGAAGTCGGCCAGGGAGTCCCCGACCAGCCCGGGCGCCGAGAAGGCGTCGTGCTCGACGACCAGTGCCCGCAGCGGTCCGGTCCGACTCATACGCCGGTCATCCGGACCGGGAACTCCTTGATGCCGTTGACGAAGTTGCTGCGCACCCGGCGCAGCTCACCGGCCTGCTCGACCGAGTCGACCCGCCGCAGGATCTCCTCGAACATGATCTTGATCTCCATGCGGGCCAGCTGGTTGCCCATGCACAGGTGAGGACCGCCCTTGCCGAAGGCCATCTGTTCGCGGGCGTCCCGGGTGACGTCGAAGACGTCCGGGTCGGCGAAGACGCTCTCGTCGCGGTTGCCCGACGGCCACCAGACCACGACCTTGTCGCCGGCCTTGATGCGTCGCTCGTGCAGCTCGACGTCCTTGGTCGCCGTCCGGCGGAAGTGGTAGACCGGCGAGGCCCAGCGCAGGAACTCCTCGACCGCCTGGGGCAGCAGCTCGGGGCGTTCCTTCAGGGTGGCGAAGGCGTCAGGGTGGTCGATGAGGGCCTTCATGGTGTGGGTGATCGTGTGCCGCGTGGTCTCGTTGCCGGCCACCACCAGCAGCAGGAAGTAGTTGTGGAAGTCGCGCTCGGTCAGCGGGACGCCGTCGTCCGGGGTGCGGTTGACCAGCTTGGAGACCAGGTCGTCACCGTCGCTGCCACGACGTTGCCGGGCCAGCTCGTCGCCGTAGGCGAACACCTCCAGCGCGGCGGGGGAGCGGAACGGCAGGTTGCGGTACTGCTCGCTCTCGGGTGACCCGAGCAGCACGTCGGCCTCGTCCGGGTCGGTGTTGCCGACCATGCGGTTGCCCCAGTTGATGAGCTGGCCGGCGTGGTCGTCGGGCACGCCGAGCAGGCGCACCAGCACCCGGATCGGGAAGTCGGCGCTGACCTCCTGGACGAAGTCGAACTCGCCCTTGGGCAGCGCGGCGTCCAGGGTGGTGGCGGTCAGCCCCCGCAGGAAGGTCTCGTACGGGGCCAGGGCGCGGGCCGAGAAGTCGCGCTGCAGCAGCCGGCGCAGGGCGAAGTGACGGGCGCCGTCCATCTCGAGCATCGACTTGCGGATCTCGAGCTGGGCGTCGTCGAGCTCCTCGAGGTTGACCGCCCCGATCTCGGAGGAGAACGTGACCTCGTCGCGGCTGACGTTGATGATGTCTGCGTGCCGGGTGATCGACCAGAACCCCTTGCCGCCGTCGGGTTCGGGGTTGAAGTGGCAGGGGTCGTCGCGGCGCAGTGCCGCGAAGGACTGCCACGGCGGTCCGGCCTCGAACAGGTCGAGGTCGGACAGGTCGAGGTCGGACAGGTCCAGGCCCGAGCCGGGAGTGGTGGTCGTCATCTCGAGATCCCTTGCTTCGGTGAGGCGTGCGGCTTGGCGTGAGTCAGGTCGAGCGGTGTGTCCGCTCGTCAGTGCGCTCAGAGGTGGTAGGTGTACTCGCGGAACTCCCAGTCGGTGACGTACCGCTCGAAGCGTTCGACCTCGTTGCGCTTGAACTGCAGGAACGAGCTGCAGAACTCGGGGCCGAGCACCTCCTGCAGGGCGGTGTCGGCCTCGAGGGCGTCGAGGGCGTCGGACAGCCGCTGCGGCAGCATCGCAGCAGACTCGGGGTTGTAGCCGTAGCCCTCCAGCGGCTCGGGCGCGGCGAGGGCCTGGCGGATGCCGAGGTAGGCCGCGGCCAGGGTGCCGGCGATCGCCAGGTAGGGGTTGGCGGTGGCGTCACCCAGGCGCACCTCCATGCGTGAGCCCTCGCCCCGCTCCGGCGGGATCCGCACCATGGCGCTGCGGTTGTCCAGGCCCCAGTCGATCAGCCACGGTGCCAGGGTGTCCGGGCCGAACCGCTTGTAGGAGTTCACGGTCGGGTTCAGCAGGGCGGCCAGGGCGGGCGCGTGGGCCAGGACGCCGGCGACGGCCTGTCGGCCCAGCGTCGACAGCCCGTCCTGGCCGTCCGGGTCGCCGAAGACGTTGCGGCCCTGCCCGTCCACCAGTGAGACGTGCAGGTGGAAGCCGGAACCGCCCTCGTCGTTGAACGGCTTGGCCATGAAGGTGGCCTGCAGGCCGTCGATCCGGGCGATCTCCTGGATGCCCGACTTCAGCCGGAACGAGCGGTCGGCGGCGTCCAGGGCCTCGGAGTGGTTCAGGTTGAGCTCGAACTGGCCGCCGCAGAACTCGTGGTTGGCCGCGGTGACCCGCAGCCCGGCGTCGCGCAGCAGCCGCAGCGACTTGAGCAGGTGGCGGCTGGGGTCGCCCTTGCTGCCGACCACGTAGACGTTGCCGGGGGCGTCGGCGTAGCGCCGCCAGCCGCCGGGGGCGGCGGGGTCGGCCTCGAGCAGGTAGTACTCGAGCTCCGGTCCCACCACGCCGCACACGCCGTGCTCGGCCAGCAGGGCGATCACTCGCTTCAGCACGGCACGGGGGGACTCGAAGTGGGCGTCGCCGTCGGGGCCGGACACGTCGCCGATCACCCACTCGACGCCCTCCTCCCACGGCATCGGCGTCAGGGTCGCCAGGTCGGGGCGGACCGAGACGTCGGGCAGGCCGCTCTCGAGGCCGCCCGTGACCGGCACCACGTCACCCATCGGGCTGGTGTGGAAGATGGCCCGGCAGAACGCCAGCCCGTGCCCCATCGCCGTCGGCAGCTCGTCGACGAGGATGTCACGACCCCGGTCGACACCCATCAGGTCGGAGTAGGAGAGCCGGACGACGTCCGTGCCTCGGGCCCGCAGGGCGGCGATCACCTCGGTGAGGTCGCAGTCGTGGGGGGAGTGGTCGCTCACTGGTGCCCTCCGGAAAGTTGTTTGGTCCCGAACAATACGGTGACCCTCGAATGTCGACAAGACCCGTCGGCCCGGTCGGTGGCGTTGCCGCGCCGTCCCGGTGATGATGCCGCAGGTGACGGTGCTCCGGTCGCCGACAGGGGTGACGTCGGGTCCCAACCTATTGACCGGGTCCGGGCCGCGACATATCGTTCGGAGCCAAACAATTGTTGTGGAGGCCGTGACGTGGGTGTCGTGACATGGGCGAGGTAGTGGCCGCCGGCCTGCTGGCGCACGTTCCGACGATCATGCTGCCCGAGGCGGTCCGCCGTGAGCTCAACCACGGTGAGGACACCACGCTGGTGGCCGGCCTGGAACGGCTGCGCACCGAGGTGTTCGACACCCTCGACCACGACACCGTCGTCGTCCTGGACACCCACTGGGCCACCACGGTCGAGTACGTCACGACGGCCCAGGACCGCCGACACGGGCTGTTCACCAGCGAGGAGCTGCCCCGCGGCATGAGCCGGGTGCCCTACGACTTCGCGGGTGACCCCGAGCTGGCCCGCGCGATCGCGGCGCACGGCGAGGGCGAGGGTACCTGGATCACCGCGATCGACGACCACTGCCTGCCGATCATGTACGCCACGGTCAACCTGTGGCACTTCCTCGGGCGCGGGCTGCCCGACAAGAAGTGGATCTCGATCAGCGTCTGCCAGACCGGGGACTCCGACGACAACCTGCGGGTGGGCCGGGCGCTGGGCAGGGCGATCGCCGAGCTCGACCGCAAGGTGGTGGTCATCGCCTCGGGAGCTCTCAGCCACACCTTCTGGCCGCTGAAGGTGATCCGCGACCACGAGGCCGCCGGGTCGGAGCACATCTTCACCCCCGAGGCCTACGCCGCCGACGTCGAGCGGATGGCCTGGTTCGAGCAGGGCGACCACGCACGGGTGCTCGAGACCATGCCCGAGTTCCTGCGGTTCAGGCCCGAGGCCCGCTTCGCGCACTACCTGATGATGGTCGGCGCCCTGGGTGAGGCGGCCTGCACCGCCCCCGGGCGTATGTTCAGCGAGTACGAGAACTCGGTGGGTACCGGTCAGGTCCACATCTGGTTCGACCGGCCCGCCGCAGGCTGGACCTCGCCCGTCGCAGCACGAGAAGGAGTCACCGCGTGAAGGTCTACGTCGACCGCGACAAGTGCGCCGACCACGGTCAGTGCGTCTTCGCCGCCCCTGAGGTCTTCCACCTCAACGACGACGGCAAGCTGGTCTACGAGGCCGGCGAGCTCGACGAGGGTCTGCGCGACAAGGTCGAGGAGGCAGCCGACGTCTGCCCGCTGCAGGCCATCACCGTCGAGGACTGACCGCTCGATGGGCAGCCAGAGCCGGCGGGTCGTCGTCGTCGGGGCCGGCCTGGCCGGCCTGCGGGTCGCCGAGGCGGTCCGGGCCGCCGGGCACACCGGCGAGCTGGTGGTGGTGGGCGAGGAGCCGCACCTGCCGTACAACCGGCCGCCGCTGTCGAAGGAGGCGCTCGCCGGCGGGGTCACGTTCGAGACCCTGGAGTTCCGGCGCCGCAAGAGCGTGGACGACGTGGGCTGGCGGCTCGGGGTGGCTGCCGCCGAGGCCTCGCTCGAGAGCCGCGAGGTGGTGCTCGCCGACGGCACCGTGCTGAGCTACGACGGCCTCGCCGTCACCACCGGCGTCCGGGCCCGGCGGCTCACCCTGACGGCTCCGGCCGGGGGCCGGCACGTGATCCGCACCCTCGAGGACGCCGCCGCGCTGCGGTCCGAGCTGGTGCCGGGCGCCCGCGTCGTGCTGATCGGGGCCGGGTTCATCGGGTGCGAGGTGGCGGCCACGGCCCGCGGGCTGGGCTGCGAGGTCGACGTCGTGGCACCCGAGGCGGTGCCGATGCAGCGGCCGCTGGGGCTGACCGTCGGGGCCGCGCTGCAGCGCCGCCACGAGGGCCACGGCGTGCGCTTCCACCTGGGCCGCCTGCCCACCGTCCTGCACCCCGCCGCGGCCGACCAGCAGCGGGTCGGCGAGGTCGAGCTGGACGACGCCACCCGGCTGCCGTGCGACGTCGTCGTCGAGGCGTTGGGGTGCGCCGCCAACACCGAGTGGCTGGCCGGCACCGGGCTCGACCTGGCCGACGGGGTGCGCACCGACGGTCGGCTGCGGGCGTTGACCGAGTCCGGTCAGGTGCGATCCGAGGTGGTCGCCGCGGGCGATGTCGCGCGCTTCCCCAACGCCCTGTTCGACGACGTGCCACGCCGGGTCGAGCACTGGAGCATCCCCACCGACACCGGCAAGCGGGCCGGCGCCTCGTTGGTGGCGGGCCTGTCCGGGGTCGACCTGGACGGCGAGCCGGCCGACGCGGCGTTCGCGCCGATGCCCTCGTTCTGGTCCGACCAGTACGGGCAGCGGCTGCAGTCGTTCGGCTCCCTCGGGATCGCCGACGCCGACGCCGTCCGGCTGCTGGACGGCGACCTGGACGGCGACTTCGTCGCGGGCTACCACCGCGGCGGACAGCTGGTCGGGGTGGTGGGGATCGGCCTGATGCCGCGACTGCTGGCCCTGCGTGGCGAGCTGCTCGCCACCCTCACGGTCAGCAGACCTGGTTGACGTCCTGAGCCTGTGAGGCGTTCTTGGTGGGGGCACCGGCGCCGTTCCCCGGCTCGGTGCTCGCCTTGGCCGTCGGGGTCGCCGCGCCCGGGGTGGCGGACGGGGTCGGCGCCTCGGGGCCGTTGATGGCGTTCTGCACCAGCTCGCGGATCCGCTCGAAGTCCGGGTGCGAGGTGCTGATGACGGCGTCGGTGAACGGCAGGCTCTTGACCTTGGCGTTCTTGACCTTCTCGGTCAGGGTGACCCACGCCGGGATGTCGTTCAGCGGGATGTCGGTGATGACGTTGTCCTTGGCGGTGGCCATGATCTCGGGGAAGGCGAGGGCCACCTTGGAGGGGCTCGCCTGCTCCTTGACGGCGGCGATCACGCACCGCTGCCGGGTCATGCGCGAGTAGTCGCTGGTCGACCAGCGGGAGCGGGCGAACCACAGCGAGGTGTACCCGTCCATGTGCTGGTTCATGCCGGGCGTGATCCAGGCACTGGCCACCGGGTTCTCGGGGCTGCCGCCGATGGGCAGCTTCTCGTAGACGTTGAGCGTCAGCCCGCCGAGGGCGTCGATGAACTGCATGAACCCGCGCAGGTTGACCATCGCGTACTGGTCGACCGGCAGGCCGGTGACCTGCTCGGCCGCCTGCTTGGTGGCCAGCAGGCCGGCGTCGTACTTGGTCGGAGCCTGGGGGTAGTAGTCCTTCCAGTGCTGCTCGCCGAAGGTCCAGAAGCCGTTCAGCAGGCAGTCCAGGTTGTTGCCGTGCCCGTCGGCGCAGTAGAACCCGTTCGGGTAGGCGGCCGCCATCGGGGTGTTGGGCGGGAACGGCACGCGCTGCAGGTTGCGGGGCAGGGAGAACAGCACCGTGGCGCCGGTCTGGGTGTCGATGCTGGCGAGGGTCATCGAGTCGGGCCGGATGCCCACCCGGTCGGCCCCGGCGTCGGAGCCGATCAGCAGCACGTTCACCCGCTTGGTGCCGGCCCACGGGTCGCCCTGGGCGGCCTTGGGGCCGTTGACGCTGGAGTGGCCGTTGCGGGTCATCGCCACCAGGGCGGTGCGGGTGCCGTCGACCGAGCGCACCGCCTGGAAGGTGGGCAGGCCGACGAGGGCCACAAGGGCCCCCACCAGCAGGGTGCAGAGCACCTGGTGGCGCCTGGTCAAGGTGGCGTAGCGACGCAGTGCGAAGTGGCTGGCCAGCAGGATGCTGGCCCAGGCGAGGAACAGCACCCCCATGGCGATCACGACGATCTGCATGATGTTCGGGCGGGTCACCAGCGGCAGGAACAGGGCCGTCAGCGCCGCCACCGGCCCGCCGCCCTTGGACGGGTGGGCCCGCATGGCCAGGACGACGTACGTCGCCGCCGCCGACAGGGCGGCCGTCTGGACGGCGAGCATGACGGCGCCGGCGCCGCGTCGTCCGGCGGCGATCAGGCCCGACCCGGGCACCAGGGCGCTCAGGATGGTCCAGCCGACCACCCCGGTGAAGTTCTGGCCCTTGCCCGAGGCGTGCCGGCCGCGGGCGTCGTCCTGCGGCAGCACCGTGGCGGCGCCGACACGGCGACGGGTCGACTGGGGGCGGTCGGCCCGCACAGGCTGCGGGGCCCAGCCGGTGCCGAGGTTGGGCGGGGTGGGCGTGGCACGGCGACGTGCGGAGCTGCCACCGTGGGCCTGCATCCGTTCTGCCTCTCGCCGTGCGCGTCGTCCGGTATCGGGAGCGACCTGGGTCACTGCCTAGCCACCTCCGGACGACAGCGTGACGCGACACGCAAGGAATAACCATCGTCGCACATCGTCACGCTGAGGGTTCCCCCGTTCGGCCGATGCAGATGAGTAGGGCTTCTCACAGTGGACGCTCGACGACCTGGCCAGGTTGCCATGTCCGCGCCAGCGGGGGAAAGGCGCGCCGGACGACACCTCGATCCGCTTTGCCGTCCCCGCGCACCGGCCGCTACCCTGAGCCACGCAAGGAGGCGTCGCCTAGCCCGGTCTATGGCGCCCGCCTGCTAAGCGGGTTTCGGGTCTTAAAGCCCATCGAGGGTTCAAATCCCTCCGCCTCCGCGCCTGACAGGCCCCGGCTCCTCGAGTCGGGGCCTGTCGCGTCGTGATGCCGGACCTCGAGGTGCGTGGACGTCGAGGACGGACCTCGAGGTGCGTGGACGCCGAGGTTTGTGGGGACGTCAAGGTTGTGTACGACCACGGTGGGGGGCAGGCGCTGGGTTACCCTCGCCTTGAGCCTGCCATGGGTCCGCCTTCGTCGCGGGCCCCCCAGCCCGCGTGGACCGACCCGTGTGGCCCGACCCTTCGGGGGTGAGAGCCCCATCACGCACCAGTCAGTCGCGATCCCGCCGATGACGACCCCGCCGACGACGACCCCGGGGGTGGTGCAGTTACCGACCTCAAGCCACCCGGCCGTGCCGGTGCCGGCCGGGCAGGTGCCCGTCGTGCAGGAGTGGGGACGCCGGGCCGTCACCGTGGGGCTGCTGGCTGCCGTCGGGGCGGTGGTGACCTCGACCAACCGCTGGTGGACGGCGCCACCGGCGGTGGTCGTGCCCGAGGGGGCTGCGGTGATGTCGCGGGCCGGTCTGGTGATGTCTCAGGAGCAGTCGTCGGCGCAGGGGCAGGGGTCGTCCCAGGGGAACGGGGCGACCCAGGAGCAGGTGCTGGGCCCGGCGCCGTCCGGCTCGGCGGGTCGACCCGAGCTGCCCCGGGGCGGCAGGGTGCTGCTGCCCGACTACCGGCTGGTGGGCTACTGCGGGCTGAAGGGTTCGAACGAGCTGGGACGGCTGGGGGTCGGTGACCTCGACGCCCGGGTCACCGAGATGCTGCAGACCGGGCTGCTGTACGCGGGCCGGGGCGCCGACGGTGACCGACCGGGTGCCGACGGCCGGACCCTGATGCCGGTGCTCGAGCTGATCACGGTCGTCGCCAAGCGGGTGCCCGGACCTGACGGCAGGTACCGGGTGCGGGTCGGTGACGACGTGGTGGCCGCCTACCTGGCAGCGGCCCGGCGCCGTCGGGCGCTGCTGCTGCTCAACATCCAGCCCGGGCGGGCGAGGTTCCTCGACGAGGTGCGTTCCCTCGAGCGGTGGCTGACCGAGCCGGACGTCGGGGTGGCCCTCGACCCCGAGTGGGCGGTCCCGGCTCCGTACGTGCCGATGCAGATCTACGGGCACACCACCGGGGCCGAGCTCGACGACGTGGCCGCCTACCTGTCGTCGTTGGTGCAGGCTCACGACCTGCCCGAGAAGGCGATGGTGGTGCACCAGGTGGACCGGTCGGTGATCCGTCGCAGTGCCGGGCTGCGCCGGCACGACGGGGTGGTGATGATCAAGGTGGTGGACGGCATCGGCTCGCCGGCCGCCAAGTCGGGCGCCTACCAGGACCTGGTCACGGACCTGCCCGGCGGCATGCGCACCGGGTTCAAGCTCTTCTTCACCGAGGACCGGGCGGCGGGTTCGGTGCTGATGAGCCCGCAGCAGGTGATGGCGCTGCGACCGCAACCCGACTACGTCATGTACGAATAGGGGTGTGAAGAGAGCGGCGGTGACGGCTGTCGCCGCCGGCGGCGTGGCCGCTGCTGGTGTCGTGGCCGCGGGCGGGCTCTGGTGGCGGGCTCCGCAGGTGGGCTACCGGGTCGAGGCGGTGACTGCGTCGTCCTGCTCCCCGGGCTCCGCGCCAGGGTCGTCGTCCGGGCCGGTGCCCTCCGGCGGGTCGGCGTCGTCGTCCGAGCAGGTCCGGCCGGGGTCCGACACCGCGCTGCTGCCGCTGGCCCCGATGTCGGCGCCGTCGACGACCACCGTGTGCCGGCCGACCCTGCCGCACCTGGTCGTGCGGCTCGACCCGGCCCGCACCGCCCGGCTGGCCGCCGTGGTCGACACCCCGCAGGGGGGTTGGCCCGACGACCCGCTGCTGGCCAAGCGGGTGCCGCCCGTGAACGCGACGACCGCGCTGAGGTACCCGGCGGCGGCCCGGACGGCCGACTGCCCGACCACCCTGCTGGCGCTGCTGCGGTTCGACTACCCCGCGGGTGTGCCGGTACCGGTGCGGGTCAGCGGCGGGCGGTTGCCGGGCGGCGAGCTGTGCCTCGTGGTCGACAACGGCAGAGTGCGGTGGCGGGTGTCGCCGGCCGTCGCCGGAACACTCACCACCGCACTCGACGAGCTGCCGACAGGGTGAGGGGCGCTCAGACCTTCTGAGGGGTCCGGGCCTCGAGGTGGGCCTTGAGGGTGTCGAGCTCGTTGCGCAGGGTCGAGGGAACCTTGTCACCGATGGTGGCGAACCAGTCCTCGATCAGCGGCAGCTCGGCCGCCCACTCGTCGTGGTCGACGTCCAGGGCCTGGCGCAGCTGCTCGCCGGTCAGGTCGAGGCCGTCGACGTTGAGGGACTCCACGGTCGGCACCAGGCCGATCGGGGTGTCGACCGCCTCGGCGTCGTTGTCGAGGCGGCGGACCACCCAGTCGAGCACCCGGCTGTTCTCGCCGAAGCCCGGCCACAGGAAGCCGCCGTCGCTGCCCCTGCGGAACCAGTTGACGTAGAAGATCTTCGGCAGCTTGTCGGCGTCCGCCTCCTTGCCGATGTTCACCCAGTGCTGGAAGTAGTCACCGGCGTGGTAGCCGATGAACGGCAGCATGGCCATCGGGTCGCGGCGCACGACACCCACGGCACCTGTTGCGGCAGCGGTGGTCTCGCTCGAGATCGTGGCGCCGAGGAAGACGCCGTGGTTCCAGTCGCGGGACTGGGTGACCAGCGGGATCGTCGTCTTGCGACGGCCGCCGAACAGGATCGCCGAGATCGGCACCCCCTGCGGGTCGTGGTACTCGGGGGCGAGGATGTCGCAGTTGGTGATCGGGGTGCAGAACCGTGAGTTGGGGTGCGAGGAGACCTCGCCGCCGTCCGGTGCCCAGTCCCGGTGCTTCCAGTCGGTCAGGTGGTCCGGCTTCTCGTCGGTCATGCCCTCCCACCACACGTCGCCGTCGTCGGTCAGGGCGACGTTGGTGAAGATGGAACCGCCCTTCTCGACGGCGCGCATCGCGTTCGGGTTGGTGCCCCAGCCGGTTCCGGGGGCGACGCCGAACAGGCCGGCCTCGGGGTTGACGGCGTAGAGGCGGCCGTCCGTGCCGAAGCGCATCCAGGCGATGTCGTCGCCGACCATCTCGACCTTCCAGCCGGGGATGGTGGGCTCCAGCATGGCGAGGTTGGTCTTGCCGCAGGCGCTCGGGAAGGCGGCTGCGACGTAGTGGACGGCGCCGGCGGCGTTGGTGAGCTTGAGGATCAGCATGTGCTCGGCCAGCCAGCCCTCGTCGCGGGCGATGGCCGAGGCGATCCGCAGGCTGTAGCACTTCTTGCCGAGCAGGGCGTTGCCGCCGTAACCCGAGCCGTACGACCAGATCTCGCGGGTCTCGGGGAAGTGGACGATGTACTTGGTGGTGCTGCACGGCCAGGCGACGTCCTGCTGGCCGGCCTCGAGCGGAGCGCCGACCGAGTGCAGGCACGGCACGAACGCGGCGTCGGTGCCCATGCGCTCGAGGACGTCGCTGCCGCAACGGGCCATCTTGGCCATCGAGGCCACCACGTAGGCCGAGTCGGTGATCTCGACGCCGAACATGGGAGCCTCGGCGTTCAGACGACCCATCACGAACGGGATGACGTACATCGTGCGGCCGCGCATGCTGCCGCGGTAGAGGTCGGTCAGGACGGTGCGCATCTCGGCGGGGTCGTGCCAGTTGTTGGTGGGGCCGGCGTCGTCCTCCTCCTTGCTGCAGATGAAGGTGCGGTCCTCGACCCGGGCGACGTCACTGGGGTCGGAGGCGCACCAGTAGCTGTCCTGCTTCTTGGTCAGCTTGACGAAGGTGCCGGCGACGACGAGCTCGTCGACGATCGTCTGGTACTCCTGCGGGCTGCCGTCGACCCAGTGGACGGCGTCGGGCTGGGTCAGCTCTGCGATCTCGGCGACCCAGGCTGCGAGGCGGGCGTGACGGGTGGGGGCGGACATCTGGTCCTCCTAGCACGGCCACCGATTGTCATGACAATCCGTTACATCGGGTGGCTTACGGGTGGTTTCACTTCCACGTTACGACCTGTCGCGGGCAGATGAAACCTTCTCGGCCGGGAGACTGCGTGAAACGCGTCACAAGGCGCTGACCTGCATTGATCGGGTGTGACGCTGACAACGTTGCCGGGACGAGGCCGCCTTCCAGGTGCGACCTAGGTCTCTTGCGAAGGGCCTGCAAACGCTTGCGCTACGTAACAGGGACGGGCATCTGCAGGCGGGACAGGTCTGGCGCCTGCAGGCAGGGACGAGGCGGGCGCCCCTGTCGGATCCCCATGTGATCATCACTGCGGACGAGCATGATCATCGCTCTGAACGGGTCATCCACCCGAAACCGGTGGATGAGCCCTTCCTCGCGCTGATCATGGGGGGAGGTATCGATTCGAACCGGCGCTGGGCGGTGCGCTACGATCGGTGGCTGTTGTGGACTTCGGTCCACGACGAGCGCCCGTAGCTCAACGGATAGAGCATCTGACTACGGATCAGAAGGTTAGGGGTTCGAATCCCTTCGGGCGCACTCGTTGAGACAGCGACTGAAACGGCCTCCGACCTGCGCAAACGCGGGGCGGAGGCCGATTTGGTCCCCGGTCGGGCAGTCGCCGTCCCAACAATGATCCCCACGAACCTTGCGCCGGTTTCGGCGCCGACGGATACCGCTCGGCATGTCGCAGCGCAAGGCCGGGGCTAACTCGCTCATGACGAACAGGCCTCGAGTGCCGTCCATCGCGAACGACGGCCAGGTACTCGGGGATTGCGAGTTGCTCTCGGACCCCACGAGGGCTCTACCGCCGTGCGGCGCGCTGGCTCTTCGAGCGGCTCCAGTCGATCTCAAGGCCGAAATGGGAAACGAAATAGGCCACATGATGTAGAAATGGGATGTGGATGACGTCGACGTGTTCGAGCTGGTGACGGCGCTGCGTGCACGGCGCGGCGACACGATGAACGTCGAGGTCAAGTTGGCCGCGGGGCCGGACGGGCGGGGTGCCGTCCCGGCCGATCTCCAGCACTCGGTGTGCGCCCTGTCGAACCTGCCCGGCGGCGGCCTCGTCGTCCTCGGCCTGGACGAGGGGCGCGGGTTCCGGGCGGCCGGTCTCAGCGATGTTCAGATCCTGCTCCAAGGCGTCGCCCAGAAGGCGCGCATGTGCGTGCCGCCTGCGGTCGTCACGAGCGAGCCTGTGACCTTCGAAGGTTCCGAGATCGTCGTCGTCCGGGTGGCCGAGTGTGATCCGGCGGCCAAGCCGTGCCGGGTGCAGAACCGCGGCTGGATCCGCGGGTACGACGGCGACTTCCAGATGTCGGACCTCGAGGAGCAGGCCTTCCTGCGTCTTCGCCAGCCGCCGCTGCACGACCGTGCCCCCGTGCCTGGGTCGGGTCGCGCCGACCTGGACTACGCCCTGGTCGGCCTATGGGTCGACACTGCACGGGCGCTGGACCCGCAAGGGCTGGGGCGGTTCACCGACGACGAGGAGCTCCTGTTGCGCGCCGGGGTCGTCCACCCCTCCGGTGAGGTCACCAAGGCCGGCCTGCTTACCCTCGGCGTCTACCCGCAGCAGTACTTCCCGCGCTTCGTCGTGACCCTGGCCGAGCAGGCGGCCGGAACGAGGGCGCGGGAGCTCGTCACCCTCTCCGGCCCGATCCCCGCCCTGCTCGAGGGCGCACTGGACTGGGCGCGCAAGGTGTTCCGCCGCGACGTCGTCGCCGGGCCGGACGGGGCGGTGCGGGATCGCTACGTCTACCCGTTGGAGGCGTTCCGCGAGCTCGTCGGGAACGCCCTCGTCCACCGGGACCTGGACACCTGGTCCGAGCACCGGGCCGTCGAGGTCCGACTCATGGCCGACCGTCTCATCGTCACCAACCCCGGCGGCCTCTACGGGATCACTGTCGACCGGCTCGGCCTGCCCGGGACCTCCTCGCCCCGCAACGGCCGACTCGTCCAGGTGTGCCAGTACGCACGCACCGCGGACGACGCCCGCGTCGTGGAGACCTTGGCCAGTGGCATCCCTCGCGTGCTGCACGCGGCTGCGGCCGCGGGCATGGAGCCTCCGACCTTCTACGACGCCGGCCTGCAGTTCACCGCCATGCTCCGAGCCGCTGTCGGTCCCGCCGCACTGGCGGTACCGGCCGTCTCGGAGCCGGTCACCCCTGAGCCGGCCGCCCCGGTGCCCGACGGCGTCCGCGGCACGACCCAGCGGGCCGTATACCGGGCCCTGGCGGCCTCCCCGACCGCGCTCAGCGTCGCGCAGATCGCCGCGGCGTCCGGGGTGTCCCTGGAGAGCGTCCGCAAGACCGTCCGCACGCTGGTCCGCGCAGAGGTTGTCCGTCAGCACGGCGGACGAGGCCGCGCGACCACCTACTCGCCGGCCCCCTCGTAGTAGATGGGAAGCAAAGGGGAAACAAATGGGATACGTTCCCATTTGTTTCGCGGGATCCGGCCGGGACCTTGAGATCGATGCCGAATGGGTGGGTCGAGATCCCCGCAGCCAAACTGACAGTGACACGAATCCGGCGTCCTCCTTCGAGCGGACCAGCGCTGAGGCGGCCGTGACCGGCCGCTCCATGTGGGGAGCGGCCGGAGTGGGGGGTGTCGACACGGAGACCTGCTACGGATCAGAAGGTTAGGGGTTCGAATCCCTTCGGGCGCACTCGTTGAGACAGCGACAAGTAGGCCCCTGACCAGCAGTGATGCAGGTCGGGGGCCGATCTTGTTCCCTGCGCCTGACTGCGGCTGGATGCGAGGGTAGCGGCTGTGCCAGATGCGTGCATGCTCGGCCATGGGGGAGATGGTGCCCAAGGCGGTCAGGGCTGTCGGCGACGCTCGAAAACGAGGCCACTTGTTCGCGACCACCTGCTCGCCCAGCTCGGGGGCCGGGGCCGGACAACCACCTACTCGCCCTGCCCAGGGATCGGGCGACCGCTCACACCCAGGCACTACCCGGTCGGCCCCAACTGTCCCGGCCCGACTCTGGGCGACGCCGGAGGCCCAGGCCGGCAGAGGCGGCCGGGGTCGTCATCGTCAGCCGATGGTCGGCCAGGGTGATTTGCGTGTTGCGAGCGCATCATTGACGTTCCCCGAGGCGCTGTGTGTGCATGTGCAAGTCACTCGTGGCCCTGTCGACCTCCCGGAGAGGGTCACGTTTCGAGCGGTCGCAGCGACCTGACGAGCGGACTGAAGGGTCACCCGGGTTCGCGCTGGGTGGCCCCGGAAGCAGCCCTCGATCGGGGCGGTCGACTCGTCACCGCTCCCGGACGGCGTAGGTCAGGTGGGTCACCCGCTGTGAAGGCTCCGCGCGCACCAGCTCCAGGGCCACGCGGGCCGCGTCCACGCCCTCGAACAGGCGGACTCCGGAGCCGAACAGCACGGGGGAGAGCGCGATCGAGAACTCGTCGATCAGGCCGGCGTTCACGTACTCCAGGATCGTCGCGCCGCCGCCCGCGATGCGGACGTCCCGGTCGCCGGCGGCCTCGCGGGCCTGGTCGAGTGCGGCCTGGATGCCGTCGTTGACGAAGTGGAAGGT
This sequence comes from uncultured Actinomycetota bacterium, assembly GCA_963738495.1. Classification (GTDB taxonomy): domain Bacteria; phylum Actinomycetota; class Actinomycetes; order Actinomycetales; family Kineosporiaceae; genus CAVTWW01. Next base: position 288,815 of record CAVTWW010000001.1, read on the forward strand.
GGTCCCGCCCAACCGCTGCCAGGGGTCACGCCTCTCGTGCGTCACGACGAAGACCGGCGTGTGGAACGGTGCCTCCTCCGGCCACGCGTGCTCACCGGCGTCGAACATGCGCTTGCCCATCACGCTCGCGCCGGTGCGATCGAACGTCTCCCGCGCGATGTCGTTGTCGTGCCCCTCCTCGCCGCCCTCGCCGAGCTTCAGGTTCTCGCGGAAGAACCGCAGTGGGAAGGCCCACTGCTGCAGCTCCATCCACTGCTGACCCATCAACTCCCCCAGCGACGCAGGCGCGATGAAGCCGTCCAGCGACATCGACACGCTGAAGAACACCTTGCCGGCCATCAGTCCTCCACTCCGTTGCGAACGATCTCGGTGACCTGGGCAGCCAGGTGGCTCGGGGTCTGCCGGCCGCCCCCGATCGCGTGGTACTTCTCGAGCGCCGGCTCCCGCGGGGCACTGATGTCCCGGAAGACCACGATCTCGCGGTTGGCCGGCGCTGACCTCCCGCGGACCGGCGGGTGGGTCAGTGCTCGCCCTTGATGACGAAGAAGGAGCCGCGGATGGTGCCGGCCAGCTTCGACTTCTGCCGGGCGAACTTGAACCGCGAGGCGAGCTCGTCAGGGATCTCCATCCCGTCCGACAGCTTGAACCCGACAGCCCGCTTCCCGCCGTCCTCGACGGTGTACATCACGTTGATCGCGAGCCCTGACTCGTAGAAGACGTAGGCGAACCGGATCCCCCCAGCCTCGAAGGCCGTCGCCTGCAGGGGGCGGGACGCGATGACGAGGTCGCGCTCGCTCGCGAGGATGCCGTGGACCCAGTCGACGGTCTGCTTCGCCTCCGCCGCCGGGTCGACGGTGAAGACGTGACCGTACTTGTTCGTGAAGTACCGGGCCTCGTTGGCCCGCAGCCCGGCCAGGGCGTCCGCCACCGGGGACGACTCCAGCCCCGCTGTGGACACGTCCGTGAAGTCGACCACCTGCGACACGAGCACCTCCGCTGCCTCGGCACCTACCCGGACCACCGTAGGACCGTCGTCCGCAGTGTGGCACTACGCTGCTGGGCGTGCCGACGACGCGCCTCGACACGGCTCGGATCCGGGCCGCTCGCCGGGCGATCGACCCGATCTTCCTCGACACCCCGCTGTACCGCACTGAGGCGCTGGAGTCCGTGCTCGGGTGCACGCTGAGCATCAAGCTCGAGACGGCGAACCCGGTGCGCTGCTTCAAGGCCCGCGGCACCGAGCTCGTCGCGAGCCTGCTCGCCGGCAGCGGCTCGCGGGCCGTCGTGTGCGCCAGCGCGGGCAACCTCGGCCAGGCCCTCGCCTGGTCCGGTCGCCGACGCGGGCTCGACGTCACGGTCGTGGCCTCCCGCTCCGCGACGGCGTCCAAGCTCGATCGCATCCGCGCCCTGGGTGCCCGGCTCGACCTGGTGGACGGCGACATCGAGGTGGCCTGCGAGTGGGCGGCGGCCCTGGCCCGCCGTGACGGCGTCCGGCTGGTCGAGGACAGCCTGGACGTCGAGACCTGCGAGGGCGCAGCGACCATCGGCCTCGAGCTGGTGGACCCGCAGTTGGTGGACGGCGTGCCGCCGTTCGACGCCGTCCTGGTCGCTCTGGGCGGTGGGGCACTGGCCACCGGCGTGGGTCATGTGATGAAGGCCTTCGCGCCCGAGGTCGAGGTGATCTGCGTCCAGCCGCTGGGGGCGCCGGCGATGACACTGTCGTGGCGCGAACGGCGCGTCGTCACCACCGACTCCACCGACACCATCGCCGACGGGGTCGCCGGACGCCGTCCCCTCGCGGCCGTCCTGGACGACCTGCTGCTGGTCGCCGACGACGCCGTGCTGGTGTCGGAGTCGTCGATCATCGCCGGCATGCGGATGCTGCTCGAGCACGCCGGCCTCGTCGTCGAGCCGTCGGCCGCGCTGGGCATCGCGGCGATCCTGGAGGACCGGGACCGCTTCGCCGGCCGGCACGTCGTCACGGTGGTGTGTGGCAGCAACGTCGACGTCGACTCCTATCGCCGCTGGGTCGGGGACCTCGGCGCCTGGAGATGACGTCGTCCGGGGTGTTGCCTGGTTGATGGGGGCCGAAGACGCCTCGGGGCGGCCGCTCCGGCCGCCCCGGCGTGCGGCCTCGAGGAGGCTCATCGTGAGCGAGACACCGAACGTCGAGACACCGAACGTCGAGACACCGAACGTCGAGACACCGAACGTCGAGACACCGAACGTGCCGACACCGAACGTCCCTGCACCGACCCCGGCGCCGGAACGCCGCAGGAACCAGGGGAGCGCGGGCGGCGGCAATGCCGTCTACGGCCTCGGCCTGATCGGTGCCCTCGTCTACTTCGTGCAACAGGCCGACGGCTTCGCAGGCTTCGTGCTGGCGGTGCTCAAGGCGCTCGTCTGGCCGGCCTTCCTGGTCTACGAGGCCTTCCGCGTCGTCCACGGTTCGTAGCCGGCCGTCGGTGGCAGATCGAGGTCAGTGGCAGATCGATGTCAGTGGCAGATCGAGTAGGTGGTGACCCACCAGAGGTTGGTGAACTCGCTGCTGCCGAACATGGTGGCCCGGTTGAGTGCTGTCGACAGTGCGCGCGGGTCTTCGCGTGAGGTGTGCGCCGCCAGGCCGAGCTTCTTCAGAGCCACCCAGCTGGGGCCCGGAAGGCTCTGGTCGATGTTGATCCCCGCTCCGGTCAGCAACGTGCCGGCGGTGCACTGTGGTGCCTGAGCATTGACGTTCATGACGCCGTACGAGTCGGCGTACGAACTGAGCAGGACGTCCTGGCCGCGGCTCTGACCGCAGATGGCGTAGCCGGTCAGGTCCCACACCCCCGTGAACGGGGTGGGCTGGACGGGACCCACGAACTCCCAGCCGTTGGCGTTGAGCAGGTCGTTGTAGGCGGTGACGGTCACGGACGTGAGTCCGGCGTCGGGCAGGACGTCGTTGACGAACACCTTCCCGTCCGCGCCGGTGAGCTCGAAGCCGGTGCCGTACACGGTCAGGCCGACGGGGCAGGCTGCGACGGCGGTCTTCTCCGTGGCGGACGTCCCGTTGTCGGGGGAAGTGGCGGCTATGCGCGTCAGCCCGGTGACGACGGCCGCCAAGGCCGGGGTGGCAGACGTGCGGGCGCACCAGGCCTTGGCCTCGACCTGAAACGTGTCGACCGCCGGGTCCCAGTTCGCCTGGTCGCGGATCCCGCCGGCCACGGTGACGGAGGTGAGTGTGGCGTCGGGCGCGATGTCGTCGATGGTCATGCGGCCGCCGGAGATGCCGGCCTCGCCGGCCTCGTATCCGGTGTCGACGATGCGACCTCCGGCCCCCACGACCTGCATCCCGGCCGGGCAGGTCGCGGTCACCGACTTGGCCAAGCCGTCAGAGACGCTGACGGCGGTCATGAGCTTCCAGTCCTGCCCGAACGGCGTGGGGACCGGCTTGGGGATGGCGTGCGCCGGACCCACAACGCCCACCAGTGCTGCGAGGGCGAACGCGGATGCTGCAGCAGTCGTGCGTCTTGTGACGTTCATGATGCGTCCCTCCGAGGGTCTCCTGCCGGGCGGTTCCACCCGATCCGGCACACCGTAGGAACGCAGCCTCAGCATGGCGTCACTGTCGCGTCAGACCGCCTGAGAGCCACTCGGAGCATCTGGCGGCTTCAGGCACCGGTCTCCGCTGCCGACTATGGGATGTGAGCGGAGACATCCTCGAGCGCGTCGTCGACGTGTACCGGCGTCGTGGGCCGCTGGACCAGCGGGTACCGGCGCGCTCCTTCCTGGAATCGATGAGCCGCGAGGAGCTCGCGGTCGAGCTCGGTGCCCTGCTGGACGACGGCTCGCTGCTGGCCGGTGCCGAGGGGACCGTGATGCTGGGCCCGGGGCTACGGGCCTCGATCCTGGCCGGGCCGGTTCTCACGAACTGGGTCGAGGCGGCCTGGCTGTCCGCCCCTCATGCCCGCGACGCCCTGTTGACCGGCATCCGCGCCGAGCTGACCACGCTGGTGGCGCACTGCGTGACGCCGACCGCCACGCCGGCGATGCTGCAGCGGGCGGCCGAGCTGAGCGGGGTCCTGGCCATGGTCGACCTCAACCCCGCCGCCCTCGACGTCATCACCCAGCTCGACCACCCGCCGCGCGCCGTCGTCGAGCACCTCAGGGTGATGTCCCGGGGCCGCTGCCACTCCGTCACCGACCTGCTCGCCCATCTGCGGCGGGTGCTGCCGTCGGACGTCGTCAGCTCGGTGCGCACGGTAGGTTGACGGGCCGAGTGAGATGACCATCCGCTGCGGCCTCGACGAGGGGATGCAGCGTGAGTGCTCGGTTCGAGGAGCTCGCCTGGCAGGACACCCCGATGGGCGAGATCAGCCTGCGGCGTCGTGTCGAACCGACCCTGGGCGTCGACGTGTTCGAGGTCAAGCTCGGTGACGAGTACCTGATGTCGAGCCTGTTCACGGTGGCCGAGATCGAGCTGGCGCGCCTGGGGCTGGCCGCGGTGACCGGCACCGGGCTGGACGTCGTCGTCGGTGGCCTCGGGCTCGGCTACACCGCGCGAACCGTGCTGGACGACGTCCGGGTCGACTCGCTGCTGGTGGTCGAGGCCCTGGCCGAGGTGATCGACTGGCATCAGCGAGAACTGCTGCCCGACACCGCCGGGCTGGCCGGCGATCCCCGGGCTCGGCTGGTGAACGGCGACTTCTTCGCGATGACGGGCGGCGAGCCGGGCTACGACCCCGGTGCGCCCGGCCGGCGCTTCCACGCCGTCCTGCTCGACATCGACCACACCCCACGCCATGTGCTGCACCCGAGCCACGCCGCGTTCTACGACGTCGCCGGCCTGACTCGCCTGACCGGCCACCTGCACCCCGGCGGCGTCTTCGCCCTGTGGTCCGACGACCCGCCCGACCCCGACTTCGTGGGCATCCTGGCCGAGGTGTTCGTCACCGCCGTCGCGCACGTCGTCGACTTCCCCAACCCGCTCACCGGTGGGGTCTCGTCCAACACCGTCTACGTGGCGGTCTCAGCGCAGGCCGGGCAGCAGCGCGGCGACGTCGTCCAGCACTGACTCGTCGGCGTCGTACACCGCGCCGCCCGGCACCGGCCAGTGCACCACCACGTCGGTGAACCGCAGCTGCGCGGCGCGCCCCACGACGTCCTCGAAGCACTGGGCCGACACCAGTGAGAACGTGCTCGCGGCGTCGACCGAGAGCAGTCGGTCGATGCTCCCGGGGTCGCGGCCGGCGTCGTCCAGCACCTGGTCGAACCGCTCGGCCAGGCCCGCCACCCCGGCCCACCACGCGTCGTCCCCGTCGGAGCGTGAGGTGATGCCGGTGGTGGCCCAGCCACGGCCGTACCGGGCCGCCAGCCGCATGGTGCGGGGCCCGTTCGCGGCGACCACGAACGGCAGCCGCGGTCGTTGCACGCAGCCCATGGTGGTCGCGGCGGCGACGGCCGAGTAGAACCGGCCGGTGTGGTCGGTCACCGGCTGGGTCAGCACCTGGTCGAGCAGTCCGACGAACTCCTCGAGGCGGGCAGCCCGGTCGGACGGCGACAGGTCACCGTCCCCCAGCACCCGGGCGTCGGAGCCGGTGCCCCCGGCCCCGATGCCCAGGACGGCGCGGCCGCCGCTGACGTCGTCCAGGGCGGCCAGCTCGCGGGCGAGGGTGACCGGGTGGCGGTAGTTGGGCGAGGCCACCCAGGTGCCTAGCGGCAGGGTGCTGGTGACGGTCGCGGCGGCCACCAGGGTGGGGATCGTGGCTCCCCACGGCATGCCCGCCAGCGGGTCCCAGGTCAGGTGGTCGTAGGTCCAGCCGTGGTCGAAGCCGTAGGCCTCGGCCTGCCGCCACCGTCGGGCCTGGTCGGACCAGCGGTCCGTGGGAAGGATGATGATGCCGACACGCATCCGGTCAACCTACCCAGCCGGAGCTCCTTCGCCTTCGGCACCGGCGACTGGGCCCTTCGTCGAGCCCCGGATGCTTCAATCGGCAGGTGACGGTGCTCCCGGAGGTGACGCAGCGGCAGCTGCACGCGTTCGTGGTCCTCGCGCAGGAGCTGCACTTCGGGCGAGCGGCGGCGCGCCTGCACGTGTCCCAGCCCTCACTGTCCGTCGCGATCCAGCAGCTCGAGAAGGCCGTGCAGGTCCCGCTGCTGCACCGGTCGACCCGCAGTGTCTCCTTGACGGCGGCCGGCGAGGACTTCCTGGCCAAGCTGATGCCGGCCCTGCACGCGGTCGACGAGGCCCTCGAGTCCGCCCGGCGCTGGGCCGAGGGCACCCGCGGGGTCCTGCGCCTGGGCTACCTGATCGGAGCCGGACTCGAGCGACTTCCGAGACTGCTGAGGGACTTCGGTGATGCCTACCCCGAGATCCGGGTCGAGACGGTGGAGTACGACTTCGCCGACCCCTCGGCGGGCCTGAATGGGGCCGAGGTCGACATCGCGCTGGTCCGGCCCCCGATCGAGGTCAAGGGGCTGCGCTACCTGAAGATCAGCGAGGACGGCTGGGTGGCCTGCCTGCCCAGGGATCATCCGCTCGCCGGTCGCGGGAGCGTCCTGGTCGCGGACATCCTCGACGAGCCGATCATCGCGGCGCCGGAGAGTGCCGGCGTCTGGCGGGACTACTGGATCGCCAAGGAGTACCGGACCAAGCGACCCGCGCACATCGTCGGGGAGGCGGCGACCTTCGAGGCCGAGTTCACCGCTGTGGCACAGGGGAAGGGGATCTCCATCACGTCCGAGACGGTGTCCCGCTACTACCAGCGACCGGGTGTCGTCTTCGTGCCGGTGGTCGATGCCCCACCGTGCTCCGTGTCGCTCGCCTGGCCGCGGGCGGGGGCCGAGCCGGCCGTCGCCCGGTTCGTACGCCTGGCACGGGAGAGCCAGGATTCATAGTCACAGACTATCTTTCGATGTGAACTTCGAAATTCACGGGACCGGTCCTCGCGCCTAGCCTCTCGACACAACCAGTCAGGGCTACATGCGTCGCCGAGGAGCGATTGATGACGTCAGTCAGCTACACCGAGGAAGAGCTTGCAGCCGGCCGCGAGGCGATGTTGGGCGGCTGGTCCGAAGGGGAAGGCCAGAAGCCACTTTTCGTCAAGGCCCGGGCCTCGTCGATCTGGGACGTGGACGGTCGCGAGTACCTCGACCTGACGTCGCAGGCCTGGTCGAACAACATCGGAGCCTCCGACCCCCGAGTGGTCGAGGTCGCGAACGAGCAGGCGCGTGACCTCACCCACCTGCGGTCGAACTACGACTCGATCCCCCAGCTGGTGCTCGCCTCCCGGCTGACGGCGACGGCGCCGGGGACGCTGAAGAAGGTGTCGTTCTGCCTGCACGGCAGCCTGGCGGTCGAGTCCGCCGTCAAGCTCGCGCTCAAGAACAGCAACCCCAACGGGCAGGTGATCGCCCTGAACGACGGCTACCACGGCCGGTCGCTGGCGACCATGGCGCTGAGCTGGCCCCACTACGAGCGCTCGTTCGACACCATGACCCCCGCGGTGCTCCGGGTCCGCCAGCCGTACGCCTATCGGGCACCGGCGGGGGTCTCGCCCGCCGAGTGGGCGGCCCGCTGCGCCGACGAGCTGCGCAGCGTCATCAAGGGATCGGCCTTCCGAAAGCCCGCCGCCTTCATCATGGAACCGGTCCAGGGCAACGGCACCCAGGTCGACTTCCCGCCCGAGTACTACCGGTACGTGCGCGAGATCTGCACCGAGCTCGACGTCATGCTGATCTTCGACGAGATCCAGACCGGATACGGACGAACCGGTGAGATGTGGGCCTCGGACTACTACGGTGTCACTCCCGACATCATCGTCTTCGGCAAGGGAGCCGGCGGCGGCTATCCGTTGGCGGGCATCCTCGCCCGGGACGACCTGACCGGGTTCGCCCCGGGGGACGACGCCCTCACGTTCGGGCAGTTCCCGGTCAGCATGGCGGCCGGGATCGCGACGCTCGACATCCTCGCGAGCGACCGGTTGATCGAGAACGCGGCCGAGATCGGGCGCTACGCCACGGCGGCGCTCAAGGGCATGCAGGCCAAGCACGAGATCATCGGCGACGTGCGCGGGCCGGGCCTGCTGATCGGCATCGAGCTCGTGAAGGACCGGGACACCAAGCAGCCGGCCACCAAGGAGACCATCGAGATCTACGAGCGCGGCATGGAGAAGGGCGTCATCTTCGGCTCCACCAAGTACGCCGGGCTGGGGAACGTCATCAAGTTCAAGCCTCCGCTGTGCATCACCCGCGAGCAGATGGACCGCGCGCTCAACGCCTTCGACGAGATCCTCGGCGCGCTCTGAACCACCGGCGGGCGCCCAGGGGCGCCGCCGTCCACAGTCCCGGCTACGACAGGAGCGTCATGTCACGCACCATTCGCAAGGTGGCCGTCAGTGCCGTCGGCGTCGCACTGCTGGCGGCCCCACTCGCCGGCTGCGGCGGGGGGTCCTCCGCGGGCTCGGCGTCCTCAGGGGCTGCCACGACGACCGACGGGTGGACGCGCCAGTACGACGGCACCACCCTGAACGTCATCGGCGAGGCCACGGCCAACACCCAGATCCTCGAGAAGCTGCTGCCCGACTTCACGACGAAGACCGGGATCACGGTCAAGATCGAGCAGGCGCCCTACGACAGCCTGGTGCAGAAGGCGGTCCTCGACTTCACCACGAAGAAGGCCAACTACGACGTCCTGTCGATTCCCTACGAGTACCTCGGGGCCTTCGCCGAGAAGCAGTACATCGCCCAGCAGGACGGCTTCGTCGCCAGTCCCCCCGCCGGCCTGGGTGCCGACTTCTCGGCGAAGGACATCATCCCGTCGCTGTGGAAGGCGTCCTCCAACTGGAAGGACCACTGGTACGGCATGCCCTCCAACAGTGCCGTCATGATGATGTTCTACCGCAAGGACCTGTTCGCCGACCCGACCGAGCAGGCGGCCTTCCAGGCCAAGTACGGCTACGACCTGGCGCCGGCCAAGACCTGGAAGCAGTACCAGGACATCGGCGAGTTCTTCACCCGGGCCGCAGGCACAAAGCTCGCCGGGCAGACCATCTCGCAGCCGTTCTACGGTCTGACCCTGGCGGGCAAGCGCCACGTGGCCACGGTCCTCGAGTGGATGAACTACAGCTGGACCAACGGCGGCGACCTCTTCGACCCCTCGGGTCAGCCCGCCATCGACTCGCCCGCGAACGTGGCCGCCCTGACCTACGAGAAGGGGCTGACGGCCTTCGCGCCCCCCGGGTACACGTCGGCCACCTGGGACGAGGTGACGGCGCAGCTGCAGCAGGGCACGGCGGCCGAGGCGATCACCTGGGGCGACACCGCAGGTGCGATGGAGGACAAGGCCCAGTCCAAGGTGCTCGGCAAGATGGGCTACGCAGACATCCCCACCAAGGCCGAGGGTGACAAGCCGGAGGCACACCTGGGGAGCTGGACCTACTCGGTCAACGCGGACTCGAAGAACCAGGGGGCGGCGCAGGTCTTCATGGCCTGGGCGCTGTCCAAGGGCGTCCAGACCCAGATGGCGCAGCAGGGTGGACTCCCGGCCCTGACGTCGACCTTCCAGGACACCACGCTGGTCTCGACCCTGCCCTACTGGACGCAGGAGCTGACGAGCCTGAACCAGGCCAGGTCCCGGCCACGGATCCCGCAGTGGGGCGGCATCTCCGACGCTCTGGCGCTGAACATCTCGAAGGCACTCAGCGGTCAGGCGAGCCCGGAGGAAGCCCTGAAGGACGCGCAGGACAAGGTCGCCTCGCTCCTGTCCGGTGCCCTTCCGGTCACCTACCAGTAGTCGAGAGACTCCTCCGTGCCTGGCATCGACGCACCCGAACGGGACGTGGTTCCCGGCGGACGCGGGGCCGGAGCCTCACGCACAGCACCTGGTCCCCGTCGGTCACGCCGATGGGGACCAGTGCTGGCGCAGGCGCCCAGCCTGCTCGTCCTGTCCCTGGTGGTGGTCTTCCCGCTGCTCTACAGCATCAACCTCAGCTTCCGCTCGTACAGCCTGGTGACCCCCGGCCACACCGGGCAGTGGGTGGGGATCGACAACTACCTCCGGCTGCTGCACGACGCCGAGTTCGGTCATGCGCTGCTGGTCACCCTGGTCTTCACCGTCTGCGCGGTGGCGATCGAGACGGTGCTCGGGGTGGTCGTGGGGATCCTGATCGACCGGCTGCGACGCCTGCAGCGCGCGGCTGTCTCGATGCTGCTGCTGCCCATGATCCTGACCCCGCTCGTGGTCGGGCTGATGTTCAACTTCGCCCTGAACGCGCAGTTCGGGTACCTGACCTGGTTCTTCCAGTCGATCGGCTTCACGCCTGCCGTCGGCGCCCTCAACACCGGCCCGGGCGCCCTCGTCGCGCTCGTCCTCATCGACGTCTGGGAATGGTTCCCCTTCGTCTCGCTGATGGTCGTGGCAGGGCTGCAGACCATCCCCAAGGAACCCCTCGACGCAGCGAGCCTGGACGGCGCATCGGTGCTGCAGTGCTACCGCTACATCACGCTGCCGCTGCTGCGACCGATCCTCGGGGTCGCGATCCTGTTCCGGGCCACCGAGGCCGTCCGTGAGTTCGACAAGGTCTACGTCCTGACCGGCGGCGGGCCCGGCTCGGCGACCACGGTCAACGACCTCTACCAGTACCGGGTGAGCTTCGCCGAGTGGGACCTGAGCTACGGGGCCACGCTCGGGCTGGTGAGCTTCGCGGCGGTCCTCGTCCTGAGTGGTGTCATGTACCGCCGCCTCAACGCCAAGGAGGTCCAGAGGTGAGCTCGCGCCGTGCTCTGCCCGCCGGTCTGAGGATCGCGCTGTTCGTGCTCGTCGCGGTCGTCTTCCTGGCCTACCTCTCGCCACTGATCTGGCTCGTCGTGTCGTCCTTCAAGAACCGTGTCGACATCTTCGCGACCCCGCCCAGGCTGTTCTTCAGTCCGACGCTGGACAACTACGTGGTGGCCTTCCTCGACAAGGGGTTCCTCACCAACCTCCGCAACTCGGTCGTGGTGGCCGTGGCGTCGACCCTCGTCGCCCTGCTGGTGGGGATCCCGGCTGCGTACAACCTGACCAGGCACCGCAGCCGCTTCCAGGGCGCGTTCCTGCTGGCGCTGCTGGCCGCACGACTGCTACCGGCCATGGTGCTGTCGGTGCCACTGTTCGTCATCGCGACGAAGGTGGGGATCTCGGGTTCGTACACGGCGGTGGTGGCCGCTCACCTGACGTTCTCCATCCCGTTCACGGTCTGGATGATGCGGGGCTTCTTCATGGCTGTGCCGACGGCCCTCGACGAGGCGGCGCGCCTCGACGGCTGCAACGAGGTGTCGGCCTTCTTCCGGATCGTCCTGCCGTTGACCAAGGGGGGCATCGCCGCCACGGCGATCTTCCTGTTGATCAACTCGTGGAACGAGTTCCTCTTCGCCCTGATCCTCACCGGACGCGACACCGAGACCCTGCCCGTGGCGATCCCGAACCTGCTCACCCCGATCGGCACCTTCTGGGGTCAGATCGCGGCCGTGGCGACCGTCACCGTGGTCCCGGTGTGCGTGTTCGCCTTCGCCGTCCAGAAGTACATGGTGACCGGCCTGACCGGTGGTGCCCTGGCCGGGGAGTGACCGGCTCGCCGGGATGTCCGTGAGGCGCCTGTTGACTCTGTCAACGCGAGGCCTTGTGTGAGGGGATTCGGTGTGATTCGCTGCGACGATGGCAGTGACATCTCGTCTCAGGCGTCAGTGGCGGACGGCGCTCGCGGCCATGGTGGCCGTGGTCGCGGCGACCGGACTCGCCCTCGGCCTGGCGCCGGCGGCGTCGGCCGCCGACCCGCCGCCGAGCCTCGGGCCGAACGTCACGATCTTCGACCCGAGCATGCCGGTGAGCCAGATCCAGGCCGAGGTCGACGCCGTCGCCGCGAGCCAGGTGGGCAACCAGTTCGGCAGCCGGCGATATGCGCTGCTCTTCAAGCCCGGTACCTACGGGACGGCGACCACGCCGCTCAACTTCCAGGTGGGGTACTACACCTCGGTGTCGGGGCTGGGGCTCTCGCCGGACGACACGGTGATCAACGGCTCCGTCTACGTGCGCAACCAGTGCGACGTCACCGGCTGCGTCGCCCTCAACAACTTCTGGCGATCGCTCTCCAACCTGAAGATCAATGTCACCACCCCGGGCTTCGGCTGCTACTCGGGTGAGTTCTGGGCGGTGTCGCAGGCGGCGCCGATGCGCCGGGTGCACGTCAACGGCCAGACGACGCTGATGGACTACTGCACCGGGCCCTCCTTCGCCAGCGGCGGCTTCATCGCCGACTCCCTCTTCGAGGGTGGGCCGATCATCAACGGCTCCCAGCAGCAGTGGATCACCCGCAACAGCGTGCTGGCGCCCGGGCCGTGGACGAACGGCGTCTGGAACCAGGTGTTCTCGGGCACGGTCGGTGCTCCGGCCCAGTGCTTCCCCGGTGCGGCCGCCTGCGGCGGCCCCTACACGACCCTGACGACCAGTCCGGTCACTCGGGAGGCGCCGTTCCTCTACGTCGACGCCCGCGGCCGATACCAGGTCTTCGTGCCTGCGGCACGCCGCAACTCGACCGGCATCTCGTGGGGGGCCGGTCCGGGGGCGGGCAGGTCGATCCCGCTGGAGGAGTTCGTGGTCGCCAGGCCGGGCGACAGCCTCGGCCGCATCAACGACAAGCTCGCCGACGGCAAGAACCTGCTGCTGACGCCTGGGGTGTACCCCCTCGACCGCACCCTCAAGGTCACGGCGGAGAGGGGCGTCGTCCTCGGCCTGGGCATGCCGACCCTGGTGCCGCAGGACGGCCAGGTCGCGATGACGGTCGCCGACGTGCCGGGGGTCGACATCGCCGGGGTCGTCTTCGATGCCGGACCGGTGAACTCGCCGGTGCTGCTGCAGGTCGGCCCCAAGGGGGCCCATCGCAGCCGGGCCACGACGCCGACCGCCCTGCAGGACGTATTCTTCCGGATCGGTGGGGCGGCGGCCGGCAGGGCCACCGTGAGCCTGGAGGTCAACAGCGACAACACGATTCTCGACAACACCTGGGCCTGGCGGGCCGACCACGGCAACGGGGTCGGGTGGACGGTCAACACCGCGGACACCGGGGTCGTCGTCAACGGCGACGACGTGACGGCCTACGGGTTGTTCGTCGAGCACTACCAGAAGACCGAGGTCGTCTGGAACGGTGAGCGTGGCAGGGTGGTCTTCTTCCAGAACGAGCTGCCGTACGACCCGCCGAGCCAGGCGGCCTGGACGCAGCCCTCCGGGGCCCTGGGGTATCCGGCGCTGCGGGTCTCGCCCGGGGTGCGCACCTTCAACGGGTACGGCATGGGCAGCTACAGCTTCTTCAACCAGGGTGTCGACGTCTTCGCGGACAACGCCTTCGAGGTTCCCGCGACCCTGCCGCCGGGAAGCCTGACTGACCTGCTGACGATCTTCCTCGATCCCGGTCACGGTAAGGGCGGCATCAGCAACGTCGTCAACGGGACCGGCGGCTCGTCGACCATCGCCAACCCCGACGTCCCGGTGACAGTGGTCAGCTACCCGTAGTCGGCGACCTCGTCGAGGCACGAGAATGGGTGGATGATCAGAAGGTTGGGCCGGTCGGCGTGGTGGGCCCTGACGCTCGCCTCTCTTACGGCCTGCTCGTACTCGTGCACGGCGATCGGATGCGTCGGCTCGTTGACGGTCGCGTTGTCCGGCTTCCCCTCCGGCGTCGGTCCGGTCCGGATCCACATGTGCGCGGGACAGAGCTGCGTCGACCAGGAGCCCACGCAGTTGCCCACGACGCTCTCGATGACGGTGGAGCCGCCAGCATTGCCGATGGGTCAGGGTCGTGAGGGACCGGTGCCCACCACAGCGAGTCTTCGGATCACCCGAGCCGGTGTACTTCTGGTCGACTCGACAGTGCCGGTCACCTACGAGTCGTCGGCTCCGAACGGTGGGAGATGCGGGCCGATCTGCTACGCCGCGCAGCTGTCGGCGAGCCCCGCCGGACTTGTTGGGTCGGCCGTCAGCTCGCCCTAGTCGCCCAGACCGTCCAGGCGCGGGCGCTCGTGGCGAAGGGGCCGTCGGGCAGCCTCGAGCGGCAACGGTCGCGCAGTTCGTGCCGACCCGACTCGCTCAGGGTGGCGACGTACGCGCCGGCCGGGCCGACCCCGAGGGTGAAGGGCTGCCACCACTGCTCGAACGAGTCGTGCCGGATCTCGAAGGTCAGGGCGGTCGAGGTCGCCCCGGCCAGTCCGGCCTCGTCGAAGAGGGCCGCCAGGTGACCCTCACGGACGCCCGGTCGGTGGGACTCGTCCGGAGCCTGCGGGTCGAGTGAGCGGACGGCCGCCCAGAACGCCGCCAGCGGGTCCGTCCTGCCCGCGAAGTCCCAGACGTTGGCGGCCACGGTCCCGCCCGGACGCGTCACCCGACCCATCTCGCGGATGCCGGCGACCGGGTCGCTCATGAAGTGGACGACGAGCTGGGCGAGCGTGACGTCGAACGTGCCGGCATCGTGGGGCAGGCTTTCGGCCGCGCCTCGCCTGACGTCCATCGTGGGGAACCGCTGGTGCATGACCTCGACGAACGACTCCGACGGATCGACGGCCGACACCTGTGGCAGCCCGAGACGCTCGACCAGAACCTCGGTCAGGGCACCGGTTCCGCACCCGACGTCCAGTGCCGACTGCCCGGGGGCGACTGCGACCGCGTCAGCGAACAACCCCGCCAGTGGGGTCGAGAACCTACCCATGAACCTCGCGTACGCGTCAGCGCCCACCTCGAACGACATGGGCCCAGTCTGTTCCTGTCGGCAGCCGGCGGGAAGACCGTCGCCCGGTTCTCCCCGGCGGAGAGCGTCCCCGCGGGGACGTGCGCCGTGGCGTCGAAGAGACGTCCCCACGGGGACGTCATCCCGAGATGGGCCCTATGCCGCGCTTGACTTCGCTGAAGGGGTCCGCCACGGAATGCGTTCCTGTGGGTTGAGATGGTCCGGGCGCTTGTCCATCCCCAGTGCGCAGAAGTGCTCCAGAAGTCCTTCGCCTGAGGACGTGGGTTGGTGCCAGTAGGGCACCATGGCGCCCTTGTTCCACGGGTCGAAATACCCAGAGTTCGTTGTTGAGTTTGATGCGCCTGACGGCCTCGGCGTTCCGCTCCATGAGCGCCACGTAGTCCTGATTGCCGTGAGAGAGCTTGGGGTACTCAGGCGGTCCCTCGATCTTCTCAGGTCGCGCGTTGAAGAAGCAATACGACTGTTGGTAGGTGCGGGCCTGTACGATGCGCCGACCGCAGCCTGGGCAGTCGTGGTACTGGTGGTCGCGCCGCTCCGGTGAGGGCACTGTCGTCGTCGGGTGTTGTTTCCACAACCCGACAGCCAGCCCGATACCCAAGCCGAAGACGAGGCCTATTGCCAGTAGTGCAGGTGTGCCCAACTCCATCCCCGTGTGAGTGATCATCGGGCAACCGGCGGACGGCGCGGGCGTCGACGACCCGAGGATGACCGTTCGTCCGATGGGGGTGTCCGCCCAACGAGGGGGTCGTCCGCCGGCGCTACTGCTGTGCCAGGCCGAGGACGGCGACCGGGTCGAGCACCTGGATCCGACCACGGCGCAGCTGGATCAGGTGCCGCTCCTTCAGGTCACCGAGCACCTTCGTGGTGGTTTCGCGGGTGGTGCCCACCAGGTCGGCCAACTGGTCGTGGGTCAGCCGGATCGGGGCGGGCGGCGACCCCGCCAGGGTGGCCAGGGTGGTGCAGATGCGGGCGGGCACACTCTTGAGAACCGTGTCGGTCAGCCGACTCTCGAGCTGGGAGCACCGTTCTCCCAGCAGGGCGGTCACCCGGGCGACGATCCGCGGATCACTGAAGAGCAACCGCCGGACGTCGGCGGCACTCATGGCGCACACGACTCCCGGCTCGAGCATCTCGGCGTAGGCGCCGTCCATGCGCTGGCCCAGCGACGGCATCTGCCCGAGCAGCTGACCCGGGGTCACGATGGCCGTCGTGAGGCTGCGGCCGTCGGTCGCGGTGCGGTAGACCCGGACCCGCCCCATCTTCACGATGAACAGGATCTCGACGGGGCGGTGCGGTGCCCACAGCAGGGCTCCGCGGGGCACCTCGCGCATCGGTGCCGCAGCACCGATCGCAGCGATCTCGTCGGCGGAGAGGTCGGCGAACAGGTCCATCTCGGAAAGTCGCCAGGCTCGAAGCGTCTCGCCCGGTCCTGCGTCAGTCACAGCTGCCCCATCCGTCGTCCGGTCAGCGGGTGGAGCTGCGTCGCACCACTGTCGCAGCGACCAGCCCCAGCACTGCTCCGTACATCATGTGCCCCATCAGGCTCTTGGCGGCGGTGGCGTCGAGCTGGAAGGTCGGCATTCCCAGCCTGGCGGGCATCAGCAGCAGCGCCCCGAGCACCCACCAGATCACGCCGTAGCCGACGCCCGTCGCAGCCGCCGTCGCGGTCGTCGACAGGCGCCGTCCGACGACCAGCGCGAACCCGGCCCCGAGGACCACCGAGATCGCCAGGTGCACCAGCCAGCCGACAGCCGCCGAGGTCGATCCGA
The DNA here is from genome assembly GCA_963738495.1 of uncultured Actinomycetota bacterium. Lineage (GTDB taxonomy): Bacteria > Actinomycetota > Actinomycetes > Actinomycetales > Kineosporiaceae > CAVTWW01. The sequence continues at coordinate 305,334 of CAVTWW010000001.1, forward strand.
CCAGCTGAGCCACCATCGCGATCATGCCCATCGCCTGCATCGCCATGCCGAAGACCAGGCCACCGGCCAGGCCGCCGGCCGCGCCTGCTGCCGCCCGGGTCAGCAGGCTGTCGATCGAGCCGGTCGAGTGCGCCGTCGTCGCGGTCATGGTCGGTCCTTCCGTCTCGGCGTCCCTGATGGAGGCCACGAGGGCGACGGTAGGCGGGCCGCGCAGGTCGTTCTGTGTGCCGGCACACACAACGTGACCCCGCATGCGGCACGTCGTCGCCGGGGAGGGTCGGCAGGTGCGGTGACGGTGCCCGGACCGCTGGTTCAACAGATGTACACCGGCTGTTCGGCCCTCAGCAGGCGGGGGCTCGCCCAGAGGTCGACCTCGCGCGTGAGGGTGGCGGCATCGTGCTCGCCCGCGTTCGTCGAGAACCGCCCACCCTGAGCGGAGTCCCATGAAGCACATCGATGTGACCGAGGGGACCCGTGCCCTGGCGGCCGCCCGGGAGGCCGACGAACAGCTCTGGACGACGCAGGCGCGCAGTGCGTACTACCGCGAGGTCCGGGGCAGGCCATCGTCACGGCGCTCGACGCGGGGGTCCCGCCGGAGCAGATCGCCGAGGTGCTCGGCGTGCGTGCCAGCGACATCGAGCGGATGGCGCGTCGCGCGGGCCGCGCCCCGGTCGTCCTGACGGACGAGACCGCCCCGACCCCTTCGGAGGGGTCCGCAGGCACGGTCGAGACGGGCCGCTAGGTCGACGTCCGTCGTTCACCGCGCCCCATCCTGCGTTCATCGCAGCCTCCTAGCGTCAGCGGGTGACTGCTGCACAGCTCGGCCCGGAGGGCGACAGTCGGCTCTGGTGGCAGGTGGTCGGATGCGGGGCTGTGGGGTTGGCCCTGGCGGGCGTCTTCGCGGCCGCCGGCCACCATGGACCCTCGCCTGTGGTGCGGGTCGCGCAGGCGGCGGACACCATGCCCCCGGGCGGCTCGGCCACCGGGCCGCAGGGTTCCTCAGGTGCTTCCGCCGGGTTGCCGGGGATGGTGCTCCCGCAGGCGTACACCCCCGACGGCGTTCCGCTCTCGCCGGCGTTGCCCCTGGAGGCGACCCGGTCCGGCGCCGATGGTTGGCCGCCGGTGGCGGCCGCACCAGGTGCCGCAGCGCCGGTGGCAGCCGTACCAGAGGCAGCTGCGCCGGTGGCCGTAGCGTCGGGAGCCGCAGTGTCAGCCGCGGTGCCGGTGGCGGCGGCCGTGCCGGTGGCGTCGCCGGGATCGGCCGTGACGGTGGCCACCGGCCCGGGGATCTACATCGACTGCCAGACAGGCCGGGACAGTGCCGCGGGCGACGCCGCTCATCCGTGGAACAGTCTGCGCCCCCTGCAGTCCGGCGTCCGCGCGGGGAGCACCGTCTACCTGCGGCGTGGCTGCAGCTGGCACGGTCCGGTGACGATCTCCTCGTCGGCGACCGCGGCCGACCCGGTCCTGGTCACCGCCTTCGGGACCGGGGCGACGCCCGTCGTCGACGGCGCCGGGCTCGGCCGGAACCAGGGTGTGGTCACGGTGACGTCCTCCTACACGACGGTGGCCGGGGTGCACGTGACCGGTTCTGCCGGGCCCGGGATCGTCCTCTCGGGGGCGCACGACAGCGTGGTGGGCGCCGAGATCGACAACGTCGCCGTCGGTGTGCGTCTGATGGCGCCGTTCGGCTTCGTCAGCTCGACAGCCGTCCACGACCTGCACATGCTGGTCAACACCCAGGGCGGGGACGACGACTCCGGGGCGATCGGTTTCGACATCGAGGCGGACGACGTCACGGTGTGGCGCAGCTCGTGCACCCACTGCCGGGTCGCCAGCTACGACTACGGCTACGACGGGGGCTTCGCCGACGTCTTCAACAGCGGCACCCGCCTGCATCTGCTCGAGAACACCGCCGGCGACGTCGAGGGCTTCCTCGAGCTGGGCGCCGCGGCCCCGGGGGCCCGGGCGGACGACGTCGTCGTCCAGGGCAACACGGTGACGGACACCCACGGCGCGTTGTGGGTGCACGGCAGTGGCACCTTCACGATCGGCACCGCGCGGATGACCTGGAACGCCAACACGATTCGCAGCACCGACCCCAAGCCGCTGCTGGGCGGTGACCTGAGCGCGGTGACCATGACGGACAACCTGTTCGCCGCCGCCGGCCGAGTCGCCGAGGGGAGCGCCCCAGCGGTCCACACCGGCAACCGGTACCAGCTCGTGAGCGGGGCAGTCGTGGGATCCCCGCTCGGAGCCGGTGAGAGCGTCGCCGCCGGCTGAGCGGATCGGCAGTGCCGGGTGGGGATCCTCGGCCCGGACCGCTCGGGTCAGGGGGACGGGGAGGACTCCTGGGTCAGGGGGACGGGGAGCTCACCGGTGTCGGGGTGACGGGGGTGGCGGCGGCGATCGGCGGGGCAGCCGACGAGGCGCCCGGTGTCGGCGAGGAAGCGGACGTGGGCAACGGTGACCCGGTGCTGGTGGTGGTGACGACCGGGACCAGGCTCGTCGAGGCGGCGACAGTCACTGCGGCGGTGGGGGTGTCGGCAGGACTCGCCGGTGCGACGGTGGGCCCGGCCGAAGTCGGTGACTCCGAGGCGGTCGGGGTGGCCGCAGGTGAGGAAGCAGCGGGCGAGGAAGCTGCGGGCGAGGTGGCGCTGCCGCTCGCGGCGACCGACGGGGTCATTGAGGGGTCGGTGGGGGTGGCGGCGCCGGTGGTCGGGGCCGTGGTGGACGGGGCCGTGGTGGACGGCGTCGTGGTGGACGGCGTCGCCGTGGCCGTCGTCGGGTCGGGAGTGGGGTGCTCACCGGGTGGGACGACCGATGTCGGTGTCGGGGAGGGCCTGGGTGCCGTGACGGGGGTCGCGACCTGGGGCACCTCCTTGGGCGCCAGCGTGGTGGTGCCCGGCGGAACGGTGGACGCAGGCGGGGTGGTCACCCCGACGGGGGCGGCGGGGACGGCGGCCACGACGCCGGTGGCGTAGCTGTCGGCGATCGCCGAAACCGTTGCGGCGTAATCGTTGGAGTAGTTGTAGGTGAGGATCGCCGACCATCGTCCGGCGGCTGTCGCCAGGTCGTGACCAGAGGCACACAGGTAGCGCCCGGCCGAGAGGGCGGCGTCGTCCATGTTCTGGGGGTCGGCGCGGCCGTCGCCGTTGGCGTCGGTGCCGTAGCCGCGCCAGGTGCCCGGGATGAACTGCATCGGGCCGACCGCGCGGTCGTACCCGGCGTCCCCGTCGTAGCGGCCGCCGTCGGTGTCACGGATCACGGCTGTGCCGGCGGACCCGTCGAGGCGCGGCCCGAAGATGCCGGGTCGGACGACCCCGTCCTGTCCGATCCGGTTGCCACCGTGGCGGCCGTGGTTGCTCTCGACCCGGCCGATGCCGGCGAGCAGGGTCCAGGACAGGTGGCACGACGGTTGGCGTCGGGCCGTCACTGAGGCGGCTGCCAGGTAGGCCTGCAGCACCCGGACCGGGACGCCGCTGGACACCAGCCCTCTCGGCAGCGATGTGTCGCCGGGTATCGCGGTCGTGGGCACCCCACCGGCGGGCAGCGCGGCGACGACCAGGCCGTCCCCGGCAGCGGACAGGTGCGTGGGGTCGCCGCCGTCCGGCAGCACCGCCTGGTTGGGGTCACCGACCGGGGTGAGGCTGCCGTCGGACTCGGCCACCTGGGCACCGGTGAGCGAGCTGAGCCACGCCTGGTCTGCGGCCGAGGGGCCGGAAGGCTCTCCCCACGAGACGTTGCGACTGGCCGCCGACACCTGGCCGCTGAGCAGCAGGGCGACCGGCACGCCGATGATCAAGGCACGCGTCACGTGCGAGCGGGGAATCCTCACCTGGTGACCGTAGGCGGTGATCCGTTGTGACCCAACGGTTGTCACGGTCCCTTCATGGACTGGCCATCTGGCCTTGCCGTGGGTGACATCAGGCAACGAGCAGGCGTCCAGTTGGCGACGCTGCGTGAGTGACGAGTCCGGTTGGGCCGGATTCGAGGCCGCGGTTCATCGAAGCCACGTTCGGCGTTCAGACGAGGGACGACACCCGGTGCGCTGCTGTGGGCACTGTTCGAGTGCGAACGGTCGACCCCCGGCCGGCTGCCCTACGACCGACCTGGAGGTGCTCCGTGACGCTGCCACGCATCGTGCTCGTCGAAGGGGGCCGTGGTCGGACGGCGCCCACCCTGTGGCCGCACGGCGACCAGCTGCAGCTGGCCGGTGCGCCGGCACGGGACGGCAGCTGGTACGGCTGGCGGCTCCTTGCGGCGAACAACCGGGAGCTCGGACGCAGCCCGATGGCGTACGCCGACGTGTCGGGGTGCGAGCAGGCGGCCGCGCAGATGGTGATCGGCTTCGACGGGCTCACCACGAACGTGTCCGCCGACAGCGTCCGTGGCCTGTGGCGGTGGCGGTTGGACGGCGACAGTGGTGCGGTCGCGGTCTCGTCGCGGCTGTACCTGCGCCAGCGCGAATGCGTCTACAGCCTGCGTCAGTTCGTGCAGGCGGCGCCGACTGCGGCGATCTTCGACCTGGCGCCGGCGGTGGTCGACCTGACCGGCGAGCTGCCGGTGCTGCGCCTGGGTCGGGCGAGCGACGCCCCGACGTCCGGGGTGGGGCCGCCCGGTGAGCACCGTCGTGCCCGACGCGCGGCTGATCCCTGACGACCGCAGGCCGATCCGGGTCTCGAGCCGGCCCAACCCCGCGGACCAGGTCTTCCGTGCTGTGGCCCGGGCCGGCGGTGGCGCCGTCCTCGCCCTCATGGGGCTGGTCGGGCTGTTCCTGACGACCCGGGCCGGTGAGGCCCTCCAGCAGGCGGGCCTCACCTTCCTCACCACGCAGGCCTGGGAGCCGGACGCCCACAACTTCGGGATCGCGGCGATCCTGCAGGGCACGATGTTCATCGGGCTGATCGCGATCACGATCTCGGTCCCCTTCGCGACGGCACGGCGCTCTACATCTCGGAGTACGCCCCGCGCCGACTGCAGCGCGGCCTTCATCGGGCTGGTCGACCTGATGGCGGCCGTTCCGAGTGTGGTCTACGGCCTGTGGGGTGCTTCTTCCTCAGGAGCACGTGCTCGGGCTCTCGCGCTGGATCTCGACCTACCTGGGCTGGATCCCGCTGTTCTCGGTCGCCGGCGCCGACCCGAGCGACCCGCTGCGCAGCGAGACGGTCTACAAGTCGCTCGGCCTTCATCGCCGGCATCGTCGTCGCCATGATGATCACCCCGATCGCCAGCTCGGTGATGCGCGAGGCCTTCTCGCAGGCGCCGGCAGGGAGCGCGAGGGCGCGTACGCCCTCGGGGGCCACCCGGTGGGGGATGATCCGCGCGGTCGTGCTGCCCTACGGCAGCGGCGGGATGATCGGCGGCACGATGCTGGGCCTCGGCCGCGCGCTGGGCGAGACCATCGCGGTCTTCATGATCATTTCGCCGGTGTTCGCCTTCCAGCCCCACATCCTCGAGCAGGGCACCAACTCCGTCAGCGCGCTGATCGCGCTGCGGCGTACGGCGACGCCAGCCACTTCGGGCTCTCCGCCCTGTTCGCGGCCGGTCTGGCCCTGTTCCTGATGACCCTCGTGGTCAACTTCGTGGCCTCGATCATCGTCTCCCGCAGCCGCTCCGGCGCACAGGGCGAGGCCTGACCGTGGTGAGGACGACGGGTGCGGCGCGGCCCGGGACGGCGCCCCGGCTCGCGGGGCAGATCCGGATGCCGGCCCACGGCACGGTCCTGCCGCACCTGGACGAGATCAGCCTGCGGGCGCTGCCGTCCCAGCGGCGCGCCCTGTCGGCCGTGCGCGAGGACGATGTCCTGGCGGTGGTCGGCTCCGCGGTCGGAGCGGCCGGACTCGCCTGGATCGTCTTCACCCAGCTGGCGCCGTTCTCGGGCGCCTTAGGCGCCCTGGTGGTCTGGTACCTAACGTTCCTGGTCAACTACGCCGTCCTGATCGGCATGCGCGAGAGCCGCCAGGTGGTGATCGACCGCGTCGTGGCCGCGGTGATCCTGAGCCTGGCAGGGCTGCTGGTGGTGGGCCTGGTGTTCGTGCTGGTCTACGTGGTGAACCGGGCCCGGGCCGTGCTGCCCCACCCCAACTTCTACGTCGAGGACCTGTCCGTCACCGGCCCGCTGCAGCCGTTGAGCGAAGGTGGCATCTGGCACGGGATCGTCGGCACCGTCGAGCAGATCGCCATCGCCCTGGTCATCACCATCCCGTTGGGCCTGATCACCGCGATCTACCTGCACGAGTTCCGCTCGCCGGTCTCACGGGTGGTGCGCACCATCGTCGAGGCCATGACCGCGTTGCCCTCGATCGTGGCCGGCCTGTTCATCTACACCACCTGGATCCTGACGCTGGGCAACGAGAAGTCCGGCTTCGCCGCCGCTCTGGCGCTCAGCATCATGATGCTGCCGATCATCATCAGGGCCAGTGACGTGGTGCTGCGCCTGGTGCCGGCCTCCCTCACCGAGGCCTCGCTGGCCCTGGGGGCCGGCCAGTGGCGCACCATCTGGCACGTCACCCTGCCGACCGCGCGCTCGGGGCTGGCCACCGCCATCATCCTGGGGACCGCGCGCGGGATCGGCGAGACCTCGCCGGTGCTGCTCACCGCCGGCTATGCCCAGGCCGTCAACTACGACCCGCTGCACGGACCGCAGTCGTCGCTGCCGCTCCTGGTCTTCATGCTGTTCGGATCGCCGCAGGACACCATGCGGATCCGCGCCTTCGGCGCGGCCACGGTGCTGCTCACCCTCGTGCTGGGGCTGTTCGTCACCGCTCGCAGCGTCGGCGGCCGGGGACCGGGACAGCTCACCCGACGTCAGAGCGCCCGTCGGGCGGCCGGCTCGCGGCAGGACGCCGAGCGCTTCCTGGCCCGCTTCGTCGACCCCTCGGTGACGGACGGTCCGACCGCCCCTCCTGTCACGATGCCGGTGTCGGGGACGGTGCCGAGCTTCATGCCCGCGGCGGCGCCGGGTGTCTCGGCCCGCCCGGCACGCTCGGCGCCGCCACCGCCCACCGTGCTGCTCGACCTGGGCGACCTGCGCGACTTCAGCGGACTGACCGCCCCCGACGTCCCGGACGCCGCCGCCGACCCGTCCGACGACGACCCGTCCGACGACGAGACGCCCGACGACGAGACGCCCGACGACGAGATGTCCGAGAGCGACCTGGACGACCCGAAGGAGACGTCGTGAACGGCCGGACCAGACTCGGAACCGCTCTGACGGCAGTGGTTCTCGGGGCGCTGCTGCCCCTGGTGGGGGCCGGGGCCGCGTCGGCCGAGGTCACCTACGTGCCGATCTCGGGGGCCGGCTCGACGTGGTCGGCCAACGCGATCACGCAGTGGACCGCCAACGTCAAGCGCGCCGGGATGACCGTCCAGTACGCCTCGAGCGGGTCCAGCGACGGTCGCAACCAGTTCAAGAACAACACGGTCGACTTCGGGGTCTCTGAGATCCCCTACGGCCTGACCGACGGTGGCGTCCTCGACGAGTTGCCCACGCGCGCCTTCGCCTACATGCCGATCGTCGCCGGCGGCACGTCGTTCATGTACAACCTCACCATCGCCGGCAAGCGGGTCACCCAGCTGCGGCTGTCCGGCCAGAACCTCACCAAGATCTTCACCGGGGTCATCACGAACTGGTCGGACCCCGCCCTCAAGGCGGACAACCCCGGTCTCAACCTGCCGCCCCGCCGGATCGTGCCGGTGGTCCGTTCGGACGGGTCCGGCACCACCGCCCAGTTCACCCGGTACATGTCCAAGGCCTACCAGTCGCTCTGGGACGCGTACTGCGTCAGTGCCGGCCGACAGGCACCCTGCGGTCAGACCTCGCAATACCCGACGAAGCCGGGCAGCGGCTTCGTCGCCCAGGCGCTGTCCACCGGGGTGGCCGGCTACGTGGCGCAGAGCTCGAGCGAGGGAGCGATCACCTACGTCGAGTACTCCTACGCGCTCAACGCCGGCTTCCCGGTGGTCAAGGTGCTCAACAACTCCGGGTACTACGTGTCACCGACCGCCTCGAACGTGGCGGTGGGGCTGACCGGAGCGAAGATCAACGCCGATCTGACCCAGAACCTGGACGGCGTCTACGGCAACGCCGACAAGCGGGCCTACCCCCTGTCGAGCTACAGCTACATGATCGTGCCCACCGCGGTCGACACCAGTGGCGGCTCCTTCAGCGCCGCCAAGGGCGCCACCCTGGGGGCCTTCGCCTACTACTTCCTGTGCGACGGACAGAAGTCGGCCGACGTCCTGGGCTACTCGCCGCTGCCGGTCAACCTGGTCAAGGCCGGGCTCGAGGTGGTCCGGAAGATCCCGGGCGTGGTGGCGCAGAACATCAACATCAGCAGCTGCCGCAACCCGACCTTCTCGAGCAACGGCACCAACACCCTCGCCGTCACGGCCCCGCAGCCGCCCGCCTGCGACAAGCAGGGGGCGACGCAGTGCGGCACTGCGGCGGCGGGAACGACCGGGGGGACCACCGGCGGCACCACCACCGGGGGCACGGCCGGCGGCACCACGACAGGGGGCACGACCACCGGCGGCGCCGCTGGTGGTGGCACCGCGGCGAACGGGGCCGCAGGGACGGGCGGCGGCGCTGCGGCAGGAGGCGCCGGCGGCGGGGCCGTCGGACAGCAGGGCGCCGGTCTCGGGGGAGCCGGTGCCGTGGGCGGCGGCACTGCTGCTGACGGTGACACCGGTGCCGTCCTGGCGTCGGGGGGCGGCACCACCAACGCCATCGGGCAGCAGGTGCTGCTCGCAGCGGACTACACCGACTCCGGTCTGCGGTCGGTGCTCATGGTGATGTCGGTGCTGGCGCTGCTGGGGGCGGCCTTCGGCCCCCCGCTGATCTCGCGCAAGATCGCCGAAGCCGAGCGTGGCCCGTGACCGCCGTCCTCGACCGCCGGGGCGGTGCGTCCTCCCCGCACCCGCCCGCCCCCCGCCCGCCCGCCGGCAACGGCGCCGGTGGCGCGATGCGTGCCCTGGCCCTGCTGGCGGCACTCGCCGTGGCGGCGATCTCGACCGGTGCGGCCGCGCCGTGGATCGCCCGGCGCACCGCCGCCGACGTCACCGACGGGACCGGGGTCGCTGCGCCGGCGGCGGCGGAACTGGTGCAGCCGGCCGACATCTCGGCGGTGGCCGGCTACCGGAACGCCGCGGCGACGCCGTCCAGTGCCGTCACCGTCGCCGGGACCGGCGCGTTCGCCGGGCTGAAGGTGACCGTGGCGCAGACCCGGGACCTGATCGACCAGTCGGTCGCGGTCAGCTGGACCGGCGGCAGACCGACCAACGACCCCACCGCCTACGACGTCGACTACCTGCAGATCATGCAGTGCTGGGGTGAGGCCCCGACTGGCCCCGAGCGCACCCAGTGCGAGTTCGGCGGCGCCACGGCGTTCGACCAGCGCGGGGGCCAGAACGCGGCGTCCAGGCAGCTGACCACCTCGTCGTACCGGGACGCCAAGGACCCGCTGCTGACCAACACCACCGGCAACGTCTTCGTGCCGTTCGCGTCGGTGACCGGGGTGACCGTCAGCGGGCTCGACACCCTGAAGAACCAGTTCTACGACAACACTACGACGAACGAGATCCCCTACGCCCGCACCCGGGCGAACGGCACCGGGCGGGTCTTCTTCGAGACCATGACCTACCGCGAGGCCCCCGGCCTGGGGTGCGGCCAGAAGCTGACCACCGGCGCCAAGGCCGGCCGCCCGCGCAGCTGCTGGCTGGTCGTCGTGCCCCGGGGTGAGGCCGAGGTCGACGGCACGGCGAGGGGGGCGGTTCTGGCTCAGGGCAGCCACCGGCTCGACACCTCGCCGTTGTCGACCACCAACTGGGCCGCGCGGCTGGTCGTGCCGCTGCAGTTCGTGCCGGTCGGCAATGCCTGCCCGCTGTCCTCGGCCGAGCGCGAGACGGCCGGTGTCGAGTCCGCCGCCGAGGCCGTCCTGCGCTGGCAGCCGGCACTGTGCGCGAACAACGGCCCGGTCTTCGGCTACTCCCAGACCCCGGACGCCACCGCTCAGCGCACCCTGGCGACCGACACCCCCGGCCTGGTCTTCGTCAACGGGCCGGCCGGCTCGCCCCCCTCGGACCGGGTGTACCGCTACGCCCCGATCGCGGTGTCGGGCCTGGCGATCGCGGTCTCGGTCGACCGGCAGAGCGCCCCCCTGGCCAAGGACCACTCCCGGGACGGCGAACCGGTGGTGCAGCTCAACCTCACCCAGCGCCTGGTGGCCAAGCTGCTCACCCAGTCCTACCGGTTCGGCGCGCCCGGCAACGGGACGGCGAACTACCTGCAGAAGAACGTGGACAACATCACCCTCGATCCCGAGTTCCGGGCGGCCAACCCCGACCTGAGCTCGGCCACCTTCAGCGGGGGCATCGACCTGATCACCCCGCTGGGCAACAGCAGTGCCACTGCGTTGCTGTGGGCCTGGGTGACGGCCGACCAGTCGGCCGCCGACTGGTTGGCGGGTCTGCCGGACCCCTGGGGGATGCGCGTCAACCCCTTCTACCAGGACATGTCGCTGCCGCGGCCGGACTTCCCGAAGGTGGATCCCTACTGTGCGACCCCGATCGACGGCGCGCCGCCGCTGTGCAGCCTGGACGAGCATCCCTATGCGCAGGACCTGCACGAGTCGGCCCGCTCCGCGGTGCGTGGCGACAGCCTGGCGCGCACCTTCTGGGACGCCAACGCCAAGCCGCCGACCTGGAAGAAGCGCTCGCTGCAGCTGCTGGGACGACGCCAGCTGATGGCGCTGACCGACACCGCCACCGCGGCCCGGTACGGTCTGGTGACCGCCAGGCTGCGCAACGCCTCGGGCGCCTTCGTGGCGCCCACGACGGCGTCGCTGTCGTCGGCGTTGACGGTGACGCGACCCAGCGGCACGACGGGGGTCGTGACCGCCGACCCGGCCTCGTCCAAGGCTGCCGCCTACCCGCTGCCGTTGGTGACGTACGCGGTGGCGGCGCCGAGCATCCTGACCGTCGCGGACGCCAAGGCCTACGCCGGCTTCATCCGCTACGCGGTGGGAACCGGCCAGACGCCGGGACTGGCTCCGGGGACCCTGCCCGAGGGCTACCTGCCACTGCCGACCTCGATGCGGACGGCGGCCCTGACGGCGGCGACGGCCATCCAGAAGCGGGTGGGTCCGCCACCGACCTCGGGCTCCGGTTCGAGCACCACCAGCTCGACCGGGTCGACGGGCTCGACCGGCTCGACCGGCTCGACCGGGACGAACGGCTCCACCTCGACGAGCACCGCCGGCAGCACGACGACCGCTCCGGTGCCCGAGCCCACGCCGTCCGGCAGCGCCACAGGCGCACCGGGTGCGCCCACCCCGAGTGCCGGCGACGGCAGCTCGGCGACCCCGATCACCGGCGCCACCACCGCCGCGGACGCAGAGTCCGCCGGCCGGTCACGGTTCGCGCTGGCGATCTCCCTGATCCTCGGCCTCGCAGCCGCCCTGGTGGGCCCTGCGTTGCCGAGGTTGGCACGGCGCCTCCGGTCATGAGGCGCCGTGCCAACCAGTACCACCCGCTCCACCCAGCACCGCAGCCCCACCCCGTACAGGTGAACCGACCGGCCGAGCCTCGAGCGAACAGTACTCCGAGGTTAACGCCGGACGACGCCGCTGCCGCCCACCGACCGGTGAAGCGCAGTCGAACAGCGAGAGGACAATCTCAGTGAAGCTCCAGAAGACCCTTGGGGGAGCCGTCGCCGTCGCCGGCCTGCTCGCCCTCTCACTGGCAAGCTCCGGCACCGCCCACGCCGACACCAACGTCGGCAGCACCACCACTCTGGCGGTGACCGGCTCCGACACCACGCAGGACGTGATGGAGGGCCTGTCCAACGTCGTCAAGGACGGCGCCGGAAACCCACTGCTCTCCAACTACAAATCGACCGCGATCGGGCGCACCATCAGCACCCGGACCGGCAACGCCAACTGCACCTTCACCGTGCCGAAGAACTCCGGCGAGGGCACCAACGCCCTGTCGGCGGCCATGCGGGCAGCCACCTTCGCCGGTTCGCCGGCCGTCGTGGGCGGCGCCGTCGTCACCTCGGCCAACATGACCAACTGCGTCAACGTCGCCCGTACCTCGAGCGGCAACAACCCGACCACCTCCCCCGGTATCGGCAGCATCACCTACATCCCGCTGGCGACCGACTCGCTCACCTACGCGACCCAGGCCGCCAGTGGCATCCCGCACACCCTGAACAAGGCCGACCTGGTCGCCATCTACACGGCCAACACGGGCGCCTGCATCTTCGAGCCGCTGATCCCAGCCCCGGGCTCGGGCACCCGCAGCTTCTGGGCCACGTTCCTGGGCCTGACCGACACCGTCGGTGCCGGCGGCTGGGGCACCTGCGTCAAGGACACGATCGGCACCACCCAGATCCAGGAGCACGACGGTCGCGCCCTGACCAACGGCAACCAGCTGGTCCCGATCTCGGTGGCCCAGTTCATCGCGCAGACCTCCGGCACCATCAGCGACCTGCGCGGCAACGCCTCGCTCGGCTCGATCGACTTCGTCAGCGCCAACAGCGGCATCCAGGCCGCCGTCTCGCCGATCCAGCTGCAGGGCACCTACGGCACCGCCACCCGCACCGTCTACAACGCCGTCCCGACCGCCGCCCTGGCGACCGCGCCGACGTCGACGGTGTTCGTGGGATCGACGTCGTTGGTCTGCACCAACAGCAACACGATCTCGCAGTACGGCTTCGCCCCGATCGCGAGCTGCGGCAACACCACGAAGACCAACACCAACTGAGCACGTGCCGACCTACCCCCTTCGTACTGAACACCTGAAAGGTGGATCTCGAGCCATGAAGCTCAACTCCGTTCGGATCGGCTCGGCCCTCGCCGTGGCCGCCGTCGCCCTCTCGGGCGCGGTGGCCGTGGCGCCGGCCTCGTCGGCCGCGACCATCGGCGGGCTGGTGGTGCCCAACGGCACCGGCGCCTCGCTGTTCAACGTCAAGACCAGCGCGCTCTGCCCGGTCGGTGCCACCAACTTCCGGGCCCGGATCACCTCGACCAACACCGGCTGGACCGGTGGGCTGTTCCTGGTGGGCAACACCAGCCTCACCGTGCTCAACGACATGGTGAACACCGGTGCGCCGATCGCGAACTCGCTCGACGCGATCGCCCAGGGTGCCGGCACCACCTTCGGTGCCGGCACCTACAACGTCGTGGGTGAGTGCATCAACTCGCTCGGCACGACGCTGTTCGGGTCGTACGACGCAGTGCTGACGGTCACCGGCACCGCCGCGACCGGCAACGCCTTCACCGCGGTGCAGGCCGGGGCCCCGGCCTCGACCACCACGCTCGCGGTGACGCCGGCCAGCCCGGTCAACCTCGGCGCCAACGTGACGATGACGGCCACCGTGGCCGCCGGTGTCGCGGTGTCCGGTTCGGTCGACTTCTTCGACGGCGCCACCAAGCTGAACACGACCCCCGTGGCCGTGGCCGGCGGCACCGCTTCGTTCAGCACGACGGCTCTGGCCGGTGGCGTCCGCTCGCTGACGGCGCAGTTCACGCCGGCCGCGGGCGTCTTCCTCGCCGGTTCCACCTCGGCCGCCACGTCGTTCACGGTCACCGCTCCCGCGGCGGCCACGACGACGACCCTGGCCGCGACGGCCGGTACCACGGTCGACCCGGTCGTCCTGTCCGCTGCGGTGGCTCCGGCCGGCGCTGCGGGTTCGGTCGACTTCTTCGAGGGGGCGACCAAGGTCGGCTCCTCGGCGGTCAGCACTGGCGTGGCGACCCTCAGCCTCGTCGGTGTCGCCGCGGGTGCGCACTCCTACACCGCAACCTTCGTGCCCGCCAACGTCGCCGCCTTCCTGGGGTCGACCTCGGCTGCTGCGTCGGCTACGGTGACGGCGTTCGCCGGCTACACCCTGCCCGGTGGCGAGAACATCACCACCACGATCGGTGCCGGCGGCACCCTCACCCTGACGGCGGCCAACACCGTGGTCGACCTGGGTACGGCGACGCTGAACGCCACCAACTCGCTGTTCGTCACGGCGCCGAAGGCCATGAACCCGGTCACTGTCACCGACACCCGGGCCGGAAGCCTCGGCTACACCGTCAGCGGCACAGCGGGCGACTTCGTGTCGACGTCCAACGCTGCTAACAAGATCAACAGCGAGAACCTGGGCTGGACACCGTCCCTGGACAGCAAGGACGCGGCGGTCACCGCCTCGGCCGGCGCGGCCGTCCCGGCCGGCAACGGCGTTGCCGTCGGTGCCGTCTCCGCCCCGGTCGCTGGTTTCGAAGGGGCTGCGCACCCTCGGGTCCGCCGCTGCCGGTGCCTCGGTCGGCCAGGCCGTCTTCGGTGCTCAGCTCACGCTGCAGGCTCCGACGACGACCGTTGCCGGTGTCTACAACACCACCCTGGTCATCACTGCCATCTGAGTGATGACGCGTCGGTCACCGGCCGGGTGACGCGACGGGAGCGGGGAAGGCCCTCGGGCCTTCCCCGCTCCACCCACCGGTCGTCCAGCACAAGCACGGAGAGGAATCCGATGTCTGACAGTCGTTTCGGAGCCCGGGTCGCGGGCGTCGCCCTGCAGGTGGCGGCGGTTCTGGCCCTGGTCGTGGGTGCCGGCGTGTCCCTCGCCGCACAGGCCTCGGCCGGCACGCCCGTCGTCGCGGTGGCCACCCCGCTGGTGGCCGGCGACGGTGGCGGCATCGCGGACGACGGCACGGGTTCGGACTCCAAGAACCGCAACTCCAAGGTCAAGGGACCGGTCACGTTCGGGCTGCAGCCCGCCTCGGCCAAGGCACCCGACCTGCGCACCACCTGGACCTACCAGGACCTCAAGCCCGGCCAGTTCGTCGTCGACCACGCCGCGGTCCTCAACGTCACCGACCAACCGGTCACCTTGTCGGTCTACGCGGCCGACGGCAAGAACACCACCACCGGCGGCTACAGCGTCGTCCCGTCGAGCCGGTCCTCGCTCGACGTCGGCAGCTGGGTGAAGCTGGCCCGCGGCCAGGTGACGGTTCCCGCCCACTCGAGCGTCGTCATGCCCTTCACCCTGACGGTGCCGCGCAACGCCGAGCCCGGCGACCACGCCGGCGGCATCGTCGCGTCGCTGCGCACCTTCGCCAAGGACAGCAAGGGCAACACCGTCGCCATCGAGAACCGGGTCGGTACCCGGCTCTACGTGCGGGTCGCCGGCAAGCTCGTGCCCCGGATCCGGGTCGAGCACCTCGAGCCCCACTACGAGGGTGGCGGAGTCAGCGGCGACGCCACGGTCACGTTCACGGTGCGCAACGAGGGCAACGTGCGACTGCTGGGCCGCCAGAGCGTGCGGATCACCGACATCCTCGGTGCCAACATCGTCGCCAAGGACGTGCCGGAGCTGCCGGAGCTGCTGCCGCAGAACTCCTTCACGTTCTCGGTGCGGGCGCTGGGTCTCAAGCCGATCGGCTACTTCACGGCCCTGGTCACGGTCGACCCCCAGTCGGTGACCGGCAACGTCGACCCGGTGCTGCAGCAGGCCAATGCCCAGCAGACGTTCACGGGCCTGTCGGCCGGAGTCATGGTGCTCGGCGGCGCCGTCGCCTTCGGTCTCGGCTGGGTCGTGATCCGCCGCCGGATGCGCGCCGGCGCTCACCTCAGGCTGCTACCGGCCTGGCTGCGCCGTCGGCGCCGGACGGCGGGTGCCGCAGCGGCAGCCCTGCTGCCGCTCCTGGTGCTGGCCGCGATGGCCGTCGGCCAACCACCGGCCATGGCGGCCGACGGAGCCATCAGCTTCATTCCCGCCACCGGGCAGGACATCTCGCCGATCTATGCCGTCACCTCCGCCCCCTGCCCTGCCGAGGCCACCAACATCGTGGCCTCCCTGACCGGCCCCGGCTTCCCGCCCGCGGGGATCACCGTGGTGTCGAACACCAGGGCCGGGGTGCGGCACGACGCCGCCTTCGGGGTGCCGCTGCAGAACGCGATGCACAACTTCGCCGCCATGAACGGGGTCTCGCTGCACGGGGCCTACGCGATGCAGCTGCGCTGCATCGACCATCTGGCGCAGCACACCTACGCCACGTTCGACGGCGTCATGACCTTCAGCGACGCGACCCACTACACCGCGCCGGCACCGAAGGAGCCGCCGGCCTATGGGGTGCCGGTTCCGCTGCTGATGGCCGCCTTCCCCGAGCTGGCGTCCGCGGCCGCTCAGGGACCACCGGCGGCGGCAGCCGCTGCCACCCCCAGCGCGGCCGCCGGCACGGTCGAGGGTGTCCCGTCGGCCCAGGCCGCGGTGGCGGGTCAGCCGAATGCCGCTGCACCTCAGCCCGTCACCGCTGCCTCGACAACAGCCGGTACGGATGGTCGGCCGTTGTTCTACGGCGGGTTCGTCGCCCTGTTGGCGGCGGCCGCCTACCTGGCGGTCGCCCGGCGCCGCAACTCCACCGTTCGTCCTCAGACCCAGGTGGCATCGGTCACCTGGCCGGACCAGTGACCACCGGTCCGTACCGCCCGCCCTCGATCCCGGTCACTCACCTCAGTGTCGGCCGGTCGGAACAGGAGTCAGACTCATGACAACTCGCACCCTGAGACTGCGCAAGGGCGCCGTCGCGACGGTGGCCACCATCGCGCTGAGCGCAGCCGGCATCGTGCTGGCATCCCAGCTGTCGGCCTCGGCGGCCGGTGCCACCGGGACTCTCGGCACCCTCTCGTTCAACCCCGCCGCCGGAAGTGACGTCGACGCGTTCTCGGTGACGACGGTCTCGACCGGGGCCACCAAGGGCTGCCCGTCCGGCACCAACGTCACCGGGCAGATCACCGGCCCCGGTGCCTGGGCGACCCCACAGGTCGCCTTCGCGAACACCTCGGCGGGCGTCTCGTCGACCGCGGAGTTCAGCGTGCCGATGGCCAACTCGATGAAGGTGCTGGCCGCCAACTACGGCCTGACCATCGCCACCGGTCAATACACCATCACCATGACCTGCCAGAACGCGATCGGGACGACGAAGTTCGGCACCTTCGCCGGTTCGATCTGGTTCACCACGGCCACGTCCTACACCTCGACCGACCCCAACGCGCCGTCCCCGACGCCGACGCCGACCCCGACGGTCACGCCGACTCCGACCCCGACGGTCACGCCGACTCCGACCCCGACGGTCACGCCGACTCCGACCCCGACGGTGAGCCCGACCCCGACCCCGACCGTGACGCCGATCCCGTCCCCGTCCGTCACACCCACCCCGACACCCACGGCGCCCTCCAGCGGCACCGGGACTGCTGTGGTCGTGACGGTCCTCGGCCGTGAGAAGGCGCTCTACGCAGGCGAGGACGTCACGATCGCCGTCTCGGTCTCCCCTGCGAGCAGGGGCACCGCCACCGTGACGGACGTCGTCAACGGCGCGGTCCGGGTGACCACCGGTCCGGTCACCGTGCGCACGGGCCGGGCCGTCGTGGAGCTGCACCACCTGGCCGCCGGTCAGCACGTGATCACGGTCAGCTTCACGTCGGCGACCTCCGGGGCGACGCCGTCGCAGTCGCAGCCGCTCACCCTCGACGTGAACCCGGTCGGTCGCGACGGCGGGGACTGCCACGCGGTGGACCGCCGGCACCACCCCTGACCTGCATCACGCCTGAGCTGAGCATGCCTGACCTGCACCACGCCTGACCTGCACCACGCCTGACCGGTGGGGTGGACCGAGCCTGGTGGCCGGCTCCACCCCACCGGCCCGACCTGAAGGAGCACCACCCATGAGACGCTTACTGCGGACCGCGTTGCCGGTGCTGCTCATGGCTGTCGTCGCTCTCGGTGCCGGGGCGCTGGCCCGGACCGCACTGGCCGCCTCGGGCACCCTCGGCACCCTGACGCTCAACCCCGCGCAGGGCAGCGATCTCGACGCCTTCTCGGTCACGACGGTCTCCTCCGGCGGCACCGCAGGCTGCCCGGCGGGCACCAGCAACGTCACCGGACTCATCACCGGTCCCGGTGGCTGGGCGACCCCCCAGATCGCCTTCGCGAACACCTCGGCCGGGGTCTCGACCAGCGCCGAGTTCAGTGTGCCCATGGCCAACTCGATGAAGGTGCTGGCCGCCAACTACGCCCTGGACATCGTCCCGGGTGACTACACGATCACGATGACCTGCCAGAACGCGATCGGGACGACGAAGTACGGCACCTTCGCCGTCACCCTCACCTGGACCACGGCCACGAGCTACACCTCGCCCGGCGCCGTGTCGCCGTCCCCCTCGGCCACCCCGTCCCCCTCCTCCAGCGCCGGTGCCTCGGCGAGTCCGTCGGCGTCGCCGTCCGCGAGCGCGTCGACCAGTCCGTCGCCGGCCGCCAGCGCCGGCTCCTCGGCGGCTCCGTCCCCGAGCCCGACGACCGCAAGCACCTCCCCGGGCGCCGCGTTGCCGGCTCTGGGGTCCCTGGTCATGGACCCTGCCACCGGCACCGACCTCACCGGCATGCAGGTCACGACCGTCTCGACCGGTGCGACGAAGGGGTGCCCGGCCGGGACGTCGAACGTCTCCGGCAGGCTGACCGGCCCCGGTGGCTGGGCGGTCGGGGTCGTGGCGTTCACGAACACCGCGAGCGGGGTGTCGACCAGCTCGGAGTTCTCGGTGCCGCTCGCCAACAGCTTCGCCGTGCTGGCCGCCAACAACAGCCTCAGCGTGCTGGCCGGACGCTACGACGTCGTGATGACCTGTCAGAACGCGATCGGCACCAACAAGTTCGGCACCTTCACCGGGTCGCTGTTCTTCACCGACCCCACCCACTACCAGTCCAAGGACCCGGCGACCTCCCAGACCCAGGTGAGCCTGCTCGTCGAGGCGACCCCGCTCTACCGGTCCGAGCTGGGCCAGGCCGTTTCGCTGAAGGCGACCGTGCAGCCGGCCTCGGCGGTCGGCACCGTGCAGTTCCGGGACGGCGCGAACAACGCGATCACCCCTCTGGGCACCCCGATCGCACTGAAGTCCGGATCGGCGACCTTCAGCATCTCGACGCTCGGGTTCGGCCTGCACCGGCTGAGTGCGGTCTTCACCCCCACCTCGGCGACCGCCCACACCGCGGCGACGGCCGCCGAGGTGGTCCACGTCGTGGCCAAGCCGCTGCCGCCGTTGCCGACCACGGGGGCCAGCATGCGCGGAACCGCCACGGTGGCAGGTACTCTGACCTGCTCGGCAGCCTTCTCGAACGCGACGGCCACCAGCTACCGCTGGCTCCGCGACCGGGTGGGTATCGACGGAGCGACCTCGGCGACCTACCGGCCCACCAGCGCCGACCGGGGCAAGCCGCTGCAGTGCCAGGTGGCGGCGACCAACCGGGGCGGCACCACCCGTCGCACCAGCGCCGCGGTCGTGGTCCCGTGATCCGCACACCCGGGTGGCGCCGCCGCACCCTCGAGCTGGTCACGGTCGACATCACCGACGACGCCCTCGACGGCCACCATGGTGGCGAGGAGGACGACCGGCAGGACGAACGCCGCCCCGACGCCCACGGCCCCGCGGGGGAGTACGACGAGGCGTTGCCGCCGCCGCTGCTTGGTGCGGGCGAGCGCCTCCGGCACGAGGAGTCCGACGACGAGCCTCTCGAGGTCGACCTCGACGAGGGCGCCGACGCCGCAGTGGCACGACGCACAGCGGGGCGTCCGCCGTCCGGCAGGACGACCCGGGTGGTGACCTCGACCACCGGCAAGGGCGGTGCCGGCAGGCCCGTGGCCGGCCGGGTTCCCGAGGCCGGGCCCGGGGTGCCGAAGCCACTGCTGCCGCTGTACGTCACCGGCACCGCCCTCGCGATCGTCGCGGCCATGCTGCTGGTCTTCGCGGCGGACGTCCTGGTGATCGGCCACATCCGGCATTCCCGGGACCAGCAGACGGCCTTCGACGACCTGCGGGCGAACCTGGACACGGTGACGGCCCCGGTGAACCAGACCGACGACCAGGGCCGGCTGCTGCCGCTGGGGACCCCTCTGGGGGTCATCGAGATCCCGCAGCTGGGGCTGCGCGAGGTCTACTTCGAGGGCACCACCGCCGGGGTGATGCAGTCGGGCCCGGGGCACCGTCGCGACACGGCCATGCCCGGCCAGGCCGGCGCCAGCGTGATCATGGGCCGCAAGGCGGCCTTCGGGGGCCCGTTCAACCAGCTCGCCGACCTGCGGCCGGGCATGGCGTTCTGGGTGTGGACCGGTCAGGGCCGGTCCGGCTACCGGGTGACCGGGGTCCGTCACGCCAAGGACCCGGCTCCCGCGACGTCGGCGACGGGACGGGGTCGGCTGACCCTGGTCACCGCCACCGGGGACGACTACCTGCCGGACGACGTGGTCCGGGTCGATGCCGCACTGGTCACCGAGGCCCAGCCGTCCGGGCCCAGGCCGGTCTCGAGCCTGGACCTGCCGCCGTCCGAGCTGGCGATGCACGCCGAGCCCGGGGCCTGGCTCGACGTGCTGATCCGGGCGCTGCTGCTCTTCGTGCTCGCCCTGGCCGCCACCGGGGCCCAGCTGCGGTGGGGACGGTGGCAGACCTGGATCGCCGCCGGACCGGCGCTGCTGGCCCTGGGGATCTCGCTCGCCGAGCAGCTGGCGCGTCTGCTGCCCAACCTGATGTAGGTGCCCGCTGATGTGCCTGTGCCCGATGGAGGAGCTATGACCTCGCCCGAGACCACCCAGATCCCTCGGATCCGCCGCTTGGAGACACCCATGGACACTCCCTCGGACGCGACGAGCGTCATGTCGGCCGCCGAGCTGGGCGACTCGGTCGCCGACCTGCTGCCGCCGCTGCCACGACCCTCGGCGCCCGTGCTGCCGCCGTCCGGCCTGTCGGCGCGGGGCATCTCGGCCTGGTTCGGCACCCACCAGGTGCTCGACCGGGTCTGGCTCGACATGCCGGGAGGTGAGGTGACGGCCCTGATCGGGCCCTCGGGCTGCGGCAAGTCGACCTTCCTACGGATCCTCAACCGGATGCACGAGCTGGTGCCCTCGGCCGGGCTGGCCGGTGAGGTGCTGCTCGACGGGCAGGACCTGTACGCCCGGGAGCGCCGGCTCACCGACGCCCGCCGGCAGGTGGGGATGGTGTTCCAGAAGCCGAACCCGTTCCCCGCCATGTCGATCTACGAGAACGTGGTCGCCGGGCTGAAGCTGACCGGCCTGCGGGTCGACAGCCACGACCGGGACGCCCTGGTCGAGGAGTGCCTCACCAAGGCCGGCCTGTGGAAGGAGGTCCGGGACCGGCTGCGCTCCCCCGGAGGTGCGCTGTCGGGCGGCCAGCAGCAACGGCTGTGCATCGCGCGATCCCTGGCCGTGCGGCCCAGGGTGCTGCTGATGGACGAGCCATGCTCGGCCCTGGACCCCACCTCGACGCGGCGCATCGAGGAGACCGTCCGGGAGCTGGCCGACGAGGTGACCATCGTCATCGTCACCCACAACATGCAGCAGGCGGCCCGGGTCTCGGACCGGTGCGCCTTCTTCCTGGCCGAGGCCGGGACGCCGGGGGTCATCGTGGAGCACGGCACCACCGGGGCCATGTTCACCGACCCCCGGGACGGGCGCACCGCCGACTACGTCAACGGTCGCTTCGGCTGACCGCTGCGGGGTGGACCACCGGCCGGACCCAGTGGTCCCCACCTCGCCGTCCGCCGTTCACGTCGTCCCCGACTGCCCGTCGCTCGGGCCGTCGAGACTCGTCCCACAGCACCCGCGAACCCCCACCGAGCCGAACGGAGCGTGACAGAGATGTCCGAGCACACCCACGGAGTCGGCGACGAGGAGCACCGTCACGACGTCGTCGGCGACCCGGACGAGTTCGTCGTCGACCCGGACGACGACAGCCCGGTGGCGGTGACCCGGCGGCGGGTGCTGCAGGCGCTGGGTCTGACCGCCGCCGCCGCTGCCGCGGCACCGTTGGGGGTCGGCGCGGCAGCAGCGACCACGGATCCGGGTGTGGCTCAGAGCGGTGCACCACGGCCGGTCAACTCGTACGACGACGACATCGTGTACCTGCGCGGCGACCACCACATCCACTCCCAGTACAGCCCGGACGGCATGAACCCGGTCTCACGGTTGGTCCAGAACGCGGCCAAGTACGGCCTCGACTGGATGGTCGTGACCGACCACGGGGGCGTGGCGCACCAGAAGCTGTCGATCGACAAGATCACCCCGGACATCGTGGCCGCCCGGGCCGCCAACCGCGGCGTCCTGGTGTACCAGGGCCTGGAGTGGAACATCCCCGGAGCCGAGCACGCGACGGTCATCCTGCCGCCGTCGCCGTCCACGGTCGACGTGCTCAAGGCCTTCGAGGCTGCCTACGACGGAGCGGTTCTCGCCGCCCCGACGACCTCGGGCGGGCTGGGCAAGATCGTGCGGGCGACGTCCGCGGACGGCGAGCCCTACGCCGTGGAGGCCCTGCGCTACCTGAACGACCAGGTCGTCAGCGGAGCGGGTGCCGTTGGCCCTGATGTTCGCCAACCACCCGGCCCGGCGGGGCCTGGACAGCCCCCACGAGTTCCGCAACTGGCGGGACGCGGCCCCCGGGGTCGCCGTCGGCATGGAGGGCGCCCCGGGCCACCAGGCGGCCGGGATCGCCGCCACCGCAGGCGGTATCGGCAACGCCCGCGGCTTCTACGACTTCGCGCCGCTGGTCGACAGCTTCCCCGGCTACCTGCCCAACGACACCGAGAACCCCTACCGCACCTACGGCGGGTTCGACTGGCTGACGGCCACGGTCGGCGGCTTCTGGGACTCGATGCTCGCCGAGGGGCTGCCCTGGTGGATCAGCTCGACGTCCGACAGCCACGTCGTCCACAACGACCTGTACCGGCCCGGCCTGCAGGACTACACCGCGACCGGCAGCAAGGGCGACCCGGTGGCCGCGACCGCCCCGGTGCCGGCCGGCGACTTCTGGCCCGGCTATTACAGCTCCACGATGGTCGGGGCCCGCAGCAAGACCTACCTCGACGTGATGCGCGGGCTGCAGTCCGGTCGCATCGTCGCCGTCCACGGGCGGTTGATCGACGCCCTCGACCTGCGGGTGCGTGCGCGGGGCGAGGGCGACCGGCGGGGAGTGACCCTGGGCGGGCGCACCTACGTGGCGCGGGGCGGTGACGTCGAGGTGACCGCCGAGATCACCCTGGCGCGCGGCATCAACTTCGCGGGAGACCTGCCGCGGCTGGCCAAGGTGGATCTCATCGCGGGGTCGGTCACCGGTCCGGTCAGCGACCGCGACACCTTCCGGGCACCCGCCACCCGGGTCGTCGACACCTTCGCGGTGACCGCGGCCCACCGCAGGGAGGGCAAGCTCGAGATCAGCTACCGGTTCCGCAATGTGACGCAGCCGTTCTACCTGCGACTGCGTGGCAGCGACGGCAACCGCCTGACCAGCACCGGCAACCCGGTGATGGACGTGGTCGGCGACGCCGACCCGTGGGCCGACCTCTGGTTCTACGCCAACCCGGTGTTCGTCGACGTCGTCTGACCGGTCGGTCAGACCCGTTCCCCCGAAGTCGAACGACAGGAGCCACCCATGAGGAGCCAGGTGTCGAAGAGTCTCACCTGGCTCGGGGTCGACCTCGGCGGCGCATTTGCGGCCGAGGTCGACCCGAGGGGGCCGTTGGACCATCACGTGCTGGCGGCCGTCGAGGCGGCCGACGTGGACGCCGACTACGTGGTGATCCACATGCTGGGGCCGTTCGTCCCGGGGGGCCCGGCTGAGGTGGGGGGTCTCGGTACGCAGCCGGGGACCGTTGCGGTCCGAGCCCCGGACCCGCCTGCTCGAGGCCCTGCGGGGAACGGCCGACGTCACGGTGGCCGCCCTCAGTGCCGGCGCCCGCTCGGGCCGCTGCGTGCGGTTCCCGGGACAGGACGGGATGGGCGGTCGGGTCACGGTCGCAGACCTGCTGCACCGCACCGCGATCGACCGGGTCGCGGGCAGCGGGACCCCGGTGTCAGGCGGCGACGTGATCGAGACCGGTGGCTACCTGCGGCCGTGCTTCGAGGCCGGGCGGCTGGCGCTGCGGGTCGGCCCTGCCGCCGGCGGGGTGCTGGTCCCGGTCGAGGCCGCCGTCCGGCACGACTGCTGCAGCGGGGCCGACTGACGCGGTTCGGCGCGAACGAGCCGTGCGGCGGGGCAGGTGGGTCGGCCGCACGGTCGATGGGACGGCGCCACGGAGTGCTGCACAGTGGACGCGTGCAGTCTCAGCAGCTGACACGCTCGCCGCGCGTCGACCTCGCCCCCCGGTCGATGCCGGCCGTGCCCCAGGCCCGATCGGCCCCGCAGTCACGACCGACATCGACGGCACGCCAGGCGCTGGTCGTGCCGGGGGTGGTCGTGCTCGCGCTCGCCTCGGCGACGGCGGCTCTGCTGTGGGTGGCGGTGCTCGTGATGGCGGTGCCGGCCGGCGTGCTCTGCGCGGCCGCCGACGGCCTGCTGAGAAGGCGCCGGCCCCCCACCAGCACGGTGGTGAGCTCGGCGACCGGCAGGTCGCGGTAGCCGACGTCCTGCCCGGTGGCGGTGGACACGGTGGAGCGACCTGCGCCGCGTCGGTCTGGCGTCGGCGGTCAGCCGCCGGCGGTCTCGGTGACGGTCTTCAGCCGCGACAGGCCGCGCTCGAAGTCGGGGCCGATCATCTTGTCCATCGAGACGAAGATCCCCATGACCCGGCTCATCAGGGTCTTGGCGCCGGTCATGGTCCACACGACCTCGGTCGACCCGCCGTCCGGCCGCAGCGTGAAGCGGCTCTGGCTGCGGGAGGGGAACGGCTTCTCGAACACCACGTCCACGAGCACCTCGGACGCCTCGACGGCATCGACCATGGTCATGCTGCCGCGGCCGGCCTTGCGGTTGCCGGACCACGCGTAGGCCGACCCCACGCCGGACTCGGGGCCCGAGTAGCTGCGGTTCAGCTGGGGGTCCAGGCCCTCCCACGGCGACCAGCCGGTCCACCGGTGGAAGTCGACCAGGTGCGCGAAGATCTGGTCGGCCGGGGCGGCGATCACCGTCGACCGGGTGACCGTGTACATGTCGTCAGCCATGGGCGGATCGTAGCCCTCCCCGGTTGCCGGACGACGTCCCTGGCCCGTCCGCCGGACGTCGCCCCTGGCCCTTCCGCCGGACCCCCGATCGACCTACCGTTCAGCACATGTCCGATCAGGTGAGAGCAGCAGTACTGGTGCGGCCACACCTACGCGGGCGAGACCAAGCAGTACGCCGGCACCCCGGCCGAGACCGACACCCCGTTCCCGATCATCCAGGGGCACGAGAACGTGGGAGTGGTCGTCGAGATCACGCCCTCCGCGGTCGAGAACCTGGAGTTCTACGGACGGCGGCTGGCCGTCGGCGACCGCATCACCATGTGCCCGGACGTCGTCTGCGGGCGCTGCTACGAGTGCACCCACGTCATGGGCTACGTGTGGTGCGAGCACTCCCGGTGCTACGGCAACTCGTTCACCAGTGCCGAGCCGCCGCACCTGTTGGGTGGCATGTCCGAGCTGATGTACCTGCGCCCGGACACCTTCGTCTACAAGGTGCCGGACGGGCTCTCACTCCGGGTGGCGGTGCTGGCCGAGCTGATGGCCTGCACCGCGAGCCTGGACAAGGTGAAGGAGTTCAGCTCGTACGCCCTGGAGGGGTTCAACTCCGGCGACACCGTCGTGGTGATCGGCTCCGGACCGTTGGGCCATGCGCACCAGCATGAGCCCCGAGAGCATGAAGGTCGCCGTCGTCCTGTGACGCCGCGACCCGACGCCGTCCGGCCGGACGACGGGGGGACGGCGTCATGGGTCACGTGCCGACCACCTGACTCACGGTGCGAGGTCTCGGCATCGGGACGACCAGCACCGGCACCGCGCTGAACTCCAGCACCTGCTCGGCCGTCCTGCCAACGTGGGTCAGGCGGACGCCGGGCCGGTCCTGCCGGCCGACCACGACCAGGTCCGCCCCGCACTCGCGGGCGACCGTCAGCAGCCGGTCGGCGACCTGCCCGTGCAGGGTCCGGGTGTCGATCGCCAGACCGGCCCGCTCGGCGAGGGCCCGCACGTGGCGCTGCGCCGCGCGGACGGCCCGGTCCTCCGCCGAGGGGGCCGTGTCCGGTACGGGCGGCATCGCCAGGTCCTCGGTCAGGCCGTCCACCACGGAGACGGCCACGAGGGCGGCACCGAGCGCCGCCGCGAGCTCGACCGCCACGGCCGCGGCGTGGAAGGCGGCCGCCGAGTCGTCCACCCCGAGGACGATGGTGCGGATCATGGCCGGGCCCCCGCCCGTACGGCCCCGCCGGCTCCGTCCGGGTCTTGCGGCTGTCCTGCGCCGGTGGCCCAGCGCAGCCGCACGTTCTCCTGCCGCTCCTGCTCGTCGAGCTCGTGGCCGAGCTCGCGCAGGTTCGTCTCCAGCCGCGGGATCCATCGCCGCTCGATGGCTCGCTGCCGCAGCCGGGTCGCCTCGAGCTCGACCTCGACCGACGCGAGGGCGCGCGTCGCAGCGGCGTGCCGGGCGGCCGCGGCCAGGGCGTCCCGGTGCACCCGGGCGGCGACGAACAGGCTCGCCGAGGCCGACACCGGTTCCGGCGCAGGGATGCTCACCACCGCGGTGTCGGGGTAGACCACCCCCATCGCCCCTCGCCAGGTGACCGTGACCGTGGCAGGTGAGCGGGGCGCCGAGTCGACGATCCGCTGCGCACCGTCGAGGGCGAGACTGCGGGCCGCCCACCCGGCCGCCTCCGCGGCCGCCTCCGCCCACTCCCGCCGGGTCTGGGCCGACAGCAGCCGCAGCCGGGCCAGCTCCTCGGCGAGGATCCGGCGCTTGCGCTCCAACAGGTCACAGCCACGGCGGGCCGTCTCGAGCCGATGCATCAGCTGGAGCCGGCCCGCGCGGCCGGTGAGTCGTCCGGTCATGAGTCACCCCCGGGTGGCGGCAGGTAGCGGTCGACCCACTGCGGGCTCAGCATCGTGAGCTCACGTCGGGGCAGTGTCGCCAGCGCTCGCCAGACCAGGTCGAGCGTGACGTCGAGGTCGCGGGCCTGGGTCGGTTCCTGGTGCAGCGCCCCGTGTTCGAGGGCCTCCTGGAACCGCAGGTAGCAGCGGTCGGTGCGGCTCAGGGCCGCCGGCCCCACCAGCTCGGCCAGCTCGGCCAGCTGACGCGCCTTGGCCAGTGCCGCCAGGGCCTGGGCCGCGACCTCGAGGTGGTCGGGCCGGGTCCGCCCGGGCCCGGCGCCGTGGCGCATCAGCCGCGACAGAGAGGCGAGCAGGTCGACCGGCGGGTAGATGCCGCGGGCGTGGACCTGGGGGCGCAGCACGATCTGGCCCTCGGTGATGTAGCCGGTCAGATCGGGGACGGGATGGGTGATGTCGCCACCCGGCATGGTCAGCACCGGCATCACGGTGACCGAGCCGGGCCGGCCGCGGATCCGCCCGCAGCGTTCGTACAGCGACGCGAGGTCGCTGTACAGGTACCCGGGGTAGGCCCGGCGGGCGGGGATCTCGCGGCGGGCGGCCGAGACCTCGCGCACCGCCTCGCAGTAGCTCGTCATGTCGGACATCACGACCAGCACGTGGAGCCCGCCGGTGAAGGCGAGGTCCTCGGCCACCGTGAGCGCGATCCGAGGCGTGAGCAACCGCTCGATCACCGGGTCGTCGGCCGCGTTGAGCAGCATCACCAGCTCACCCGCCGACGAGCGCTCCTCGAGGGCGTCCCGGACCAGGGCCTGGTCGGCGTGGGTGAGCCCCAGGCCCGCGAAGACCACGCGGAACGGCTCGCCGCCGGTACTGGCCTGCGCGGCCACCTGGGTGGCCAGCTGCAGGTGCGGCAGACCCGGTTCGGAGAACACCGGCAGCTTCTGGCCGCGCACCAGGGTGGTCGGCGCATCGATCGCGCTCACCCCGGTGATCACCGCATCCTCGGGCGACTGACGGTGGACCGGGTTCAGCGGCCTACCGGTCACGGCGGCCTCCCGGTCGGAGGTGACGGCCGGGCCGCCGTCCAGCGGCTCGCCCCGGCCGTTGCACACCCGGCCCAGCCAGGCGTCACCGACGGGCACGTGCAGCGGTCGACCCGAGAACCGCACCGCCACCGTCCCCCGCGCCAGGCCGCCGGTCCCTTCCAGGACCTGGACGACGGCCAGGTCGCGATCGACCTCCAGGACCAGTCCGTGACGCTCCGGTGCGCCGTCGACCTCAATCGTGCAGAACTCGTCCCATCCGACGCCCGCCACGTCCTGGACCACCAGCAGCGGGCCGCGGACCGACGAGACGTCCGTGAACGCGACCGCGGCCCCGAGACTCATGACACCCCCTCGAGCAGCTCGAGGGCCCGCGCCCTGCTGCGCCCGACGGCTGCGGCGTCGTCCGGCCCGGCGTCCTCCCGCGCCCGCAGGACCGGGGTCAGGTCGAGCTCCTCGACCGTGGTGGCGGGGACGCCGCCGGCGACGAGCTGCTCGCACCGCTCACCCACCTCCAGGACCAGGGCCAGCAGGGCGTCGGCCTTCGCCGCGGAGCACAACGAGTCCTGCGGACTGAGCGCGTTCTGCATCAGCACCCCCTCGCGCAGCAACCTGGCGGTGAGCAGCACCATGCGCTCGTGGCCGGGAAGCGCGTTCGCGCCCAGGATCTCGGCCAGCGCCGCCAGCCGATCGGCCTCGGCGAGCAGGGCGGCCGCCCGCGCCCGTCGGGCGCTCCAGTCCGGGTCGCCGCGGGCGGCGTGCCAGCCGTCCAGGGCCTCGGCGGCACGGGAGAACGAGCCGGACCAGCTGACGGCCGGGTAGTGGCGCGAGTAGGCCAGCTCGCGGTCCAGGGTCCACACCGTGGCGACGAAACGCTGCGTCGCAGTGGTGACCGGCTCGGTGAGGTCGCCGCCCGGGGGCGAGACGGCACCGACCACGGTCACCGACGCCACCGGCCCGCCCAGGGTGTGCACCCGGCCCGCCCGCTCGTAGAAGGCCGCCAGGGCCGAGGCGAGATCGGCCGGGTAGCCCTCCTCCGCGGGCAGTGCGCCGGTACGAGAGGCGAACTCGCGCAGCGCCTCGGCCCAGCGCGAGGTGGAGTCGGCGATGACGACCGTGTCGTACCCCATGTCGCGGTAGTACTCCGCCACCGTGATCCCGGTGTAGATGCTGGCCTCGCGGGCCATCATCGGCATGTTCGAGGTGTTCGCGATGACGACCGTGCGCTCGGACAGCCGGCCCGAGGTCCGGGGGTCGATCAGCTCGGCCAGGTCCGCCAGGACGTCGGCCATCTCGTTGCCGCGCTCCCCGCAGCCGATGTAGACGATCACATCGGCGTCGCAGCCCTTGGCGATCTGCTGCAGCAGCAACGTCTTGCCGGTCCCGAAACCACCGGGCACCGCCGCCGCGGAGCCGCGTGCCAGGGGGAACAGCAGGTCGACCACCCGCTGCCCGGTGTGCAACGGGACCGCCTCGTCGACGCGGGGCCCGATCGGCCGGGGCAGGCGCACCGGCCATCGCTCGACCAGGCGCACCTCGTGGTCACCCACCCGGGCGACCACGGCCTCCTCGTCGACCTCGGCCGCCCCGGCCAGCTCACGCAGCTCGCCGCCCGCGCCCGGCGGCACCAGCACCCGATGCGGCAACGGCCCGGCCGTGGCGACCGTGCCCAGCAGCATGCCGGGCGGCACCGTCGTGCCCAGCCGCTGCCTCGCCTGCGCGTCGGGGCAGAACCGCCAGCGCTGCGTCCCGCTGTCGTCGGTGTGTCCCGGCGTGAGCCAGACCGGCGCTGCGGACAACGGTCGGAGCAGTCCGTCGAACACGTGCCCCAACAGCCCTGGGCCCAGCCGGGCCGACAGGGGTCGCCTCGTGGTGCGGGCCTGGTCGCCGACCCGCAGGCCGCCGGTGTACTCGTAGGCCTGCACCGTCACCACGGCCGTCGTCACCGCGACCACCTCGGCCTGGACGGCGAGCGGGCCCACCTCGACGACGTCCTGCATGCGTGCCCCCGGCAGTGCCTCGATCTCGATCAGGGGCCCGTTGACCCGGGCCACCCGCCCGACACCCTCAGCCGTGGCCGACATCGGAACCACCGCCGTCGGTTGCCCCGCCGTCGGTTGCCCCGCCGCCGGTTCCCCCGCCGCCGGGGCCCCCGCCGGGCCCCCCGCCGGCCCGCCCGGTCAGCACCTGGGCCGCCAGGGTGGGCAGGGTCAGGTCGACCCGTCGGGTCGGGCTGTGCCCCTCGACCCCACCGGCGGCTGCCTCGGCGACCTGGGCGTCGTCGCCGAGTGCTGCCCGCGCCGACCGGGTCAGCCGTTCGAGCAGGGCCGGGTAGCCCGGGTCCTGGCGCAGATGAGATGCGGCCGCCAGCACCGCCTCTCGGGTCGCGACCTGCTCCTGGGCGGTGGCGACCAGGACGACGGACCGTGCCTGCCGACGTGCGGCGGCCACCGCGCGCGCGATCGTCGCGGCGGCCTGGTCCGCACCCTCGCGGCGTGCCCGTTCGAGCAGCGCGTCGCGCTCGGTTCGGGCTGCGGCCACGCGTGTCCCGGCCTCGGCCCGGGCGGTCCCCAGGACCGCCTCGACGTCCCGACCCGCCTGGTCGAGCAGCCATCGCCGCACCGGGTCCAGCGCCGTCCGCGCCTCGTCCGTCAGCTCCCTCATGCGGGGATCACCACCCACAGCGGCGCGTCGACCCGCTCGAGCCGGTCCGAGAGCGCGGCCGCGGCCTCCTGCGTCAGCAGGACCAGCGCGGCCTCCGGGGCCGTGCGGTCCCACAGCTCGACGACCCGGTCGGGGGTGGTCGCCACCAGGACGGTCACCCCCGCCAGGGCGAAGCCGGCGATCCGGGTGCCGCTGCCGATCGCCGCCACGGCCGCGCCGCCGTCCTGGGCGGGCATCTCACGCCTTGCCGATCAGGATGATCGCCACGATCAGGCCGTAGATGGCGATCCCCTCGGCCAGGCCGACGACGACCATTGCGCGGCCGAACATCTCGGGCCGCTCGCTGATCGCCGCCAGTGCTGCGGCGCCGGTGTAGGCGACGGCGATCGCGGCCCCCAGCGACGAGCCGGCCACGGCGATCGCCGCGCCGATCAACGCCGAGCCGTTGACGGCGGGTGCGGTCGTCGCGGCGGCCGCGGCCGAGACCCCCACCGCCGCAGCGGGTCCGCCCATGAGGGTCACCGCCAGCACGGCCAGGGCCGCGACGGCGACCACCCCGGAGCCGAGCGCGACCAGGGCCGTCCCGGTACGTCGGCGGGCGGCCAGGGCCACCCCGGCAGCGGTCAGCAGGACCACGGGCAGCAGGCTCAGCCATGGGTTCACTCGAACTCACCTCGTTGCGACGGCAGGGCCGCAGCCGGCCACTGCGAGCCGGGGGGTGGAACCTGCGGCAGGGGGTCCTCGACGGCCGACGCGGGCAGCCGCCACGGACGGAACGGGCGCCCCTCCTGGGTGAACACCCGGGAGAAGAGCTCGTAGTACTCCAGGCGCAGGGCCTGGATGCCGGCCACCAGGGCCTCGAGGGCGAAGGCGGCGACGTTGCCGACCACGAAGAGCAGGACGGCGGCCGCCATCCCCGGACCGGGGGACCACAGACCTGTGGTGCCCTGCCACACCACCGCACCCAGTGCTGCGTGGGTGAGGCCGAAGGCCGCCAGTCGGGCGAAGGAGACGACGTTCGAGCCGAGTCGGATCACCAGGTCGACCAGCTCGACCACCGACTGCACCACTCCCGCTGCGCCGCCGCCGGACTCGACCAGCAGCCCGACGAAGGCGAGGCCGAGACCGACGAGGGACAGCACCACCGCCAGTGCGACGAGCCAGGCCCGGCCCAGCGCGAAGCCCGCGACCAGCCCGGCCAGGGCGGTGAAGACGAGGGACCCCGCGACGCCGGTGCGGGCGTAGAGCGCATAGCCCCAGCCCCCTTCGCGGACCCGGTTGGCGGTGCCGAGCCCGTAGGCCCCGGCGATCAGCACCGAGCCGGCCAGGACGGCCGCGACGAGCACCGGGACCGGGGACTCCAGCGGGTTCAGCCACAGGGTCGGCACGAGTCCGGTCGGGCCGAACGCCTCGCCGTAGAGCAGCCCGAAGACCATGCTGGCCAGGCCCCCGCCCGCCAGGAACGGCCAGGAACGACGTAGCCCTGCGACCGTGGCGGCCTTGCCCGGCAGTCGCCCGGACCGGGCCAGCAGGCCGCCGACGAGCAGCAGCAGGCCGTGGCCGACGTCGCCGAACATCATGCCGAACATGGCGACGTAGGCGACCCCGGCGACGGCGGCCGGGTCGAGGTCGCGGTAGGGGACGGTCGCGTAGGTCTCGACGAGCAGGTCGAACGAGCGACCCCGGGCCTGGCCGTGCAGCTGTGTCGGCGGCTGGACGCCGGCCGGTGGCGGCACCGGCACGGCCGTCGCCCCCAGCTCGTGCAGCCGGTCGGACAGGGCCTCGAGCTCGGCCTCCGGCGTCCAGCCTGCGAGCCCGGCCACCTCACCTCGGCGCCGCGCGGTCGCCGCGACCCGCGCCACCTGCGACGCGACCCCGGCCGGCATCCGTTCCTCGGCGTCCGGGGTCACGGGGTCGGGATCGGGCCGGACGTCGAGCTCGACGACCCCTGCCCGGCCGACCCCCAGCAGGGCTCGGTCCAGCTGCGCCACCGGGGCGACGATCACGATCCGGCGCATCCGCCGGGGCTGCAGGTCACGCCACACGGTCGAGCACCTCCGTCCCGCCGCCGCCGGCCGCCACCAGGGCGGCGCTGACCACGAAGGCGTCGGCCGCCAGCACCGACAGTGCCCCGACGACGTGCTCGGGTCCGGGGATCGGTCGCCTGAGCAGCCGGGTGCCGCTGTCGCCCAGGTACGACCAGAGCCTGACGTCGGCGACCCAGAGGTCGTCGCCGCAGGTGACGCCTCGCAGTATCCGACCGGTGCGGGTGTCGAGCCGGCTGCGCAGCCCCGCCAGGTCCCGGGCCGCGTGCCAGCGGCCGCCCAGCACGCCGTCCACGTGGACGACGGCCTGCGCCGGCAGCGGTGGTCCCTGTTCCAGGGTCCGGGCCACGAGCAGGACCGCGGCCGCGGTCACCACGGGCCGGGCCGCTGGTGCCGCCAGGGCGAGCCGGCACAGCCAGGCGGCGGTCAGCTGGTCACGGACCGAGGTGGCCGCCTGCTCGGTCCCGGCGACGACGACCGGCCCCCACCCGGAGGAGCTCAGGGCCGCCACCAGCGCCGGCAGCGAGGTCGTCCCGCGCACCCGGTTCCAGGCGGTGCCGAGCGAGCCGAGCTCGAAGTCGGCGGGGCGTTCCTGGGCGTCACCGTGGAGCCGGTGCAGGTGCCCGACGACGTTCTCGCGCTCGAAGGCCGCCACGAGGGCCCGGGCCACCGGGACCCCGTCGGCGGGCATCCACCCGGCCAGGACCCTCGTCTGCCACAGGATGCAGCCGGCCACCGCTCGTTGGGCCTGCGCCAGAGTGGCAGCCGGGGCGGCGTCCGCGTAGGCGGTCCCGCGCAGGGACGAGCAGGCCTGCTCGAAGGTGGGTGCCGCAGCCAGTCGACGGGCGGCCACGATCCCGAGCCTGCGGCGGGCCATCGCCCGGGCACGGATCGAGGCGGCCACCCAGCCGGTGCTCATGCCGGGCCGCCGGTCGGTGGGTCGTCGGCGACCGGCGGCGAACCGTCGGCGGTGGGGGCAAGCCCCAGCCGGTCGCGGATCGCGGCCAGCGCCAGCCGGACCGCCTCAGGGCGCTGCTGCGCGGCCTCGACCCGGATCTGCTCGGCCTGTGCCCGCGACCGGTCGAGGAGTGCCTGGCCCGCGGCCTCCCCCGCGCTGACGGCGCGCGCCGCGGCCTCGGCCCGTTCGGCCGCGGCCGCCACCCGGGCCTCGGCCGCGATGCTGCGGGCCTCGCCCTCGGCCGTCGCGAGCAGGTCCAGCGCGGTGCGCTCGGCCCGCTCCCGGACGGCCTGCGCGTTCTGCGCGGCCTCGTCGAGGGCTGCCAGCACGGCGCTGACCTCTTGGTCCTCCGGCTGCTCGGCGGGCACGGCCACCCGGGCCACCGCGCCCGGTGCGGCGGCCGGGCGGAAGCGCTCCAGCAGCTCGCGGCCGGCCATCAGGTCGTCCGCTCCGCGAGGCCGCGCACGACGCTGCCCAGGGGCAGCGGGCGGGACGTGGCCGTCGGTCCCATGGCGGGCCTCCAGTGGCGGACATCTACACCTGCACGCTATTCAGGACCCCGGTGAGTGGCTCGGGGTCGAACGTCCCGCAGTACCGCAGTACCAGGGACGTCCCGCCCGGGTCGGGGGCACGGCCAGGGGGGCAGGCTCAGAACATGCTCGCGACGCGGTGCTGCCGGTCGGGGCCGTGACCACCCGGTCGGGGCCGTGACGACCCGGTCCGGCCAGGGCTCGGCCTTCGGCTCGGGGCCGGAGTACACGGTCGGCGCGGAGGAGGAGCTGATGCTCCTCGACCCCACGACGTGGGGGCTGGTGCCTTCGGGGCCGCGGGTGGTCCTGGCCGCCCACGACCGGATCCACGTCAAGCCCGAGATCCGGCAGTGCATGGTCGAGATCGCCTCGCGGCCGTGGCGCACGAGCGAGGAGCTGCTGCTCGACCTGGTCGACCTGCGGTCGACCGTGCTGCGGGCGGCGCATGCCGGCGGCGCTCTGGTGGCGGCGGCCGGCGTCCATCCGTTCTCCACCCCTGAGCTGCAGCCGACGACCGTGAACCCCCGCTACGTCTCGATCATGGCCGAGGTGGCGTACCCCTGGCAGCGCGCCCTGGTGTTCGGCATGCACGTCCACGTGGCCGTCTCCGGTGCGGACAAGGCGGTGCGGGTCACCGAGGCGCTGCTGCCCGACCTGCCGTTGCTGATCGCGCTCGGCGCCTCCAGCCCGTTCTGGCGTGGCCGGCCCACCGGTCTGGTCTCGAACCGGCTCGCCGTGATGGCTGCAGTGCCCCGGACCGGCCTGCCCCCGGTCTACCACCGCTTCGACGACTACACCCGGGCGCTGCGGGTGCTGCGGCAGGCGGGCGCCGTCCCCGACCCGTCGTACGTCTGGTGGGACGTGCGTTGTCAGGCCAGGCTCGGCACCATCGAGGTACGCGTCCTGGACTGCCAGCCGTCAGTGGTCGACGCCGCGGCACTGGCAGGGCTGGTCCAGTCGTTGGTGCGCCATCACGGACGGCGGGTCGACGCGGGATGGTGCCCGACGGCCGACAGGTTCGTCACCGCCGAGAACCGTTGGCTCGCCGTCAGGCACGGCGTCCAGGCGCACCTGGTCTGCCCGGACGGCCGGGGTCGCCCGGTGCCCGAGCTGGTGACCGAGCTGATCGCCCGACTGCGCCCGGACGCCGAGGAGGTCGGTGCCGGGTGGGCCCTCGACCACGTCGCCGGCCTGCTCGACGGGCGGACGCCTGCCGAGCTCATGCTGCGGCGGCACCGGGCCGGGAACAGCCTGACCGACGTGGTGGGATGGCTGGAGGCCCGCACGCGCGAGACCACGCGCCGGACCCGGTAGCGGGCGTCAGTACCGCAGCAGTGCCGCCATCGGCCCTGGTCCGGGGACCTGGTCGGCGGGAACGGCGAACACGGCGCCCGAGGTCTGCAGGGTCTGCGCGACGGCGAGGTCGAGCAGGTCGCAGTCGCCGGGGCGGCGGTCACGATGCACCCTCACCTCGAGGGTGTCGGGGTCGACGGTGCCCCAGACATGTCCCTCGGCCGGGACGACCAGCACGTCCACCCGCCCCGCGGCGGTGGCCGCGACGACGTCCTCGGGGTCGCTGGCGGCGGCTCCGTTCGCTGCCGCCTGCGCGTAGCCGTCCGTGGCCCGCGCCCTGGCCCTGGCGAGGATCCCCGCCACGTGCGGCCACGCGGCGTCATGCAGCTGCTCGTCGCTCGCCTCGTCGGGGTTGCCGTCGACGCCGTCGTCCGTCACGGTCGGTACCCGCGTGACCTGCCGGAACATCGCGGTGAGGGAGCGGACGCCGGCCAGGACCAGCGGCGAGGAGTCCTCGGCCAGGATCGGGTGCAGGGCGTGGTCGACCTCGCGCAGGTAGCGCTCGACCAGGCCCTTGTCGACCTCGCCCCCGATGCCTTGACCGTGGAAGATGACGGGTGCGTTCCCGCCGCCGCGGCCGGCGATGTGGAACTGCCGCTCCTTCTGCAGGTCGTCGTACTTCAACGCCTCGGCAAGGCCCTGCGGCACGAGCGGCAGCGGCACCGGAACCACAGTCTCGCGGGTGCAGGCCAGCAGCCGGACGTGGTGCTGGCTCAGGGCCAGTACGTGGAACCGCCCGTCGGACGTCACCAGGTCCAGGAGGGGCCGCACGTGGTAGCGGTCGTCGACGACGACGTCCTCGGTGAGGGGGAGCGGCACCTGATGGATGCGGGACCGTCCGGGGCTCAGGAAGACGGCCAGGCCGTGGCTCTGATGGGCCCAGAAGTCGGTGTCGGCCAGGAGCGCCCGGCCCGGTGCGAGCGTGCGACCAGCCGCCTCGGTCGCAAGCCCCTCGTCGAGGAGGAGCTGCTCGGCCCGGTCGAGCAGGTGGCGCAGGAGCAACGCGTCCGAGCCGTCGTGGGTCACCTGATGGGTCGGCATGAAGATCGAGACGCAGGGGCCGTCCTGGCGTCCGACCAGTTCGACGATGTCCTCGGCGTGCACTGTGTGTCGGCTCACATCTTCGACGGTACGCAGGTCGCCTCACTGCGTGGCAGGGACCTTCGCCGTTCGGCGCCAGGCGTGACCGGGTCGATCAGGTCGTGGCGATCCTCGACCCGTCGAGCATGACGAAGGCCGGCCGGGACAGCACGCCGGGGTCGGCCCGGGGGTCGTCGGCGTAGGCGACCACGTCGGCCGGCGCTCCTTCGACCAGCCCCGGCAGGCCCAGGTACTGCCGTGCCAGCCAGGATCCGGCGCCGAGCGCCTGCGCCGGGGTCAGGCCGGCCTGCAGCAGCAGGGCGATCTCCTGCGCCACGAGGCCGTGCGGCACCATGCCGGCGTCGGTGCCGGCCAGCACCGTGACGCCTCGCTCGGCGGCCGCCGCGACCACGGACGGCTGCCCGTCGAGGATGCGGCGCATCTCGGCGACCGCCGAGTCGTCGCCGCCGAAACCGGTGACCGCGTGCAGGACTCCGTCCTTGATGAGCAGGGTGGGCACCAGCACCGTGCCCTGCGCGGTCACCTGGTCGAGCTGGTCCGGCTGCAGCATGGTGGCGTGCTCGATCGAGTCGAACCCGGCGTCCAGGCACTGCTGGATCGACTCGGGACAGGTGGCGTGCGCGGTGATCCGGGCCCCGGCGGCATGGGCCCGGACGGCGGCCTCGGCGATCGCCTCGGCCGGGAACGTCGGGGTGATCCGCCCGCCCGGGTCGAAGAAGTCGGCGACCACCTTCACCCAGCTGCCCGAGGCGGCCGCCTCCTGCGCTGCGGCCTCGGGCAGCTGGTCAGGCTCGACCTCGCGGCCCAGCCCCGGGAAGTAGCGACCCGTGCGCACCAGCAGATGCCCCGCCGTCCAGACCCGGGGCAGTCCCTGGGCAGGCCCCACCCCCTGCGAGGCGTAGTCGGGTGACCCCGGCTCGCGGACGGCGAGCACCCCCGCCGCCAGGTGGGCCCGGGCGCTGGCACGTACCCGCTGCTCGGGCGGGGCGTCGTCGCCGGCCGGGCTGAACAGGCTCAGATGAGCGTGGGCGTCGACCAGTCCCGGGGTGAGGTACCCGCCGTCCAGCACCGTGCGGGCGTCGGACACCTCGGTGAACGTCAGGCGACCGTCGACGACGAAGACGTCGCGGACGCCCTCGTCGGGTAGCAGCACCCCCCGCAGGTGGAGCGGCTCGGTGACGGTGCGGCTCTCGGCCATGGCTCCTCCTCTGCGAGCATCGTGGCTCGGCTCGCCCCTTGCGAGCATCGTTGCAGGGTGGAGCCGCGACCAGGGAGTGCCATGTCAGGACCGTCATCGGACGTCGAGGCCGACGTGGTGGCGCGGTTGCGCACCGCCGGATGCGTCTTCGCCGAGGACGAGGCCGCGCTGCTGCTCGAGGCCGCCGCCTCGCCGGCCGAGCTGGCCGTGCTGGTCGAGCAGCGGGTGTCAGGGCTGCCGTTGGAGCAGATCCTCGGCTGGGCCGAGTTCTGCGGTCTGCGGGTGTCGGTCGCTCCCGCAGTGTTCGTGCCGCGTCGCCGCACCGAGCTGCTGGCGGTCGAGGCGAGGCGGCTGCTGGCTGCCGGGCACGGCCCTGAGTCGGCGGCCGGGGCTGAAGGTGTGGCTGGCCCTGCGGCTGGGACTGCGGCTGGGACTGCGGCTGGGACTGCGGCTGGGACTGCGGCTGCGGCTGCCGTCGTGGTCGAGATGTGTTGCGGCGTGGCCGCGATCGGCGCCGCCCTGCTGGCCGACCCCGGCGCCGTCGACCTGCACGCCGTCGACGTCGAGCCGGCCGCGGTGGCCTGCGCCCGGCGCAACGTCGCCGTCCCGGAGCAGGTCTACCTCGGCGACCTGTTCACCCCGGTGCCGCGGCGCCTGCTCGGCCGGGTGGACGTGGTCGTCGCCAACGCCCCCTACGTGCCCACCGAGGCGATCGCGCTGATGCCGCCCGAGGCTCGTCTGTTCGAGCCGGCCGTGGCGCTGGACGGCGGCAGCGACGGCCTCGCGGTGCAGCGCCGGGTGATCGAGCAGGCGCCACGCTGGCTGCGGCCCGGTGGCCACCTGATCGTCGAGACCAGCCTGCGGCAGGTCGAGGGGACGGCGGCCGCCATGGCCGACAGCGGGTTCGTCACCCGGACGGTGCGCGACGACGACCTCGACGGCACCGCGGTGGTCGGTACCTGGCCGGGCTGACGGCGACTCCCGGGCGGGACTGCGGTCAGACCCGTTCAGCGACGAGCGATCCGCCAGCCGAGCCAGACTCCGGCCAGGGCCACCGCGGCCCCGACCAGGACCCCCGGCAGCTGGCTGCGCAGGTCGAGGGGAGCGGCCGTCGACACCGTGGGGACGGTGGGCACGGTGGGGACGGCGGGCAGGCCTGTCGTCGGTGCCGGCCCGCCGGGGAGCGCCGGCACCGGCAGCGCGACGACGGCTCCGGTGAGCTCGGCGTCCACCGCCTTGAAGAACTCGCCGGCCATCTTCTTGGCGACCCCGGTGAGCACCCGCTGGCCCACCCCGCCGACGGCGCCGCCGACCACGGCGTCCGCGTCGTAGGTGAGGGTGGTGGTGCCGTCGCCGGCGTCGGTCAGGTGCACCTTGACCGCGGCGCTGACGGTGCCGGGACCGCCGGCGCCGCTGGCCTGCAGGGTGAAGGCGTTCGGGGGCACCGGCTCGGTCATGCGCACGTCGCCGCGGTAGCTGCCCTTGATCGAGGCGACCCCGGCGGTGACGGTCATGGCGTAGGCGTCGGGGCCGACCGCCTCGAGGGCGTCGCAGCCCGGGATGGTGCGTTGCAGCACCCCGGGGTCGTGCAGCGCGGCCCAGACCGCGTCGACCGGAGCGTGCAGCGTCGCCACGCCGTTGACCTTCATGACCCGCTCACCCTTGGGCCCGGCTCGTTCATGACCCGACGGTAGCGCGGGCTCAGCCGCCGCGGGCGGATACCACGGCGTGGCTGACCCGCTGCCACAGCGGGTGGGCCAGCCCGAGCTGGTCCAGGGTCAGCCACGCCAGCGCCAGTGGCAGCGCAAGTCGTTGCATGACAACGCGTTCCAGGACGCCACCGACGTCCAGCCCCAGCCCCGCGTGACCCCACCAGGGAGCCAGCGGGATGCCCGGTCCTCGGGCGCTGCGCACGTCGTGCTGCCCGAAGCAGAAGTCGCCCAGCAGGTGCGAGGCCCACCCCACCAGTGCCGCCGAGGCCACCCACGACCACTGCGGCGCCGCGGCGACCAGCCACAGCGCCGCGGCCGCCGGTAGCCCCCACCAGTGGCTGAGGCCCCGGTGCCGCAGCGCCCCGCCGTGACCGAACAGTCGGGTCGGCAGCACCCGGGCGGCGCGACGCCAGGCCCACGACTGGTCGACGTCCGGCGAGGTGCCGCCGGCCGAGGCGAGGACGGCGACCGCCACCCCGACCGCGGTCTGGGTGGGGGACAGGTGCTGCCAACCGGCCCAGACCACCCCGGCGCCGGCGCCCAGCAGCCGGTGCGTCGCTCCCATCACGGGCCTCACCGTAGGCGGGGGAGCCCCTTGCGGTGCGACAGCACGCCGAGGACGAGCGCGATCACTTCGACCCCGGTGCCGCCCGCCGGCGCTGGGCACGCACGTCGACGGGGGACGGCGCACCGGCTGCGCGCAGGGCGAACAGGTCGGACGGCGAGATCGGCATCGTCGTGATGGTGATGCCCTCGGCGTCCTCGACGGCCGCTGCGAGGACCGCCATGCCGGGGATCACTCCCGCCTCGCCGGCCCCCTTGATGCCCAGTGGGTTCAGCGGGGACGGCGTCTCGAGGTGGTCGGTCTCGATGGTCGGCACCTCGCTGGCGTAGGGCATCAGGAAGTCCATGAACGAGGCGTTCAGCAGCTGCCCGTTCTCGTCGTAGTCGACCCGCTCGTAGAGCGCCCCGCCGACGCCCTGGGCGACCCCGCCGTGGATCTGCCCCTCCACGATCATCGGGTTGACCAGGGTGCCGCAGTCGTGGACGACGCAGTAGCGCAGCACCCGGATCTCGGCGGTCTCGGGGTCGGTCTCGACGATCGCGGCGTGCATGCCGCTGGCGAACGTGGAGCGGATCGGGGAGTAGTAGTCGGTGCCCTCCAGGCCCGGCTCGTCGTCGTCGGCGACCGGGGGCAGGTCGGCCGAGCGGCCGCCGGCGAACTGGGTGGCCGCCGCGGCGCTGGCGTCGAAGGCGTACCGCAGCGGGTTGCTCAGCACCGCCACCGTCCTGAGCGGGATGTGGCTGCCCGGAGCGCCTTTCACGCGGATGTCGGCGTCGACGATCTCGAGGTCCTCGACCGCCACCTCGAGGGCGTCGGCCGCGATCCGCAGCGCTTTGGTGCGCACCTTCTGCGCCGCCAGCGCCACGGCGCTGCCGCTCATCACCGCCGCCCGCGAGGCGAACGTGCCCACTGCGTAACGGAACCGGCGGGTGTCGCCCGAGGTGACGTGCACGTCCTCGAGCGGCACCCCGAGGACGTCGGCGGCGATCTGGGCGAAGGCGGTCTCGTGGCCCTGACCCTGGGTGGTCAGCCCGATGGCGACATTGACCCGCCCCGAGGTCTCGACCTCGATGTGGGCGCCCTCGTAGGGCCCGACGCCGGTTCCCTCGACGTAGCAGGCGATCCCGATGCCCACCCGTCGTCCTTGCGCGCGAGCCCGGTCGCGGTAGGCGGCGAAGTCGTCCCAGCCGACCAGGGCCTTCAGCTTCGCCAGGCTCGCCGGGTAGTCGCCGGAGTCGTAGATCAACGGTCGGCCGTCCTGGAAGATCAGGCCGTGGTCGTAGGGGAACTCCTCGGGCTGGATGAAGTTGGCGGCACGCACGTCGGTGCGGTCCTTGCCGAGGGCCTGCGCGATGGCGTCCATCGTGCGCTCCATGGCGAAGACGCCCTGCGGCCGCCCGGCGCCGCGGTAAGGGGTCACCAGCACCGTCGTGGTGTAGAGCGAGGTGAACTCGACCCGGTAGGCGCCCGGCTTGTAGGGCCCGAGCAACTGGGTCGCCGTGATGATCGGCACGATGATGCCGTACGGGGTGTAGGCGCCGTTGTCGTGCCACATCGTGACGTCGAGGCCGAGAAGCCTGCCGTCGTCGTCGAAACCGACCTCGACGTGCTGCAGCTGCTGGCGCTCGTGGGCGCTGGAGACGAAGTGCTCGCGCCGGTCCTCGACCCACTTGACGTCGCGGCCCAGGGCGCGGGCCGCCCACGGCACCAGCACCTCCTCGGGCCAGGGGTGCACGATCTTGACGCCGAAGCCGCCACCGACGTCCGGGGCGATGCAGCTGACCGTGACCAGCGGCAGGTTGAGCTTGGCGGCCACCGCGGCCCGCACCCCGGTGGTGGTCTGGGTCGAGGTCCACAGCCGCAGCGAGCCCTCGTCGGCATCCCAGCGCGCGTAGACGCCCTTGCCCTCCAGTGGTGAGCACATGCTGCGCGAGACGTCGAGGTCGAGCGAGAGCCGGTGCGGCGCAGCGGCGATCGCCGCCCGGGCATCGCCCACCTCCTGCACCAGGTGGGCGGCCACGTTGCCGGGCACGTCGTCGTGCACCAGCACGTCGCCGTCCCGTGCCCGGGCCACCCCGACCACGGCGGGCAACAAGGTGTAGGCCACCCGGATCCGGTCGACGACGTCCTCGGCGACGTAGCGGTCGGTGGCCACCACCATCACCACGGCCTCGCCGACGTGGTTGACCTCGCCGTGGGCCAGTGCGTACCCGGTGCGGCCGTGGGTCAGCGCCGGGTGCGGGATCAGGATCGGCAGCGGCTCGGCCACCCGCGAGCCGTCCCGGGCGTCGGCCTCGGCCAGGTCGTCCCAGGTGTAGATCGCGACCAGGCCCTCGACGTCCAGCGCCTCGGTGACGTCGACCTCGCCGACCAGGGCGTGGGCGTGCGGGCTGCGCACGAAGGCGACCGCCAGGGCGTCGTGCCCCAGGTCGTCGAGGAAGCGACCCTCGCCGCGCAGGAACCGCACGTCCTCGCGACGCACCACCCGGCTGCCCACCAGCGACGACCCGGACGCCGAGGTGTCGTTCATCGGGCGGCGCCGTTCTCGCGCCGCAGCTCGGCGGCGCGCACCACGGCGGCGACGATGTTCTGGTAGCCGGTGCAGCGGCACAGGTTGCCGGCGATCGCCTCGCGGGCCTGCTCGACGGTGGGGTCGGGGGTGGTCTCGAGGTAGGCCGCGACCGTGACCAGGAACCCGGGGGTGCAGAAGCCGCACTGCAGGGCGTGGCACTCGCGGAACGCCTGCTGCACCGGGTGCAGGGTGCCGTCCGCGGCGGCCAGCCCCTCGACGGTGGTCACCTCGTGACCGTCGGCGGTCGCCGCCAGCATCAGGCAGGCCCGCACCGGCTCGCCGTCCAGCAGCACCGTGCAGGCACCGCAGACGCCGTGCTCGCAGCCGACGTGGGTTCCGGTCAGGCCCAGGTCGTGGCGCAGCAGGTCGGACAGCAGCCGGCGCACCGGCACCGTCGCGCGCTGCGCGCTGCCGTTGACGGTCAGCGCCACCTCGACCCGCTGCTCGCTCACGCCGCCCTCCGCTCGGTCGCCGCCCGAGCCTGCGTCAGGGCCCGAGCGGTCAGCACCCGCACCAGCTGCGAACGGTAGGCCACCGAGGCGTGCAGGTCGGCCTCGGGGTCGAGCCGGGCCAGGGCGGCCTGGCCGGCCTCGTCGTCGTCCAGGCCGGTCAGGTCGACCACGACCGGGGTGGGGGCGCACGAGACGTAGGCGGCACGGGCCGTGGCCACCGAGCCGTCGGGGTGCCGGGTCACCAGGGCGGCGACCGCGCACATCGCGTAGTCGCCGTGGCGGCGGGCCACCTCGACGAACGCGGTGCCGGTACGGGGCGG
This sequence comes from uncultured Actinomycetota bacterium, assembly GCA_963738495.1. GTDB lineage: Bacteria > Actinomycetota > Actinomycetes > Actinomycetales > Kineosporiaceae > CAVTWW01. The sequence goes on from CAVTWW010000001.1 coordinate 348,684, forward strand.
CAGCGCCGGGAAGAAGGCATGGACGGCGAGCTCGCCCGGCGCGAGCGCCGACTCCAGCGGGGCGAGGAAGAAGTCGACGGCGGCGACGTCGCGTCGTCCGGCGGTCGAGGCGAGGGTGACGTGACCGCCCGTCAGGGCCAGGACGGCGGGCATCTCACCGCTGGGGTCGGCGTGGACGAGCGAGCCGACCGTCGTGCCGCGGTTGCGGATCGTGGGGTGGGCGACGAGCCGAGAACCCTGGCGCAGCAACGGCTGCACGGCGTGGGCGGCGTCGTCCCGCTCGGTACCGGCGTGTCGGGCCAGGGCCCCTACCTGTACGCCGTCCGGGGTGGTGGTGATGCCCGACAGCTCGGTGAGCCGGTTGATGTCGACCAGGTGGTTCGGGGCGGCCAGCCGCATCGACAGGATCGGCAGCAGGCTCTGCCCGCCGGCGAGCACCTTGGCATCAGGCAGACCGGCCAACGTCGCCAGGGCCTCGGCGACGTCGGCCGGTCGGTGGTAGGTGAACGGTGACGGCTTCACGGTTCCTTATACGCCTGCGGGGTGTCGATCACAATGCCGGCGCCGCCCACCTCGACGTCGCCGTGCGCGCCGGGCAGCGTGATGGTGCCGCCGGCGCCGTCCTTGAGGTGCTGCGGCGCCAACGCCTTGGCCAGGTGCCAGCCGAGCACGGCGACCAGGGTGCCGAAGGCGATACCGCTGAGCTCGAAGGTGTCCGAGAACTTCAGTGAGGTGCCGCCGATCGCGATCACGATGCCGGCCGCGAGCGGCACCAGGTTGATCGGGTTGCCGAAGTCGACGCCGTTCTCCTTCCAGATCTTGGCGCCGAGCAGGCCGATCATGCCGTAGAGCACCACGGTGATGCCGCCGAGCACGCCGCCGGGGGTCGAGGAGACCAGGGCACCGAACTTGGGTGAGAACCCGAACAGGATCGCCACGACCGCGGCCACGTAGTAGGCCGCCGTCGAGTAGACCCGGGTGGCGGCCATGACGCCGATGTTCTCGGCGTAGGTGGTGGTGGGCGAGCCGCCGACCGAGCTGGCCAGCATGGTGCCGAAACCGTCGGCGGCGATGGCGCGACCCATCACCGGGTTCAGGTCGGCGCCGGTCATCTCGGCGACGGCCTTGACGTGGCCGGTGTTCTCGGCGACCAGGGCGATCACGGCCGGCAGCACCAGCAGCACGAAGGTGAGCGAGATCGACGGGGCGTGCCAGCCGGCGACCTCCTTGCCGTCGGCGCCGAGAGTGGTCTGGGCCGGGAACCCGAACAGTGGGGCGCTGCTGATGCTGTCGGTGTTCGTCCGCCAATGGGTCGTGATCTTGCCGAGGCCTGGGTTGAACGAGGTGATCTGGCCGAACATCACGTCGAACAGCTTCGACAGCAGGTAACCGAACACGAGGCCGAGGAAGATCGCGATCCGGCCGATGAACCCGCGCGAGGCCAGGCTCACCACGATCACGAAGACCATCACGAAGAAGGCCACCCACTGGTCCTGCGGCCAGTAGATCTGGGCCACCACCGGGGCCAGGTTGAAGCCGATCAGCATGACCACGGCACCGGTCACGGCCGGCGGCAGCACCCGGTGCACGATCTCGGAGCCCAGGTAGTGGATCGCCAGTCCGACCAGGGCCAGCACCAGGCCGGCCACCAGGATCGCCCCGGTGACGTGGGCGCTGTCGCCGCCCTGGGCCCGGATCGCCGCGACCCCGCCCACGAACGAGGCGCTGGTGCCCAGGTAGCTGGGTACCCGGCCGCCCACGATCAGCAGGAAGCAGATCGTCGCGATGCCGCTCATCAGGATCGCGAGCTGCGGGTTGAGGCCCATGATCAGCGGGAAGACGAAGGTGGCGCCGAACATGGCCACCACGTGCTGGGCGCCCAGGCCCACCGTCTTGGTCCAGCCGAGTCGTTCGTCGGGGGCGACCACCTCACCGGGAGCCAGGGTGCCGTCGCCGTGCAGCTTCCATCCGAATCCGAGTGCCATGACTCTGTCCTCCATGGTGGAGCCGGCGCGGGGTTTGCCGAAAACGGCTACGTCGAGAGTGGGTCACAACCCGCGCATCTGCAAGACCTGCAGGGCGACCTGGAGCGACAGTCGCAGCTGCGGGTCCTCGGTGAAGGGGCCCAGCATGCGCTCCAGCTTGGCGATCCGGTAGCGCAGGGTGTTGTAGTGGAAATGCAGCTGCCGTGCGGTCTCTGCGACGTTGAGGTTGGTCTCGAGCAGCACCTCGAGGGTGCGGCGCAGGTCGGCCGCCTCGGCCTTCTCGGTGGCGGTGCCGTCGGTACGGGCCAGCTCGCCGAGCAGCTCCTGCGGAAAGGCGCGCAGCTCGGCGCCGTCCTCGATCAGGCTGAGCAGCCGGAACACCCCGAGGGTGTCGAAGTGGGCGAGGGAACCCCGCCCGTTGCGCCGTCGTCCGACCCGCACCGCGGTGCGGGCCTGTTCGTAGGCGGCGGGGATCCGGTCGGCGCCGGTGATCACCCGGCTCACCCCGGTACCGAAGGAGTGCCGGCCGCCGCCGCCGTCGGTCGCGACCTCGCGCACCAGGTCGCGCACGAAGCGCTGCAGGTCGCGGCCGGTCGGAGCCCCGAGCACGATGACCACCTCGCGGTGGAAGCCCACCACGGCGGCCTTGGCGTCCCGGGCCCGGACGACGCCCTGCCAGGCCGCGAGGTAGCGTTCCAGCGACGACCGCACCCCCGGACCGGCGCCCGCACCCGGGCCGGCGCCAGCACCCGCACCCGCACCCGCACTCGGGCCAGAACCCGCTCCCGCCGAGCCTTCGGGTGAGCCGCCGGCGTCGGCGTCCAGCTCGGCGACCAGGACGACGAGCGGACGGTCGAGGTCCCACCCCAGGCTGGCCGCGTGGGCCAGCGCCGAGTCCGGGCCGACCTCACCGGTGAGCAGGTCGCGCAGGAAGTCGCCCTGGTACTTGGACTCGACCGCCTGCACCGCAAGCTGTTTGGTGACCACCAGGGCGGCGACGGTGGCGGCCTGCTCGACGGTGGGCACGTCCTCGTCGGTCAGGCGCCCCTCGGCCGAGAAGACCGCGATCCGGCCGTGGTCGACCCGCGCCGCCACCACCGGGACGACCACGTGGTTGCCGGTCGCCGTGTGACTGCCCAGCCCGCTGGGCTCCACCTCGGTGCGCAGCCGGCCGGTGGCGTCGAAGCAGCCGCCGTCCGCGGCCAGGTCGAGGGTGGCCCGCTCGCCCGCCGAGGCCTGCACCCTGCCGTCGGAGGAGGTGATGACCACGGCGCCGCCGAACAGTCCCGCCAGCTCGGTCGCCAGCTCGGGCAGCCCGCCGCCGGCCAGCACGATGTGCAGCAGGGCGCGGTGCACCTCCTGCGAGCGGGCCAGGGCGGCGGACTGACGGTCGAGCAGCTCGGTGAGCACCTGCTCGATGACCTCGTCGAAGGCCACGTGCCCGACCAGCTCGATCACCGGGAAGTCGAGCCGGTCGGCCATCTCGAGCATCGGCTGGGGCAGCGCGTCGAGGTAGCCTCCCGGCGCCACCGCCAGGGCCGCCAGGCCGGCCGCGTTCAGGTTCTCGACCAGGGCCGGCAGCGCGCTCAGGTCGTGCTGCAGCGGGTAGCCGTTGGTCAGCAGCAGCTCGTGCGGCTTGATGAACGGCAGGATGTCGGGCCCGCCCATCACGTTCAGCCGTTCCACGGTGCGCCCCAGGCCGCCGTGGCCCGCGAGCACCTTCGACCCGCGCAGTGCCTGGGTGCCCAGCACCTGTTCGACGGACAGGCTGCGCGACGGCCTGGGGGCTGGCAACTCCTGAGGTGTCGCGGCGGTCTGCTTGGCAGGTGTGGCCATACGGCAGAACCTAGCCCTTCGCCTAGCCTCACGGAGTGGTCACTGCTCAGTCGTTGCCTGCGGCAGCGGCTCAGGCGCTGGCCCCCCTGGTGGCGGGTCCTGTCGTCGACGGGCAGGTGATCGCCGTCCTGGCTCTGGCGACCTACCTCGAGTGCCCTCGCGGCCTGGTCGCCCTGCTGGCCCCCGGTGCCGTGGCGGTGCCGGTCGGGCTGCGCCCGGCGGACGGCGTGCTGCCGGCACTGCGGGTCGGTGACCCGGTGCGCATCGGCGACGGCCGGGTCCGGGTCCGACCCGGCCGTCGGGACTGCTGCCTCGGCTGGGCGGTGCACCGCTGGTGGCCGTCGGCGGTGCGCCCACGGGCCGGACGGCCGGGGCGGTCGGCGCTCGAGGCCCTGCGCGGGCACCTGCCACCGTTGCCGGCGGAGGTGTCGGCCGCCCTGCCCAGGGGTGCGGCCGCCGTGGTCGGGCTGGGGGAGGGGCTGACCCCGCTCGGGGACGACGTACTGGCCGGTCTGCTGGTCGCCTGGGCGGCCTGGCCCGAGGTCGCCGCCGGTCGACGCGACGCGCTGGTGGCCGAGGTCGTCGCCGCCCTGCCCCGGACGACGCCGATCTCGGCCGAGCTGCTGCGCCGGGCGGTCGACGGTCACGCCGCCACGCCGGTGCTCGCCGCGGTGGCGGCCGTGTCGGCCGGTGACCCGGCGCGAATCGGTTCTGCGGCAACGGATCTGCTCGCGGTCGGGCACACCTCGGGACTGGGGCTGGCCCACGGGCTACTGTGGGGCATGAGCCGGGAAGGGCGGGTATGAGCCAGGACCTGGTCGAGGTGCGGCGCGGGGTCTACCGCGACTCGGTCACCCTGATGCTGGTCAGCCGCAGCGTCGCCGCGGTGCCAGGGGTGGTGGCCGCCCAGGTGGGGATGGCCACCGAGCTCAACCGGGACGTGGTGCAGGGCATGGGTTTCACGCTGCCGCCCGGCCTGACGCCGTCCGACCTGATGGTGGCCGTGCGGGCCGAGGACGACGACGCGGTCGCGGCCGCCCTGGCCGCGGTCGGGACGGCGCTCGCCGCGCCGCGGGCCTTGTCCCCGGGCGGGTCCGGTCCCGCGGGCCAGTTGGCGCCGCGGACCACGGGCGCCGCCGTCCGCGCTGCCGGGGCCGGTCTGGCCCTGGTGTCGGTGCCCGGTCCGCACGCCTTCACCGAGGCGATGGACGCGCTGGTGGCGGGCGCGAACGTGATGGTCTTCAGCGACAACGTGCCGGTGGCGCACGAGGTCAGGCTCAAGGACGAGGCGGCGGCCCGCGGCCTGCTGGTGATGGGGCCGGACTGCGGCACGGCGGTGGTCGCCGGGGTCGGGCTGGGCTTCGCCAACGTGGTGCAGCCCGGGCCGGTGGCACTGGTCGCGGCCTCGGGAACCGGCGCCCAGCAGCTGATGTGCCTGCTCGACGCGGCCGGGGTGGGCGTCAGCCACTGCCTGGGCGTGGGCGGCCGCGACCTGTCGGCCGAGGTGGGCGGCCGGTCGGCGCGGCAGGCGCTGCGACTGCTCGACGCCGACCCGGCCACCCAGCTGGTCGTCGTGGTCTCCAAGCCCGCCGACCCCGGGGTCGAGGCCGAGCTGCAGGCGCTGGCCGCGACGATGACGACTCCCGTGCAGTTCGCCACCCTGGGCGCCGGGCGGCCCGACCTGACCGACGCCGCGCGCGCCGCGGTCGAGGCTCTCGGCAGGCCGTGGCAGCTGCACAGCCCGTGGACAGTGCCGACCGACGCCGCCCGCCCGGCGTCCCCGGACGTCGGTGGACCGACCACCGGTCAACGGTCCTCGCCAGGTCAACGGTTCTCGCCAGGTCAACGGTTCTCGCCAGGTCAACGGTTCTCGCCAGGTCAACGGTTCGCGCCAGGTCAACGGTTCTCGGTACTGCGGGGGCTGTTCGTCGGCGGCACGCTGTGCGACGAGGCGATGCAGGTGGCGGAGCCGGTCACCGGTCCGCTGCCGTCGAACATCCCGCTCGCCGGCGCCCCCCGGCTGACCCGGCGTCAGGTGCTGGACGGCGACCTGCCGCCGCTGGCGCACGCCTTCGTCGACTTCGGGGACGACGCCCTCACGAGCGGTCGCCCGCACCCGATGATCGATCCGTCGCTGCGGCTGCAGGCGTTGCAGCGCGCCGCCGCCACCGCAGGGGCCCCGGCCACCGGGGAGCAGCCGGGTCAAGGTCTCGTCGTGCTGCTCGACGTGGTGCTGGGGCACGGGGCCCATCCCGACCCGGCGACCGACCTGGCCCCTGCGATCACCCGGGCCCGGGCCACCGCTGCCGACCGGGGCGTCGAGCTGGCGGTCGTGGTCAGCCTCTGCGGCACCGTCGGCGACCCGCAGGGGCTGAGCCGGCAGGCGCAGGCGCTGCTCGATGTCGGGGCGAGGGTGTACCTGTCCAACGCCGCCGCCGCCCGAGCCGCTGCCGCCCAGGCCGCCGGCAGCCTGCTGGGGCACGCCACGGCCGAGGAGGATCGATGAGCGGGTCCGACACGAGGGTGGGGCACCGGTGAGCCGGGGCGACGACCTGCTGGCGGCGCCGCCGTGCACGGTCACCACGGGGGTCGCGCTGTTCACCGAGACCCTGCGGCAGCAGGCGGTCGAGGTGACGGCCACCGACTGGCGGCCCCCCGTGGACGACCCGGCTCACGGGGGGACGACGGACCTGGCGGGCGACCTGGCCCAGGTGTTGGCCGACCCGCGACGTGAGCCCGCCAACCTGCTGGCCGTCGAGCGGATGGTGGCCACCCGGGTGCGGCTGGTCGACGTGCGGCCGGCGCGTGAGGCGCTCGGCCTCGAGCCCGGCACCTTCCTGCACGCGGGGCCGCCGCTGACGATCGACCGCGCCTCGGGCCCGATGCTGGGGGCGCTGCAGGGGGCGATGGTCCTCGAGGGCCTGGCCGCCGACCCCGACGAGGCGGCCCGGCTGCTGGCCGCCCACGCGGCACCGGCGGGCACTGCAGCGGCCGCGGTGCCGGGGGCGATCGTGCTCGACTCCTGCCATCACCACGCCACAGTGGGACCGATGGCCGGGGTGGTGTCGCCGTCCATGTGGGTCTTCGAGCTCGAGGACACGACGACGGGACGACGCGCCTGGTGCAGCCTCAACGAGGGCCTCGGCAAGGTGCTGCGCTACGGCGCCTACGAGCCGGCGGTGCTCGAGCGGCTGACCTGGATGTCGAGCGTGCTCGGCCCGCTGCTGCAGCACGCGGTGCGAGCCGGGGACCCGGTCGACATCAGCACGATCGTCGCCCAGATGGTGCAGATGGGCGACGAGGGTCACAACCGCAACCGCGCCGGCACCCTGATGCTGCTGCGCGACCTGCTGCCGGCCCTCATCGAGGCGCCGTCGACGCTCACGCGGTTCACGGCGGCCGACGTCGCCCGGGCGGTGGCGTTCATCGGCGGCAACGACCACTTCTTCCTCAACCTGGTGATGCCGGCCTGCAAGCTGATGACCGATGCGGCGCGCGGCATCCCGGGCTCGACCGTGGTCGTGGCGATGGCCCGCAACGGCACCGACTTCGGCATCCAGACCTCGGGCACCGGTGACACCTGGTTCACGGCCCCGGCCCACACCCCCCAGGGCCTGTACCTGGGCAGCTACGGCCCGGACGACGCCAACCCCGACATCGGCGACTCGGCGATCACCGAGACCGCCGGCATCGGTGGCTTCGCCATGGCCGCCGCTCCGGCGATCGTGCGGCTCGTGGGGGGTGACGTGTCGTTCGCGATGGCCACCACCGAGCGGATGTACCAGATCACCTGCGGCGAGAACCCCGGGTGCGGGCTGCCGGTGCTCGAGTTCCGCGGCACCCCGACCGGGATCGACGCCACCGCCGTGGTGCGCACCGGCATCCTGCCGCAGATCAACACCGGTATGGCGGGGCGGGTCGCCGGCACCGGTCAGGTGGGTGCCGGCCTGGTCACGCCCCCGGCGGCCGTGTTCACCGCCGCCGTCCGCGCCCTGGCCCAGCTGGCCCCGCCCCTGGGGTGAATCAAGCCTGCGGGGTGGGCTCAGCCTCGGCCGCTGATGCGCCGGCTCAGCTCGGCGGCGCAGCCGCGGACGGCGTCGGCGTGCTGCAGCGGCAGCTGGTCCGTCGCGGCGGGGACGGTCACCGCCACCCCGGCCACGGCGCGGCCGGTGTGGTCGGTCACGGCGGCGGCCACCGAGGCGAAACCGGGGGTGACCTCGCCGTTCTCGGTGGCGTAGCCCACCCGCCGCACCTCGACCAGGACGGCCGCGAGCTGACGGGGGGTCTGCGGTCCGATGCCGGTGCGGTCGACGAACGCCGTCGGGTCGGGGAACAGGGCCCGCACCTGGGCGGTCGGCAGCCCGGCGAGCACCGCCCGCCCGCTGGCGGTCAGGTGGGCGGGCAGCCGGATCCCGACGTCCGTCACCAGCGGCGGTCGACCGGGCGCGCGCTCCTCGACGACGTACAGCACGTCGCGCCCGTGCAGCACCGCCAGGTGGGCGCTCTCACCGATCCGGTCGACCAGGCGTGCCAGCAGCGGCCGGGCCAGGCGGGCCAGCGGCGCCTGCCGCGAGTAGGCCGACCCCAGCTCGAAGGCGGCCACGCCCAGCCCGTAGCGCTGCTCCTCGGGCAGGTGGACGACGAAGCCCTCGGCGACCAGCGTCGTCAGCAGGTGGTAGGTGCTGGAGCGGGGCAGCCCCAGGTCGCGGGCGATCGCGGCTGCTGGCACCGGCCCGGCCTGGGCGGCCAGGTGCCGCAGCACCGCCAGTGCATGGCTGGCCGCCGGCACGTTGCCCACGGCCACCACCGTAGGGGCACACTGGGGCATGACGACGCAGGCTTCGTGGACTCCGCTGCCGTTGCCCACCTACCTGGCGAGCCTGACCGCCGACGCAGCGGCCTTCGCCGACCTCGTGGCCGACCCGGCCGCCGACCTGTCCGAGGCCGTGCCTGCCTGCCCGGGCTGGTCGCTGCACGACCTGGCCGAGCACCTGGGACAGGTGCACCGCTGGGCCGCCTTCGCCCTGCGCGAGGACCGGCCGGGCCCCGCCGCCGACGTCGCCCCCACCGCCCGGGCCGAGCTGGCCGCCTGGCTGCGGGCGGGCACCGCCGAGCTGCTCGACCTGCTGACCGGGCTCGATCCGGCGACCCCGCGCTGGGGCTTCGGCAACCCGCCACGGACGGCGGCGTTCTGGTGGCGCCGGCAGGCGCACGAGACCGCCGTCCATCTCTGGGACGCGCGGGCCGCGCTGGGTCACCTGGTGCCGATGGCTGCCGACCTGGCCGCCGACGGGATCGACGAGGTGGCGACGGTGTTCTTCCCGCGGCAGGTGCGGCTCGAGCGGTGCCCCCCGCTCGCGTCGTCCCTGGCGGTGCACGCGGTCGACCGCCCGTGCCTGGGCCGCGGTGACGGCCCGGACGGCAGCTGCTGGGTGATCGGCGGTGACGGGATCGACCTGCCGGCGCCGGCGGCCACCCTGCGCGGGTCGGCCAACGACCTGCTGCTGGTGCTGTGGCACCGGCAGCCGCTGCCGCACCCCGGGGTCGAGCTCGACGGGGACGCCGACGCGGCGGTCGCCGTCCTGACCTCCCCCATCGTCCCCTGACTCCCCACCGTCCTGGACCTCCCCGCCCCCGGACCTTCCCCGCCCCCCACCTCTCGCCCATGATCGCCGGTTGCGCGGGGTTTCCCCCGAGGATCGTGGGGCAAACCCCGCGCAACCGGCGATCATGAAGGGTGCTTCGTGGACTCGGTACTGACGCCACGCTGACCGGCGGGTCGCAGGCTGAGCCCAGTGGGACGGACGGCGGGAGCAGGCCCGCCGGGTGACGGCGCCCCGGGACACGAAGGTGTGCGCGATGGTGGTGCAGACGGGCAACGTGGTGACGGCCGGCGCGGTCGAGGTGGTCACGCGGTACGGCGAGCGGGCCGACGTCGTCACGGGCGAGGGGCGCGCAATCGTTGCCGGAGTGTTCGACGAACGTCAGGTCCGGGCGGCGGCGGGGATCACCATGGTGCTGGGGGCGATGGCCTTCGCCGATGCAGTGCTGGCCAAGAACTACCTGCCTATCCGCACCGTGACGGCGTTCTTCTTCGTCGACTTCACGCTGCGGGTGTGGCTGGGGCTCGGCCGCAGCCCCGTCGGGCTGCTCGCCCGGGGGCTGACCCGGGCGCTGACCCCGGCGATGCCGCCGGAGTGGGTGTCGGCCGCACCCAAGCGGTTTGCCTGGACCCTGGGCCTGATGATGTCGCTGGCAATGACGGTGATCACCAACGCCCGGATCACCGGTCTGCTGCCGATGACCATCTGCACCCTCTGCCTGACCCTGATGTGGCTCGAGGCCGTTCTCGGGCTGTGCGTGGGCTGCCGGCTCCACCGGGTGCTGGTCGGGCGCGGGTGGGTCGACGCCCACGACGACGTCGTCTGCGGCGACGGCTCCTGCCAGGTCTCGATGCCCGGCTCCGAGCGACGCTAACCGGGGAAGGAGCTCCAGCGGGCGGCGCCCCACACCGACATCAGCACCAGCAGTGCGGCCAACCCGACCAGCACGACGCTCACCTCGACCAGCCGGTTCTGGACGACGACGGTGCGGGGCAGCCCCGACAGCACACCCTGCAGCTGGCCACGGTCACCGGCCGAGAAGTACTGGCCGCCGGTGATGGTCGCCACCTGACGCAGGGTGGCCTCGTCGGCGACCAGTGCCGTGCGTCGACCACCGCCGCCACCGAACCCGCCGCCGAACCCGCCCCCGAAGCCCCGGGAGTCGAAGCCACCCAGCTGGGCCGCCGTGCACGACAGCGGCGCCGGGTTGGCGGTGCCGAAACCGATCGGGTACACCCGAACGCCCTGAGCCGCAGCCGTTCTCGCTGCATCGACCGGGGGAACGCCCCGAGTGTTGGCGCCGTCCGTGAGCAGCACCACGATCTCGGGCACCGGCGGGGCGGGCCCGCTGCCTGCCGGCCCGCCGGGTGCACCGGGCGACCCGCCCGTCGACCCGCCGGCCTGGCCGTCGGCGGTACCGCCACCGGTGCCACCCGCGGTGCCGTCGCCGGTGTCGCCGAGGGTGCCGACGGGGGCCACCTGCGGATCGATCTGGGCGATGGCGTCCACCGACTTCAAGATCGCCGCCCCGATCGCGGTGCCGCGCCCGGTGACCAGCTGGTCGAGGGCGGTCAGCAGGTCGGCGCGTTCGGTGGTGGGGGCGACGGCGACCTGGGCCGACCCCGAGAACACCACAAGACCGATCCGGGTTCCGGAGTCCTGCTCCTGCACGAACTGCCGGACGGCGGTCTGGGCCGCGGTCAGGCGGTTGGGGTCGACGTCGGTCGAGCACATCGACCCCGACACGTCGAGCGCCACGATGATCGACGACTCGCTGACCGGCACCGACAGCGCCAGCTGGGGGCGGGCACCCGCGAGGGAGAGGCAGCCGAGGGCCGTCAGGACCAGGGCGAACGGCAGGTGCCGACGCCAGGCCGAGCGGGACGGCGCAGCCGCGCGGATCAACGCCAGGTTCGGGTACGGCACGGCGGCCCGGCGCCGGCGGCGCAGGATCCACAGGTAGCCGAGCAGCAGCAGCGGCACGAGCACCAGGGCGGCGAGGGCGAAGGGCCAGCCGAACGTCATCTCAGATCACCCGCCCCGACCGCAGCAGGGACAGTGCGGCGCCGACCAGCAGGGCCAGCCCCGCGCCCGCCCCGAACAACGCCGTCACCTCGATGCGGCGGGCCTGCACGGTCCAGGCCGGCCGGATCGAGTCGTACACCTGCGCCAGCGCCTGCTGGTCGGAGGCCGCGAAGTAGTGACCGTCGGTGGTGGTGGCGATCTGCTGCAGCGCGGCCTCGTCGAGGGCGGTGGCGACCTGGAACCCGTCGATGGTCAGGACCGTGCCCTGCGGGCTGCCCAGCCCGACCGGGTACACCCGCACCCCGGCCGTCGAGGCGAGGTCGGCCACCTGCTGCGGGTCGGGCCCGCCGGTGTCCTCGCCGTCGGTCAGCAGGATCACCACGGCCGACCCGTGGTAGCCCAGGTCGGGCCCGCTCTCCTCGATCCCGCCGGGGGCGGGCAGCTGCACCGGGGCCCCGACGATGGCGGTGAGCGAGGACTGCAGCCCGCGGCCCAGGGAGGTGCCGCCCTGGGGGGCCAACCGGTCGATGGCTGCGAGCAGGGCGGCGTGGTCGGCGGTGGGCCGCTGGGTGATGACGCCGGTCTCGCCGAAGGCGACCACGGCGACCTTGATCGTGGCCGGCTGCCGGTCGACGAACTGCCGGGCCGCCGCCTTCGCCGCCGCCATCCGGGTGGGGGCCATGTCGGTCGCGGCCATGCTGGCCGAGACGTCGAAGGCCAGCACGACGGTCCCCTCGTAGCGCGGGTCGGCCACCGTCGCCTCGGGGCGGGCCAGGGCCAGCAGCATCAGCACCAGGGCGGACAGGTACAGCGCCGGTGCCACGTGGCGCCGCCGTCCCGCGCCCCGGCCGGTCGGGGCGACGAGCCCGAGGTCGGCCAGCTCGCGTCGCCGGGAGTCGCGCCGCCGCAGCAGCCGTCGGTAGCCGAGCACCAGCGGCACCACCAGGGCCACTGCCGGCAGCATCCACGGCCAGTCGAAGGTCATGACCGCCGCCGCCGGCGCAGCTCGGCGATGCGGGCGAGGGCCCGCACCAGGTCGTCGTCGGTGCCCACGGTGTGCAGGTCGGTGCCGGCTGCGCGCACCTTCTCGGCCAGCTCGGCCTGCAGCCGGTCGGCCTCGGTGCGCAGTCGCTGCCTGAAGCCCGCGTCGTCGGTGTCGACGAAGATCTGCTCCCCGGTCTCGGGGTCCTCGACGTACACCAGACCTGCTGCGGGCAGCTCGGTCTCGAGCGGGTCGCGCACCTGGACCACGACCACGTCGTGCCGTCGGGTCAGCTGGGCCAGCGGGCGCTCCCACCCGGGGGCGGTGATGAAGTCCGAGACCACCACGACCAGGCTGCGTCGCCGCATGATGCCCAGCACGGCCCGCAGCGGTACGGCGAGGTCGGTGGTCGCGCGCCGTCCGGGGGCCTGCGGGGTGGCCGGCGGGCGCAGCAGCAGCGAGAGCAGTCGCAGCACCTGGTTGCGCCCCTGCCCGGGCGGCACGATCGCCTGCACCTCGGTGTCGAAGAGCACGGCCGCCACCTGGTTGCCGCCCCGGGTGAGCACCTGCGCCAGGGTCGCCGCCAGGTCGACGACCACCGCGTGCTTGCGCCGGTTCACGGGCCCGAAACCCATGGACGGCGAGCGGTCGAGCACCAGCCAGGCGGTCACCTCGCGGTCCTCGAGGTACTGGCGCACGAACGGGGTGTCCATGCGAGCCGTGACGTTCCAGTCGATGTGCCGCAGGTCGTCGCCGGGCTGGTACTCCCGCAGGCCCGCGACGTCGATCCCGGTGCCGCGGAACAGGCTGCGGTAGTCGCCCTGCAGCCGACCGTCCAGCCGGCGGATCACCCGCCACTCCAGGCGACGCAGCACCCGCTCGGGCGTCATGCCCGGCGTGGCCGGCCCGCCCGCCGTCCCGCCCGCCGTCCCGCCCGCCGCCCCGTCCGACGTCCCGTCGCCGGCGGTCAGAGTCGGCCGGCCGGCCACGACTGTCCCTGCGGGGGAGCGAGATCGGGCAACGGCACCGCCGCCAGGATCGGTCCGAGCAGGTCGTCGGGGCTCACCCCGTCGGCCAGGGCCTCGTACGACAGCACCAGCCGGTGGCGCATGACGTCGCGGGCCAGGTCGAGGACGTCGGCAGGCACCGCGTAGGTACGACCACGCAGGAACGCCAGCGCCTTCGCCGCCAGCACCATGTTGATCGAGGCCCGGGGGCTGGCGCCGAACGAGAGGTACTTGGCCAGCTCGGGCAGCCCCACCGCCGCCGGGGTGCGGCTGGCCCCGGCGACCCGGACCGCGTACTGGATGATCGCCGGGTCGACGTAGACGGCGTCCGCCCGGCGTTGGTAGTCGAGCAGCTGGGTGGTGTCGACGACCCTGGTGGTCTTCTCGCGCGGGCCGGTCATGCGCTCGACGACCACGTACTCCTGCGCCGGGGTCGGGTAGCCGACCAGCACCTTGAGCATGAAGCGGTCGACCTGGGCCTCGGGCAGCGGGTAGGTGCCTTCGGACTCGATGGGGTTCTGGGTGGCCATCACCAGGAACGGGTCGGGTGCCGGGAAGGTCTCGCGACCGATCGTGACCTGCCGCTCCTGCATCACCTCGAGCAGGGCGCTCTGCACCTTCGCCGGCGCCCGGTTGATCTCGTCGGCCAGCAGCAGGTTGGCGAACACCGGGCCGAGCGAGACCTGGAACTCCCCCTCGCGCTGGTTGTAGATGCGGGTGCCGATGATGTCGGCCGGTACCAGGTCGGGGGTGAACTGGATCCGCTGGAACTGCCCGCCCGTCGCCTCGGCGAGGGTCTTGACCGCCATCGTCTTGGCCAGTCCCGGAACGCCTTCGACCAGTAGGTGGCCCCGGGCCAGCAACGCCACGAACATGCGCTCGAGCAGCTGGTCCTGGCCCACGATGGTCTTCTTGACCTGGTACAAGGTCTGCTCGAGCGGGTGCTCGGCCACGTCCGTCGGGTCAGGGTGCGTCGGGTCAGGGTGCTGGGACGAGGGGGTGTCCATCGGGCCTCCGGTCGTCGGTCACTGCTGCGGACCGCCGGCGACGCCGCCGGCGGTGGCGATCGGGACGGCGAAGCCGATCCCCACGAAGTAGGCCTGCTGCGACGGGTTGGCCAGGCCGGTGACGACGCCCACCACGTGGCCGTCGCGGTCGAGCAGCGGCCCCCCGGAGTTGCCGGGGTTCACGGCGGCGTCGAACTGGATGAGTCCCTGCAGGCTGCGGCCGTCGCGGGTCTCGACCGAGCGGTCGAGTGCCGAGACGACGCCGGCGGTCAGGGTGGCCCGCAGCCCGAGCGGGTTGCCGACGGGGAAGACCGTGTCGCCGACCCGTGGGCGACCGGCCATGACCGCCGGCACCACCACCGACGGCAGCTGGTCGACGATCAGGACGGCGACGTCGGTGGCGGGGTCGCCGTTGGCGATGCGGGCCGTCGTCCGGGTGCCGTCGCTGAACTCGACCTGGATCCGGGGGCTGCCGGCGACCACGTGCAGCGCCGTGAGCACGGCCCCCGCGGCGTTGATCACGACCCCGGCCCCGAGCGAGGTGGTCCCGGTGGCGGCGACTCCCTTGAGCGAGGGGGTACCGGCGGCCGTCGGGGTCGTGCCCGCCGTCGGGCCCGTGGTGGTCGACGGGGTCGTGCCGGACGTCGGGCTCGTGGTGGCCGTCGGGCTCTGGGCGGTGACCGTGACCAGGGACGGCAGGATCGTGCGGTAGGCGGTGCCTGCGTCCGGCGGCAGCTGGCGTTGCTGCTGCTGGGCCCGGGTGATGGCGGACTGGACCGCGCGGTCGACGTCGGCCCTGGTCACCGGGGCCGCGCCGCCCGACGACAGTCGCCACACCCCGAGGGCGGCGACCACGGCCACCGCGAGCGCGAGAGCCATTCCGAACCGGCGTGCCGAGGGGCGCCGACGGCGGTCGAGGGACGGCTGCATGTCGGGCACGCCGGCGGACGTCGGGAGCGTCGCCCGGTCCATCCGTCGACTGTACGTCCGCAGTCCGGCGACCAGACAGGCCCCCTGCCTCACTCGGGGCGAACTCCCAGGTCCGCACGGCGGACCCGGCCTCAGCCGACGAGCCGGACCCGATGGGTGGCGAGCCACTGCTGGGCGCCCTGGTTCTGCTGCGGGTACCCGGCCTGCCAGACGGCGACGTAGGCCGGTTCGCCGGCAGCGGCCCGTTCACCCATCCGGCGCAGCGCCAGGGCCAGGAACTCACCGGTCAGCTCGACCACCCGGGCCCGCTCGGCGGCGTCCACCTCGTGGAGGTCGAGCCAGCGGTGCCATCGGGTGACCCGGTCGACGCCGCTCCCGTTCGCCGAGGTCGCCGTCCGCCCGGACCGGCACCCAGTGCCGCAGCGCGACGGCAAGGTCCCAGGCCCGCTCGACCGGGGCGGCCATGTCGAAGTCGATGAGAGCGACGGCGCGGCCGTCGCGCACCACCACGTTCTCCAGGCACAGGTCGTTGTGCCCGACCAGCAGCGGGCCGCGCTGGGCGTGCGGATCCGGTTGTGCCAGTAGCGGGTTCCACGTCAGGGCCGGGTCGGGGTCGAAGGTCGCGACCGCCTGGTGGTAGCGGTGCTGCAGCTCGGCGACGCTGTCGAACAGGTCGTCGTCGGCGGACCAGGCCGGGTAGGGCGGCATCGCGACGTCGCCGTCCAGGTAGTCGACGATGCTGCGGCCCTGCCCGTCGACCCCGAGGAACCGGGGTGCGCCCTCGAACCCGACCCGCTCGAGGTGGGTCAGCAGGGCATGGACGGCGGAGCTGTACGGGCCCGCCGGCCGGCGCACGGTGTCGCCGATGCGCACCACCCGCCCGGCGCCGGCCAGTCCACCGGCCAGTACCAGCTCGGCCGATACCTGTTCGGTCAGTACCTGCTCGGTCGGGTCCGGCTCGGGTCGGCCGCCGTCGGGAGACGGGCCGCCGTCGGGACAGGGCAAACGTGCGGACGGCGCCACCCCCGAAGGAGTGACGCCGTCCGACAGCTCGTGCGTCAGCTGTCGCTCGTGATCAGAGCGGGCGGACGTTCGCGGCCTGCGGGCCCTTGTTGCCCTGCTGGACGTCGAACTCGACGCGCTGGTTCTCTTCCAACGTGCGGTAGCCGTTGGTCTGGATGGCCGAGTAGTGGACGAAGACGTCGGCTGCGCCGCCGTCCGGCGTGATGAAGCCGTAGCCCTTCTCGCCGTTGAACCACTTCACGATGCCCTGTGCCATGTCGTTCCCTTTCGGTGGGACTCATTTCGTTGCGGTGCGGGAACGGCCCTGTGCCATGCCCGGGTCGCCGCGGTCTCGCCGTCCCACCTGGTGCGCCGTCACCGGCGCAGACAGGCCCATCTGCGGTAAACGCCCACGGAACCGGTGCTCCGTGGGCGTTCGTGAACGTACGGGGAACTGCTGGTGCAACCGGGCACGACGCTAGCACGCAGGGTGACGCCGGTGGAAGCGCCGCGCGAGTGATTGCAGGGACGTCACCCCGGCCTCGGTACTGTCCGTGCCCGTCGTCCGGGTCCGCCCGACCCTGCGGTCGACGGCGCGTGGTCACTCCGGGCGAATCCCCCGGATCGGCGCAGTTCGCTCGCGCCCGCACATGGTCTGGCATCCGAGACAGCATCGGGGGTTCAGGGGGCTGACGGCGGGGGGTCCGCAGGTGTCCTGTGGGCACATGAGCCTGAGCCCCCTCGAGGTCGGTCCCGAACCGCTGCACCCGGACGACGTCGTCGCCGTGGCACGAGGCGGACGGGGGGTGCGGCTGAGTGCGGCGGCCCAGGCCGCGGTCGCCGCCACCCGCCGGGCCATCGAGGTGCTGGCCGCCGGGGACGAGCCGGTCTACGGCGTCTCGACCGGTTTCGGCGCCCTCGCCACCCGGCACATCGCCCCGCAGGACCGCGAGCGGCTGCAGCGCAGCCTGGTGCGCTCGCACGCCGCCGGCGCCGGCTCGGCCGTGGAGCGCGAGGTGGTCCGGGCCCTGATGCTGCTGCGGCTGCACACCCTGGCCACCGGGCGCACCGGCGTCAGGCTCGAGACCGCCACCGCGTACGCCGCGATGCTGGACGCCGGCATCACTCCCGTCGTCCACGAGTTCGGCTCGCTCGGATGCTCCGGGCAACCTGGCCCCGCTGTCGGCCGTCGCACTGGCGTTGATCGGCGAGGGTGACGTCGTCGACGCCGCCGGGCAGCGGATGCCGGCCGCGCAGGCGCTCGCGGCGGCCGGGCTCACCCCGGTGACCCTGGCCGCCAAGGAGGGGCTGGCGCTGATCAACGGTACCGACGGCATGCTCGGCATGCTGACGATGGCGCTGGCCGACCTGACGGTGCTGATGCGCACGGCCGACGTCGCGGCCGCCATGAGCGTCGAGGCCATGCTCGGCACCGACCGCCCGTTCGCCGCCGACCTGATGGCGATGCGTCCCCACCCGGGCCAGGCCGCCAGCGCCGCCAACCTGCGGGCGATCCTGGCCGACTCCCCGGTGATGGACAGCCACCGCACCCCCGACTGCACCCGGGTGCAGGACGCCTACTCGCTGCGCTGCGCCCCGCAGGTGCACGGCGCGGCCCGCGACACCTTCGCCCACTGCGCCCTGGTCGCCGAGCGGGAGCTGGCCTCGGCGATCGACAACCCCGTGGTCACCTCGGACGGGCGGGTCGAGAGCAACGGCAACTTCCACGGGGCCCCGGTCGGCTACGCGCTCGACTTCGCGGCGATCGCGGTCGCCGACGTCGCCAGCATGAGCGAGCGCCGCACCGACCGCTTCCTCGACAAGTCGCGCAACCAGGGGCTGCCGCCGTTCCTGGCCCACGACGCCGGCGTCGACTCGGGGCTGATGATCGCCCAGTACACCGCCGCCGGACTGGTGAGCGAGCTCAAGCGGTTGGCGATGCCGGCCAGCGTCGACTCGATCCCCTCCTCGGCGATGCAGGAGGACCACGTCTCGATGGGCTGGCACGCGGGGCGCAAGCTGCGCACCGCGGTCGAGGCACTGACCGTGGTGCTGGGGATCGAGGTGCTCACCGCCGCCCGGGGGCTGACGCTGCGGGCGCCGCTCACGCCGTCCCCGGCCACCGGTGCGGTGCTCGCGCTGCTGACCCGCTCGGGGGTCGCGGCACCCGGACCGGACGCCCACCTCGCGCCGCAGATCGAGCTCGTCACCGACCTGGTCCGCAGCGGCGCCGTCCTGGCCGCCGTCCAGACCGTCACCGGCCCCCTCGCCTGAGGCACGGCCGACGGCGATCCGGGGGAACCGGGCTCAGGGGCCGAGCAGCGCCAGCGGGACGACGGCGACGCCGTCCCTGCGGCGGTAGGCGTACCTGCCCGGTGTGACGACGACTCGGTCCGCCAGCCGATCGCCCAGTTGCTCCGCCAGCCAGTTCAGGTGCCTGACGTCGATGGTCGTCGACCGTCGCCGCGAGCTTCACCTCGATGGCGACAACCCGCCGATCCGGGGTTTCAACGATCAGGTCGATCTCACGATCGCCGCCCTTGGTGCGCAGGTGACCGACTCGTGCCTGGTTCGCTTCGGCATAGACCCGCACGCTCTGCGTCACGAGTGACTCGAAGAGAGCGCCGAGCCATGGGCCCGTGGCCGCGACCAGCCGTCCGCCCCCTTCTCCACGGAGGAGGCCGTCGCGCCCGACCCCGACCAGCCGCGCGGCGAGCGCAGGGTCGACCAGATGGTGCTTCGGCGAGGCGGTCAGCCGCTTCAGCGGATTGAAGGCAGGCAGCCAGGCCGGCACGGGGTCAAGGATGAACATTCGTGTGAGCTGTTCGCGATAGCCGTCGACCGTGGCCCTTGCAGGCTTGTCGGCCAGCCCTGCCGTTGCTGCCGCAAGAACCGTGGCGTACGAGGCGTCGCTGGCGGTGGCGCCGCCATAGGCCGCGAGCCAGGATCGCAAAGCCGCCGGACGGCGGACGGTCACACCCTGCTCGGGTAGTTCGTGCTCCACGAGACGCGTGACATAGCTGTCCAGTTGCAGCTCGCGGACCCGGGCAGGCAGTTCACGAATGCCGGGGAAGCCCGAGCCGAGGATCTCGTCGGTGTAGGTGGACAGATTGACCGAGGACTCGCCCTCCGGCTTCGGGGAGGTATTGGTGAGCAGCTGGCGCAGGGAGGTGGTGGGCGTCTCGAGACCACGCTCGGCGAAGGACAGTGGGCGTAGCACCAGGCTGACGATGCGGCCGGCGCCGGAGTGGATGCGAACTCCGGGGGCCACCCCGGCCGAACCAGCGAGGATGAATCGCCCGCCCGTGCGGTCGTCGTCGACCGCTTGTCTGACGCGGTCCCACACGTCGGGAACGAGCTGCCACTCGTCGATCAGTACCGGTGTGGGGAGCCGTGTGATCAGATCGAGGTCGCCTGCAAGGGTCTGGCGTTGCAAGGAGTTGGCCAGGTTCATGACGCTCGCTGAACGCTGGCCGGCCGTGGCTGTCTTGCCGACCCCTTTCGCCCCTTCAATCGCGATCGCCGCCAAGTGCGGCTGAACGTCGTCTAGGAGATCGTCGAGGATGCGTCTCACATAGCCCACGACCTGCAGCGTAGCAGCTCGTGAAGAGCGTTACCAGGCAATCGGACGGCTTTTCGCAAGGCATTTCGGAACTATTCTGCTAGGCAAATCGGAGCCGATCTGTCGAGCGTCTTGCCGCGCCTCGGGATGCAACCGGACCCTGTGGGTCGCCTCCGACGTCCGCCTGGAGTCTTGGATCCGAGACGACTACCCCCCGGGCGGAGGGTGGTGCCTCGGCGAGTTCTGAGAGGCACCGTGGAGCAGGCATCCGACCACGCACTGAGGAGCGATCATGAGCACACCGGGACCGCGGCCGGTGCGTGCCGCGCGAGGCACCGCGCTGACGGCACGCAGCTGGCAGACCGAGGCGCCGCTGCGGATGCTGATGAACAACCTCGACCCCGAGGTGGCCGAGCGTCCCGACGACCTGGTGGTCTACGGCGGCACCGGCAAGGCGGCCCGGGACTGGGGCAGCTTCGACGCCATGGTGCGCACCCTGACCACGCTGGCCCCCGACGAGACGATGCTGGTGCAGTCGGGCCGCCCGGTCGGGGTGTTCCGCACCCACGAGTGGGCGCCGCGGGTGCTGATCGCCAACTCGAACCTGGTGGGCGACTGGGCGACCTGGCCGGAGTTCCGGCGCCTGGAGCACCTGGGCCTGACCATGTACGGCCAGATGACGGCCGGTTCGTGGATCTACATCGGCACCCAGGGCATCGTGCAGGGCACCTACGAGACCTTCGCGACGATCGCCGACCAGCTCGCCGCCCGCAAGGGCGGGCTGGGGGCCGGCGGCGGCACCCTGGCCGGCACCCTGACCCTGACCGGCGGCTGCGGCGGCATGGGCGGCGCCCAGCCGCTGGCGGTCACCCTGAACGGGGGCGTCGCCCTGATCGTCGACGTCGACCCGGCCCGGCTTCACCGCCGGGTCGAGCACCGCTACCTCGACGAGGTCGCCGACGACATCGACGACGCGATCGCCCGCTGCCTGGCCGCCAAGGCCTCACGCAGGGCGCTGTCGGTGGGCCTGGTCGGCAACGCCGCGACGGTCTTCCCCGAGCTGCTGCGCCGCGGCGTCGACATCGACATCGTCACCGACCAGACCAGCGCCCACGACCCGCTGTCGTACCTGCCCGAGGGCATCGACCTGGCCGACTGGCACGACTACGCCGAGCGCAAGCCCGAGGAGTTCACCGACCGGGCCCGGCAGTCGATGGCCAGGCACGTCGAGGCGATGGTGGGCTTCCTGGACGGCGGCGCCGAGGTCTTCGACTACGGCAACTCGATCCGCGACGAGGCCCGTCAGGGCGGCTACGACCGGGCGTTCGCGTTCCCCGGCTTCGTGCCGGCCTACATCCGCCCGTTGTTCTGCGAGGGCAAGGGCCCGTTCCGCTGGGTGGCGCTGTCGGGTGACCCGAAGGACATCGAGGTCACCGACCAGGCCGTCATGAAGCTGTTCCCGGACGACGACCGGCTGCAGCGCTGGATGCGGGGCGCCCGCGAGAAGATCGCGTTCCAGGGGCTGCCGGCGCGGATCTGCTGGCTGGGCTACGGCGAGCGCGACAAGGCCGGCGCCCTGTTCAACGACCTGGTGGCCAGTGGCGCGGTGAGCGCCCCCATCGTCATCGGCCGCGACCACCTGGACTGCGGCTCGGTGGCCTCGCCCTACCGCGAGACCGAGGCCATGCTCGACGGCAGCGACGCGATCGCCGACTGGCCGCTGCTCAACGGGCTGCTGGCGACGTCGTCCGGGGCGACCTGGGTCTCGCTGCACCACGGCGGCGGCGTGGGCATCGGTCGCTCGATGCACGCCGGCCAGGTGAGTGTCGCCGACGGCACCCCGCTGGCCGCGGAGAAGATCGCCCGGGTGCTCACGAACGACCCGGGCATGGGCGTGATCCGGCACGTGGACGCCGGCTACGACCGGGCGGTCGAGGTGGCGGAGCAGCGCTCGGTGCGGATCCCGATGCGCGAACAGGCATGAGCCCGGCCGCGGCTCCCCGGGCCCTCGGCCCGGTGAGGGCCGCCTTCGAGCGGCGCTGGGCCGAGCTGGCCCCGGTGGGCCGGCAGGCCGCGCACGGCGGGTACCGCCGCTACGCCTGGACCCGCGAGGACCACACCCTGCGGGAATGGTTCACCGGTCAGTGCCAGGGGCTCGGTCTCGACCTGACCACCGACCGGGTCGGCAACCTGTGGGCCTGGTGGGGTGACCCGGACGCCGCGGTGGCGGCCGGGGACCCCGGCGTCGTGGTCGGCAGCCACCTGGACTCGGTGCCGGACGGTGGCGCCTTCGACGGCCCGCTCGGTGTCGTCTCGGCCCTGGGCGCCGTCGAGCTGTTGCGGCAGCAGGGCTTTCGCCCGTCCCGTCCGATCGCGGTGGTGTGCTTCGAGGACGAGGAGGGCGCCCGCTTCGGGGTGCCGTGCGCCGGGTCGCGGCTGCTCACCGGGCAGCTGAGCCCCGACCGGGCCCGCGCGCTCACCGACGCCGACGGCGTCACAATGGCTCAGGCCATGCAGGCCGCGGGCCGCGATCCCCAGCAGCTGGCGGCCGACCCGCAGACGCTGGCCCGGGTGGGCGCCTTCGTCGAGCTGCACGTGGAACAGGGGCGGGCGCTCGCGCTGCCGGAGCTCGGGGCGCCGGTCGCGATCGGCACCGACATCTGGCCGCACGGCCGGTGGCGGGTCGACCTGACGGGTGAGGCCAACCATGCCGGCACCACCGCCCTCAGCGACCGCCACGACGCCGTGCTGTCGTTGGCCCGGCTGGTGCTCGCAGCCCGCTCGGGTGCCCAACGGCACGGCTGCGTCGCGACCGTCGGCAAGGTGCAGGTCGCGCCGAACGCGGTCAACGCGGTGCCGAGTGCCGTCACGGCCTGGCTCGACGCCCGCGGCGGCGACGAGGCCGCCGTCCAGGCTCTGGTCGCCGAGCTGAGCACGCTGGCCGGCGAGCTGGACGGCGTCGTCACGAGCGAGTCCTGGACGCCGACCACCCGCTTCGACGCCGACCTGAGCCACCGGGTGAGTCTGGCGGCGGCGGCGGAGCTGGCCGCGGCAGGGGTCACCGGCACCGGCCACCACGGCACCACGGTGACCGAGGGCGCCGAGCTGCCACGGCTGGGCACCGGCGCCGGCCACGACGCGGGGATCCTGGCGACGGCCGGTGTGGCCACGACCATGCTCTTCGTGCGTAACCCGAGCGGGGTGTCGCACTCGCCGTCGGAGTTCGCCGAGCCCGACGACTGCGCAGCCGGGATCGTCGCGCTGACCGGTGCGGTGCGCCGTCTCGCCGGACCTGCGCCGGTGGCCCCGTGAGCCGCCCGCGTGCGGCCCGTGACTCGCCCGTGAGCGCCGCGAGCCGCCCGTGAGCGGCCCGGGAACAGGCCCGGGTCGGCCCGAACGGGTGGCGAACCGGGCTCGGGGCGACATTTCGGCAGCGGGTAGGAGAGGATCGGGGTGTGAGCACTTCGTGGTGGTGCCAGCACGCATGGTTGCCGACCGGTCTGGCCGACGGTGTCTGCGTGGTGGCGGACGACGCGGGGGTCATCACCTCGGTGACCGTGGACACCCGGCCCGACGACACCCAGACCCAGCTGGCCGGGGTGGTGCTGCCGGGCTTCGCCAACACCCATTCCCACGCCTTCCACCGCGCGCTTCGGGGACGGACCCACGGCGACGGCGGCACCTTCTGGACCTGGCGGGACCGCATGTACGCCCTGGCCGACCGCCTCGACCCGGACACCTATCTCGAGCTGGCGACCGCGGTCTACGCCGAGATGGCGCTGACCGGCATCACCTGCGTCGGTGAGTTCCACTACCTGCACCACGGCCCCGGAGGGGCCCGCTACGGCGACCCCAACGCGATGGGGGAGGCGCTGCGCGAGGCGGCTCGCGCGGCCGGCATCCGGCTCACGCTGCTCGACACCGTCTACCTGCGCGGCGGCATCGACGTGTCGCTCGAGGGGGTGCAACGCCGCTTCGACGACGGCGACGCCGACAACTGGGCCGACCGGGTCTCGATGATCGAGGACGACGACATGTTCCGGCTGGGGGCCGCGGTGCACTCGGTGCGGGCCGTGCCGGCCGACCAGCTCGACACTATCGTGCTGGCCGTCGACGGCATCTCGCCCGAGGCCGGGTCCACCACCGGGGAACGTCCGATCCACGTCCACCTGTCCGAGCAGCCGGCCGAGAACCGGTCCTGCGAGGCCGCTTACGGCTGCAGTCCCACCCAGCTGCTGGCCGACCACGGGGTGCTCGGCTCGGCGACCACGGCGATCCACGCCACCCATGTCTCGGACGTCGACATCGCCCTGCTCGGGGACTCCCGCACGACGGTGTGCATCTGCCCCACGACCGAACGGGACCTGGCCGACGGCATCGGCCCGGCCCGGCAGATGGCCGACGCGGGGTCGCCGCTGGCGCTGGGCAGCGACCAGCACGTGCTGATCGACATGCTCGCCGAGGGCCGCGGCCTCGAGATGCACGAGCGGCTGCTGTCGGGTCAGCGCGGCCGGTTCACGGTCGACGAGGTCGTGGCGGCGCTGTCCCCCGCCGGGCACGCCGCGCTGGGGTGGCCCGAGGCCGGTCGGATTGAGGTGGGCAGCCTCTGCGACCTGGTCAGCCTCGACCTCACCTCGCTACGTACCGCCGGCTGCCTGCCCTCCGAGGCGCCGATGGTGGCGGCCGGGCCGGACGTCGACACGGTCGTGGTGGCCGGTCGCACCGTGGTGCAGCAGGGCCGGCACCTGCTGCTCGAGCGCGGCCGGGCGCCGCGGGTGCCCGAACGCATGGCGCGGGCCGTGGCCGCCGCCTGGGGCCAGGCCTGACCTCGACGGTTGCGTGCGGGGCGGCTCAGTCGTCGGTGTCGCCGTCCAGGATCGGGCGCCCGTAGGTGATCGCCTCGCGGACGGCGTCCGGGACGGTGGTGGTGATTGCGGCGTCCGGTCGGGCGCCGAGCGCGCTGTTGACGGTCGAGAAGGCGACCCGCAGCGCGACGTAGGCGGTGACGGCGAAGATCTGCCGGTCGTCGAGCCCCGCGGCCCGCAGTGGGGCGAGGTCGTCGGTGGTGGTGCTGCTCGGGTCGGCGACCACCGCGCGGGCCCACCCGGCCAGGGCCTGCTCCGCCGGGGTCAGCTGCCCGTCGTCACCGTTGACGACAGCGGCGGCCACGCCCTGGGGAAACCCGGTCGCCGACTGTACCGTCCGGACGGTACAGTCATCGGGATGACCTCCACTACGGCGCTGTCGACCCGCGACCGCATCCTGCGGGCTGCCGAGGACGTCGTCCTCACCGACGGCGTGGCCTGCCTGACCCTCGAGAAGGCGGCCGCCCGGGCCGGGCTCAGCAAGGGCGGGGTGCTCTACCACTTCAAGAGCCGCCACGACCTGGTCGCCGGCATGGTCGAGCGGCTGGCCCAGGGCTACGAGGCGGCTGTGGTCGGCCGGCACGGGGTGCCCTTCGCGCGCTCGTTCATCGAGTTCTGCTTCGTGGAGCCGGCGACCGACGAGGAGCACCGGGACGAGCGGGTCGGGGCGGCACTGATCGCGGCGGTGGCGGCCGAGCCGGGCCAGCTGGCACCGCTGCGCGAGGCCTACGTGCGGTGGCAGGCCGAGATCGAGGCCAGCACCGCCGACCCGGTGCAGGCCACGGTCGCCCGGCTGGCGGCCGACGGCCTGTGGCTGTGCGAGCTCTTCGGGATCGACGCGATGAGCCCGCAGCTGAAGCTGCAGGTGCGCCAACGCCTGCTCGACATGGTGACGGAGGACGTCGTGCCGACGACCTGGTGACGGACGAGATGGAGACGGAAGGGTGAGCGCGATGACGGACGACGTCCTGACCTCGACGCGCTGCCTCTGTCGCGTCGCCGCCGACGAGGAAGGAGCCCTACGGGCTGTTGGTGGCTGCCCTGGCGGCCGCCTCGTTCCTGCAGTGGACCGGCGCCGGCGCCGTGCTGCCGCTGCTGCCGGTCTACCTGGTCGAGCGCGCCACCCCGGCCGCCCTCATCGGTGCCGTGATGGCCTCGTTCTTCGCCACCGGCGTGGCGGCTCAGTACCTGGCGGGTCGCTTGGGTGACCGGGTCGGTCACCGGCCGGTGCTGCTGTTCGGGCTGTTCGGCTACGCCGTGTTCAGTGCCGGGTTCCTGCTGCCGTTCGACGGCTGGCTCGCCCTCGGCCTGCGTGCCGGTCAGGGCGCCGCGGCCGGGGCGGCCCAGGTCGCCTGCCTGGCCCTCGTCTCGGTGGCCGTACCGTCGCACGTGCGGGGCAGGGCCTTCTCGGCCGTCAGCGGTGCCGAGCTCGCGGGCATCGCGATCGGCCCGATGCTGGGCAGCCTGTTCGGCATGGACCGGATGGCCCTGTTGTTCATGATCGCTGCTGCTGGGGCGTTGCTGGCCTGCATCCCGGTGCTGGCCTCGCACGCCGTCCCGGTCGACGTCGAGGTCGACCGGGAGGCCTCGGCCGAGCCGCTGCCCCGCACCGGCCGGGCAGGTCGCCGGGTGCGGGGCGTCATGCTCGCCGCCGTCCTCGGTGGGGTGCTGTCGGGCGCCTACGAGTCGAGCTGGTCGCTGCTGATGCACCTGCGGGGTGCCACCGACGTGCAGCTCGGCCTGTCGTGGACGCTGTTCGCGGTCCCGTTCGTGGTCGCCGCCCCGATCGCCGGGTGGCTTGCCGACCACTACGACCGCAGGTGGCTGGTGGTCATCGGCATGAGCAGCGGGATCGTGTTCGCGGTGCTGTACCCGTGGCTGCCGAACGTGGCCTGGCTGATGGGGCTGGGCTCGTTCGAGGCGATCGGCGTGGCGCTGGCCTACCCGGCGGCGCAGGCCCTGTTGTCGGACGCCGTCAGCGAGGGCAGCGTCGGCCGCGCCCAGGGCACCATGGCCAGCCTGCAGACGGCCGCGATCGCGGTCTCGACCGCCGTCGGCGGCGCCCTGTTCGGGGTCACCGCCTGGCTGCCGTTCACCGCGGCCTCGGTCTGCGGCCTGGCCGTCATGGTCGCCGTCGTCTGGTGCTGGCGCGGCCTGCCGAGCCGGGCTGTCCGCCGTCCCGCCTGACCCGCTGCCGCGCTTGACCCGCCGTCCCGCCTGACCCGCTGCCGCGCTTGACCCGCCGTCCCGCCTGACCCGCTGCCGCGCTTGACCCGCTGACCTGCCGGCCCGCGGTCAGGGCGCGACGAGGGCTGCCAGCCGGGCGATCTCGACCGGGCCGAGTCGGCAGCAGCCGCCCACCAGTCGGGCGCCCGCGGCCACCCAGTCGGTGACGTCGGCGGCGTCGAGCGCGGCGGCGCCGTGCCAGCGCCGGGCGTAGCCGTCCCAGGTCTCGCCGCTGTTCGGGTAGGCCACCACCGGCAGGCCCGAGGCGTCGGCGGCGTCGCGGACGGCGGCACCGACCCCGGACGGCGTCGTGCAGTTGACCCCGACGGCGAGGACCCAGGGCACGTCGGCGGCCATCGCGAACGCCTCGGCCGCCAGCTCGCCGCAGCGGGTGCGGACGACGCCGTCGTCCCCGGTCACGGTCGTCAGCGACAGCCACGCCGGCACCTGCAGCCGCTCGATCTCGGCCAGCAGCGCCTCGGCCTCGCGCAGGCAGGGCACGGTCTCCAGGGCCAGCACGTCGGCGCCTGCCGCGGCCAGCACCTCCAGCCGGGGCCGGTGGAAGGCGCGCAGCGCCTCGACGTCGAGCGAGCCGGGGCGGCCGGGGTCGGCGTAGCTGCCGGTGTACTCCGAGCCGTTCGCCAGCACCGCCCCGTAGGGACCGACCGAGGCCGCCACCCAGGCCGGGCTCCGCGCCGGGTCGTCGTCCCGGCTCTCGGCGACGGCCTGACGGGCCAGCTGCACACTGCGACGCAGCAGGACGGCGGTGCCGTCGGCGTCGATGCCCACCGTGGCGAAACCCGCCGCGCTGGCCTGGTAGCTGGCGGTGGTCACCACCTGGGCGCCGGCGTCCAGGTAGGCGCGGTGGGCCGCCACGATCGCCTCGGGCCGGGAGAGCAGCAGCTCGGCCGACCAGAGCCGGCCGCTGATGTCGAAGCCGGCCCGCTCCAGCTCGGTCGACAGGCCGCCGTCGAGCACGACCACCCCGGCGGCCAGGGCGGTGGCGAGGTCGCCGGTGTGGTCGGTGGTGTGGTCAGGCATGCCGCCGATTCTGCCGGGCTCTGCCGAAGAGTGAGTCCTGCTCGACCCTGATCGCCGTCTCGGCGCTGCCACGGAAGCGGTCGACGGCGCGCAGGCACTCCATCCGGCGGGCGTAACCGTGGCTCGACAGGGCGCGCACCTGCAGTCCGTCGACCAACAGCCAGCGCCAGGTGCCGTCCGCGCCGACGCCGATCTCGATGGTGCCGGTCGGAGCCATCGGCGCCACGGTCTCGACGTCCAGCCGGGCCGCCGCAGCGGTGGCGAACGGGGCAGCGCTGCGGGCGAGCACCCGGTTGTTGGCCCCCAGCAACCGCCACCACCAGCCGTCGCCGTGGCTGAAGTACTGGTAGCGCGATGCCATCGCGGCGCCGACCTCCCGTCCTGCTGGTGGGCTGCTGCTCGCCCGCGGTGCGGCTGCTGCTCGGCCGGTCGCCGCGAACGGCACGTTCTGCCGTTCGGCCAGTACCTCTGCACGGTGCTCCCTGTCGGCGACGGGGGCGTGCCGGTGCCACTACCTGCAGGTGAACGCGGGGTGACCACCCGGGCGCTGCCCTACCGTGGCCCTGTGGGTGCCACTGTGCTGACCGGGATCGGCGAGCTCGTCACCAACGACCCTTCCGTCGGCCGCGAGGCAGCCCTGGGTCTGCTGCACGATGCCGCTGTCGTGCTGGACGGCGACCGGGTGGCCTGGGTAGGTCCGGCGGCCTCGGCACCGGCGGCCGACGAGCGCCACGACCTGGCCGGGCGGGCGGTGGTGCCCGGCTTCGTCGACGCCCACGCCCACCTGGTGTTCGCAGGGGAGCGCTCGGCCGAGTTCTCGGCCCGGATGCAGGGCGCCCCCTACGCCGCCGGGGGCATCCGCACCACGGTCGCCGCCACCCGGGCGGCGACCGACGGCCAGCTGGCCGACCATGCCGGCGCCCTGGTCGCCGAGATGCGGCGACAGGGCACCACCACCGTCGAGATCAAGTCGGGCTACGGGCTCACGGTGCTCGACGAGGCCCGCTCGCTGCGGATCGCCCGTGGGCTGACCGCCGAGACCACCTACCTCGGCGCGCACGTGGTGGCACCCGAGTTCAACGGGGACGTCGCCGGCTACGTGGCCCTGGTCACCGGCGAGATGCTGGCGGCCTGCGCTCCGCACGCGCGCTGGGTCGACGTCTTCTGCGAGGACGGCGCCTTCGACGCCGACGCGGCCCGTGCGGTGCTCACGGCCGGCACGGCAGCCGGGCTGCTGCCCCGCATCCACGCCAACCAGCTCGGGCCCGGTCCCGGGGTGCAGCTGGCCGCCGAGCTGGGCGCCGTCTCGGCCGACCACTGCACCCACCTGGACGACGCCGACGTCGCGGCCCTGGCCGACGCCGGGGTTGTCGCGACGTTGCTGCCGGGGGCGGAGTTCTCGACCCGCTCGCCCTACCCGCCGGCCCGGCGGCTGCTCGACGCCGGCGTCACGGTGGCGATCGCCACCGACTGCAACCCGGGGTCGTCGTACACGTCGTCCCTGCCGTTCTGCCTGGCGCTGGCGGTCCGGGAGATGCGCATGAGCCCGGCCGAGGCGCTGTGGTCGTGCACCGCCGGAGGTGCGGCGTCACTGCGCCGGGACGACGTCGGGTCGCTGCGGGTCGGCGCCCGCGCCGACCTGGTGGTGCTGGACGCCCCGTCCTACGTCCACCTGGCCTACCGCCCCGGGGTCCCTCTGGTGCACCAGGTCTGGCAGTCCGGCCGCCTCACCTGACCACACGTCCCCGCAGGGATGTTCGGTCTCACCTGGGACACGTGCCCGCGGGGACGTGTCGGTCTCACCTTGAACACGTCCCCGCGGGGACGTGTTCGTCTGCCTCGCGACCACATCACCGCGGGACGTGTAGGCGGATGGGTGGGTGTGTGGCCGTGTGTGAATCCGATCGGGGGTGATCACCCCCATTCCTCTTCACACTCGCCTTCACACACGCGGGCCGTCGGGGTTTGGGTCAGGGGGCCGGCCTGTGGTCGGGCTCGGCGAATGCGTCCCCGCGGGGACGTGCCATCAGCGGGGGCGATCGGTCGAAGCAGGGGGATGTGGCGGGCGACGAGCCGGCGAACGGACTCGGCCCGTCGCAGGCGTCGCGCGAGGGGCAGGTGGATCGTCTCGCCGCGATACCGCGCGCCGACCTCTGCGACCAAGGCGCTGGCAACCCCCAGGGCCCCGAGCCCGGCGACCGCTTCGCCCTTGGTGATCAGCCGCCCCTGCGTCACCTGGGCCCGAGCCAGGGTCAGCAGCCCCAGGTCGACATACGTGTCCTGCCACCACAGCCAGGGCCACCGAGTGGACGGGCGTCGGGGGCGTCGTCCGGTCTCACTCGGCTTCGGCGGGGCGCAGGGCCTTGGGCAGCGAGCCGGAGGAGCTGCGGTAGTAGGCCGCGGCCCGACGGGTGGCCAGCAGGCGGGCGATCCCGACCCCGACGCCGGACAGCACTGCCCAGGTGATCGCTTCACCGGCGCGGGTGTCGGGGTCCTCGGGCTTGGTCGGCGGTTTCTCGCCGGTGACGTAGTGCCAGCCGGCCGCCAGTCCCTTCTCGGCGAGCGTCGCAGCGGCCACCGCGGCTCCGGCGCTCAGGACCTTCCATGCGAGTGCTCCCACGAGCCACGCCTCCCGTCGTCCGTGCAGTCGGTGCCAGTGGTGCGATGCCTGTCGATTCTCGCAGGGGAGCGGAGGATCCGCCGGGCAGCTCATGGCCGGGGCCGAGCTCGGCCAGCAGCGAGGTCATGCGAAGGGCCATGGCGTTCTCGAGCCGGCGTTCGCTGTGACCGGCGTCGAGCTCGAGGAAGTCCAACCGGTAGGGGTCCTTCACCAGGTCGCGGACCAGGTCGGAGTCGACGGGCCCGACCGGGATCTGTGCAGGGGTCGGGGAGTCACCACGTCGAAGGTGCAGCTGGGTGGAGATGTGAGTGACCAGGACGCTGCGCGACCAGCCGCTGCGGACAGCCTGCGTGGCGTACCAGTTCCGGACCTGGTCGTCGTCGATCTGGTCGGTGAGGGCGATCACCTGCCCCCAAGGCAGTTGGGCAACAAGCTGCTGCCCAACTGCGCTCTCGAACATCCGAGCGGCAGTTCGGCCGTAGCGCAGGTTCCGTTCGGAGAACCCTCGTTGGCCGGGAAACGACGCCGAGAGATCGCGCGACAGGTGATGGATGACGCGCGCGCCCCAGCTTTCGTCCGTCTGGCGATCCAGGATGAGACGGCCGAGGCCGAGATAGAGCCGAACCAGCTCGGTGTTGACGCGCCGGGCAGCGTTGAGGTTGGCGTGCCGCACCTGGTCCTTGGCGGTGGCCAGCAAGTCGGCGTACCCGGCCGGTTGCCCGACGTCGGCGGCCCTTCCCGTCACGTCCACCCCCGGGTCGAGTCCCTGCGGGGCGCTCCCGAGGGTCAGCTCGAGTGTGCCGGTTGCCGCCGACCGACCCGGGGCACCGCGGCCTTCCTGTGGACAACTGTGGGGCGTGGGCAGTCCTGCGGGCAGGATGGAGGGATGAGTGAACCGCGCCTGGCGAGTGTCGTGCTGGGTGCCCCCGACCCGCAGCGGTTGGGGGCCTTCTACCGGGAGTTCCTCGGCTGGCTGGTCGTCGACGACGAGCCGGAGTGGGTCAAGCTCAAGCCGCCGGGCGGTGGCACCGGGATCGCGGTCCAGGTCGAGGCCCAGTACGTCCGACCGGTGTGGCCCGGCAACGGCAGCGACCGACAGCTGCAGGCCCATCTCGACATCGGCGTGCCCGACCTGGACGCCGCCGTCTCACGGGCGGTCGAGCTCGGCGCCGTCCTCGCCGAGCATCAGCCGCAGGACGACATCAGAGTGGTGCTCGACCCCGACGGCCACCCGTTCTGCCTGTTCGCCGACGTCTCTGCCGGTTCTGGTGAGATGGAGGCATGAGCGCACTCGAGCTGGGCCTGGACACCTTCGGCGACGTGACCCTGGGGGACGACGGGCAGCTGCGCAGCCAGGCTCAGGTGATCCGCGACGTCGTCGAGCAGGGCGTGCTGGCCGACCAGGTGGGTCTGGCATTCCTGGGACTGGGGGAGCACCATCGCGCCGACTTCGCCGTCACCACCCCCGAGGTGGTGCTCGCCGCGATCGCGGCCCGGACGACGTCGCTCCACCTGGGTTCGGCGGTGACCGTGCTGTCGAGCGACGACCCGGTGCGGGTGTTCCAGAGGTTCGCGACCGTCGACGCCCTCTCGAACGGGCGGGCCGAGGTGATCCTGGGTCGCGGCTCGTTCACCGAGTCGTTCCCGCTGTTCGGCTACGACCTGACGCAGTACGAGGAGCTCTTCGAGGACAAGCTCGACCTGTTCGTGGCGCTGCTCGACGAGGTGCCGGTCACCTGGCAGGGCACCACCCGCAAGCCGCTGACGAACCAGCAGGTCTACCCGAAGACCGAGTCGGGCCGGTTGCGCACCTGGATCGGTGTCGGTGGCAGCCCGCAGTCCGTCGTCCGCGCTGCGTCCTACCGGCTGCCGCTGATGATCGCGATCATCGGGGGAGCGGCGTCTCGGTTCGCGCCGTTCGCCGACCTCTACCGCGAGGCCCTGCAGAAGATGGGCCACGACGAGCTGCCGGTCGGCGTGCACTCACCTGGCCACGTCGCCGAAACCGACGAGCTGGCCCGCGAGCAGCTGTGGCCGCACTGGCAGAAGCTGTACAACCGGATCGGCTCCGAGCGGGGCTGGCCGCCCGCCAACCGCGCCCAGTTCGAGGCCGAGGCCGGCCCGGACGGCGCCCTCTACGTGGGCTCGCCGACCACCGTCGCCACCAAGATCGCCGACACCGCCCGCCGGCTCGGGCTCACCCGGTTCGACCTGAAGTACGCCTCCGGCCCGATGCCGCACAGCCTGCTGATGCGCAGCATCGAGCTCTACGGCACCGAGGTGACGCCGCTCGTCCACGACCTGCTCGCTTGAGCGTCGAGCTCAGTGGGACGGCGGCGGCGACGGCGTGCCGGGGATGTGGGTCACGGTGCTCGAGTCGGGAACTCTGCAGCCCACGTCGCGGGCGCGGTAGTAGGTGCCGGACACCAGCAGGTACAGGATCTCGGACTGGCGGGCAGCGCAGCCGGCGGGAACGGGCTGTCCCGGAACGACCACCGTCCAGGACGACGACGAGGTGGTCGTTTCTGTGATGCGCAGAGTCCGTCCTCGATAGGTGGCGTTCGGTACCAGGCATGCCGTGACGCCCTGACCAGCGAGTGACCTGGCCTGCTCGAGCTCGAGGTCAGGTATCGACACCAGGTCCTCGGGGACTGTGCATGATGCCGGCTCGCCCAAGGAGTGGCGGTCGGTCACGGTGGCGAGCAACGAGGCCGGGGTAGCCGCTCCTGGTGGCGACGCTTGACACGCGGTGGCGGTCACGAGTGCCACCGCGCACGCGATCGGCGCCCCGGCCTTCGCAGACAGCCTCTGCTTGAGGTGACTCGTCCTTGCGCCCGTCATCGTGAGACGAGCAGGTCGCGCACGGCCAGGACGGTGGTCCAGTTGCGGGCGGTGCCGTCCTTGGCCAGCTTCTTCAGGGCCGACAGCAGGGGCGAGTCGTGCGACAGCTGGGCGTAGGAGGTGTAGATGACGCCGTCGCCGATGCTCAGCTCGTCGTCCCCGTGCTTGGTGCCCGCCGCGGCCACCGCCTCGGCCGTCGGCATGGTGTCGAGGAAGACCACATGCAGCTGCTTCGGGGTCGTCTCCCGCTCCGGGTACGGGTTGGCGGCGATCACCGCCTCGAGGTGGGCCATGTCGCGCACCATCACCGCGACGTCGAGCCCGAGCCGTTCGACCAGGGCGTCATGCATCGTCACAGC
This sequence comes from uncultured Actinomycetota bacterium, assembly GCA_963738495.1. GTDB lineage: Bacteria > Actinomycetota > Actinomycetes > Actinomycetales > Kineosporiaceae > CAVTWW01. Next base: position 382,575 of record CAVTWW010000001.1, read on the forward strand.
GAAGTCGTCGGGCCTCACCCCGGGCGGCAGGCTCACCGCAGCCTGCCCGCTGTTCAGGTAGGTCCTGGGGTCGGCGCCACCGAGGTCGACGATCAGGGACCGCCAGTCGGCCATCGCCAGCCGTTTCGCCTTGCCGACGTTGATCCCTCGAAGCAGGACGACGACCTCACTCACGAGCTCACTCCTTCTTCGGCATGGGCGTCCTCGACACGGGACACCGGACTCAGTTCCATGCTGCCAAGGCCTTGTGGATCCGCTGCTCCGAGATCGGGTAGGCGGTGCCGATGCCCTGGGCGAACACGCTGACCCGCAGCTCCTGCACCATCCACCGCACGTCGCTCACCTCGCGGCCCTCACGCCGGGACGGCGGCAGCGCGGCGACGCAGGCGTCGACCGACGCCTCGATCACCGCGACCCGGTCCATGCGGCCGCGGTCGGCGTTGACGTTCTCGGGCGCTCGCGCCAGTCGGTGCGAGACCGCCCGCAGGTAGCGCAGCAGGTCGGGCAGCCGTCGCCGTCCGGCCCTGGCCACGAACCCGGCCGGCACCAGCTCGCCCAGCTGGGCCCGCACGTCGGTGAGCATCGGCAGCAGTGCGAGCGAGGACGTCGAGCCGATCGCCCGCTCCACCTCACCGGCCTGGGCCAGCACCCGGGCCACGGTTCGGACGACGTCCAGCCCGGCCTCGTCGATGCCCGTGCGCACGTGGGCCAGCAGGGCCTCGTAGGCCTCGCCGTCCCAGGCCGGGCCGCCGTGCCGCTCCACCAGGTCGTCGACGGCGCAGGCCAGGCAGTCCTCGAGCAGGGCGTTCACCGACGGGTAGCGGCTGAGGGCCAACGACAGTCGGTCGGCCTGGGGCAGCACGTACTCGACCTGGCCCTTCAACCGGGCCAACGGGTCGCCCAGGCTGGTCAGCAGCAGTCGCCGGGTGCCGGTGCGCATCGCCCGCTCGGCCTCGGCGGCGCTCGCCAGCACCCGGACGGCGGCGCTGCCGCCCTCGTCGACCAGCGCAGGATAGGCCGACACCGTGCGGCCGCCGTCCTGACGTTCGACGCTGCGCGGCAGGGTGCCCACGTCCCAGCCGGACAGCGTGGCCCGCTCGATCCCGGCGCCGGCGATCGCGGCCACCGCTGCCCGTACCCGGGGTCGCAGCAGCTCGCCCAGCGCCCCGAGGTCCTTGCCCTGCGCGGACCGGCCACCCTCGACCTGCACCGCGCGGCCCCGGGCGTCCTCGACCCGGAAGGTGGGCCGCAGATGGTCGGGCACCTTGGTCAGGTCGAAGGCCTCGACCGGCACCGTGAAGCCGCCCCGCCGGGTCAGCTCGTGGGCCAGCACCTCGACCAGGTCGGACGACGGCGGCTCGGCGTCCGGCCGGATCGACTCGACCACGGCCCGGGCGGTGTCGGGGGCCGGCACGAACGCCGTACGGATCGCCTTGGGCAGGCTGCGCAGCAGGGCCGTCACCAGCTCGAGGCGCAGGCCCGGGATCTGCCAGCTGAAGGGCGCCGGCTCGAGCCCGGCCAGCGTCTGCACCGGCACGTGGACCGTGACGCCGTCGTCGTCCGAACCGGGTTCGAACTGGTAGGTCAGGCTCAGCGAGCCGCCGTCCGGCAACGGCCAGGTGTCGGGGAAGTCGGCGGCCGCGACGGCCTTCGCGCCGTCGGCGATGAGCAGCGAGTGGCTGTAGTCGAGCAGCTCGGCGTCCTCGCGCCGCGCGCGCTTCCACCAGGAGTCGAAGTGGGCGACCGAGACGACGTGGTCGGGGATCCGCTCGTCGTAGAAGTCGAACAGCGTCTCGTCGTCCACCAGGATGTCGCGGCGGCGGGCCCGGCTCTCGAGCTCCTCGACGTCGTCGAGCAGCGCGCGGTTGGCGGCGAAGAAGCCGTGATGGGTGCGCCAGTCCCCCTCGACCAGGGCGTTCCTGATGAACAGCTCACGGCACAGCTCGGGGTCGACCTTGCCGTAGCCGACGGTGCGGGCCGCCACGATCGGCACCCCGTAAAGGGTGACCTTCTCGACGGCGACGACGCTGCCCCGTCTGGCCTCCCAGTGCGGCTCGCTGTAGCTGCGCCTGACCAGGTGCTCGGCCAGTGGCTCGACCCACTCCGGCTCGATCCGGGCGACGTCGCGGCCCCACAACCGGCTGGTCTCGACCAGCTCGCCGGCCATCACCCACCGCGGCGGCTTGCGGAACAGGGCCGACCCTGGCCACACCTGGAACTTGGCGCCCCGGGCCCCGGTGAACTCGGTGCGGTCGCTCTCGCGCAGCCCCAGGTGCGACAGCAGCCCGGCCAGCAGGCTCTGGTGGATCCGGGTCGCGTCGGTGCTGCTCGCGTTGGTGGCCACCCCGACACTGCCGGCGACCTGGCGCAGCTGGGCCACCAGGTCCTGCCACTCGCGGATCCGCAGATGGTTGAGGTACTCACGCCGGCACATGCGGCGGAACTGGTTCGAGCTCAGCTGCTGCTGCTGCTCGCGCAGGTACTGCCACAGGTTCAGGTAGGCCATGAAGTCGCTGGTCGGGTCGGCGAACCGGCGGTGCTGCTGGTCGGCGGCCTCGCGGTGCTCGGTCGGCCGGTCACGGACGTCCTGGATCGACAGCGCCGCCGCGATGATGATCACTTCGCGGACGCAGCCGTTGGTCTCGGCCTGCAGCACCATCCGGCCCAGGCGCGGGTCGATCGGCAACTGGGCCAGGCGTTTGCCAAGCCGTGTCAGCGACCGTGGTTCCGCTCCGGGGCTGCGCGAGGGCGTGGTGAGGGCACCGAGCTCGTCGAGCAGGGCCAGGCCGTCCTTGACGACGCGCTTGTCGGGCGGGTCGAGGAAGGGGAAGGCGCCGATGTCGCCCAGGCCGATGGCGGTCATCTGCAGGATGACCGAGGCGAGGTTGGTGCGCAGGATCTCGGGGTCGGTGAAGGTGGGGCGGGCCTCGAAGTCCTGCTCGCTGTAGAGGCGGATGCAGATGCCGTCGGCGACCCGGCCGCAGCGCCCCGACCGCTGGCGGGCCGAGGCCTGCGAGATCGGCTCGATCGGCAGCCGTTGCACCTTGGTGCGGTGGCTGTAGCGCGAGATGCGGGCGGTGCCGGGGTCGACCACGTAGCGGATGCCGGGCACCGTCAGCGAGGTCTCGGCGACGTTGGTGGCCAGCACGACCCGTCGACCCGGGTGGTCGGAGAAGACGCGGTGCTGCTCGGCCATCGACAGTCGGGCGTACAGCGGCAGGATCTCGGTGGTGGGGCCGACCACCTCGGCCAGGGCGTCGGCGGTGTCGCGGATCTCGCGCTCGCCGGACAGGAACACCAGGATGTCGCCGGGCCCCTCGCGGCTCAGCTCGGCGACGGCGTCGCAGATGCCCTGGGTCTGGTCGCGCGGCTCCTCGACGTCGTCGACGGCGTCGTCCTCGTCGTCCGGGCCGTTCGCGCCCCCGGCGCCCGGAGCATCGGTGGGCAGGCTGAGGGGGCGGTAGCGCACCTCGACCGGGTAGGTGCGGCCCGACACCTCGATCACCGGGGCCCCGGAGAAGTGGCGGGCGAAGGCGCCGGGGTCGATGGTGGCCGAGGTGATGACGAGCTTCAGATCGGGGCGGCGGGGCAGCAGTTGGCGCAGGTAGCCGATGATGAAGTCGATGTTGAGGAGCGCTCGTGCGCCTCGTCGATGATCAGCGTGTCGTAGCGGCGCAGGGTGCGGTCGCGCTGCATCTCGGCCAGCAGGATGCCGTCGGTCATCAGCTTGATCTGGGTCGCGGCCCGACCCGGTCGGTGAACCGCACCTTGTAGCCGACGGTGGTGCCGAGCGGGGTGCCGAGCTCGTCGGCGATGCGTTCGGCGACGGTGCGCGCGGCCAGCCGGCGCGGCTGGGTGTGACCGATCAGGCCCGGCACGCCGCGGCCCAGCTCGAGGCAGATCTTGGGCAGCTGGGTGGTCTTGCCGGAGCCGGTCTCGCCGGCGACGACGACGACCTGGTGGTCGCGGATCGCCTCGGCGATCTCGAGCCGGGCGTGCGCTGACCGGCAGCTCCGCCGGGAACGTGATCGGCGGGACGACGAACCGCTGCTCCGCCTTCCGGTCCGGCGCGTGCTCACCCTGCCGTGCCACCGCATCAGGATAGGTGCGGGGGCACGACAGGCCTACTTGGACGGCGGAGCGTCCACCAGTCGGAGGGCGAGCGTGGGGCAGGCCGCGACGGCCCGCTTGGCGTCGTCCAGCCGCAGGCCGCGCAGCGACTCGCGGTCGACGATCGGGAAGCCCCACTCGTCGAGCCCGACCGCCTCGGGCAGCAGCTCGTGGCACAGGCCGTGGGCCTTGCAGGCCGGCCAGTCCACCTTGAGCACCTTGCCGGGGCGACGGGCGTTGGCGCCGCGCAGGGCGCTGGGCTTTGACGGCGTCGCCTGGCGGCCCACCGTGGCAGGCAGCAGGGTGCCCCCCTGCGGACGCTCGGCGTTGGCCCGGGCGGCCGCCGCGGCCGGTGACTCGGGTCGGGCGACCCGGTGCACCGAGGTGCTGGGAGCCGGGGCGATCGGGATCCCGGTGGTGGCCGGCAGGATGACGTGACCGGTCTGCGGCGAGGCCGGGATGCTGCCGGTGGCGGGCCCGACCTGTGCCCCGTTGGGCAGGATCGTCATGGCGCCCGTGTTGGGCACCTCGTCGGGGTGGGGGTTCGTCGGGTGGCTCACCCGGCCACCGCCTTCCGTGGGTCGTTGATGCGGGGGCAGATGTCGTAGGCGTGGGCGTTGATCTCGTCCGGGAACATCTGCAGCATCGACCTGACCAGGCGCACGGTGCCGTCCGGGTGGGCGCAGGACCCCCGGCCGGGCAGCAGGCCGACCAGCTGTCGGACCCGCTCGAGCACCGGGGTGCCGCCGCCACCGGCGGCCAGGGCGTCGACGGCCTCGGCGAGCGCGGGCAGCCCGTTGCGGCACGGGCCGCAACGGCGGGCGCTCTGGCCCGCCAGGTAGGCGACGATCCGTGCCGTGAGGTCGATCGGGCAGGCCTCACGGTCGACGGGCAGCACCACGCCGGCGCCCAGGGTCGCCCCGGCGTCCAGCAGGTCGGCGCGGGTGACCCGGCGCTGGGCGACGTCGATGCTCGACAGCCAGGCGCCGTGGTAGCCGCCCATCAGCACCGGCGCGTCGAGCCCGTGGCCGCAGTGGTCGAGCACGTCGGCGAGCCGGACGCCGAACGGCACCTCGAGGACGACGGCACCGGGGCCGTCGCCGGCCACGGTCAGCAGAGTGGTACCGGGCTCCTCGGGGGTGCCGACCCGGGCGTACTCGGACGGGCCGAGGCCGACCAGGGCGGCGACCTGGGCGTAGGTCTCCGCGTTCGACAGCAGCGTCGGCTTGTTCTTGAAGCCGCTGATCGCCTCGGGCGTCCACGCGGTCACCGGCAGGTTCTCGCGGCCGGACATCAGCTCGAGCACGGCCCGGGCCTGGCCGCCGACGAAGCCGCCGTTGGTCTGGTGGACGACGTAGCTGATGGTGCCGCCGTCGTCCTGGCGTTCACCGATGGCAGCCTCGACGGCCGGGCGCACCTCGGGCCGCTCGCCCGGGACCGCAATGTGGATCATGTCGCACTGCAGGGCCTCGGCCACCAGCTCGGCGCCGTCCAGCACCAGGTGCGGCACGGTCAGCAGCAGTCCGCTGTCCTTGGCGCTGCCCGGCTCGCCCTCCGAGGCGTTGATGACGACGAACCGCTTGTTGCCGGCGTCGACCGCGGTCGCCAGCTTGCGCGAGAACGGGAACGCGGCACCACCGCGACCGCGCACGTCCACCCGCCCGGTCAGGGCGACCAGGTCGTCAGCGCTGATCGGCGGCGGCAGCGGCCAGCGGCGCCGGTGGTTGGCGAGTCCGGGACCGTCCGGCACCCCGGAGAGCAGCCGCGGACCCGCGACCACGGCGACGTGCCCGTGGAACCCGCCCGGGACGACGGCGTGTCCGCCCTCGCTCACAGCACACCCCCGGCGGTCTCGCTGGTCAACGGCATGGTGTCGGCGTGCAGGCGACGCTCGTGGGCCCAGGTCGCGATGCGCACGATGCCGGCACCCGCGACCACGGCCACACTGAGGATCGTGACGCTGAGGCTCCACACCGTGTAGGCGTCGGTGCCCAGCACCATCCCGTGCACCAGCCCGGCCCCCCACGAGACGTAGCTGAGGAGGTGGATGCCCCGCCAGGTCTTGTGGCCCATGCGGTGGCGCAACAGGCTGGTGACGATCACCACCAGGATCACGTCGAAGGCGACGCACCCCAACCACAGGCCCAGCCTGTGCTTGGCGGCGTAGTTGCCCTGGATCGGGACGATGATGTCGAGCCAGGTGAGGTCGACGTAGGTGTCGAGCTTGGCGACCACGGCGTGCAGCACCATCAGGCCCACCGAGATCAGCGAGACGTTGCGGTGCAGTGCCTGGGTGGCGAACCGAGGCCACCGGGACGTGCCCGCCCGCACCGTCGCCACGATGCCGAGCGCGGTCGACAGGGTGAGCAGGGCCACCAGGACGACTCCGCTGCCACGGTTGGCGAACCAGAGCATTTGCATATCGGGTCTCTTTCGCTACGTGTTACTCAGTGTCACTGCATATGCACAGCACCGATGTCACGGTGCTGTGCTGCGGGCTCGATCCTCGCGCACGGCGTTGTGCTCGTCTACGAGTCTGCGGTCGGCAAGGTTTCGGACAGGTCAATTCGGGTGTCCGAGGGGTCGCCCGGCCAGCCGGCGACCTCGTACACGTCGCCCGCCTGGTCGACCAGGCGGGCGGCCAGGCCGTTGCGTTCCAACCAGGGGACGGCGGCGTCGCCCATCACCAGCGACGCCGTCGTCGCGGTGTTGGCGGCGACGCAGGTTGCTGCGCGAACGGTGACCGTTCGCCAGGTCTGCTCGACCGGTCGTCCGGTGCTCGGGTCGAGCAAGTGGTGCACGGTCGTGCGATCGTGCGACCAGCGACGGTGAGTGGTGGACGAGGTGGCGATACCGCCACGGGTCATCAGCAAGTTCTGCTCGCCAGGAGTGTTCGGACGTTCGCAGACCGCGATCCGCCACCAGTAGTCGGCCGCGCCCTCGGGGACCGAGATGGAGACGTCGCCGCCCAGGCTGACCAGGCCCTGGATGCCCTTGGCGGCCAGGGCCATGGCAATGCAGTCGGAGCCGTAGGCCTTCGCGGTGGCACCCAGGTCGAGGGACACGTCGAACGGCAGCCTGAGGGCGTCGTCGGTGAACTCGATCTCGGACCAGGCGCCGCGCCGGGCGGGGATGGCCGACGGCAGGGCCGCTGGTGAGGTGGCCGTCAGTCGGGGGTCTGCCTGCCGCGGGCCCGCCGGCGTCTCTGCCTGGACGTCGGCGAGGTCGCGGTCGTACCCCAGGGCGATCAGGCTGTGCCCCAGGGTGGGATCCACGACACCGTCGGTGGCCGTCGCGGCGATGACGGCCACGCGGACCGCGTCGAGCAGGACCGGCGAGGCCGGAACCCAGGTGCCGGCGGCCTGGTTGGCGCGGCTGAGCTCGGAGTCGTCACGGAATCTGCTGCAGGTCCGGTCCAGCTCGGCGATCAGGTCGACCGCGATCTGGCGAGCCTCGTCGAGCTGGGCGGCATCAGCGACCACCAGCTCGACGAAGGTGCCGATAGCACGCCATGTGGCGGCGCCGTGAGGCGGCGCCGCCACATGTGAACCTGCAGAAGAGGGGTGGGACGTCACGAGGCCGAGGTGCTGCCCCCACCGCCGGCGGGCGGCGTGGTCTGAGGAGGTGTGGTCGGCGGGTTCGTCTTCGGCGGCTGCGTCTGGGTCTGCTGCGGCGGCTGCGTCTGGGTCTGCTGCGGCGGCTGCGTCTGAGTCTGCTGCGGCGGCTGCGTCTGGGTCTGCTGCGGCGGCTGCGTCTGGGTCTGCTGCTGGGTCTGGTTGGAGGTCTGGGTCTGCGTGCCGTTGGTGGTCGTGCCAGCCTTGGCTGCAGCGGTCGTCTTGGCTGCAGCAGTCGTCTTGGCGCCGGCAGCCGTCGTGGTACCGGCGGCGGTCTTGGCGCCGGCAGCTGCGGAGGCAGCCCCGGACGGGATCGCGGTCAGGACGTGGGTCGTGGTGGCACCCGTAGCGGGGTCGGTGGCCATGACGACCGCCCCGTCCTGAGTCGCCACCTGCTGGGTCCCGGCGTCCTGGGTCGCGGCAGCGTTCGCAGTCTGCTGACTGGACACCGACTTCTGCTGAGCACGAGCAGCCGCGTCGTCCTCGGTCTTCTGCTTGGCGAGGGCCATGGTCACGCCGGTGGCGGCGACCGCTGTCGCAGTGATGCCCCCGGTCAGGACCGACAGGATCTGGACGGCACGGTCGCGGTCGTTGGCGGTAACTCTCATCCGTTTCACGCATCCCAAACTGGTGGAGGTCCGGTGAAGGTGCGGTCAGTGCAGAGTCAACACTCCATCAAGGTTCTTTTTGACCCGCAGTGCCCGACTCACTACTCACCGCTATTGATCGGCAGCAATTAGCGCTCACTTGACCTCGGCACGATCCACGCATGAGGGATTCACCCGCACGGTAGGTATGCGCAGCTGGGACAGGTGCGTACCAAGGGTATGTAAACGACCCGCAGGACCGCGGATCCATCCCCTGGGCCAGACGGAAACCGGGTTGTGACCTGTGTCTCAGAGCTTCTACGACGACGGCACCGTCCACCACCTGCAGGGCCACCTGCACGACGACCTGCCTGATCTCCTCCAGGACGACCTGCAGGATCTGGACTCTGAACGGCGGGCCTGGGGACGCAGCAGGTTCGGCCAGTGGGCGCCCACCGTCGTCGGGGGCGCAGCCGGGGTCGGCATCGCCGCCGTCGCCTACCTCACCTTCTCGGCAGGTGCACAGCCGGCGGCCCCGCTTCCCGGAGCCGCCGTCGCCGCTGTGCAGACCACACTGACCGAGCCCGCCGCGACCGGGTCGACCGAGGAGTCCTCCGTGGACGGCTCGTCCAGCGTGGCCGTGACCACGTCCTCCAGTGCGGCCGCGGCCGCGGCGAAGCGGGCGAGTGCGTCGAAGTCCCCAGTGTCGACCACCTCGGCGCCCACCAGCTGGTCCGACCCCAACGCCGGTCAGGGCGGCGGTCAAGGAGGTGGCGGCCAGGGTGGGTCGCAGAACACCTGGACCCAGACCAGCAGCCAATGGACGCCGCAGAGCAACCCCACGTCGCAGCCGGGCGGCGGTGGCGGAGGCGGTGGCAGCACCAGCACCTCGTCCAGCGGCGGTTCGACGACGACCAGGTCCACCAGCAGGTCCACCGGCACGTCCACCGGCACGTCCACCGGCACGTCCACCAGCACGTCCACCAGCACATCCAGTGCAGGCTCCAGCAGCACCCAGCCGACGTCGACCTCGTCGTCCACCCGGCACGACGACGACTGACCCAGCGCAACCCGCCGACCGAGGCGCAACCCAGCGACCGATACCGATGCCCGTCGTGGCCTGAGTGCCGCGACGGGCATCGTCGTGTTCCGAGGTCGAGGTCGAGGTCGAGGTCGAGGTCGAGGCAGAGGCAGAGGCAGAGGCCGAGCCAAGGGTCGAGCCAGGGCCGGGTAGGGGCGGGTAGGGGCGGGTAGGGGCGGGGCCGACCGGCCTGCTCAGGGCGGACCGCACTGTTGTGGTTCGAACCCACCCGGAACTGGGCTCGAACCTGGCCCTGCGATCCTGCGGTCCGCGGGGCATCGGCCCGAGATCCCTCTGAGGTCTGACCGAACGCCCCTGGTGGGGGCAAACCTCTGGCGGCGACACCCGCAGGTGTCGCCGCCAGAGGTTCGACGAGGTTCCGGCCCGTCGTCCCGATCCGAGGACCGAGGGGTGTAGGTCGGTCACACGATCCAGGGGCTACCGTGCTCGGCTGCCCCTGGATCGCCGCTTGTCAGGAAGGGTTGGTGTGGACCGTGGTCGCTGTGGTGGGCGGCACGGTGGTCGAGGTGGTCGGCGGGGCCGTGGTCGAGGTGGTGGTGGGCGGCTTCGTGGTGGACGTGGTGCTGGGCGGGGCTGTGGTGGACGTGCTGGTGGGCGGGGCTGTGGTGGACGTGCTGGTGGGCGGGGCTGTGGTGGACGTGCTGCTGGGCGGGGTTGCAGTGGCGGTCGGGCTGGCAACCTGGCAGGTGAAGTGGTGCTTGCGGTGGCGGAGCGTCAGCTCGCCCTTGATCTTGTCGTCGCTCCAGCTGTGCGCCTTGGCGCGGTCGGTGAACGCGGAGTCCTCGCGTGCCTCGCCCTCGCGGAACTTCTTGGCCTCGGCCGCGCAACGCTGGGCCAGGGTCCGCTTCTTGGCCTCGGCGGCCTTCTTCTCGTCGTCCGAGGTGGCCTTGGCGGTGCTGAACGTGTGCGTGGTCTGCTTGCCCGCCGACTCGTCGGACGTGGCCTTCTGGGTGTGCGTGCTGTTGGAGCTGACCGTGGCGACGGTGTCGGAGCTCGACTGCTGCGCCAGAGCCATGGTCACGCCGGTGGCGGCGAGCGCGGTGGCGGTAACACCTCCGGTGAGAATCGAGAGGATCTTCACGGCGCCGTCACGGTCGGTTGAGGTAAGTCGCGTCATGGGTCCACCGTGGTGGGGTCACGGTGAAGGTCCACTCAGAACTCCGTCAACCCTTCCTCAACGGTCGAAACCTCCCTTTTCAGGCTCCTCCGAGGACGACGCGGACCAGCGCGCCGCCGAGCCGGGACTGTCCCAGCTCGAGCCAGCCGCCGCTGGCCAGGGCCGTCCGGCGGGCGATGTCGAGCCCCAACCCGGTCGATCCAGCACCAGAATTGCCCCGGGAGACGATGTCACCGGCGGGTAGACCGGTCCCGCCGTCCTCGACGGTCAGCACCACGGCGCCGTCCGCGCGCGGCACCACCCACACCTCAAGTGGAACTCCGTCATCAGTGTGCGCAAAGACGTTGTCAAGAAGTACGTCCACAACATCGGCGAGATCCGAGGCGTTGACCCGCGCCATCAGCTGTCGATCCTCGGGAACCGCCGTCCTCAGTGGACGTTCCTGCTCCTCGGCCAGAGCCGACCAGAACGCCACCCGCTCGCGGACCACCTTCGCGGCGTCGCAGGACCCGGCTGCGTCACTGCGGGTCGGACGACGGGCGTCGTGCACGATCGCGTCGACGGTCCGTTCGAGCTGGGTGATGTGCCCTCGCAGCCGCTCGGCCACCTCGGGCTCCTGGATCAGCTCGGTGTCCAGCCGCAGGGCGGTCACCGGAGTGCGCAGCCGGTGGGAGAGGTCGGCGACGGCGTCCCGCTCGCTGGCCAGCAGTCGTCCCACCCGGTCCGCCAGCCGGTTGAGCGCGGTCGCCATGGTCACGACCTCGGACGGGCCACTGACCGGGACCCGGGTCTCGAGATCGCCCTCGCGCATGGCGTCGGCGGCCGCGGCCACCCGGGCCAGTGGCTTGCTGACGCGCCGGGCCAGCTGGTCGGCGGCAACGATCGCCGCTGCGAGCAGCCCGAGACCGAGCCCGGCGATGATGCCGGTCGCCGTCCAGACCCCGGTATGGAGCTTGTTCTCGGGGATCGTGCTGCGCACGACCACGCCACCCAGGTCGGAGTCGGCGTACAGGTAGACAGCGATCCCGCCGTTCGGAGTCGCTCTACTGATCTTCTGGCGGGCCAGCTTGACGGCCGCGACGCCGTCGTCCAGCTCGCCCTGGCCGACGATCGTGCCGTCGGGCAGGAACAGGGTCATGATGCCGGGGCTGTCCGGCTGTTGGCTCAGGTCGCCGACCGCTCGTTTCGGGTTCGCCGGATGGTCGATCGCCAGGATGAGGGTCTTCTGGGCCTCGAGGGTGGCCAACGAGACGGCGCGGTCCTCGGCGAGGGTGCGCAGCAGCAGAGCCAGGGGGACGAGGAAGGCGATGATCACCGCCGACGTGGTGGCAGCTACCAGCACCGTGAGGCGGCGGCGCACTCGCCGACCTCAGGGTGCTTCGGGCGCGGCGAGGCGGACCCCGACCCCGCGGGTGCTGTGCAGATAGCGCGGGGCCGCGGCCGACTCGCCGAGCTTGCGGCGCAGCCAGGACAGATGGACGTCGACGGTGCGGTCGCCGCCGCCGTAGGGCTGGCGCCACACCTCGGCCAGCAGCTCGCGCTTGCTGACCACCTCGCCGGCCCGCTGGGCGAGCGCGAAGAGCAGGTCGAACTCCTTGCGGGACAGCTCGAGCTGGCGGTTCTCCAGGGAGGCCGACCGGGTGCGCGGGTCGACCACCAGGTCGCCCACCACCAGCGGGCCCTCGGCGCGCTGGCTGGCGCTGCGCCGCAGCACCGCGCGGATCCGGGCCTCGATGTGCTCGGCGCCGAACGGCTTGACGACGTAGTCGTCGGCGCCGGCGTCCAGGGCCTTCACCACGTCGGCGTCGTCGTCGCGGGCGGTGACCACGATGACCGGTACCTCGCTGACCGCCCGCATCATCGACAGCACCTGGGTGCCGTCGATGTCGGGGAGCCCGAGGTCGAGCAGGACGACGTCCGGTCGCTCCTCGATCAACGCCTGCAGGCCGGCCATGCCGTTCGGCTGCCAGGTGACGGCGTGGCCCCGCTCGGTCAGCGCCCGTGTCAGGGCAGTACGGATCGCAACGTCGTCTTCGACCAGCAGGATCACAGCCACGTACGGGACGGTATCCCTTTCGTGCCTCCGTGTGGCACTCTCGGTGTCGCGGTAGCCCGGATGAGCGGGCGGTTTGCCGTGACTTACCCCGGGCTTGCGCCCCGCTTACCTCACCCTTACCCCTCGGTTTGAGAGTCTCGGACGATGAGCACCCGACACGGGCGGCGTCCCGGCCGCCTGGCACGCCGCGCCGTCATCGGTGCGGTTGCTGCCTGGTTCGCCACCGTGGGCGGGGTGGCAGGGGTCTCGTGGCTCGCGATCCAGTCGGCCGGGTACGCCGTCACCGGCTCCCGGTTGATCGGCATCTCGCTCGACGCTCCGCCGGCGGTGGCGTCCCGTCCGACCGTGGCGGCCACCGATCGACCGGTCTCCGGTTCGGCGAGCGCCACCCGCAGTGCCACCACCAAGTCGGGTCACCCCACGCCTTCGACGTCGGTGACCCCCTCGGGCTCGGCGTCTGCGGCGGGTGCGGGCGGTAGGTCGACAACTGTGCCGAGCACCGGTCAGACAAGCCGCAACGGCGGTCGTGGTGGCGGCTCGTCGACCGGAGCTCCTCCCGCCGGTGGGCAGAACCCTCCGGCCGCGGGTCAGGGCACTTCAGTCCCGGCCACCACCACCTCCGGCGGCCACAGCGGTGGTCAGGTTCCGTCGTCGCCCTCGTCCTCCACACGGACCGCGCCACCCAGCAGCACGACCTCGTCGAGTCCTCCGGGCTCAGGGGTCACCTCGCAGTCCACTCCGGGTGGCTTCGTTGTCGCCGAATGCTCGGGCGACGTCGTCCACTGGAGCGTCGAGCCGGCGAGCGGGTGGTCCACCCTGCAGAGCGAGAAGATCGAGCACGGCGTCAAGACCGGCTTCCGGCGGTCGGACCGCGTGGTCGCCGTGACGATCACCTGCGACAGCGGTACGCCCACGATCGTGGTACGCACCAGCACCTCCGACTGACGCTCAGCGAGACGTCAGTACCAAGGTTCGTCCGGTGGTGCTCACCGAGCCGGTGGCCGCGGAGCGTCCGTTCCTGACGATCTCGACCTTCAGCCCGGTCGATCCCCCCGTGCGGGTGACGGCTGCTGCCGGAGCGCCGCGGGTGTCGGTGACTGCGGCCGGGCCGCAGCCCTTCAGGGCGCTGCCGTCGACGACCATGGTCCAGCAGGTGTCGACCGAGGTCTGCACGATGACCGTCGAGACGGTCGTGGCCACCGCCCCCGCCGGGGCGCCCGGCTGCACACCGAGGGGCTGGACGGCGTTCGCCGCGGTCCGACCCGATGGGGTGGCGGCGGTGCCGCGCACCGTGACCGAAGCGGTGTTCTGGGCGGACCCCGTCACTGCCGCGGGTGTCGAGGAACGCAGGGACGGGACGGCCGGCGTGGTCCGGGCGGCCGCGGTGGGGGTCTGCGGCTGGAACCGGGGGCTCCACTGCGACCTGTCGATCCCGTGCGCCGCGGCCAGGCCCAGCACGACCAGGCCCGCCAGGACCGGGACGGTCCAGTTCTGCTCGTCGGCCATGACGATCACGCTAGCCGCGCAGGTCAGGCAGGCGGCGGCGACGCGCTGGGGCTCGGTACGGCGCTGACCAGCGGCAACGCGGCCCCGCCGACGTCCCGGACGGGTCGTCCACCCAGCGGTGCCGCCAGCACCAGGATCGTCTCGCGGGTCAGCCGCAGGCGGGAGGGCTGGTCGCCCAGCTGCAGGGTCAGCCGCACCACCACCGCCTCCGGCGACTGCTCGACCACCTCGGCCCGGGCCACCTGGTCGAGGGTGCCCATCCGGGCCTGCAGCCCGACCAGTCGGCCGTCGCCCACGGGCCGGTACCCGTCGGGGACGACCACCTGCTGCGCCCCCTCGCACCCGGTGAGGGCCAGTGCGAGGACGACGACCGCGGCACGGGCGACAGGGGTGCGGGCGACCCCAGGGGGGAGGGTCCAGGTGCGCGGCCGGGGTGAGCGGGCACCGGTGCCGGCCATCAGTGGGTGCCACCCTCGTGGGTGTCGTGGCCCACCGGCTCGAGCTGGAACGTGGAGTGCTCCACGTCGAAGTGCCCCTGCAGACAGGCCTGCAGCTGGTCGAGCAGCTGCGGCGCGTGGCCGTCGCGGAAGCAGCTGTCATCGATCACCACGTGCGCCGACAGGGCCGGCAGGCGTGAGGTGACGGTCCAGACGTGCAGGTCGTGCACGTCGTGCACGTGGTCGCTCTCGAGCAGGTGAGCACGTACCTGCTCGAGGTCGAACCCCTTGGGGGCTGCCTCCAGCAGGATCCGTCCGCTGTCCCGCAGCAGGCCCCAGGCCGCCCGCAGCATCAGGACCACGACGACGAGGGAGGCCCACGGGTCGGCCCGGGTCCAGCCGGTCGCCATGATGACGACCCCGGCGACCGCGGTGGCCGCGAAGCCGTACAGGTCGGTGAGCAGGTGCTGGAAGGCGCCCTCGACGTTGAGGCTGCTGCGGTTGGCCTTGGCCAGCACCCAGGTCGCCGCCAGGTTCACGGCCACCCCGGCCAGGGCCGTCAGCAGCAGGGAGGGGCCGTGGACCGGGCCGGGCTCGGCCAGGCGCTGGACCGCCTCGACGGTGACGACACCACTGACCACCAGCAGGGTGACCCCGTTGGCGGCGGCCGACAGGATCTCGGCACGGTGCCACCCGAAGGTCCAGGCGCCCTGGGCCGGGCGGGCTGCGAGGTGCATCGCCCAGAGGGCGGCGCCCAGCGCACCGACGTCCGAGAGCATGTGGCCGGCGTCCGAGAGCAGGACGAGGGAGTGCACGAGGACGGCGACGACGACCTCCGCCACCAGGAAGGCGACCAGCAGTGCGAGCGCCCACCGCAGGTAGCGCCGGTCGGCGCCCGGAGCCACGCCGTGGTCGTGGTGCGCATGGCCCCGGTCGACGCTGTGGTCGTCGGAGCCGGGCCCGAGGTCGTCGCCGAGGTGGTGGTCGTCGAGGGGCACGGTCAGGAGCCTAGGCGGACGCCGTCCGGCGCCGGAACCGGCGACCCGGGCACCGGGGTGCGGTACCAGGTGCCGTCCGCGGTCCGCGCGAACACCTGGTACTGCCCGGCCAGCAGGTCGCGGACGCCGGCGGCGTCCGGGGTGGCGGCCAGCACCGCGGCGTAGCTCGGGTCGACGAAGACGAAGGTGGGCCGGGACCGGGTCAGCTCGCGGGTCAGCTCGCGCCACACCGGGGCCGGCTGCATCTCCATCGCCCAGCCGGTGACCTCGGCGCCCTGGCGGGCGTCCAGCAGCAGCAGGATCCGGGGGTCACCCAGGACGTAGACCTGGCTGCGGGGCGGTACCCGGTCGGCCACCTGGGCGGCAGCGCGTCGGGCCGCCGCACCGGTGCCGTTGTCGCTGCGGGTGATGCGTGAGGCCAGGTCGAGCCCGCCGGGACCACCCGCCCGGGCCAGGTGCAGCACCTGCCGGCCGGTCAGCAGGGCCAGACCCACCAGGACGACGACCAGGGCGGCTCGGGGAACGCGTGCGGTGGCCCGGTCGGCCACGTGCTGCAGGCCGGCGACCGCCAGCAGGCCCAGCGGAGCCGCCAGCAGCAGCAGCCGGTAGGGCGTCGGGAACTGGGGCACGGCCGACGCGACGGCCAGGAGGCAGACCCCGGCCAGGGCCGGCCCCAGCAGCGCCGGCAGCACCCGGGGCTGCCGTTCCGGGCGGCGGGCGGCGGCTGCGGTGGCGACCAGGGCCGCCGCCGCCAGCGGTCCGGTCAGCGGTGTCAGGTTGGTCAGCGACCGGACGAGCTCGCCCAACGAGGAGGCCGGGTGGGCGGCGGGGTTGGCCGTCACCTGCCAGGGCAGCACGAAGGTGGTGTGCAGGGCCAGTCCGAGGACCCCGTGTCGAGCCAGGTACCCGAGCGCGACGGCGACCGGGATTGCCCCGCCCAGCAGGGCGGCGACCACCCTTACCGTGTCGCTGCGTACCGTGTCGCTGCGTACCGTGTCGCTGCGCCGCGATCGGTGCGGGTGGTGCCTGTCCGCCACCAGGGCGACCAGCATCGGCAGCACGACCAGCGGCACGTAGAGCGTCTTGAGCAGGGCGACGAGGCCCACGACCACCCCGGCCGCGAGCCAGGCGCCAGGCCCGGTGCGGTTCGGCCCGGTGCCGACCGGCCCGGTGTGGCTCGGCCCGGTGCGGGTCAGTCCGGTGCGGCGGGGCCAGGTCAGGGCGAGGACGGCGAGCGTCGCCACCGTCATGAGTCCCTCGACCTGGCCGACACCGCCGACCGCCGACCAGATCAGGTAGGGCCCGAGCACCAGGGTGGGGGCCGCCAGTCGGACCGGACGGCGCAACGGCCAGTCGGCGACGATCACCAGCACCAGCCACCCCGCCAGCACCGCCAGCAGCGCCTCGAGGATCCGGGTGCCCAGCCCGGAGGTGTCCGGACCGCCGGGCCACAGTCCTTCGCCGAGGGCGTAGAACCAGTAGAGGCCGGGCTGCTTGATGTCCCAGAAGTCGCGGTAGTAGACCGAGCCCTCGTTCAGGGCACGCCCGGCGATCTCGAAGAGGGCCTGGTCGCCGTGCTCGGGCCACCACAGGGTCAGGGCAGCCAGCGCGGCGACCGGGCCCAGGGCCGCCGTGGTCGCCGTCGCGTCGAGCCGGGAGGGCTGTGACTGCTGGGCCGGCGGGGCCGGCGGGGCCGGAGGGGACGGCGGGGACTGCTGGGACGGCGGGGAGGGGGGCACCGGATGATGGTGCCAGCCCCCAGCCGGCTCCGGCCTGTCGCGGCTGGAATCTCGATGGCCTGCTGTCGGTGCCGGACCGCAGACTGGACGACGTGACCGTGACCGCGACCACCCGTGACCCGGCCCAGCCGTGGTCGGGGCGCTGGTCCGACCTGCCGCCGATCGTGTGGCGGTTCGTGGCCGGCTTCGCCTTCATGTCGATCGGCAACGGCCTGACCATGCCGTACCTGTTCGTCTACCTCTCCCAGGTCCGGGGCTTCCCGATCACCACGGTCGGCTGGATCTTCGCCTGGATGGGGCTGCTCGGGCTGGCGCTGGCCCCGGGGGCCGGCACTCTGATCGACCGCTTCGGACCCCGCCCGGTGATGGTCGTGGCCTTGGTGGTCGAGGGGGTGAGTACCGCCGCCATCGGGTTCGTCACGACCCTTCCTCAGGGGTTCGCCGTGGCGACGACGCTGGTGGCCGGCCAGGTCGGCATGTGGCCGGCGTCCACCGCCCTGCTGACCCGGGTCGTCCCGCAGGCTGCTCGCGAGAAGGTCTACGCGCTCCACTTCATGATGCTGAACGCCGGGCTGGGCATCGGTGGCCTTGTCAGCTCGCTGCTGGTGCGGATCGACTCGGTGGCCTCGTTCCAGCGCCTGTACGAGATCAACGCCGCCACCTACCTGGTCTACATCGCCGTCCTGGTGAGCCTGCCCCGCGGCACCGGTGCCCGGCCTGCCGACCCGCAGTCGTCCGGGGAGTCCGGCTCAGCCGGGGCGGGCGTCGGGGTGACGGGCCTGACGGGGGAGGGGTCCGCGGTCGACTCCTCCTGGCGGCAGGTGCTGCGTGACCGGGTCACGCTGCGGGTGGCGCTGCTCAGCGTGCTGGCGGTGAGCTTCGGGTACGCCCAGATGGAAGCCGGCCTGGCCGCCTACGCGGTGATCGTGGCAGGGGTACCTGCCCGGGCGTTGGGCTGGGCCTACGCCGCGAACACGGCAGTGATCGTGGTCGGCCAGCTGGTGACGCTGCGGCTGATCGAGGGACGCCGGCGCTCGCGAATGCTGGCCGTGGCGACCGGCACCTGGTCGCTGGCCTGGGTGGTGATCGCCACATCGGCGGTCACGCCGGGGTGGGTCGCGGTGGCCGCTGTGGTCGCGGGGATGGCGGTCTACGGTCTGGGCGAGACCGTTTGGGCACCGGTGGCTCCGGCCCTGGTGAACGGGCTGGCGCCGGAGCACCTGCGGGGCCGCTACAACGCACTGCAGAGCATGTCGTGGACGGTCGGCTCGATCGTCGGTCCGGCCACTGCGGGCCTGTTGATCGGCAACGACCTGCCGGGGGTGTGGGTGGCCACCGTGGTGGGTGGCACCGCACTGGCCGCCGTCCTGTTCGTGGGCCTGCGCCACCACCTGACCGACGTGCAGGACGGCCTGGCCGAGGATGCCGTGGCTCAGCGCCCGTAGTCGGTGCCGGCGATGGCCTCGACGGCCTGGGCCTCGGTGAAGGACTCCGACCCGGGGATCGTCGGCACGAAACCCACGAGCATGCCGTTGCGCATCACCTGGGCCTCGAGGCCGGCGGCGCCGTCCACGTCCCACAGCGCCTCGCGCCCGTCGCCCAGCGGCACCCGGATCCCGAACCGGTAGACCGAGGGCCGGGCGACCTTCGCGATGACGCCCCGGGCGACGAGGGCGTCGGCGATCCGCTGGGCTTCGTCCTGCTGCATGCGCCCACTGTGCCGCCGGTTGCTGTGAGTCGGCTGCAGGTGCGCTGTGGAGTGTGGTGCGCGCCCGGCGGGAACAGGGCAGACACTGCGGTAGTTGAGTGAATCAGACTCAACTTTCGTCAGTCTCGGTTTCGACAACCACGCCAAGCGTGCCGAAGGTGAGACCCGAAGCACCCGACATCGAAGGGAACCCCAGTCATGGCACGAGCGGTCGGCATCGACCTCGGCACCACCAACTCCGTCGTCTCCGTCCTCGAGGGCGGTGAGCCCACCGTCGTCGCGAACGCCGAGGGCGGCCGCACCACGCCGTCCGTCGTGGCCTTCGCCAAGAGCGGCGAGCCGCTGGTCGGCGAGGTCGCCAAGCGGCAGGCGGTCACCAACGTCGACCGCACGATCCGGTCGGTCAAGCGCCACATGGGCACCGACTGGAACGTCGAGATCGACGGCAAGAAGTACACGGCGCAGGAGATCTCGGCCCGGGTGCTGATGAAGCTCAAGCAGGACGCCGAGTCCTACCTGGGTGAGAAGGTCACCGACGCCGTCATCACGGTGCCGGCCTACTTCAACGACGCCCAGCGCACGGCCACCAAGGAGGCCGGCGAGATCGCGGGCCTCAACGTGCTTCGCATCATCAACGAGCCCACCGCGGCGGCCCTGGCCTACGGCCTGGACAAGGGCAAGGAGGACGAGCTCATCCTCGTCTTCGACCTCGGCGGCGGCACGTTCGACGTCTCGCTGCTCGAGGTGGGCAAGGACGAGGACGGCTTCTCGACCATCCAGGTCCGTGCCACCAGCGGTGACAACCACCTGGGCGGCGACGACTGGGACCAGCGCGTCATGGACCACCTGGTGCAGACCGTCAAGATGCAGACCGGCATCGACCTGTCCAAGGACAAGATCGCGATGCAGCGGCTGCGGGAGGCCTCCGAGCAGGCCAAGAAGGAGCTGTCGAGCTCGACGGCCACCACCATCTCGCTGCAGTACCTGTCGATGACCGAGAACGGGCCGGTCCACCTCGACGAGAAGCTCACCCGCGCCCAGTTCGAGAACATGACCGCCGACCTGCTCGAGCGCACCAAGGAGCCGTTCCGTGCGGTCATCCGGGACGCCGGCGTCAACGTCGCCGAGATCCACCACGTGATCCTGGTCGGGGGCTCCACCCGGATGCCGGCCGTCGCCGAGGTCGTGCGCGAGCTGACCGGTGGCCGCGAGCCCAACAAGGGCGTCAACCCGGACGAGGTCGTCGCCGTCGGCGCCGCCCTGCAGGCCGGCGTGCTCAAGGGCGAGCGCAAGGACGTGCTGCTGATCGACGTCACCCCGCTGTCCTTGGGCATCGAGACCAAGGGCGGGATCATGACCAAGCTGATCACCCGCAACACGGCCATCCCGACCAAGGCGTCCGAGGTGTTCACCACCGCCGACGACAACCAGCCGAGTGTGCTGATCCAGGTCTTCCAGGGCGAGCGTGAGCTGGCCCGCGACAACAAGCCGCTGGGCACCTTCGAGCTGACCGGCATCGCGCCGGCCCCGCGGGGCGTGCCGCAGGTCGAGGTGACCTTCGACATCGACGCCAACGGCATCGTGCACGTCTCGGCCAAGGACCGGGGCACCGGCAAGGAGCAGTCGATGACGATCTCGGGCGGCAGCGCGCTGCCCAAGGACGAGATCGACCGCATGGTGCGCGACGCCGAGGCCCACGCCGACGAGGACCGCAAGCGCCGCGAGGAGGCCGAGACCCGCAACGCCGCCGAGCAGCTCGTCTACTCGACCGAGAAGTTCGTGGCCGACAACGCCGACAAGCTGCCCGAGGACGGCAAGGCCTCGGTGCAGACCGCGATCAGCGAGCTGAAGACCGCACTGGCCGGTACCGACGTCGGCGAGGTCAAGACCAAGCACGAGAACCTGTCCAAGGTCAGCCAGGAGCTCGGCACGGCGATGTACGCCGCCGCCGCGGCCCAGGGCGAGAGCTCGGACGGCGCGGGCGCGGGGGACTCCGACGGTGCGACCGGCGGCTCGACCGGTGGGTCGGCCGGCGGGTCGACCGGCGCGGACGACGACATCGTGGACGCCGAGATCGTCGACGAGGCCAAGTGATGTCGGACGGCGCGAACGCCCCGGAAGTGGACGGCGAGGCCGCAGGCCCCGTCGTCCACGACCGGCGGCGAGTCGATCCCGAGACCGGCAAGGTGCGGCAGGCCTACGCGGCTGCCGAGCCCGCCGGCGGCCACGTCGAGGGCCTCGACCCGCTCACCGGGCGTGACTCGGTGGGCGGGGCGACCGACGAGGCGCCGGGATCGGCTGCGGTGCAGACCGAACCGGACGTCGCCCAGGCGCTGGCGGACGAGCGGCTGGCCGACCTGCAGCGACTGCAGGCCGAGTACGTCAACTACCGCCGCCGGGTCGAGCGCGACCGCGAGGTCGCCCGCGACAGTGCGGTGGCCGGCGTGCTCGAGGCCCTGCTGCCGGTGCTGGACGACGTCCAGCTGGCCCGTCAGCACGGTGACCTCGAGGGCACGCCGTTCGCCCCGATCGCCGACAAGCTCGACGCGGTGCTGGGCCGGTTCGGGCTGGAGCGGTACGGGCAGCCGGGCGAGGAGTTCGACCCGACGGTGCACGAGGCCCTGCTGCACACCCAGGCCGAGCTGGCCGAGGGCACCAGCACCACCACGGTGGTGCAGATCCTGCAGCCGGGGTACCGGGCCAAGGACCGGGTCCTGCGCGCCGCGCGGGTCGCCGTCGCCGACCCGGCCTGACGGGGGTCAGGCTGACAGTGTGTTCCCGACGAGGAGGTGAGTGATGGCAGGCCAGGACTGGTTCGAGAAGGACTTCTACGCCGTGCTCGGCGTTCCCAGTGACGCCACGCCCGAGGCGATCAAGAAGGCCTACCGCAAGCTGGCGCGCCAGCACCACCCGGACGCCAACTCGGGGGACACCGCCGCGGAACGTCGCTTCAAGGAGGTCGGCGAGGCCTACGGCGTGCTCTCCGATCCCGAGCAGCGGCAGCAGTACGACGCCGTCCGGGCGATGAGCCGAGGCGGCGCCCGGTTCACCTCGGGCGGCGCCGGCGGCGGTGCCGGTGGGTTCGAGGACCTGCTGGGTGGGCTGTTCGGCGGGGGTGCCGGTGGTGCCGGGGCTCCCGGTCCCGGCAACGTCCGCTACACCACCCGCGGCCGGGGGGCCGAGCAGGTCGACCTCGAGGACCTGCTCGGTGGCTTCTTCGCCGGGGCGGTGCCCCTGGCGGCCCCGCAGGGTTCCGGCCCACCCGCGGACCGCAGCGAGGCGCCGACCTGGCGGCCGAGGCCGACATCACGTTCCGGCAGGCGGTCGAGGGCTGTCAGCTGTCGCTGCGGGTCGACGACCCCCGCAACGGGCTGCGCACCATCACGGCGCGGGTGCCGGCCGGGGTCCGCGACGGCCAGAAGGTGCGGCTGCCGGGCAAGGGCCGCCCCGGCGACGCCGGGGGCGCCGCCCGGGGACCTGGTCGTCACGGTCCACGTCACCCCGCACCCGGTCTTCACCCTGGACGGCGCCGACCTCAAGGTGACCGTGCCGGTCACCTTCGCCGAGGCCGCCCTGGGGGCGCCCATCGACGTGCCGACCCTGGACGGCGGCACCGTCAAGCTCAAGGTCGCTCCCGGTACGCCGTCGGGGCGGGTGCTGCGGGCCAAGGGGCGCGGAGTGGTGACCAAGGCCCGCACCGGCGACCTGCTGGTCACCGTGCAGATCGTGGTGCCGCAGCGGCTGGACGACACGGCCCGTGAGGCGGTCGAGGCCTTCGCCAAGGCCACGGCCGACGAGAACGTGCGGGCCGAGCTGCTGGCCCGCAACCAGGGATCCGGCGATGTTCGGTGACCGACCCTTCGGGGAGCGGCCCGGTGGCGCCGGCTTCGAGGGCATGTCGGTCGACGAGGGCACACCCGTCTTCGTGATCTCGGTGGCTGCCGAGCTGGCGGGCATGCACCCGCAGACGCTGCGGCAGTACGACCGGTTGGGGCTGGTCAGCCCCGGCCGGGCGGCCGGACGGGGGCGCCGCTACAGCGCCCGCGACGTCGCCAGGCTGCGTGAGGTGCAACGCCTCTCGCAGGAGGAGGGCGTCAGCCTGGCCGGGATCAAGCGGATCCTCGAGCTCGAGGTGGCCAACGACGCCCTGCGGGCCCGGCTCTCCGAGCTCGCCGAGGAGGTCGAGCAGCTGCGGGCCCGGGCGGTCACCGGCTCCCGGGTCTTCGCCGCCGCGACCTCCGGCGACATCGTCGCCGTTGCTCCCGGACGACGTCCGCAGCGGCTCGCGTCGTCCTCGACCGCACTGGTGGTCTGGCGACCGCACCCCGCACGCCCTGGAATGACCTAGGCTCACGATGTGAGACGGCGGGTACTGGGCGGGGCGGCGGCGGTCGCCCTGCTGCTCGCGCCGCAGCTACTGACCCCCGACGAGTGGGTCGCCGCCAGTCACCTCGGCCGTTTCGGGGTATGGCGACTGGTCGCCAACGCCCTGGTCAGCCTGATCTTCGTGCCGCTGCTGCGGCTGGTGTCCTACCGTCGCCGGGACTGGGTGCTGCTGGCCCTCGTGCCGGTGTGGCAGTGGGTGGTGGCCTACCGCATCGGCTACCGGGCCGCGATCCTGCCGCTGCACGACTGGCCGCCGCGCCCCGACGAGCGGCTGCGGGTGCGCCGGCTGGCGACCGGGCCGGAGTGGGTGCTGACTCCCCGTCCGGCTCGAGCCTCGCGGATCCGTCGTCCGGTCATGCACGGGCCCCACTGACCCATTGCACTCGGTGACCGGACCGACGCCGATCGGGGCGGCGCCGATCGGGTGAGTGCCGATCGATCTGGCCGCGTGCCGATCAGGCTCAGCTCACACCGGGTCGCACCAGGGTGGTCCTGGTCGCCGTCGAACCGGTGCCGATCAGGCAGATGATGCGGTGGTCGCCGTCCAGCCAGCGTTCTTCCTGTGGGTACCAGATGATGTAGTGCGGCGTGCGAGGCCGTTTGGCGACGAGGTTGCGGTCCGCCTTGCGGCACAGCGAGTCCGCCTGCTTGCGGATCGCGGGCTCCCCGGGGTAGGGGTCGCCGCCCTTGGCCTCACGGACGGCGTAGATCTGGCCCTTGTGCGGTGCGGTGCAGGCGACCACGACGGGTTCGGTGACGTTGCCGGTGCCGATCGCCCCGCTCAGGCACTGCCCGGTCTGCAGGTCGTCGAAGGTCGCCGGGGCGACGTCCGGCGGGGTCTGGGCCGATGTCGGTGACTGGGTCGGGGACGGTGTCGGGCCGGTCGCACCGGTCGGGTCGGCGGCGATGTCGTCGGCGGGGCCCGGCGACGGCAGGGGGACCGACCCGAGGGCCCGGGGCTGGGGCGCCGCGCGGCGGTCCGGGGCCAGTGCGTAGGCGCCTGCTCCGGCCGCCACGACGAGGGTGATGCCGCCGACGACCAGTCCCGCGATCGCCATCGCCCGACGTCGCTGCCGGACGGCGGGCGGTCGGGAGGGGGACCCGTCTTGCAGCGAGTAGCGCACCTCTTGCGGTGAGTAGCCGTCCGGTGAGGCGGCACCGCCAGGGATCGGCGGAGCGCCTTGCCTCATGCGTTGAAACTAGGGGACGGGCGACGTCCGCGACTACCGAGCTCCGGCATTGACCAGCTCGACGGTCGAGGTCGCGCCGGGGGTGTTCACCAAGCAGGTGATGACCCGGTCTCCGGTGAGCCAGCCGGCTGCCTTGGGGTAGCTGTAGAGCACCTCGGCGTCACCGGGCAGGCCGGAGACGAGGTTCGACGGGGCCGCCGCCGTGCACAGGCCCTCGGCCTGGCTGCGGACCGCGTTCTCGCCCGGGTAGGCGGCCGGGCCGGTGGCCTCGACACGGCTGAACACCTGGGCATGGTGGGCCTGGGAGCAGGGCACGACGACGGCCTCGGTGGCGGTGCCCGAGCCCAGGTCGTCGCGCACGCAGTCGCGCACCGTCAGATCGGTCAGGGCCACGGTGCCGGCGGTCGTCCGTGCGGTGCCGGTTGCCGGTGCCGCTGCCGGTGCCGCTGCCGGTGCCGCTGCCCGGGCGCGCGCCTGTCGACGTCTGGATGCTGCGGATCACCACGCCGGCGGCGACCGCGCCCACGACCGTCCCGAGGACGCCGAGGACGATCCCGGCGACCGCCAGGGCCCGCCCCGGGCGAGCGGAGCGGCGGATCCGGTGCAGGGCCGCCCAGCCGAAGCCGACGGCCAGCAGTCCGCCGCCCACGATCCCGAGCACGAGGGCGGTGATCGCGAACCCGTCGGTGGTGGTGCCCGGGCGGGTGACGACAGGCAGGGCCGGGGCCGCGGCGGACAGCTCGGTCGGCGGGTGCGGTGGTGACCAGGGCGACGACCCGGGCTGCGGCGGGACTCGGGTGGGGATTCCGGTGGGGATTCCGGCGGGGACTCCGGCGAGGGATCCTGCGTCATGGCCGGCACTGTAGTCGCCGACCTCAGACTTGAGCGGAACAGACTCAACTCTGTGGGCGTTGCACAGGACGTCAGCGGCTCTCGCAGGAGGACACTCGTCACCATGGACCTGAAGCTCACCACCCGCAGCCAGGAGGCCCTCGCGGCGGCCGTGCGCCGTACCTCGACCGACGGTCATCCGCAGGTCGAGCCGGCCCATCTGCTTGACGCCCTGCTCGGTCAGACCGACGGCGTCGCCCCCGCGCTGCTGCGCGCCGTGCAGGCCGACATCGGCCCGCTGCGCCGGGCTGCCGACCGGGCCCTGGCTGCCCTGCCGGCCGCCTCGGGTGCCTCGGTCGCCTCGCCGCAGCTGGGGCGCGCCACCTACGCGGCGCTGTCCGCCGCCGGTGAGGTGGCCCGCGGCCTCGGCGACGAGTACGTCTCCACCGAGCACCTGCTGGTCGGCCTGGCCACCGACGGCGGCGGCGTCGGCCGGCTGCTGACCGCGCGCCGGCGCCACCGCGGACGCGCTGCTCGCGGCGTTCGCGCACGGTGCGGGGCAGCGCCCGGGTCACCAGCGCCGACCCCGAGGGCACCTACCAGGCGCTGGAGAAGTACGGCATCGACCTGACCGCAGCGCGCCCGCGACGGGCAAGCTCGACCCGGTCATCGGGCGCGACACCGAGATCCGCCGGGTCGTCCAGGTGCTGACCCGGCGCACCAAGAACAACCCGGTGCTGATCGGTGAGCCCGGCGTCGGCAAGACCGCGATCGTCGAGGGCCTGGCCCAGCGCATCGTCGCCGGCGACGTGCCGGAGTCGCTGCGCGGCAAGCGGTTGGTCTCGCTCGACCTGGGCGCGATGGTGGCCGGCGCGAAGTACCGCGGCGAGTTCGAGGAGCGGCTGAAGGCCGTCCTCGACGAGATCAAGCGAGTCGAGGGCCAGATCATCACCTTCATCGACGAGCTGCACACCGTCGTCGGCGCCGGGCGCCAGCGGCGAGGGCGCGATGGACGCCGGCAACATGCTCAAGCCGATGCTGGCCCGCGGCGAGCTGCGGATGGTCGGCGCCACCACCCTCGACGAGTACCGCAAGCACATCGAGAAGGACGCCGCGCTGGAGCGGCGGTTCCAGCAGGTCTTCGTCGGCGAGCCGTCGCGTCGAGGACACCATCGCGCATCCTGCGCGGGCTCAAGGAGCCGCTACGAGGTGCACCACAAGGTGCGGATCACCGACTCCGCGCTGGTCGCCGCCGCCACGCTGTCCGACCGCTACATCACCGCGCCGGTTCCTGCCGGACAAGGCGATCGACCTGGTCGACGAGGCCGCCTCCCGGCTGCGGATGGAGATCGACTCCGTCCCGGTCGAGATCGACGAGCTGCAGCGCGCCGGTCGCCGCCTGGAGATGGAGGAGATGGCGCTGGAGCAAGGAGGACGACCCGGCCTCGCAGGAGCGGCTGGAGCAAGCTGCGCGCCGAGCTGGCCGACCGCAGCGAGCAGCTGGCCGCGCTGACCGCCCGCTGGGAGAACGAGAAGACCGGCCTCGAACCGGGTCGGCGAGCTCAAGGAGCAGCTCGACGACGCTGCGCGGCGAGGCCGAGCGGGCCGAGCGCGACGGCGACCTGGCCGAGCGCCGCCGAGCTGCGCTACGGCGAGATCCCCGCAGCTCGAGAAGCGAGCTCGCCGAGGCCGCAGGCGGCCGAGGCCGACCAGGCCTCGACCGTCGAGCCCGATGCTCAAGGAGGAGGTCGGGCCCGACGACATCGCCGACGTGGTCTCGGCCTGGACCGGCATCCCGGCCGGCCGGCTGCTGGAGGGCGAGACCGCCAAGCTGCTGCGGATGGAGGACGAGCTCGGCAAGCGCGTGGTCGGCCAGCAGGCGGCCGTCGCAGGCCGTCTCCGACGCGGTGCGCCGCGCCCGGGCCGGCGTCGCCGACCCGGACCGGCCGACCGGCTCGTTCCTGTTCCTCGGCCCGACCGGCGTCGGCAAGACCGAGCTGGCCAAGGCGCTGGCCGAGTTCCTGTTCGACGACGAGCGCGCGATGGTCCGCATCGACATGAGCGAGTACGGCGAGAAGCACTCGGTGGCCCGGCTGGTCGGTGCGCCTCCCGGCTACGTCGGCTACGAGGAGGGCGGTCAGCTGACCGAGGCGGTGCGGCGGCGCCCGTACACGGTGGTGCTGCTCGACGAGGTCGAGAAGGCCCACCCGGAGGTGTTCGACGTGCTGCTGCAGGTGCTCGACGACGGCCGGCTGACCGACGGCCAGGGCCGCACGGTCGACTTCCGCAACACGATCCTGATCCTGACCTCGAACCTGGGCTCGCAGTTCCTCGTCGACCCGAGCTGTCGACCGAGGCGAAGCGGGACGCGGTGATGGCGGCGGTGCGCGCCGCGTTCAAGCCGGAGTTCCTCAACCGGCTCGACGACGTCGTGGTCTTCGACGCCGCTCGGCACCGAGGAGCTGAGCCGGATCGTCGACATCCAGCTCGCCGGCTGGCAGCAGCGGCTGGCCGACCGCCGGCTGCACCTCGAGGTCACGCCAGGCGGCCCGGGAGTGGCTGGCGCTCACCGGGTTCGACCCGGTCTACGGCGCCCGTCCGCTGCGCCGGCTGGTGCAGCGGCGATCGGCGACCAGCTGGCCAGGGCGCTGCTGGCCGGCGAGGTCGCCGACGGCGACACGGTGCGGGTGGACGTCGAGCACGGCCCGGACGGCGCCCCCGTGGGGCTGTCGGTCGTGGCTGCGGCTGCCACCGCCTCGGCCACCGTCGCGACCGTCTGAGGGCAGCCGTCCTGAGTGTCCTGCGGCCCAGGTGCCCGCCACGTCACCGGCCGGCGAGCACCTGGGCCAGCAGGATCTTGGCGATCATGGCGGCCGGGTAGACCAGGGCGTAGCCCAGGGCCACCCTGTTGTCGAAGCCGGTGCGCTCGTTGGCGAACGCCAGCACCGCCGGCTGGGTCTGGGACCCGGCCAGCACGCCGGCGGTGCGCTCCGACCCGATCCGGTGCCCCAGCCGCGCGGCCGTGACCAGGGCCACCGCGACCAGACTGGTGACCACCAGGCCCAGCAGGGCGATCCGCCACCCCAGGCTCGAGGTGACGGCTGCGGTGAACGAGCCGCCGGCGCGGGTTCCGGCATAGGCCAGGAAGGCCAGCATGCCGAAGTTCGACAGGGCCGAGGCGGCGGGGTGGGCCAGGGTGGTGACCAGGGGTCCGACCCGGCCGACCCGGCCGAGGACGAGGCCCACGATCAGGGTGCCGCCGGCGGCGCCGATCTCGAGACCGCCTCCGGGCAGCGGAAAGTGGACCAGGCCCAGGAGCACGCCGAGGGTCATGCCGACGGCGAAGCCGACCGGGTTGATGTCGGACAGCCCACGCTCGGAGTCGCCCAGGTAGTGAGAGACGTCCTTCATGCGGTCCGCGGCCACGATCACCCGCAGCCGGTCGCCCGGCTGCAGCACCAGGTCGTCGGTGGCGACCATGTCGACGTCGCCGCGGCGCACCCGGGTCACAGCGGCGCCGAACCGGCCCGGCAGGTCGATCTCGTGCACCGTGCGCCCCGCGAGTTCCCGCTGCGACAGCGTGATCCGCCGGAAGTCCAGGTCCCGGCGGTCGTCCACCAGGTCGTGGGACGACGGGTGTCCCAGCTCGCGGGCCACCCGGTCGACCACGGCACGCCTGCCCACCACGCTGACCAGGTCGTCGACCTCGAGCCGCTCGTCGTCCGCCGCCACCCGGATCGGGTTGGTCTCGCCGTGCTGCACCCGCGAGAACACCACGGCGTGGCCGTAGCGCTGCATGACCTCCGCGAGGCGGGGGCGGTCGGTGCGCTCCACCCGGATGGTCAGGTTGGTGAGCTGGGACGTCGCGCTGGTGGTCGTGCCGCTGCGTCGGCGCAGCGTCCAGGCGGTCGCCAGCAGCATGCCGACGACGCCCCACAGGTAGCTGATGGAGTAGCCGACCGTGGTGGCGGCGGTGTCCCCGGACCTCTCGGTGGCGGCGGCCAGGGCGGGAGTGTTGGTGAGCGCACCGGCGAAGGTGCCGGCGACCGTGGGGCCGGGCAGGCCGAGCCGGGCGCCGAGCAGACCGGTGACCAGCGCCCCGACGGCCAGGATGCCGGTCACCGAGACCATGGTGCGCCAACCGGTGCGCAGCGCCCCGAAGAAGGTCGGTCCCGAGATGACACCGATCGTGTAGGTGAACAGCACCAGGCCCAGGGTGCCGACGGCCTCCGGGACGGCGAGCCTGATCCCTTCCCCCGCCGCCAGCGAGGCGGTCACGAGAGCGGTGAACAGCACGGCGGCCGGCCCCACCTGCACGTCGGCGACCGTCACCGCCCCCAGGGCGGACCCGGCCGCCAGCAGCAGGAACAGCAGCACGAGGGGTTGGCCGGCCAGGTACTCCAGGGCGGTGTGCACGTGACCTCGGCGCTCCCCAGGGACGACTCGGGCGACAGGGTGTCCCGTCGACCCGGACCATCGTGTCAGCCCTCGACGGAGGGCTCCGAGCCGGAGGTCCCGCCCGCCCGGTCTGCCACGTGCCTCGACTCCCCCCTCCAGGAGTCGACGGCACGTGGCAGCCCACGGGCCGAGGCAGGCGCGCGGTGCGTCGCGAACCTCCCGGTTCGAGGTTGACCGACGTGGCCATCCACCGCCTGAGGACTTCTACCTAGTACGTGTGGTCATTTCTGTGACCCTTTCTCGGGGGAAACGGCAGGTGCTGTTGCAATCTGTGTCATTTGTGTGACGCACCGTCCGGAAGCGGGGCACCATCGACCCCGAACGATCCGACTTTTGTGAGGGGGAGTCCTGCCCAGGCCCATGCGACAGGTGCGGACCCCCGACGGGGCACGGGTGCGGCGCGGGGTCGCGCGATCCTCACCCGAGCCGCGGGCCGTCGAGCGGCAGCCGACCTGGGTGTCGCTCGGGCGACCGCACCAGTCGCTGCACTGGGCGGTGGACGGCGGGGTCGTCGCCGCCACGGCGAACGCGGCGTTGGCCCAGCTGGCCGAGGCCTTCGGCGGGGACGACGTGTCGATCATGGTCTGTCGTCGTGACGAGGGGCCTCGCACCTGGGCGCTGGGCCCCTGTGCGGTGCACGAGGTGCACCGCAGCTACGACGACGACGTCGAGGTCGTCGTCCGCCGCAGCAGCTCGCCGGCCGGTGGCGACCGGGCGGCGAACCGGCTGGCCGAGGTGTCCCTGGCCCACGGGGTGGCCTCGCTGCGGCACCAGCTGGTCGCCGAGCAGCTGCAGTACGAGCGCCATCACGACCGGTTGACCGGACTGCCCAACCGCAGCACCTTCCGGTCCCGGGTCGCCGCCGAGATCGCCCGGGTCGAGGTCACCGGGGGGTGCGCGGTCGGCATCCTCGGCGTCAACGGCTTCCGCAGCGTGAACGTCGCACTCGGCGACCGTGCCGGCGACGAGGTGATCGCCGAGATCGGCCGGCGGCTGAAGGCGGCGGCCGGCACCGACGTGGTCGTGGGCCGGCTGGGGGGCGCCGAGTTCGCGTTCCTGGCGCCCGGCTGCTCGGACGAGACGTCGGCCGGCGTGGTCGGACGACGGCTGCTCGCGGCCCTGGACGACCCGGTCGCGGTGGCCACCATGCAGGTGCGGATGCGCGGGTCGATGGGCGTGGCCCTGGCGCCCCGCGACGGCCAGGAGCTGCACACCGTGCTGCGCCACGCCGACCTGGCGATGTCGTCGGCCAAGCAGTACGGCGGCGGCCTGCAGCATCACACCCCCGACAGCGACCTGGCCGCGACCAGCCCCTCGGCCTTGGCGGCCGATCTGCGGCTGGCCCTGGCCCGCGGGTTGGTGGGGATCGCCGTCCAGCCCCTGGTCGACCTGACCACCGGCCAGATCTGCTCGGCCGAGGCCCTGGCCCGGTGGCGTCACCCGGTGCTGGGCCCGGTCGACCCCGAGAGCTTCGTGATGGCGGCCGAGCGCAGCGGCCTGGTGGGCGAGCTCACCTCGGTCGTGCTCGACAAGGCCCTGGCAGCTTGCGCCGCCTGGCGTGGTGAGGGCATCCGGATCGGGGTGGCCGTCAACCTCGTCGCGCGCACCCTGGCCGACCCGGCGCTGCCGTCGATGGTGGCTGCCGCCCTGGAGCGGCACGCCTTGCCGGGCTCGGTGCTCACCCTCGAGCTGACCGAGAGCGGGGTCATCGACGGCCACGAGGACGTGCTCGGGGTGCTCGACGGGCTCAGCCGGCTGGGGGTGCAGCTGGCCGTCGACGACTTCGGTACCGGCTACGCCTCGATGACGTACCTGTCGTGGCTGTCCCCGGACCGGCTGAAGATCGACAAGTCCTTCGTCTCGCGGATGCACCTCGACGAGCGCAACGAGGCGATCGTGCGCGCCATCGTCGGCCTGGCCGGTCGGCTGGGGATCGACGTGGTCGCCGAGGGGGTCAGCGAGCCGGCGGTGGTCGAGGCGCTGCTGGCGATGGGCTGCCGGGTGGGCCAGGGCTACCTGTTCGCCGAGCCGATGAGCCCCGACGAGCTGCCCGCCTGGGTGCGCCGCCGGGCCGCGGCCCAGGCCGTCCTGATCGCACAGGCCGCGCAGGTCGCCCAGGTGGCGCAGGTCGCCGCGGCCCAGCCTGCCTCCTGAGGCCACGTCCGCGGGCCGTCCGGCCGGGTCTGTTGCACCGGATCGCAGGCCGCTGAGGTCGCGATCGGTCAGACTCGACGGCAGCCGCCGGGTGCGACGGCGGCGCGACGGTGCGGAGGTGGCATGGGGCCGACGTTGGTCTGGGCTCGGCTGCGCCACGCGCCGGGGCGGCGCCTGGTCGCCGTCCTGACCCTGGCGCTGGCCGCGGCGGTCCCCGTGCTGGTGGCGGCGGTCGCGGCGGTCACGGCCGGGGCGGCACTGGCCACGGCGCTGACGGCCCTGCCCCCCGGCGAGCGCAGCGTGACCGTCAGCTACAACGGCATCGCCGACCCGGCCACCGCCGCCCGCTACGACGCCGCCGTCACCCGCCACCTGCCTCGGATCGCGTCGGCGACGATCCGCAGGCAGGTGATCTTCAGACAGACCTCCGACGGCCACGGCGGCGCCCTCGTCTTCGCCGGCACCGACGATCTCGCCGGCGGCGTCCGGCTGCTCGAGGGGCGACTGCCCACCTCCTGCCTGCCGCAACGGTGCGAGGTGGTGCAGCTGGCCGACCCGCAGGGCGCCGGGACGGCGTCCTCCGGCACTGCCCTGGCGACACCGCCGCCGGACCTCGGCCTGGTGGTCGTGGGGCGGGCTCGACGGGCCGACCCGTTGCTGCTCACCGCCACCTTCGCTCCGGAGCCGGGGATCCCGGTGCTGCTGGCGGACGGCGTGCGGCAGGCGTCGGCGCTCACCGCGCTGTCCGGCTTCGGACGCTCGCTGGGCTGGGTCGCGCCGTTGAGTGCCGAGCGGGTCCGTGAGCTCGGTGCCCAGGCGTGGGTGGCCGAGGGCGCCTCGGTGGCCCGCGACCTCAGCGACACCGGCGAGATGCTCGTGGTGACCGCCCCGGAGGATGCGGTGCGGGACGCCGACGGGCGTGCCCGGGCCTCGGCCGGCCGGTTCGCGCTGCTGGGGGGCAGCGCCGCCGTGCTGCTGCTGGGATCGGCGGTGGTGGCCGGCACGGCGCTGCGACGCGACCGCGAGGCGTTCGACGGCGCGGTGCGCCGGCGAGGCGGCGGACCGGGACTGCGCACCGTGCTGGTGGCCGCCGAGGTGGCCGCCACCGCAGTGGTGGGAGCCCTGGCGGGTGTGGCTCTGGCGCTGCCGGCGGCCGCGGTGCTGGCCGTGCGGGTGGGGGTGCCGGTCGGGGCCACCCTGACCGAGTCACTGACCGGCGCCGCGGTCGCGGTTGCCCTCACGGTGGTCGCGGGATCGGTGGTGCTGGCCCTGACCCTGACTCTGGCGCCCGGTGGCACCGGGGCCCGGGCGGCCTGGCGGATCACCGACCTGCTGCTGGTGTTCTGCCTGGTCGCCGCGGCCCTGGTGCTCGCCCGTGGGGGCACCTCGGCGGCGGGTCTGAGCGGCGGCGACCCGTTGCTGCTGGTGCTGCCGGCCCTGGTCCTGGCGGCGGTGGCCCTGGTGACCGCCCGCCTCTGGCCGCCGCTGGTGGGCCTGGTCGAGCGCGGGCTGGCCGGTCTGCCTGCCGGGCGGGCGGTGGCGCTGCGGCTGGGGCTGGCCTCGGCCGGCGGTCGACCGTTGCGGCCGGTCGCGACCGCCGGCCTGCTGGCGGCGGCGGTGGCCATCACCGGGTTCGCCACCGCCTACCGCACCACCCTCGACCGCGGCGCGGCCGACGCGGCGGCCTACACCTCGCCCTTCGACGTCCGGCTGGCGCCGGGCACCTCGCTGGCGCGCCCGCAGGATGCGGTGACGCCGTCCGACCTCGAGGCCGCGGTGGGCCCCGGCGGTGTCGTGGCGCCGGTGGTGCGTGGGGTCGCGTCGGTGGCGGTGAGCGCCAGTGTCGGTGAGCCGGTGCAGCTGGTGGGCCTCAGCCCGCAGCTGCTGCCACAGATCGCGCGCTGGTCGGCGGTGACCGGGTCGTCGCAGTCGCCGGCGGACCTGGCGGCGGCACTCACGGTGCCGCCCCCGGCGCCGGGCGTCGCGCTGCCGCCCGGTAGCCGGCTGCGCATCGAGACTCCCGGCACCCCGGTCGCCCTGGTGGCCGATGCGCACCTGCGCAGCAGCGACGACCGCGAGCGTTCGGTGACGCTGGTCGTCGACCCCGGAACCGCCGCGGGTCCCGCGGGCTCGGCGGCCGCCGACGCCGCGGCCGCCCTCGACGGCGAGCTGCCCCGGCTGACCACCCTCACCGGTGAGCCGGTCACCTGGTACCTGGTGGGGATCAGCCTGCGGCAGGCCGCGAACGATGCCGACCGGCGCCAGCACAACCTGGGCGAGGGCCATGTCGGGCGGGCCGCCCCGGGGGTGGGGGTGGTCTGGGGGCGGGTCAGTGTCGACGGTGTCGCCGTGGCCGACTGCTGGACCGGGTGGGCGGCGGTGGCGCCGTCGTCCGGGGGGCTGACGGTGCGCAGCGGGGTGCGGGCCGAGCTGGCCGCGACCCTGCTCGACGGTGCCGTGATGCTGTCGGCCCGGCCGGGCGGGCTCGGCAGCGACCAGGAGCTGCCGGTGCTCACCGACCCGGTGACGGCCCAGGCCGGACCGTCGCTGACGCTCACCTGGGACGCCCGCCCGGTGCGGCTGCGGGTGGTCGGGGTGCTCGACCGGTTTCCGGTGACCCGTGGCCGGTTCGTGGTCGCCGACCGGCAGACGCTGGCCCGGCTGGCCGATCTCAGCAACCCCGGGGCCGGGCAGGGGCTCGAGGTCTGGCTGGCCGCCGGCCCCGGCCAGGGCGCCCACCTGGCCACCGCCGTCCACGGCGGCGGGTTCACCGGGCTGACGGTCACCCGGCAGCGGGCGGTGCTGACCGCGCTGCGCGCCGACCCGGTGGCCCGTGGCGCCCAGGGCCTGCTGCTCGGCGGCGCCCTGCTGGTGCTGCTGGTCGCGCTGCTGTCGTTGGTGCTGCTGGTGATGGCCGACCGGCGGGACGAGGCGGCCTCGATGTCGGCCTGGGAGGCGGACGGGGTGAGCCCGGCGACGCTGCGGGCGGCGCTGTGGTGGCGGGCTGTGGCGGTGGTGGCCCCGGCCGTGCCGATCGGGGTGCTGGCCGGACTGGGGCTCTCCCGGTTGACGGCGGCGGTGGCGGCGGTGACCGGTACCGGCGCCGCCGCGATGCCGCCGCTGGCCACCGGTGTCGGCGTCCGATGGGGGCTGGCGGTGACGGTGCTGGTGCTCGCGGCCGGGTTGGCGGCGGCCGGTGCGGTCGCCTCGCGGGCCTGGCGCGAGCCGCTGCCGCTGCGTCAGAACGACTTCGGAGGGCTGCGATGAGCGCGGCGGCCGTCGGCGCGGGAGCGCGGGCAGGCTCGGGCGGCCCTGCCCGGGCGCCGGACGACGTGGTCGTGGTCCGCGACGCCTTCTGCCTGCACCCCGTGCCGGGTGGGGCGGTGGCCGCGCTGCGCGGGCTCACCCTGACCGTCGCCGCCGGTGAGCGGGTCGTGGTGCAGGGGCCCAACGGGTCGGGCAAGACCACCCTGCTGCGGGTGCTGGCGGGGGAGCAGGCGTTGTCGGCGGGGCGGGCCCGGGTGGCGGGGTTCGAGGTCGGGGAGCGGGCCGTCGGTGGTCGGCGGGCCTGGCGACAGGCCGGCGTCCGGGCCGGCTGGCGGGTGCGCCGGCTCGGCTGGGTCGACCAGCAGCCGGGGCGCACGCTGCGCCCCGAGCTCGACGTGATGGGCAACGTGACCCTGCAGTCCCGGCTGGCAGGGGTCGGCGCCGCCGACGCCGAGGCGGCGGCCACCGAGATGCTCGCGGCGCTGGGGGTCCAGGCCCTGTCGCGCCGGGACGTCACGACCCTGTCGGGCGGTGAGGCCCAGCGGGTGGCGGTGGCGGCGGCCCTGGCCCACCGGCCGCAGCTGGTGCTGGCCGACGAGCCGACCGGCGAGCTGGACGCCGTCTCGGCGCTGGCCGTCTACGACGCCCTGGCCGACCTGTGCCGGCTGGTCGGCGCCTCGCTGGTGCTGGTCAGCCACGACCGTCGGGCCGAGCGGGTGGCCGACCGGGCGCTGCGGATCCGCGACGGTCGGTTGAGTGAGACCTGGACGCCGGGAATCGGGACGCCGGGGGTCGGGGCGCCCGGGATCGGGACGCCGGTGGCCGCCGACGCCTCGCGGGCGGCTGGGGAGCGGCTGGTCGTGGACGATCGGGGCTGGTTGCGGCTGCCGGAGGCGCTGCGCACGGCAGCCGGGGCGACCTCCGAGGTGAGTGCGGCGCTGGTGGACGGGGTCCTGGTCCTGACCGGGTCCGACGGTCCGGCGCCGGAGGTGGTGGCCTCGAGCACCGCTGTGCCGCCAGGTGGTCCGGGTGATGACGGTGGTCCGGGTGATGACGGTGGCCGCCGGACCGGGGTGGCGCAGGTGGCGTCGGTGCGAGCTGCGGGACGTCGCTCTCGCACCGGCGGGGGTGAGGCTGGCCGACGGCGTCGACCTGCGGGTGACGGCGGGCCGGCTGGTGGTGGTGCGGGGCCCGTCCGGCAGCGGCAAGACCTCGCTGCTGCGGGTGCTGCTGGGCCTGGAACGCCCGGCGTCCGGGGCGGTCTCGATGACGGGGGTCGACCTCGCCGGGCTCGACCGGCGCGGGCTGGCCGACCTGCGACGGCAGTACTGCGCCGTCAGCGGGCAGCAGACCCACCTGGCCGAGACCCTCGACGTGGCAGGCAACCTCGCGTTGGCCTGCACCGTCCGTGGGCTGACGCCCGCCCCAGGTCTGGCCGAGGACCTGGTGCGACGGTTGGGGCTGTCGGCCGCGCTGGGTCGGCCGGTGCGGGTGCTGTCGGGCGGGGAGCGGCAGCGGGTGGCCCTGGCCCGGGTGATGGTGGTGCAGCCGCGCCTGGCGGTGCTCGACGAACCGACCTCGCAGCTGGACGAGGCCGGTGCCGAGTCGATCACGGCGCTGCTGCGGGGTCTGGCCGACGGCGGCGTCGCCGTGGTGGTCGCCAGCCACGACCCGGCCGTCGTGGCGGCGGCCGACGAGGTGCTCGACCTGGGGCTGGGGCCGGGCTAGGGGGCGGCCAGCTCGACGACCACCGGGGCGTGGTCGCTGGCGCCCTTGCCCTTGCGCTCCTCGCGGTCGATCGCGGCGCCGACCACCCGTTGCGCCAGGGCCGGCGAGGCCAGCACGAAGTCGATCCGCATGCCCTCGCGCCGGGGGAACCGCAGCTGGGTGTAGTCCCAGTAGGTGTAGACCCCGGGCCCGGGGTGGAACGGTCGCACCACGTCGGCGAAGCCGGCGTCCACCACGCCCTGGAACGCGGCCCGCTCGCGGGGCGAGACGTGGGTGCTGTGGGTGAAGACCCCCATGTCCCAGACGTCGTCGTCCTGCGGTGCGATGTTCCAGTCGCCCACCAGGGCGAGCTGGGCGCCCGGGTCGGCGCCCAGCCAGCTCTGCCCGGCGGCCCGCAGGGCGGCCAGCCACTCCAGCTTGTAGTCCAGGTGCGGGTCCTCGAGGCTGCGCCCGTTCGGCACGTACAGGCTCCAGATCCGCACCCCGCCGCAGGTCGCGCGCCAGGGCGCGTGCCTCGGGCGCGGCGGGCTCACCCCAGGACGGCATGCCGTCGAAGCCGACCTTCGACGTCGTCCAGCCCGATCCGGGAGGCGATCGCCACGCCGTTCCACTGGTTGAGGCCGTGGTGGACCACCTCGTAGCCGGCGGCCTCGAAGACCAGGTGCGGGAACTGGTCCGTCGCGGCACTTGGTCTCCTGCATCGCCAGGACGTCGACGTCGCTGCGTTCGAGCCAGGCCGCCACTCGGTCGACCCGACTGCGGATGGAGTTCACGTTCCAGGTCGCCAGGCGCACCCTGGCTACGGTAGTACGGACGGTATGGCCGCACCGTCCTCCTCGCCCGCGCCCCATGCCGTGGTGACCACCCGCCCGGTCGCCCTGGTGACGGGTGCCAGCGCCGGGATCGGGCGGGCCTTCGCCGTCGCCCTGGCCGCCCGCGGTTACGACCTGGTGCTGGTCGCCCGGGACGGGGAGCGGCTGAGTGCCCTGGCGGAGCAGTTACAGGCCGACCACGGAGCCGCCGGCGAGGTGCTGGTCGCCGACCTGACGGACCCCGAGGCGACGGCCCGGGTCGCCGAGCGGGTTCGGGACGGAGCCCGCCCGGTCGAGCTGCTGGTCAACAACGCCGGGTTCTCGACGCCGAAGTCGTTCGCCGCCAGCGAGCTCGCCGAGCAGCAGGCCCAGCTCGACGTGCTGGTACGGGCGGTGCTGGTGCTGAGCCATGCCGCCGTCCCGATGATGGTGGCCCGGGGGCACGGCGCGATCATCACGGTCTCGTCGGTGGCCGGCTTCATCCACGGCGGCACCTACTCGGCGGCCAAGGCCTGGGCCACCACCTTCAGCCTGTCGCTGGCCACCGAGCTGGAGGGCACCGGGGTGCGGGTGCTAGCCCTGTGCCCCGGGTTCGTGCGCACCGAGTTCCACCAGCGCATGGGCCTGAAGCAGGAGGGGCCCGAACTGGGCCTGGCTGGACGCTGACCGCCTGGTCGCCGACTGCCTGGCCGACCTGGACGCCGGGCGATCGCTGAGCATCCCGAGCCGCCGCTACCGTGCCCTGACCACGCTCGCCCGGCACACGCCGATCCGGGCGGTGCAGCGGATCGGCCGGATCCGGATGCGGATGCGCGCCAGAGCCGCCCGGTGAAGCCGAGCACCGGCATGGTCGGGCTTGTGGCCCGGGGCTAGGGTCGACGGTCGGGCGTGGTCATCGGCCCCAGTCGCCGGCCCGCGAGGTAGCCGACCCACGTGCAGATGAGGCAGCCTCCCGCGGCGATGATCAGCAAGGCTGGCAGGTGTGGCCGGGATCCTGGTCCGCCGGCCAGGACGGCCCAGAGGTACAGCCAGGGCAGTGCAGTGACGGTGACCGCCCGATCCCAGCCCGGGTGTCGCCTCGACACCACCAGGGCGACGATCAGAGCGACAGCGACCATGGTGACGGACTCCTGCGAGACTGCTGACAGGCCGCCGGATCCGCGGTAGAAGGCATTTCGGGGGTCTTCGCCCGTCAGCAGTCCGACGTCGCCGCGCAGAGTGGCCAGCAACCAGGGCAGCGGCGCCGCGATCTGCGACACCACCACCGTGAAGAGCAGGAGAGCGACAGTCCGGGCGCGACGACTGGACCCGTCTGCGCCTGGATCCCCTTGCACCGTCAGAAGGGTCAGCCCGGTCAGGAAGGTCAGCCAGTACAGCGGTGGCGCCACCATGTTCCCGGCCCGTTGCAGCACCGGCAGCGACACGGTGAGCAGCCCGGCGGCCTGAACTGCCCCTCGGCCGGCTCGCGGACGCCCTGTGAGGTGAAGCAGGGCCGAGGCGATCCAGCAGACGTAGACGGCGACACCTGCGCTGAAGAAGGGAGCGGGGGAGTGCCATGGCTGCCGCAACCCGGGATAGGTCAGGCCCGGCAACCTCAGCTCACCGAACGTCAGACTGACGACCGACACTGCTGCCCCGCAGATCAGGGCCAGCAAGGCCACCCGGTCACGCACCCGGTGGGGCATCGGAGACAGGAGCGCGTCCAACCGGGCACCCAGGCCGTGCAGCACAAGGTTCACCGACTCCCCGATCCCCGGTCGGCGCCGGCCCCCGTGCTCGGCGTCCATCATCAGCACCGAGAGGACCTCGTCCTCGCGATGAGCTCGCCAAGACGCCGGGTAGGCCTGAAGCAACATTCGGTAGGCCCCCTCCAGCCCACCGACGGCGCCGAGTGTCGCCCTCCCGTCGGCGCCCTCGGGCGGGCCGATCGACGATCCACCGGGAAGGACGGTCATGCCGTCACCCCGCGGGCCTTCAGGCTCCTCGTTGCCAGTCCGGCGTTGCGTTGCAGACGCCCCGCCTCGGCCGCCAGGGCCCGTTCGCCCTCGCTGGTCAGGTCGTAGTAGCGGCGCAGTCGACCGTCGACGACCTCTTGGCCGGTCTCGGTAACCAGCCCTTCGGCTGTCAGGCGGTCAAGCGCCGCGTACAGGGTGCCCGCGCGCAGCGGGCGGTCCCGGCCTCCGTCCGCAGTCAGGTGGTGCTGGATCTCCTGCATCAGGGCGTATCCGTGGCGGGGTCCACTCGCCAGCGTCGCGAGGACCAGGAACGACGGCTCTCGAAGCTCAAAACGCATCATGGGTGGAGCATATTCATGTGATCGGTATATGCAAAGGAAACGATGGTCGGGGTACCCCTGCTCCGGGACGCCACCCGAGGAGTGCTGAGGGCCTGGCCCGGGAGCTCCAGGCTAGGGTTCGTCGGGTGAGCGCACAGTCACCTCTGACGCGCCGGCCAACCCGCTCCGCCGAACCCGCTCGAGGCGGTCCTCCACGAAGGCCGGCACGCCGACCTGCACGCGGGGCTGGACGCCGACCGGGCCCGGCTGCGACAGCTGATCACCGACCTCGCCGTCGTCCACGGCAGGGTCACCCTGTCGAGCGGTCGCGAGGCGGACCACTACGTCGACCTGCGCCGGATCA
Organism: uncultured Actinomycetota bacterium; assembly: GCA_963738495.1. GTDB lineage: Bacteria > Actinomycetota > Actinomycetes > Actinomycetales > Kineosporiaceae > CAVTWW01. Next base: position 423,014 of record CAVTWW010000001.1, read on the forward strand.
CGCTGCACGCCGAGGCGGCTCCGTTGGTGGGCCGGGTGATGCTGGCACTGACGGCGGACTGGCACCCGGCGGCGGTGGGCGGCCTGACCCTGGGCGCCGACCCGGTCGCGACGTCCATGCTGCACGCGGCAGCCGCGTTCGGGCAGCGCCTCGACGCCTTCGTGGTGCGCAAGGAGGGCAAGGCCCACGGTCTGCAGCGCCGGATCGAGGGGCCCGACGTCCAGGGACGACGCGTCGTCGCCGTCGAGGACACCTCGACCACCGGAGGGTCGGTGCTCACCGCGGTCGAGGCGCTGCGTGAGGCCGGGGCCGACCTGGTGGGCGTCGCCGTGATCGTCGACCGGGGCACCGGTGCCCGCGAGGCCGTCGAGGCGGCCGGGCTGCCGTACCGCTACGCCTTCACCCTGTCCGATCTGGGGCTTTGACGACATCTGCAGCCGATTCGAGGACACTTGCGCCAATCACCGCCAGGTGAGGGTGGGATCGGTTAGCGTTCTCGGCCGGGCCGCGCCGGCCTCGAGGTCGGGTGGGCAGGGGGTGGGCGCCAGGTGTCGTCGCTGTGGCGCCGCCGTGACCTGCAGCTGGCCGGTGGTGCCCGCGCGGTCTCGGTGCTGGGCGACGAGGTCGCCCTGGTGGCGCTGCTCATGCGCACCCACGACCTGGGGTTGGGTCCGTTCGCGATCACCGGTCTGCTGATCGCCTTCGCGGTGCCGACGGTGGCGATGGCGGGGGTGGCCGGCCGGTTGGTCGACCGCTACGACAGTCGACTGCTGACGGTGCTCTCGTCGCTGTGGCAGGCCCTGATGTGCCTGGCCCTGGCGGTGGCCCCCCACCAGGGCTGGTTCGGCGCCGCCGTGACCTATGCCCTGGTGGTGCTGCTGCAGGTCGGCAACACCGTCGCGCTGCCCACCTGGCAGGCCCTGGTGCCCGAGATCGTCGGGGAGCGGCAGCTGGCCAAGGCCATGGGTGACCTGCAGGCCCTGGCGACCGTGGCCGGTGTGGCCGGCCCGGCCGTGGCCGGGTTGCTGGTCGGGGGCCCCGGATTCACCTGGGCGATGATCGTCGATGCGGCGACCTTCGCCGTCCTGGCGGTGGCCGGGACGGCGGTGCAGGCTCGCCGCCGACCCCGGCCGCAGCAGACGGCGGCCACGCCGGACGGGCCCTCGGGCCGGGCGGTCGGGGGGTTGGCCCTGCTGCGCGCCGACCGGCTGCTGTGGCCGCTGGTCACCGGCCTGCTGGCACTGATCGTGGTGGCCGAGGGCAGCAACGTCGCCGAGGTCTTCCTGGTCCGCGACACCCTGCAGGCCTCCGCCTCGGTGTTCGGCTACCTGCAGGCGGTGCTGGCGGTCGGCCTGTTCGCCGGCTCGTTGGTGGCCGGACGGCTGGACGGCGAGAAAGCACGGCTGCGGTCGGTGCTGCTGGCGCTGGCAGGGTTGTCACTGGCGTTGCTGGTGGGCTCGCGCTCGCCGTCCGTGCTGGTGCTGGGTGCCTGCTGGCTGGGCATGGGGGTCGGCATGGCCGTCGTCAACGCCGGCGTCCAGACCCTGCTCATGCAGCGCACGCCCTCGGACCAGCGGGGGCGTGCGGTCGCCGCCTTCATGGGCCTGGCCCGGGCCGGGTCGGTGGTGGCACTCGGGCTGGGTGGCCTGGCGACGTCCGTGCTCTCGCCCCGCACCGTGTTCGCCCTCGGTGGTGCGGCGGCGCTGGTGGCCGCCGGGGTCACCGCTGCGCGGACGATGCGTTTCTGGCGCGCTCCCGCAGCACCTCGATGACGACCGGGATCACCGAGACGGCGACGATCGCCAGCAGGATGAACTCGATGTTGTGCTTGACGACGTCGAACCGGCCCAGTGCCGACCCGAGCAGGGTGACGCCGGTGGCCCAGAGCACCGCGCCGATGCCGCTGTAGGTGAGGTAGCGGGAACGCTCCATGCGGCCGACCCCGGCCATCACCGTGATGAACGTGCGCACGATCGGCACGAAGCGGGCCAGCACGATGGCACGGTTGCCGTAGCGCTCGAAGAACTCGCTGGTCTTCTCGACGTACTCGCGCCGGAACAGTCGCGAGTCGGGCTTGCGGAAGATCGCCGGCCCGCTGGCCCGCCCGATCTCGTAGCCCGAGAGGTTGCCGACGAAGGCGGCGACCGTCAGCACCAGGCACGCCAGCCACAGTGGCTGCTTGATCACCCCGGTGGTCACCAGCAGGCCCACGGTGAACAGCAGCGAGTCGCCGGGCAGGAAGAACCCGAGCAGCAGCCCGCACTCGGCGAACACGATGGCGGCGGCTCCCCACAAGGCGTACGAACCGAGGGAGTCGAGCAGGGTCTGCGGGTCGAGCCACGAGGGGCCGAGGGCGACGGCGGTCATCAACACCCGGTCAGCGTACGGTGCTGCGGGTGGAACCGGACGAACTGACTCCTGCTCATGGCGACCTCAGAGTCGACGTCCAGGTCGTCGAAGGCCCGTCCGGGTCGCCGACGAGGCACGAACCCGTGGAGCTGCCCACGGCCTACGACCTGGCCGTCGGGGTGGGTCCGTGGCCGGGGCCCTGGCCGGACGACGAGCGCTACGACCGGGGGCTGCTGGCGGACGGCGACCGTCGCAACGTCGTCGACCGCTACCGGTATTGGACCGTCGCGGCGATCCGGGCCGACCTCGACAGTCGCCGGCACCCGTTCCACGTCGCGATCGAGAACTGGCAGCACGACCTGAACATCGGCTCGGTGGTGCGCACCGCCAACGCGTTCAACACCGCGGGGGTACACATCGTCGGACGCCGCCGCTGGAACCGGCGGGGCGCGATGGTCACCGACGCCTATCTGTCCGTCGTCCATCATGCGGACGGCGAGGCGCTGGCGCGGTGGGCCGAGAGCGAGCGGCTGCCGCTGATCGGGATCGACAACCTGCCGGGGTCGCTGCCGATCGAGTCGGCCGAGCTGCCGCAGGCGTGCGTGCTCGTCTTCGGGCAGGAGGGACCGGGGTTGTCGGAGCCGGTGCGACGAGCCTGCGACCAGGTGCTCTCGATCGCCCAGTTCGGCTCGACCCGTTCGATCAACGCCGCCGCGGCTGCCGCGATCGCGATGCACACCTGGGTCCGCCGCCACGCCGTCGTCCCGCCCTCCTGATCGACCCACCCCATGATCATGGGTGCCGGTCGGGGTCGGGTCAGGCCTGCGGAGGTTGGGTGGGGACGGGCGGACATGGTTGGATCTGAGGCGGAACCCGTGCTGCAGCGCCGCGGTGCGGTTGTCGTGAATCAGCAGCCGGTCCCACCGGTTCGGGTCGGGGCCAGGAGCACGAAACCAGGAGTTCTCATGCCCATCGCAACCCCCGATGCCTACGCCGAGATGCTCGACCGGGCCAAGGCCGACGGTTTCGCCTACCCCGCGATCAACGTCACGTCGTCGCAGACCCTGAACGCCGCCATCCGCGGCTTCGCCGAGGCCGGCAGCGACGGCATCATGCAGGTCTCGACCGGCGGCGCCGAGTACCTGTCCGGGCCCACGGTCAAGGACATGGTCACCGGCGTCGGTCGCGCTCGCGGCCTACGCCCACGAGGTCGCCAAGAAGTACGACATCCACATCGCGCTGCACACCGACCACTGCCCCAAGGACAAGCTGGACGGCTTCGTGCGCCCGCTGCTGGCGATCAGCGCCGAGCGGGTCAAGAACGGCCAGGAGCCGCTGTTCCAGTCGCACATGTGGGACGGCTCGGCGGTGCCGCTGGGCGAGAACCTGCGAGATCGCCCAGGAGCTGCTCGACCGCTGACCAAGGCCGCCAAGATCGTGCTCGAGGTCGAGATCGGCGTCGTCGGCGGCGAGGAGGACGGCGTCGCGAACGAGATCAACGACAAGCTGTACACCACGATCGAGGACGGCATGGCGACCGCCGAGGCCCTCGGCCTGGGCGAGAACGGCCGCTACATGGCCGCGCTCACCTTCGGCAACGTGCACGGCGTCTACAAGCCGGGCAACGTCAAGCTGCGTCCCGAGATCCTCAAGGAGATCCAGGACGCCGTCGGCGCCAAGTTCGGCAAGGACAAGCCGTTCGACCTGGTGTTCCACGGCGGTTCCGGCTCGCTGCCCGAGGAGATCGCGGCCGCGGTCGACTTCGGCGTCATCAAGATGAACGTCGACACCGACACCCAGTACGCGTTCACCCGCCCGGTCGTCGAGCACATGTTCAAGAACTACGACGGCGTGCTGAAGATCGACGGCGAGGTGGGCAACAAGAAGGCCTACGACCCGCGCGCCTGGGGCAAGTCGGCCGAGGCCGGCATGGCCGCCCGGGTCGTCGAGGCGTGCCAGAACCTGCGCTCGGCCGGCACCGCCATCGGCTGACCTGCACCTGGGCATCATCGGGACGGGTTCATCCAGGCATCACGGAGGAACCCGTCCCGATCACGGACGCGGCGGGAGTGCGAGGCCAGGATCAGGCGGCCTTCAGGGGGATCGGGACGGCGGTCAGGGCGGTCACGGCGACGGGGTCGCCGCTGACGACCGCCGAGGCGAACGCGATCGAGAGCTGGTCCCGCTGGTCGGGCAGGATCACTCGCAGCTCGTCCACGGGGGTGCGGGCCCCCGCGGTCGAGGCGGTCGCCACCCAGCTCAGGTCGACGAAGGCTGTGGCTCCCGGGCCCAACGGCAGGGTCTGCGGGCCGGGGTCGGTGGCGTAGGCGGTGTTGCCCCGCGCGTTGGTGGCCGCGCTCACCAGCCGGCCCTTGGCGTAGAGCCCGATGCCGGGGTAGCCCGTCACCCGACACGGGTGAGCGCTCAGGTTGGTCACCGAGACGGTGACCCCGACCGTGGCGGCGGCGGCGCCGGCGATCGCGTGGGTGCGACTCCTGTTGTCGGGCAGCACCACTGCCGCCATCTCGGTGACGGAGCAGACGACCACTGCTCCGCCGGCACCGGTCGGTGTGGTCGTCCCGGTCGGCGAGATCGTGCCGGTGGACGGTGGCCCGGTCGGCGTCGGCTGCGGCGGCTGCAGCTGCGACGAGGACGACGGGCCACGTACGACTGCGCCGCCGCCTCCGACGTGGTCGTCTCCGCTGCCGCGGCCGAGGTCACCCCCGCGGCCGAGGTCACCCCTGCGGCAGCCGCCACCCCGGAGGCGGAGGTGTCGGACCCGCCGGTCCAGGGCACCGACCGACCGGCGACCACGAGGACTCCGGCGGCCACAGCGGCCGCAGCCAGCCCCGGTACCCACCGGCTGCGTGCCGCCGCGCGGGGGCCGCCGACCAGGTGGAGTGGTTGCGGCGCCCGGGTCGGGCGCCGCGAGTCGGGATCCACCAGCTCGGCCCGGGCGGCCAGCGCCCGCCGCAGCCGGTCCTCGACCTCGCGGGTCATCGGTCACCGCCGGCGGTGAGGGCCTTCTCCAGAGCGTCCAGGGCCCGGCTGGCGGTCGACTTGACCGCCCCGCGCGAGATGCCCAGCGTGCTCGCGATGTCCGCCTCCGACAGGTCCGACCAGTAGCGCAGCACGACGACCTCCCGTTGCCGGGGTGCCAGGGTCGCCAGCGCCACGAGCACCTCCCGATGCTCCTCGGCGAGCAGGGCGGCGTCGTCGGCGCCCGGCTCGAACCCCTCGTCCGGGGGCACGTACGCCCGGGCGGTGCGGCGGCGCCGCAGCAGCGAACGGGCGTTGTTGACCACGCTGACCCGCAGGTATCCGACCGCGGCGTGGTGGTCGCGCAGGTGGGACCAGCGGGTGTGCAGCGCGGCGAAGGCGTCCTGGACGACGTCCTCGGCACTGGCCCGGTCGTCGACCAGCAGCACCGCCAGCCGCACCATCGGCAGCCGGTGGGTGAGGTAGAGCTGCTCGAACGTGGGTGGGCCGTCGGGCCGGGCACGGCTCAGCACCGCATGCCCCGCGGGGCCGTCGTGGAGTCGGTGCTCCGCACCGCGGTGGTCGAGCAGCGGCAACGCCATGACGGCCTCCTCGCAAGTGAGGACGCCTGACCCCGTCGCGGGTTGCCTGACGGCATGATGAACGCGTGCAGACCCACGAGAACCTCCTCGGCGGACCTCCGCCGACCCTCCTGCCCGACGACGCGGTGGCGCGGGACGCCCTCGCCGCCGGAATCGATCCCGCCGTCGTCGCGGCGGGCCACCCCGCCCTGAGCCTGCCATGGGCGGTGCTCGCCGAGCAGGCCCTTGCCGCAGCCGGCCCGGCTGCCGGCGGGGCGGGCAGCGCCCCGGCAGGCGGCCCGGGGCACGCCGTCCAGGCCTACGCCTACGCGCGGGTGGGCTACCACCGCGGCCTCGACGCCCTGCGCGGGTCGGGGTGGCGGGGCCACGGCCCGGTGCCGTGGTCGCACCTGCCCAACCAGGGGTTCCTGCGGGCGCTGGCGGCCCTGGGTCGGGCGGCCGGAGCCATCGGCGAGGCAGCCGAGCACGAGCGGTGCCTCACCTTCCTGGCCGCGTGCGACCCGGCGGCCCCCGCCGCGCTGGGACTCTGAGATGCCTGCGGTCGTCATCGTCGGCGCCCAGTGGGGCGACGAGGGCAAGGGCAAGGCCACCGACGCCCTGGGCTCGCGGGTCGACGTCGTCGTCAAGTTCAACGGCGGCAACAACGCCGGGCACACCGTCGTGGTGGGCGGCGAGAAGTACGCCCTGCACCTGTTGCCGTCGGGGATCCTGACGCCGGGCGTGATACCGGTGATCGGCAACGGCGTGGTGATCGACCTGGGGGTGCTCTTCGGCGAGATCGAGGCCCTCACCCAGCGGGGCGTCGACTGCTCCCGGCTGCTGGTCTCGGCCAACGCCCACGTGATCGCCTCGTACAACCGCACTCTCGACAAGGTGACCGAACGGTTCCTGGGCAGCCGGCGGATCGGGACCACGGGCCGCGGCATCGGCCCCACCTACGCCGACAAGATGAACCGGGTCGGCATCCGGGTGCAGGACCTGTTCGACGAGAACATCCTGCGGCAGAAGGTCGAGGGGGCCCTCTCCCTGAAGAACCAGCTGCTGGTCAAGGTCTACAATCGCCGCGCGGCCGGCGTCGAGGACGTCGTCGCCGAGCTGCTCGCCTACGCCGAGCGGCTACGACCGATGGTCGCCGACACCGCGCTGCTGCTCGACGAGGCGCTGGACGCCGGCCGGACGGTGCTCTTCGAGGCCGGCCAGGCCACCCAGCTCGACGTCGACCACGGCAACTACCCGTTCGTGACGTCGTCCAACGCCACCTCCGGCGGTGCCTGCACCGGCAGCGGGGTGCCGCCGACCCGGATCGACCGGGTGGTCGCGGTCGCCAAGGCGTACGCGACGCGGGTCGGCGAGGGGCCGTTCCCGACCGAGCTGCACGACGCGGACGGCGAGCGGCTGCGCAGCATCGGCGGCGAGTACGGCACCACCACGGGCCGACCGCGGCGCTGCGGGTGGTACGACGCCCCGATCATCAGGTATGCCCGCAGGATCAACGGGGTCACCGACCTGGTGCTCACCAAGCTCGACGTGCTCACCGGGTGGGAGCGGCTGCCGGTCTGTGTCGGCTACGACGTGGACGGCGTGCGCCAGGACGAGATGCCGTTGACCCAGACCGGTTTTCACCACGCCAAGCCGATCTACGAGTACTTCGACGGCTGGACCGAGGACATCGGCGCGGCCCGCGACTTCGACGACCTGCCGAAGGCGGCCCAGCAGTACGTGCTGGCCCTGGAGGAGCTGGCCGGGGTGCGGATCAGTGCCGTCGGGGTCGGCCCGGACCGCGAGGCCACCGTCGTCCGGCACGACCTGCTGGGCTAGCGCCGCGGGGCGTCGGCGGTGCGGGCCGTGTCGGCGGTGCGCCGTGGGCCGGGGGGCCGTGGCGCGGGGACTGCGGCGCCGCCGTCGGCACCGACCTCGGCACCTGGGTCGGCACCAGGGTCGGCACCTGGGTCGGCACCGAGGTCGGCTGCTCGGGGCGGCCCGAGCCGGTTCGTGCCGGCCCGGGTGGTGTAGCCGCGCAGCCAGATCAGCATCACGTCGGCCGGCAGCGGCGGGGCCAGATGGTCGCCCTGGATGCCGTGGCAGCCGAGCATGGCCAGGCGGTCCCAGGTGGCCTGGTCCTCGACCCCCTCGGCGATGACCTCGAGGGAGAGGTTGGCGCCCAGGTCGATGATGCTGCGGGTGATCAGCAGGTCGTTGGTGTCGTTGTCGACCGAGGAGACGAAGCTGCGGTCGATCTTCACCTCGTTCACCGGCAGTCGCTGCAGGTAGGTGAGTGAGGAGTAGCCGGTGCCGAAGTCGTCGACCGACAGACGCACCCCTAGCGCGCGCAGTGCGTTCAGGACCGCGATCGCCCGCTCCGGTTCACCCATCACGCTGTCCTCGGTGATCTCGAGGGTCAGCCTGCAGGCCGGCAGGTGGTGGCGGGTCAGCGCCGCCTCCACGGTCGCCACGATCCGCGGGTCGAGCAGGCTGCGGACGGCGAGGTTGACCGCGACGCTCAGGTCGAAGCCGGCGGCCGACCAGGACGCCGCCGCGGCGACGGCCTTGTCGAGCACGATCTCGGTGAGCTCGTGGATGAGGCCGTGGCGCTCGGCCAGGGCGAGGAAGTCGGCGGGACGCAGCACCCCCAGGCGAGGGTGGTTCCACCGGATCAGGGCCTCGGCGGCGAACACCTCGCCGGTGGTGGCCCGGGCCTGCGGCTGCACGTGGATGGTCACCTCGTCGCCGGCGATCGCGGCGCGCAGCTCGGCGAGCAGGGCCAGTCGGGTGGTGGTCACCGGGGTGGCCTCCGGTTGCGCGTCGCAGCCGGGTGCGTAGGCGCTGGTGCCGCCGCTGCTCGACTTGGCCGAGTACATCGCGGCGTCCGCGGCGCGCAGCAGCCCCGAGGCGTCCCGGGCGTGGGCGGGGGCCAGCGCGATCCCGATCGAGGTGCGGGCCTGCACCTCGATGCCGTCGATCATCAGCGGCTCGGCCAGCTCGTGGTGGATCCGGTCGGCGATCTCGCGGGCCACCTCGACGGTCGCGGCGCCGGGCAGCAGGACGGCGAACTCGTCGCCGCCGAGTCGGGCCGCCGTCGCCGGCGCACCGGCGACCCTGGTCAGGCACTGGGCGACGTGCATCAGGATGGCGTCGCCGCTGTGGTGGCCGAGGGAGTCGTTGACCTCCTTGAAGCCGTTGAGGTCGAGCAGGAGCACGGCGCAGCCGGGGCTCGACCCGTCGTCCAGCCCGGCGAGCTGCTCGTCGAGGGCCAGGCGGAACTTGGCCCGGTTGGCCAGCCCGGTGAGCACGTCGTGCAGGGCCTCGTGGCGCAGCCGGTCGAGCAGCCGGGCGTTCGACAGCGCCAGGCTGGCCTGGGTGGCCACGGTCTCCAGGACCGGCAGGTCCTCGGCGTGGAAGGCGCGGACCTCACCCATCCGGTCGGCCACCAGCATGGTGCCGAGCACGCCCGACTCGTCCTGCAGGGCGACGACCAGGCCTTCGCGGTAGCCCAGGTGGGCGAGCTGGCTGCCGCCAGGTCCGCCGGCCCCGCGGGCCAGCAGCCGGGCGGTCGCGTCCGGGGGCAGGTCGCGCCACCGGGCGTGATGGTCCGGGCCGACCGTCTCCAGGCGCGGGCCGGTCGACCCGGCGGAGAAGACCCAGCGCTGTGCGGGCTCGTCGGGCCGGGTGCCGAGCAGCACGATCTCGGCGGCCTCGGCCCGCAGCAGGTCACAGGCCGCCTCGAGCACGCCCGCCAGGATGTGCTGGGCGTCGTGGGCGCCGGTGACCGAGCGGCCGACGTCGTAGAGCCGGGCCAGGTTCACGTGCTGGTCGTTGAGCGAGGCATGGGCCCGGTAGGCGGCGAACAGGGCCACGGCGACGACGGCCAGCATCGGGCCGGTGCGAGGGTCCGCGTGCAGCGCGGTCACGGCGACGAGGCCCACGCAGCCCACGACGGCCGAGATCGGGGGGTACCGGAACAGCTCCTTGAGGGCGTCGCTACGGCGGACGGTGCCGTCGTGCAGCCCGACCACGACCAGCACCAGCAGTCCGTCGACGGCGCCGGCCACGGCCACCGCCACGGTCGAGGCCACCCAGGCCCTGGGGCCGGGGTCCAGCGCCAGCCCGGCCACGGCGTGGGCCAGGCAGAGCACCAGGGTCACCCCGAACACCCGCAGGGTGATGTTGAACAGGGCCTTGATGGCCGACTGTCGCCGGTACAGCACGTACACGGCACCCGAGCCGAGCACTGCGGCACCGAGCATGTCGTGCGGCGGGGCGAAGAACAGGGCCAGGACCAGCGGAACCTCGCTGAGCGAGATGGTCTGGGCCTCGCGCCGGATCTGGACGTGCAGGACGGCGACCTCGGCCGCCGCGAACAACGGTGCCAGCACCCACCAGGACAGCGTGGGCTCGGCTATGGGGGCGTCGAGCCGGCGGACCACGAGCACCCACAGGATCGCCGAGGTCGTCAGCAGACCGGCGAGGAGCGCCAGGACACCTGTCCTGGCGCTCAGGCGCCGCCGCCGACCTGGTGACATCTGCTCTCTCGTCGGGTGTGTCAGGAGGCCGGTCCTGGTCGCGGGCCGGTCCGGCCCGGCACTCCCGTGGTCGGGGGTGACGGGCCGGACGACGGTCCCGCTACGACCAGCTCTGGCCTCGGCTGGTGGTACTGAGGGTCAGAACGCGGTGGGTGGAGCCGTGCCGGGTGGTGGTGCGCATGGTGAAGCCTCCAGAGGTCTTATCGGTGCTCAGGTGGGAAACGTTGAGAGAAGCGGGCCTGCCTGTCACGACCAGTCGCTGTCGGACCAGACGTTGCCTGCCCACGACGAGCCGCTCCAGCCGCCGCTGGCCCACGAGGAGCCCGCCCACGAGGAGCCGGCCCACGAGGAGCCCGCCCACGAGGAGCCGCTCCAGCTGCCGCTGGCCCACGAGGAGCCGGCCCACGAGGAGCCGGCCCACGAGGAGCCGGCCCACGAGGAGCCGGCCCACGAGGAGCCCGCCCACGAGGAGCCCGCCCAGGACGACCCGTTCCAGGTGCCGCCGGCCCAGCTGCTGCCGGTGGCGGTGGCGGCCGCGACCGCAGCCGAGTCGAACGGCTTGCCGTTGATGTCGATCTCGCCTGTGAGGACGACGCCGTCGAGCTCCAGGTGCGCGTCACCCCGAGACGCCTCGAGCGAGCCGGTTCCGGTCGAGCGGGTGAAGCTCTGCGGCACGGACGACGGCACGGTCTCGAGCGCAGTCTCGATCTTGACCAGACCGGAGCCCTGGGCGGTCGCCTTGGCGATCGGCAGCTTCGAGGCGCTGCGGCGCAGCTGGTCCTTGATCTGGTCGGGGGTGTAGCTCGGGTGAGCCTGGACCAGCAGGGCGGCCGCCCCCGAGACGAAGGCTGCGGCCTGGCTGGTGCCACTGCCCCGGAAGAACCGGGAGTTGATGGCGCCCGAGCCCGCGTACTGCGAGTCGACGTACGAGCCGGGGACCCGAAGGCTTTGCACGTGGACCCCTGGGGCGACGAAGTCGGGGTCCCGGGTGCCCAGGCCCTGGCTCGAGAAGCTCGGGATCTCGTCATCGTCGGTGATCTTGGTGCCACGCGTGTCGGCAGCGCCGACGGCGATCACGAACGGGTCGATGGCCGGGTTGGTGATGCCGGCCAGGCCGCTGTTGCCGGCGCTGACCACCACGACGATGCCCTTGTGCCAGGCGATCTCGGCCGCGTAGGCGAGCGGGTCGAGGGTGTAGGGCTGGGTCGAGTTGGTGCCGAACGACAGGTTAAGAACCCTGATGTTCATGCCGGGGTCGTGAGCATGCTGCACCACCCAGTCGATGCCGGCGATCACCTGCGAGACGTCGGAGCTGCCGCGGGCGTCGGCGACCTTCACCGAGACGATCCGGGCGTCGGCGGCCACTCCCAGGAAGTGGGTGGTGTTGGACTTCGACAACTTCGTGGTCACCCCGGCGTCGTGGCCGGCGATGATGCCGGCCATGTGGGTGCCGTGGCCGTAGGTGTCCAGATAGCGGGTCGCGGGGTTCTGCGACTCCGGCGTCAGGTCCGGCCCGTTGATGACCTTGCCTGCCAGGGACAGGCCGTTGACCGGGGTGACACCCGAGTCGACCACTGCGACATCGATCCCGGCGCCGGTGTACCCCTTCTCCCACCCCGAACGAACCGAGGTGTTCCGCTCACCGTTGTAGAGGGAGTTGACGTCGACCACAGGGTCGTAGGTCGAACCGAGCATCCGGACCGGAGCGTTCGCGGTGACGGCCAGGACCCGGGCGTCGTGGCGCAGCCGGTCGGCCGCGCCCCTGGGCAGCTGCACCACCACCGCGTCGATGAGCGCGATCCGCCGTCCGAGGGTGGCGCCCTGACCCGCGAGCAGGGCGGCGACCTCGTCGAGCCGGCCGGGCCGGGCCCGCACGATGTACGACCCGGCGGCCGAGCTCGCCGCGCCGGACGACGCGACGGCCGCGACGGCGCGCGTCGACAGCGGGGCAGCCTGGGCCGGAGCCGCGGCACTCGCGAATCCGAGCAGGCTCACGGCCGCGGCCGCCACCAGCCCTGACGTGCGGCGTGACGGCGGCGCCAGGGCCCGTCCGTCGGCCCGACCCGGAGGTCGGTGTGGTTTCGAGCTGCTCATGCGACGCCTTCCCATGACCTGACTCCACCCGGAGTGATGGAGTCATCACCCTCAGTGGTGACATGTCGATGGTGTCGGTCACGGACCGTCGAGAGGTACCCCCGAACGAGTGTGAAAGCGCCCGGCGTCCCTGTGTTTCGGCGTGCGGTTCACCCGTGCGGGCCACGCGCCGCGGGGGCCTGGGATGCGGGTCAGTCGGTGCCGGTGGCTGCCGTCTCGCCACGAGCGGCCTTGGCCCGCTCGACGCTGCGCTGCAGCGCGGTCAGCAGGTCGACCACCTCGGCGTTGGCCGGCTGGTCGATCGTGGCGACCGGGGCCGGGGCTGCGCCCTCGAGCTTGGCGTCGACCAGCTCGCTGACCGCCTTGGCGTAGGAGTCCTCGTAGCCGTCGGGGTCGAAGTCGGCGGCCAGGCTCTCGACCAGGGACGTCGCCATCGCCAGCTCGGCCGGCTTCACCTCGACGTCCTCGGCGAGCACGCCGAACTCGGCCTCGCGCACCTCGTCGGGCCACAGCAGCGTCTGCATGACGATCGCCTTGTCGCGCACCCGCAGCAGTGCCAGCGTCTCGCGCTGACGCAGTGAGACCCGCACCACGGCGACCCGGTCGGTGGCGGCCAGGGCCTCACGCAGCAGCTGGTAGGGCTTGGCGGCGCGACCCTCGGGCTCGAGGTAGTAGCTGGAGTCGTACAGCAGCGGGTCGATCTGGTCGGCCGGCACGAACTCGACCACCTCGATCTCGCGGCCGGTCTGGATCGGCAGGCTCGCCAGGTCCTCGTCGGTGAGCACCACCTGACGGCCGTCGGCCGACTCGTAGCCCTTGGCGAGGGCGTCCCAGGGGACCTCCTCGTTGCACACGGTGCAGGTGCGCCGCATCTTGATGCGCCCGCCGTCCTCGCGGTGCACCTGGTGGAACTTGATGTCGTGGGCCTGGGTCGCCGCGAACAGCCGAACCGGCACGTTGACCAGCCCGAACGAGACTGCGCCCTTCCAGATCGCCCGCATCTCGAGCTCCTTCCGTCGCCGACAGCATCTCTGCATCCGCGCCCGGATGCCAACGACACCCGCCCTGCCTGCGGCAGCATGGGCCCGTGCAGCCCACGCTCAAGCCGATGCTGGCAGTACCCGTCACCGGGCGTGACGGGCTGCCGGCCGACGGCGCGACCTGGGCCTACGAGGTCAAGTGGGACGGCGTGCGGGTGCTGGCGGTGGTCCGTGAGGGTCGGTTGCGGCTGCTGAGCCGGGCCGGCAACGACGTCACGGCCGGCTACCCCGAGCTGGCCGGGCTGGCCACGCTGCCGCCGTCCCCGCCGCTGCAGGTCGACGACCTCGTGCTGGACGGCGAGGTCGTGGTGCTCAAGAGCGGCATCCCCAGCTTCAGCGCCCTGGCCGAGCGGATGCACGTGCGCGAGCCCCGCCGGGTGGCCGCCCTGGCCGCCGCCGCGCCGGCCACGTTCGTGGCCTTCGACGTGCTGCGCAGCGGCGAGAACGTCACGGGGCGGTCCTGGCAGCAGCGTCGCGAGCTGCTGGCCGCGCTGCCGGCGAGTGCGAGCTGGCTGGTCTCGCCCGCCTACGACGACCGTGACCTGCTGGTGGCCGCCGCCCAGGAGCAGGGGCTGGAAGGGGTCGTCGCCAAGCGGCGCAGCTCGCGCTACACCCCGGGCGGTCGCACCGGGGACTGGGTGAAGCTGGCGTTCAAGCAGAGCCGGTCGGTGGTGGTGGGCGGCTGGCGCTGGGAGGTCGGGGCCCGCGACCGGATCGGAGCGCTGCTGGTGGGTACCGCCGACGGCTCGGGCGGGATCGCCTTCCGGGGCCGGGTCGGCTCCGGTCTGACGGGGGCGGGGGAGCGGCGGCTGCGTGAGCTGCTGACACCGCTGCAGCGCCCGGGCTCACCCTTCAGCACCGAGGTGCCGTTCGTGGACGGCGACGGGGCGGTGTGGACCGACCCCGAGGTGGTGGTCGACGTGCGCAGCCTGGGGCTCAGCGGTGGGGGACGGCTGCGGCACCCGGTGCTGCTCGCCGTCCGCGACGACCTGACGCCCGCCGACCTGCCGGTCGAGTACGGGACGGGCGGCGACGGGACCGGCGGCGACGGGACGGACGGCGATGGCTGAGGACGTGACCGTCGAGGTCGAGGGGCGCCGGCTGACGCTGCGCAACCTCGACAAGGTGCTCTACCCGGCGACCGGCACCACCAAGGGTGAGGTGCTGGCCTACTACACAGCGGTGGCGGCCGCGCTGCTGCCGCAGCTGCGGGACCGGCCGCTGACGCGCAAGCGCTGGCCGGACGGCGTCGCCGGGCCCAGCTTCTTCGAGAAGAACCTCCCGGGGGGCACTCCGGAGTGGGTGGCCCGGGTACGGCTGCCGGTGCCGGGCACCACCCGGGCACGCGAGAGCATCGACTACCCCGTGGCGCAGGACCTGGCGACCCTGGTGTGGCTGGCGAACCTGGCCGCGATCGAGCTGCACACCCCGCAGTGGCGGGTCGACCCGCGCACCGTCACGACGGCGGCGGGTCTGTCCTCCGCCCGGTCCATGTCGCCCGCCGGGGCCCCGCTGCCCGCCGGGGCCACGCTGCCGGCGGACCGGCTGGTGATCGACCTCGACCCGGGGTCGCCGGCCGGGCTGCGGGAGTGCTCGACGGTGGCGGTCGCCGTCCGGGACCGTCTTGTCGCCCGCGGGCTCTCGCCGGTGCCGGTGACCAGCGGCAGCAAGGGGATGCAGCTGTACGCGCCGCTGCCGCCGGGGTTCACCGACGAGCACCCGGACGTCGGCGACTTCGCGCACGCGCTGGCCGACGACCTGGCGGCGGCGATGCCGAAGCTGGTGCTCTCGCGCATGACGGTGGCGTTGCGGCCCGGCAAGGTGCTGCTGGACTGGAGCCAGAACCACCCCACCAAGACCACCATCACGCCGTACTCCCTGCGCGGCCGGGAGCGACCCACCGTGGCGGCGCCGCGGCACTGGCACGAGGTCGAGGCCGCCGCCGAGGGCGGCGGCCTGGCCCAGCTCGACCACTCCGAGGTCGCCGCCCGCCTGGCGGCGGACGGCGACCTGCTCGCCTGAGACGACCCCGGGGCCTGAGATGGCCGTCGCCGGAGATGAGCGTCACCGGAGATGACCGTCACCTGACAGATCGTCGCCTCCTGGCTGGTGTCGTTGACAACCTGTCAACGACACCAGCGGGACCGGCCGCCTACGCTGGCGGCATGACCAGCGACGCCCTGACCCCTGCGCCCGCCCTCGCCGCGCCGGCCACCCGCCCCACCCCGACGGCCGACCACGAGGGTGCCAAGCGCGCCTACGAGCTCGACCG
Organism: uncultured Actinomycetota bacterium; assembly: GCA_963738495.1. Lineage (GTDB taxonomy): Bacteria > Actinomycetota > Actinomycetes > Actinomycetales > Kineosporiaceae > CAVTWW01. Next base: position 438,870 of record CAVTWW010000001.1, read on the forward strand.
GGCCCACGTGTTCCACTCCTGGTCGGCCCAGGCCGCCCTCGACCCGCTGGTCGTCATGGGTGGCCAGGGATCGTGGGTGTGGGACGGCGACGGCACCACCTACCTCGACTTCAGCGGCCAGCTGGTCTTCACCAACATCGGCTTCGGGAACGCGACAGTGGTCGCGGCGATCCAGGACCAGGCGGCGCTGCTGTCGACGGTGGCGCCGCAGCACGCGAACGCCTCGCGGTCCGAGGCGGCCCGGCTGATCGTCGAGAAGGTCGCGGGCAACGTCGACGGCCGGTTCAGCCACGTCTTCTTCACCAACGGCGGCGCCGACGCGATCGAGAACGCCGTCCGGATGGCCCGGCTGCACACCGGCCGCCGCAAGGTGCTGGCCCGCTACCGCAGCTACCACGGCAACACCACCACCGCGATCAACCTCACCGGTGACTCCCGCCGCTGGCCCAACGACTACGGCGCCGAGGGCGTCGTCCACTTCATGGGCCCGTTCCTGTACCGCACCGCGTTCCACGCCGAGAACGAGCAGCAGGAGTGCGAGCGCGCCCTGGCCCACCTCGAGCAGACGATCCAGCTCGAGGGCCCCAGCACCATCGCGGCCATCGTGCTCGAGTCGATCCCCGGCACCGCCGGCATCATGATCCCGCCGCCGGGGTACCTGGCCGGGGTGCGCGAGCTGTGCGACCGCTACGGCATCGTCTGGATCGCCGACGAGGTGATGAGCGGCTTCGGCCGGGCCGGGCGCTGGTTCGCCTACGAGCTGGCCGGAGAGGGGGTGCGCCCCGACCTGATCACCTTCGCCAAGGGCGTCAACTCCGGCTACGTGCCGCTCGGTGGCGTGATCATCTCGCAGCCGATCTACGGCACCTTCGCGCAGCGGGTCTTCCCGGGCGGGCTCACCTACTCGGGCCACCCGCTGGCCTGCGCCGCGGCCGTGGCGACGATCAACGTCATGGACGCCGAGGGCACCGTGGCCAACGCCGACCGGATGGGCCGCGAGATCTACGGGCCGGCCCTGGCCGACCTGGCGCAGCGGCACCCGCTGGTCGGCGAGGCCCGCGGTGCGGGCGCGTTCTGGGCGCTCGAGCTGGTGCGTGACAAGGTGACCCGGCAGCCGTTGGTACCGGCGAACGCAGCCGGGGCCGACAACGCCCCGATCGCGGCGCTGGGCGGTGCCTGCCGGCGCCGGGGGCTGCTGCCGTTCATCAACGGCAGCCGCACCCACGTGGTGCCGGCGCTGAACATCACCGACGACGAGGCCCGCTACGGCATGGCCCTGCTCGAGGACGCCCTCGACGAGGTGGCCGCCGGCCTCTGACCCGGCCACCCCGCTCTGGGACCGGTTCGACCGTGATGCCTGGCTGAACCCGGTCCCAGTGCCGACGTATCGGGCTCCGGCGGCCGGCAGCGGGTCGTGGGCGCGTAGGGTGAACGGCCGTGATGACTCTCGTCGTGGGCGGCGGCGCCCGCGAGCACGCTCTGGCCCGGTCCCTGGCCGCCGACCCCTCGGTCACCCGGGTGGTGGTGGCCCCCGGCAACGTCGGCATGCCGACCCCGGACGGCCGGATCACCTGTGAGCCCGTCGACCCGATGGACGGCGCCGCCGTCGCCGCCCTCGCGCAGCGGCTGGGTGCCGACCTGGTGGTCGTCGGGCCCGAGGCGCCGCTCGCGGCGGGGGTCGGCGACGCCGTCCGGGCCGCCGGGATCGCCTGCTTCGGACCGGACGCCGCGGCCGCCCGGCTCGAGGCCAGCAAGGCCTTCGCCAAGCAGGTGATGGCCAGCGCCGGCGTCCCGACCGCGCTGGCCCACGTCTGCACCGACCTCGACGAGGTCAAGGCGGCGCTCGCGGCGTTCGGCCCGCCCTACGTGGTCAAGGACGACGGGCTCGCGGCGGGCAAGGGCGTCGTCGTCACCGACGACGAGTCGGTCGCCGTCGAGCACGCCGCCGCCTGCCTGACCCGTCCCGGTGCCGCGGTGGTGATCGAGGAGTTCCTCGACGGGCCCGAGGTGTCGCTGTTCTGCCTGTGCGACGGCCGCACCGTCGTGCCGCTCGAGCCGGCGCAGGACTTCAAGCGGGTCGGTGACGGCGACGCCGGCCCGAACACCGGTGGCATGGGGGCCTACTCGCCGCTGCCCTGGGCCCCGGCCGACCTCACCGAGCAGGTGGTGACCCGGGTCGCCCAGCCGGTGGTCGACGAGCTGGCCAAGCGAAGTACCCCGTTCGTCGGGCTGCTCTACTGCGGGCTGGCGCTGACGTCACGCGGGGTGCGGGTGATCGAGTTCAACGTGCGCTTCGGTGACCCCGAGACCCAGGTGGTGCTGGCCCGGCTCGAGACGCCGTTGGCCGGACTGCTGCTGGCCGCGGCTGCCGGCAGGCTGGACGGCGTGGCCCCGTTGCGCTGGAGTGCCGGTGCCGCGGTGACCGTCGTCCTGGCTGCCCCGGGGTATCCCGAGTCACCACGCACCGGCGGCGTCGTCACCGGGTTGGCGGCGGCGGGCGCCGTCCCGAACGCCTGGGTGCTGCACGCCGGCACCGCGGTGACCCTGGAAGGCGAGGTGACCAGCGCCGGCGGCCGGGTGCTGTCGGTGGTCGGTACCGGCGCCGACCTGGCGGCCGCTCGAGCCACGGCCTACCGGGCACTGTCGGAGCTCCACCTGGACGGCGGCCACCACCGCAGCGACATCGCCGAGGCCGTGGCCGGTACCTGAGACCGACTCCGGTCAGGTGGCGGTCAGGTGAGATCGGAGAACCCGGCGTTCACCGGCAGACCCGAGCTCGACGTCCAGCGGGTCCACCAGGACGGACCGGTCGTGGTCACCACGGGCGAAGGCTGCGGTGTCAGCCTCGAGCACGGGCCCTTCCGGTTCGCCTTGCCCTGCCGCCCCTACGGCGCGGGCGTGACCGCGACGACGTCCTCGATCACCGGGTTGCTCAGCAGGGTCTCGGCGGCGGCGCGCGCCTTGGCGAGCACCTCGTCGGTCACCTCACCGTCGACCTCGAGCTCGAACCGCTTGCCCTGCCGGGCGCCGGCGAACTCGGTGAAGCCGAGCCGGGCCAGCGCCCCGAGCACGGCCTTGCCCTGCGGGTCGAGGATCTCGGGCTTCGGCATGACGTCGACGACGATCCGACCCATCGCGGTGCACTCCCTGGGAACTGTGGCGGACGCCATGAGAACGGCGATCAACGGTGTCCGGCAGCTGCAGCTCACCTGCGCGGACCCCTGGACCAGCCTAGCGGCCACCACCAGCCGGCCCGTGCCTGCCGTCAGGCTGCGGGAACGACTTGCGTCGTCTCACACGTTCGCCGGGCTCGGCCGGCGACCCTCGCCTGCTCGCTCTCCCGTTCGAGCGGGAGCGCCTGACTCAGGTGGGCGGCGACGAGTCTGGAAGGATCCCGGCATGAGCTCGCCGCTGCAGCTGCCCGGGTGGCGGCACGTCTACTCCGGCAAGGTCCGCGACCTGTACCTGCCGGATCCTGCTGCCGGCGAGGCTGCCCTCGGCCCGGTGGCGGGTGTCGACGGCGGCGCGGACGTCGTGCTCGTCGTGGCCAGCGACCGGATCTCGGCCTACGACCACGTGCTCGTCAGCCCGATCCCCGACAAGGGGCGGGTGCTCACGGCGCTGACCGTGTGGTGGTTCGAACGACTGGCCGACGTCGTCCCGAACCATCTGCGTCTCGACGGACGTGCCGGCCGCGGTCGCCGGGCGGGCCATGATCTGCCGTCGCCTCGACATGGTGCCGGTGGAATGCGTCGCCCGCGGCTACCTCGCCGGCTCCGGGCTGACCGAGTACCGGGCCGACCGCCGGGTCTGCGGGGTGCCGTTGCCCGAGGGCCTGGACGACGGGTCGCGGCTGTCCGAACCGATCTTCACCCCCGCCCACAAGGCCGACCTCGGCGAGCACGACGAGAACATCACCTTCGACCAGGTGGCCGACCGGGTCGGCCTGGCCGACGCCACCCGGCTGCGCGAGCTGACCCTGGCGGTCTACCGCCGTGCCGAGGGCATCGCCCGCGAGCGCGGCATCGTGCTCGCCGACACCAAGTTCGAGTTCGGCCGACCCGCGGGCCACGGCGGCTCGGGTGCCGCGCTCGTGCTCGGCGACGAGGTGCTCACTCCGGACTCCTCGCGGTTCTGGCCGCTCGACGAGTGGCAGCCGGGCCGCACCCAGCCCAGCTTCGACAAGCAGTTCGTGCGGGACTGGCTCACCTCCGCGGCCAGCGGCTGGGACCGCGCCGGCGACCAGGCGCCGCCCCCGCTGCCGGAGGACGTCGTCGAGCGCACCCGTGAGCGCTACCTCGAGGCCTACCGCCGTCTGACCGGCCGCGCCGACCTCTGAGCCCGCTGCCGGGGCGCCGAGTCGGCCGCCGAGTCGGCCGCAGGGTCGGCCGCAGGGTCGGCCGCAGGGTCGGCCGCCGGGTCAGCCGCCGGTGCCGGTGCCGAAGTAGCGGGAGTAGAGCTGGTCGTAGGTGCCGTCGCTGCGCATGTCGATCAGGGCGGTGTTGACCTTCTTGCGCAGCGCCGATCCGGTCGGCATGGCGATCCCGTAGTCCTCGTGGGCGAAGATGCCGCCGACCACGATCTCGTTGCCCGAACCGCTCGCCTGCAGCCGATGCTCGAGCACCGGGGCGTCGAACACGATGGCGTCGACCTCACCGGCGTCCAGCCTCGGGTAGGCCTCCTCGATCGTCGTCACACCGGTGTAGGCGATGTCGTGCTTCTTCAGGTAGGCCGCCGCCGAGGTTCCCTCGACCGTCACCACTGTGCGGCCGCCCAGGTCCTGCACGCCCCGTACCGAGCCCTGGATCGTCTGCACCGTCAGCTGCGAGGTGACCGATGCGGTGAAGAGCGCGACGAAGCAGATGCCGACGATGCTCCAGGCCACCGCCACGACCCGGCCCCAGGGCCGCACCGGCTCGCCGACGCCGTAGTCGCCCGACAGCCCCAGGCCTGCCGCCTTGTAGATGCCCAGCCCGACGCCGGGCAGGTAGGACTGGCCGGTGGCGCGCCGGGTCGCCAGCCAGATCACGTGCCCGGCGAGCACCAGCACCGCCACCAGTGCCAGCAGGTAGCGGCCGATGCCGGCGGTGACGAAGCCGCCCAGCTCGTCGGTCCAGCTCGAGCTGCCGCTGGTCGTGGTCAGCACCTCCAGGCCCGCGTTGAACATCGGGTAGCTGAAGTCGAAGGACTGCTCGCGGTCCTTGGTGATCGAGATGCCGGCGATGCCGGCGTCCACCGTGCCGGCCTTCACGTCGGCCAGCATCGGCGGCAGCGTGTCGTACCAGCGGTAGGTCGTCGTCCAGCTGTTGCGCTTGGCGACCTCGTTCCACAGGTCGATGCTGAAGCCCTGGTAGGCGTCGTTGCCGCCGGCGGCGACGTTCGGGTTCTTGGTGACGAACGGGTCGAGCGGCTTGACGCCGACCGTGACCGTCGAGCCGGCCGCGCCGGTCGCGGCGTCCGCGAGCGTCGGGGTCGCGGACGCCGGTGCAGCCAGGGCCGGGCTCGCGACGGCCGGGCTGGCGACGGCCGGGCTGGCGACGGCCGGGCTCCCGAGGACCACGGCGGCGAGAGCGAATGCTGAGAGCGCCAGCAGTCGTGCACGGGCAGTTCTGAGCAGCCCCATCGGGTCCCCCTTGGTGTGCGATCCGTCGCTGCGCGCAACCTAGCAGCGCCCTTCGACGAACCCCGAGGCGTGCGGGCGGTCGTCGTCCCGCTAGTAGGCTCGCCCCGTGAGGATCGGCGTGGTCACCTTCCCCGGGACGCTGGACGACCGTGGACGCCGCGCGCGCGCGGTGCGCGCTGGCCGGCGGCGAGGCGGTGTCCCTGTGGCACGGCGACGAGGACCTGCACGGTGTCGACGCCGTCGTCCTGCCCGGCGGCTTCTCCTACGGCGACTACCTGCGCTGCGGCGCCATCGCGCGCTTCGCCCCCGTGATGGACGAGGTGATCCGCCTGGCCGGCACCGCCGACCAGCGTGGCCGGGGCTGCCCGTGCTGGGGATCTGCAACGGGTTCCAGGTGCTGTGCGAGTCGCACCTGCTGCCGGGCGCGCTGATCCGCAACGACCACCGCAAGTTCGTCTGCCGCGACCAGCGGCTGCGGGTCGAGACCACCGCCACGGCCTGGACGTCCGGCTACGCCCCGGGGCGAGCAGATCGTCGTCCCGCTCAAGAACGGCGAGGGCGGCTTCGTCGCCGACGGCGCACCCTCGACCGGCTCGAGGGCGAGGGCCGGGTGGTGTTCCGCTACCTCGAGCGTCAACCCGAACGGCTCGTACCGCGACATCGCCGGGGTCGGCCAACGACCGCGGCACCGTGGTCGGCCTGATGCCGCACCCCGAGCACGCCGTCGAGCCGATGTTCGGTCCCGGCACCGACGGGCTGCGCATTCTTCACCTCGTTGCTGGATGGAGGTGCTCACCGCCTGATGGACTCGTCCCAGCACCGGCTGCGCCCGGCCTGACCCACCTCGACACCGTCGCAGGGCCGGCGACCACGCCGGACGTCGCGCAGCCGTTCGCGAGCCCTGGGCTGAAGGAGGACGAGTACCAGCGGATCCGCGAGATCCTCGGCCGCCGCCCCACCGAGCCGAGCTCGCCATGTACTCGGTGATGTGGAGCGAGCACTGCTCCTACAAGTCGAGCAAGGTGCACCTGCGCCAGTTCGGCGACAAGACCACCGACGAGATGCGCGCCAACCTGCTGGTCGGCATCGGCGAGAACGCCGGCGTCGTCGACATCGGCGACGGCTGGGCGGTGACGTTCAAGGTCGAGAGCCACAACCACCCGTCCTACGTCGAGCCGCTACCAGGGCGCGGCGACCGGCGTCGGCGGCATCGTGCGCGACATCATGTCGATGGGCGCCCGCCCGGTCGCGGTGATGGACCCGCTGCGCTTCGGGGCGATCGACCACCCCGACACCGCCCGCGTGGTGCACGGGGTCGTGGCCGGGGTCGGCGGCTACGGCAACTGCCTGGGGCTGCCCAACATCGGCGGCGAGGTGGTGTTCGACCCGTGCTACCAGGGCAACCCGCTGGTCAACGCGCTGTGCGTGGGCATGCTGCGCCACGAGGACATCCACCTCGCCAACGCCCGCGGCGAGGGCAACAAGGTCGTCCTGTTCGGCGCCCGCACCGGCGGCGACGGCATCGGCGGCGCCTCGATCCTGGCGTCCGAGACCTTCGACGCGGCCGGGCCAGCGAAGCGACCCAGCCGTGCAGGTCGGCGACCCGTTCGCACGAGAAGGTGCTCATCGAGTGCTGCCTCGAGCTGTTCGCGGCGCAGCGTGGTCGAGGGCATCCAGGACCTCGGCGCGCGCCGGCCTGTCCTGCGCGACCAGCGAGCTGGCGTCAGCAACGGCGACGGCGGCATGCGGGTCGACCTCGACCGGGTGCCGCTGCGCGACCCGTCGCTGCGCGCCGAGGAGATCCTGATGTCGGAGTCGCAGGAGCGCATGATGGCCGTCGTCGACCCCGGCCAAGCTCGAGGCGTTCCTGGCCATCACCGACCAAGTGGGACGTCGAGGCCACCGTGATCGGCGAGGTCACCGACACCGGCCGGCTCGAGGTCCTCTGGCACGGCGAGCTGATCGTCGACGTGCCGCCGCGCACCGTCGCCCACGAGGGCCCGGTCTACGAGCGCCCGCTACGCCCGCCCCGCCTGGCTGGACGCGCCGCCAGGCGGACGTCCCGACCGCGCTGGCCGCGGCCGGCCACCGGCAGAGGCGCTGCGCGCGACCTGCTTGCGCATGGTCGGCTCGCCCAACCTGTGCGCCGAGGCGTGGGTCACCGACCAGTACGACCGCTACGTGCATGGGCAACACCGCGCTGGCGCAGCCCGACGACGCCGGCGTGGTCCGGGTCGACGAGGAGACGGGCTGCGGCGTCGCGATGGCCACCGACTGCAACGGCCGGTTCGCCAAGCTCGACCCGTACGCCGGCGCCCAGCTGGCGCTGGCCGAGGCCTACCGCAACGTCGCCACCACCGGCGCCTGCCCGCTGGCCGTCACCGACTGCCTCAACTTCGGCTCGCCCGAGGACCCCGGAGTGATGTGGCAGTTCGCGCGAGGCCGTCCGCGGCGCTCGCCGAGGGCTGCCGCGAGCTCGGCATCCCGGTCACCGGCGGCAACGTCTCGTTCTACAACCAGACCGGTGACGTCGCGATCCACCCGACCCCGGTGATCGGCGTGCTCGGCGTCATGGACGACGTCGCGCGGCGCACCCCCTCGGGCTGGCAGCGACGCCGGCCAGGCGGTCTACCTGCTCGGCACCACCGCGCGACGAGCTCGACGGCTCGGAGTGGGCCGACGTCGAGCACGGCCACCTCGGCGGGCTGCCGCCGGCGGTCGACCTGGCGGCCGAGAAGGCTGCTGGCCGAGGTGCTGGTCGACGCCTGCCGCGACGACCTCGTCGACGCCGCGCACGACCTGTCCGACGGCGGGCTGGCGCAGCGCGCTGGTCGAGGCGTGCCTGCGCTTCGGCGTCGGTGCCCGGATCTGGCTCGACGAGGTCTGCGCGCGCGACGGGTCGACGCGTTCACCGCCCTGTTCAGCGAGTCGGCGGGGCGGGTCGTCGTCGCCGTCCGCGCTGCGGAGGAGGTGCGCTTCATCGACCTGTGCGCCGCCGCGCGGCTACGCCGCAGCCCGGATCGGGCGTCGGTGGGTGGCGAGGCCCTCGACGTCCAGGGCCAGTTCGAAGTTCCGCTGGCCGAGCTGCAGCAGGCGCACGCGCGCCCGCTCGTCGAGGCGTTCGGCGGCTGAGTGCCGGTGCCCCCCGAGCTCGAGGTGGTCGTGGTGGCCTACCTGAGCCGTGACCTGGTGACCGGCCTGCTCGAGCGGCTGGCCGGCAAGCTGGCGGTGGTGGTGGTCGACAACGCCCAGGGTCGCGACGGCCTCGCCGAGGCGGTGGCCGGTCGGGCAGGGGTGCGCTACCTGACAGGCCCCGGTGAGGGGTTCGCCCGCGGCGCCAACCTGGGGGCGCTCACCTCGGACGCCGAGCACCTGGTGTTCGTCAACCCGGACAGTGCCCCCACCGTCGACGACCTGCGCACCCTGGTGGCCGACCTGGCCGGCGACCCGCACCTGGCCGGGGTGGGGGCCACCACGGTCGGCCCGGACGGCGCGGTCGAGCTGGGGGTGGGTGGCTGGGAGCCGACCCTGGCCCGCAGCGTGGTGCACGCCCTCGGCGTCCACCGGTGGGCCCCGGCCCGCGGCCTGTACGCCCGCCCGGTGCCGGGCCGGCCGTTGCAGGTGGACTGGTTGAGCGGAGCCTGCCTGGCGGTGCCGCGGGCGACCTTCCTGGCGTTGGGCGGCTTCGACGAGGACTACTTCGTCTACAACGAGGACATGGCCTACGGACGCCGGGTGCGCGAGGCCGGGCTGGGCCTGCGACTGCGCACCGACGTCCTGGTGCCCCATCTGGGCACCGGTTCCGGGGAGACCAAGCCGCGCATGTTCCAGGTACGCGGAGCCTCGATGTCGCAGTACCTGCAGCGCCACCAGGGGGCCGGGGCGACAGCGCCGGCCCAGGTGATGCTGACCCGGGTGGCGCTCACCGGCGGCACCGGCCTGCGGTGGGCGCATGCCCGGCTGCGGGGGCGTCCCGACCTGGCCGCCGCCCACGCCGCCTATGCGACGGGCCTGTGGCGAGGAGCGCCCGAGCGGTCATGACCGATCCGGAGGGGGGCGGGGGAGCGCCGATCGGGATGGCTGCGCTGGTGGCGCTCACCCTGGTCGCGAGCACCGTCATGATCGCTCGCACCTGGCCCGGTCGGGGCTCGTCGAGCCGGGCCTCGTCCTCGGGTTCGTCAGCCTCGCGATCGCCGTCCTCGGATGCGGTGAGCGGGCCGACCTGGGCGAGCGGGGCCTGGCTGGGGCCGATGCCGGACGCCGCCAAGGCCGCCGACCTCGGGGCCTGGCGGGGGCGCCCGCTCGACCTGGTGACCACCTACCCGCAGTACCAGACCTGGCAGCAGCTCGGCTCGACCGAGTGGACCGTCGCGGTCTTCGACGGGTTCGCCGGGCGGCTGTCGTACGGGTTGCCGCTGCTGCCCAAGCAGGACGCCGGGTCGCTGTCCGAGGTCGCCGCCGGCGCCCACGACGACACCTGGCGGGCGGTGGCCGCGCTGCTGCGCAAGCACGGCCGGGACGACGCCTCGATCCGGATCGGGTTGGAGGCCAACGGCGACTGGTTCCCGTGGGGGATCGGCCACCAGGGTCGCAACGAGCCGGCCCAGTTCGTGGCGGCCTACCGCAGGGTGGCGCAGGTGCTGCGGGCCGAGCTGCCGCGGGTCGAGCTGGGGTTCGACATCGGGTGCGCCCATGCGATGGCCGGCCAGCGCGACCGGCTCGACTCGCTGACCGCCCTCTACCCCGGGGACGACGTCGTGGACGTGGTCGGCTGCGACCACTACGACGCCGGGTCACTGGTGACCCGGGACGACGGCGGCTGGCAGCGGGTGCTGCGCCCGGCGCGGGCCCCGGGCCTGCAGGACGTGCTCGACTTCGCGGTCAGCCACCACAAGAGGTTCGCGGTGCCGGAGTGGGGTCTGACCTCGGCCGCCAAGGGGGGCGGCGGCGACAACGCCGCGTTCCTGGTGCGGATGCACGGCTTCTTCGCGGCGAACGCCGCGCAGGTGGCCTACGAGAACTACTTCAACGAGCCCGACCCCTACATCGGCTGCGCGGTGTGGCAGCCCGGCGGCCAGGGTCGCGTCGCCGGCACCTCGCCGCAGAACCCGCAGGCCGGCGAGACCTACCGCCGCCTCTGGTGATCCTGGTTCAGGAGGGCGTCGATCGTCCGGAGCCCGGCCTCGGGGTCGAGCAGCTCGAGCAGGTGGTCACGGCCTCGCTCGGCCAGGGCGCGCGCGGCCGTCGGGTCGCCCAGCAGTCGCACCACGGCAGCGGCGAAACCCCCTGCCTGGTCGCTGATCTCGAGGTCGACGCCGGGCCGCAGCGGCAGGCCGCGCACCGCCTGCGAGGTGCTGACCACCGGCACTGCTGCCGCGAGGTAGTCGACCAGCTTGATGTTCACCCCCGAGCCGCCCTGCACCGGGTTGACCGCGACAGCGGCCTGCGCGAGGGCCGGTGCCAGGTCGGCGACGTCGGCGTCCAGCTCGGCGCCGCTCGCCGCCAGCCGGCGACGCAGCGCCGGCGAAGGAGCCCGCCCGACGACGTGCAGCACGGCATCGGGCCGGGCTGCCAGGACGGTGGGCCACACCTGGTCGAGCAGCCAGCCGAGGGCCTGCTGGTTGGTCGCGGTGTCGAGCGAGCCGACGAACAGCACCCGCCCCGCCCGTGGCCGGCGTACGAGCGGGCCGGCCGGCACCGCGGGCACCGGCGCGGACCCCGCTACTGCGGCCGGCAGCGCGAAGGGTGGCACCGTGACCACGTGGTGCGCCCCGGTCGAACGGCGCCACTCGGCGTCCTCGGTCGAGATGTCGACGGTCCCGGCCAGCCAGTCGGCCCGGCCCAGGGCGTGCTCGTCGCGCCCGATCAACCGGGCCTCACGGCGCAGCACCCAGCCCCGCAGGCCCGGGGTCGCGGCGGCCAGGGCCCGGTGGTAGGCGCCCTCGCGGTTGTGCTGGCGCAGCACGGCCGGCACCCCCAGCCCGCGGGCCAGGGCCTCACCCAGCAGCCGGGACTTGTACGAGAACACCACGATGCCGTCGGCCTGCGGGGCCAGGGCCCGCACCCGTTCGACCAGGTCGGGTGGCACCGGCCGCGACGACACCACGTACGGGCGCCACGGGTGGGCCAGCAGCAGCGGCGAGGTCCGGCGGGGCACGGCGACCAGTGGCACCCCGTGACCGGGCGCGTGGTGGCTGGGCGCGTGGGGGTCGGGCAGGTGGGGGTCGGGCGCGTGGGGGTCGGGCAGGAGGGGGTCGGGCGCCTCTCGGCGCAGCAGCTCACGGTAGGGCTGCAGGTCGACGCGGTCGCCACCCGGCAGCACCAGCAGGGCCAGGCGCCGACTCGCCAGGGCCGCCGTCACGAACCCCAGGTGCTCCCGCTCGCCGCCGCCGTGGGCCGGCAGGAAGGGGGAGTCGGCGACCACCACCCACTGCCGTCGCGGCCCGGCGGCGCCGAGCGGCGAGACCGGCCCGGAGGGCTGCGCCGCGTCGTCGTCCACCCGACTCCTCGATCATGGTTGCCGCCGGTCGCCATCTGTACCGGTGCGGTCTCCTACGATGTCGGACATGACCCCGCCGGAGAAAGCGATCGGGCTGTCGCAGCCCGGGACCGCGATGTCAGGGACCGCCCTGCCCGGGGCGAGCCTGTCGGCGCCGCCCGGGCCCATGATGCCCGGATCGCCGCTGCCCGGTGCCCCGTTGCCGGGTCCGGGGCAGGCGCCGGGTGGCCAGACGCCGGGTGGCCAGGCGCAGGGTGGGGCGATGCCGGGGCCCCCGGCCGCCAACGGCCGTGGCGCCCACACCGAGCCGACCCCGGCCGAGATCCGCCGGCTGCCGGCCTCCGCCTCGCGGCCGGCCCCGGTGCTGGCCCTGCTGCGGGCCCGCTGGCCGTGGCTGGTCGGCCCCGCCCTGGTCGGCGTCGCCGCGGGTGCTCTGCTCGGGGCCCCGGTGGGCTCGACGGCAGTGGCCCAGCTGCGTATCACGGGGGTCGGCGACAGCGTTCGGGTGCGCCAGATCGGTCAGACCTACCAGCAGCTGGCCACGTCGAAGGCCGTGCTCGACCTGGCGGCGGCCACCAAGGTGTCGCAGCTGAAGGACCGTACGGCCCGCCAGATCGGCAACGACATCAAGGCGACCTATGCCGCTGACACCGACCTGGTGGTCATCGCGGCCACCAACGCCATCCCGGAGGTGGCGGCCGCCGAGGCCACGGTGGTGGCAGGGGCCCTGGTGCTCAATGCCGGGCAGGTGCGCGACCGGCAGCTGAACGACTTCCGCGTCGTGGCCAACTCGCTGGCCACCAACCAGAAGCTCGACAACTCCAGCGCCGAGATCCAGCGGCTGCAGCAGATCGGCACCCAGGTCGCCAACGGCCAGTACACCGCGGTGCAGGACTCGTTCTCGATCGCCGTCGCCTCGGTGCCGGACACCGTCACCGGGGCCGGACCGTCACGGCAGGTGGCCGCCGGGCTCGGTGGCGTCGGTGGGCTGATGCTCGGCGCGCTGGTGGCGACCGGGGTCGGCTCCGGCCGACGCCGCGCCCGCAACCCCGGGGAGCTGCGGGCCCTGGCGCCCGAGCTCAAGCTGCGCGCCACCACCCAGGCCGGTGAGGTGGCCGGCCGGCTGCTCGAGTCGGGACACTCCACGCTGGTGGTGCTGTCGCTGCCCTCGACGCCGTCGTCCGCCTCGCGGTTCGCGGCGGCCGTGGCCAACCACCTGCGGACCCACGGGTCGAGCGTCACCCTGGTCAACGCGATCGCCCTCGACACCCACGAGATGCCGAGCATGTCGCTGCCCGACGAGGTGTGGGTGCTGCGCCGCGACATCAGGGCGGACGTGCCGGCCTACTTCGCCACCGACATGCTCGTGGTGGCCTGCACCGCCGAGCCCGAGGCGGTGGGGCTGATCTCGGGACAGTCCGACCTGATGACCGTCGTGGTCGCCAAGGAGGGCCGCTCGACGGTGCAGCAGATCTGGGACGCCGTCACGGCGGTCGAGAGCACCGACCCGCTCGTGGTGCTGGCGCCCTGATCGCGATGGCGCCTGTCCAGCAGATCGGGAGAGCAGGTCGACGGTCGCGACGATGACGGTCACCGTGCTGGCGCCGTGGCGGGGCCCGGCCCCCGACCCGGTGCTCGACCGGGCCGGCTCGCTCCGACTGCAACGCGCCACCGTCCGCTGGGCGGGTGGGCTGTTCGTGGCCGCCGTCGCCGTGCAGCGGCTCGCCGTCCCGGGGCTGCCGAAGGTGAGCGCGCTGATCCCGGTGGTGATCGGCTGGGTGGTGTGGGGAGCGCTGCGCGGCATCGTCGAGCTCGACCGGCAGCGTTGGATGATGTGGCTGGCGGCGGCCGGGACGACGGCCCTGCTGGTGCCGCTGCAGCTGCGGCTCGTCGACCAGGTCAGCGTCAGCCCGACGGCCTGGGCGCTGCTGCTCGTGGTCTGGCTGCCCACCGTGGTGCGGGTCAAGGACCGCCGCCGAGCCACCTACCGCGCCGCCCTGCGTCTGGTCAGCGGGGCCGCTGCGGTGCTGGCCGCGCTGTGCACCCTGATGATGGTGAGCCAGCTGGCCGGACTGACCTACCGGGACGTGGTGGCCACGACACTGCCGACGTGGCTGCAGCTGCAGGGCTTCGTCATCACCTACCCGGTGGCGTACGGGCTGCCGCTGATGCGGGCCAACGGCTGGATCGGGCTCGAGCCGTCGATCGTGTCGTTCTACATGGGCGTCGGCCTGGTGGCGGGGGTGCTCTCCGGGGCCCGGCTGCGACGGCTGATGCTGCTGGTCTCGGGACTGGTCTGCGCGACGGCCGGCTCCGGGCTGGCGCTGCTGATCGGGGCGCTGGTGGTGATGCTCGGGTACCCGGTGCGCCGCAACCTGCTGCGCTACCTGCCGGTCGCCGTCCTGGCGGGCCTGGCCCTGGTGGCCACTCCGTTCGGCCAGGCGATCCTGGCCCGCGCCACCGAGGCGGGCGACTCCCAGTCCTCGACCAGCCTGCGCGGGATCACGCCGTACACCTACCTGTGGCCGCAGTGGGTCACCGACCCGTGGGCGGTGCTGCTGGGTGCCGGGCCGGGCTCGGCCCAGAACGTCGTGGACGACGCGCACGTCCTGGGGCTGCTGGTGCCCACGCCGGCCAAGCTGTTCTTCGAGTACGGCCTGGTCGGCGGGGTGGTGCTGACGGCCATGATCCTCTTCGCCTACCTCGGTGGGCCCAGCCGCTCGCTCGCGGTGACCATGGCCTTCAGCCTGTGGGTGCTGCAGCCCGGGACCACGGCCCTGGTGGTGATCCTGCCGGTGTTCGTGGTCTCGACCTGGTGGGCGCCTCGGGTGGACCCGGTGCTCGAGAGCGACCGCTCGACCTATGCGGCGGCGCGTCGCTGGGTGGACGGGGTGTGGCGGTGGCGACCTTGGGAGGGAGCCTCGCGCTGGCGGCCCGGCGGTGGAATGATGCGCCGATGACCGTCGTCACGGTGGTGATGCCGGTGCGTAACGAGGAGCACACGGTGGCGGGTGCGATCGCCTCGGTGCTCGCCCAGTCCTACGCCGACCTCGAGCTGCTCGTCGTCGACGGCGACTCCACCGACGGCACCGCCGCGGTGGTGGCCGAGCTCACCGCCAAGGACGCCCGGGTGCGGCTGCTCGACAACCCCGGTCGCACCATCCCGCACGGTCTCAACGTGGGGTTCGCGCAGGCCCGCGGCCGGTACCTGGCCCGGGTCGACGCCCACGCCAGCATCAACCGCAGCTACCTGCTGCGAGCCGTGCAGACCTTGGACGCCGACCCGGAGGTGGCCGCCGTCGGGGGGCGCCGGTTCGGGGTGGCCACGTCGGCGTCCGGGGTCGCGATCGCGGCGGCCGTCTCGAGCCGCTACGGCGTCGGCGACTCCATCAACCACTACGCGACCACCGCGCAGGACACCGACCATGCCTCGTTCGGGGTCTACCGCGTCGAGGTGCTGCGCCAGGTCGGCGGCTGGGACGAGGACCTGATCGTCAACGAGGACGTCGACCTCGACCACCGGGTGCTGGCCGCCGGTCACCGCATCCACTACGACCCCGACATGTGCATCTTCTGGCACGTGCGCGAGAGCGTGCCCGGGCTCATGCGGCAGTACCGCCGCTACGGCCGGGGCAAGGCACTGATGATCCGCAAGAACGGACGATCGGCGATGCGGGCTCGCCATGCCGCCCCACCGATCGCGCTGGCCACCGTGGTCGCTGCCGGGGCGGTGGGTGCCCTGGGCTGGTGGCCGGTCGGGCTCGCGCTCGCGGCGCCGTACCTGATGGCGACAGCCGTCGCGACCGCCGTGACCAGCCGCCGTCGCGAGCCGGTGCGCCGTCCCGACGACCCCACGCTGTCGTGGACCTCAGAGCCGGCGCTGCCTCCCGGGGCTCTGTCCGGAGCCAGGCCCGGGACCCGGCCTGCGAACCTGCCCGGGAGCCCGCCGAACCCGCTCGGGACGGCCACGCCGGCCGGCGGGTTCACCCGTTCGGCCGCCACCCGGGTGGGTGACCTTTCGGTGATCGAGACGACGTCCGAGGTGGCCGAGATCGGCCCGGACGGCGGGACGTCGGCACCGTTGCACGGCCCGGCGAGGCCTCCTGCGGTGCGTACCGTGCTCGACCTGACGGACACCGTCGGGCCCAGCCTGGTCACGGTCGGTGACTCCGATGGTGGGCGTCGACCCGGC
The DNA here is from genome assembly GCA_963738495.1 of uncultured Actinomycetota bacterium. Lineage (GTDB taxonomy): Bacteria > Actinomycetota > Actinomycetes > Actinomycetales > Kineosporiaceae > CAVTWW01. The sequence continues at coordinate 455,184 of CAVTWW010000001.1, forward strand.
GCCGCCCGGTTGGCGGGCGCCTTCACGGCGATGCACCTGAGCTGGGGCCTGGGCTTCGTCGAGAGTGCCGTGTTCGGACTGCCGCCGGCCGACTCCAGTGCCCGGCTGCCCCGTCACCCGTCACGGACGGCCCGCCCCGCCGCCTGACCGGCGTCCGCCCTGGCCGGGGGTCCCGCAGGGACCGAAAGGGTCTCGGGGCGCCTGCGCGCCCGCCGACGCCGGGTTCTGCCCACAACGGTGGGATTCGGTGCTGTGTCACCGCACGAAACCCCACCGTTGTCGCCGAGTCCGCCGCCCGGGAGTCCACGAGGCACCTGCAGGGTGGATGCCTTGCCCGCAGGGCGGATGCCGTGCCCGCACGGCGGCGGGGCAGCGGCCCGCCGGTCGACCGGCAGTCACGCCTCGTGACCGCGCGGCAGCGGTTCCCTCGGCGCCTGCCAGCCCCGACGTCCCTGCAGTGATCACTGGTCCGGGCCGATGCAGCGTCGCTCCCCGTTGCGGCGCGGGCAGTGCGCCTCGGGACGGCGGGCTACAGCAGGGACGGCGTGGTGGTCGACCTGGACAGGGCCACGCCGTCGTCCCGGGGAGCCCTCATGGTCGTTCGCAGTGCTCAGGTCGTTCGCAGTGCTCTGGTCGTTCGCAGTGCTCTGGCCGGCTGCAGTGCTCAGGTCGTCCGTCGAGGCCGCCGCGCCGGTCGCGCGCGCGCCCTGGGGGTGATGGTCGTGCTGGTCGCCGCCACGCTCTCGCCGGTGGTGGGCCCGGCCGGGGCGGTCGAGGCTCGGGCCGACCTGGTCACCCGACCGGTGAGCACGCCGACAGGTCCGGTGCCGACGGGTCGGGCCGTGACCATGTACGGGCGGCCGCGGTCGGGACTGGCCTGGCACACCGGCTTCTGGGCCGGTGGCCGGATGGGGACCGCCCGGATGCTCGCCGCCGAGGCCTGGGCCGGACGACGCTTCGACGTGGTCACGGCCTACCCGCTGTTCGCCACCTGGGACCAGCTGTCCGGCGACTCCTCGATCGCCCTGTTCGACGGCTGGCCGGGCCGGCTGTCCTACGGCCTGCCGATGCTGCCCGCCGACCGTCCGGGCCGTTGGGACGACGTCACCTCAGGGGCCCACGACCAGGTGTTCGCGGCCGTCGCCCGCAGCCTGGTGGCCCACGGCCGCGGCGACAGCATGGTCCGGGTGGGGGTGGAGTCGAACGGCTCGTGGGAGCCGTGGCAGGTCACCCGGGCCACCGCGCCGGCCTACCGCGCCGCGTTCCGCAGAATCGTGACGGTGATGCGGGCCCAGGCCCCCAGGCTGACGTTCTGGCTCGACCTGGCGGCCGGGGCCGGGCTGCAGGGGCAACGGAACCGGCTCGACGTGCTGACCCAGCTCTACCCGGGCGACGCCTACGTCGACGGCATCTCGATGGACCACTACGACGCCTACCAGCTGGCCGCCCGCTCCGCCGCGACCTGGCGGTACGCCCTGGCGCCGAGCACCGGGGCCGGGCTGGCCGACGGAGCCGCCTTCGCCCGGGCGCACCGCAAGGGTTTCGCGGTGCCGGAATGGGGGCTGCAGCCGGTGCAGCGCCGGCAGGCGGGACAGGGCCTGGGCGACGACCCGCTGTTCGTCGCTCTGATGCACGACTTCTTCGTCGCCAACCGCGACGTCCTGGTCTACGAGGCCTACTTCAACGAGCCGGCGCCCTACATCGGCAACGCGATCTTCTCGCCGGCCCAGAACCCGCGCTCGGCGGCGACCTATCTGTCGCTGTTCCGCCGGTAGGGGTCGCGGCCGTCGTCCTGCGCCCGGTCGCCGGGATCGGTGCGTGGGCGGTACCGGGCAGGGATGCCGGTGGCGACGACGTCGTCCGGCAGGTCGGTGGTGACCACCGCCTGGGCGCCGACCACCACCCGGTCGCCCACGCTGATCCCGCCCAGCAGGCAGGCGCCGGCCCCCAGCACGACGTCGTCGCCGACCACCGGGCGGCCGGGCCGACTGCCGTCGCCGATCGTGACCCCGTGGTAGATCGTGGCGCCCGAGCCGATGACCACGTCGGCGCCGATCACGACGCCGGTGCTGTGGGTGAGCTCGAGCCCCGGGCCGATCGAGGCGAGCGGGCTGAGCTCGGCGCCGCTGCGGGACTGGGCGTGCCCGCCGAGCAGGTAGGCCAGCGGCAGCAACCCGCGACGGCGGGCCAGCACCTGACCCAGCCGGAACGCCACCACGGCCAGCACCCGAGGGAAGACCAGCGTCTTGACGACGACCTCCAGGCGCCAACGGGCCGGTGAGCGGGAGCCCACCGGCACCATCCGTCGCAGGTCGGCCGGCAACGCCTCGCGCACCGGCCGGTAGGGCAGGTGGCTGCGGGACGGCGGCCGCACCGGCCGTGGCGCCTCAGGGCCCGACATGGTCGTCACCATAGGGGCCAGGCACAGGCTGAGTAGAGTCGGCGCCGTGCCGGAGCCCGCCACCACCGACGTCCTGGTGACCGTGGTGACCGCCTGCCGTGACGCCGCCGCGACCCTGCCCGCGCAGCTGGACGCCCTGGTGGCCCAGCAGCTGCCGCCGTCGCTGGTGGGTGGCTGGGAGCTGCTGATCTGCGACGACGGGTCCCGCGACGGCTCGCGCGCCGTCGCCGAGGGCTATCGCGACCGGTTGCCGCTGCGGATGGTCGACGTCGGCCCGGGTTCCGGCTCCGGGCCGGGGGCGGCGCGCAACGCCGGGGCGGCGCAGGCGCGGGGGCGGCTGCTGGTCTTCTGCGACGCGGACGACGTGGTCGCCCCGGACTGGCTGGCCCGGATGGTCGCGGCGCTGGCGGACCACCCCTTCGTCGCCGGCCGCTTCGACGTCGGCCTCAACTCCGCCGCTGCCCTGCGCTCGCGGACCCTCGGGCAGCAGGACGGGCTGCAGGGTGCCCCCGGCGGCCTGCCGCACGCCGGCGGCGGCAACCTGGGGATCCGTCGCGAGGTGTTCGACCAGGTCGGGGGCTTCGACCCCACGCTGCGACGCCTGGAGGACACCGACCTCAGCTGGCGGGTGCAGCAGGCGGGCGTGCCGCTGGTCTTCGCCGCCGACGTCGTCGTCCAGGTGCGCCTGCGCACCGGTGCGGGTGCCGTGTTCCGGCAGGGACGCGGGTACGGGGCGGCCTTCGCCGAGCTGGAGCGCCGGCACCCGGCCGACCGGTTCGGTGCCGGCGAGCCCGAGGGTCGACGGTGGCGGGCCTGGACCGGCTCACCGCCGTCCTGGGCCCACCTGCTCTGGCAGCTGGGCTGGTGGGTCGGTCACCGGCGCGGGGACGGCCCGCAGACCGCTCACCCGAGTGGCCGGTGAACGCCTCGCCCGTTCGGGTGAAGTGGGCCCTGAACTGCGGCTGAACGATTGAGGGCAGGGTCACAAGTGGGGCAGTTCGGCCTGACACCCCGCAGGTACGGGGCTACTCTCGAATCGTTGTTGATCGTCCTGCCGCCCGTCGGGGGAGGCCGGCTGAGGGAGTGGCTGCGTGAGCGAGACCGACCTGAGCGTCGGTGCCCCAGGACGACAGGTGGCGCCCGCAACAGCGGTGCCGACGTCCGTGGGCACAGAACGCCTGGCCTTCGAGCGCGCCGCCACGACGCGGTTGACGCCCCCGTTCGGCATCCGGATGGTCGGGCGCGACGGGGACGCCCCCGTGCGGGCGGGCGTCCCGACCGCCCTGGTCTCCCACGACCGGCGCCGGTCCTCGATCCTGGGCCGCTTCGGCGTGCAGCCGCTGCTCATCACCACCGACCTCACTGCAGCCCTGCTGGGGCCGTTGGTGGTCGGTCGCGCCGTCACCCTGACGAGCGTGCTCTTCGCGGGCACCCTGGTGGCGCTGTACGCGATGGCCCACCTCTACCGCTCGCGGCTGTCGATGTCGGTGCTCGACCAGGTTCCGGCCCTCGTCGGCCGCTGGCTGGCCGCGATCGCCATCACGATCCTGATGCAGGCGGTGCTCACCCAGATGCGGTGGGACGTCGACCTGGTCAAGTGGGGTGTGGTCTACGGAGCCCTCGCGACCCTGGGGCTGCTGCTGGTGCTGCGCACGGCCGCCTACGCCGTCGTCCGCTCGCTGCGCAAGCAGCGCCGGGTGGCGCACCGCACCCTGGTGTTGGGGGCCGGGCGCGTCGGTGCCCAGGTGGCCGACGTGCTTCTCGACCACCCCGAGTACGGGCTGCACCCGATCGGCTTCCTCGACTCCGATCCTGGCTGGGGCCGAAGGAGCTGCCGCTGCCGCTGCTCGGCGGCACCGACGCGCTCTACCACGTGCTCACCGACCACGACGTCCACAACGTGGTCGTGGGGTTCGGGTCGATGCGCGAGTCGGCCATGGTCGACGTGATCCGCACCTGCGACCGTCTCGACACCGAGATCTTCATCGTTCCGCGCCTGTTCGAGCTGCACAACGTCAGCACCGACATGGAGGACGTCTGGGGCATGCCGCTGGTTCGGCTGCGCCGCGCCGTCCGCCGCAGCCGGGGCTGGAAGCTCAAGCGCGCCTTCGACCTGGCCGTCGCCACCGTGGCGCTGGTGCTGGTCTCGCCGATCATGCTCGTCGCCGCGATCCTGGTCCGGCTCGAGGGTGGACCCGGCATCATCTTCCGCCAGGAGCGGGTGGGGGTCGACGGCCGCCGGTTCCAGGTGATGAAGTTCCGCTCGCTGAAGCCGGTCGACGAGACCGAGTCGCAGACGCAGTGGAACATCTCGCAGGACCACCGGCTCGGGCCGGTCGGCAGGTTCCTGCGCAAGACCTCGCTCGACGAGCTGCCGCAGCTGTTCAACATCTTCAAGGGCGAGATGAGCCTGGTGGGGCCGCGTCCCGAGCGGCCGCACTTCGTCGACCAGTTCTGCGAGGCCTACCCGCGCTACGTCGCCCGGCACCGGGTGCCGTCGGGGCTGACCGGCTGGGCCCAGATCCACGGCCTGCGCGGCGACACCTCGATCGCCGACCGCGCCCGGTTCGACAACTACTACATCGAGAACTGGTCGCTCTGGCTCGACGTCAAGATCATGCTGCGCACCGTGGGGTCGGTCATCCGTGGTGACGGCGGCTGACCGTCACCTGCTGTCGGCTGCGGGCCGTGCGAGCGGCCGCGATGTGACAGTCTCCTCGGTGTGAAGGCGGTACTGCTGGCCGGTGGGCTGGGCACCCGGCTGAGCGAGGAGACGGCGGTGCGGCCCAAGCCGATGGTCGAGGTCGGCGGGCTGCCGATCCTGTGGCACATCATGAAGATGTACTCCTCGCACGGCATCGACGACTTCATCGTGGCCTGCGGCTACAAGGCCCACGTCATCAAGGAGTTCTTCGCCTCGTACTACCTGCGCACCTCGGACGTCACGTTCGACCTGGGCAAGAACGAGATGCAGGTGCACGGGGCGCGGTCCGAGAGCTGGCGGGTGACCCTGGTCGACACGGGTGAGGCCACCATGACCGGGGGCCGGCTGCGGCGGGTGCGCGACCACCTCGACGAGACCTTCTGCCTCACCTACGGCGACGGGGTCTCGGACGTCGACCTCACCGCCCTGGTGGCCTTCCACCGGGCCGAGGGTCGGCTGGCGACGCTGACCGCGGTGCAGCCGACCGGGCGGTTCGGGGCGCTGTCGTTGCGCGAGGGCCGCAACGACGTCGAGCAGTTCCACGAGAAGCCGGCCGGGGACGGCGCCTGGGTCAACGGCGGGTTCTTCGTGGTCGAGCCCGAGGCGATCGACGAGATCGCCGGTGACGCCACGGTGTGGGAGCGAGAACCGTTGCGGCAGCTGGCCCATCGCGGCCAGCTGTCGGCCTACCGGCACGACGGCTTCTGGCAGCCGATGGACACGCTGCAGGACCGCTCGGTGCTCGAGGCGCTGTGGGCCTCGGGGGCGGCGCCCTGGAAGACGTGGTGACCGACCAGGTGTCGAACGACCACGTGTCGACCGACCAGGTGTCTGCCCCGGAGCCGTTCGGCGGGTTCTACGCCGGTCGCCGGGTGCTGGTGACCGGGCACACCGGGTTCAAGGGGTCGTGGCTGTGCGAGTGGCTGCTGGCGCTCGGCGCCGAGGTCACCGGGCTCGCGCTGGCTCCCGAGGGTGAGGACCCGCTGTTCGACCGGCTCCACCTGGCCGAGCGGCTCGACAGTCGGATCGGTGACGTGCGGGACGCCGACCTGGTCGCCGGGGTCTTCGCCGAGGCGCACCCGGACGTCGTGCTGCACCTGGCCGCGCAGCCGCTGGTGCGGCGGTCCTACTCCGAACCGGCACTGACGTTCTCGACCAACATGACCGGCACCCTCAACGTGCTCGAGGCGATTCGGTACCACATGTCCATCCGCCGGTTGATGAGCGGCGGCGGCCTCGGCCGGCGGCGGGTGAGCTGCGTGATCGTGACGTCCGACAAGTGCTACGAGAACCTCGAGCTGACCCGTGGCTACCGCGAGGGTGACCCGCTCGGCGGCCACGACCCCTACAGCGCGAGCAAGGCGGCGGCCGAGATCGTGGCCCACTCCTACCGGCGCTCGTTCTTCCCGCCGGGGTGCGACGTCCAGGTGGCGACCGCCCGGGCGGGCAACGTGATCGGGGGCGGCGACCGGGCCGTCGACCGGATCGTGCCGGACTGCATGCGGTCCCTGGCCGCCGGTGAGCCGGTCGTGGTGCGCCACCCTCGGGCCACCCGGCCCTGGCAGCACGTGCTCGAGCCGCTGAGCGGCTACCTGTGGCTGGCGACCCGGCTGACCGCGACCACCGACGGCGACGTGGCGATCGGGGCGCTCAACCTCGGGCCCGAGCCGGACGCCGACCGCACCGTGGCCGAGCTGGTCGCCGAGGTGCTGCGGCACTGGCCGGGCACCGTCGCCCCACCGCAGGCCGAGGCGAGTGCGTACGAGCGGCGGTACGAGCGGGTGCCTCACGAGGCGAAGCTGCTGAGCCTCGACATCGGCAAGGCGGCAGGCCTGGGCTGGCGCCCCGTCTGGGGTTTCGCCGAGGCCGTCGCGACCACCACCCAGTGGTACCGCGCCGTCCACGAGGGCGGCGACGCCCGGCTCGAGACGGTCGCCGACATCGAGTCCTACTGCGCCGCAGCCCTGGCCGTCGACGCGACCTGGGCGTTCTAGGTGGGCGGCCTGAGGTTCGAGACGACAGCGCTGGACGGCGTGCTCGTGGTCCGGTCCGACCCGCACGAGGATGAGCGCGGCTCGTTCGCCCGGGCCTTCGGCCGGGACGAGTTCGCCGCCGCCGGAGCACCTCTGGACGTCGTCCAGGCGAACCTGTCGTCCAGCCGGCGGGCCGGCACGGTGCGGGGCCTGCACTGGCAGTACCCGCCCGCCGCCGAGGCCAAGCTGGTGCGCTGCACCCGGGGCGCCGTCTTCGACGTCGTGGTCGACCTGCGGCCCGAGAGCGCCACCTTCGGCAGGCATGTCGCCGTCGTGCTGACCGCCGAGGGGCGGGACGCCGTCTACCTGCCGCCACGGTGCGCCCACGGGTACCAGACCCTGGTCGACGACACCGAGGTCGGCTACCAGGTCAGCCACGCCTACACCCCGGACGCCGAGGGCGGGCTGCGCCCCGACGACGCCCACCTCGCCGTGGCCTGGCCGTTGCCGGTCGCAGCGGTCTCGGAGCGGGACGCCGCCTGGCCCGACCTCGCCGTCCAGCTGGTCGGGCTGCGCCGACGGATGGCCGCGCCGTGATCATCGTCGATCGCGCCCTGCAGCGGCGGGCGGCCGCCGGCGACCCGGTCCGGGTCGCGCTCGTGGGTGCCGGGTTCATGGGTCGCGGCGTGGTCGACCAGGTCGTCAACGCCACGCCGGGGATGACCATGGCGGTGGTCTGCAACCGCACCCTGGCTGCCGCGGAGCGGGCCTACCGCGAGGCCGGCGTGACGCAGTGGCGGGTGGCCGGGACGGCGGCGGAGGTCAGTGCGGCGGTGGCCGCGGGTGAGCCGGTGGTGACCAGCAGCGTCGCCGCGCTCTGCGAGGCCGAGGGCGTCGACGCCGTGGTCGAGGCCACGGGTGCCGTCGAGTTCGGCGCCCAGGTGGTGCTGGCCGCGCTCGCCGGGGGCAAGCATGTGGTGCTGCTGAACGCCGAGGTCGACGCGACCGTCGGCACCGCCCTGCGGGTGCGGGCCGAGGCCGCCGGGCTGGTGCTCACCGGGTGCGACGGCGACCAGCCGGGGGTCGAGCTGGGGCTGTACCGGTTCGTCACCGGGATCGGGCTGACGCCGCTGGTGTGCGGCAGCGTCAAGGGCCTGCACGACCCGTACCGCACCCCGACCACCCAGGCCGGGTTCGCCCGTCGGTGGGGGCAGTCGCCGCAGATGGTGACCAGCTTCGCCGACGGCACCAAGGTCTCGTTCGAGCAGGCCATCGTCGCCAACGCCACCGGCATGACCATCGAGCGGCGCGGAATGCGCGGCGCCGACCACGACGGCCACGTCGACGATCTGACGAGCCGGTTCGACGTCGACGAGCTGCGAGCGCTGGGCGGGGTGGTCGACTACGTCGTGGGCGCCCGGCCGGGGCCCGGGGTGTACCTGCTCGCGACCCACGACAACCCGCGGCAGCGGCACTACCTCGACCTCTACAAGCTGGGCCCGGGGCCGCTCTACAGCTTCTACGTGCCCTACCACCTGTGCCACTTCGAGGTACCCGGCACCCTCGCCCGGGCGGTGCTGTTCGGGGACGCCGCCGTCCAGCCGGCCGGCCCGCCGACTGTCGAGGTGGTGGCCGTGGCCAAGCGGGACCTGTCCGCCGGACAGGTGCTCGACGGGTTGGGCGGGTACGACAGCTACGGCCTGGCCGAGCGGGCCGACGTCACGTCGGCACAGGGGCTGCTGCCGATGGGGGTGGCGCAGGGCTGCAGGCTGCGCCACGACCTGAGGCGGGACGACGTGCTGCGCTACGACGACGTCGAGCTGCCGCCCGGCAGGGTGGTGGACTCGCTGCGGGACGAACAGGCGGCCATGCGGATCCCGTCGCCGCCCCTCGGTGCCCCGTCGTCCGGTGCCTCGTCGTCCGGTGCCTCGTCGTCCGGTGCCCCGGTGTTCCCGCCCCCGCCCTGGGCCTGACCGTGGCTCGGACGCCGCGCTCCTGACGACTGTCGGTCGAGTGCTCAAGAGGACGGCCGGGGGTGTCGAAGGCCAGCAGATGGCAGCCGAGCCGTCGTCGACCCCTGCGCCCGTGCGCGCAGTGGCTGCGTCGGCTGCCTCGGCTGCCATGCGGGAGTCGGCTGTCGTGCGTCGGCTGGCTGCTGTGCGCGTGGTGGACCTGATCGGGGCGGGCCGCCATGCCGGGCTGCGAGCCGCCGGCGTGGGGGCGCTGTGGCTCTACCTCGCCGCCATGTTCCTGGGGCCGAACGGCTTCGTCTTCTGGCGGGACTGGGGTCTGCAGTCGCTTGCCTTCGGCATGCAGACCCTCTACCTGGCATGCATGGTCGCCTCCGAGCGGGAGTACCGCCGCTGGCGGATCCCCCTGACCGTCATGACGGGCTGCCTGTTCGTCGGCAACCTCGTCTACAACGCCCACCTCGGTCCGGCGGCCCCTGCCTTCCAGAACGTGGCCGGTTCCGTGATCATGACGGCCGCGGAGCCGTTCGCGCTCGTGGCCGTGCTGTCGATCCACCGCTACCGCGGGATCCGACTGCACCTGGGCACCCTGCTCGACGTGGCGGTGGCGACCGCGGCCATCTGGGCCTGCTTCCTGGCCATCGCCCCGGTGCTGGCGGCGAGGGCCGCCCAGGTCTCCGGCGTCCCGCTCTGGCTGATCCTGGGCATGCCGGCCTTCGACATGCTGCAGTTCGCGCTGATCATCGCGACGATCACGCTGTCGTCGGCGAAGCCGCAACGGATCTCCGGCTGGATGCTGTCGTCGTACCTGATCTTCCCGTTCGGGGACATGGCCTTCTCGGTCCAGCAGGCCATGGGTACCTGGCAGGGCGGCAGTGTGCTCGACGTCGTCTGGGTGGTCGGCTGCGGCATGGTCACCCTGGGAGCCGGGGCGGGGGCGCCGGTGCAGCGGGTGCGCGCGGCCATGGACGCGTGGACCGTGGTGGTGCCGCTGGCGGCAGCGATGGTGGCGCTGGGTCTGCTCGTCGCGGCGACCCGGGTCGAGATGCCGCCGCTTCCCGTGGGACTGGCAACGGTGTCGGTGGCCCTGAGCCTGATCCGGCTGGCGGTCGCCTATCGGACCCTGCTGTCGTTGTCGGAGTCGCACCGGCTGGCCCACACCGACGACCTCACCGGGCTGCACAACCGGCGCGCCTTCCATGCCACCCTGCTCGGGCTGCTCGAGGGCGTGGACCGGACGCCCGTGGTGCTGGCCCTGGTCGACCTCAACCACTTCAAGGAGGTCAACGACACCTTGGGGCACGACGTCGGTGACGAGCTGCTGAGAGCGGTGGCCCGCCGGCTGGGTGAGGCCGTCGAGCCCCGGGGGGTGCTCGCCAGGCTCGGCGGCGACGAGTTCGCGGCGACGGCCCGCGTCGGTGACGTCCCCGTCGAGCAGCTCGCCGTCGACATGCTGGCCGCCCTGGTGGAGCCGGTGCAGCTGAGCAACGGACGCCGGCTGCAGGCCGGAGCCAGTATCGGGGTCGCCGTCGGCAGGCCGGGCGCCATGACGGTGGGCGAGCTGCTGCGCCGCGCCGACGTCGCGATGTACCAGGCCAAGCGCTCCGGGGGCGGGTACCGGGTGTTCGAGGGTTCCTACCTGGTCCGCCACGTGCCCGAACCGATGTCGGCCCCGGGGACCGAACGGGCCCACGGGCAGACCTGACCCGAGAGTCCACCGGGCGGGCTATCAATTCGAACAGGGGTTCGGTCGACAACTCGTCATGGCAGTTTCGGGGACGACCGCCGCGCAGGAGGCCGCCAAGCGGCATCTGCTGCGACGAACCACCTACGGGCTGACGCCCGGCCTGCTCGCCTCGGTGCCGGCGGTGGGAACCCGGGCCTGGCTCGAGGCGCAGCTGAACCCGGCGTCCGTGAAGGACCCGGTGGGCGACCAGCTCCGAGCCCGGTACCCGTCGCAGGGGTGGTCGATCCTGCAGACCTCTCGCTGGATCGAGGCGCACCAGAACGAGTCCTGGGACCCGATGTTCCACCTGTCGGCCCTCACTGTGGCCCGCGCCGCCTGGAGCAGTCGCCAGCTGCTCGAGGTGATGACCGACTTCTGGTCGAACCTGCTCAACATCACCTGTCCCAGCAGTGACGTCGCGGCCACCCGTCATCGCTTCGACGCCGACGTCATTCGCCGGTACGCCTTCGGGCGCTACCGCGACATGCTCTACGCGGCCACGACCCACCCGGCGATGCTCAAGTACCTCAACAACGCCGACTCCAGCAAGGACGCCCCCAACGAGAACCTGGGGCGCGAGCTGCTCGAGCTGCACAGCGTCGGGGTGGACGCCGGGTACAGCGAGGCCGACGTCAAGGCCTCGGCCCGGATCCTGACCGGGCTGTCGGTCGACTGGCGTACCGACGTCTTCACCTACCGAACCGACTACCACCACGTCGGGCCGTTGCGGGTGATGGGGTTCAGCCACCCGAATGCCTCGGCGGACGGACGGGCCCTGGTCGGTGCCTACGTCACCTACCTGGCCAACCACCCCGCGACCGCGACCCGGCTGGCCCGCCGGCTCGCCGTCCACTTCGTCAGCGACAACCCGCCGGCCTGGTTGGTCACCCGGTTGGCCCGGACCTACCTGGCCAACGGGACGGCGATCGCGCCGGTGCTGCGCCAGCTGTTCACGTCCCCGGAGTTCCTCGCCGCGCGGGACGCCAAGATCCGTCGGCCGTTCGAGGCCTTCGTGGCCTCGATCCGAGGGTTGGGTATCAGACCGCCCGCCACCGGCACCGACCCGTTGCTGGCCCTGTACTGGATCTCGGAGTCGCTGGGCCATGCGCCCCTGGCCTGGCCGATGCCCAACGGGTACCCCGACGTGGCGGCGGCCTGGCAGTCGTCGTCCGGCACGTTGTTGCGGTGGAACACCAACCTCAACCTGACCAACGGCTGGTGGCCCGACAAGCTGGTCCACCCGACGAAGCGGTCGCTGCTGCCGAGCCCGTTGCCGGCCACCCACGGGGCCCTGCTGTCGGCGCTGGCGGTTCGGGTGCGGTCGCGCTCGTTGATGGTGGTCGAGCGGGACGCCATCTGCAGCTTCCTCGGGGTGACCCCGACGACGGCGTTGCGGGCCGACTCCGAGGCCGTGACCTGGCGTTTCGAGTCGGTCCTGGCGCTGCTGCTCGACTCACCCACCCAGATGCTGCGATGACGACTGCTGTGACGACTGCTGCGATGACGACTGCTGCGACGAGCGAGGCGAGGCACCCGTGACCCGTACCGTCGAGCCGCCCCCGTGCGACTGCCCGCCGTCGGCAGGGGTTCGGCGCCGAACCGTGCTGCAGGGCATGGCGGCCGGGATGGGGATGGCGGCTGCCGGCAGCTTCGCCGGCGAGGCCGCCGCCCCCAGCTACGCCTTCGCCGACGGCTACTCGGGCGACGTCCTGGTGGTGCTGTCGCTGCGGGGCGGCTTCGACGGGCTCAGCGCGGTCGTCCCCGGAGCTGACGCCGACTACATGGCGGCCCGCGGTCCACTGGCGCTGCCGACCAGCCGACTGCTGCAGCTGGATGCGACGTTCGGGCTGAATCCGGCGATGCAGGCACTGAAACCGTTCTGGGACAGTGGCTCGCTGGCGTTCGTGCATGCTGTGGGGCAGGCGGACCCCAGTCGCTCGCACTTCGAGGCGATGGCCGAGATGGAGCGGGCGGCGCCCGGCACGTCACTGCGCAGCGGCTGGCTCGACCGCACTCTGGGGCTGCGGACGTCGACCGGTCCGTTCACCGCCACCCAGCTGGGCTGGGGCGGGGTGACCGGTGCCCTCGTCGGCCCGACCGCCGAGACCGTGCTGCCGGGCATCGCCGAGTTCACGCTGGACGGCGGGTGGAACGCGACCGAGACGGCCCGCTGGGACCGTGCGCTGACGGCCATGCACCGTGGGGCGACGTCGTCCCTGGCGCAGCCGGCCAACACGGCGCTGGCGGCTGCCCGCACCACGACGCGGCTCGAGGCCGCCGGCTACACCCCGGCGGCCGGAGCCGCCTATGCCGACAACGACCTGAGCAAGCAGCTCCGCGACGTGGCGCGGCTGGTCAAGGCCGGCGTGGGGCTGCAGGTGGCCTGCGTCGAGCTCGACGACTGGGACATGCACGTCGACCTGGGCACGGTCGACGCCGGTCGGATGAAGGACCGGCTCACGATCCTGAGCGAGGCGCTGGCCGCCTTCGCCACCGATCTGGGGGCCGGCCTGGCGAACGTGACGGTCGTGACGCTGTCCGAGTTCGGACGCCGACTCGAGCAGAACGGCAGCGGCGGGGTCGACCACGGTCACGGCAATGTCGTGATGGTGCTCGGCGGCGGCACGATCGGGGGGCACGTCTACGGCACCTGGCCGGGGCTGGCTGCCGACGCCCTCGTGGACGGCGACCTCGCCGGGACGACGGACTACCGGACCATCCTGGGTGAGATCCTGCAGAAACGTTGCGGCGCGGGCAGTCTCAGCTCGATCTTCCCGGGCTTCAGTGCCCCCGCGCCACTGGGGCTCACCACGCTGCGGGCCTGACCCCTCTAGCATCGGGGGCATGCCCCCGCGCCGACGCATCGACCCCGATGCCGGGCGGGACGCCGTCCGTACCTGGCGGGACGCTGCAGCAGAGGGCGTGGCGCGCGAGACGGTGTCGCGCGAGACGGTGTCGCGCGAGCCGGTGTCGCGCGAGACGGTGGCGCGCGAGCCGGTGTCGCGCGAGCCGGTGTCGCGCGAGCCGGTGTCGCGCGAGCCGGTGTCGCGCGAGACGGTGTCCCTGGCGGTTCGCTACACCCTCGACGAGCTGGCCCAGGTGGCCCCGGGGCGCTCGGTCGAGGTGCGGGTGCCCCCCTACGGGGTGGTGCAGTGCATGGTCGGTCCGCGGCATACCCGGGGCACCCCGCCCAACGTGGTCGAGACCGACGCCGCGACCTGGTTGGCGCTGGTCGTCGGTCGGCTCACGTGGCGGGAGGCTTCGGCCACCGGCCTGCTGCTGGCCAGCGGAGACCGTGCCGACCTGTCGCAGGTGCTGCCGTTGCGCCTGTTCCTCGACCCCTGACCGACCTGCGCCCATCGCGGCCGGGTGATCCTCTCGGACACTCCCGACGTGGTCGGAGGCTGCCTCAGTCGAGGGGGAGTTGTTGTTGTTGTCCGATGGTGTGGCCGAGGTGTCGGGCTTGTTCTTCGGCGTTGAAGGTGGTGTTGCGTCGGGGGGTGCGGGTGGGGTCGATCCAGGTGGGGGCGATGACGTAGGGGATGCCGGCGTGTATCTGGAGGTGCCATTCGCCGGTGTGGATGAGGGTGTGGTGGTGGGTGCAGACCAGGGCGAGGTTGTCGATGTCGGTGGTGCCGCCGTTGCGCCACCAGGTGATGTGGTGGGCGTGGCAGGCGGTGGGGGGCATGGGGCAGCCGGGGGCGATGCAGCCGCGGTCGCGGGCGGTCAGGGCGGTGCGTTGGGCCTTGCTGGCCAGGCGGGTGGTGCGTCCCAGGGTCAGGACTTCACGGTCGGTGCCCAGGAGGACGGTCTGGAACTGGGCGTCGCACATCAACCGTCCCAAGGTGGCGGCGGTGATCGGGGTCCCGGACTGGGCGAGGCGTGCCATTCCGGCGGCGCCGACCCCGGGGGGACCGCCGTCGGGTGCGCCGCCCGCGTGAGGGCAGCTCTCGAACGGGCCGCCGGGCGGTGGGCTGCTGCTGCCGCCCGGTGGGCTGTTGCCGGGTGGGCTGCCGCCGGGTGGGCTGGTGCTGGGTGGGCTGGTGCTGGGTGGGCTGGTGCCGGGTGGGCTGGTGCCGGGTGGGCTGGTGCTGGGTGGGCTGCTTGGGGTGGGGTGGTGCCAGGGGTCGTGGTGGCCGGGTGGTCGCAGCGGGGTGCCGTCGTGGTCGCGGGGTGGTGGGGTGGCGCGGCGGGCAGCGGCCACTTGGGCGGCGGTGGCGATCACGATGACTTTCACCAGTGGCGCCGCGGGTTGTGAGCCCGGCCCTGAGCCACGTCCGGGGCCCCGGCCCGCCCCACCATCGGGGGTGGGGTCGGGGTGGGTGTGGTGGTGGGTGTGGAGGGCGGCTTCGCAGATCGCGGTCAGGGCGTCGGCGTTGCGGGTGCCGATGGTGCGTTCGTCGCGGATCGGCAGCTCGGTCTGCTCGCCCCACGGCCCGCCGTCACCGGCGGTGGCGCGATTGTCTCCACTGTGGCTGCCGCTCTGGCTGTCGTCGTTGGTGGTGGTCGCGTTGTGGGGGTGGGGGGTGGTCAGGGTGCGGTAGTGGGCCAGGGTGGCGCTGACCAGGGCGGCGGTGGCGGGGTCGAGCAGGCCGCGTAGGACGCTCATGCCGGTGGTGTCGGTGGTCAAGGTCAGGGTGCGGCGGCGGTAGGCGTGGGGGTCGTAGCGGTCGGCCTTGTCCGGGGCCAGGGCCTCGATGAGTTCCTGGGCGATCCGGGCGGTGGTGGTCACGGTGTGTTCGCGGGACTTCCACGTCAAGAACGCGTCGATCTTGGTGCGGCCGCTGACCCCGTTCCGGTCGCGGCGGTTGGCGAGGTGTTCGGGGACCCGGGCCAACGCCCGGACCGCGACCTCGACATGCCCCCGTGTGATCAGCCCGGCCGCCAACGCCGCCCCCAGGCGCGGCAACCCCACCTCCGCAGCCGGTCCGCCGCCCACGCCGGCGTCGGAGGCCGCGCCCGGCCCGAACGCCGCGCCCGCACCGGCGGCCCCGCCGCCCTGGCCGGCCGGCGAGGCATCACGGCCCTCGCCGGGGGCCGAGGGCCTGTCGCCGAGGATGGCCTCGGCGGCGCCGGCGACCCCGTCCGGGTCGCTGACCCCGCCACCGACCGGATGACCCTGACCACCAGCACCGTCACCACCAGCACCGTCGTCGTCAGCAGCATCGTCGTCAGCAGCATCGTTGTCGGGGCCGCCGGTGTGGGACCGGGTAGGGGCTGACCGGTCCTCGGGGATGTCCAGGCAGGGGTCGGGACGGTTGTCGGGGTCGAGCAGGGCCAGGTCGTAGCCGGCGCCGTCGGGGTCCAGGCGGCGGGCGGCGTCCACGTCCCGGGTGGCCTCGCCGCCGGCGTAGCGCATCCGCTGGGTCAAGAACGCATGCCCCACCCGGCGCCGTGCCCCGGGCACCACCTCGGGGGAGGAGTCGAACTGGGACAGCACGTGCAGGTAGCCGGCCTCGAACGTCTGCCGCAGCCGCACCACCTGCTCCATCACCGCCCGCTTCTGGGCCGGCGACAAGGTGATGATGCTCGAACCCGCCAACAGGGCCAGCGCCGCGCCCAGCTGGTCCACCGCGACCTCGACATCCAACCGGGCCCGCCCGCCGGGCCCGCCCGCCCCACCACCCTCCGCCTGGGCCGGGGCCAGGCCCTCGTGCGTGCCGGCCGCACCCTGGGGTGCGGGAACCGCGCCAGGGCAACCGGAACCAGCGGCGGGGGTGCCGCCGAGGCCTGGTTGCTGGTCGTGTCCCACACCCGCAACCTACCGGCCACCCCCGACAGTCACCGCAAGTCACCAACCCGACCAAACCCGTTACACAACAACAACTCTGACCCCCGCGGACACCTGATCCGGGGACGAGACAACGACGACGTCCCGCACCCGACGGCGGTGTCCCGTGAGGCGGTGTCCCGTGAGGCGGTGTCCCGTGAGGCGGTGTCCTGTGAGGCGAGTCCCGTCAGGCGACGACGAGCTGGTTGCGGCCGCTCCGCTTGGCCTCGTAGAGCGCCCGGTCCGCGCGTTCGACCAACCCGCCGGCCGACTCGATGCCGTCCCAGGTGGCGGCACCGGCGGAGCAGGTCTGCCCGCGAGGCATCAACGCGCGCAGGGACTCGGCCACGGTGTGGGCGTCGTCGATGGTGCACTCCTGCAGCAGGACGGCGAACTCCTCACCCCCGTACCGGGCGAGCAGGTCGCCGGGACGCAGTCGGGCCTGCCAGGCCTGGACGACCTCGCGCAGCAGGGCGTCGCCGGTGGGGTGCCCGTGGCTGTCGTTGAAGGCCTTGAAGTGGTCGAGGTCGAGCAGCACGACCGTGACGGGCAGCCCGCTCTGGCTCGACCGCTGCAGCGCCTTCGGCAGCCCCGACTCCCAGGCCCGCCGGTTGTGGGCCCCCGTCAGGCCGTCGGTGTCGGCCTCGGTGGCGAGCCGGATCATCAGGTTGTGCCGCTCGATCGCGACCGCCGTCTCGCCCGCCACGATCTCGAGGGTCGGCAGCTGGTCCCGCAGTTGGTCGACCTGCCTCGTCGGCAGGCACACCACGAGGACGGCGATGCACGACCCATGGGCCACGACCGGGATCCAGGCCCCGCCGACCTCCGGGGAGTCCGCGAGCTGGGTCACTCGCCGCGCCAGGTCGGCGTCGACCCCCGGGTGCACGGACAGGTTCGCCACGATCCTGGTCTGGGCGCTGGCGTAGGCCGCCGCGACGACCGACCGGCCGTCGGCCCGCAACCGCCACCCGTCGGTGTCGGTGCCGATGGAGGCGGTGCAGACCAGATCTCCGTGCCGGTCGGGTTCGAAGAGGGCCACGAACGTGGCTCCGGACACGGCGAAGGCCTCACGGCACACCGCATGCCGCGGGTTCTCCTCGTGCAGCACCGCCCGGGTCGCCCGGTTGATGGCGGCCAGCTGGGCGGCATGCCTGGTCAAGGTCTGGCTGCGGGTCAGCACGCTCGTGAGGTCCTGCAGCGTCGCCACCGCACCGAGCACCTCGCCGGCGTCGTTCACCACGGCCTTGGCCCGCACCCGCAACCGCCGCTCGCCGGCGCGCGGGGCGTTGGCACCGGCGTCCTCCTCCGTGCGGGGGCGCATGGCCAGCTCGGCGGCGGCCGTCTGGCCGGGACGGCGCAGCGCCCGCAGCAACGGCTGGTCGGCCCAGGCCAGGTCGCCGATCCCGCCCGGCTGCCGGACGACCGCGCTGTGCTCCAGCTCGTCGGGGGTGACGACACCGTCCGACGGCAGCCCGTACAGGTGCCGGGTAGCAGCGTTGACGGTCGCCTTGCTGCCGTCGGCGTTCATCGCGATCACGGCGACGTCGAGGCTGTCGAGCAGCTGGGCGACGTAGGTGGCGTGGTTCGTGCGGCTCTCGGCGAGCAGCTGGTCTCGTCGCCGCTGCCGTTGCTGCTGGGCGGCGAAGGGACCGACCAGCAGGGTCATCACCAGAACCGAGAGCAGGCCGATCCCACCGAGGGTCAGGATGACCCGCACCGACCAGGCCGAGGCACGTTCGCCCGCCTGGCGGCTCACGGTGGCGACGGCCTCGCTGCTCTCGGCCGAGACCTGCTGGTGGCCGTGGTCGATCGCCTCCCGCAGCGGGCCGCCCATGCGCAGATCGGCAGCCGGTGAGATCGCCTGGCGTCCCGCCGTCGCCAACCCGGCGATGTCGGCGACCAGCGGGTGAAGGTCGACGGAGCGTGCGCCTGAGCTGGCCTGCGCATCGGCCAACGAGGCCGCCAGCTGGTCGAGGCGCTCGGTCTCGGCCGCGATGTCGACCCTGGTGTCGCTGACCTGGGCCGGGGCAGTGTCGCCGTCCGCCAGCCGTGCTACGAGTGCCTCGATCCGGCCCCCCGAGGTCGGCGCCTGCGCGAGCAGGCCGATCAGGGCGGTGTCCTGCTGCTGCCTCGTCACCTCGGCGGTCGAGCTGATTCCCGCGGCGGCCGTGGCACCGAGCAGCAGCATGATGCAGGCGCCGATGGCCCAGGCCGCACCGCGAGAGCCGGGTGATTCCGGCATGCCACTCCTCCGTCCTGTCGGTCGCCGTCCTGCAGGTCGCCGTCCTGCATGTCGCCGTCCTGCTCGTGACGGTCCTGGTGGGGCCTGCACCTGAGTCCGTCGGCATCCCCGCCCCGATCAGTAGGCTGGACGGCGTGTCGCAGCCGTCGAGCGCCGAGGTCCCCGCCGTCCCGCACCACCTGTCGGCCCAGGAGCACGACCTGCCGGGCCAGGCGCCTGCCGAGGCGGTCGCCGACCCGGTGCCGGTGCTGCTGCGGCGGGCGCCGCGCTACTGGCCGTTCGCCCTCAGCGGCATGGTCGTCGGGGCGCTGGCGCTGCTGGTCGCGGGTGGGGTCGCCGTCCGCGACAAGGGCTTCGCCACTCCGATGGTGCCCCTCGACCTGGTGCTGGTGGGGATCGTCGTCGGTGGGCTGGTCGGGGCGTCCGCCGCGCTGCTGGTCGAGCGCCGCCGCCCCCGCTGACCTCGGGGCCCGGTCGACGCGTCGGACGGGCGGGCCGGGGTGTGGGAAACTTCGCGGGTGGCTCGCGGTGACGGACGGCTCACGCACGACCTGCTTCCCGGCGAGAAGGGCCCGCAGGACGCCTGCGGGGTCTTCGGCGTCTGGGCCCCCGGCGAGGAGGTCGCCAAGCTGACCTACTACGGGCTGTACGCGCTGCAGCACCGCGGCCAGGAGGCGGCCGGGATCGCGGTCAGCAACGGCGACCAGATCCTGGTCTACAAGGACATCGGGCTGGTGGCCCAGGTCTTCAACGAGGCGGCACTGTCGACCCTGGTCGGGAAGATCGCGGTCGGCCACTGCCGCTACTCCACCACCGGTGGCTCCACCTGGCAGAACGCCCAGCCCACCCTGGGCGCCACCGCGGCCGGCACCGTCGCGCTGGCCCACAACGGCAACCTGGTCAACACCCGCGAGCTGGCCGACCTGGTCGAGGAACGGCACGGCCGATCCCTGCGCGGCGAGCTGGCCAAGGGCAACACCACCGACACCGCCCTGGTCACCGCCCTGCTGGCCGGCGACCCCGACCGCAGTCTCGAGGCCACGGCGCTCGAGGTGCTGCCGCTGGTCAAGGGCGCCTTCTGCTTCGTCTTCATGGACGAGCACACCCTCTACGCCGCCCGCGACCCCCACGGCATCCGGCCGCTGGTGCTGGGCCGACTGGACCGCGGCTGGGTGGTCGCCAGCGAGACCGCCGCCCTCGACATCGTCGGTGCCTCCTTGGTGCGCGAGATCGAGCCCGGCGAGCTGATCGCCATCGACGACAACGGCCTGCGCTCGTCCCGCTTCGCCCCGGCCACCCCCACGGGCTGCGTCTTCGAGTACGTCTACCTGGCCCGCCCCGACACCACGATCGCCGGCCGCTCGGTGCACACCGCCCGGGTCGAGATGGGACGGCGGCTGGCCCGCGAGCACCCGGTCGAGGCCGACCTGGTGATCCCGACCCCGGAGTCCGGGACCCCGGCGGCCGTCGGCTACGCCCAGGAGTCCGGCATCCCCTACGGGCAGGGCCTGGTCAAGAACGCCTACGTCGGGCGCACCTTCATCCAGCCCAGCCAGACCATCCGCCAGCTCGGCATCCGGCTCAAGCTCAACCCGCTGCGCGAGGTCATCGCCGGCAAGCCGCTGATCGTGGTCGACGACTCGATCGTGCGCGGCAACACCCAGCGGGCCCTGGTCCGCATGCTGCGCGAGGCCGGGGCCACCGAGGTGCACGTGCGGATCTCGAGCCCGCCGGTGACCTGGCCCTGCTTCTACGGCATCGACTTCGCCACCCGGGCCGAGCTGATCGCCAGCGGCATCGGTGTCGAGGACGTGCGGGCGGGCATCGGCGCCGACACCCTCGGCTACATCTCGCTCGAGGGCATGATCGCGGCCACCGACCAGCCGGCGACCCGGCTGTGCACCGCCTGCTTCACCGGCAGCTACCCGATCGAGCTGCCGCCCGAGGTCATGCTCGGCAAGCACGCCCTCGAGCAGACCCAGCTGCCGCTGGAGGTCACCCGGTGAGCGAGGCGATCACCTACGCGGCGGCCGGGGTGGACGTCGAGGCCGGCGACCGCGCCGTCGAGCTGATGAAGGCCGCCGTGGCCGCCACCCACGGCCCGCAGGTGCTGGGCGGCATCGGCGGCTTCGCCGGGCTGTTCGACGCCTCGGCGCTGCAGGGCATGCGCCGTCCGCTGCTGGCCACCAGCACCGACGGGGTCGGCACCAAGGTCGCGGTCGCCCAGGCCCTGGACAAGCACGACACCATCGGGTTCGACCTGGTCGGCATGGTCGTCGACGACATCGTGGTCTGCGGCGCCCGGCCGCTGTTCATGACCGACTACATCGCCTGCGGCAAGGTGGTGCCCGAGCGGATCGCCGCCATCGTCGGCGGCATCGCCGCCGCCTGCAGCCAGGCCGGCTGCGCGCTGGTGGGCGGCGAGACCGCCGAGCACCCCGGCCTGATCGGCGAGCACGAGTACGACCTGGCCGGCGCCGCCGTCGGGGTGGTCGAGGCCGACCGAGCTGCTGGGGCCGGACCGGGTGCGGGACGGCGACGTCGTGGTCGCGATGGCGTCGTCCGGGCTGCACTCCAACGGCTACTCGCTGGTGCGGCGGGTGGTCGCCGCGGCCGGCTGGACGTTCGACCGTCCGGTGCCCGAGCTGGGCCGCACCCTGGGCGAGGAGCTGCTCGAGCCGACCCGGGTCTACGCGGCCGACGTCGTCGACCTGGCGCAGTCGCTGGGCGCGGGCCTGCACGCCGTCTCGCACGTCACCGGCGGCGGGCTGGCCGCCAACCTCGCCCGGGTGCTGCCGCCCGGGCTGCTGGCCACCCTGGAACGGTCGAGCTGGACGCCGGCGCCGATCTTCGGCCTGGTCGCCGAGCTGGGCCGGGTGCCGCAGGCCGACCTCGAGCGCACCCTGAACCTGGGAGTCGGCATGGTGGCCGTCGTCGCGGCCGACCGGGTCGACGCCGCGCTGGCCCGGCTGCACGGGCGCGGGGTGCCGAGCTGGGTGCTGGGGCAGGTCACCCCGGACGCTGCTCCCAACGGCGCGGGTCAGGACGGCGTGGTGCGTGGTGCCAAGGGCGTGGACGGCGGCGCCGTCCGGCTGGTCGGCCACCACGCATGAGCCGACGCCGGCTGACCGGCATCGGCTGCACGACCGAAGAGCCGACGCCGGCTCACCGGCATCGGCTGCACGACCGAAGAGCCGACGCCGGCTGACCGGCATCGGCTGCTGTCGACTACGTGTGAGACGTCGACGTCAATCGTCGTCGTCGAGGTCGTCCTCGTCGTCGTCCTCGGCCAGGTCAGGGACCTGACGGGATTCGCCGGAGTCATGGCCGGAGCCCGCAAGCTCGCGTTGCAGAGCCGTGTAGTCGGTGTTCGGGCTGTAGTACTTCAGCTCCCGCGCGACCTTGGTCTGCTTGGCCTTCTGACGGCCGCGCCCCATGGCGTCGACCCCCTCATACATAGATCCGGGGCAAGCGCCCAATGGCGGGGCCCCGGATGCGGTCACATTGTCGTCGTGCGGTAACGGTACATCGTCGAAGGGGGTGCTGACATCTCGCCCTCGCCGGCACGAGCCCCCGACGTCGATTCTGCCTCATCGAGCAGGGTTCCATCGATAGCGCGGCCCGATCAGGGCAACAGGATCCGGCGCAGCCCGCCGACCTGCGCGATCCGCTCCCGGGCGGCGCGCTGGGCGGCGGCCTCGGTGGTGCCGCCGTCCCGCTGTGCCGCCTGCAGCACCCCGAGGGTGGTGTCGAAGATCTTCTCGGTACGGGCTCGCGCCCGTTCGAACGAGAAGCCGCCCAGCTCGTCGGCCACCTGGATCACGCCACCGGCGTTCACGCAGAAGTCCGGGCAGTAGAGGATGTCGCGGGTCGCCAGCCGGTCGGCGACCAAGGGGGTCGCAAGCTGGTTGTTGGCGCCGCCGCAGACCAGCGAGGCCCGCAGGCCGTCGACCACCGCCTCGGTCAGGGCGCCGCCCAGGGCGCAGGGGGAGTAGACGTCGAGCGGGGCCGCCACCAGCTCGGCGGTCGAGGCCACCGCCGTGACTCCGGGGTGGGTGACCAGCAGCCGGGTCACGGCGGCGTCGTCCACGTCGGTCACGACGACCCGCGCCCCGTCGGCCAGCAGCAGCGGCACCAGGTGACGTCCCACCTTTCCCACCCCGGCGACGCCGACGGTACGGCCGGCGAGGGTGGGCTCGCCCCAGCGCACCTGGGCGCCGGCCCGCATGCCCTGGAAGACACCCAGCGCGGTCAGCACCGAGGAGTCGCCGGCGCCGCCCTCGGCCTCGCTGCGCCCGGTCACCCACCGGCACTCGCGGGCCACGACGTCCATGTCGCAGACGTAGGTTCCGACGTCACAGGCTGTGACGTAGCGCCCGCCCAGCGAGGACACGAAGCGGCCGTAGGCCCGCAGCAGCTGCTCGCTCTTGTCGCGTCGCGGGTCGCCGATGATGACGCCCTTGCCGCCACCGTGGTCGAGCCCGGCGAGGGAGTTCTTCAGGGCCATGGCGCGGGAGAGGGCGAGCGCGTCGGTCAGCGCCGCGTCGACGTCGGGATACGGATGGAACCGAGTGCCGCCGAGGCCCGGGCCGAGGGCCGTGGTCGACAGGGCGATGACGGCGCGCAGGCCAGAGGCCTCGTCGTGGCAGAAGACGACCTGCTCGGTGTCGGGGGCGAAGACGTCGGTGAGGCTCATGGGGCGAGCCTAGGACCGTGGGCCCCGTGTCCCCCGAATGGGCTAATGCCACCGCGTCGCGTGCCATGTCCGGCACAGCGGGTGATGAGTGGACTCGGTAGAAGGGGGGAGATTTGTCCGGCGCGACCAGTAACGGCCGAAGGTGTGGGAACGGCGGCTAGCATCGCCAGTGTTCCAGGTCGAGACATAGCAATTGCCACTCTGAGTCGCAATGGGCAACTCAAAGTGGTACAAATCGTCCGACCAGGGACCGAACGGGCGATTTCGGGGCGAAATTGATCCGCGCAAGGCCTCATGCACGGCACGATGTACGAGTCGGGGTCTTGCCCCGGGTCCTGGAGGATGACATGACTACCCGTTCGCCTGACGCCGAGCCCCTGTTGACCCCGGCTGAGGTTGCCGCGCTCTTCCGCGTCGACCCCAAGACGGTGACTCGCTGGGCCAAGGCGGGAAAGCTCTCATCGATCCGTACCCTCGGTGGCCACCGTCGGTACCGCGAGTCCGAGGTGCGGGCCCTGCTCGCCGGTATCCCGCAGCAGCGGGTGGACGGCGCCTAAGGTTCCGCCTCACGACACACTCTCGCTGGTCGCAGCGTCGCCACCGTCCGCCTCATGGACGGTGGCGACGCTGGTCTTTGTCGCCGGACTGCGACAGCGTGAGGCCCGTGCAGGAGTACGTCGACTTCCTGGGGCGTCAGGCTCCCTACGACCGGCTGAGCGCCGTCGACCTGGAGCGCCTGGCGCGCGCCGTGGAGGTCGAGTTCGTGACCGCCGGCACGATGGTGGTCGCCGCCGACGGCGCCGCGCTCGACCACCTGTGGGTGGTGCGCACCGGTGCGGTCGCCGTCCTCGACCGCGGACGGGTGGTCGACCAGCTGACCCCGGGGGACACCTTCGGCCAGGTGTCGCTGCTGTCGGGCATGCCTCCCGCGCTCGGCGTGCGGGCCGAGCTCGACTGCGTGCTCTACCGGCTGCCCGACCCCCGGCCCCTGCTCGAGCACCCCGACCGGCTGGCCTTCCACGGCTACGGCATGCTCGCGGCCCGGCCGCGCATGACGGACGGTGGGGTCGCCGCCGAACGCGCCCGCGCGGCGGTCGAGCACCACACCCGCCCGGTCGTGGTCTGCCCGGCCGACACCCCGATCCGCCGCCTCGCGCAGGACGTGAGCGCCCAGGGTCAGTCGTGTGCCGTAGTCGCCTTGCCGGACGGTTGGGGGATCGTCACCGATGCCGACATCCGCCGGCACGTCGGTACCGGAGCAGTCGGCGTCGACGAGCCGGCGCACCGGATCGCCACTGTGCCGTTGCTCACCGTCACCGCCGAGACCTCGCTGGCGCAGGCCCACCTGAGCATGGTCGAGCACGGCGTCCATCACCTGGTGGTGACCGACGCGACCGGCCGGCCGACCGGCGTCGTCCGGGCGGTCGACCTGGCCTCGGCCGAGGTGCGCGACCCCCTGGTGGTGCGGGCTGCGATCGAGGCGGCCACCGACCTCGGGTCCCTCGCGGCGGCCGCCAGGCTGCTGCCGACCACGATCGTCGAGCTGGTCGAGTCGGGGGTGCCGGCGCTGCGGGTCTCGGCCCTGGTCGCCGCGGTCCACGACGCGCTGCTGCGGCGGGTGATCGCACTGGTGCCGCCCGACCCGCCGGTCCCGGCGTCCTGCTCGTGGCTGGTGCTCGGGTCGCTGGCCCGGCGCGAGGTGCTGCCCGCCTCGGACACCGACACTGCGCTGGTCTGGCGCCCCGACAGCGACCGGCCCCGACGCGGGGGCCCCCGTCGGCGACGACCCGGCCGTGGACGCCGCGATGCGGGCGCACGCGGTCGCCGTCCTGGACGCGATGGAGGTCATCGGCCTGCAGCGGTGCCGGGACGGCGCCAACGCCGACACCCCGCGGTTCGGCCGGTCCCTGTCGGCCTGGCACTCGGCGACCCGGCAGTGGCTGGACGACGCCGGCGTCGAGTCGGCGATGCTGCTCTCGACGATGCTCGCCGACTCCCGGCCGGTGACCGGGCTGTCCCTGGGCCGGGCGATGCTCGAGCCCATGGTCGACCGCAGTCGCAGCCCGCAGTTCCTGTCGGCGCTGCTCACCTACACCCTGTCGGCCCGCCCGCCCACGGGGTTCGTGCGCGACTTCGTCGTCGAGCACTCGGGGGAGCACAAGGGCGAGCTGAACCTCAAGCGGGGTGGGCTGCGACCGGTGACCTCCATCGGTCGTTGGGCGGCGATGGTGCTCGCCCCGGTGGTCGGGGACGGGACCGGATCGACGTTGATGGGCACCACCACCCCGCAGCGGCTGCAGCGGGCGGCGCAGGCGAGGCTGCTCTCGCAGGACGAGGCGGACTCCCTGACCGGGGCGTTCGAGCAGATCAGCGAGCTGCTGCTCGGCCACGAGGTCGCGGCCATCGCGACCGGACGGCCACCGTCGGCCTACCTGGCCCCGGCCTCGCTCGACGCGCTGACCCGGCGGCACCTGCGCGAGTCGTTCCGGGTGGTCGCCGCGGTGCAGTCGCGGCTCGAGGCCTCGCTGCACACCGGCCGGGTGCCCGGTGCCGATCTGGCGTAGCCGCGGGACGGGGGCGGCGACCGGCGTGCCGGGATGGGACGCCCTGGACCTGCCCTGGCGCCGGGCCGAGCTGGTGGTGCTGGACGTCGAGACCACGGGGCTCGACCTGCACACCGACGAGATCGTCAGCTACGGCGCCGCGCTCGTCGTCGACGGACGGATCGTCGTGTCCCGGTGCGAATACTCGCTGGTGCGCCCGCTGCGGCCGATCTCGGCGGCAGCCGCGGCGGTGCACGCCCTGACCCTGGACGAGCTGGCGGCCGCCACCGAACCGGCCGTGGCCGCCCGAGCCCTGGCCGACCTGCTGGCGGGGCGGGTCCTGGTGGCCCACGCCGCCTGGGTCGAGCGGGCGTTCCTGAACCGGCTGTGGCGCGACCTCGGGCTCACCCTGGACGGTCCGGTGCTCGACACCGCCGCGTTGGCCCGCGCGGCCGGGGTGGTGCGCGGCGGCGAGGACGGCGGCGAGCCCCGGCTCGAGGGCCTGGCCCAGGCGCTGAACGTGCCGGTGCACACCCCGCACCACGCCCTGGGGGATGCGCTGACGACGGCCGGGGTGCTGCAGGCCCTGCTCGCCCGGCTCGACGGCACCTCGCACCCCGAAGGACTCACGGTGCGAGAGCTCGCCGCGCAGTCCCGCCGCGCTGCGCTGCGCTGAGTGCCGCGATCGACCGGTCCCGTCTGGCTGAGCTGATCACGCGCCCGTTCCCCCGCTGCGGTGGCTCAGCCGAAGGACCTGCCTTCCCCCCGGTAGGTGGGGGTCTGGGTGAGCGAGCCGTCCGGCGCCACCAGCAGCAGCGTGTCGACGTGCTCGCACAGCTCGCCGGCCTTCGCATGCCGGAACCACACCAGGTCGCCGATGCGCAGGTCGTCGGCGGCGGCGCCCTGCAGCGGCGTCTGCACCTCACCGGCCCCCTCGGTGCCCATCAGGTGAAGGCCTCGGGGCCAGACGGGGGTGGGCGAGCGGTCGCGGCCGGCCGGCCCGCTGGCCGACCAGCCGCCGCCTGCCACCGTCACCAGGCCCGCGGCCGGACGGCGGACCACCGGCACGGCGTAGAACGCGGCCGGGTTCGGGGTGAACGAGCGGTAGGAGTCGAACAGGGTGGGCGCGTACAGCCCGGACCCGGCGGCCAGCTCGGTCACCGCGGGGTCGGTCGCGGTCACCTCGAGACTGCCCGTGCCGCCGGCGTTGACGAACCGCAGCGGTGGCGCCTCGGCGTCCTCCAGCACCTGCCGCACGGCGGCGACCGCGGCGCCCCGGCGGGCCACCAGCTCGCTCATCGAGCGCCGCTGCAGCCGTCGGATCGCGACCCCTCGCACCGGGTTCGCCGGGGCGTCGCCCAGGCCGGCGACCTGGGCCTCGTACGACATCAGTCCCACCAGGGTCAGACCGGGGCGGGCGAGCACCTGTCGGGCCAGCCCCGCAGCATGCTGCGGGGCGTGCACCGGTGACCGGCGCACCCCCAGGTGGACCCGGCCGTCGGCGATCCGCCACGAGGCGTCCAGGTCGATGCAGACCTGCAACGGCGCCCGAACCGACGGCGGCGCGACTGCGTCCAGCAGGTCGAGCTGCTCGACGGCGTCCACCATCAGTGTGATGGCCCGGGCGGCCTCGGCGTCGGCGGCCAGCTCGCGCAGGGCGCCCCGGTCGGCCGTCGGGTAGGCGACCACGACGTCGTCGCTGACCCCGGTCGAGACCAGCCACAGGGCTTCTCGCAGGCTGTAGGCCAGGATGCCGTGGTAGCCCGGTCGTGCCAGCACCCGGCGCAGCAGCTCGCGGCACCGCACCGACTTACTGGCAACCCGGATCGGCAGCGGACTGCCCCGCCGGGACAGGTCGGCCGCGTTGGAGTCGAACGAGGCCAGGTCGACCGCCGCCAACGGTGCGTCCCGGTCCCGGGTCGCCTGCTCGAGCCGGGCGATCGTGAGGTCGAGCCGGGTCCGCTGGGCGTGGTCCGCGGCGATCAGCGCCGGCTGCCGGTCGCCGGGCAGGTCGGGCAGGTCGGGCAGGTCGGGCAGGGCGGGCAGGTCGGGCGGATCGGGCAGGGCGGGCAGGTCGGGCGGATCGGGCAGCGCGGGCGGGGCGGGCATGACTGGCATGGTGCCACGGCCGGCCAGCCGGCCGACCGACCCCGATCCCGCCGAAAGGTCGCACGAGGTGAAACCTCGCGCGGGGCTGTGTCGTGTGACAGGAGTCGCCCGGCAGTTCGCCGCGGCGACGGGTGAGTCCCGGGGAGGACGTTCGATGGTCCAGATGATGCAGCGCCGAACCGCTCTGCTGGCGGGGGCGGGCGCAGCCGCGGTCGCCGGTCTGGCCGCGTGCCGACCGGGGGACGGACTCGTGCCCGCGACGCCCGGCGGTGGCCCGACCGCCGGGCCGTCCGGGCAGGGGTCGATGGCGGCAGGGTCGTCGGTGCCGGGGTCGTCGGCGCCGGGGTCGTCGCACCCGTCCGTTACGGCTGCCGGTGGTGGGACCCCGAGCGCCACCGGCAGCTCCTCGGGCGGGGCCGGTGGTGCGACCCCGGCCGCCGACCTGGTGATGCGCCGGCTCAGCTACGGCGCCACCGACGCCCTGGCGGCCGAGATCGGCCGGCTCGGGGTACGTCGCTGGATCGACCAGCAGCTCGACCCCGCCGCCGTGCCCGACGACGCGGGCAGCCGCATCGACGCGCTGTTCCCCGAGGTCTTCCTGTCCCCCGAGGCGCTGGCCGCCCAGGTCGACCGCAAGGCGCAGCCCCGGGGCGCCCTGCAGGCCCATCACCTGGGACGGGCGGTGTGGAGCCGTCACCAGCTGTTCGAGGTGATGGTCGACTTCTGGAGCAACCACTTCAACGTGGCGATCGGCATGGGCGGCAAGTCGTACCTGCTGCGGCCGCACTACCAGGTGCACGCGATCCGGGCCCACGCCCTGGGCCGGTTCGGTGACCTGTTGGTCGCCACCGCCGAGCACCCGGCGATGCTGCTCTACCTCAACGGTGCCCAGTCCACCAAGAAGGCACCGAACGAGAACTTCGCCCGCGAGCTGCTCGAGCTGCACACCCTCGGGGTCACCGGCGGCTACACCGAGACCGATGTCAAGCAGGCCGCCCTGCTGCTCACCGGCTGGAGCGTGCCGGGGGTGGCCGGCACGCAGACCGGGACCGGCAAGCAGGCCTTCTCGCAGGCGGTGTTCCGGCCGGAGCGCCATTTCGTGGGACCGGTCACCGTGCTGGGCCGGCAGTACCCGAACGCGAAGGCCGAGGACGGCGTCGCCGCGGGCCGCGACCTGTTCGCCGCCCTCGCGATGCACCCGTCGACGGCCTCGCACGTCGCGTTCAAGCTGGCCCGCCGGTTCGTGGCCGACACCCCGCCGCAGGCTCTGGTCGCGCGGCTGGCCCGGGTCTACCTCGACCACGACACCCAGATCCTGCCGGTGCTGCGGGCCCTGGTCACCTCGCCCGAGTTCGCCGCCTCGAGCGGCCAGAAGGTCCGCCGTCCGTTCGAACGGGTGACGGCGACCCTGCGGGTGCTGGCGCCCACCCCGGTGGGGGTGAGCGCCGACGGGCTGCGGGCGGGGGTCCGCGCCATGACGGCGCAGCGGCCCTTCGAATGGGCGACCCCCGACGGCTATCCCGACGTTCTTGAGGTCTGGAGCTCACCCGGAGTGGCGGTCGACCTGCTGAACTTCGGCAGCAAGCTGGTCGCGGGCACCCTGAAGGGGCTCGGTTCGACTGCGGCTGGGCGGTTCGCCGCCGCCGGTCCCACCACCGCGACGGCAGCCGCCGAGGCCGCGGCACGGATCGTGCTGCAGCGTCCGCCGAGCGCCGCCGAGCGCTCTGCGATGCTGCACCTGCTCGCCGGATCGGTGCCCACCACGTTCCGGCCGGGCTCTGCCGAGCAGACCCGGGCCGGGCTGCTGGCCCAGTCGCTGCTGCTGGCCTCGCCGTCCCACCTGTCCCGATGACGCCCGCCCCCCAGACCCGTCCGCACCGTCGACCGGAGCCCGCCATGACCATGCCCACCGCGACCGTGCCCGCTGCGAACGTGCCCGCTGCGAACGTGCCCGCTGCGACCATTCCCGCTGTGCAGTCCCGGTGCGGCTGCCCCGAGAACGAGCGAGAAGGGCTGTCCCGCCGCGGGTTGTTCGCCCTGGCCGGCGCCGTGGGCCTGGTCGCCGCGACCACGATGTCGGGAGCCCGGGTCGCCTTCGCAGCCACCCCCACGGCCGGCGACGTCCTGGTGGTGCTGTCGATGCGCGGCGGCATGGACGGACTGTCGGTCGTCGTCCCCACCGGGGACCCCGACTACCGGGCCGCCAGGCCGACCATCGGCATCGCCGGCTCGGTGCTGCACCAGGTCGACAGCATGTTCGGCCTGCACCCGGCCCTGGCGCCGCTGTTCCCGCTGTGGGCCTCGGGCACGCTGGCCGCCGTCCATGCCGTCGGGCAGTCGGACCCGAGCCGCTCCCACTTCTCGGCCATGGCCGAGATGGAGCGGGCGGCCCCGGGCTCGTCGGTGCGCAGCGGGTGGATCGACCGCACCCTGGGCCTGCTGCCGTCGAGCAGCCCGTTCCAGGGCACCGAGATCGGCTCGCCCCTGCTGCCGCAGGCGCTGCGGGGACCGGTCCCCGCGATGGGGATGACCTCGGTCGACGGGGTCCACCTGACCATCGGCGAGAAGGTCGCCCCGATCGCCCGTTGGCAGGAGTCGGTGGCCCTGCTGCACCACGGCTCCCGCCCCGAGCTGGGCGCCCCGACGGCGTCCGGGCTGCGAGCGGTGGCCTCGGCCCAGGCGGTCCCGCCGGCCGTTCCCGGCGGCTACCCGCAGGGCCGCCTCGGCGACTCGCTGCGCGACGTCGCCCGGCTGCTGCGGGCGGACGTCGGCCTGCAGGTGGCGACCGTCGACTACGGGCACTGGGACATGCATGCCGGGCTCGGGTCCGCCGACCAGGGGTGGATGCACGACCAGCTCACCGAGCTGGCCCAGGCCCTGGCCGCGTTCGCCGTCGACCTGGGCCCCGACCTGTCGCGGGTCACCCTGGTGACGTTGAGCGAGTTCGGGCGGCGGGTGCACGAGAACGGCTCCGGCGGAGTCGACCACGGTCACGGCAACGCCGTCCTGGTGATGGGCGGTGGGGTGCGCGGTGGCAAGGTCTACGGGCGCTGGCCGGGGCTGTCCGAGGCGGCGCTCGACCACGGCGACCTCGCGGTCACCACCGACTACCGCACCGTCGTCGCCGAGATCCTCACCCGGCGGTGCGGGATCGGGTCGGCCGCGAGCGTCTTCCCCGGGTGGTCCGGGACGCCGCTCGGCCTGGTGACGTCGCGCTGAGGCGCGGGGACCGGCGACCCCTGCGGTGTCTACCCGCCGAGGTGGAGATCCTCGGTGGCCGTCCGGGGACGGTGACGCAGCCGGTGGCCGCCCTGGCGAGAGTGCGTTGATCGTAGGAAGTCAGGTCATCCCGTGAACTTCTTCGGGGGCCGGCCGTTACGTACGCCGCCGGCTCGCCGGTGGCGCACCCGTCGCGGAGCACCGCCACCGCGTCGCTGTGGTGCTCGGTCTCGGCCCTGTTCTGCCTGCCCTTCCTCGGCAGCATGCCTGGGCATCGTGCTGGGCCTGGCGGCCCGCCGCAACGGCTACCCGGGCGCCCGCGCCACCGCGGGCTACGTGCTCGGCTGAGCCGAGGAGTGTCATGATCGGTTTGACCCGGACCGGGCTTCGAGAGGGGACCGGGCTTCGAGAGGGGACCGGGCTTCGAGAGGGGACCGGGCTTCGAGAGGGGACCGGGCTTCGAGAGGGGACCGGGCTTCGAGAGGGGATGGCGATGACTGTCGGTCCATTGTCGCGAGGACTGCTCGTCGGGGCCCTGGCCTGGACCGCGACGGCGGTCGTGGCCGCGGTCCCGCTGGGGCGGGCCTCTGCGCCGGCTCGGGCGACTCGGGTGGCGGCCTGGCGGGGTACGTGGCTTGCCAGCACGGTGTCGGGCGCCTGTGGCAGGCGCTGTTCCTGGCCTCGGTCGCCTTCCTCCTCGTCGGGCTGGTCGCGATCATGTGGTCGACCAGGCACGACGACGCCGTGGCGTCACCGCCGTCGCCAGGCGCCTGGTGGCCCTCGGCTTCGGCGTCGGCCTGATCCCCGTAGTCGCGGCGGCGATCCTCGTGGCCCTGTACCCCATGGGTGCGGTGATGTGGAGCGGGCCACTGCTGGTGACTGGTGTGGCAGGGGCGGCGCTCACCCTTGCGGCAGTGAT
Organism: uncultured Actinomycetota bacterium; assembly: GCA_963738495.1. Taxonomy (GTDB): domain Bacteria; phylum Actinomycetota; class Actinomycetes; order Actinomycetales; family Kineosporiaceae; genus CAVTWW01. The sequence goes on from CAVTWW010000001.1 coordinate 487,456, forward strand.
CAGCTTTCGCGGCAGCGGGGTCGCCGTCCGCGCGTCAGCCCTGCTGGTCCTCAACCTCCTGCTGTGGGTCGCTGACGTCTTCGTGATGCCCCTGAGGCTCACGGAATGGCTGATGGTGATCGCCTTCACGTTCCCGGCCACCGCCGTCGCCCTGCTCGTCCGCGCCGGTCGAGGCGACGCAAGGGCGGCGACCCACACGTCGACCGGGACGGCGCCGGCCTGATCTCGCGGGCCCTGCTGGATGTCCCAGTGGGGACGTGCGGCCCAGCGGACGTCCCCGCGGGGACGTCCAGTCCAGCGGAGGTCCCCGCGGGGACATCCAGTCCAGCGGAGGTCCCCGCGGGGACATCGGTCCCAGCAGGCGCCCCCGCGACACATTCAGCCCGCGCCACCCACGAGAGATGCTCCGTCGTCCACGTCCATCGCGAAATGGCGACAACGGTGGGGTTCGGTGCGCTGCCACAGCAGCGAACCCCACCGTTGTGGGTGGAGCCGGCTCTCGTGGCCGCCCGGAGGGTTCTCAGCGGGTGCTGCGGCCATGCCGGTCGGGCTCGATCAGGAAGCGTGGCTCGTGTGACAATTCTGCTCCGCCGTCAGAGCGAAGCGGCGAAGTGGCGCAGCGACAGACCGGAGCGATGGTCGACCACAGCGTGGTCGGAAGGCTCGGACCCGGGGGGGACATGGGCGGGCGAGGCAAGCGGTGGACGGCGGCGCCCACCTCTACGGCCCCTGTCGTCGCGTCCCCACGTATCGTGGTCCCGCGGGTCGCGTCCCTGCTCGTGGCGGCCCTGCTCGGCGTGGGCCTTCTCGGTGCCTGCACCACGGCAGTCGACAACGGCGGCGGGACGGGCCGAGGGCCGGCCGGACCGGTCACCACTCGTCAGTACGGCCTGTCGGCGCAGGGGCGCCCGCTGCTGGTCACCGTCGTGGGTGCCGCCGACGCGGACAGGGTCATGGTGCTCGGCTGCCTGCACGGCGACGAGTGCGGCGCCGCCCCCATCGTCGAGGAGCTCGCCCGCAGGGTGCCGCCGACCGGTCGCAGCTACTACCTGATCGAGCATCCGAACCCGGACGGCGAAGCGGTCGGCACCCGCGCCAACGCCCACCAGGTCGACCTGAACCGCAACTTCGCCGGCTGGCAGCAGAGCACGCCAGGGCCGCTCTACTTCAGCGGACCGGGGCCGCTCAGCGAGCCCGAGAGCGCCGCCCTGGCCGCCCTGATCCTGGAGCGGCCACCGGTGGCGGTCGTCAGCTATCACCAGGCGATGAACCTGGTGGACTGGGCGGGCGACCAGAGCCGTTCCGCCGCAGCGGCCTTCGCCGCCGACACCGACATGCCGCTGCAAGCGACCACGGCGTTCCCGGGCAGCCTCGCCACCTGGCTGGGCACCGGGCACCCCGAGACCCGAGTGCTCACCGTCGAGCTGCCCAGGCCGGTGCCTGCCGACCTGGCCGAGCGCAACGTCACCGCCGTCGAGCACCTGGCCGGGTGACGCCGGTCGGCCAGGTGCTCGAGCGGTGACCCGATCAGGCCAGGTCGGTGACCTGATCAGGCCAGGTCGTAGCGGCCCAGGTTCATGACCTTGTCCCACGCGGCGACGAAGTCGGCAACGAACTTCTGCTGCGCGTCGTCGCTGGCGTAGACCTCGGCGAGGGCACGCAGCACCGAGTTCGACCCGAAGACCAGGTCGACCCGGCTGCCGGTCCAGGCGAGCTCGCCGGTCCCGACAGTGCGGCCCTCGAAGGCGTCCTCGGCCTCGGACGTCGCCTTCCAGGCAGTGCCGAGGTCGAGCAGGTTCACGAAGAAGTCGTTGGTCAGCACCTCGGGCCGCTTGGTGAACACGCCGAGCGCGGAGTGCTGGGCGTTGGCGTCCAGCACCCGCAGACCACCGACCAGCACCGTCATCTCGGGAGCGGTCAGCGTCAGCAGCTGCGCCCTGTCGACGAGCTGGAACTCCGCCGGCCTGCCGTTGCCCTTGCCGACGTAGTTGCGGAACCCGTCCGCGGCCGGCTCGAGCACCGCGAACGACTCGACGTCCGTCTGCTCCTGCGAGGCGTCGGTGCGACCCGGGGTGAACGGCACCTGGACGTCGGTCCCGGCGTCCTTGGCGGCCTTCTCGACCGCGGCGACGCCGCCGAGCACGATCAGGTCGGCCAGCGAGACCTGCTTGGCGCCACCGGCCGCGTTGAACTGCGACTGGATCCCCTCGAGGGTCCGCAGCGCCGTGGCCAGCTCGGCGGGGTCGTTGGCGGCCCAGCCGTTCTGGGGGGCGAGTCGCACCCGGGCGCCGTTGGCACCGCCGCGCCTGTCGGTGCCGCGGAACGTCGACGCCGAGGCCCAGGCGGTCGAGACCAGCTGCGAGACGGACAGTCCCGAGGCCAGGATCTGCGCCTTGAGGGCGGCGACGTCGTCCGCGCCGATCAGCTCATGGCCGACGGCAGGCACGGGGTCCTGCCAGATCAGCTGCTCGGACGGCACCTCAGGGCCGAGGTAGCGCTCGATCGGGCCCATGTCGCGGTGGGTCAGCTTGAACCAGGCCCGGGCGAAGGCGTCCGCGAACTGCTGCGGGTTCTCGTGGAACCGGCGCGAGATCGGCTCGTAGCCGGGGTCGAACCGCAGGGCCAGGTCGGTCGTCAGCATCACCGGGGCATGGGTCCGGGTCGCGTCGTGGGCGTCCGGGACGGCGGTCGCGGCGGCCGGGTCGGTCGGGATCCACTGCTGCGCACCGGCGGGGCTCTTCGTCAGCTTCCACTCGTAGCGGAAGAGGGTCTCGAAGAAGCTGTTGTCCCACGTCTTCGGCGTGGGCGTCCAGGCGCCCTCGAGGCCGCTGGTGATCGTCGCGCCGCCGTTGCCGCCGTCCAGACTGTTCTTCCAGCCCAGGCCCTGCTCCGCCAGCGGGGCAGCCTCGGGCTCGCGCCCGACGTAGGCGTTCGGGTCGCCGGCGCCGTGGGTCTTGCCGAAGGTGTGGCCACCGGCGATCAGTGCCACGGTCTCCTCGTCGTTCATCGCCATGCGGGCGAACGTCTCGCGGATGTCGCGCGCCGCGGCGATCGGGTCCGGGTTGCCGTTGGGGCCCTCGGGGTTGACGTAGATCAGGCCCATCTGGACGGCGCCGAGCGGGTTCGCGAGCTCACGGTCGCCGCTGTACCTGGCGTCGCCCAGCCACTCGGCCTCGGCGCCCCAGTTGACCGCCTCGGGCTCCCAGACGTCGGCGCGGCCGCCGCCGAAGCCGAAGGTGGTGAACCCCATCGACTCCAGGGCGCAGTTGCCGGCCAGCACCAACAGGTCGGCCCACGAGAGCTTGTTGCCGTACTTCTTCTTGACCGGCCACAGCAGCCGGCGGGCCTTGTCGAGGTTGGCGTTGTCGGGCCAGCTGTTGAGCGGGGCGAAACGCTGCTGGCCGGAGCCCGCACCGCCGCGGCCGTCGCTGATGCGGTAGGTGCCGGCGCTGTGCCACGCCATGCGGATGAACAGCGGCCCGTAGTGACCGTAGTCGGCCGGCCACCAGTCCTGCGAGGTGGTCATGACCTGCTCGATGTCGCTCTTGACGGCGGCGAGGTCGAGGGTCGAGAAGGCCGCGGCGTAGTCGAAGCCCGCGCCCAGGGGGTCGCCCTTGGGGGAGTTGGTGTGCAGCACGCCCACGTCGAGGTGGTCGGGCCACCAGTCGCGGTTGGTCGTGCCGCCTGTCGAGTGCACGACCGGGCACGTGGCCGCGTCCTGCGGGTTCATGTCGCCAACGACTGCATCATGACTGTCGGACATGGGAAATCCTTCCGGGGCAGACGGATCAACGGGGTTTCAGGAACTCGGGGTGGTCGAGCAGGCGGGGCACAGGCCCCAGTAGACGACCTCGGCCTCGTCGATCGAGAAGCCGTGGTCGTCGGAGGCGGTCAGGCAGGGGGTGTAGCCCACGGCGCAGTCGACGTCGGCGATGGCACCACAGGTGCGGCACACGACGTGGTGGTGGTTGTCGGCGACCCTGGACTCGTAGCGGGCGACGGACCCCGAGGGTTCGATCCGTCGCACCAGCCCGGCGGCGGTGAGCGCCCGCAGCACGTCGTAGACGGCCTGCTTCGAGACGTCGGCGAGGTCGTCGCGCACGAACCCGATGAGGGAGTCGGTGTCGGCGTGCGGGTGGTCGTACACGGCGGTCAGCACCGCGACCCGCGGACGTGTCACCCGCAGCGCCGCGGTGCGCAACAGGTGCTCGACCTCCGTCGTCGTGGGCACCCTCGGAGTCTTTCGCCATTTTCTGGATTCAGTCAAGAGGAGACGGCGTGACCTTCGCCATGGCTGCGACCTCACCCGCGCCCGTGCTTGACCTCGAGTCCGCTTGAGCTTCTAGGGTGCGAGAGCATGTCAGCCATCGTGGACGACGACGTGTTCGACGAGCTGGGCCCGGTGGCCGAGACGGTCCCGGCGCTGCCCCCGTCCGGTGGTCCGGGAGCCGTGCGGGCCCTGACGATCGGGGCCGTCGCGCTGATCTCACTGATCGCCTTCGAGGCGTTGGCGGTCGGCACCGTGATGCCGGCGGTGGCGACCGACCTCGACGGGTTGTCGGTGTATGCCCTGGCCTTTGGCGCCCCGATGGCCACCAGCGTCGTCGGCATGGCCCTGGCCGGCGCCTGGTCGGACGGCGTCGGAGCGCGGCGTCCGTTGGCCGTCGGGGTGGTGCTGTTCGCCCTCGGTCTGCTGCTGTGCGGCCTGGCTCCCTCGATCGCGGCCTTCGTCGTCGGTCGCGGGGTGCAGGGCCTGGGGGGCGGCATGCAGATCGTCGCGCTGTACGCCCTGGTGGGCAGCGTCGTGCCCGAGCCGCGTCGGCCGCGGCTGTTCGCCTGGTTCTCGGCGGCCTGGGTGCTGCCGGCCATGATCGGCCCGGCTCTCAGTGGGCTGCTGCTGCACACCGTGGGGTGGCGCCCGGTGTTCCTGGTCGTCCCGGCGCTGGCGGTCCCGGCCTGGCTCGTGATGGGGCCGGCGGTCCGGGGCGCCCGTCCCCAGTCGGACGGCGCCGCCGACCCTCGGACGACGCGGGCGGCCGTGCGTCGTCGGGTGTCGCTCGCTGCCGGTGCCGGCACCTCGGCCGCGGCGTTGCAGGTCCTGGGCACCAGCTCCCACCCGGGGGCGCGGGCGCTGTCGGCGCTGGCCCTCGCGGTGGTGCTGTGGTGCTCGTGGCTGCTGTTGCCCGCAGGGCTGTTCCAGCTGCGGCGCGGGCTGCCGGCCGTCGTCGCCGTCCGCGGTCTGATCGGGGCCTCGTTCGCCGGGGCCGACGCCTTCCTGCCGCTGCTGCTGGTGCGCCAGCACGGGTGGGACCCGGCCGTCGCCGGTCTGGTGCTCACGGTGGGTGCCACCTCGTGGTCGGCCGGGTCGTGGCTGCAGGGCCGCTACCCGGCGACCGCCGCCCGATACCGGCTCTCAGGCATCGGGACCGCGATGCTCGCGACCGGCGTCGCCACCATCGTCGTCGTGGCGCTGCCGGGCGTCCCGGTCTGGGTCGGCCCGATCGGCTGGGCGGTGGCCGGGTGCGGCATCGGCATGACCTACTCCTCGACGTCCTTCCTTGCCCTGCACCTGTCGCCGCCGGAGCGCCACGGGGAGGCCAGCTCGGCGTTGACCACGTCGGAGTCGCTCACCTCGGCGGTGGTGCTGGCGATCGGTGGCGCCCTGTTCGCCCTGCTGCTGCCGGCCGGCGTGGGGGCGAGCGGTGCGACGGGGGCGGCGCCGTTCGTCGCGGGCATCTCGGTGGCCCTGGCCGCCGGTCTGCTGGCGGTGGTCGCCGCCTGGCGGATGAGCGCGCCGTCTCAGAGGACGTCGGCCGACTCGGTGTAGAAGCGGTCGATGAAGCCGGGGGCGACCCCGGGCCCGTCGTTCAGGACCAGGAACCCCGTCGTCCCCAGTCGTCGGTGTCGGCACGTCCCGGCCTGCAGGACGTCGTGCACCTGTGGCTCGCCGATCGCGGGCACGGCGGCGACCAGCGGCTCCAACCGTCGCAGCAGGTCGGTCGTGGCGCCAGCCGTCCGCCACTCGTGCGTCGCCCAGTGCTTGCCGTGGGGCGGGATGTCACGCAGTGGTTCCAGATGCCACGGCGCATCACCTCGTTGCCAGAGCTCGGCGATCCACTGCAGGTCGCCCAGCACCGCCACGTGATCGGCGTAGTAGGCGAGGTGGGCGTTGAACGGCAGCGGCGGGCCGTCGTCCGTGTGCACTCGCACCGAGGCGGGGTGCACGGCGGCCACCAGGCGTTCGATGAGGTCGAGGATCAGCCGGGTGTTGTCGACGACGGCCGGGCGGGTGGCACGACCCGAGTCGGCCCCGTCGTCGTAGAACGGCCAGACCGCGGGGAAGGTCAGTGAACAGGCGCCGCGCGTGCGTTCGGCCCCGGGGAACTCGGTCGGGTCACCGGCGGTGATCCACAGCGGATGGACGCCGGCCTCGGCGGGGGGCGGCACGAGGTAGCGCCATCCGCGCAGCCCGGTTCGCGCGGCCTGCCACTCACCACTCCACGCCGGGTGGCCCTCGACGGCGTCCCTCAGGGCCGCCAGCAGCTCGGCCGACGTGCGGGGCTCGCGGACCCGGACCACCAGATCGAGCGCTACGGACATCGCCTACTCGGCCGGCCGATCGTCCAGGGAGGCCAGCAGGCGGGCTGCGGCACAGCGCTCGTCGGGGTCGCTCGAGCGGGAGGCAAGCAGGGCCACATCGAGCAGACGCGGGTCCCGGCCGCCCTGCCGGGCCAGCCCGGCAAGGGCCTCGATGCGGACCGACGGCTCAGGGTCGCCCGCCAGGGCGATCAGGACGGCGAGGGGGTCGCCGTCCGGCTCTCACCGATGTCCCCCTCGCCAGGGTCGACGCCTTCGGGATCGACCGTGCCCGGCACTACGGTGCGGGCGGCCGCATCGGCCTGCCAGAGCCGCTCCAGCTGGGCCAGCTCGACGGACGGCCCGATCCGTCCGAGCAGCGAGAGGGCCTCGGCCCGGGTGTACTCGAACCATCGCTCCTCACCGGCCGGGGCCGGGTCGTCCCGGTCGACCAGGGTCTGCAGCGCCCGGGCCAGCAGGTCGGGGGAGCCCGGGTGACGGGAGAAGTACCCGACCAGTCCTCGGTGCCAGACCTGGGCGGGCAGCGCGAACAGAGCCAGCAGGTGCGGATCCACCGCCTCGTCGAAGAACGTGGCGATCCGGGTGGCCGCCTCGTCGGCGCTGCCGAGGGCCCGACGTCTGCCCTCGGGGTGCAGGTCGGCCAGGGCGAGCAGGGCGTCGTGCACGGCGTACTGCTCGCCCGGCTGCTGGGCGCCACCGGCCGAGAGCACCACCCAGGCCGCCACCACCGGAGCCGCCGGCAGGGCGACCACGCCCTGCTCACGCAGGGCGCCGATCGCTGCTCTGGTCTCGGCCCAGCGCCACGGCTTGATGCCGGCCGCGAGGGTGAGGACCACGGGCCGCCCCTGCGCCCGGTGCAGCTGAGCCATGGCCGCACCGAGCCCGCCCAGATACCCCTCGGCGAAGGCCGTCTCGACCAGGTCCGTCCCGGGGAAGGCAGGCGCGAGGTGACATCTGCTCACCGTAGATCGCCGACCCCGGCCCCGGCGACCTTCCGGGCCATCTCGGTTGGTTCTAGGCCCCGCCGACGAACTCCGGAGGCGGCCCGGCGAAGTAGCACTGCTCGGTCGCCGACGAGGCCAGCAGCTCTCTCAGCTGCGCGTCGGCTGCCGAGACCAGCCGCGAGAGCATCGGCTCACCCCACCAGTGCTCGTACCTGCTGAAGTAGGCGAAGCGCACCGGCCGGTGCTGCGCCAGATCGGTGATGAGCCGGCTGGTCCAGGCAAGGGTCCGGGCCGGGTCGTCGCCGAACTCACCCGACGAGAACAGGGCTGTCAGCACGTCGGCGCCTCGCGCATGGTGGCGGAGGAACAACGAGCCGTCGGCGACCGGCACCAGGTCCCACCACCCGCCGTCGTGGCGAGGACCCGCCACCTGGTGGGCCAGCAGCTGAGGGACGTCGACCTCGTCGAGACATCCGGCGTCGAGGACGACGACGAGCGCGTTCATCATGCTCACGTCGATCAGTGTGGCGACCTACGGCTGCCGGGTGCCACCTGCCTGCCCAGGAGCTCGGTGCGCCGCCGCTGGTAGTGGCATCCGAGTCGCTCGAAGGTCACGGCGTGGTGTGGCAGTCTCGTCAGGTCGCCCTGCGCGATGTCGGTCGCCCGCTCCACCATCGTTGCGGCTACCGGGTTCTCGCGCACCACTTCTCGAGCCAGGTCGAGCCGACGTCCGGCGTCGGGGTGACCTGCCGTCACCGCGGCCTCGGCCCACAGGGCTGCGTACCACGGTCGCCAGCTGGAGTTGACGCCGCCGCTCCACACCTCGTCGTCCAGCTCGAGGCTCATGCGGGCGAGTGCTCGGCCGGTATCGCCGCGGTCGAGCCACAGCAGGCCGTCGAAGGTCGGTGCCCACCCGGTTTCGGCGCCGTGCAGGCGCGACGCAGGGATCGTCAGGATGGCGGCCACCTCGACCCATCGTCGTCGACCGGGCTCGTCGTCGAGCAGCCCGTGAACCATCGCCAAGGCGTGGGCCGCCACGTTGAGGGTGCCCGCCACCGGCCGCCCGGCGCGTTCCCATGCCCGCAGAAACAGCTCACCGCGGACCACGGCTGCATCCAGGTCGCCGACCATCGCGTCGACCGTGATCCTGCGGGCCAGGGCGGGATGAGGGTAGTCCCGGTAGCAGTCGAGCTCACCGAGCCGGTCGGCCTCGTCCGCCGCGACGTCGAGACGCCCCGCCGCCAGGTTCACCTCGGTGGCCATGAGCAGGTGGTCGTTGAACTGGAAAGCAGTCAGTGCCGAGAGGGGGACGTCGGCGAGGACCCGCTCACGCCGGGCGACAACGGCATGGCAGTCGGTCAGCTGGTGGCGGCTCTGGTGCCAGGCCAGCAGCCGATCCAGGGCGACGCTCTCCAGGACCGGGTCGCCGGCCTGCTGGGCAAGAGGCGCTGCGCGGGCGGCCAGGGCGGCCCCCAGCAGGGTCCGAATAGGGGTGCCCGAAGGCCTCGGCCAGCACCAGTGCGGCCTGCGTCGACGGTGTGCCGTCGGCGCGCTCGCGAGCGGCGGCCAACCAGGTGCGTGCCCTCTCGGCCGTGGGTGGCTCGGCCATGATGCCGGGCGCGTAGGCCGAGTAGATCGCCATCCACGCGAGGTCCAGGGCGCCGGAGCTGTCGCCCGAGATCTCGGCCTGGTCTGCAGCCGCCTGCAGCAACCGCATCATGTCGTTGCCCACCAGGCGGGTCGCCGCCGCGCCCGCGGCGAGCCGCAGCAGTCTGGGCCGATCCGAGGCGGCGCACGTGTCCGCCGCCTGCTCGTACTGCGACTGCGCGTCGGCCGGTCGACCCCGCAGCAGCAACTGGTCACCGAGCTTCTCGGCCAGGCCCGCGGCCACGCCGGCGGTGCGATGCCCGGCCGCCCAGACCACGGCAGCCCGCGCCTCGACCGCCAGGGCGTCGAGCTGCTCGCACCAGGCCTGGTCGCGCGGTCGACCGGCCAGGGCCCCGAGTCGGCGACGACACCAGGCGCGATGCCGGTCACGGGTGAGCCCGTCCGGATCCACCTCGCGAAGCCGTGTCGAGGCATGGTCCCGGATCGTCACCAGCTGTCGGTACCGGGTGGGTGAGCCGGGCGTGACCACCAGCAGGTGCGCCTCGGCCAGTCTCGCCAAGGCGTCGACGACTCCGACGTCCACAGCACCTGTCCCGTCGTCCGCAGCACCTGTGCCGTCGTCCGCAGCACCTGTCGTGAGGTCGTCCCCGGCGATCTGCGACGCGGAGGGGGCGTCGAAGGACGAGGCGAAGATCGAGACCGCGAACATCAGCCTGCGATCCTCCGGCGACAGCAACGCGCAGCTCCACTCGATGGCGGCAGGCAGTGAGCGATGTCGGGTCGCGGCCGTGGGTGAGCCGGCAGCGGGCCTGCTCAGGCGTCGGCGGTCCTGTCGCAGGACGGACCGGACCCCGTCCAGGCCCATCGAAGGCACCCGGGCGGCGGCCAGCTCGATGGCCAGGGCCAGGCCGTCGAGCGACTCGCAGAGGTCGCGAACGAGCGAGAGGTTGAGTGGTTCCCGCGAGCCGCCACCTCGCGAACGTTCCAGGAACAAGGTGACGGCGTCGTCGTCCAGCTCTGCCGTCGGCAGGCCCGGTACCACGTGCACGTGCTCGAAGGGGGCCATGAGCCGGGCTCGGCTGGTGGCCACCACCGTCAGCGACGGACAGCCCCGCAGCAGCTGCTCGACCCAGGCGCGCGCCGGCTCGAGCACGTGCTCGCAGTTGTCCAGCAGCAGCAGCCCGTCGCTCTCGGCCAGACGGGCCAGCACGGCATTCTCGAGCGAGCCGGTCCACGGGGTCGCGACTCCGGTCGCCGCGGCAACGGCTGAGACGACCCGGGCAGGGTCACTCACCTCCACCAGGTCCACGAACCAGCCGCCGTCGTCACGCTCCGCGGCGAGCCGTCCGGCAACCTGCACCGCCAAGCGGGTCTTGCCGACACCTCCCGGCCCGGTCACCGTGACCATGCGGTTCTGGCGCATCGCCTGCCCGAGCTCGTGGGCCTCGTTGCGGCGACCGACGAACGAGCTGGTGGGTGCGGGCCACGGTTGCCGAGTCGGCGCGGTGTGCTCGACCGCCGCCCCGGCGGCCAGTCGGGCCAGGACCCGTCGGTCAGGCACGTCCAGCTTGCGCAGCAGCGAGGTGACGTGTGACTCGACCGTGCGTACCGACAGGCACAGCCGGTCGGCGATCTGCTGGTTGGTGAGGTGCGCGGTGACCAACGACCACACCTCGCGCTCCCGGCGCGAGACCGAGGCCGGTGGCTCGTCGTTCATCTGGCCAGTATCGCTGCGACGGCCGCCCGGCGAACCCCCGGTGCGGGGTCGAATCCGTGGTGGGCACGGATGTGTCGGACCCGGGATCGGCCGATCGTGGGTGCCGGGACCCGGCCGACGGGCGGGCAGGGGTGTGCAGGAGGAACCGATGGGCTTCGACCCGCAGCAGTACAAGCACAGCACCAGGCGGCAGTGGGACGGCGCCGCTCAGGCGTGGCATCGCTGGGGCCCCTTCATCGAGGACTGGCTCGGCGAGGCGACCGAACAGATGCTCGACGCGGCCGGTGTCGGGATCGCCAGCCGGGTGCTGGACGTCGCCGCGGGGGCAGGCGGTCAGAGCCTCGTGGCCGCCCGCCGTGCCGGACCCCGAGGACGCGTCCTGGTCACCGACATCTCGCCGAAGATCTTGGAGTGTGCTGCCCGGTCCGCCGAACAGGCGGGGCTGTCCATCGTCGAGACCCTGGAACTCGACGGGGAACATGTGGGGACCCTGCCGCCCGGCTCGTTCGACGCGGTCGTCTGCCGGTTGGGAGTGATGTTCTTCCCGGACCGGCACGGTGCCCTGGTCGGGATGCGCGACGTGCTGCGAGAGGGTGGTCGAGCGGCGTTCGTCGTCTACTCCACCCCGGAACGCAACCCCTTCTTCGCCCTGCCGGTCGGCATCATCCGCGCCCGGGCGCAGCTGCCTGCCCCCGAGCCCGGCCAGCCCGGTCCGTTCAGCCTGGGCGGCCCGGGAGTCCTCGAGGGGTTCCTGGTCGGCGCGGGGTTCCGCGACGTCAGCGTGCAGACCGTGTCCGCCCCGTTGCGGATGTCCTCGGCGGCCGAATGCGTCCGCTTCGAGCAGGAGTCCTTCGGTGCGTTGCACGACATGCTGTCCGGGGTGCCCGAACCCGATCGGCTTGTCGTCTGGGGCGAGGTCGAGCAGGCCTTCGCCCGGTTCGACGGCTCCTCGGGCTTCGCGGGGCCGTGCGAGCTGCTGGTCGGGGTGGGAACGCGATGACCGACCTGTCGAGCACCTCGGTCCGGGTGGCTGCCGTCCAGGCCTCGTACGAGCTGCTGAACGGCCCGGCCTGTGTCGAGAAGGCCGTCCGACTGGTCGGACAGGCCGCGGCCGAGGGTGCGAAGATCGTGGCGCTGCCCGAGGCCTTCATTCCCGGGCAACCGTTCTGGATCGACTCGCGGCCGATCTGGGACGGCGACGACGAGTGGTACGCGCTCCTGGTCGAGCACGCCGTCGTCGTCCCCGGGCCGGATACCCGACAGCTCGGCGAAGCCGCCCGTGCGGCGGGGGTGTACCTCGTGGTCGGGGTGCAGGAGCGTGAGCCGCACGGCTGCACCATCTACAACACGACCCTCTACTTCGGGCCGGACGGCAGCCTGCTCGGCACCCACCGCAAGCTGATGCCGACCGGCTCCGAACGAGCGGTCTGGGGGATGGGTGACGGTTCGACGCTGCCGGTGATCGACACCCCCTTCGGCAGGCTCAGCGGCCTCACCTGCTGGGAGAACTACATGCCGCTGGCCAGGTTCTACCTGTACTCGCAGGGGATCGACATCTGGGTCGCCCCGACCCTCGCCCAGGGTGACGGCTGGACGGCGACGATGCGGCACATCGCTCGCGAGGGCCGCTGCTACGTCGTCGGCGTCAACCCGGTCTACCACGTCGACCAGCTGCCCGAGAGTCTGCCGAACCGTGACCAGATCTGGCCGCCGGGCCAGCTCGACCCGACCTGGATCGCCCCCGGCAACTCGGTCGTCGTCGACCCCGGCGGGAACATCATCGCCGGGGTGCTGCGGCACGAGGAGGCGATCCTGTATGCCGACCTCGACCTGCGAAAGGTACGCGCCGCGCGTCGGCTCTTCGATCCGACCGGGCACTACAACCGCCCCGACGTCTTCAGGCTCAGCGTCGACCTGTCGGCACGACCCGCGGTCCAGGTCGGGGACCTCACGCCGGGGTCGGGACCAGGTTGGTCGGGTGTCGAGACCTGACGCGTGCCAGGCTGCCACCATGACGCGAACCGGCGACGAGCCGCAGGTGGTCACCCCGGAGCAGGCCGATACCGCCGTCCGGATCCTGGTCGACTCGTTCTACCGCGACCCGCTCTGGAGCTGGGCGATGCCGGACGACGACCGTCGCCGCGCCCAGCACCGCGCGGTCTGGCGCCTGTTCGTCGAGGCCGCGGTGCCGCACTCGTCCGTGTGGCTGTCCGGCAACGGCGCTGCGACGGCGCTGTGGATCCCGCCGGGGGCCGCCGAGCTGACCGACGAGCAGGCTGCCCAGTTCGAGCCGATGCTGGTCGACCTGATGGGCACCGGTGCTGCGCGGGTGCTGCAGACCTTCGACGTGCTCGACCAGGGACACCCGCACGACGAGCCGCACTTCTACCTGAGCCTGCTCGGCACCGACCCGGCCCGGCTGGGTCACGGCTACGGCCTGGGCCTGCTCGCCGACACCCTGCGGGTGGTCGACGAGGCCGGCGTGCCCGCCTACCTCGAGGCCAGCAACGAGGCGAACGTGCCGCTGTACACGCGGTACGGCTTCCGGCCGCGGGCGCGGCTCGTGATGCCGGACGACGGCCCGGACGTCGTCACCATGTGGCGCGACCCTGCTTGACCAGGTCGTTCGACCCGCGCCGGGTGATCGTCACCGGCTGCGACGGACGGCGTCCTGCACGGTCTCGATGAGGGCGTCGACCGAGGGGCGGCCCGGGGCCGCGGCCGGGGCGATCAGCACGACGTGGCGCAGGACGTCCTGCTCGAGGGTGACCCGGCGGATCGTCGTGCGCGGGGCGACCTGCAGCATCAGCTCGGTCACGGGGGCCAGGCCCAGGCCCTGCGCGGCCAGCTGCAGCGAGATGGCGGTGTCGTTGACCTCGTGGGCCACCTGCGGTTCGAGGTCGGCCCGTCGGAACGCGCAGATCAGCGCCCGGCCCATGGCGGTGTCACGGTCGGGCAGGATCCACGGCGCCTCGGACAGTTCGGTCAGGCTCACCCGGTCGGGCAGCTCGACCGGTGGCCGGGTCGAGCTGACCGCGAGGGCGAACCGCTCCTCGCGCAACCGGATCACTCGCACGTCCTTGTCGCGGGGCAGCGGCCAGTCCGGGTAGTCCAGCCCGAAGGCGAGGTCGACGTCCCGCCGCCGGACGGCGAGCGCCGCGGTGTCGACGTCCACCTCGCGGCTGCGCAGCTGCAGGCCCGGATGACGCCGGGTCGCCAGGGTGAGCACGGGCGACAGCAGCGCGGCGGCGGTGCTGCCCCAGACCCCCAGGGCGACCGAGCCGCCGGCCCGGCTCTGCGCCTGCGCGACGGCCTCGTGGGCGCTGCTCCTCGGCAGCCAGGACGGCCTCGGAGTGCTGGACCAGGGCGCGGCCGACGTCGGTGAGCACCAGGTGCCGGCCGGACGGCGTCACCACCGGGCTGCCGACGGCCCGTTCGAGGGCGGCGATCTGCTGCGAGACGGCGCCGGGGGTGTAGCGGAGGTGTTCGGCCGCCGCGGCCAGGGTGCCCTGGCGGGCGAACTCCCGCAGGGTGACCAGGTGGTTGAGGTTGTAGCGCACGATATAGCGATGCTAAAGGATCGCCGCCACAAACCCTCGCTGTTGCTGATGACGACCGTCGGTCATCGTGGCGAGCATGGAGTCCACTGCGCCCACTGCTGCTGCGCGTCTGCCGCCCCGTCCGACCTCGACCTCGAGCACGCGGAGCAGGCCCGCAAGGCGCTGGAGGCCTGCGGTGCGCAGCTGCCGGACGGCGACGACGCGATCGTGACCCCGCTGACCGGCCGGGTGCTGGCCCGGGTCAGCCGGCCCGACGCGGCCGAGGTCGAGGCCGCGATCGGCCGGGCCGCGGTGGCCTTCCAGACCTGGCGCACCACACCGGCGCCGGTGCGCGGCCTGCTGGTCAAGCGGCTGACCCGCCTGCTCGAGACCCACAAGGAGGACCTGGCCACGCTGATCACCCTCGAGGTCGGCAAGATCGGCTCCGAGGCGCTCGGCGAGGTGCAGGAGATGATCGACGTCTGCGACTACGCGATCGGCCTGTCGCGCAGCGTCGAGGGCCGCACGCTGCCGTCCGAGCGACCCGGCCACCGGCTGATGGAGACCTGGCACCCGCGCGGGGTCGTCGCCGTGATCTCGGCGTTCAACTTCCCCGCCGCGGTGTGGTCGTGGAACACCGCGATCGCGCTGGTCTGCGGCGACCCGGTGATCTGGAAGCCGAGTGAGACGACCCCGCTCACCTCGCTCGCCTGCACCGCGCTGCTCGACCGGGCCATCGCCGACAGCGGCGCCCCGGCCGACCTGCACCAGCTGCTGCTGGCCGACCGCGACGCGGCGGCCGCGCTGCTCGACGACCCGCGGGTCGCCCTGGTCAGCGCCACCGGCTCGGAGCGGATGGGCCGCGAGATCGCCCCCCGGGTCGCGGCCCGGTTCGGTGAGACCCTGCTCGAGCTGGGCGGCAACAACGCCGCGATCGTCACCCCGTCGGCCGACCTCGACCTGACGGTGCGGGGCATCGTCTTCTCGGCCGCCGGCACCGCGGGCCAGCGCTGCACGACGATGCGCCGGGTGATCGTGCACTCCTCGATCGCCGACGCCCTGGTCGAGCGGCTGGTGGCCGTCTACGGCACGCTGCGGATCGGGGACCCGAACGACGACGGCACGCTGGTCGGCCCGCTGATCAACCAGGCCGCCCACGACCGCATGCAGGCGCGCGATCGCCCAGGCGCAGGCCGAGGGCGGCACCCTGGTCGTCGGCGGCGACCGGCAGGCCTCGGAGCCCGGCGCCTACTACGTGCGGCCCGCCGATCGTGCGGATGCCCGCCCAGACCGCGATCGTGCGGCAGGAGACCTTCGCGCCGCTGCTCTACGTGATGACCTACGACGAGCTCGACGAGGCCATCGCGATGCAGAACGACGTGCCGCAGGGGCTGTCGTCGTCCATCTTCACCGTCGACGTGCGCGAGGCCGAGGTGTTCCTGTCGGCCGCCGGGTCGGACTGCGGCATCGCCAACGTCAACATCGGCACCTCGGGCGCCGAGATCGGCGGCGCCTTCGGCGGCGAGAAGACCACCGGCGGCGGCCGGGAGTCCGGCTCGGACGCCTGGCGGGCCTACATGCGCCGGGCCACCAACACGGTCAACTACTCCAACGACCTGCCGCTGGCGCAGGGCGTGACGTTCGAGTGAGCCGTCCGCTGCCCGAGCAGGTGGACGTCGTCGTGGTCGGCGGCGGGGTGATGGGCGCCAGCATCGCCTTCCACCTGGCCGAGGCCGGCGCAGGCCAGGTGCTGCTGCTCGAGCGTGACCAGCTGGCGTGCGGGTCGACCTCGAAGGCGGCCGGCGGGGTGCGGGCGCAGTTCTCGGACCCGGTCAACATCGCGCTCGGCGCTCGCAGCCTCGAGGCGTTCGAGGCGTTCGGGCAGCGACCCGGCCACGAGATCGACCTGCAGCAGAACGGCTACCTGTTCCTCATCACCACCCCCGACGACCTGGCGGTGTACGAACGGTCGGTGGCCCTGCAGAACAGCATGGGCGTGCCCTCCCGGCTGCTGACCCCGGCCGAGGCCGCCCGGCTGTGCCCGGCCGCGGTGACGGACGACGTCCTCGCCGCCGCCTTCCATGCCCGGGACGGCCACTGCACCCCCGAGTCGGTGGTGCAGGGCTACGCGGCCGGGGCCCGTCGCCACGGAGCAGTGGTGCGCACCGGGGTGGCCGTCGAGGCGATCGAGGTCGACGGCGGCGGCATTCAGGGTGGGGGCGAGGTCACCGGGGTCCGGACCGGTGCCGGAACCGTCCGTGCCGCAACGGTTGTCGTGGCCGCCGGGGCCTGGTCGCGGCAGCTGGCCGCCACCGCCGGGGTCGACCTGCCGGTGACGCCGCTGCGGCGGCAGATCCTGGTGTCCGAGGCGTTGAGCCCCGCCCTGGTCGCGACGATGCCGTCGTCCATGCCCATGACGATCGACGTGTCGTCGACGTTGTACCTGCATCGCGAGGGTCCGGGGGTGCTGTTCGGCATGTCGTACGCGGCCGAGAGGCCCGGCTTCCGCACCGGGTACAGCGAGGACTGGATCGACGACCTGATGGCCGCCGTGGACCGCCGGTTCCCGGTGCTGTCCGAGGTCGGGATCGCCCAGCGCTGGGCCGGCCTCTACGAGGTGACCCCGGACCACAACGCCCTGATCGGGGAGGCCGGTGCGGTGAGCCGGCTGCTGTACGCGACCGGGTTCTCGGGCCACGGCTTCCTGCAGGGACCGGCGGTCGGCGAGGTGATCCGCGACCTCTACCTGCACCGTGAGCCGGTGGTCGACGTGTCGCCGCTGTCCGCGGAACGCTTCGCCGCGGGCTTCGCGCGGGCCGAGCACAACATCGTCTGACCCCACCGACCCGAGGCAGGGTTGGCTACGCTGCGCCGATGACGCAGCGGGACGACGACGCCGACGCAGCCACGGTCGACACGGTCGAGACGGTGATCGTCGGGGCCTCGGCGGCCGGGCTGGCGACGGCGGCCTGCCTCAAGCGTGCCGGTCGCTCGTTCGAGGTGCTCGAGGCCGCCGACGTGGTCGGGCAGGTGTGGCGGCAGCACTACGACCGGCTGCACCTGCACACGCCGAAGTCGGCGTCCGGCCTGCCCGGTCTCGACCTGCCGGGGCAGTGGCCGCGCTATCCCGCCCGGGACCAGGTCGTCGACTACCTGGAGCGCTACCGCGCCCACCACGGCGTCGAGCCGCGCTTCGGGGAGCAGGTGAGGCGGGTCGAGCCGGCCGGTGACTCGGCCGCCGGTGATTCGGCGGACGGCGACTCGGCTGCCAGGGGCTCGGCGGACGGCGCGCGGTGGCTGACCACCACCACGAAGGGCCGGTGGCGCTCGCGGCACGTGGTGCTGGCCACGGGTGCGGCGCGGCTGCCGGTGCGGCCGAGCTGGCCGGGGCAGGACGGTTACCGCGGCACGGTGCTGCACTCCAGTGAGTACCGCAACGGGCAGGCCTGGCGCGGGCGCCCGGTGCTGGTGGTCGGCTTCGGCAACTCGGCGTGCGAGCAGGCGATCGACCTGGTCGAGCACGGGGCGCAGTCGCACCTGGCGGTGCGCTCGGCGGTCAACGTGCTGCCGCGCGACCTGTTCGGGGTGGTGCCGGTGCTGCAGCTGGGCATCGTCATGCAGCACCTGCCGCCGGCGGTGGCCGACCTGCTCGCGAAACCGCTGGTGCGGCTCACGGTCGGCGACATCCGCACGCTCGGACTGCGCAGGCTCGACTACGGCCCCAACGTCCAGATCGCCCGGGACCGGAAGATCCCGCTGCTCGACATCGGCACCATGGACCACATCAGGAACGGCCGGATCGTCGTGCACGGCGACATCGAGCGCTTCACCGAGGACGGCGTGGTGTTCGCCGACGGGCAGCGGTCGGCGTTCGACGCCGTGGTGCTGGCGACCGGCTACCGGCCCGGCCTCGAGGAGTTCCTGGTGCCCTGGCAGCAGGTCTGCGACGCCTCCGGCAGGCCTACCGTCTCGGGAAGGCCGACGGCGCTGCCCGGGCTGTACTTCTGCGGCCAGTTCGTCTCACCCGCGGGCATGCTGCGCGAGATCGGCATCGAGGCGCGACGGATCGCGGCCCACATCGCGGGGTGAGACCGACGTCCGGGGCTCGGCCTGCAGCCGGGCCCGAGATGAGGTTCGGGCTCAGGTCGAGCTGAGCGCCTCGCGCCCGTGCGGCGTCGTCCAGTCGAGGATCGGACCGGCCGGCACGATCCGCCCCGGGTTCAGGTGGGGGTGGGTGGTGAAGTAGTGACGTTTGATGTGGTCGACGTTCGTGGTGCCGCCGAACGCCTTGTGCCGGTATAGGTCCCGGGCGTACGGCCACAGGTTCGGGTAGTCGACCAGGCGGCGCAGGTTGGTCTTGAAGTGCGTCACGTAGACGGCGTCGAACCGGGCCAGGGTCACCCACAACCGCACGTCGGACTCGGTGATGGTGTCCCCGAACAGGAACCGGCGCTCGGCCAGCTGCCGGTCGAGCTCGTCGAGGACGGCGAACAGCTCGACCACGGCCACGTCGTAGGCGGCCTGGGTGGGGGCGAAACCGCAGCGGTAGACGCCGTTGTTCACGAACTGGTAGATCCGCTGGTTCAGCTCGTCGATCTGCGGTCGCAGCTCGACCGGGTAGGTGTCGACGCCCGGGTCGGCCCACTGCTCGAACGCGGTCGCCAGGTCGATCGTGATGTCCGGGAAGTTGTTGCTCACGATGCGACCCTGCTGCTTGTCCCACAGCACCGGCACCGACCGGTGCCCGTCGAAGCCCGGTTCGGTGGCCTCGTAGGCCTGGCCCAGGAATGCGAAGTCGTTGACCGGGTCGGGCCCGTGGCCCGGCCCTTCGCGGAAGGCCCAGCCGCGGCCGTCGCGCACCGGGTCGACGGCCGACAGGCTCACGACGTCCTGCAGGCCCTTCAGCTCGCGGACGATCGCGCTGCGGTGCGCCCAGGGGCAGGCCCACGAGATGTAGAGGTGGTAGCGGCCGGGCTCGGCCCGGAACCCGCTGCTGCCGTCGGCCGTGATGCGGCCCTGGAAGGGGTACTTGGCCCGCACGAACTCCGTGGCCGCCGCCGGCTCCTTCCTGGCGACCCAGTCGCCGTAGTTGCCGTAGGTGTCGAAGTCGACGGGGCTCGCGACCGGGGGCGTCATGGGTCCACTATCGCACCGGGCCCTGCGGCGACCGCGGCGGTCTCGCCCAGGTCAGCGGGGCAGGGCCAACCCGTCGACGACCTCGACGCGAGCCAGCTTGGTCAGCTCCTTCGGGTCGAGCAGCACCTTGCTGGAACGGTTTCCGCCGCCCATCACCACCTGCGGCCGTTCCATCACCGCGGCGTCGACGTAGACCGGCAGACCGGTGATGCCGAAGGCGGTGACCCCGCCGATCATCATGCCGGTGAGGTCCTGGGTGACCTGCGCGTCGGCGAACGACAGCCGCTTGACCCCGAGCAGCTCGCTGACCTTCTTGTTGACGTCGAGCCGTGTGGTGCCCAGAACCACGCAGACGGCGTACCGGGGCGGGTCCACCTTCTTCGAGGCCACCAGGATCGTGTTCGCCGCGGACTCCATGGTGAACCCGTAGTGCTCGCAGAACGCGGCGGTGTCGGCCAGGTCAGGGTCGCAGGCCATCACCTCGTGCGCGATGCCGGCGTCCTGCAACGCCTGGTGGACGGCGGGGTCGAGCGTGCTGGCGGTCACGCCGGGTCCTCCTCGGTGGTGGTCGGTTCGGTCGTGGACGGGTCGGCCGTTCCTCGGAACGGTCGCACCGGCAGCCCGGAAACCCCTGGACGGCAACGGAACAGGGCCCCCGCCTCGGCCTCGGCGTCGTCGCCCAGGTTCTCGCGCGAGGTGGTGATGAAGAGCTCGGCCAGGTCGTCGCCTCCGAAGGTGCAGGCCGTGACCTGGCGCACCGGCAGCCTGACCACCTCGTCGAGCCGGCCGTCGGGGGCGTAGCGGTGCACCGCCGACCCGCCGTAAAGGGCCACCCACACCCCACCCTCGGCGTCGACGGTCAGACCGTCGGGGCTGCCGACGCCGTCCGGCAGTGCGACGAAGGGCCGCCGGTCCACCGGCCCGGACGACAGGTCGTGGTCGAACACGTCGATCCGCCGGGTCGGGGTGTCGGCGTAGTAGGCGAGCGAGCCGTCCGGGCTCCACTCGAGGCCGTTGGAGACCGTCACCTCGGGCAGCACCACGGTGACGCTGAGGTCGAGGTCGACCCGGTACAGCTGTCCTGCGCCGGCTCTGAAGTCGTGGCGCAGGCTGCCGACGTAGAACCGGCCCTGCGGGTCGCAGCCGCCCTCGTTGAGCCGGGCGTTCTCCCCGACGGGGATCCGGGCCACCACCCTTGTCCCGTCCGACGCGTCGCCGTCGTCCGCCTCGCCGAGCAGGAGGACGACGTCGGACTGGCGGGCCACGAGCATGCCGCCGTCCGCGCACGGTCGAAGCACGGCCGCCACGGTCCCCACGTGCCGCCGTCCGACCTCGCCGTTCGCCTCCAGCCGCAGCACGTCGCCGGCGAGCATGTCGACCCACCTCAGCCCACCCCAGGCGGGCGACCAGCAGGGACCTTCGCCGTGATGGGCGACCGGGTCGGTGATCTGCTCGGCAGCCGGCATCCGGCGGTCCTCCTCCTGGTCGGTCTCGGTCTCGGTGTCGACGTCAGCTCACGACGGCGACCCCGAGGAGATTCGGGCCCAGTCTGCCCCACCGGTCAGGCTCCGTCGCGGTCGCTGTCGGCGGCCAGCACATGGGTGCCGAGGTAGCCGTCGCCGTCCTTGGTGACCTTCATCAACATCGAGTCCCGGTAGATGCTGTCGGTGGAGTTGAGGGTGTCGCGCCCGGTGTGGGCCGAGTACGGCGCCGCGGCGAAGACCTCGGTGTTCAGCGTCTCGTCGAACATGAGCTGCGAGGTCAGCACGCGGGCGGTGCTGACGTGGACCATCACGTGGATGTGGACCGTGCGGCCTCGGTACCAGCCAGGCCATACCGTCGTGAACTGCACGACGCCGTCCGCGTCGGTGACCTGGGCGCCGCGCAGGTACCGCTTGTCGTCCTGCGGTGTCAGGTCCGACGTGCCCTGGGCGCCGCCGCCCGGCCCGCCCGAGGGGAGTGCCCCGCCGGGCGCACCTGAGGGGGGTGCTGCGCCGGGTGCTCCCGCAGGAGGCGCGCCGCCACCGGGACCGCCACCGAGACCGCCACCGGGACCGCCGCTGGACAGTGCCTCCGCCCCGGAGTAGATCCCTGCGGCGTCGCAGTGCCAGATCTCGACCACGGCGTCGGTCAGCGGCGTGCAGGTCTCGCTGTCCTGCACCTTGAGTGCCACCCGTAGTCGAGTCCCTCGACGGTCCTCGCGGATGTCACTGCGGACCTTGTCGGCGTCGAAGTAGTAAGGCCCCTGTGTGGTTGCCGCGGTCAGGGTGCAGGTGGTGGCATCGGCGAACCGAGCCGTCACGTCGCTGGAGGCCGAGCTCTGGGGAGTCACCGGCACCGACGAACCCGCCGTCGAGGTCGCCGTGGTGGTCGACCCTGGGGACGTCGAGCCACCGCAGGCCGCCAGCAGGCCGGTCAGTCCCACCGAGCTCAGCCCTGCGAAGACCGACCGTCGGCTGACGCGCTGCCCCTCGTGCTCGTCGGAATCCCCCACGGGGCCCCGTCCCTCGTTGCTGTGCGCCTCGGGTCGTTCCGACATCCGGCTGCTCCCTGGTCCAGGGCCGGGCTGCGCCCCGACCGGTCGACGATCGACCCGTCGAGAGTCTCGACCCTGCCTGGGTGATCGCTGTGCGCCAGGTCTGAGCGCCCTATGAGGCGCTCGGCCGCCACCGGGACGTCAGTAGCAGCTGGTGCTGCGCACCTTGCCGTTGGTGCAGGTGGTCGACGACCAGGTGGCGCCGGTCACCGAGCTCGGGGTGCCGGTGGCGTTCCGGAAGGTGGCGCCGGTGAGGTCGGTGTGGGCGAACGCGGTCTTGGACACCCGTGCCCAGGTGAAGCGGGTCGAGACGGCATGGGCCCCCGACAGGTCCGCACTCGACAGGTCGGCCCCCTCGAGCCCGGTGCCCACCAGCGTGGCGTTGGTGAGCGAGGCACTGCGCAGGGTCGAGCGGCTGAAGGTGGTGCCCCGCAGGTCGATCCCCCTCATCAGGGCGAAGTCGAAGACGCTCGAGGTCACGGTCGCATTGCGCAGCTTGGCATCGGTGAGGGTGGCGCCGGCCAGGTTGATCCCGTTCAGGGTGGCCCCGGTGAGGTCGGCCCCGGTCAGCTTGGCCCCGGCGTAGTACCCGGTCAGGTGACGGCCACGCAGGTCGCAGCCCTTGAGGTTGGCCCAGGGCAGATAGGTGGCACCGGCCTGGGCCTTGGCGCAGTCCGTCTGCGCGGCGGCGGTCGTGGTGGCGGCGGTCGGGGCAGCAGTCGTGGTTGTCGCGGTGCTCCTGGGCGCCGGCGCCGTGGGCGCCGTGGTCCTGGGTGCGGTGGTCCTGGCTGCGGTGGTCGTGCGGCCCGCCGGCGTGGGTGCCGTGGACGTCGACGTGGTGGGTTCGGTGGTCGCCGGCGTCGTCGGGTCGGCAGTTGCCGGTTGCGTGGTCTCGGTCGTCGCGTCGGAGCCGGAGGCCGGCGGACCGACCTGGGTCGGCAGCGAGGCCGGCAGTCGACGTCGGTGACGGGGAGTGGCGGCCCGGCGCCGGCGACGAGGCGTGCGGCGACGGACGACGGGTCGCTCGGCTCTGCGGGTCTGCCACCGTGCCCGCCGCCAGCGCCAGGTACTCGTGCGCGGCCGGCGTGGCCGGCGGCGCCGCCGGGGTCAGGCCCACGACTGCGGTGGCGAGGGTGACCGCCACGACGCCGCCCGCCGCCGATCCCAGGTTCGCCAGGTTCGACAAGGGGGCCGACGGCAGGCCGGGCATGCTGGCGAGCGCCGATAGCGGGCCGGCGGTCAGCCGCAGCCGTCCGATCCCGATCGCCAGGAATGCCCGCACCACCATCGGGTCGAACTGGGTGCCGGCGCAGCGGGCCAGCTCGGCCCGGGCCGCGGCCGCCGTCATCGGCTTCTTGTACGAGCGGGCCGAGGTGATGACGTCGTAGGTGTCGGCCACCGCGACGATGCGGGCGCCGTAGCTGATCGCGTTGCCGCTGAGTCCTGCGGGGTAGCCCGTGCCGTTCCACTTCTCGTGGTGCTGGCCGATGGCGTCCAGCCACGGCCCCAGCCACTCGCGCAGGGGCTGGGCCAGCTCGATCCCGTGCTGCGGGTGGGTCGCCAGCACCGCCCACTCACGGTCGGTGGGTCGTGACGTCTTGTTGAGGATGGCGCCGGGGACGTGCAGCTTGCCCACGTCGTGCAGCAGGGCCGCCCACCTCAGCTTGGCGGTGTCCTCCTCCGAGAGCCGCAGCTCCTTGCCGATCATGCTGGCGTAGGCCTGCACCCGCTCGGAGTGGCCTCGGGTCAGCCGGTCATGAGCACGCAGCTCGGCGATGAGGTCGAGCAGGGTCGTGGCGTACTGCTCCTCGCCCCGCAGCTGGGCGCCCTGGACCTGTCGTTGCTCGATCCGGTCCTGCAGCGCCTTGGTCGAGTGGGCACGCAGTGCCATCCGGAACCGGGACGGCACCTGGTCGGGGAAGAACAGCCCCAGGCTCAGCAGGGTGCTCAACGGCAGCAGCCGCCGGGCCAGCTTGCGACTGACCCACAGCAGCCCCCACGCGCAGGCGATCTCGCCGACCAGCCACAGCCAGCGGTTGAGCCCCAGCCGCTCGGGCGGCAGCCAGCGCGCAGCGGCCAGGCCGAAGCCGATGGACACCAGGGGCGGGAGGGCGCTGACGAGCACCCGGACGACGACGGCGAGTGTGGGGTGCGGTTTCCACCGGCCCAGCTTCTCGTCGTCGTAGTTCTGAGTGGGTCCCACGCTCACCTCGGTCCTGTCGGCCGAGCGGTGGTGAACCTGACCCTCGCGATCATGGCAAACGGGTGAACCGGCTGTTTCCGTCGGTCGCCCCACGTCGAGTGGTCACAGATGACCGCTTCCTTCGGTCGCCCCACGTCGAGTGGTCGCAGATGACCGCTTCCTTCGGTCGCCCCACGTCGAGTGGTCGCAGATGACCGCTTCGCCGCGCGGTTTGCGGTCATCTGAGCCCACTCGGTGGCATCCCGACGGCCCGATGCAGCCATTCGAGCCCACTCGGAGCAGCCCGCCGGGGCGGACGACCCAGCCCATGAATGAGCCGCGCAGGTGAGTCGGACGGGCGGGTGAGTCGGACGCGCGGGACAGGGCCGGCGAGGCGGGTCAGGCGCGCGCGGGTTACCGTGCCTGGTGACCTCTTCGCGACCGTCCTTGCACTCCCTTCGGCAGTCCGTGCTCACCGGGCTGCGACGCCTGCGGTCGGCCGGGACGCCGTCCGCCCCGGCCCCCGTCGCGCTGGTCTCGAGGGCGATGGTGGTGACCGAGCGCCCCGACCGCTACGGCAAGCAGCTGGCCTCGCACATGAGCAAGCGGATCACCACGTCGTGGGACGAGGCGGCGCGCGCCGGGGTGCTCGACTTCGGTCGCGGCCGGGCCGACCTCACCTGCGTGGAGGGCGGCCTGCAGCTCACCCTCCGATGTGCCTCGGCCGACGCGGCCGGCCTCGAGGACGCCGTCGGCCGGCACCTCGTGCGGTTCGGTGCCCGCGACGAGCTGGTGGTCACCTGGACGCGGGACGACGGCAGCCCAGGAACGGTGCAGCGCAAGCTCGAGGACTGAGCCCTCCCACAGGGACTGAGCCCTCCCACAGGGACTGAGGCCCCCCACAGGGACTGAGGCCTCCCACAGGGACTGAGGCCTCCCACAGGGACTGAGGCCTCCCACAGGGACTGAGCTCCCCCACAGGGATTGAGCCTTCCCACAAGGACTGAGCCCTCAGACGGTCGGCATGCCTCAGACAGCCGGCGACGTGGGCCGGGCGGGGAACGGCCACGGGTTGGGCAGGCAGCCGCGCAGGCCCTTGGTCTGCTGCATCATCACCGGCGCCACGGCGCCCTTGCCCGTGCACATCAGGTGCCCGTGTCCGAGGGCGTGCCCGATCTCGTGGTTGACCACGTAGTGCCGGTAGCCGGTGCGGTCGCTGCCGTACTCCGGGATGGCCCTCACCCAGCGGTAGGCCGTCAGGACGGCGGCGCTGCCGGTGCGGCACGAGAGCGTGCCGAAGGTCCGCAACGGGCGGCACAACCGGGCCGAGGTGGTCGGTGAGGCGAGCACCACCCGGATCTGGGCCGCACCGTCGGTGCGGGCGAAACGCAGGGTGCCGCTGTGGCCCCAGCCGCGGGGGTCGTTCAGGGTGGCCATCACGAAGGCGGCGAACCGGGCGCCGTCCACGCCGATCCCCGACTCCACCTCGACCCGGACCGTGACGACCCGGCCCTTGCCCGGCGCGGAGACCCGGCCGGGAACCGTGACGAGGCGGCCGCTGCCGGTCTGCACGACGGTCAAGGACCGCAACCCTGCGGCGACGTCGGCTGCGGTCGGCCCCGACCCGGCCGGGACGGTCAGGGGTTCGCTCACCTGCTCGACGTCGTCGGTCTCGGGCACCGGTGACGGGCTCGAGACCGCAGTCGGGGACGGCGGGGCGGCCGTGCGGGCATCGCCAGGCGTGACCTGGGCCGCAGACGACGACAGCTGTTCCAGGGGTCGCGGCGACGTCGGTGGGGCCGCGCCCGACCCGCCGATCCCGCAGCCGGCGGTCATCGTCAGCAGGGCCGTGACCGACACGAGCCGGCACAGGGCCACACCTGGTCGGGTTCGCGGCACCCGCCGAGCATGCCACGTCGGTCCGCCGCGAGCCAGGATCGGCCCGAGGTCACCCGAGGAAGGTCATGCCGGCCCAGCCGCCGCCCAGCGCCCGGCGGGCGCCGAAGCCGCCGGCGTCGTTGCCGGGGTAGAGCCACAGCGCCCCAGCGGTGTCGCGCACCACCAGGTCGTTGCCGCCGGCGCCGTCCCAGTTGCCCGGAGCGACCATGGCCGTGACCCAGCCCCAGGAGCTGGGGATCTGGCGGCGAGACAGCAGCCCGCCGTCCACGGCTCCAGGGAACAACCACAGCCGGCCGCCGCTGTCGCGGGCCAGGACGTCGGCCCGGCCGTCACCCGTGAGGTCACCCGCGCCGGTGAACAGGGTGTGACCGGTCCACCCCGGGCCGATCAGGATCCGCGACCCCACCACGCCGTTGCCGGTGATCGGGAACAGCCACATCACCCCGGCCGGGTCCCGGGCCAGCAGGTCGGGCCGCCCACCCGCGGTCAGGTTGCCGGCGGGAGCGAGGGTGTAGCCGCCCCACCCGGGGCCGATCGGACGCCGGCTGCCCAGGGCTCCGGACCTGGTGCCCGGGGCCAGCCAGAGGACGCCGCCGGCGTCACGCATCAGCACGTCGGCGTAGCCGTCCCCGGTCACGTCCCCCGGCGTCACGATCGCGGTGTAACCGGTCCAGCCCGGGCCCAGGGCGCGGCTGCCGCTGAACCCGCCGTGGCCGCTGCCCAGGTAGACCTTGAGGTTGCTGCCGATCCGGGCGAACACGTCGCTGATGCGGTCACCGTTGTTGTCGTCGAGGCGAACCCCGTTCGCGGCACCCCAGACGATGCCCGACAGCCGCTCGACCGTGGCTATCCCGTAGCCCATGCCGGGCCCGGACGACGACAGGGCGGCGATCACGTAGTCCCGGTTGCCGCGACGCACGTGGCCGATGCTGTTGATCACCCAGCCGCTGCTGCGGGGCAGCCACCCGTTCTTGACGGCGACGACCGCCCCGGACGGCAGCCCGCCGGTGACCCCCCACCGCTGTGAGCTGACCACCGCCCGCATCAGGGAGTCGAGGTAGGCCCGGCTGGCGTCGGACAGCACGGCGTTGGGGTAGGCGACGGCCCGCATCAGCAGGACCTGGTCGGGGGCGGTGGTGGTCGTCAGGCCCCAGTAGCCGCCCGGACCGGCGGTCGTCGAGGTCAGCCCCACCCGGTTCAGGAAGGCCTGGACGCCGCTGCCGCCGCCGACCGCGCGCCACAGGGACGACGCCGCCGCGTTGTCGCTGCGTTCGATCATGCGGACGGCGAGCGAGCGCTCGCTCGACGTCAGCGAGCGGCCGGAGTTCTGGGCCCGCCGCAGCAGGGTGCCCAGGATCGCCACCTTGACGATGCTGGCCGTCACGTAGTGACGGGTGCCGTCGTAGGAGTGGGAGATGCCGGTGGCGGGCTCGTAGACGGCCAGCGAGACATGACCCGACCGGCCGCCCAGGTAGGCCCGGATCGTGGCGGCGTCCAGGAACGGGGTCGGCGCGGCCGCGGCCGGCAGGGCCGGCGCTACGGGTGACGCAGGTGCCGGCACGGCAGGTGCCGGCGCGATCGGGGCCGGCACCGTCGGGGTCGGTGCGGTCGGCGGAGCGGCGTCGGCCGCGTCGGTGACGGTGACGCTCACCACGACGACGCCGTCGAACAGGTCGCTGGGGCTCACGCCGGCCGGTGGGGGCGCCGCGGTCAGTCCCCGGAACCGCGCTGCGGCGACAGGGATCTCGGCACACGGCGCCGCGCCCGTTGCGCCGCCGTGGATGGCCGCGCCCGTCCGCCGGTCGACGCCGCGATAGGCGAGCTGCAGAGTCAATCCCCGGGGCAGGCTCTCGGCGGCCGCCGGAGGCGTGTCGAGGCCGAGCCGGACGGGCAGGGTGCCGACGTCAGGGCAGGTGACCTCGACGGTACGGCTGACGGCCACGGCCGCGCCCGCCGGCTGGGCGGCCCAGGCGGCGATCGGGCTCGTCGAGACGACGAGTGCTGAAACAACCACAGCGCGTAGACATCTCATGGGTCACCCCCGTGACCCCCTGATGGTAGGGCCGCCGACCCGTTCGGACCATGGGTCGGCGGCACCCAGCTTCGCCGTGTCGGTCGACTGGTGCCTACATCGGCATGGCTTCGTAGATGCGCACGCCCGTGATCATGGGGCAGCCGTCGAGCAGCTTCTCGGCCGCGTCGAGGTCAGTGGCGCTGACGATCGAGTAGCCGGTGATCGGGGCCGCCTCGCCGCTCAGGTCGTTGACGCCGCCGGGGGTGACCTGACGTCCGGGACCGAAGGGGTTTCCGCTGTCGACCAGGTGTTCGCCGATCTTGGCGAACCAGTCGCCCCAGGCCTGCATGACGTCGGCGGTGGGGTCGCCAAAGCCCTGGTACAGGAACACGAACTTCTTCATGAGGACTCCTCGATGGTTGACGGTTCGTTCGGAACTGCGGTCAGTGTTGCGGTGGATCGTTTCTCGGTGAGGAACGGCTGATAGTTCGCCAGGGTCTCGGCGTCGGTGCCCCAGTAGGCGTGGAACTGGGTGAGCCACTCCTGCAGGGAGCGCAGAGCCATTCGTTCGAGGGTCAGGTAGGTGGTGCGCCCGGTCTTGCGGCGCCGCACCAGGCCGGCCTCCTCGAGGATCGCGAGGTGCTTGTGGATCGCAGGCAGTGAGAGGTCGCGCAGGTCGGCGAGTTGGCTGATCGAGTAGGGCTGCAGCCCCAAGGCGTACACGATCTCGCGGCGGTGCTTGTTGGCGAGGGCAGCCAGCACGTCGTCCAGGTCGGCGGGGATCTCAGGCGCGGAGGTCATCGGTGCCTCTCCACTGCATAGTTCACTTCTAGGTGAACCATAGCGGGAAAGCGCCGGGCCGTCGACCCCTCGGACGGCGCGACCACCACGGTCACCCAGAGGTCATGCCTGAGCCGGGCCTTGTGTCACGGGAGCGTCTGCGGCACAGTCGCCTCCGTGACAGGCCAGGGCTATCGACCGAGCCGTACCCAGATCCGGCTGGCGGTGGCTGCCGCGGTGTCGTACGCGATCGGCTACCCGGTGGCGCTGGTCGGCGGCTACGCGTTCGGGTGGGTGCTGGTGACCCTCGGCGGGGTGTTCCTGCTCGCCCTCGGTGCCGTCACGGTGCGCCGGATCCACGGCGGGGACAGCCGTACGGACCGCTGAGGGCGAACCCCCGACGGTCCGTACGCCGTGCAGTCGGCAACTACTGGAGCCGGCAGCTATTGCCGCCGGCGGCCTCTGGAGCCGGCAGCTATTGCAGCCAGCGGTGGTCACGGACGAACGGTACCTTCGCCCACCTCTTGCCGAAGCCCCAGGTGCGGCCGGCATAGGCGATCGCCAGCACCGCCAGCAGGACGGCGAAGACGATGTGGTCGTCGACCAGCGGGTTCGTCGAGGAGGTCGGCTTGCCGGCAGCGGTCAGCTTGGCCAGTGGCCATTCGGCGGCATACATCATGAGCAGCAGCAGCGACCCGGTGACGGCGGCGATCCGCATGGCCACTCCGGCGATCAGGGCGACCCCGATGCCGAGCAGGCCTGTCATGAACAGCCAGTCGGCCCACGGTGCGCCGGCCCACGAGTGGTAGGTGTCGGCGAACGGCCCGGCGTCCACGTTGGTCAGGAAGCCCTTGGTGGGGGAGCCGCCGTTGACCCAGGCCCGGGTGGCGGGGGTGGCGTAGCCCCATCCGAACGCCTTGTCCAGGAATGCCCACAGGAAGACGAACCCGAGCAGCATGCGCAGGACGGCGAGGATCTTGGTGGCGACGGGCGACATCACGACGTACGTGGGTTCGCTGCCCGTCCGCGGTAGGGGGATCGTGGTGACGGAGACGGCGGGGGTGCTCTCAGTAGGGGTTGTCATGGCACTCACCTCTTCCAACACCACCAGGGTCGACGGTGGTGGGGGCTGCGGTTTGGGCCATTCGTCCCCGCCGTGGGTGCCGCTCAGCTCAGCGTGGCGCCATCCGCAGTGCGCCGTCCATGCGGATGGTCTCGCCGTTGAGGTAGTCGTGGTCGATGATCGCCGTCACCAGCTGGGCGTACTCGTCGGGGCGACCCAGTCGTGGTGGGAACGGGACTCCCGCGGCCAGACCGGCCCGGAACTCCTCGCTGACCCCCGCGAGCATCGGGGTGTCGATGATGCCGGGAGCGATCGTGCAGACCCGGATGCCGTACTGCGCCAGGTCGCGGGCGGCCGGCAGGGTCATCGCGGCGATCCCGCCCTTGGAGGCCGCGTAGGCGGCCTGACCGACCTGCCCGTCGAAGGCCGCGACCGAGGCGGTGTTCACGATCACACCACGCTGGCCGCCGGCATCGGGCTCGGTCGCGGCGATGGCCTCGGCCGCCACCGCCATCACGGTGAACGACCCGCACAGGTTGACCTGAACGACGGTGGCGAACAGGGCCAGGTCGTGAGGGCCGGACCGGCCCAGGATCCGTGCCGCGGTGCCGATCCCGGCGCAGTTCACCGCGGTGCGCAGCGGTCTGCCGAGCGAGGTCGCCACGGCCACGGCCCGGCGCACGTCGTCGCCGTTCGTGACGTCGGCGGCCACGTAGCGCACGGCGTCCGTGCTGGTCATGGCCGCAACCGCGCCCTCGAGGTCCAGGGCCACGACGCTGGCGCCGCGCGCGACGAGGGCGGCGACGGTGGCCGCCCCCAGACCGGAGGCACCCCCGGTGACCAGGGCGACGGTGTCGGTCAGCAGCATGTGCGGATCCTATGCACCACTGCGGTGTCCACCTGAGCTACCCGACCGGGGTGGCGGCTGCGGGGCAGCGACCCGGGGCGCGACCTGGAGCTGGACGTCGGTCTGCGGGCAGCGCCGCGACGATCGCGGCCTCGGCTGCGGCAGCGACCGGTGGGCCTGCTCGACCGACCAGTCGCCGGGTACCAGCACGGCTGCGGAGACGAAGCGGTGCCGGCCCGAGGCGCGGGTGCGGATCTGGGTGAAGTCGACGTCCGTGCTCGCTAAGCCGGCCAGCGCCTGGTCGACCAGGGCGAGCTCCTCGGGCGGCAGTGCGGCGTCGAGCAGTGAGGTGACCGACTGCGAGACCAGCCGGAACCCGGTCACCAGGATGTTGAGACCCACGATGATCGCCACGATCGGGTCGAGCCGCGTCCAGCCGGTGAGGGCGACCAGCAGGACGCCCACGATGATGCCCGGCCGAGGTCCAGACGTCGGTGATCAGGTGCTTGCCGTCGGCGCTGAGGGTGACCGAGCGGTGCCTTGCGCCGGCCCGGATCAGCAGCATGCCGACCACGCCGTTGATGATCGAGGCGACTGTCGAGATGGCCAGGCCCAGGCCCAGGCTCTCGAGCGGGGTCGGGATGCATCAGCCGGTCGAGGGAGGTGACGATGATGAAGGCCGCCGCCACGAAGATCATCAGGCCTTCGACCCCGGCCGAGAAGTACTCGGCCTTGCCGTGGCCGTAGTGGTGGTTGTCGTCGGCGGGGCGGGCCGCGACCCGTAGCGCGATCAGGGCCACGACGGCGGCGACCAGGTTGACACTCGACTCGGCGGCGTCCGACAGCAGGCCGACCGAGCCCGTCAGCAGATAGGCGCCCGCCTTCAGGGCCATCGTGGTCAGGGCGGCGGCGATCGACAGCCAGGCGAACTTGGTCAGCCCCGGTTCGGACCCCTCCGCCTCGGCGCCGATCTGCGGGAAGGCGAGCTTCTTCACACCTGCCAGTGTTTCAAAGATCTGGGGTTGCGACGTTCAGCAGCCACCGCCGGTCGGGATGGTCCCTCCTCGTCCGCCAGTGGTACAGGGCGCAGAGCGTGACGAGCAGGACGATCGGGGCGGCCACCAGCACCTCGAACAGCAGACGGTCGCCCTCGAACCCTGCGGGCAGCGCGGTGTCCGGCTCGGCGGTTCCCAGCCCGGGCCACAGCAGGGACACCGTCACCAGCAGCGACCAGCCGGTCGACAGCCCGGTCACCACCCAGGCGGTGGCGGTGCCGCCAGGCACCCGGAACGGGCGGTCCAGGTCGGGCCGGCGCCGGCGGAGCACCAGGAACGCCGGGTAGATCAGCAGGTAGGCCAGCACGATCAGCGCGATCGCCACGGTCAGCGCCAGCGAGAAGTACCGCTGGCCGTCGCCGCCGGTCACCCACAGGGCGACCAGCATGGTGACGAAGGCGGCCGCCCCCGAGACCAGTCCCATCACCACCGGCACCCCACTGCGCTCCGAGATCCGCCCGAGCGCTCGAGGTCCGGCGCCGTCCAGGCAGGCGGCCGCCTGGGCCCGGCCGGCCCCCATGATCCACGCCGAACCGCTGGCCAGCAGCACCCAGATGAAGACGGCGGCACAGATCAGCCCGACCCAGTGGCCGGCACCGGTGAGCACCGGAATGCCGTCGTCCCCGACCTGACCGCCGTAGACGGTGAGCACCGTCTTGAGGGCGTCGATCAGGCCGTGCAGCGAGGTGATCCGGTCGGCCGGCAGCACGACGAGGACCGCGAGGATCGGGATGCCGTACATCAGCGCCTGCCCGATCCCGGCCTGTGCGATGGCCACCGGGATGTCGCGGCGCGGGTCGCGCATCTCCTCGGCGGCGGCGGTCGGCAGCTCGACCCCGACGAAGGAGTAGAGCAGGATCGGCGCGACCGCGATGAAGACGGCCGCCGTCGGGGTCAGGTCGCCGACCGAGATGCCGTGCACGCCGTGCCTGCTCGCGTAGACCGCCACGGTCGCGGTGAAGAAGGTCAGCAGCACGATCTGGCCGATCGCACCGCTGCTGGGCACCCACTTGCCGTACCTGAGCGGGACGACGGCGAACAGGGTGGCCAGGCCCACGAAGACGGTGCCGAAGCCGTACATGGCCGGCGTCGACAACGGCCCGACGAAGGCGCCGTGGACCGACATCGCCACGACCACCACCGACCCGCCCAGCCACATCGGGGTGCCGGCCCAGTAGAGCAGCGAGGTCAGAGAGCCGGCGAAGCGGCCGAACGCCGTGCGCACCCAGACGTAGGCGCCGCCCTCGGCCGGGATGGCCGCCCCCAGCTCGGCACTGATCAGGGCCGAGGGGATGAAGAAGGTCACGAACAGGACGACCAGCCAGGTGAAGGCCTGGCCGCCGCCGATCGCGATGGCCCCCAGGGTGTCGACGACGACCATCGCCGAGATCAGGAAGAACGTGGTGTCGAGCCGGCTCAGCTCCCGCCGCAGGTGGGAGCGCTCGGCGGCGCCGGCGTCGGCGCCGGCGCCGGTGGTGTCGGTGATGGTGGAGGTCGAGGCCACGGCGTCCACGGCTGTTCCTTCCCGGCGGCTGCGCGCCAGGCCGGCCCGCGTACCTGCCAGCCTGAGCCGCCTCGTCAGTACCCGATCAGCACGGAGCGGCGCGGACGGCGTCGTGATACCTGCGGGCAAGGGGAGGCCGGAAGGGCGTCGACTGCTCCTCGTGCCGCCAGGAGCCGCAGTTCGACCGACTCGGGCCGCGAGCATCGCCTGGGACGAGCGCTCCTGCTCGAGGTCGACCCGGCGTCTGCTCAACCACCCCCATGATCGCCTGTTCCGCGGGGTTCTCCACACAGTTCCTGTGGGAAGCCCGGCGCAACGGGCGATCTTGAGGGTTGTGGTGGGTCGGGGGTGGTGGGCGTTACACGCCGGACACGGTGCGACATCGGGACCGGGCAGCGTGACCTGATGACGGAACCCGGGCCGAGCGGGCATGTCGTCGTCTGCGGGGTGCACGCGGACGGCATGCGCACGATCGAGCAGCTGCATCTGGCCGGCGTCCGGCTCGTGGTGGTGGACGACGACCCGCACGCCCGCCCGCTTCGAGGCCGGCGACCTCGCCTACCTGATCGGGCCCTACGAGGAGCTGTTGCGCCTGCTGCTGTCACCGGCGGTGGCTACCCTCGGCTGATGGCCGCGGACCGGGTGCCCCGCTACTCCTGGCACGACCTGGCGCTGGCCACCCTGGCCCGACAGTTCCCGGCGTGGGCGGCCGGGACGGACCGGGCGGGGCCCACCGGTGTCGACGACGTCGTCCGGCTGGTCGGGCAGGTGGGACCGATCCAGACCCAGGTGGCCCGGGCGGCCTACGGTGCGGTCTGGTCGCGGTTGCCCGGAACGCCGGGTGCGGTGATCGAGCAGGCCTACGAGTCGTTCAGGTTGGTCCGTGGCAGCAACCTGCGGACCACCGTGCACACCTGCACCCGCGAGCAGCACGCCGTCCTGGACGCAGTCACCCGCCGGGCGACCGAGCCGATCTGGCGGCGGGCTCTGAGGCTGCGCCGGGTGGGCGTCGCCGACGTCAGGCAGGCCATGACCGAGGCGGCGCGTGACGACTGGCTCACCCAGCCCCAGCTGCGGGCCCACCTGGTCGACTGGCTGGCCGCGAACGACTCGCCCGAGGCGGCAGCCTCGGCGGACACCGCGGGCATGGGGCGGGCGATGGCCCACATCCACGGCGGTCTGGTCCGCCGCCCGCTGGGCGGTACCTGGCACAGTCAGGCGACGCCCGGCTACCGGTCAGCCGTCGAGGTGCTCGGCGAGGGCCGGGACGACGTGGTCGCCGACCCCCAGGCCGCACTGGTCGCGCTGACCCGGATCCACCTGGCCGCGTTCGGCCCGTCGTCGCGCCGCGACCTGGCCTGGTTCACCGGTGACGGGCTGCGCAACCTCGACGCCGCCCTCGCCTGTCTCGCCGACGAGCTCACGGTGCGACCCGGACCGGGCGGCCTGGACTACTACGACCTGCTCGGTGCCCCGACCGAGCCGGTGGCCGAGGTCGGGGTGCGGCTGCTGCCCGAGTTCGACGCCCTGGTCATCGCTTACGACAGCAGGGCCCGGGACCGGTTCGCCGACCCGGCGCGGACGGCGCACTACTGGTCGGTGAACAACGGGCTGCTGTCTGCGGTGGTGCTCGCAGACGGTCGGGTGCGGGCGGCTTGGGGCCTGACCGGCTCGGGGGAGCGGCGCACCGTCGTCGTCCGCATGCTGCCGGGTGAGCGGGCGCTCGACCCGGCCCTGCTCACCGACCAGGTGCGGGCCGTCGAGGTCGCCCTCGACCTCACCGTCACCGACGTCGAGGTCCGCTGCCCAGTGACGTGGACCCGGGTCGACGTCCGGCTGCCCTTCACTGCGCCGCTGTTCCCGGACAACCTGTTCGGGCATCTGGTGGCCACTGCTGCCCCCGGGGTCGAGGAGTGGCGCAACGGCGCCTACCGGTGCGCGTTCCGGCTGCCGGGTGGTCCGGCGGTCGCGGGGCTGAGCCCGCGGCGCGAGCATGTCGCGGCGACCCGCTGCTGGGTGATGCCCGAGACCTGGACGCCGCCGTCGCCCGCTGCCGTCGCATGCTCGATCTGGACGTCGACCCGGCGGCGGTGCAGGCCGTCCTGGGGGCCGACCCGGTGTTGGCGCCACTGCTGCGAGCTGCGCCGGGCCGCCGGGTTCCGGGCAGTGCCGACACCGCCGGGTTCGCCGTCCGAGCCGTTCTGGGGCAACAGGTCTCGACGGCGGCGGCGCGCACCTTGGCGGGCCGGCTGGTCGCTGCGCACGGCGAGCCGGTCGTCGACCCGGACGGCGGACTCACCCATCTGTTCCCCACACCGTCGGCCCTGGTCGACCTCGACCCGACGACCCTGGCGATGCCGGCGACCCGTCGAGCCACCCTGCTCGGCCTGGTTCGTGCCCTGGCCCACGGCACGGTGGTGCTCGAGGACCGCGACCGGGGCCGGAGTCCGGGGAGCTCGCGGGCAGGCTGGGCCGGCGACGGGTGCCGCGGCCCGGGACGCCTGGCGGCGCTGCCGGGGATCGGCCCTGGACGGTCGAGATGATCGCGATGCGTGGCCTGGGTGACCCCGACGCCTTCGTCGCCACCGACCTGGGCGTCCGACAGGCCGCCGGCGTGCTCGGGCTGGCCGCCCGCCCCGGGAGCTGACCCGTCGGGCGGCTTCCTGGCGGCCGTACCGGTCCCACGCCGTGCAGTATCTGTGGGCGGTGGGCGAGCACGCGGTCGAACCGGATGCCGCAGTAGCGGCGCTGCGTGGGCGCGTCGGCGGTGCTTGCGCCCGGGCCCGCGCCGTCCAGGGTGGGGCGATGCGATGCGCGGTGCTGGGAGCGGGGTCGTGGGGGACAGCTCTGGGCTCCGTGCTGGCCGGCAAGGGGTTCCCGGTCACCCTGTGGGACGTCGACCAGGACGTGGTGGCTGCCGTCGCCGACCGCGGCGAGAACACCCGATACCTGCCCGGCATCACGCTGCCGCCCAGCCTGAGCGCCTCCGCCGACCTGGCCACGCGCGCTGGACGGCGCCGAGCTGGTGGTGCTGGTGGTGCCCTCGCAGGTGCATGCGCATGGTGGCCGTCGCAGGCCCAGCCGTACCTCGCGCCGGGAGCCCTGCTGGTGTCGGCCGCCAAGGGCATCGACGTCGAGACGCTGCAGACCATGAGCGAGGTGCTCAAGGACGCCCTCGACCCGGTGTGGCACGAGCGTCTGACCTTCCTGTCCGGGCCCTCCTTCGCGCGCGGAGGTGGCCATGGGGCTGCCCACGGCCGTCACCATCGCCGGCGAGCAGGAGCAGGTCGCCCGACAGGTGCAGGAGGCGTTCCGGACCACGGCGTTCCGCACCTACTACACCACCGACGTGGTGGGCGTCGAGATCGGCGGCTGCGTCAAGAACGTGGTCGCCATCGCCGCCGGCATCGCCGACGGCCTGGGGTTCGGCTCGAACACCCGCGCCGCGCTGATCACCCGAGGCCTGGCCGAGATCACCCGGCTGGCGGTCTGCCGGGGCGCGCAGCCGGCGACGCTTGGCGGGTCTGTCCGGCCTGGGCGACCTGGTGCTCACCTGCTCCTCGGAGCAGTCGCGCAACCACACGGTCGGGGTCGAGCTGGGCCGGGGCCGGGCCCTCGACGACATCACCGCCGGGCTGGGCCAGGTGGCCGAGGGCGTGCTCAACGCTCGCAGCACGAAGGCGCTGGCGGAGCGGCACGGTGTCTCGATGCCGATCTGCGATGCGGTGTACGCCGTTCTCTACGAAGGGTTCTCGCCGACCGATGCCGTCGTCGAGCTGATGACCCGCGAGCCGAAGCCAGAGCACGCCGAACCCGCCCGGTGAGCGCCGGACCAGTGCCCGGGGGCGGCGGACGCGCCTGGCTGCTCGCCCTCGGCTACGGGCTCACCCTCGGACTGGTCGACACCGCCGTGCAGCGTGGACTGCTGGGGCACCCCGAGACCGTGGTGGCCTGGCTCAGCACGAACCTGTCGGTGCTCACGTCTGCACCGGTGCCGTGGCGGGCGTTGCCGTCACTGCTGGGCTCGGCCCTGCTCACCGAGGACGGCACCGGGTGGCACTGGCTGCCGTTCGTGGTGGTGGGGCTGGTGCCCGCTGCCCAGGTGCTGGGGGCCTGGGCTGCAGGCGC
Source organism: uncultured Actinomycetota bacterium (assembly GCA_963738495.1). Classification (GTDB taxonomy): domain Bacteria; phylum Actinomycetota; class Actinomycetes; order Actinomycetales; family Kineosporiaceae; genus CAVTWW01. Next base: position 525,005 of record CAVTWW010000001.1, read on the forward strand.
CACCCTGGTCGCCGTCCACATGCTGGCCACGGTGGTGAGCCAGGGCGTGCTGGCCTGGCGGATCGACCACGACCTGGCCTCGGGCACCCAGCGGCTGGTCAGCGACGTCGGGCCCTCCTACGTCGTGGTCGCGGCGCTCGCCCTCGTCGTCGCCGACCCGCTGGTGGGGTTGCGCGGGGCTCGATGGTGGCGGGCGGGCTGCCGGCCGCCCTGGTGGTGCTGGCGCCGTCCCTGCTCGACGGCCTGACCGCCTGGCAGGTGGCCCCGCTCGGGCATCTGAGCGCCGCCGTGGTGGTGCTGGCCCTGGTCGCGGGACGACGGGTACGGGCGCGTCGTGCTCGCGGAGGCTGCCCCTGCGCCCGGGTCCCTGCCAGGATGACGAGCAGGATGATCGCCGGGGCCAGGGCGTTGCTGACGACGACCTCGTTCGACGCCGACGGTCGTCGAGCAGGCCTGCGGGGACGAAGACTGCACTTCGACGATGAAGATCGGTCGGCCCCGCGCCGATGACTCCCCAGACCAGGTGGTCGGGCGAGATGACAGACGGGACTCAGGACATGGTTGACGGTGCCACGACGATCGTGACGGCGCGCGACAGCGGTGGCGGGCGGGCCGACGCGGTGGTGCTGTTCGGCGCCACCGGCGACCTTGCCCGCAAGAAGCTGTTCCCGGCGATCTACGAGATGAGCGTCGCCGGCCGCCTCGGCGTGCCCGTGATCGGGGTGGCCCGCTCGGCCTGGGACGACGACAAGCTGCGCGATTACGCGCGCAACGCCGTCCAGGGCACCGCCAACGGCGGCATGGACGAGGGCGCCTTCACCGACATGGCCCAGAACCTGACCATGCAGGTCGGCGACTACGGCGACCCGGCGCTCTACCAGGCGCTGGCCGAGAAGCTCTCCGAATGTGCGCTGCCCGTGTTCTACCTGGCGATCCCGCCGTCGGTGTTTCCCGTCGGTGGTCGAGGGGCTGTCGGCGGTGGGTCTGGCCGACCGCGGCCGGGTGATCGTCGAGAAGCCGTTCGGGCGGGACCGGGTCTCGGCCCGCTCGCTGAACGACTGCCTGCTGGCGGCGTTCCCCGAGAAGTCGGTCTTCCGCATCGACCACTACCTGGGCAAGGAGTCGGTCGAGGGGCTGCTGGTCTTCCGGTTCGCCAACGCCTTCCTCGAGCCGTTCTGGAACCGCAACTACGTGGCCGGCGTGCAGGTGACCCTGTCCGAGGCGTTCGGCACCCAGGGTCGCGGCGGGTTCTACGACGGGGTCGGTGCCACCCGCGACGTGCTGCAGAACCACCTGCTGCAGGTGGTCGCGCTGCTGGCGATGGAGCCACCGATCGCCGACGACGCCGACGCCTACCGCGACGAAGAGGTCAAGGTGCTGCGTCAGGTGGCCCCGCTCGACCCCGCCAGCCACGGTGCGGGGGCAGTACGTCGGCTACCTCGACGAGACCGGGGTCGACCCGACGTCGGCCACCGAGACCTTCGTGGCGACCAAGCTGTCGATCGACTCCTGGCGCTGGGCCGGGGTGCCGTTCTACCTGCGGGCCGGCAAGAACCTGCCCGGGGGTGCGACCGAGGCCGTCGTCGAGCTGCGTCGTCCGCCCCGGATGCTGTTCACCGGCATCGACGCCGACGCCCCCGAGACCAACCTGGTGCGGTTCCGGCTGGGGCACACCGACGGCGTCACCATGTCGGTGCAGGCCAAGGCGCCGGGAGCTCGCACCCACGCCAAGTCGGTCGACCTGAACGTCGACTTCGAGTCGGCCCTGGGGCACCGCAGCGAGGCCTACCAGCGACTGCTGGACGACGCGATGGACGGCACCCGGCACCGGTTCGCCCGGGCGGACACCATCGAGGAGGAATGGCGCATCGTCGAGCCGATCCTCGACCTGCCCGACCGCCCCGTGCCCTACTACAAGCAGACCTGGGGCCCGGCCGACGCCGACAAGCTCACCGGCAACGGCTGGCACGACGTCTCCCTCAAGCTCTGACCCTCCCCCTTCGCTTCCCCGCCCGGCGAGGGGTCGCAGATGACGGTTTCCTGGCACTCGGAACGGGATTCTGTGGCTCCTCGGCGGGTCGAGTTCGTCGGGGTAAGGCAGGGACCTTGTGCGGGCTCACCAGGTGGCGCCACGGTCGAGCAGGGCCTGGCGGGTGCGGCGCAGCACGATCAGTGGGCGCCCGTAGAGGTCGGTCGCGGTGACCACCGACAGCAGCCAGCCGATCGAGCGCAGGTCCTCGCGACGGGATGAGTCGCGTCGTAGCTGGGCCTGACCGCGGGTGAAGTGGTGGCTGCCGTCGTAGTCGACCCCTAGTCGCCAGCGGGGCCAGCTGAGGTCGGGCCGATGGATCCAGATGCCGTCGTCGTCGACGACGTCCCGGTTGACCACCGGCTCCGGCAAGCCTGCCCGCACGACCAGCAGTCGCAGGTCGGTCTCGGGTGGGGAGTCGACGCCGGCTCGCACAAGCTCGCCGGCCTGGCGCAGCACCCGGCCCCCGCGTCTTGGGCCCCACTCCACGGCCACAGCCCGCAGGTCGTCCGGTGAGGGAACCGGAACGCCCTGGTAGGCAGGGCGCGGTGCTGACCGGTCGGCGGCCAGTCGCAGCCCGACGGGGCCGCCGTCCCGTTCGCCGGCCAGGACGGCGTCTCCGAGCATGACCAACTGGTCGAGCGACCAGTGCGCCGCCAGGTCGCACCAGGTGCGGGTCGGCGAGGTGACTGCCAAGCCGCCGAGGTCGACCGTCTCGTGAGGCAGCAGGTCGCTGCGATGACCGCGAATCCCCTGACCACGGGGTCGGGCGACCGCTCGCGGAACGGTCACCTCGAGCACCGGGGGCAGGTCAGGTCTGCCGTGCGGCATGGGCAGGCTCAGCAGGCGCGCCGCCGTCTCGTGCGAGAACACCGCCGACGGCGGCAGCGCCTGGACGGCTGCCTCGCACTGCGATCGAAGTGTCACGGGCAGAGCAGCCGACCGGCGGACGCCGTAGAACGGTGCATCGAGTGCCTTGACCCGCAGCGTGGCGCGGGTGGCTCCCGCTTGTCGCGCGTCGGCCACCGAGAAGGGACGGTGCTGAAGGTGTGGTGGTAGGTCGAGCCGACGGGTCATCGGTCCATGGTGAGGATCCGGCGGCTTGCCCCGCGGACGTCATCCACAGGCTGATGGGCCCCCGACGACGCGGACTGGTGGCCAGTTGGCGCCGCTGGCGCCCTCGGGCCGCCGACGACGGCCGCGAGGGGTCGCAGAAGCCCGTTCCAAGTGCCCGGAACTCGCCATCTGCGACCCCTCGGCGATGGCGAAGTGGGGGAGGGGCGGGGGAGGGGCTGAGGGGGAGGGGCTGAGGGGGAGGGGCTGAGGGGGAGGGGCTGAGGGGGAGAGGCTGAGGGGGAGGGGGAGGGAGCGGAGAGGGTTAGATGAGCTCGGAGCTGGTGAGCAGGGCGGGGTCGCGGCCCTGGCGGCGCAGCTCGTCGGCGGGCAGGGTCGCGTCGCGCACCTCGGCCAGGTAGGCGCGGTGACCGCCGCGGACGCCGAACAGGCGGCCCTTGTGCACCAGGTAGGTGACGGCGACCAGGTTCACCACCAGCGCGCCGACCTTGAGCAGGGTGAAGTGGTGCACGATCTCGTACACCTCGAGCGGGACGAGCAGCGTGGTCGCGACGGCCGCCAGGTACTCGGCCCACCGCCAGCCGCCCCACAGTCCGATGCCCTCGGTCACCTGCAGGGCCCCGTAGGCGGCGACCAGCCAGGCGATGGTGTTGTAGGTCTGGTCGGCATGGGTGAACAGCGCCACCGCCTCCTGCACCAGCGCCGAGTGGGCGACGTCCCAGCCGACCTGTTGTCCGAGCGGCTGGGCGGCCGTGGCCAGCTGGCCCAGCCAGTCGGCGACCGCCACGTGGGTGTGGGTCAGCTGGGCGATGCCCAGCGAGGCGAGCAGCAGCAGCACCCCGCGGCCGCCGCGTTCGACGGCCAGCAGTCGCAGCAGCGCCATCTTGCGACCGTGGGCGCCGCGCATGGCCAGCGGCACCCCTGACAGCGGCACCGGGGCGCTCGCCGTCCCGACCTCGCGGGTGGGGGCGGTGTCGGGGTCGGCGAGGTCGAGGAAGGTGCCGCAGCGCAGGCACCGCAGCAGCGACGTGCCGGTGCCGGTGGTCGCGCCGAAGGACGTGGCCAGTGCGTCGTCCACATGGGCCACGACGTGACCGTGCCGCCCGCAGCGGCGCAGCACCCAGCCCATCTCACGCCTGGTCAGGAAGGTGCCGGCGTCCTGCCCGGTGGTGGTGGCGCCGTCCGGGGTGGTCGTGCTCTCGTGCGTGCTCACCCTGGTGAGGGTACGGGGCGGGCCCGGGCGGGTGAACATCGGGAGATCAAGATGAACACCGCGTGACCAGGGACTTAAGGAACCTGGCTTTTGCCGGTTGGTAGGTCATCCTGAGAGCGGACCGGCGTTTCTGGGAGGAAACCGTGGACACGCTTCTGCTGACGGTCAGTGCCGTCGTGGCTCTGGCGCTTCTGTTCGACTTCTCCAACGGCTTCCACGACGCCGCCAACTCGATCGCGACCGTCGTCGCGACCCGGGCGATGTCGGTGCGGCTCGCGGTCTGGTTCTCGGCCCTCTGCAACTTCGCGGCGTACTTCGTGGTGGGCACGGCGGTGGCCGACACTGTCGCCAAGACCGTCAAGCCGAGCGCCGAGAGCGTCGCCGTGGTCTTCGCCGCCCTGGTGGCCGCGGTGGTCTGGAACTACGTCACCTGGTTCGTCGGCATGCCGTCGTCCTCCTCGCACGCGATCATCGGCGGCCTGGTCGGCGCGGGCATCGCGGCCGGAGGGTTCGCCGCGATCAGCTGGGCCAGCGTGCAGAAGGTGCTCTACGCGATCGTGCTCTCGCCCGCCGTCGCCTTCGCCGTCGCGATCGCGGGGGCCGGCCTGGTGGCCCTGCTGCAGCGGGTCACGAAGTGGCACGACAACGCCAAGCCCTTCAAGGCGCTGCAACTGGTCTCGGCGGCCGCCGTGTCGTTCGGGCACGGCGCCAACGACGCCCAGAAGACCATGGGGGTCATCGCGGCCCTGCTCAGCGGCGCCGGCTACGTGACAGCCAAGGCGGGTGCCAAGGATATCCCGGTGCCGGAGTGGGTGGCGCTGAGCGCCTACGCGGCGATCGCGTTGGGCACGGTGTGGGGCGGCTGGCGCATCATCCAGACGATGGGGCTGCGGCTGACCACCCTCAGCGCCCGCGCCGCCGTCGCCGCCAACATCGGCGCCACCACCGCCATCTTCGGCGCCACCGCGCTCGGCGCCCCGATCTCGACCACCCACGCCGCCGCCTCGTCGGTGGTCGGCGCCGGGGTCGCCTCGCGCAAGGGCGCCAACTGGAAGGTCGTCGGCCAGATGGTGCTGGCCTGGGTCTTCACGATCCCCTCGACGGCCCTGCTCGCCTTCGGCCTCGAGCACCTCACCCAGCTGCCGCAGCCGTTCGCCGGCCTCACGGTCGGCGTGGTGGTGGTGGTGGTCGGGACGGCGATCGGCTGGGCCATGATGCACTCGATCGGGGCCCAGGACGTCGAGGCCGAGGTCACCACCTCCGCCGACCACCCCGGGGTCGCCCCGACCCTGGCCGAAGGGGTCACCGCCGCCTGACGAGGGCAGGCGGCCGCCGGAGGCAGTCACCGCCGCCTGACGAGGGCAGGCGGCCGCCGGAGGCAGTCACCGCCGCCTGAGAGACTGCGCGGATGCAGTCGCTGCCCACCTTCGCGCTCGAGGCCTTCTTCGCCACCTGGGAGTTCCAGGCCAAGCACCACCTGACGGCCTCGGACGCCCAGACCATGACCGTCGCCGAGCTGCTCGACCTGGCCGGGTCGACCGCGCGCGAGGAGTTCCTGAACCTTCCGCTCGGCTACATCCCGACCTGGGGCACCGACGAGCTGCGCCAGGCGATCGCCGACACCTACCGCGGCGTGCGGCCGGACGACGTGCTCACCTTCGCCGGTGCCGAGGAGGCGCTGTTCTGGGTGATGCAGGAGCTGCTGGGCCCCGGTGACCACGCCGTCGTCACGGTGCCCAACTACCAGTCGCTCGAGGCGGTGCCGTTGGCCACCGGCGCCGAGGTCACCGGCCTGCCGATCTGGCGCCAGGGGCCGGACGGCGGCGCCACGGGCGCCGGGTCGAGCAAGGATGCCGGCGGCCTCGAGTGGTACCTCGACCTCGACGCGCTGACGGCGGCGCTGCGGCCCACGACCAAGGTCGTCGCGGTCAACTTTCCGAACAACCCGACCGGGTTCGTGCCCGACCAGCAGTCCTGGGCGGCACTGGTGGCGCTCTGCGACGAGCGCGGCATCCACCTTTTCAACGACGAGGTCTACCGCGGCGCCGAGGTCGACCCGGCCCGCACCCTGCCGGCCGCGGTCGAGCTGTCGGCCCGGGGGATCAGCCTCGACGTCACCTCCAAGTCGATGGGCCTGCCCGGGTTGCGGGTCGGCTGGGTCGCCTGCCGCGACCGCGACCTGCTGGCCCGGCTCGAGAAGCGCAAGCACTGGACGACGATCTGCAACGCCGGTCCGAGCGAGGCGCTCGCGCTGCACGCCGTCCGGCTGGCGCCGCAGCTGCGCGAGCGCACCCGGGCCCGGGTCGAGGCCAACCTGGTCGTCTTCGACGCCTTCTTCGCCGAGCACGCCGACCTGTTCGACTGGACGGCGCCGGACGGCGGCTGTGTGGCGTTCCCCCGCTATCTCGGCCCCGAGGGGGCCGACGCGTTCTGCGCCGCCCTCGTCGAGACCACCGGGGTACTGCTGCTGCCCGGCTCGGTGTACACCTCGCAGCTGCTCACGGTGCCGCCCGAGCGGTTCCGGGTGGGGGTGGGCCGCGAGAACCCCGAGGTGGCGCTGCAGCTGGTGTCCGAGTTCGTCAGGCAGCGGGCAGGTCGACCGTGAAGACGGTGTGACCCGGCTCGCTGGCGACCGCGACCGAGCCGTGGTGGGCCCCGACCACCGACGCCACGATCGACAGCCCCAGCCCGGTGCTGCCGGCGGCCCGCGAGCGTGAGGTGTCGGCCCGCGCGAACCGCTCGAACACCTCCGGCTGCAGCTCGGCCGGGATGCCCGGACCGTTGTCGTCGACCTCGAGAAGCACCCGGGACGGCGAGCCCGCGGCGGACGTGAGCCGCACGGTCACGGTGGTCCCGGGCGGGGTGTGGGTGCGGGCGTTGGCGAGCAGGTTGGTCAGCACCTGCTGCAACCGGGCAGAGTCACCTCGGGCCACGACCGGTTCGTCGGGCAGGTCGAGCAGCCACTTGTGGTCGGGGCTGAGCAGGTGGGCGTCGCCGACGCAGTTGATCGCGATCTCGGTGAGGTCGACGTCCTCGTCCTTCAGGGCCGCCGCCTCGGGCGACTCGTCGAGCCGGGCCAGCAGCAGCAGGTCCTCGACCAGGCCGGTCATCCGGACCGCCTCGGACTCGACGCGGCCCACGGCATGGCCGACGTCCGGCGGCAGGTCGAAGGACTGGCGCCGGGTGAGCTCGGCGTAGCCGCGGATCGAGGCCAGCGGGGTGCGCAGCTCGTGGCTGGCGTCGGCGACGAACCGCCGCATCCGCTCCTCGCTGGCGGTACGGGCGGCCAGGGCGTCGCTGATCGTGCCGAGCATGCGGTTGAGCGAGGCTCCGACCTGGCCGACCTCGGTGCGCGGGTCGGTGTCCAGGTCGGGCACCCGGACGGCGAGCGCCACGTCGCGCCGGTTGAGCGGCAGCTCGGACACCCGGGCGGCGGTCGCCGCGACCCGGCGCAACGGCAGCAGGGCCCGCTTGACCAGCAGGGATCCGATCAGGGCGGCGGCGACCAGCCCGATCAGGGCCACGACGGCGATGACCATGGCTACCTCCGACAGCACGCTGCTCACCCCGTCGTGGGGTAGGGCGACGACGACTCGGGTCGCCGTCGTGGTCCCGGCCTGGCGGCGCGTCGTCCAGCGGCACCGAGGTCGCCAGGTAGTCGCCCCTGCCGGGGACGTCGACCACGTGCGCCTGGCCGTCGGCGGGCACATGGGCCAGGGCGGCGGCACTGTCCGTCGGCAACGTGTCGTTCCGGCCGAAGGTGGCGACGGTGGCGTCGACCACGGACTCCCGGTTCAGCAGGACGTTGACGGTTCCGGGGGCGCTGCCCGGTCCGGACAGGAAGTCGAGCACGTTGTTGCGCAACGAGACCTGGGTGCCCGGGGGCAGCCGGGGGTGGTCGTCGGACCCCTGCGCGCCGAGGTCCTTGCGGGTGCAGCGCCTTGGTGGTGTTGCCGACGACGCTCGTGAGCTGGGCGTGCAGCTGACCCTCGAGGTAGTGCTGGGCGGCCAGCAGGCTGGCGGCACCGACCACCAGGCTGAGGGCCGCCAGCAGCAGCACGACCGTGACCACCAGCCGCGAGGCGAGGGTCCAGCTGCGGGGATGCATGGCGATGCTCAGTCGTGCTGGCAGTCACTCGGCGGGTCGCAGCACGTAGCCGGCGCCGCGCAGGGTGTGGATCATCGGGGTCCGACCGGCGTCGATCTTCTTGCGCAGGTAGGAGATGTAGAGCTCGACGACGTTGGCCTGGCCGCCGAAGTCGTAGTTCCACACCCGGTCGAGGATCTGCGACTTGCTCAGCACCCGGCGCGGGTTGCGCATCAGGTAGCGCAGCAGCTCGAACTCGGTGGCGGTCAGCTGGATCGCCTCGCCGTCCCGCTCGACCTCGTGGCTGTCCTCGTCCAGGCTCAGGTCGCCGACCACCAGCCGGGAGTCGGGACGCTCGGCGGCGACCAGCGAGGTGCGCCGGATCAGGCCGCGCAGCCGGGCCACGACCTCCTCGAGGCTGAACGGCTTGGTCACGTAGTCGTCGCCACCGGCGGTGATGCCGGCGACCCGGTCGGCCACGGCGTCCTTGGCGGTCAGGAACAGCACCGGCACGTCGTTCTGGTCGGCGCGCAGCCGACGCATCACCTCGAGCCCGTCGATGTCGGGCAGCATGATGTCGAGGACGGCGGCGTCGGGCCGGAACTCACGGCCGATCCGGACGGCGTTCAGGCCGTTCTCGGCGGTGCGCACCTCGCACCCCTCGTAGCGCAGGGCCATCGAGAGCAGCTCGGCCAGCGGGGCCTCGTCGTCCACGACCAGGATGCGCACCGGCTTGCCGTCCGGGTGCTGCATCCGCGGGCGGGCAGCAGGGGTCGTCGTCATGACAACAGTCTCGACCCCGATGGGTACGTCCTGGCTGTCGAAATGCTGTGCGAAACCTATGAGTGGATCGTGCCCCTCAGGACGCTCTTGCCGGAGTGGGCCGGGTTGCCGTCCATGGGCTCGACCGAGACGTCCACGATCGGGTAGTCCGTCAGCGTCAGGCCCGGGGGCAGGGCGAAGGTCGCGCGGGTGCTGTCGAGCACACCGATCGGGATCATCTTGGTGATCGAGGGGTCGATCAGCCACACCTCGCGAAAACCCTGCACCGTGGGCAGGGCCGACACGTCGACCTGCAGCTCTCGGGTACCGCCGATCGTGACCACCCGGGCCGTGCCGGTGGTGACCGGGGTGTCGGGCAGTGAGGCGAGGTCCGTGCGGGCGACGACGGTGGCCACCGGCGCCGGGGCCGGTGAGCGGGAGTCCCACCACCGCATCACCCCCGCGCCGGCCAGGCCCCCCACCAGGGCGGCGACGCCGGCGGCCACCGTCGTCGCGACCGCCAGACGTGACCACCGGGACGACGTCCGTCGCACCCGATCGAGGGGGATCACAGCGGCTGCCGGCGTCGTGTCGACCGGTTCGGGCCTGCTCGGGTCGATGGCGTCCTCGAAGGCGATCCCGGTCTCCGCGACGATCCGCTGCCAGACGGCCGGTGGTGGCGCCACCCGCGCAACGGCCTCGCAGCACGTCGGAGTGGGCGTCGTCGCCCCGGGCAGGAGCCCGGACTGCCTGCACCACCTCGACCAGCGCCGCCAGCTCGTCGCGGCAGATCCGGCAGTCACGCAGGTGCTCGGAGTCGGCAGGCGGCATCGGTTCGCCGAGGGCCGCCAGGCTCAGAGACTCAGCGTCACAGTGCGGCACGGTCCACCTCCAGAGCGCTGCGTAGCCGGGCCAGGGTACGGCGGATGTGGCTCTTGACCGTGCCCAGCGGCAGCCCGGTTCGTTCGGCGATCTGTTCGTGGGTCAGGTCGTGGAAGAAGGCGAGCTCCATGATGTGCCGCTGCGGCTGCCCGACGCGGGCCAGCTCGGAGTGGACCGTCACCCGGGTGTCGAGCTGCGGGTCAGGTCCTGCCGCCTCATCGGTCGAGGCCGCGACCGCCATGGCCTGCGTGGCGCGTCGTTCGCGGGCCCGGCGGGCGTGGGCGTCGGCGATGCGATGGCGGGCGATGCCCACCAGCCAGGCCGCCAGGGGACCCTCCGAAGGCCGGTACCCGGCCCGTCCGGTCCAGGCCGAGACGAAGACCTGCTGCGTCACGTCCTCGGCGTCGGGACCGTTGCCCAGAGCCCGCACCGCCAGCCCGTGCACCAGGGAGCTCCAGCGGTCGTAGGCCAGTGCCAGCGCCTGCTCGTCGCCGGCCCCGAGGCGCAGGCCCACGTCGGAGTCGGTCGGCCCGTCACCGGTGTCGGGCACCTCGCCGTCACCTCCCCGCGTGTCACGGCTGCGGCTGCGCGACGACGACCACGTTGTCGCGGTAGCTGTGAAGCTGAGCGTCGAACTCACCTCCGCATGTGATGAGTATCAGCCGTGGGGGGCCGGTTCTGCGGAACAGGTCCTGCGTGGGCAGCGCCTTCTTGGTGATGCGTTCCCGCGAGACCACCCGGTAGCGCCGGGAGACGCCCTCGCCGTCGACGACCTCCACCGTGGCTCCGACCGGTACCTCGCGCAGTCGGTAGAGGGCGCCAGGGCCTTGGTCGCAGCTGTCGACGTGGCCGGCCAGGACGGCGGCACCGGTCGCGGCTCCGGGGGCCGGGCCGAACCGGTACCAGCCCACCTGCGCCGCGCTCAGGCGGGATGGCCATCGTGCCGTTCGAGTCGACCCCGACCGGCGACACTGCGGCGTCGACCTGGATGGCGGCGATCCGCAACCGGGCAGGGCTCGCCGGGTTGCGCCCGGTTCCGTCGACGACGGCCCCGAGCGAGGCGCTGACGACGGCCCGGACGACGGCCCGGACGACGGCACGGACGACGCCCGAGGGGGGCGCACCCGAGCTGACGGGTTCCGGACCGGGTGAGGCGCGCCGAGCGCCTGGGCGAGGGGAGGCTCCGGCCGAGGCAGCCGGTCGGGTGAGCGCCCAGGCGAGCGGCACTCCGAGGAGGAGGGCAGGCCGACCGCGAGTACCGCGACCCAGCGTTTCACCGGTCCTCCTCGGAGGCGTCCTAGCCCGCCGGCGCGTTCAGTTCTGACGGCCCGGCGGCTCAGCCGCGGGACTACCGCCAGGCGGCGGGTGGCGACCAGGGTCCCGGCCGCGGCGAGCACCATCAGTGCCAGCCAGCGGCAGCGGCAGTCCGTCGTCCTGCAGTCCACCGGTGCCCGAGGGAACCCCGGCCGGGGCCGAGTGCAGTCCGGAGTGGGTCTGCAGTGCCAGCTTCAGCGTGCCGTCGGCCGCCGAGCCCCACGCGTAGACGATGGTGCTGGTGCCCTCCTTGAGGTCGAGCGTGGCGGGCCCGATCGCGACCGTGTCCGTGCCCGCCAGCACGACGTCGGCGCTGACCGACCCGGCGGCCACCTCGGCCTTGGCCTCGTTCGGGTTGGTCAGGGCCTTGAAGACGGGGGTGCCACCGGCCCGGACGTCGACCGCGGGAGCGGCCGCGACATGGCGCACCGTCAGGCGAGCCTTGCCGGCCGGCAGCTTGCTCGCGTCGTTGACGAACGGGGTGAGCACCGGCTTGCCCGCGGCGTCGAGGTGCGCCACCACGGTGATGTCGGCGCCGGCGGGGACCGCCACCTTGTCGGCCTTGATGGCCGGCGTCCCGCTCGGACCCTTGCCGGCGGGGAAGACGGCCAGGTCGTACGAGCCCTCGGGCAGCTTGAGAGGGTCGGTCAAGGTTCCCGGGGCGAAGTTGCTGAGGATCTTGTTGCCGTTGGCGTAGACGTCGACGGTCAGCCCGGGCACGCCGTGCAGGATCGAGACGTCGGACGATCCGGCGGCGTGGCCCGGTGTCGCGAGCGAGAGTGACAACGCGCAGCCGAGGGCTGCGGCTGCGGTGACGAGACGGTGGATGCGCATCTGGAGAAACCTCCTGGTCGGGGTTGCGTCATCAGGCTCTTCCGTCCGTGGACGGCGCCTGGATGCACCCGGCCGAAGATTCTTCCGTGGCCGACAGCGGTGGTTCTCCGGATCGGGCCCGACTACCGGGCGCGGTAGGGGTGCACGACGGTGCCGGCGCGGGTGGCCAGGCGGGCGAGCAGTCGGCGACCCACGTCGGTTCCGGCGGCCCTGGCCTGGCCGTTGCCCGGGTAGGCCGTGTGGACCGCCAGGCCCTCGGCCGGATGCCTGCTGTCGAAGTTGCAGAACAGGTCGTGCCGCACGCAGTACGAGCGCATCACGTAGCCGGCCGTCAGCTTGGGGGACCACACCAGGGCGTCGGCGCCGAGGATCCCGGCCCGGGCCGGGTCCAGACCGCCCAGCACGAGTGAGGTCGCGCTCGCCGTGCGCTGCGCCGGGTCGAGGAAGGGGTCGGCGAAGAGCACGACCCCCTCGACCCGGGCCCGGTACCTGTCGACCCCGGTGCCACTCATCAGGGTGTCCCAGACCTGGTGGGTCGCGCCGGCACCGGTGCCGAAGCCGGTCAGCACCAGGTGCTCGTCGGGGCAGGCGGCCAGGTGGGCGGTCAGCTCGTCGGTCAGGGCCCGCGCGGCGGTGGCGATGTTGGTCCTGAGGGCGCCGGCGTACCGCGCCGTACCGGGCCGGGGGGACGGCGACAGCGGTCGCTGCCGGGCGGTAGGGGTTGGCCCAGACCTTGACGTCGACGCCGGGCAGAGCCGCGGTCAGGGCTGCGGTGAACGGTCCCAGGGTGCTGCCCCGCCCGGTGGTGCTCGACTCGCCCGAGGCCCTGCTGGCCAGCACCCGTACCTGTGGCGCAGCCGTCCCGCGGCGGGGTGGGTCCGGGCTGCGGCACCGGGGTGGGGGTGGTGCACCGCGGGATCCCCGCCGTCCAGCCCGACTCGGTGGCAGGGGTCGAGGTGTAGAAGTCCGAGACGTACCAGCCGCTCGCCAGCTTGTCCCACACCGTCGTCGGGGCCGCTCCCAAACCGGTGCCCACCAGGGCGCCGGTGGTCTGGCAGGCGATGTCGAGCGGGCTCTCGTCGACCAGGCGACCCGTCACGGGGTACTGCAGGCCGGGGCCGGAGCGGGCGTTCAGGCCGCCCGGCGCCGTGACGTGGTAGCCCGTGACGGCCTGGGCCGGTGACGCCGGGCCGACGACCGGGACCAGGGCGGCTGCGACGGCGACGGCGACGAGAGTTCGGGAACGGGCTGTGGTGCGCATGGCACCTCCTACACAAAGTAGTGAAACAACTGCGCTCAGTAGCCTACGCGGAGTGCTCGCCCGTCGTCCGGCAGCGGGTCGGCGCGTCGGGTCGCCGGTACAGTGGCCGAGAACCGGACGACGGCGTCCACCCGAGCCCTGCGACCCGACGGACTCCTGCGACCTGTGAACGCCCTACCCGCCCCTCCTGACGTCGACGCGACGATCGACGCGTTGGGCGTGGCCGCGTTGCTGGCCCGCCGCGACGAGGCCGACCGGCTCGTGGCCGACGAGGGCGTGCTCGGCGAGCGGGGGCACCGCTACCGGGTCGACCCGCTGCCGGTGGTCTTCGACGCGGCCGGCTGGGACCGTCTCGAGGCCGGCGTGCGGCAGCGGGCCCAGCTGCTCGACGCGGTGCTCGCCGACCTGCAGGGTCCCCGCACCCTGCTACGGCGTGGCGTCGTGCCGGTCGAGGTGGTCTGCGCCCATCCGGGGTTCCTGCGCGCCGCTCTCGACCTGCCCGCCCCGGGCGGTCATGCGCTGATGCTGTCGGCGGTCGACCTGGCTCCGCAGGGGAACGGCGACTGGCTGGTGCTGGCCGACCGCACCCAGGCGCCGGTGGGTGCGGGCTATGCCATGCAGACCCGCCGGATCGTCAGCCGGGTGATGCCGGGGCTGTACCGCTCCACCCCGTTGCGCCGGCTGCGCACCTTCTTCCACGTGCTGCGCGAGGCGCTGCAGCAGGCCGCCCCGCCGACCGCGGAGGACCCGCGGGTGGTGCTGCTCGCCGACCCGATGGCCGGCTTCGACCAGGCCTTCCTGGCCACCCTGCTCGGCTACCCGCAGGTCAACGGTGAGGACCTGGTCGTCACCGAGGGCCGGGTCTGGCTGCGCACCCTGGGCCGGCTCGACCCGGTGGACGTGGTGCTGCGGCGGCTCGCCGCCGACCAGGTCGACCCGCTCGACCTGAGCCCCACCGCCGAGGACGGCGTCGCCGGACTGGTCGAGGCAGCCCGCCGGGGCGGTGTCAGCATCGTCAACCCGGTGACCGCCGGGGTGCTCGAGAACCCCGGCCTGACGCCCTACCTGCCGGCGGCCTGCCGCGCCCTGCTCGACGAGGACCTGCAGCTGTCGTCGTCCGGCTTCTGGTGCGGCGACCCCGGCCAGCGCGCCCAGGTCCTCGCCCGCCTCGACGACCTGACGGTCAGCCCACTGGCCGGCGGGCCGGTGATCGACCCCCGAGGGCACGGCCGGGCCGAGATCGAGCAGCTGGTCGCCCGGATCGAGGCCGAGCCCTTCCTGTGGTGCGCGGCCGAACGGCCCGACTCGAGCACGGTCCCCGTGGTCGGTGACACCGGCATCGTGCAGCGACACCTGACCCTGAGGGCCTTCACCGTGGCTGCCGGCGGCGGGCTGACGGTGCTCAGCGGCGGCCTGGCCCGGGCCACCGCCTCGCCCGGGCTGCGCGACCTGGGCACCGCGGTCACCAAGGACGTCTGGGTGATGGCCCACGAGCCGGTGGCGGGTGCCGTCGAGCTGGTGCCGCCGCCCGCCCGGCGCGGCGACGAGGCCGCCGGGCTGTCGCCCCGGACCGCCGAGAACCTGTTCTGGCTGGGTCGTTACGCCGAACGCGCCGAGGGTCTGGTGCGGCTGCTGCGGGTGGCCGACGACCTCAGCGAGGACTGGCGGGCCCGTCCCGACACCCCCGGGGCCGCTGCGCTCGCGCTGGTCATCGAGGCCCTGGCGCAGGTCAGCGGCACCGCGACGACGACCCTGAACGACGCCGCCGCCGGCAGCGACTCCGGCGGGCTCGCCCAGCTGGTGGTGGGACGGCGGGACGGCACCGTGGCGCACGCGGTCGCGGGCGCGGTCACGGCGGCACAGACCGTGCGGGAGCAGCTGTCGATCGACACCTGGATGGTGCTGGGCAGCCTCGAACGCGCTCTGGCCGAGCTGACCGCGGTGGTGGGGGACGGGTCGGCCGAGGCGCCTCGCCGGGTGAGCGTGCCGCTGCTGCAGCCCACCCTCGCCCGCCTGCTCGAGGGGCTGCTGGCGCTGTCGGGCCTGGCCGCCGAGAGCATGATCCGCGACACCGGCTGGTACCTGCTCGACGCCGGACGACGGCTCGAGCGCGCCCAGCACATGGTCACCCTGTTGCAGCACACCGTGGTGCCCCGCACCTCGGTCGAGGTGCAGGGGGTGGTGTTCGAGGCGGTGCTGGTGGCCGGGGAGTCCGTCATCACCCACCGCCGCCGCTACCGGGGCCGGGCCGGGGTCGACACCGTCGTCGACCTGCTGGTGCTCGACCACGGCAACCCGCGGTCGGTCGCCGCCCAGCTGGACCGTCTGGTCGACGACCTGCGCCGGCTGCCGTCCGGGACCGCCGCGGCCGGGCGGCTGAACCTGGTCACCACCTGGCTCGACGACGTCGCCGGCGCCTCCGACGGCGCTGCGGGCGACGTCGGTGGGCTGCTCGACAGGCTGCAGCACGACCTGTCCGACCTGGGGCGCGCGATCATCGACGAGCACTTCGCCCCGCCGATCCCGGCCCGGGCCGTGGCCGCGACCCCGTGGTGGCAGCGATGACCGGGGGGACGGCGCCGGGCCGCAGCTACGACGTCGTCCACCGCACCCGGTACAGCTACGACGCCGATGTGACGCCGTCGTACGGCCGGGCCTACCTGCTGCCGCGCACCGCGCCCGGTCAGCAGGTGCTGGCCTCGCAGCTGATGGTCCGCCCCGAGCCGGTGACGGTCAGCGAGGTCCGCGACCACTTCGGCAACCGCGCGACCTACCTCGAGGTCACCATGCCGCACCGCCGGCTCGACGTGGTGGCCACCAGTCGGGTCCGCCTCGCCCGGCCACCGGTGTCGCCGGCCGACCTGGGAGTGTCGTGCGCGGCCGCCGGGACGCCGGCGCCGGGCGGCGCGGTCGCGCCGGGCGGCGCGGTCGCGCCGGGCGGCGCCGAGGTCGACCTGACGGCTCGCGAGCTGCTGCTGCCCTCTCCGCTGGTGTCCTTCGACGCCGCCGTCCGCGACTTCGCGGCGTCCGTGCTCGCGCCGTCCCGGGCGGTGGGCCCGGCGGTGCTCGACCTGGTGGCGCGCATCCACGCCGAGTTCGCCTACGTCCCGGGCAGCACCTCGGTGACGACCACCTTGACCGAGGTGCTGCTGCGACGCCGCGGGGTGTGTCAGGACTTCGCTCACCTCGCGGTGGCCTGCCTGCGCAGCGTGGGTCTGCCGGCCCGCTACGTGAGCGGCTACCTCGAGACCTCCCCACCGCCGGGTCGTCCCAAGCTGCAGGGCGCCGACGCCTCGCACGCCTGGGTGTCGGTGCTGCTGCCCGAGCTGGGCTGGGTCGACGTCGACCCGACCAACAACCAGGTGGTCGACGACGGCTACGTGGTCACGGCGTGGGGCCGCGACTACACCGACGTGCCACCTTTGAAGGGCGTCATCGTGACCGAGGGCCGCACCGTCGGCCTCGAGGTCGCGGTCGACGTCACCCCCGTGACCGATGCCGCACCGCCTGCCGACCCCGCCCTCGGCGTGGCCGAACCGACTGCACAGGAGCTCTCGTGACCCACCTCTCCGGGCTGACCAAGCCTGCCCTGCGTGCGCTGCACGTCGAGAACATCCACCGGGACGGCGACGCCGTGCTGTCGGGCCTCGGCTTCGAGGTGACCTCGATCAAGGGGGCGCTCGACGAGGACGAGCTGATCGAGGCCCTGCAGGGCGTGCAGGTGCTGGGCATCCGCTCCAAGACCGACGTCACCCAGCGGGTGCTCGCCGCCTCGCCCGACCTGCTGGCGGTCGGCGCCTACTGCATCGGTACCAACCAGATCGACCTGGCGGCGGCGACCCGGGCCGGGGTGGCGCGTCTTCAACGCCCCGTTCTCGAACACCCGCAGCGTCGTCGAGCTGGCCCTGGCCGAGATCATCGCGCTGACCCGGCGGCTGACCGAGAAGGACCAGCTCATGCACGCCGGGGTCTGGGACAAGTCGGCGTCCGGGGCGCACGAGGTGCGCTCGCGTCGTCTCGGCATCGTCGGCTACGGCAACATCGGCACCCAGCTGTCGGTGCTGGCCGAGAACCTCGGCATGCAGGTGTCGTTCTACGACACCGCGGACCGGCTGGCGCTGGGCAACGCCAAGCGCTGCGAGAGCCTCGAGCAGCTGCTGAGCACCTGCGACGTCGTCACCCTGCACGTCGACGGCCGCGACGCCAACGCCGGCATGTTCGGGGCGGCGGAGTTCGCGACCATGCGGCCCGGCTCGTTGTTCCTCAACCTGTCGCGCGGCTTCGTCGTCGACTACGAGGCGCTGCGGCTGGGGCTGCTGTCGGGGCACATCGGCGGGGCTGCTGTCGACGTCTTCCCCGCCGAGCCCAAGACCGCCGGCGACGAGTTCACCTCACCGCTGCGGGGACTGCCGAACGTGATCCTGACGCCGCACATCGGCGGTTCCACCGAGGAGGCGCAGCGCGACATCGGCCGGTTCGTCGGGGGCAAGCTGGCCGACTACGTCAGCGGCGGCGCCACCTCGCTGTCGGTGAACCTGCCGCAGCTGGCGCTGCCCGAGGCCGCGGGGGAGCACCGCCTGGTGCATGTGCACCGCAACCTGCCCGGCGTGCTGGCCTCCATCAACGGGGTCTTCGCCGGCGGCGGCGTCAACATCGACGCCCAGTACCTGGGAACCAGGGGCGAGATCGGCTACGTGATCACCGACATCTCGGCCGAGATCGACCAGGCCACCTGCGAGTCCCTCGAGAAGCTGCCCGAGACCATCCGGCTGCGGGTGCTCTCCTGACGCCGGCTCACAGCGGTGGCGGGGTGCAGGCCACCGACAGCCTGGTCAAGGCGTTGAACCAGGTGTAGCGACCCAGCCAGGCCAGCGACGGTCGTCGGGCGAACCACCAGATGTAGGCCTCGTCCGAGTAGTGCAGCCCGTTGACGACGATCTGGCTGCCCACCACCGGGTCGCCGGACTCCAGCGCCCCCAGGCAGCCGTACTGCGGCGCCAGCGGCGACGTCCACCCAGGGACGGCGTTGGTCACGTAGGGGTCGGCCAGCCACTCGGCGAGCTCGTGGCTCATCGGGCCGATGTCGACGAAGCCGGTGGCGGCGTCGAAGACCCCCTTGGCCAGGTAGGACTGGTAGGAGTAGGTGTGCATGCCGGTGCCGGTCGAGATCGCGGAGTGGTAGCCCCCGATCCCGCAGGTGCTCAGGCTGGCCGAGCTGTAGGGGTCGCAGAGCACGACGTTGCCGGCGAGCAGCTGGGTGAAGACGTTGGCGGCCGGAGCGGTGACGGCCCCGCGGACCGCGGCGTCGAACCAGGTGACGTCGACGACGGCCACCCGCACCCCGCGCACCGTCACCACCTCGCCCTTGCCGTCGGGCACCGTGAGGGTGATCCGCGGTTTGGTGACCGGCGCCGAGACGGTGACGTGCCAGTTCTTGGTGGCGCGGGGGTTGTAGGTCTGCAACCAGCCCCAGAACTGGGTGCGCATGAAGACGTCGCCGTACTGGCCGGTGCCTCCGGGCAGGGCGGCGGGACGGAACAGCGCCGAGTTCAGGGCCGAGGAGTAGCTGGCCCAGCTGGGGCTGACGGTCTCACCGTTGATCACGAACGACACCGACGTCAGGGTGGTCGGGACCGTGGTGGTGGCGGCCGCCTTGAGGGGGTCGGTGCCGACCATGCGGTAGCCGTAGGAGGTGCCGCCCGAGGTGAACGAGTGGGTGAAGGTCGGAACCTGAGGGCCCAGCACCGGCACCAGCGAGCGGCCGATCCGGGGGCCGGTGCCCATCGACCTGGCCGGCAGGGTCACGACCCGGGGGGCGCCCAGGGTCGTGGTCCGGGCCGGTGCGGCGGCGCTCGCCCCGGCGGCCGTCGCCGGGGTGGACGCCGCGAACGTCAGGGACGTCGACAGGGCCGCAGCGGCCAGGGCGGCGCTGACCGCGCCGCCGCGGCGGCGAGCGATGGGCAACTGGGGCACGGGGGCTCCTGGCGTCGATGACCGTTGGGCCTGTCTGGAGGTCCCTCACGGTCATCGGCACGCAGGGCTGACCCCCTGCAGTGCCGGCAACCCGTTCGGCCCAGCGATGTTCACCGCCTCGGACCAGCGATCACCGGCGCCGGCGACGGACCAGGCCGGTGACCAGGCCGCCGATCCGGCCGCCGAGCCCGCTGCGCCCGGCTCCCAGCTGCACCAGGTCGGCCCGCGACGGACCGCCCGGCACGTCGCCGGGCAGCGACGGCGCCGACACCAGCCATGTCGGCAGGCCCAGCAGCCGCAGCGCCTGGGCCAGGCGCTCGGACTCGAAGACGCTGTCGTGGTCGAGGGTCTCGCCGAGCAGCTCGCCGAGGTCGGCGGCGGCGCCCGGTCGCCCGCAGGCGGTGGCGAAGGCCGGGGCGTGCCAGGCGCCCTGCGGCTCGGGGAAGGTATCGAGCGGACCGTAGACCTCGAGCCCGCCGTAGGGGTCGTCCTCGACGGGGACCTCCCCCGACGGCGTCTCGACGCTGGGGTCGCTGACGTAGTCGCCGAGGTGCTCGCCGGCATGCCACCCGGTCAGGTACAGCACCCGGTCACGATGCACCCGGACGGCGAGCGCCACCGTGGCCAGGGCTGCGGCGACCTCGGCGGTGAGCACCTCGATCGGACGGCGGCCGCCGGCCACCGGGCCCTCGGCCGTGCTGGCCACGGCGAGCACCCAGGACTGCTGCTGCGGCCCCACCCAGCCACTGAAACGACGCCCCACCAGCTGGTCGAGCACGCTGTCACGTTCGGCCCGCACGAACAGGCCGGCGTAGCTGGCGCCGGCAGCCTCGTCGCCGCGGCCTGCGGCGATGGGGTACGTCATAGCGTCAGAGTGCCAGGCAGGGGGCTCCGGCAACCAGAGATCGGGCAGAGTGCCGATCTCCGGCGGCGGCGCCGGTCAGCGGTAGGCGGCGACGGTGTCGGCGTACACCTGCGACCACGGGGTCGGGGTCAGCCCGAAGGTCTGCTGGGCGGCCGTGGAGTCCATCACGAACGGGTGGACGTGTTGGTAGAGGACGTCGCTCAGCGGGCGCATCGCAGGCATGACCAGGCCCAGTGCCGTCAGGGCCGCGGCGGGTATCCGCCGGACGGCGACCGGCCCGACCCCCGCGCTGCGGCACAGCCCCTCGATCACCTGACGGGGGGTCGAGGCAGGCAGCGACGGTACGTGCCAGGCCCGACCCCAGGCGCGGGAGTCGGCGGCGAGGCTGACGAGGGTGGCCGCCATGTCGCCGGAGTAGGTCAGCGTGTGCTCGACGTCGGGGGCGCCCAGCAGGCTGACCGCCTTGCCCTTGAGGATGCGGGGCACGGCGCGGTCGGCGTACTGGCCCTGGGTGCGGGGGCCGATGTAGTCACTGCCGCGGGCCTCGGTGACCCGCACCCTGACCGGCCTCGTGGGCGGCGAGCGCCTGGCGCCACATCTGCGCCCGCACCCGGCCGTTGGTGTACGTCGCGTTCAGGGGCAGCGACTCGGTCATCGGCATCGGCGAGGGGCCGTAGCCGTACAGGTTGCCGGTGACGGCCAGGACGGCGTCGTTGGCGCTCGCGGCCTCGAGCAGGGCGGCGGCCACCGGGGGCCAGTCCTGGGCCCAGCGGTGGTAGGCCGGGTTGACGCAGTTGTAGACGGCGGTGGCGCCCGTGGTCAGCGCGGTGAGACGGGCGCCGTCGGCCGGCGTCGGCGGCGACCGGCTCGATGCCCGGGGATCGGGCCCCGATGCCGGTGCCGCCCGAGCGGGTGACCATGCGCACCCGGTGGCCCTGCTCGACGAGCCGCCGGGCGACGCCGGAGCCGATCGCGCCGGCGCCGACCACGACGTGCAGCTGCTCGGACATCCGACTCGTCCTCCTCGGGTGTGCACCGCTCGTCTACGTGAGCGGTGCTCTCGAAAGGAGAACTCTGCCCTCTCGGATCAGTCGCCCGTCGTCAAGAGCAGTGCTCTCGTTTCGGATCGGTGCCATCATGGGGCATGACGACGACCACGACCCGCCGCCGCCGGAGTCGGCCAGCCGCCGGGCGCGGCGACGGGCCCGCGACGAGGTGATCGGCGAGATCGTCGAGGCCGGACGGCGACAGCTGGCCGACCGAGGGTGCGGCGGCCCTGTCGTTGCGGGCGGTCGCCCGCGAGCTGGGCATGGTGAGCTCGGCGGTGTACCGCTACGTCGCCAGCCGCGACGAGCTGCTGACCCTGCTGATCACCGACGCCTACGACAGTCTGGGGGAGTACTCCGAGCGTGCCGAGGCGAAGGTGGCGCGGCACGACCTGCCTGGCCGGTTCGTGGCCGTGGGACAGGCGTTCCGGCGTTGGGCGCTGCGCCACCCGCACGAGTACGCCCTGATCTTCGGCTCGCCGGTGCCCGGCTACGCGGCTCCCGAGACCACCGTCGCCCCGGCCGCCCGGGTGCCGGTCCTGCTGATCACGGTCCTGGCCGACCATGTCGCCGG
This sequence comes from uncultured Actinomycetota bacterium, assembly GCA_963738495.1. GTDB lineage: Bacteria > Actinomycetota > Actinomycetes > Actinomycetales > Kineosporiaceae > CAVTWW01. The sequence continues at coordinate 546,919 of CAVTWW010000001.1, forward strand.
CGCCGGGGCGGGGCGCCGCCGTCCGGGCCGCAGTCGGCCGGGCTGCGCGTCGTCCGGGCTGCCGTCGTCCGGGTCGGTCGCCGCGAACCGACCCGGTGATCCGGCGGGCCCTCGCGCCGGTACGACGCGGAGGTGCCCGAGGAGATCCCCGACGAGCTGCTCGTGCGGGGTCTGATGGCCTGGACCTACCTGATCGGCGCGGTCACGGCCGAGCTGTTCGGCCACCGCCACAAGGTGTCGCCGAGACCACCGGTGCCCGTGACGCCTTCTTCTGGTCGAGCTGCAGCGGATGGGCGACTTCGTGTTCCTCGCCGACGCCTGACGCACCTGAGCCGCCGGCCACACAGGGATCTCGCAACGGTGCGGTTCACGGTCCCGGCAACGCGAGCGGGACGACGGCCACGCCGTCCGGGCGACGGTAGGCGTAGGGGCCGGTGGTGAGGACGGCGAGGTCGGTCACCCGGTCGTTCAGCGTGCCCTTGAGCCGGTGGAGGTGCCGCAGGTCGGAGTCGTCCACTGTGCCGCCCAGCTTCACCTCGAAGGCGACCACTCGACGGTGAGGACCTTCGACGATGGGGTCGACCTCGTGTTCCCCGTTCCTGGTACGGAGCTGGCCGACCGCCAACGCTCATGATCGGCGGTTCCGCAGGGTCCCCCACCGGAAACTGTGGAAAGCCCCGCGCAACTGCCGATCATGGGTGGAACGTCACCTCAGTGGGCGGCGTCCGGACTGTGGCTCGCCTCGTGGTCGGCGCTCTGGCTCGCCTCGTGGTCGGCCAGGCGCTTGCGGGAGGCGATGATCTCGGCCTCGGCCTCGGTGCGGCCCACCCAGGTGGCGCCCTCGACGCTCTTGCCGGGCTCGAGCTCCTTGTAGACCTCGAAGAAGTGCTGGATCTCGAGCCGGTCGAACTCGGGCACGTGGTGGATGTCGCGGATGTGCTCGCTGCGCGGGTCCTTGGCCGGCACGCACAGCACCTTGTCGTCGCCGCCCATCTCGTCCTGCATGCGGAACATGCCGATCGCGCGGCGCAGGATCAGGCAGCCGGGGAACGTGGGCTCCTCGAGGATCACCAGCGCGTCGAGCGGGTCGCCGTCCTCGCCGAGGGTGTTCTCGATGAAGCCGTAGTCGGCGGGGTACCGCGTCGAGGTGAACAGCATCCGGTCGAGCCGGATCCGGCCGGTCTTGTGGTCCACCTCGTACTTGTTGCGGTTCCCCTTCGGGATCTCGATCAGGACGTCGAACTCCACGCTCTACCCCTCGCGCTCGCGACCGCCGGCACGTCTCGTAGGGACACTAGTCTCATCGAGTGTCGAGCAGGGGAGTGGCCGGGCGGAGGGGGTCGGGTGTGGGACTGACCACGTGGCGCACCGCCGGCTGCCGAACGGCGACAGTGGTCGGCCTCGTCGCCTGTCTGGCGCTGTCGTGGCGCCGTCCGGTGCCTGGGGCACCGCCGACCCCGGCGACAGCGGCCGCCGGTCCTCCGACCCGCCGTCCCGCCCGATCGCCTCCCCGACGACGCCGGTCGGGTCCGGGGCCGCTGCTGAACGGGTGGTGGCGCCGCTGTCGCCGCAGGCGCCGGTGCCGGTGGCCGCCCGGCTGGCCGCGGACTGGGCCTCGTCCCTGGCCGCCAAGGGCCTGGGCACCTCGGTGTCCGCCGAGGTCGTCGACGTCCTCACCGGCGCCGTGCTCTACAGCCGGGAGGGCAGTCGCGCCGCCGTCCCGGCCTCGACCGTCAAGATCATGACGGGGGTCGGCGCGTCCTGGACGCGCTGGGACCGGACACCCGGCTCGCCACCACCGTGGTCTCGCTCCGGCGCCGGCGAGCTGGTGCTGGTCGGCGGCGGTGACGTGCTGCTGGCGCCAGGTCGCGGTGACCTCACCAGGGTCAACGGCCGAGCGGGTCTGGCCGACCTGGCCGCCCAGGTGGCGCAGCGCAGGCCCCGAAGGCCACCGACCCGACCCGGCGTCGGTCTCGGTGCAAGGTCGACGACCATCTCTTCGCCGGCCCGGCCGGCTCGCCGGGGTGGCCGGCAGGCGACGTGCCCGGCGGCTTCGTGGCACCCGTCACCGCCCTGGCCGTGGACGCCGGCAACGCCAGCCCGGGACGACGGGCCAAGCCCGGTGAGCCGTTCGCCCGTACCGCCGACCCGTCACTGGCGGCCGGGGCCCGGTTCGTCAACGCCCTCAAGGCCGAGGGTGTCACCGTGACCGGCAAGGTGACCCGCAGCGCCACGGCTTCGGGAGCGCCACCGCATCGACCGGTGCCGCGCTTCGGCCACGCCACGGATGGCAGCGCCACCGCGACGGGGGCCCCCGCAGTGGTGGGCCGGGTCTACTCGGCCCCGGTGGCCGAGGTGCTGGCTGAGGCCCTGAGCGAGAGCGACAACACCGTGGCCGAGGTGCTGGCCCGCCTGGTCGCCGTCCACGACGGCAGACCGGCCACCTTCGCGGGGGCGGGCGCTGCGGTGCTGGCCCGCGCCACGACCCTGGGGCTGCCCACAGCGGGCAACCGGCTCGCCGGGGGGTCGGGACTGGGCTCGGGGTATGCCCTCTCGCCCGACCTGCTGGTGCGGGCGCTGCAGCTGGCCGGCGGTCCGACCCGGCCGCAGCTGCGGGCGGTGATCACCGGTCTGCCGGTGGCGGGCGCCAGTGGCACTCTGGCCGAGCGGTTCGAGGCGACGGCGGCGGGCGCCGCGCGCGGGGTGGTGCGGGCCAAGACGGGCACCCTGACCGGCACCAGCACCCTGGCGGGCACCGTGGTGGACGCCGAGGGCCGACTGCTGGCGTTCGCGGTGCTGGCCGACCGGGTCACCTCGACGACGCGGCGCGGGCCGCGCTCGACTTCGCGGCCGCCCAGCTGGCGCAGTGCGGCTGCCGGTGACCCGACGTACGGTGGGCGCATGACCGCCGAACCGCGCAGCGAGCCTTCCCGGCGGGGCAGGTGCCCCCGACGGCAGCCTCGACGGTGCGGGGTCGACCTGCTCGTCGACTGGGACCTGGCGGCCCGTACGGCTGCCCGGGTCGCCGGCGCGGGCCCGCAGATCGGCCGCCGGGCGCGCCGCCCAGGTGGTCGCCGGGCTGCGGCAGGCGGCGGCCCGGTCGGTGCCCTTCGTCGCCGACACCGCCGGCTGGCCGGCGCTGCGCTCGGTGAGGTGTGGGTGGTCGACCGGGCGGGCTGGGCGCGCAGCAACGCCGGGCTCGTTCCGCAGTCTGCTCGACCCGGCGGTCTGCAAGGCCTTCGAGGCCAAGGGGCGACCCTCGGCCGCCACCGCAGCGGTCGGCAGCCGGGTCAGCGGCACCCAGGTGGGTGCGCTGCTGGGATTCCTCGCTGGGCGGGTGCTCGGCCAGTACGACCCCTTCACCCCCGGCCCCCAGCGGCGGGGCCGACTGCTGCTGGTGGCGCCCAACGTGGTGCAGGTGCAGCGCGAGCTCGACGTCGACGCCGACGACTTCGCACTGTGGGTGTGCCTGCACGAGGAGACCCATCGGGTGCAGTTCACCGCCAACCCCTGGCTCGCCGGCCACCTGCGCGCGGCAGATGCTGGACGGCGTGGGCGACCTGCTCGGCGGGTCCGACGAGCTGCCCGAGCGGTTCGCGGCCATGTCGCGCACCATCACCGACCTGCTGCGGTCGTCGGTCTCCGGGGCCGGCCCGTCGCGGTCGCCGGCCGCGGACGACGGGCTGCCGCCGCTGGTGGCGGCGGTCACCACCCCCGAGCAGCGGGCCCAGCTGGCGCGGATCACCGCGGTGATGTCACTGCTCGAGGGCCATGCCGACGTGGTGATGGACGACGTCGGCCCCCGGGTGGTGCCCACCGTGGCGGTGATCCGGGAACGGTTCACCAAGCGCCGCGCCGGTCGCGGCCCGGCGGATCGGCTGCTGCGACGGCTGCTGGGCCTGGAGGCCAAGATGCGCCAGTACGCGGACGGCGCGAGCTTCGTGCGTCAGGTGCAGGCTGCGGTCGGGGTCGACGGGTTCAACCAGGTCTGGACCTCGCCGCAGACCCTGCCGCTGCCCACCGAGATCGCCGACCCGGCCCTGTGGGTGCGCCGGGTCCACGGCTGACCCGGCCATGAGTCGCCGCCCTCGGGCATGACCGGCCCGCACCCGGCGGTCGCCGAGATCCGTCACGCGGTGCGCCGCGGCCTGGCCGACCTGGCCCCCGGTGTCGCTGGTGCTGGTGGCGTGCAGCGGCGGTGCCGACTCCCTCGCCCTGGCCGCCGCGGTCGCCTTCGAGGCCCCGCGGCTCGGGCTGTCCGCCGGGGCGGTCGTGGTCGACCACGGCTGGTTCGAGCAGTCCCCGCAGGTGGCGGCCGCAGCCGGGCGGGCCTGCGACGACCTCGGTCTGGCCCCGGTGCTGGTGGTGCGAGCCGGCCATGAGGGGCGGGGACGGACGGGGTCGCCGCCGGCGCCGGGGGTCCCGAGGCGGTCGCCCGCCGGGCCCGGTACGCCGCGCTGCACCGCGCTGCCGAGCAGCACGGGGCGGTCGCCGTCCTGCTCGGTCACACCCTCGACGACCAGGCCGAGACGGTGCTGCTTGGGTTGGCCCGAGGCTCGGGGGCCCGATCGCATGGCGGGCATGGCAGCGGTGACCGGCCGGTGCGCCGTCCGCTGCTGGGCGTGACCCGCGCCCGCACCCACGAGTTCTGCCTGGTCAGCGGGCTGGACGCCGTGGCACGACCCGGCCAACGACGACGACCGCCTACACCCGGGCCCGGCTGCGCAAGGTGCTGGCGGCCCTCGGGGACGCCCTCGGCCCCGGGCTGGCGGGCAACCTGGCCCGCACCGCCGAGCTGGCCCGCGAGGACGCCGACGCCCTGGACGCCGTGGCCGCCGAGCATCTGCGGGCGCTGCTGCCGCAGGGGCCCCGACGAGCTGGACGGTGTCGAGCCGGACGTGCGAGCGGATCCGTCGAGATGGATCGCGTCGGCTGGATCTCGAGATGGATCGCGTCGAGCTGGACTGTGCGGCCCTGGCCGAGCTGGCGGCGGCGGTGCGGCGGCGGGTGCTGCTGGGGGCGCTGCGCCGGGCCGGATGCCCACCGTCGGCACTGGGCCGACGCCACGTGCTGGCTGTCGACGCCCTGGTGTCCGTCTGGCGTGGGCAGGGCCCGATCCACCTACCGGCGGGTGTGGTGGCCAGGCGCTCCTGTGGCACCCTGGTGCTCCACCGTGCCGCCGACGCCGATCCGGCTGTGGCCGACCGGACCGAACATGATCGTCAGGAGTGACGTTGGACGCCGTCGACATGGCCTCGGACATCGACCATGTCCTGCTCACCGAGGCCGCCGATCCTGCACCGGCTGACCGAGCTGGCCGCCGAGATCGACGCCGACTACGCCGACAAGGACCCGCTGCTGATCGGCGTCCTCAAGGGGGCGGTGGTGGTGATGGCCGACCTGACCAGGGCGTTGCACCTGAAGGTCGAGACCGACTGGATGGCGGTGTCGTCGTACGGTTCGGGCACCAAGTCCTCGGGGGTGGTCCGGATCCTGAAGGACCTCGACCGCGACATCACGGGCCGGCACGTGCTGATCATCGAGGACATCGTCGACTCCGGGGTGACGCTGTCGTGGCTGGTCGCCAACCTGGGCTCGCGCGGGCCGGCGTCGGTCGAGGTGTGCGCGCTGCTGCGCAAGCCCGAGGCCGCCAAGGTCGAGGTGGCACTGAAGTACGTCGGCTTCGACATCCCCAACGAGTTCGTGGTGGGGTACGGGCTCGACTTCGCCGAGCACTACCGCAACCTGCGCGACATCGTCACGCTGGCCCCGCACGTCTACGCGACCGCCTGAGCCGGGGGCCGAGCCCTGGGAACGAGCCGGACACCGCCTGGTGACGGGCTGTGACTTTGCTCGGACGGTTGGGCCAATCGGCCGGGAGCGTGGAACATGGACAGGAACAGCGGGGACCCGGGTGTCCGTTGGTACCCCTGACGTCATCCGCACCCGGATGACCGGCTCGAGCAGGAGGGCGGGGCTTCGCCCCAACAGGTATGAACGTCAAGCGAGTAGCGCGCGGGCCGATCGTCTGGATCGTGCTGGCAGGTGGCCTGTTGATGCTGTGGCTGTGGTCCCTGCAGCCGCAGGAGTACGCACCCGGTCGACACCTCGGTGGCGGTGAGCCTGATCGAGAAGGGCCAGGTCACCAGCGCCCGGTTGATCACCGGCGACCAGCGCCTCGAGCTGACCCTGACCGCCCCCTACGAGAACCACTCCAAGGTCTCGACCTACTGGGTCGACGCCCGTGGCCCGCAGCTCATCGACCTGCTCAAGGCGCACGTGCCGACCAAGGGCTACAACGACGAGATCCCGCCGACCCCCTGGTGGAGCGGCCTGCTCTACTCGCTGCTGCCGATCGTGATCCTGGTCGGCCTGTTCTGGTTCATGCTCGGCCAGATGCAGGGCGGCGGCTACCGGGTGATGAACTTCGGCAAGTCCCGGGCCAAGCTGATCAGCAAGGACACCCCCAAGGTGACCTTCGCCGACGTCGCCGGCGCCGACGAGGCGGTCGAGGAGCTGCAGGAGATCAAGGAGTTCCTGGCCGAGCCGGCCAAGTTCCAGGCCGTCGGCGCCAAGATCCCCAAGGGCGTGCTGCTCTACGGCCAGCCCGGTACCGGCAAGACCCTGCTGGCCCGCGCCGTCGCCGGTGAGGCCGGCGTGCCGTTCTACTCGATCTCGGGCTCGGACTTCGTCGAGATGTTCGTCGGTGTCGGCGCCAGCCGGGTGCGTGACCTGTTCGAGCAGGCCAAGGCGAACGCCCCGGCCATCGTCTTCGTCGACGAGATCGACGCCGTCGGCCGCCACCGCGGCGCCGGCCTGGGCGGCGGCCACGACGAGCGGGAGCAGACCCTCAACCAGCTGCTGGTCGAGATGGACGGCTTCGACGTCAAGGCCAACGTGATCCTGATCGCGGCGACCAACCGGCCCGACATCCTCGACCCGGCCCTGCTGCGCCCGGGCCGGTTCGACCGCCAGATCGCCGTCGACGCCCCCGACATGCAGGGCCGCACCCAGATCCTCAAGGTGCACGCCAAGGGCAAGCCGATGGCCCCGGCCGTCGACCTGCAGGCCGTCGCCCGGCGCACCCCCGGCTTCACCGGGGCCGACCTGGCCAACGTGCTCAACGAGGCCGCGCTGCTGACCGCCCGCGCCGGCGCCCGGGTCATCGACGACGCCGCGCTCGACGAGGCGATCGACCGGGTCGTCGCCGGACCGCAGAAGCGCACCCGGATCATGAACGACCGCGAGAAGAAGATCACCGCCTACCACGAGGGCGGTCACGCCCTGGTCGCGGCGTCGATGCGCCACACCGACCCGGTGACCAAGGTGACGATCCTGCCGCGCGGTCGGGCGCTCGGCTACACGATGGTGATGCCGACCGACGACAAGTACTCCACCACCCGCAACGAGATGCTCGACCAGCTCTCGTACGCCCTGGGTGGGCGGGTCGCCGAGGAGCTGGTCTTCCACGACCCGACCACGGGTGCCAGCAACGACATCGAGAAGGCGACCGCGATCGCCCGCCGGATGGTGACCGAGTACGGCATGTCCGAGAAGGTCGGCGCGATCAAGCTCGGCCAGTCCCAGGGCGAGGTGTTCCTCGGCCGCGACTACGGGCACCAGCGCGACTACTCCGAAGGGGTCGCCGGGCTCGTCGACGACGAGGTGCGCCGGTTCATCGAGGACGCCCACGACGAGGCCTACGCGGCCCTGGTCGAGAACCGTGGCGTCCTGGATGCCCTGGTGCTGGCCCTGCTCGACAAGGAGACCCTCAACAAGGACGAGCTGGCGGTGATGTTCGCCGAGGTCGTGAAGCGGCCGGAGCGGCCGGTGTGGCTGTCGAGCAACAGCCGCAGTGTGTCCGACATCCCGCCGGTCGAGATGCCCTCCGAGAAGCAGGACGGCGGGCACAACGGTCACGCCGGGCTGCCCGAGCGGAGTCTGCCCTGACCTCGCCGTCCGGCGAGCCTGTGTCGTTCGGCGTCGATCCGGTCACCCTCGCCGGACCGGCCACCGGGGTCCGTCCGCCCTTCGACGGTCCCGCGGGTCGAGCGCGCCGTCCGCGAGATCCTGCTCGCCATCGGCGAGGACCCGGAGCGGGACGGGCTGGTGCAGACCCCGGCGCGGGTGGCCCGCGCCTACGCCGAGATGTTCTCTGGGTTGCGTCAGGACCCGGCCGAGGTGCTGTCGACCACGTTCGACCTGGGGCACGACGAGATGGTGCTGGTACGCGACATCGACGTCTTCTCGTGCTGCGAGCACCACCTGGTGCCGTTCCACGGGGTGGCTCACGTCGGCTACGTGCCGGCCAAGGACGGCCGGATCACCGGGTCTGAGCAAGCTGGCCCGGCTGGTCGATCTGTTCGCCCGTCGGCCGCAGGTGCAGGAGCGGCTGACCACCCAGGTGGCCGACGCGATGGTCGACCTGCTCGACCCGCGCGGGGTGATCGTCGTGATCGAGTGCGAGCACCTGTGCATGTCGATGCGCGGGGTGCGCAAGCCCGGCGCCCGCACGATCACCTCGGCGGTCCGTGGCCAGCTGCGCCAGCCCGCCACCCGGGCCGAGGCCATGAGTCTGATCATCGGCAGCCGACACTCCGAGCGTGTCGCCGGCCGACCTGGGCGACTCGGGCGGTACAACTGGCAGCGCCGGTGACCGACATGGCGACGGCCCCTCGCGGTTGGGGCGCGAGGGGCCGTGCCGTCGGTCGCTCACCGCGCGACCTGTGAGGGGTCGTGCTGCGGTGTCGGGGCTGGCTCCCCGGGGCGGCCTGGTGCGCGGTTCCGGACACCCCCGCCACGTGCCATGCGTGGCTGCCGCATCCGAAGGTGCAGCCGGGGGCGATCGTTCTCCGCGCCGTCAGTGGTGCTGACGTAGCAGCGTTTCTACCGGGTCGCGGCCACCCTCGCGCAACTCGGTCCCGGCGAGTCTCGACTGCAGGATTAGCGTTGCAGGGCAACAGTTTTCAGTGACGCAACATCATGACGCAGCGCTACCGTCGGACTGCCCTCGGTGAGGTGTGGGTAACTCGGGTCGTTTCGGTGGACAACATGCCCACGATCGGTGGATACCCGGTGGACAAACTGCCCTGACCGGTGGACGACGGTGTCCGGCCTGGGTAGCCTGACCCGGTGCCCGACCTTCTGGGGCTGCCCGAGCAGCTGACCGGTCTCGACCGATGCCTCGTGATGGGGGTCCTCAACGTCACCCCCGACTCCTTCAGCGACGGCGGACGCTACGACCGGCCCGGGTCGGCACTGGCCCACGGCGAGCAGATGCTGCTCGACGGTGCCGACCTGGTCGACGTCGGCGGCGAGTCGACCCGGCCCGGCGCCGCCCGCGTCGCGATGGGTGACGAGCTGCGACCGAGTGCTGCCCGTCGTGCGCGGGCCTGGCCCGCCTGGGCGTCGCGGTCAGCATCGACACGATGCGCGCCGAGGTGGCACGGGCGGCGCTCGACGAGGGGGCGCCTCGATCGTCAACGACATCAGCGGCGGCCTGGCCGACCCCGGGATCGCCGCCGTGGCCGCCCGTTCCGGCGTGCCGTTCGTCGCGATGCACTGGAAGCGGGCACAGTGACGTGATGGAGGACCTGGCCGTCTATCGACGACGTGGTCGCCGAGGTCGTGGCCCACTTCGAGCAGCGGCTCGACGTCCTCGAGTCGAGGCCGGGCTCGACCGCCGGCAGGTGATCCTCGATCCCGGGCTTCGGCTTCGCCAAGAAGCCCGAGCACTCCTGGCGGTTGCTGGCGCACCTCGACGCCTGGTCGGCGCTCGGGCGGCCGGTGCTGGTGGGCACCTCGCGCAAGCGGTTCCTTGCCGGCGCCGTCACCGATCCGAGCGCCAGCTCGACGCCGGCCGACAGGGACCCCGCCACCGCGGCGACCTCCGCCCTGGCGGCGGCGGCCGGGGCCTGGGGGGTCGGGTGCACGACGTGGCGGCCAGCGCCGACGCGGTCCGGGTCGCGGCCACCGGCCGACCCATCGCGGAGGACGGGTAAGCCGGCCCGACCCGAACCTGCCAGAGATGAACCCGCCCGACACGAGCCCGCCTGACACGGCGTGCCGTCCCCGCTCGACCGGATCCTGCTGACGGGGCTGACGGCCCTCGGGTTCCACGGCGTGTACGAGCACGAGCGGCGCGACGGCCAGCCCTTCACCGTCGACGTCGACCCTGCACCTGGACACCCGCCCGCGGCGGCCTCGGACGACGTCGCCGACACGGTGCACTACGGCGAGCTGGCCGTGGCGCTGGCTGCGATCCTGCGCGGCGAGCCGGTCGACCTGATCGAGCGGCTGGCCGAGCGGCTGGCCCGCCGCTGCCTGGCCGATCGCCCGGGTCGAGACGGTCGACGTCACCGTGCACAAGCCGTCGGCCCCGATCCCGGAGCAGTTCGACGACGTCGCCGTCGGCATCAGCCGGCGCTGGCAGCAGCTGCCGCCGGTGACCGCCGTCCTGGCGCTCGGCGCCAACCTCGGGGACCGTCTGGCGACGTCTGCGACTCGGCGATCGTCGCCCTGGCCGCCGTCGAGGGGATCGAGGTGACGGGCTGCCTCGCCGGTCGTCGAGACCGCGCCGGTCGGCGGCGTGGCGCAGCCGGACTACCTCAACGCCGTCGTCCAGGTGCATACCCGGTTGCGGCCGCGCGAGCTGCTGGCGGCCTGCGCCGGGGTGGAGCAGCAGCACGGCCGAACCCGCGAGACGCGCTGGGGGGCAAGGACCCTGGACGTCGACGTGATCGCCTACGACTGTGCCGGGCAGGTCGGGATGAGCCTGGTCGGACGACGAGCCTGATGCTGCCGCACCCACGGGCTGCCGAACGCGCCTTCGTGCTGGTGCCCTGGTCGCACCTGGACGCCTGCTGCCCGCCTGCCGGTGGTCGCGGACGGCGCGCCGGCGTCGGCCGGGCTGGTGGCCTCGCTGCCCGTGGCCGATCTGGCGGCCCGTGCCGCCGACGCCTCGGGGTGCGGGAACGCCCCGACCTCAGGCTCGCGATGCTCGCCGGGCGAGCCCGCCGGACGGGGAGAGCGAGCGCCATGACGATGCTCCGCCCGTGGCGGCTGCTGCTCGCCGGCTGCGCCGACGCGGGCGCGGTCTGGCTGGTGCTGTCCCGGGCCGAGGCGCAGGGGATGGCGTCGCTGCCGGTGCCGTGGCTGACGCCGCGTGGTGCTCGTCGCGATGACCGCCGTGGTGATCGCCGGTGGCCGATGGGTCAGGGCCTGGGTGACGGGCACGCGCCACGTCGGCCGCCGACCGCGCTGACGGCGGCCCGGATCGGCGGGCCGCCGCGGCCGCCGCCGGCTGGGCCGGGCGCCCTGCTGTTCGGCTGGTACGCCGGGCAGGCCGCCGTCCTGGCCTCGGCTCTGGTGGGGGAGCGCAGCGGCCGGTTCGTGGTCGCCCTGGTCGCCGTCGCTGGCGTCGGTCGCGCGTGTCGGCGGCGGGGGTGGCTGGCGCAGCGCTGGTGCCGGCGTCCCGAGGACGACGAACCGGCCAGGTTCGTCGGCCTTGCCGCCGCATGAGCGATCTGCCCCGATCTGCGGCGTGACCTGCGACGCAGGGTGGCGGCGACACGCCACGCCCAGGGCGTCGCGGTTACCGGATGTGAGCGCTCGGTGCTCGTACGCTTCACCCTCGTGAGGGGTCGTCACTCTGAGGTCGAAGATGCTGGGCGCGAGGTTGCGCCGCAGCTCTGGCACGCGGCGTTGGCCGCGGCGCCGGTCACTGCTGTTCTCGCCGCCGTCGGGCGCCGGTGCTGCCGGGTACCTGACCCGCAGCCCCGACCTGGGTGCCGTCGGTGCCCTGGCCGGGCGCGGCCGGGGCGTGGCCGAGTCGGCGCGCACCCGCGACGAGCCGGGTCCGGGCCCGCGACGAGCGGGCGGTGCTGCGGGAAGAGGTCCGGATCGCTCGCTGCTGCGGTCGCAGAAGCTGAGCAACGAGGTCAACGCCCGGCCGGCCGTGCTGCGACGCCGAACCGCTGCCGGCCTTCGCGGGCCCCCGGCGCCGGGGCCGCGATGCAGATGGTCGCCACGTTCTCGCGTGCCGCCCAGCCGGCCACCCCGCGGTCGCTGCCGATCCTGACCGCGAACCGCCGGGGGCTGCAGTCCAGCCGGTTCGAGGCCGCCGCGTCCGTTGCAGCCGGTCGTTCCGGTCACGACGTTCCGATCGCTACGGGTGTGGCACGCTGGTGCTGACCTCGGCCGCCGCGTCGCCACCGCGGCGATCGCGCGGCTCGTCGCCGAGACCCCACGGCTGCAGGCGACCGACGTCGACGACTGACCGACCACCCAGATCCCACGCCTGGCCACGGCCCCGGCGCACTGGACCCCGGCAGAGCCGCTGCCGAGCGTCACGATGCCGACCGCCACGACCGCCGTTCCGCGGCTGATCCTCGGCGGTGACCACTCGGCCCTGCCGATGCCACGGCCACCGGCCACCCCGATCAGCGGTCTGCTGCTGCCGTCGTTCCTGGGGTCACCCGCCGTCGGCCTCGCGGCGAGCTGCGCGTCGTCGACCTGCGGTCCTCCACCCGCGTGCCCGCAGGTGCCCTGCATCGAGACCCGGACGGCGCCTGACCAGGCCGGGCCCGCCGGAGCAGGGTCACCGTCACGAGCGTCCGAGGTCGTCGAGCCGATCAGCCTGTTCGCAGCCGGTCCGGCACCACGAGGTGCCCGAGACCCGGAGCCTGTTCGAGCCCCGCCCCTGGGCCGGAAGGCCCGGGGCGGTACCGACCCGCCCGACCCGCAGGCCGCGGACGGCGCCCGTCACGCCTGGCGCGGCATGCGTCCCGGCGTCCCGCCGTCACCGTTCTTCACCCCCGGTGCCTTCGACGGCAGCTCGCGCACCGCCTGAGCCCGACGTCCTACTTGTCGACGTCGCCGACGACGAAGAACATCGAGCCGAGGATCGCGACCATGTCGGCGCAGCAGCTGGCCCGGCAGCAGCTGCGAGAGCACCTGCACGTTGTTGAACGACGCCGAGCGCAGCTTGAGCCGCCACGGCGTCTTGTCGCCGCGCGAGACCAGGTAGTAGCCGTTGATGCCCGAGCGGGTTCTCGGTCCAGGTGTAGATGTGGCCCTCGGGCACCTTGAGCACCTTGGGCAGCCGGACGTTGATCGGGCCCGGCGGCAGGCGGCGCAGCCGCTCGACGCAGGCGTCGGCCAGGTCGAGGCTGACGTGCGATCTGCTCGAGCAGCACCTCGAAGCCGGGCCAGGCAGTCGCCCTCGGTGCGGGTCACCACCCGGCCGGGGCCGCCCTCGCCGAACAGCTCGCCGTAGGCGAGGTAGGGCTCGTCGCGGCGCAGGTCGACGTCCACGCCCGCTGGCCCGGGCGATCGGGCCGCTGACCCCGTACGCCGCGGCCGCGCTCGGCGGCAGCACGCCCGACGCCGCGGGTGCGGGCCCGGAGGATCTCGTTGCCGAGCACCAGTCCCTCGAGCTGCGGCAGCCGGCGCCGGACGGCGGCGATCGGCGTGACCGACCCGGCCGCAGCCAGCCGGCCGGCAGGTCCTCCTTCAGGCCGCCGACCCGGTTGAACATGTAGTGCATCCGGCCGCCGGAGACCTCCTCCATCACCGCCTGCAGCTCCTCGCGCTCGCGGAACGCGTAGAAGACCGGGGTGATCGCGCCGAGCTCGAGCGGGTAGGAGCCGAGGAACATCAGGTGGTTGAGCACCCGGTTCAGCTCGGCCAGCAGGGTGCGCGCCCAGACCGCCCGCACCGGCACCTCCATGCCGAGCATCCGCTCGGCGGCCAGCACCACGCCGAGCTCGTTGGCGAACGCCGACAGCCAGTCGTGCCGGTTGGCCAGCACGATGATCTGCCGGTAGTCGCGCACCTCGAACAGCTTCTCGGCGCCGCGGTGCATGTAGCCGACGATCGGCTCGGCGCGCACGATCCGCTCGCCGTCGAGCACGCAGCCGCAGCCGCAGCACGCCGTGCGTGGCCGGGTGCTGCGGGCCGATGTTGAGCACCATGTCGCTGGTGGCCAGGTCGCCGGCACCGACGCCGACCGTCAGCTCCCGGCTCGGCGTCGGTGTGGTCACCGGGGGAGTTTGTCACGCCGGGAGGTGTACCGTGGGGCTGTGCGATGCTGGCGGCATGAGCGCGGCGAGCCCCTTCGAGCCTGCGGGCGTGCAGTGGACCGCGGTCTCGCCCCGGCTGGCCCTGGCCCGGCGGCTGCTCGTCGCCGGTGCCGGCTGGCCCTGACGGCGATGGCGACGGCGATCGTGGCACGGCTGCTCGGCTGGACCTGGCTGAACCTGGTCGCGGTGCTGCTGCTGGCCCTGACCGGGTGGAGCTGGTGGCTGATCGGGCGGCAGGTGCGGTCCTGGGGCTATGCCGAGCGGGACGACGACCTGCTGCTGCGTCACGGGGTGATGTGGCGGCGGCTGCTGGTGGTGCCCTACGGGCGGCTGCAGTTCGTCGACGTCGAGGCCGGCCCGCTGGCCTCGGCGACTGGGCATCGCCCACGTGCAGCTGCACACCGCCTCGGCCCACTCCGACGCGGCGATCCCGGGAGTGCCGCCGCCGAGGCGGCGCGGCTGCGGGACCGGCTCGCCTCCCGCGGTGAGGCCCAGCTGGCGGGCCTGTGACCAGCCTGTTCGAACCGAACCTGCCCGGCCGACCCGGGCGCCGCCGGCCCCGGTCGAGGGGGACGGCGAGTGGTTGCGGGTGCACCCGCTGACGCCGCTGATCAGGTTCTGGCAGGGCATCGTCGTGCTGCTGCTCGTCAGCTTCCGCGACCTCGGTCAGCAGCTGCTGCCGCGACTGTCGGGTCAGGGCGGGCAGGACGAGGGCCCCGACCTGGGCGGCCTCGGCAGCCGCACCCTGGTGGTGGCGGGTGTGGTGGTCGTGGGACTGCTGGTACTCGGCGGGCTGACGGTGTGGCTCTCCTGGCGCATGACCCGATACCGGGTCGGCCACGATGTGGTCGAGCTGCGCCACGGCGTGCTGTTCCGGCGGCAGCGCCGGGCCCGGCTCGACCGGCTGCAGGCCGTCGACGTCGTCCAGCCCCTGCTCGCGCGGATCACCGGTCTGGCGCGGGTGAGCATCGACGTCGCCGGCGGCCACGACGCCAAGGTGCAGATCGGCTACCTCACGGCTGCCCAGGCCCAGGAGCTGCGCAACCACCTGATGGCAGCCTCGGCCGGGCTGCGCTACGACACCCCGGCCGCCCCCGAGGCGCCGGAGACCCGCATGCTCGAGATCTCGACGGGGCGGCTGCTGGCCTCGGTGGCCCTGTCGACCGAGGTGATCGGCAGCCTGGCTCTGGTGGTGGTGCTGGTGGCGGCGGCCGTCTACTTCGCCAACCCCGGCCCGCTGGCGGCGGCGCTGCCGGCGCTGCTGGGAGCCGGTGGCGTGCAGTGGCGGCGGTTCTCGGGCGGGTTCGGCTTTCGGGCGGCCACCTCGCCGGACGGGCTGCGGCTGCGGCACGGCCTGCTCGAGCAGCGCGCCCAGACCGTGCCGCCCGGCCGGGTGCAGGCGGTGCGGCTCGAGCAGCCGGTGCTGTGGCGACCGTTCGACTGGTGGCGGGTGGTGGTCAACGTGGCCGGCTACGGCCACCAGAGCGGGCACGACGAGTCCGGCGGCGACTCGACGCTGCTGCCGGTCGGCACCCGCGACGAGGCCGTGGCGGTGCTGTCGTTCGTGCTGCCCGACCTGGGGACCTCGGCCGGGGAGCACGCCCGGGCGGTGGTCGACGCCGGGCTGGTCGGCAGCGGGCGCGGCGAGGGCTTCGTGACCTCACCGGCCGGTGCACGCTGGCTGGACTGGATCTCGTGGCGTCGCAACGGCTTTCGGGTGACCGAGACGGCGCTGCTGGTGCGGCGGGGGGTCATGCGACGCCATCTCGAGGTCGTGCCGCACGCCCGCACCCAGTCGCTGGCGGTGACCCGAGGACCGCTGCAGCGGCTGCTCGGGCTGGCCAGCGTGCGGCTGCACTCGACGGTCGGTCCGGTCGCCCCCGTCGTGCGTCACCTCAGCGAACCGGTGGCGGCCGACCTGCTCACCGGTCAGGCCCGCCGAGCCCGCCGGGCCCGGCTGGCCGATCCCACGGTGGGTCGTCGCCCAGCCCCCGCGCCCGGCACCGCCCCCGCGCCCGGCCTTGCCCCCGCGCCCGGCGCCGTCCCCTGGCCTGCCTCCGTCACCGGGGACGGACTCACCCCGCGGGTCGATCCACCACCTGCAGCAACCAGCTGAAGCCGCCCAGCCCGGCCGGGTCGATCAGCTCGCCCTCGCGGTTGAGCCGCGCCAGGTCGGCAGGGGTCAACGGCCGACCTGGGCGTGGCCGGGCCTGCACCCCCAGAGCGCGCAGGGCCTCACGCTGGGTGGTCAGCTCGGCGGTGCGGGCACCGGCGGCCTCTCCGGCCGCCGCCACCGCGTCGATTGCGACGTGGGCAGTGATGTCGCAGCCGCCGTCCGGGGCCGCGGGGACCAGCCGGCCGCCGCGGTAGCCCGCCAGACTGCCCTGCGGTGGCCGGCCGCCACGCAGATGGGCGTAGTCGACCGCCAGCAGCACGCTCCCGTGGCCGGCCGGACCCACTGTCTCGGCCCGCGTCCTGGCCCGCGACACCAGGTGGGCCCAGAGCTCGTCGCGCTCGCGGCCCACCTCGACCCGGGTCACCGGTCCGGGCCACCACCGGCGGCACCACGCGAGGTCCTCCTCGGCCGCCACCTGCCCCAGACGCTCGTCGCCGGAGGCGGAGACCAGCACCGTGCGCAGGACGGCGTCGTCGTCCCGTTCGAGCACCGGGCACGGCACGGTGTCGAGCAGCTCCCAGGCGATCACCAGGGCGCCGTCCCACAGCTCGTCCGGGATCGCGGCGAGCCCGGTCGACCAGCCGATCTGCGGCGGCAGGTCCACCGGGCGGCCGACCACGTCGACCGCGTGCAGCGCCAGCCCCGGGGTGACGGCCAGGACGGCGCGCAGCAGCTCGCCCCGCCCGGCCCCCAGGTCGAGGATGCGCCGACAGTGGTGGGCCACGGCCAGCGCCGCCACGGCCCGGGCCAGCTCGACGGGGGCGGCGTGGGCGGCGGTGCGGAAGTGGGACGCGGGCGCATCGCGCGCGGTAGAAGCCGTCGTGGGCGAACAGGGCCCGGTGCCAGGCCTGCTGCCACGGCAGGTAGCCGTCGACCGGCTCGGGCCCGTCGAGGGGTCTGGGTGCCGGCGACGTCGTCACGCCTCCTACCCTGTCAGGCGTGGACCGACGCGGCGAGGTGAGTGAGCGGGTTCGGCAGGTGCCGGACGACGTCGTCGCCACGGCCCGGCGGCAGGCGGGGTCGGCCGCGGCGGCGTCGGGCATCCGGCTGGTCGAGGCCCGCACCCCGGACGAGATGGCGCAGGTACGGGCCCTGTTCGACGAGGTCTGGCAGGCCGACCCCACCAACCCCGCCGTGACCGCCGAGCTGTTGTTGGCCTACGCCCACACCGGGCAGTACGTGGTCCTGGCCCACGACTGCGCTGACGACCCGGCCCACGACTGCTCTGACGACCCGGCCGAGCTCGCGTCGCGGCTGCCGGTGGCGGCCAGCGTCGGGTTCCTCGCGGCACCGGTGGGGCGGGCACTGCACAGCAACATCACCGGGGTGCGGCCGGCAGGTCTGGGACGCTCGATCGGCTGGGCGGTCAAGCTGCACCAGCGGGCCTGGGCCCTGGCGGCCGGTCTCGACCTGGTCACCTGGACCTACGACCCGCTGATCCGCCGCAACGCCTGGTTCAACGTGGCCAAGCTGGCGGCCCGGCCGGTGGCCTACGAGGTCGACTTCTACGGCACGATGCGGGACGCCCGCAACGACGGCGACGAGTCCGACCGGTTGTACGTGCGCTGGCCGCTCGACCGCCCCGCCGTCCTGGCGGCAGCCGAGGGGCGGACGGCCTCCGTCGATGTCGACGCGTTGCGCGGCAGTGGCTTTCGAGAGCTGGTCGCGGTCGATGCCGTCTCCGGGGGACCACGCCGGTCGGCGGGGCTCGACGAGGCGACCACGGCCCGGCAGCGCCGCCGGGCTGCTCGTGCAGGTGCCGCCGGACATCGAGGCGCTGCGCGAGAGGCGACCCGACCTGGCGCAGCGGTGGCGGCTGGCGGTGCGTGAGGCGATGCAGCCGGCGCTGGCGGCCGGCTGGGTGGTCACCGGGTTCAGTCGCGACGGTTGGTACGTCCTCGAGATCGGAGACCGGACATGAAGCTCGTCGGAGTCGAAGCGGTACGGGTGGCGCTGCCCCTGGTGTCGCCGTTCCGCACCTCGTTCGGCACCCAGCACCACCGGGACGCCCTGCTGCTGCGGGCGGTGATGCTGGACGACGCGGGCGCCGAGGTCGAGGGCTGGGGCGAGTGCGTCAGCGACAGCGAGCCGTTCTACTCCAGCGAGTACGTCGAGGGCAGCGTCGACGTCCTGCGCCGCTACCTGGTGCCGATGCTGACCGCGCTCGACGACCTGACCCCCGAGCGGGTCGCGCCGGCGATGGCCCGGGTCACGGGCCACCGCATGGCCAAGGGCGGGGTCGAGGCCGCCGTCCTGGACGCCTGGCTGCGCGCCCACGGCCTGCCGTTGGCCCGCTACCTGGGGGCCACGGCCGACCGGGTGCCGTGCGGGGTCTCGGTCGGCATCATGGACGAGATCCCGCAGCTGCTCGCCGCCGTCGAGGGGTACCTCGCCGAGGGCTACCGGCGGATCAAGCTGAAGATCGAGCCCGGCTGGGACGTCGAGCCGGTGCGCGCGGTGCGGGAGCGCTTCGGCGACATCCTGCTGCAGGTCGACGCGAACACCGCCTACACCCTGCGCGACGCCCCGCAGCTGGCCCGGCTCGACCCGTTCGACCTGCTGCTCATCGAGCAGCCGCTGGCCGAGGACGACGTGCTCGGCCACGCCGAGCTGGCCAAGCGGGTGCGCACCCCGATCTGCCTCGACGAGTCGATCGGGTCGGCCCGCGCGGCGGCCGACGCGATCCGGCTGGGCGCCTGCGCGATCATCAACATCAAGCCCGGCCGGGTGGGCGGCTACCTCGAGGCCCGCCGCATCCACGACGTCTGCGCCGCCATGGGAGTGCCGGTCTGGTGCGGCGGCATGCTCGAGACCGGCATCGGCCGGGCGGCGAACGTGGCGCTCGCCGCGATGCCGGACTTCACCCTGCCCGGCGACACCTCGGCCTCGCGGCGCTACTACGCCACCGACGTGACGACCCCGTTCGAGCTGGACGACGGCACCCTCGCCGTCCCGACCGGCCCGGGCATCGGCGTCGCCCCGCTGCCCGACGTCCTGGCGGAGCTGACCACCTCGCGCCACTGGCTCACCACCGACTGACCACGCACCCGCCCGTCGAGAGTCGCGTTTCGGCCGGGGACACGCGCGTCTCGCGCAGAAACTCGACTCTCGACGACTCGATCGAACCGATGCTCGACTCTCGGGCGTCGGGTGGGCCGGCCGAGAGTCAGGCGGTGGCGGCGGCGGGGGAGCTGTCGGTGGTGGGCTGGTCGGTGGCCGGCCGGCGCAGCACCAGTGCCACGTCGGTGACGGTGAACAGGAACCGGCCCTGCTCGGCCAGCCGCTGCAGGCTGCTCACCCAGGCGGCCGCCTTCGCGGCCAGCTCGGGCTCGTCGGCGACGGCCGCGAGCACCCCCCGGGCGACCTTCCAGCCGACCGAGTGCTCGTCGAACCGGCGGTGCAGGTCGGCCCAGGTCTCGATGCTCACCAGCTCGAATGGGGAGTCCAGCGCCAGGCCCAGCAGCTTGCGGCCCATGAAGCCGTCGGCGCGGTCGGCCCAGCGGGGGATCGCCGAGACGAACCGGTCGACCAGCTGCCGGGTGAGGGCGTCGTCCTCGCTGGCGAAAAGGGTGGTGTCCCAGTCGCTGTGGGCCAGTACCAGCAACCCGCCGGGTGCCAGCACCCGGTAGCAGTCGCCCAGGTGGGCCACCGGGTCGGCCAGGTGCTCGAGCACGTTGATCGAGACCACCCGGTCGAGGCTGGCGTCGGTGAACGGGCAGCGGCTCGTCGAGGTCGGCGATCACCGAGCGCACCCGGGAGTCGGGCAGCACGTCGTCGTCCAGGTTCGAGGCGGTGTCGACGGCGTGGATCCGCAGCGGGCCCGCCGCGGCCGCCAGCATGGCGCGTACGGTGCGGCCGTAGCCGGTCGCCAGGTCGGCGACCTGAAGTGCCCGACCGTCCTGCGGCGCGGTCAGCTGGGCGAGCTCGGCGATCCGGTCATGACGTCCCACACCGGTCAGGCTAACGTCAGCAGTCCATGGAGCAGCAGGGGGCTTCGCCCGACAGGCGCGAGCTCGACAGCCCTGGCGGCGAGCAGCGACCGGGCCGACTCGGGGTCGGCGTCGTGGGCGCGGGCCGCGTCGGTGCGGTGCTCGGCAGCGCGCTGCGGGCAGCCGGCCACGCCGTCGTGGGGGTCAGTGCCGTCAGCCGAGCCAGCCGGGAGCGCGCCGAGGTGATGCTGCCCGGGGTGCCGATCCTCGAGGTGCCGGACGTCGTCGAGCGCGCCGAGCTGGTGCTGCTGGCGGTGCCGGACGACGTGCTGGCCACCCTCGTCGAGGGGTTGGCCACGGTCGGGGCGTGGCAGCCGGGGCAGCTGGTGGTGCACACCAGCGGCCGCTTCGGCTGGCGGGTGCTGCAGCCGGCGGTGGCCTGCGGCGCGATCCCGTTGGCGCTGCACCCGGCGATGACGTTCAGCGGCACCTCGCTCGACCTGGTGCGCCTGGTGGACTGCTGCTTCGGGGTCACCGCGCCGGGCCCGGTGCTGCCGATCGCGCAGGCCCTGGTGGTCGAGATGGGCGCCGAGCCGGTCGTGGTCGCCGAGGAGGCGCGCCCGCTGTACCACGCGGCCCTCGCCCACGGCGCGAACCATCTGGTCACCCTGGTCGCGCAGTCCCTGGAGCTGCTGCGCTCGGCCGGGATCGAGCCGGCCGACCGGGTGCTCGCCCCGCTGCTGTCGGCCGCCCTCGACAACGCCCTGCGCGCCGGCGACGGCGCCCTGACCGGCCCGGTCGCCCGCGGCGACGCCGGCACCGTGGCCTCGCACCTGGCGGCGATCGGGCCCGAGGGGATCCGCACCACCTACCGGGCGCTCGCGCGCGCCACCGCGGAGCGGGCGCTGGAGTCGGGGCGGCTGCGGGCCGAGCAGGCCAGCGCCCTGCTCGAGACCCTGGCCGACTGAGTCGGCCGATCGACCCTGGCCGACTGAGTCGGCCGATCACCCCTGGCCGACTGAGTCGGCCGATCACCCCTGGCCGACTGAGTCGGCCGATCACCCCTGGCCGGCTCAGTCGGCCGATCACCCCTGGCCGGCTCACGCGTGGCGCCAGAGTCGAGTTCTGGCTCGGATGTGGTTGCGAGAGTCGGCTTTCGTGGCGAGTTCGGCGATTCCTCAGCCGACACCCGACTCTCGATGGCGCTCGGCAGCGGCAACTCGACTCTCGCGGGGGAGAGGGAGACGCAGGTGGTCGCAGGAGCAGCTGAGTCGCAGGAGCAGCTGAAGGGTGTGGGTGAGTGGGTGGGGTCGTCCGGGTGGCGCGAATGATAGTGAAATGATATCACTTTAGTAGCACCTGCCGAGATGCGGAGCGCTCGCCCCGCCGGCGGTGGACCAGGAGTGGCCATGTCGTCGTCCAGCAGCTCACCCGTCGTCGGCTCGCCCGTCGTCGGCTCACCCGTCGTCCCGCCACCGGTCGCCGGGCCGGGGCGGCCCAAGCCGCTCGACATCAACGAACGGCGACCGTTGCAGCTCAGCGGGTTCCTCGGCCTGCTCGTGGCCCTGGTGCTCGCGGTGGCCGCGCTCTACGTGCTGGTGCGCTCGGCCGGCACCGACGTGGCCGGTGAGGTCGGGACCCCGAGCGGCGGGGGCATCACCGCTGCCGTCCTGCTGGGGCTGGGGACGCTGCTCGTCCTGGGCGGCATCGTGGTCGTGCAGCCCGGTCAGCGGCTGGTGCTGCAGTTCCTCGGTGCCTACGTGGGCACCGTCAGCCGCACCGGCCTGGTCTGGACCTGGCCGTTGACGACCCGGCGCAAGATCTCGATCCGGGTGCGGGCGATCGAGACGACCCACCTCAAGGTCAACGACGCCGACGGCAACCCGGTCGAGATCGCCGGCATCATCGTCTGGCAGGTCGACGACACCGCCAAGGCGACCTTCGCGGTCGAGAATGTCGAGTCGTTCGTCGCCGTGCAGGCCGAGGCCGCGCTGCGGCACATCGCCCGCAGCTACCCCTACGACGGTCCGAACGACGTCGAGTCGCTGCGCGGCTCGACCGAGGTGCTGGCCCAGGAGCTGGCGGCCGAGGTGCGTGAGCGGGTCGCGGCGGCCGGCGTCCACATCGTCGAGGTACGCATCAGCCACCTCGCCTACGCGCCCGAGATCGCCCAGGCCATGCTGCAGCGCCAGCAGGCCGCCGCGGTGGTGGCCGCCCGGGGGCTGATCGTGCAGGGGGCGGTCGGCATCGTGCAGAACGCCCTCACCCAGCTGAGCGAGCAGGGCGTGGTGGTGCTGGACGACGAGCGCCGGGCCGCGATGGTCTCGAACCTGCTGGTCGTGCTGTGCGGTGAGTCCCGGGCCCAGCCGGTCGTCAACGCCGGAACCCTGTACTCGTGACCGAGCCGTCGCGGCCGCCGCGGGGCCGGGGCCAGCAGCGCAAGTCGATGCTGCTGCGCCTCGACCCGCAGCTGCACGACGCCCTGGCCCGTTGGGCCGCCGACGAGCTGCGCAGCACCAACGGCCACGTCGAGTTCCTGCTGCAGCGCGCCGTCCGCGAGGCCGGGCGGGCCGAGCGTCCCGCGGGTCGGCCGAACCCCGGGCAGGACGATGTGACCTGAGTCTCGCGACCGTACCCGGGTGCCCGAACCTCGTCGGCTACCGTGACGCGGATGAGTGCACCGCTGGTCGTTCGTAGCCGGGCCGAGCTGGCCGCCGCCAGGGCGAAGCTGGACGGCACCGTTGCCGTGATCATGACTCTGGGAGCACTGCACGAGGGCCACGCGACGCTGGTGCGTCAGGCCCGGGCGAGCGCCGACTCGGTGATCGTCACCGTCTTCCTCAACCCGTTGCAGTTCGGGCCCAAGGAGGACCTCGCCAAGTACCCGCGCACCTTCGACGCCGACCTCGAGGTCTGCTCCCGTGAGGGCGTCGACGTCGTCTTCGCCCCGGGCCCCGACGTGGTGTACCCGGACGGCGACCCCGGGGTGCGGGTCAGTGCCGGCAGGCTGGGCGACGTGCTCGAGGGCAAGAGCCGACCGGGGCACTTCGACGGCGTCCTGACGGTGGTGGCCAAGCTGCTGCACCTGACCCGTCCCGACCAGGCCCTGTTCGGCCAGAAGGACGCCCAGCAGCTGCTGCTGATCCGGCGGATGGTGCGCGACCTCGACTTCGGGTGCGACGTGGTCGCGGTCCCGACGGTGCGCGACCCCGACGGCCTGGCCATGAGCAGCCGCAACATGTACCTGACCACGCTCGACCGCGAGGTGGCCCTCACCCTGCCGCGGGCGCTGCAGGCCGGCGAGCAGGTGGCCCGGCTCGGGGCCAGTGCGGTGCGCCGGGCCGCTCGCGACGTGCTGGTCCGAGAGCCGTTGTGCGCCGTCGACTACCTGGTGCTGGTGCACCCCGAGACCCTGGACGACGTGCCGGAGTGGTACCGCGGGGACGCCGTGCTCGCGGTCGCGGCGCGGGTCGGCACCACCCGACTGATCGACAACATCCCGGTGGTGCTGGGTCAGGAGCCGCCGGAGGGGTCCGCCGAGCTCGCCTGAGCAGCGCGCATCTGCTCGCCGCGCATCTGCTCGGCGACGGCCAGGCCGCGCGGGTCGCCGTCCCGGGTCAGTCCCTCGACGACGCCGACCTGGTCGGCGGCGACCCGGTTCTGGCTGAGCTTGGCCTTGGCCGCGACGTCGTCCACGTCGATCTCGACGCCGACGATCGCCCGCAGCTGGGCGCGCACGTAGTCCTCGGGGGCGTCGGTGACCGCCCACGGCCGGGGCCGGCCGGCCTCGTGGGTCAGGGTCAGGCGGGTCACGAGGTCGAGCAGGCCCTGCGGGTCGGTGATCACCCGTAGCCGCCCTCGCAGGTGGACGGCGGAGTAGTTCCAGGTGGGCACCACCCGGCCGTGCTGCGCCTTGGTCGGGTACCACGACGGGCTGACGTAGGCGTCGGGGCCGGTGACCACGACCAGGGCCCTGCCCTCGCTCAGCCGGCGGGCGTGCGGGTTCGCCACGGCCAGGTGGGCGAGCACCCGGTCGCCCTGCCACAGGATCGGCACCAGGGTGGCGTCGGGCTCACCCTCCGGTCCGACGGTGACCAGCTGGGCGACCCCGGCCGCGGCGACCAGGGCCCGCACCTGCGCCTCGTCCGGGATCCGGTGGGCCGCCGGCACATACAGGCCGGCCGCCACCGGGCCCGGACCGTCGTCGTTGCTCATCACGTCACTGTACGGACGGGGGGTCACGACCGGCGGGTGGTCGTGGCCGACACGATGCCCCGGAACGCCTCAACCGACCACTGAGAGTACGCAGGTCGGTACCGTGCGTTCCGTGTCCTGCCATCTGGTCCGCCCTGCCGTGAGCCTGTCGTGAGTCAGCCGTGAGCCGCCACCGTTCCGACGGCGCCCGGGCGCCGTGGCAGGAAGGCACTCGCGAGGCCCTGGTGTCGGTGGGGCTGGACCCGGCCTGGGTGCGCGAGGTCGTGCTGCGAGCCCTGGCCGAGGACCTGGGACCCGGCTGGGTCGACGTCACCACCTCGGCCGTGGTGCCGGTCGACGACGACCGCCGGGCCGAGGTGGTCGCCGCTCAGAACGGGGTGGTCTGCGGGCTGGTGCTGCTGCCGGTGGTGCTCGCCGAGGCGGCGGCCCGGCTCGACCTTCCGGTTCCGACGGCCGACCTGCGGGTCAACGACGGCGCCGGGGTCGAGGTCGGCGACGTGCTGGCCGACCTGCGCGGGCCCACCCGGGTGCTACTGGTGGCTGAGCGGACCATGCTCAACCTGGTGCGGCACCTGTCCGGGGTCGCCACCCAGGCGGCGCGATGGGTCGAGGCGCTCGAGGACTCCGGTGCCGGGCCTGCTCGACACCCGGTGCACCACGCCGGGACTGCGCCCGCTCGAGCGGTTCGCGGTGCGCTGCGGCGGCGGCACCAACGGTCGGGCCGGTCTGTACGACGCGGCCCACGTGACCGTCGATCACGCCATCGCGGCCGGGCTCGGTCGCCGAGGCCCTCGACGCCGTGCGTCGTCGGCTGCCCGGAGCGCTCGTGCAGGTGGACGTACGGGGGGCGGTGCAGGGGGTCGAGGCGGTCCATGCCGGTGCGCGGTTCATCGTCTGCGAGGAGATGGACGTCGACGCCCTCGCGCTCGCCGTCCGGCAGGTGCGGGCGGCGACCACGCAGCCGGTGGAGGTGGCCGCCACCGGGCACTTCGGGCTGGAGGTGGCGATCGAGGTGGCCGTCGACCGGGGTCGACCACCTCTACGTCGACATCCTGGTGCAGGGCGCCGTCGGGCTCGACGTCCGGTTGAGCATCGCCTGCAGGTAACAGTCTGGCCACCGGTCGGCCGAACGGGCGGCGTGTTGCCGCGACCGGGTCCGGCAGGCTGTCTACGGTGCGTATATGAGCATCACCGAATCTGTGACAGCATGTCTGACCCCGCGTCGTGGCCGAGTCCACCGCTCGGGTGAGATCGCCCCGCTCACCGGCGCCGCCCGGCAGCTGCTGCGATCGGCGGTGTCGCTGCAGGCCGAGGACATCCTGCGCACCATCGGAGCCATGGCTCAGCAGCAGCGCGACCTGCGGGAGTGGGCTCCGCTGGTGGAGGGCGACGCGCGGGATCTGGCGATGCTCGCGGTGCTGGCGGTCGAGGTGGACGCCTCGTTGCCGGCCGGGTTGGACGGTGGCGTCGGCGACCCCGACGACCCGGGCTACGGTCATGGAGGGTCTGCTCGCCAGTCACGAGGCGCTGATGGGCGTTCTGCGGGAGCTCGTGACCACGTGCGGCAATCCGAAGGTGGCGAGAGTGGTGGGTGACGTCCTCGAGCGTCGAGAAGAACAGGCGATGGTCATGCGGGCGCTGGGCGCCGGTGTCGGCCTTCCGGCCGAGGAGCGTCTGGTTCAGGGCGCATTCTCCAAGTACGAGGCGTAGCAGTACATGGCGTGACAACTCGGTGACATATCCGGAACTTTGCGGCACTTCGGCCGTGACCGACGCCTGACAGCCCCTTGACCGGCTACTGACCGACCACTGACCGACCGCTGACCGACCCCCGAGTCGGGACGAACCGACTCGTGAGATGCTCGTCGTGACACTGCGCGATAACTAGGGGATGGCGGCGATGATCGAGTTCCTCGGGGCGCTGCTGCCCTCGGCCGGCGTGTTGTTTCTGTTCGTGGTCGCGATGCGTGCCCTGCTGCAAGCCGACCGCCGAGAGCGTGCGGCCGCAGCAGATTGACCCCCAGGAATCGAGCGACGGGGCTGATTCGACGGCCGATTAGACGGTCGCGATCGTGGGTATCTCTGCGCGGTGACGTCGGATTCCGGTGCCTTCGCGTGCCCGTTTCTCGGGCGCCTGGATGATCGTTCAACCGCTTCTCAGATCATGAAATCCGACGCCCTGTGGACGGCCGGTGTTAAATGCGCTCGTGACAGGGGGGCATTATGCCGTGACAATCTTCGGCCATAGTTGACTTTGCTCGGCGCGCGATTAATAATGTCGCGCAACATCCCATGATTTACCCGACTCAGGAGTCCTTCGACATGGCCCAGAAGGTGCAGTACCTGCTCGTAGACGACGTCGACGGTGGTGAGGCCGAAGAGACCGTGACTTTCGCACTCGACGGCGTCAGCTACGAGATCGACCTGAATGCAGAGAACGCCGAGTCCTTGCGTGAGTCGTTCGCCACCTGGATCGGCCACGGCCGCCGGGTCGGCGGCAGGGCCTCCCGCGCCAAGGTCGCGGGTGTGCGGCGGTCCACCAAGGCGGCCGCCGCTGCGCTCGACCTGGGCGACGTGCGCACCTGGGCGCGGGACAACGGCTACACGGTCAGCGACCGTGGTCGGATCTCGGGTGACGTCATGGCCGCCTACGAAGGCGCGCACTGACCTCGGCCGGACCCGAAACGGGGCGGTCACCGATTCGGTGGACCGCCCCGTTCGTACTTTCCGGGCCCTGCGCCTGATACCGCGCCCGATCCTGCGTTCTCCCTCAGGCCGTCGCCTGGTCGCGCAGCACCCGGCGAAGGATCTTTCCTGACGCCGACTTGGGAATGGCTTCGACGACGGTCAGGCGGCGCAGCTGCTTGTACCCGGCAACCTGTGAGGCCACGAACTGCTGGATCTGCTCGACCCCGTCGGTGGCCCCGGCCTTGAGCACGACGTAGCCCACCGGAATCTCGCCGGACTCCTCGTCCGGCAGTCCGATCACGGCGGCATCGGCGACGGCCGGGTGGGTCAGCAACAACGACTCCAGCTCGGCCGGCGGAACCTGGAACCCCTTGACCTTGATGAGCTCCTTGAGACGGTCGACCACGAATACATAACCCTCGCCGTCGACGTGCCCGATGTCGCCCGTGTGCAGCCACCCTTCGGGGTCGAGAGTGAGCTCGGTGGCCACGGGGTTCGCCAGATAGCCCTTCATCACCTGAGGTCCCCTGATCCAGAGCTCACCGTCCTCGTCGACGTCCAGGTCGCTGCCGTCGAGGGGGTTCACGATCCGCAGCTCGGTGTTCGGGGCGGTGACCCCCACCGAACCCGGGCGGTAGGCGCCGGGAGGGGCCAGGTGCGAGACGGGCGACAGCTCGGTCATGCCGTACCCCTGCACCACCTCGCAGCCCAGACGGGCGGCGCACTCCAGGCCGAGCTCGGCCGACATCGGGGCCGCGCCCGAGAAGACCTGCTTCAGGCTGGACAGGTCGTAGTCGGCCACCACCGGGTGCTTGGCCAGGGCGACCACGATCGGGCGGTGCCACGAAGCTGCGGGTGACCCCGTACCGCTGGTGCAGCTCGAGGAACAGCGGCAGGTCGAACCGCGGCATCGTGACGATCGTCGCCCCGACCTGCAGCCCGCAGTTCATCAGCACCTGCATGCCGTAGATGTGGAAGAAGGGCAGGACAGCGATCAGAACCTCACCCGCCTGCAGCTGCGAGGTGGGTACCACCTGGGCGATGTTGGCCACCAGGTTGCGGTGGGTGAGCATGACCCCCTTCGAGACCCCCGTCGTGCCCGAGGAGTAGGGCAGGCACACCAGGTCGTCGGGGGTGACCGGCACCTGCTCGGCCAGCGGGGCACCGAACAGCCGGGTCAGGGGGGCCACCCCTGTGGCGCCCTCGGGGACCTCGCCGAGCAGGTAGATCTCGGTCACGTCGGTGCCCACGGTGGCGGCCTGGGCGACCTCGAGGAACATCCCGATGGTCACCAGCATCCGGGCGCCGGAGTCGAGCAGCTGGGTTCGCACCTCGCGCTCGGTATAGGTGGGGTTGACAGTGGTCACGACCCCACCTGCGAAGGCCACGCCGTGGAACACGACCGCGTACTCCGGGATGTTGGGGGCCATCAGGGCGACGACCTCGCCCTTGGCCAGCCCGTGGGCCACCAGGCCGCCGGCCAGCGACCGGACGGCGCGGTCCAGATCGCCGTAGCTGAGGGTCCGGCCGCTCGGCCCGTCGATCAGGGCCGGGACGTCGGGTTGGGCGGCGCACAGCGCCAGCACGTACGGGGTCAGCGGGGTGTCCGGGATGTCCACCTCGGGCAGTGGGCTGGTGTGGATCATGTGAGCTCCTCGTCGAGCCGCATGGGGGACGGGCCCGGGAGCGTCCGGGACCGCCTGGCTGAGTCGAATCCTGCCACTTCTGCCACAAGCGAACAGGGTCTGCCGTCATCGCGGTCCGGGAACACGAAAGTCCAGGTCACCGTTGGCCGAAGCACCAGGCAAGCCCCGGATGGGCAGCCTGTCGATCCGGCAAACGATGGGGTGTCGCTCGTCACCGTCAGGTGACCGCACGGGTACCCCCAGATAGCATCGAAAGGTCAGCGGTCGGCTCAGGCCCTCCGTCCGGCCCGCACACGAGGAGCGCCGATGTTCGAGAGGTTCACCGACCGCGCCCGCCGTGTCGTCGTCCTGGCCCAGGAAGAGGCCAGGATGCTCAACCACAACTACATCGGCACCGAGCACATCCTGCTCGGTCTGATCCACGAGGGTGAAGGCGTCGCCGCCAAGGCGCTCGAGTCGCTGGGCATCTCGCTGGACGCCGTGCGCGAGCAGGTGCAGGACATCATCGGACAGGGGCAGCAGCCGCCGACCGGGCACATCCCGTTCACCCCGCGCGCCAAGAAGGTGCTCGAGCTGTCGCTGCGCGAGGCGCTGCAGCTCGGCCACAACTACATCGGCACCGAGCACATCCTGCTCGGACTGATCCGCGAGGGCGAGGGCGTCGCCGCCCAGGTGCTCGTCAAGCTCGGGCGCCGACCTCAACCGGGTCCGCCAGCAGGTGATCCAGCTGCTCTCCGGCTACCAGGGCAAGGAGCCGGCTGCTGCCGGCGGGCCCGCCGAGGGCACGCCGTCCGGCTCGCTCGTGCTCGACCAGTTCGGCCGCAACCTCACCCAGGCTGCCCGCGAGGGCAAGCTCGACCCGGTGATCGGGCGCGAGAAGGAGATCGAGCGGGTCATGCAGATCCTCTCGCGCCGCACCAAGAACAACCCGGTGCTGATCGGTGAGCCCGGCGTCGGCAAGACCGCCGTCGTCGAGGGCCTGGCGCAGGCGATCGTCAAGGGCGAGGTGCCCGAGACGCTCAAGGACAAGCAGCTCTACACGCTCGACCTCGGCTCGCTCATCGCCGGCAGCCGCTACCGCGGTGACTTCGAGGAGCGCCTGAAGAAGGTCACTCAAGGAGATCCGCACCCGCGGCGACATCATCCTGTTCATCGACGAGATCCACACCCTCGTGGGTGCCGGTGCCGCCGAGGGCGCGATCGACGCCGCCTCGATCCTCAAGCCGCTGCTGGCCCGCGGCGAGCTGCAGACCATCGGTGCCACCACGCTCGACGAGTACCGCAAGCACTTCGAGAAGGATGCCGCGCTCGAGCGCCGCTTCCAGCCGATCCAGGTCGCCGAGCCGACCCTGCCCCACACGATCAACATCCTCAAGGGGCTGCGCGACCGCTACGAGGCCCACCACAGGGTGTCGATCACCGACGGCGCGCTGGTGGCGGCGGCCAAGCTGGCCGACCGCTACGTCAGCGACCGCTTCCTGCCGGACAAGGCGATCGACCTGATCGACGAGGCCGGCGCCCGCCTGCGGATCCGTCGATCCTGTCGGCCCCGCCCGAGCTGCGCGAGTTCGACGAGAAGATCGCCCAGACCCGCCGCGAGAAGGAGAGCGCGATCGACGCGCAGGACTTCGAGAAGGCCGCCTCGCTGCGCGACACGAGAAGAAGCTGCTCCTCGCCGAGCGCCTGCGCGCGAGAAGCAGTGGAAGGCCGGCGACATGGACGTCGTCGCCGAGGTCGACGAGGAGCTGATCGCCGAGGTGCTGGCGAAGGCGACCGGCATCCCGGTGTTCAAGCTGACCGAGGAGGAGTCCTCGCGGCTGCTGCGCATGGAGGACGAGCTGCACAAGCGCGTCATCGGCCAGGACGACGCGATCCGCGCCCTGTCGCAGGCGATCCGTCGTACCCGTGCCGGCCTGAAGGACCCGAAGCGTCCGGGCGGCTCGTTCATCTTCGCCGGCCCCACCGGCGTCGGAAAGACCGAGCTCGCCAAGGCGCTCGCGGAGTTCCTGTTCGACGACGAGGACGCGCTGATCCCGCTCGACATGAGCGAGTTCGGCGAGAAGCACACCGTCTCGCGACTGTTCGGCTCCCCGCCCGGGTTCGTCGGCTTCGAAGAGGGCGGCCAGCTGACCGAGAAGGTGCGGCGCAAGCCGTTCTCGGTGGTGCTGTTCGACGAGATCGAGAAGGCCCACCCGGACATCTTCAACTCGCTGCTGCAGATCCTCGAGGAGGGTCGCCTGACCGACGGTCAGGGTCGGGTCGTCGACTTCAAGAACACGGTGATCATCATGACGACGAACCTCGGTACGAGGGACATCGCCAAGGGTCTGCCGGTCGGCTTCCAGGTCGAGGGCGACACCAAGACCGGCTACGAGCGCATGCAGGGCAAGGTCATCGAGGAGCTCAAGAGGCACTTCCGCCCGAGTTCCTCAACCGGGTCGACGACAGCATCGTCTTCCCGCAGCTGTCCGAGGACGAGATCGTCGAGATCGTCGACCTGATGATCGCCAAGGTCGACGACCGGCTGATGGACCGCGACATGAGGATCGAGCTGCGCCCGGCGGCCAAGAAGCTGCTGGCGCACAAGGGGTACGACCCGGCGCTCGGGGCTCGGCCGCTGCGTCGTGCGATCCAGCGCGAGATCGAGGACGTCCTGTCCGAGAAGATCCTCTACGGCGAGCTCAAGGCGGGCCAGATCGTGGTGGTCGACGCCGAGGGCGAGGGCGAGGCCGCAGTCTTCACGTTCCAGGGAGTGACCAAGTCGGTGCCGGTGGCGGTGCCCGACGACGCGTCGGGTGCCGAGGAGTCGGTCGTCCCGGACCCGTCCGCGGACAACGTCTGACTAGTCCCACCGCAGTACCGCGCGACCGCAGTATCGAACGCCGAAGGCCGGCGCGAACCCTCGGGTCCGCGCCGGCCTTCGGCGTTTTGTCGGCAGGTTCACAGGTGGTCACAGGCTCACCACGGGTGGCTTGGCAGGGATCGGTCAACTCCGCGACCGAGAGTCGTGGTGTGCCCGCATCGAAGCGGGTCGACACCGAGGAGGAACCACCGATGAACCACGACGACGACGCCCCCCAGCGGGCCGGCTCGGCCGAACGGTGACCGGGGTCGGCCTGGTGGCCGCCGGCGTCCTGGCCGGCGGGGTGCTGGCGGCGTCCTTGACGGCCTCCGCCGACACCACGCCGTCGGCCACCGCCACCCCGCGGCCGCAGTCGGGCCAGCGGCACCCAGGGCACGCCGGGCACGCAGGGCAACCCAGGGCGCCCAGGGCGGCCGGGCGGCCAGGGCGGCGCGGGTCGGCAGGGCCAGGGTCACCAAGGGCGGCGACGGCCACGGGTCGGCGCCCGTGCGCAGCGACGAGAAGGCGCTCAGCGACACCGACGCCGCCAAGGTCAAGGCTGCGGCCCTGGCCGCGGTGCCGGGCGGCACCGTGTACCGGGTCGAGACCGACGCCGGCGACGGCGAGTACGAGGCCCACATGACCAAGGCCGACGGCACCGAGGTGACGGTCAAGCTGGACGCCGCCTTCGCGGTCGTGGGCACCGAGGACGGCATGGGCAAGGGCGACCCGGCGCCGTCCGGTCAGCAGGGTGGTGCTCCCCAGGGTGGTGGCGCGCAGGGCGGCCGCTCCGGCTCGGCCCCGTCGTCCAGCGCGAGCGCGGCCGCCTGAGCCGGCGAAACGCCGAGTGGGGGCGCTCCGCCGCCGGTACCCCTGACTGGCAGGATTCGGGGATGCCTCAGCTCGGTCCCGCGACCCCGGCACCTCCTTCGCCCGGAGGAGGTGCCGGGGTCGTCGTCCGTCGGGCCCGTACCGGTGACGTCCCCCGGATCGAGGCTCTGGTCGAGGAGTACTCCGGGGAACGGATCCTGCTGGCCAAGGAGCGGGTGACCCTCTACGAGGCGGTGCCCGAGTTCCTGGTGGCCGTCGACCCGCACGGCGTGGTGGTCGGCTGCGGCGCCGTCCACGTGCTCTGGGAGGACCTGGGCGAGGTGCGCACCCTGGCGGTCGACCGGGCCTGGCGCGGTCGTGGCGTCGGCCACGCGGTGCTGGCCGAGCTGCTGGCCCAGGGCCGCGAGCTGGGGCTGAGCCGCCTCTTCTGCCTCACTTTCGAGGTCGACTTCTTCACCCGGCACGGGTTCCGGGTGATCGACGGCACACCGGTCGCCCCCGAGGTCTACGCCGCGATGCTGCGCTCGATGGACGAGGGCGTCGCCGAGTTCCTCGACCTGGCCCGGGTCAAGCCGAACACCTTGGGCAACACCCGCATGCTGCGCGAGCTCTGAGGTGTCACCGCCGCCGGGGTCTCACAGTTGCTCGGCGGGAACGAAGGTGTAGCCCAGCTTCTTGATGCCCTCGACGGTCGCCTCGAGGTCGGCCAGGGGATAGACGGGGTGGAAGAAGAAGCTGGCCACCGACTGGGTCACCACCAGGTTCGCCTCGGCGTTGTGCACCAGGTCGGCCGCCAGGCGTGGGGGGTGCTGGTTGAAGGGCAGCGGCTCGAAGTTGCCGAGGTTCTCGGGCAGGACCGTGCCCCCGTAGACGTCATGCACCCGGTAGGGGAAGAACTGCCCGATCGAGCGGGTGGGGTCGCCGCCCGCCCGCAGGGCGCCGCCGAAGAGCAGCTCCCGCTCGTAACGGGTCGGGTAGGCCTTCAGGATCCCCCGGTAGGCGGCTGCGGTGGCGGTGTAGTGCGGGGTCTCGAAGATGTCGGGGGCTGCGAACCCGGCATCGGTGAGCGCGGTGCGTCCGGCGCGGACCCGCTCGGCGGTCCAGTCCTCGGAGTCCTGCGGCAGCGCCCCGACCAGCCGTACCCACGAGCCGGCCTGGCAGCTCTGGAACTGGTACGGGGGCTCGGCGTTGGCCGAGCACCGGGCCAGGTAGAACTCGAAGTCGTCGCCGGTGACCCCGTTGTAGGGGTTGGCGACGGTGCCGTACTGGTGGGTGTACCCGTGCTGGACCAGGGTCGCTCCCCGGTCGACCGCATACGTCAGGGCGGCCACGAGATCGGGCTCGTCGGCCAGTGGCGTCTCGAGCGGCTTGCCGCCGTTCAGGGCACCCGTGGGGTCGAGGTAGAGCGGGATGACCCCGATCTGGAACGGCACCCCGGCGGCGTGCAGGTAGTCAGCGAAGGCGCGGATCGCGGCCGGGTCCGAGGTCGGGCCGACGTCCTCGAGCCGGACGGCGGCCTTGCGGCTGGGCTTGTCCTGGGGAGCCAGCAGCGCGAAGAACAGGTCGGCATAGGCGAGGTAACGGTCGTCCTCGCTCACGTAGGCGAACGGATTCTCGCCGACGTAGGTCAGGTTGGCCGAGCGCACTGCCCAGGGCAGGGTCTCACCGGCCCGGCACTGCCCGGTCGGGACTGTCGTCGCGGTGCACCGGGCGGTGGCCAGCACCGTCAGGGGGGTGGTGCCGCTGGGCCTGGGCACCACGATCCCGGAGCGGTTGAGCGGCGACCGGGCCAGCTGCCGTCCCTTGTAGGTCACCGTCGAGACGACGTCGACCGTGTCGATCGGCGAGGCTGCGGGGTCCCAGCCGTAACGGCGCACGAAGGCGTCGTTCGTGGTGGTCCGGGGCTTGCCGCTGAGCTGCCAGATGTTCAGCCCCGACCACAGCACCGGTAGCTCGGTGGTGCGCAGGTCACGCAGCAGGGCGGCCGGCAACGGCTCGTCGTAGGTGGTGCCGACGTAGACGACGGCAGTGAAGCCCGCGAGCCGTCCGGTGGTGTAGCTGCTTGCCGGGACGGCGGTGACCTGGCCGAAGTGGCCGGCCAGGTTGGCGGCCATCTGGGCGTGCAGCTCACCCAGCCAGCCGTAGTCGCCGGTGATGTCGTAGAGCACCAGCGTCCTGGCCCGCCCGGCGGACCCGAAGGTGTCGACCGGCGCCTCGGGAGCGCCGGCGCCCGCCTGGCCGATCCCTTCGTACGTGGTCCCCAGCTGCCCTGTCGTCACGGTGCCGAAGCCCGGCGCGCCTTGGCTCTGGACCGGCAGTGGCTGGGACGAGGCCGTGGGGGACGCCGGCGCCGACGTCGGGGTGGGCGGGTCGGAGCGGGCGCACGCCGTGAGCAGCGCCAGCGCTGCGAGGGTGCCGACGGCGGCAGCCCGGCGCCACCTCGGTCGGCTACGGGCTCGTGGTGCTCTGCCGGTAGGCGGTCGCGAACGTCTGCCAGAGCCGGCTGCCGAGCGGTGCGTCCTGAGGGAAGTACCACCAGTAGGTGCCGCCCCCCGAGTACGCATAGCCGATTATCGCCCGCGAGTAGAGCGAGGCCACGGCGTTCCTGGCGTCTCCGGTGGGGTCGGTGGCCGAACCCCACCACCAGAGGTGGCTCAGGTCGGGGCTGCCGTACCCGAGCTCGGTGACGGCGACCCGCTGGTGCAGGAAGCTGCGGTGCAGCGTGGTGACCACCCGGTCGAAGGCCACGCCCATCGGTGCCTGCTCGGGGTACAGGCTCAGTCCGATCTCGTCCAGCGAGCCGCGGGTCGCCGATGACAGGTGGGCCTGCGCCCAGGTGAACATCGACGTCGTGGAGGTGTCCTCGCCGAGCTGCCAGTAGAGCGTGAGCATGGTGCGACCGCCGCGGGCCTTGACGTAGTCGGCCGCATAGGCGATCTTCGCGGGCACGTCGCGGCCGAGCCAGTGGCCGTTGACCTCGTTGCCGACCTCCCAGACGTCCACGTTCGGCAGGGTCGTGACGTAGTCGGCGACCCGGGAGCGCCACCTGGCCAGGCTCATGCCGGCCATGGCCGTGGAGTCGAGCAGCTGTCCGACGACCCGCAGGCCGGCGCGTCGGGCGGTGGCGACGGCCGCCTGGTAGGAGGCGGGGCTGCGATCGGGGTCGAAGACGATCCGCAGCGACGCGGCGCCGCGTCGCCCGCCGACGATCCCCGAGGCCGCCGCCACCGTCGAGGCGATCTTCGTGGTGGAGCCGGTGGTGAAGCCCCAGACGCGCTCGGCGTCCGGTCGGAGCTGGCCGGACTGGGCCCCGTACTCGGTCAGCAGCTGCAGCTGGGCTGCCACGGCGTCGTCGTAGGCGATCGCCGACAGGCGGCCCCGGTCGGCCTCGGCGACCGCCCGTTGCGCCGTGGTCAGCTCGTCCTGTGCGCGGCGCAGTCGTTCCCGGAAGGACCGGCTGGGTCGATAGTCGGGGCGGGCCTGCCAGGCCTGCAGGGTGCGGCGGACCAGATCCTGCGCCAGCAGCTGGTTGAAGACGTAGGTACCGGGGCCGGGCAGGTCCAGGATCACGGTCGAGTAGCCCTGGGTGCTGGGCCAGGCCAGGCTGAGGGCAGCCGGCCGGGCCGGCCGGTCGAGGGCAGGGTCGCCGTCGTGGTCGTACAACGGCCAGCCCGAGACCGTGGTCAGGGTGTCGGGGTCCAGCAGCATGTCGTTGACGCCGTCGCTGCCGTGGCCCGCGGTCTGGACGGCGCGGAACGCCTTCCAGCCCAATCGGTTGCCGGACATGTCGTAGGCGTGGAGCACGATCCGTCCGGCCAGGTCGGTGGTCGCGGCGGAGTTCGTGGCGGCGGCGGGTGAGGTCGCCGAGGCGCTGCGCCCGGCAACAGGGACCCCCGAGGCGGTACCGGACGACGACGTCCTCGCCGTCGCGGTGGCCGGGCCGCCGCTCGCGACGGTGGTGGCGGTCGTGGTGGGCCTCGGGTAGCGGGCGACCTCGGGAGCGGCGGCGCCGTGGAGCGCCTGGGTGGCCAGGAGCCCCCCGGTGAGTCCGAGGGACAGCACGATCGCCGCCTTCCCCACGGCCGTGCGCCGCAGTGCCCGGGGGTGGGCACGGCGGCGCACGGTCATGTCAGCATTCTCCGACGACGTCGTCGCGAGGTGCAGTCGGGAGGAGGTGTCGGGAGGGTGTCACGGCCCTAGAGCTGCGAGGCCGGTACGAACGTGTAGCCGAGCCCCTTGATCCCGGTGACGACGGTGCTCAGCTCGCTGAGTGGGTAGTCCGGGTGGAAGAAGAAGCTGGCCACCGACTGGGTGACCGACAGGTTCGCCGAGGCGTTGGCGACGATGTCCTGAGCGGTGCGGGGCGGGTTGTTGTTGTACAGGTCCGGCTCGTAGTTGCCCAGGTTCTCGGGCAGCACCTTGCCGCCGTAGACGTCGGTCACGCTGTAGGGGAAGAACTGACCGAAGACGTTGCTGTTGCGGCCGCCGGACCAGATCAGCCCGCCGAACATCAGCTCCCGCTCGTAGCGGGTGGCGTAGACCTGCCGCATGCCGCGGTAGTCGGCCGCGGTCGCGCTGTAGTGCGGCGTCTCGAAGATGGACGGCGCCGTGATGCCGGCGCTGGTGAACTGGTTGCGCCCGGTGGTCACCCGTCCGGCGGCCCAGCTCTGGCTGTCGCCCGGCAACGGGCCGATCAGCCGTACCCATGAGGTGGCCTGGCACGTCTCGAAGGCGTAGGGCGGGTTGGGGGTGGTGGAGCACTTGGCCTGGTAGAACTCGAAGTCGTCACCCGTGACCGCGTTGTACGGGTTGGCGACGGTCGAGTACTGGTGGGTGTAGCCGTGCTGCACCAGCACCCCGCCCTTGGACTGCATGTACTTCAGGGCCGCGACCACCGTCGGGGCGTTGCGCAGGCTGATGGTCTGGGCCACTCCGCCGGTGAAGGCACCCTTGGGGTCGGTGTAGGTGGGGATGACGCCCACCTGGAACGGCACACCCTGGGCCGACAGGTAGTCGGCGAACTGCCGCAGCACGACCGGGTCCGAGACCGGACTGACGTCCTCGAGCCGCACCGCGGCCCGACGGGTGGGCGTGGCCGTCGGGGCCAGCGCCGGGAACAGCAGGTCGGCGTAGGCCAGGTACCGGTCGTGCTCGCCGATGTAGGACAGCGGGATCTCACCGACGTAGGTGAGGTTGGCCGAGCGGATCGCCCACGGAAGGGTGGATCCGGTGGTCTGCGCGATCGCCGCACAGGTGACCACGGTCCCCACCGCGTCGGTGCAGGTGGACTGCCCGAGCACACTCACCTGAGCCGCGTTGGTGATGTGAGGGGCCAGCACGCCGCCGGTGTTGGCCGGGTTGCGGCCCAGGGCGACGCCCTTGTAGCTGACCGTGGTCAGGGTGTCGGTGGTGTCGAGGTAGGACGTGGTCGGGTCCCAGCCGTACTTGGTCGTGAAGGCGTTCTGGGACGCCGAGCCGGCGGCCCCCGACAGCTGCCAGACGTTGAAGCCGGACCAGATCACGGGCCTGGTCGAGGCGACCACGTCGGCGATGAAGCTCTGCGGCAGCGGCTCGTTGTACGTCGACCCGATGTAGACCACGGCGGTGTGGTCGTTGATCTGCCCGGCGACGTAGCTGGTCACCGGCTCGGCCGTCACCCGGCCGAAGTGGCTGGCCAGGGTGCCGGCGCCGAGGGCGTAGAGCTCGCCCAGCCAGCCGTAGCTGTTGGTGGTGTCGTACAGCACCAACGTGGACGCCGGACCGGTGGGGCCGAAGGAGCGAGCCGTGGACGGCGGAGTCACCGCCGTGACAGCGGCGATGGCGGCCGACGTCGCCCCGGTCGCCGCGCTCAGGCTGCGCAGCGTCACGGAACTCGTGCTCGAGGTGCTCGAGGTGCTCGAGGTGCCTGACGTCGCCTTGGCCGCGCTGCGCCTGGGCTGGGTCGGGATCCCGGACGGGGGCCGGGGCGGGCTGACCAGCGGGGGCTGCCCGCGGCCGTCGCCGATCGCCCTGCCGCCGTCGTGGCTCTGGTGGCCCGCACGGGGGGTGGGTGCCGCCGTGGCCGTGGGGAGGGCGAGGGCACCGACGGTCAGGGCCGCCGCCAGGGCGATCAGGATCAGGTGTCGTCGGTGCCGAAGGCTGGTTTCCATGGGTTCCTCCGCAGGTGATGGTCAATGGCTCAGCGACAGGGCTGCCGTGTGTTCGTAGGGCCGCAGGTCGAGGACGCGCTCCGACCGGAACGGCTCGGGCCGCGGCCCCAGGCCGAAGAAGTGGGCCAGGGCGGCCACGCTTCGCTCAGCCGCGCGGCCGTCGCCGTAGGGGTTGACGGCCGTCGACATCCGGGCATAGGCCACCGGGTCGTCAGCCAGGTCGCCGAACGCCGTCACGATGGCGTCCTCGTCGGTGCCCACCAGTCGGACGGCACCCGCCGCCACAGCCTCGGGCCGCTCGGTCCGGTCGCGCATCACCAGCACCGGCTTGCCCAGGCTCGGCCCCTCCTCCTGGACGCCGCCGCTGTCGGTCAGGACGATCGTGGATCGTTGCAGCAGCCGGCAGAACCCGCCGTACGGCAACGGACCGGTGAGCACGACGTTGCCGAGTCCTGCCAGGCTCGGCAGCAGTGCTTGACGCACCAGTGGGTTGGCGTGCAGCGGCAGGACCACCAGATAGTCCGGGTACCGGGCGGCGATCCTGGCCACGGCGCGCCCGATGCCCTCCATCGCCGGGCCCCAGGACTCGCGCCGGTGCGCCGTCACCAGCAGGACCGGCCGGTCGCTGCGCAACCGCTCCGCGAGTCCCGGGTCGCCGTAGGGCTGGAGGCGGCGAAGCGTCCAGTGCAGCGCGTCGATGACCGTGTTCCCGGTCACCAGGATCGTGTCCGGGTCGACGGCCTCTGCGAGCAGGTGTTGTCGGGCCCGGGACGTCGGGGGCAGATGCAGCGCTGTCAACCGGGTGGTGAGTCGACGGTTGAGCTCCTCCGGGAACGGTGAGTCGATGGTATGGGTGCGCAGGCCCGCTTCGAGGTGAACCACCGGCACCCGGGTGTAGAAGGCGGCCAGCGCCACCGCGAACGTCGTGGTGGTGTCGCCCTGGACGGCGACGACGTCGGGCGTCAGGCGCTCCAGCACCGGGGTGATGCCGGTCAGGGAGCGGGCCGTGATCTCGCTGAGACTCTGTCCGGGAGTGTGGATGTCGAGGTCGACGTCCGGGACGATGCCGAACACCGCGTTCACCTGGTCGAGCATGCTGCGATGCTGCCCGGTGACCGCGACAGTCGCCGTGAAGTAGGGGCTGTGATGCAGCGCGTTCACCAGCGGAGCCATCTTCACCGCCTCGGGCCTGGTGCCGTAGACCACCATCACCGTCTTCGGTCGTCCGGTCGCCGACGAGCCGTTCCTCACCCTGCCGTTCATGGCGATGCCCCGATCTGAACTGGGTCGATGTGGTCGAAGACGACGTCCGCGTCCTCGGAGTAGAGGCCGATCGCCCCCCGCAGGTACGGCGCATCGGTGTCGGTGAGATCGGCCAGCAGCGAGCCGTCGGCCGAGACCTTGAGCTTGTCGCCGACCTGGCTGACGCCCACGGTGTGCGTCGTCCCGATCGCGAAGCTCGGCCGAGACCCGCTGGCCAGGAACCGTTGTCCGCGATCGAAGGTCGGGTCCTGCTTCGAGAGCTCCCAGCCGTTGGGCTTGAGGACCAGGGCGTAGAACCGGTCCGGTCCCTGGTAGTGCCAGATCACCCAGCCCACCTCCCAGGCGTTGGGGGTGGGCGTTCGCAGCTGCCGGCGGGTGGTGGTGCGCAGAGTGAGTGCCAGGTCACCGTAGCTCTGCCCGGTGACCACGAGTGCGGCATGGGTGGTGCCGGGGTTCGTGGCGGCCCGGGGGGCGAGCTGCACCGAGTCGTCGCTGCCCGACACCGATCCGAAGCCGGTGAACACGGTGGCCCAGGGGCCGTGCCGGGACCCCTCCGCCCAGGTGCCCGCAGGACGCAGCAGCGTCAGGGCTGCGAACGACCCTGCCGCCACGAGGGCGACACCCCATGCCAGTCGGCGGCGCATCACCGTCGCCCGGCGGCGGTCGGTGGCGACTGCGGCAGGGACCGCAGATTGATGATCAGGGTGGGGACGTCCAGCGCGGCATCGGTCAGGTCGATGACCACGGGCGCCCTGACGGTGACCAGCTCCGGAACTGCATCGGCTGCCGGCACCACGTTCTCTGTGGTCGGTGCCGGCTCGGCCAGTCGGGCGGTCTTGGCCCAGCCTGAGCGGTGCAGGACGACCCGTCCCATCGCGCGCCAGCCGGCCACGTACCACATCAACGAGTAGCCGACGTAGGCGTGCGCCAGCCCCACCGTCCGGACCCAGCTCAGGGTGGGGGTCTCCTTCCTGCGGTAGACGGTGGTGAAGGCCACAGCCGGTCCCACGGTCAGCAGGTAGGTGCTCAGGAACCACCAGGACAACGGGTTGCGCCCCATGGCCGCCTGGCCGACGTCCGCCACGAGCGATGCGAGGAACGAGGCCGACAGCAGCGAGGCGATCAGCAGCAGCACCGGCGACGAGAGGTGGTACACCAGGTCGGCCCTGGCGCGCCGGGGGGCGCCCGCCAGCACCTCCGGAATCAGGGGCCAGGCCTGCAGATGCCCCTGGAACCAGCGGGTGCGTTGCCGCAGCAGGGTCCGCCAGGTGACGACGCCCTGCTGGTGGACGTCGGCCGTCGGGCAGAAGTCGGTCCGCCAGCCGCGGGCGATCAACCGGACGCCGAGGTCGAGGTCCTCGGTCAGGCTTCGGGACCAGGGCGAGTCGCCGAGGTCGGCCAGGGCGCTCATCCGCATGAACTGCCCGTTGCCGCCCAGGCCGGTGGAACCGAGGTGACGGCGGCCGCGCTGGAAGACCTCCGTGAACAGCACGAACTCCATGTCCTGCATGCGGGCCAGCCGACTGTCGTGGCGGTTGTTGATGCGGACGCCGATCTGGACGCCGGCCAGCCGGGGGTCGGCGAAGTAGGGGGTGATGTCGGCCAGGACTCGGGGGTCGAGCCGGCCGTCGGCATCCACGACCGCGAGGATCACGTTCTTCGGGTCACGCCCCAGCAGCCTGGTCTCCTCGAGGAGCAGGCGGTAGACCGCGTTGAGGGCCTCGCCCTTGCCCTTGCGGGCGTCCGGCAGTCGGCGACGCAGCAGCCGCACCCGCGGGTCGTCGAACTGCTCGACGACGGCTGCGGTGTCGTCGTCGGAGCCGTCGTCGATCACCACGATCCTGATGTCCGCCCGATCGAGGGCCAGCAGCCTGTCGATGCCCGCCGCGATCACCCTGGCCTCGTTCAGGCAGGGGATGACGAAGGTGACGTGCAACCCGTCGACCGAGGCGACGTCGTCCGGCGACCACGGTCGGGGAGGGCGACGCGAGGCGACCAGCATGCCCAGGCCGTACAGCAGGGACGTCGCCACCAGCGAGATCGCCAGCAGCGTCAGCGGCAGGTCGGACGGCTGGCTGTCGGTCGCGGGTGCCGGTGCCGGGGGTGGGGGCGGTGCGATCGAGGCGGCCGGCTGGGGGACGTCGATGGTGCTGTGCGTCGCCCCGCTGCGGTAGTCGACGGTGAGGGCACTGCTGGACGGCGCAGTGGCGGGCACCTGGAACTGCACGTAGTACTGGTGGGTCAGGTCGGACAGCAGCTGCCCGGTGCCGGCGAGCAGCACCTGCTGCGGAGCGGCGCCACCGATCGTGAAGCCCCCGGTGGCCGGCACCAGGGTGGCCACCGTCGTGGGCGCACCGAGCTCGATCACGAACAGCTGGGTGCCGCTGGCCTGCAGCCGGGCCTGGACGCGGGCCAGGGTCAGCGGGTCGTCGACCTGATGGGCGTCGGTCACCAGGAACACCGTGCGACGCACGCGGGCGCCGCTGGTGAACACGTTCAACGCGGCGTCGACCAGCTGGGCCGGGGTGCGGGTGCCGGGCCGGGTGGGCAGGGCGGCCAGCCTGGCCACCGCAGGGGTGGAGTCGGCGCTGAGGGTCGGCACCTCGGGCAGTGCGTCGGCGCGGGCCGAGTCGTCGAGCACGGCGACCTTGGCGCCGCCCGGCAGCTCGTGGGCCAGGGTGGCCAGCTCGCGGCGCTGGGCACGCATCGCCTCGCCGCCGAGACCGGGCTGCGGCACGATCACGACCTCGAGGTCCGAGGCGGCCAGTGCCGCCGCCGTCGAGGCCGGTGCGGTGAACTGGTCGCTGCGCAGGCTCAGGCCCGCGCTCGCCGTGCGGGCATCGGCGATGCCGGGGAGCGTGAGCACCAGACCGACTGTCGGCCAGGCCGAGCGGTCGACCCGGGCCAGCCTCATGACCTGTGGGGCCGGCTGCGCCGACATCGGTGGGATCGAGGCGAGTGCGGCCGGTGCCGCTGCCACCGCACCCACCAGTGTCACCGCAGTCAGCGCGAGGCCCGCGCGGAGGCGTCGGCTGCTCATGGGGCGGCGCCTGGCCGTGACGAGCCGGTCGCCCGCTCGGCGTGGTGGGCCCTGGCGCGGCGCAGTCGAGCCAACGACCAGGCGCCGCCCACCGTGGCCAGGTAGAGCCCGAACAGCAGCCCGCCGGCGTCCAGCAGAATTCTGCCGGCAATTGTCAGGGCGTCAGGATCCACGGTGACCTCCGACTGAGCGCCTCGCGGTCGACCGACTCGACGGCCCTGTGTTCACGGTATGTCCACCATTTTCGCGACGTGCCCCGACATGTCATTTCCGTAGTAGTCGACAAAGCGCTGCCCCGCCCCTGGCCCAACGTCCTTCTTGGTCGCCGCGGGCGCGGGCGAAATGGACGGAATTGCCCCCTGTTGCCCCGACAACTGTTGCGCAGCAAGGCTGGACAGTCGGCACCGAAGACCGCGTCCGTGGCGACCGGCCGGTCTGTGGATCATCCGGACGGAGGGCGCCGAGCGGACCTCGACGGACCTTGGGAGGCTGTTTCCGGCCAATTCGGGAGGGGCGCAGAAGAAAAGTCTCGGCGCCGAGCGAAGTGAGGGGACCAAAGTCCTTG
The DNA here is from genome assembly GCA_963738495.1 of uncultured Actinomycetota bacterium. Lineage (GTDB taxonomy): Bacteria > Actinomycetota > Actinomycetes > Actinomycetales > Kineosporiaceae > CAVTWW01. The sequence goes on from CAVTWW010000001.1 coordinate 590,344, forward strand.
GTCGACCGAATTCCATAGTGATTCAGGCGACAGTTGAAATCGCTCGGGAGCGGCTCGGAGGTAGTAGAACCATGGGCCAGTGGTGGGTGGTACCGGCGGCGGGCGAGAAATGAGGGGTCAGCACGTCCCCTCAGGGCGACCCCCTGTCGAACAAGGAGCCTCCGATGCGCCGCACCGTTCTTCTTCTCTCAGCCGCCGCCGCTGTCGCCGTCCCCGCCGCCTTCGGTCTGGCCGCCGGCACCCAGGCCCTGTCGGGGGTGGTCCCCGCCGGTGCCACCTCCAGCTCGGCGTCCACCTCTGCCTCCACCTCCGCTTCGACGTCCGCCTCGACGTCAGCCTCGACGTCGGCGCCCACGGCCTCGCCCAGCGCCGACGACCACGGTCGCGGTCTGGAGCCGGGCGACGACTCCAGCACCCGGCACGCCTCCGGTGAGGCCACTCACCGGTCCGGCTCCGGTGAGGCCACGCACCGGTCGGGCACGGCCGACGACCACGGCAGGGGCCTGGAGCCCGGCGACGACTCGGGCGGCCACGGTGGCCGCAGCGCCGAGGCGACGCACCGTTCGGGCGCCGGCGAGGTCACTCACCGCGCGACCTCCTCGGCCTCGGCCACCGCCGACGACCACGGCGGCTCGCGCTCCGGTTCGGGCCACGGTGGTTCGGGCAGCGGTGGCTCGGGCAGGGGCGGCTCGGACGACTCCGGTCACGGGTCCTCGCACGGCTGAGTCCCGATCTCGCAGCAGCGCGCCACCACCGGGGGACCTATCCGCCGGTGGCGGCGCGCTGTGCTGCGCTGCGCAGCACGCAGAACTCGTTGCCCTCGGGGTCGGTGAGCACCACCCAGCCCGTGCCGTCGGGGTTGCGCAGGTCGCCGCCGACGACGGCCCCCAGGGCCACGAGTCGTTCGACCTCGCTCTCGCGGCTGCCTCCCTCGTCGGGCTCGAGGTCGAGGTGCCACCGGTTCTTCACCGACTTGACGTCGGGGACCGCCAGGAACAGCAGCGGGGCGCCCAGTCCGGGCACCTGGACGACCGCCGCGGGATCCCCGGGAGCGTCGTCGGATCCCAGGACGCCGCCCAGCGCCTGCGCCCACCACGTGGCCAGGGCGAAGGGGTCGTGGCAGTCGACGGTGACGCTGTGCAGGTGAGAAGGCATGCCCGGCAGCCTAGGGGTGGTTCTAGAACCATGGTTCGATGGCGGGTGGTACCGGGTGACGGCGAGAAAGGAGGGGTCCGCCACACGATGAGGAGCACACAGTCATGAGAAGGATCCTGCTGCTGGCCGGTGCGGCCGGTCTGGCCGTCGTCCCGGCCGTTCTGGGCCTGGCGGGCAACGCGACCCTGAACCAGAGCATCCCTGCCGTCATCCCGGTGGGGGCCTCGCTGCTGCCCTCGCCGTCGGGTGAGGCGGGTGAGCACCTCCCCACCGGGAGCGCCTCCGAGAACGGCGTCGGCGACGACGGCAGCGGGTCGCCGTCGACCCCCACCACCCGGCCCACGCCCACTCACGACGACACCTCCTCCGGCGGTGGCGGGTCGGGTCATGACACGGGCTCCGGTCCCGGCCGTGGCTCCGGATCCGACACCACGACCTCCCGCTCCTCCGGCCCGGGCAAGGGAAGCACCTCCTCGAGCAGGGGTGGTTCGACGTCCACCCGCACCAGCACCTCCAGCCACGGCTCGACGTCCTCCAGTACCAGTGGCGGGCACGGCTCAGACTCCGGTGGTGACTCGGGTGGCGGTTCCGGCGGCGGTTCGGGCTCGGGCAAGGGGTCCGGCTCGGGCTCGGGCGGGTCGGGCAGGGGCTCCGGCACCTGATGATCCAGACCTGGGTGGAGCCGGAGCCGCCCCCGTGGGTGACCGTCACCGCGGGCGGGTCGTCGCGGCGCGACCGGGCTCCGGCGCCGGCCCGCCGCGTCGCGCTGCAGATCGCGGCCGCCGCCGTCGCGGTACTGATGATCGTCGGTCTCGGCGGGGTGTTCGTGGTGCGTCGGATCGCCGAGCGTGAGGCGATGAACGGGGCCAGCCAGCTGACCGACCTGCTGGCGACCACCGTGATCATGCCTGCGCTGGACGACGGGCTGCTCACCGGCGACCCCGCCGCCCGGGAGCGCTTGGCCACCGCCATCACCGAGCAGAAGGTGCTCGAGGGCGACTTCACCCGGATCAAGGTCTGGTCGCCCACGGGCACGATCCTGTACTCCGACGCGGCCCCCCTGGTGGGCGAGCGCTACCAGCTGGGCGAGGAGGAGCTCGAGGTGCTGCGGGCCCCCGCCACCGTGGCCGAGGTGAGCGACCTGTCCCGGCCCGAGAACCGGCTCGAGCGGGGCCAGGGGCCGATGGTCGAGGTCTACCGGCCGGTCTGGACGGCGTCGGGCAAGCCGATGCTGTTCGAGACCTACCGCCGCTACACCACGGTCACCGCCCGCACGGGTGACCTGTGGCGGGCGTTCGGCGGCATCGTCGTCTCGAGCCTGCTGCTGTTCCTGGTGCTGCTGATGCCGTTGCTGTGGGCGCTGCTGGATCGGCTGCGCCGGGCCCGGGACCAGCGGGAGATGTTGCTGCAGCACGCGATCGACGCCTCCGAGGACGAACGCCGTCGGATCGCCGCCGACCTGCACGACGGCGTGGTGCAGGAGCTGGTCGCCGCCTCGCTCGCGGTGTCGGGCGCCGCCGAGCAGCTGGCCGGCGACACGTCGACGCCCGCCACCGTGGGCCGCGCCGCCCAGGTGGCGCAGCTACGGGCGGCGGCCGCCGCCGTCCGGGGCACCGTCGGTGGCCTGCGCAGCCTGCTGGTCGACATCTACCCGCAGAACCTGACCGGCGCCGGGCTGGGCCCGGCCCTCGACGACCTGGCGACCGGGCTGCGGGGCCGCGGGGTGGTGGTCGACGTCGACGTCGACCCGGTCGCCGCCGCCGACCTGCCCCCCGAGCAGCAGCGGCTGGTCTACCGGTTCGTGCGCGAGTGCCTGCGCAACGTGGCCAAGCACGCCCGGGCCGGTTCGGCCCGGGTGGTGCTGAGCCGCCGGCACGACGGCACCACGGTGGAGGTCGCCGACGACGGGGTGGGGCTCGACCCGGCCGTGGCGGCGGCCGCCCGCACGCAGGGCCACGTCGGGCTGCGGCTGCTGGCCGACCTGGCCCAGGAGCACGACGCCACCCTGCTGATGGCCACCGCCCCGTCCCGGGGCACCCGCTGGCGGCTGCAGCTGCCGCCGTCCACCGAGGGGGACCGCCCGTGAGAGCGACCGAGCCGCCGTCCGGCCCGATCAGGGTCGTGCTGGCAGACGACCACGCGGTGCTGCGCGCCGGGCTGCGTGCCCTGCTGCAGGCCGCGGACGGGATCGAGGTGGTGGCCGAGGCCGGGGACGGCCAGGCCGCCGTCGCCGCGACCGTCGAGCAGGCACCGCACGTGGTGCTGATGGACCTGTCGATGCCGGGCATGGACGGCGTCGCCGCCACCCGTGAGCTGAACGTCCGCTGTCCCGAGGTCGCCGTGGTGGTGCTGACCTCGTTCACCGAGCACGCCAAGGTGCGGGCCGCGGTGGACGCCGGCGCGGTCGGCTACCTGCTCAAGGACAGCGACCCCGCCGATCTGGTCTCCGGGGTGCGGGCCGCAGCGCGCGGCGAGGCGCCGATGGACCCGCGGATCACCCGGGCGCTGCTGCCGGGGGGTGGCCAGAGCCAGGGGGTGCGGCTGAGCCCGCGCGAGCGTGAGGTGCTGGCCCTGGTGGGCCAGGGCATGGCCAACAAGAACATCGCGCGCTCGCTCGGCATCAGCGAGCACACCGTCAAGGTGCATCTGAACAGCGTGTTCCGCCAGCTGGGGGTGCCCGACCGCACCTCGGCCGCGCTGTGGGCGCGCGAGAACCTGGCCTCGGGCTAGCGTCCGCTCGCCAGGTAGAGCCGGCGGACGACGTCCTCGATGTCGGGCTCCTCGATCGACAGGTCTCGGACCTCGGCCTGCTGCCCGACCCGGGCCAGCACCTGGGCCGCACTGACGTCCCCCGGGGCGAAGGCGAACCGGTGCCGCAGGCCCTGCGCCTCGACGTCCAGCACCTGGACCCCCGGCAGGGCGGCGACGTCGGTCAGGGCCGCTCGCGGTTCGACGAGGTCGACCACCAGCACCCGACGGGCCCCCACGGTCGCGGTCAGCTCGCCGGCGCTGCCGTCGAAGGCCAGTCGGCCGTGGTCGACCACGATCAGGCGGTCGCACAGCCGCTCGACGTCGTCCATGTCGTGGGTGGTCAGCAGCATGGTGCGGTGCTGGGCCCGGTTCTCCTCGGCGAGGAACACCCGCAGCCGCTCCTTGCTCAGCACGTCGAGGCCGATGGTCGGCTCGTCGAGGATGAGCAGGTCGGGGGAGTGCAGCAGGGCTGCCGCGATGTCGCCGCGCATCCGCTCGCCCAGGCTGAGCTGGCGGACCGGGGTGGCGAGCAGCCGGCCCAGCTCGAGCCGCTCGACCAGCTCGTCGCGCCGGCCCGCGGCCGCCGCCGGCGCCAGACGGTGGACGGCGGCCAGGATGGTGAACGACTCCGCCAGCGGCAGGTCCCACCACAGCTGCGACCGTTGGCCGAAGACCACCCCGACCCGGCGGGCCACCTCCCGCCGGTGCCGCATGGGGTCGAGCCCGAAGGTGCGCACCGTGCCGGCCGACGGCTGCAGGATGCCGGTGATCATCTTGATGGTGGTCGACTTGCCCGCCCCGTTGGCGCCGATGTAGCCCACCGACGAGCCCGGGGGCACCGCGAAGGTGATGCCGTCGATGGCGCGCACCGCCTCGCGCCGGCGCCGCAGCCGCCCGGCCGACCGGCGGACGACGAATTCGCGCACCAGCGAGTCGACCGCGACGACGTTCATCCGCCGCCACCCTGGTAGTGCCGCAGGCCGAACCGCCAGGCCCACAGTGCCACGCCCCAGGCCAGTGCCGCCGCCACCGGTGAGGTCCACCCGAGCCAGGGCGGCCATCCGGGCGGCAGCGCCCGGTCGAGCAGGGTCAGCGCGGGGGCGAACGAGATGAAGACCGTGGGGATCACGAATCCGTAGAGCACCCGCAACGGCATCGGGATCACCGTGGTGGGGAACTGCGAGGCGTACGAGCCGCCGTAGGTGAACGCGTTGGCGACCTCGCCGCCGTCCATCACGAAGAACTGCACCGCTCCGGCCACCGTGAACAGGGCGCCGAACAGGGCCGCCGCCGCCAGTGGGGTCGCCGTCACCAGCAGCAGGTGCGCCGGCGTCCACCGGATCGGCAGCCGCGGCAGGACGACGACCAGGACGCCGCCGCTGAGCAGTGCCCGGCCGATCCGCTTGAGGGTCACGTTGGCCAGCACCAGCTGCGCCAGTACCGGCAGCGGTCGCAGCAGCAGCACGTCGAGGGTGCCCGCCCGCACCAGCGCCGGGATCTCGTCGAGCTGGCCGAACACGAGGTCGGCGAGCGAGAAGCCGACGTTCGACAGCGCGAACACCAGCAGGGCGGCGGTGACGTCGAAGCCGGCCAGGGTCGGCACGTTGTGGAAGATGACCAGCACCTCGGCCAGCTCGATCAGGCCGATGCCCGCACTGCTGACCAGCTCGAGGGTGAACGAGGCCCGGTAGGCCAGCTGGCTGCGCAGCCGGGACGTCAGCAGCGAGGTGTACGGGTTCGCCGCGGCCGACGCCCCGGACGACCTCCCGGACGACCCCCTGACGACCCGCTAGCCACCCTGCACCACCAGCTTGCGGGTGGCCCGGCGCAGCAGCAGTCGGCCGCCGACGAGCGTGGCCACCGCCCACCCGAGCTGGACGGCGACCGCCGACAGGGCGGCGGTACCGCGGACGGTGCCGCCGAGCACGTCGACGGGGGTCTGCAGCATCGACGGGAAGGGGGTGGCCGTGGCGAGCACCCGCAGCCAGTCCGGGAACCAGTGCACCGGCACGACCAGCCCGCACAGCACGTTCGTGGCGACCACGTAGAGCGTCATCAGCCCGCGGATCTCGACCCACCAGAACGCGACCAGGTTCACCGCGAACCGGCAGGCGAAGGAGACCACCACCGCCAGGACCAGGCTGGTCAGCCCCAGCAGCCACATCGCGGGGTCGGTGGTCAGGGTCAGCCCGAAGGTGGCCGCTCCGACCGCCAGGGACGGCAGCCCCCTCGGCAGCAGGGAGTAGGTGGCGCGCCCCAGGTCGGCCGCCAGCAGGCTCAGCTGCAGGTCGACCGGCCGCGCCAGGTCGACCGCGATGTCGCCGGAACGGATCCGCGCGGCGACCTCGGTCCAGGTGAACACGTAGACCACCGACAGGGTGGCCTGCGACAACCAGGCGTAGGACGACGCCGTCCTGGCGTCGTAGCCGCCGACCGCCGCGCCGCCGTTGGCGTGGATCACCGCCAGCAGGATGCTGGCCTTGACCAGGCCGAACATGGCGTTGGTGAAGGCCCCGGCCAGGGTGGCGGCCCGATAGGCCGCGTACCGGCGGAACCCCGCCCGGAAGAATGCCCGCAGGAAGCCCCGGGGCGCACGTCGTTCCGCGGCCCCGGGCACTCGCCGAGCCTAGCCCTGCCACCGACAGTGGCGACCGCTGCCACCGGGCGACTATGGTCGGGCCGAGGAGGGCGTTTGGGGACCGACCCGACAAGACGCCCATACCGTGCTAGGAGGGGTGATGTCCGAGGACAAGGCGGTCGTCGACAAGGCGGTCGTCGACAAGGCGGCCGACGAGGTCGAGGAGTCCATCCGGCGCACCATCGACACCACGGTGGCGCACCCCGCGCGGGTGTACGACTACTGGCTCGGCGGCAAGGACAACTTCGCGCCCGACCGGATCGCCGCCGAGAAGGTGATCGAGGCCAACCCGGGGATCGTCCCCGGGGTGCGCAGCAACCGGGCCTTCCTGGTGCGGGTGGTCCAGCACTTGGTCGGCGAGTGCGGCGTCCGGCAGATCCTCGACCTCGGGACCGGGCTGCCGTCGGCGAACAACGTCCACGAGGTGGCCCAGGCGACGGCCGAGGACACCACGGTCGTCTACGTCGACAACGACCCGATCGTGCTCGTGCACGCGCGGGCGCTGCTGACCGGCAGGCCCGGCAGCGTCGCCTACATCGACGGCGACCTGCACGACCCCCAGGCGATCCTGGCCCAGGCGGCCCAGACCCTCGACTTCAGCCGGCCGGTCGCGGTGATGCTGCTGATGACGATGCAGTTCATCGACGACGCGAAGGACCCCTACGGCGTCGTCCGCACCTTCATGGACGCCACGGTGGCGGGCAGCTACCTCGTGCTCTCGCACCCCGCGCGGGACGACGAGACCGGCATCGCCAACGCCGCGACCGCGAAGTACAACACCATGGTCGCCACCCAGATGACCCGGCGCACCCACGCCCAGATCCTGGCCTTCTTCGACGGGCTCGAGCTGCTCGAGCCCGGTCTGGTGGCGCCGCAGGACTGGCGCCCGGCGCCCGGGAGCGAACCGGCGCAGGTGTCGCCGGCCTTCGCCGGGGTGGCCCGCAAGCCCTGAGCTAGCGTCCGGGCAGCCGGAACCGGTTGCGGGGCAACGGCTCGAGCAGGCCATCGGTCACCAGTGAGTCCAGGGCGCGCTCACGCTGGGTCGGGTCGCGCTGCAGGTCGTCCGGGACGGCGCGCCGCAGTGCGGCGTGGGTGACCGCTCCGGCGGCGTCCCGGGCCACGGCCAGCAGCCGTCCCCGCATCCAGCGGTCGGTGCCCTCGTAGCGCTGGCTCGCCCGTGCCGGCCCGTCGGCCGGTGGTGCCCCCGCCCGCTGCCAGGCGCACAGCCCGCTCACCGGGCAGTGCGGGCACTGCTGGCGCCCGGGCGGTGCAGACCAGGGCGCCGAGCTCCATGGTGGCGGCCGCCCAACGGGCCGCCCGCGCCGCGTGCTCGGGCAGCAGCCGGACGGCGAGGTCGCTCTCGCTGCGGGTCGGCGATGCCGTGGCCGGCTGAGCGGTCCCGGCGACGGCGCGGGCCAGCAGCCGTCGCACGTTGGTGTCGAGCACCGGGTGCCGTCGACCGAAGGCGAACGAGGCCACCGCGGCCGCCGTGTAGCCGCCGATCCCGGGCAGGGCCAGCAGGGCGTCGTGGTCGTCCGGCACCTGGCCGTCGTGGCGTTCGACGATCGTCACCGCCGCGGCGTGCAGTCGCAGCGCTCGGCGCGGGTAGCCCAGCCGGCCCCACATCAGCACCGCCTCGCCGGGTGCCTCGGCGGCCAGGTCGGCCGGGGTGGGCCAGCGCGCCAGCCAGTGCTGCCAGAGCGGCAGCACCCGGGTCACCGGGGTCTGCTGCAGCATGATCTCGCTGACCAGCACCCCCCACGGGGTGCAGTCGGGCCGGCGCCACGGCAGGTCGCGGGCACAGGCGTCGAACCACGTCAGGATCGGCTCGTGGAGCGGGTTCTCGCTCATCGGTGGGGCGTCGGCGACGAGCCGGCCGGCTCAGACGTAGCGTTCCAGGATGCTCGACTCGGCCAGGCGGGACAGGCCCTCGCGCACCGCCCGGGCCCGCTGCTCGCCGACCCCGTCCACCGTCATCAGGTCGTCCAGGTTGGCGGCGAGCAGCTTCTGCAGGTCGCCGAAGTGGTCGACCAGACGCTCCACGATCGAGACCGGCAGTCGTGGCACCTTGTGCAGCAGTCGGTACCCCTTGGGGCTGACCGCGAGGTCGAGCACGTCGCCACTGAGCGAGAAGCCGAGCACCCGCGCCACCGTCGTCAGCTCGACCAGCTCGTGGGCCGGGATGGCGGCGAGGTCGGCCAGCACCTCGTCGATGGAGCGTTCGCGGCGGGCGGCGTCGAGGTAGTCGCGGATCACCAGCTCGCGGTCGGGGTTGACCCCGCCCATCAGCTCGTCGAGCTGCAGCGACAGCAGCCGCCCGTCGGTGCCGAGCTCGACCACGTAGTGCGCGATCTCGTCGCTGATGCGGCGCACCATCTCGAGGCGCTGCGCCACGACCGACACGTCGCGAACGGTGACCAGGTCCTCGATCTCGAGCGCCGACAGGGTTCCGGTGACCTCGTCGAGGCGGGCCTTGTAGCGCTCGAGCGTGGCCAGGGCCTGGTTGGCCTTGGCCAGGATGGCGTCGGACCCCTCGAGCACGTAGCGCAGACCGCCGACGTAGAGCGCGACGATGCGCATCGACTGGCTCACCGAGATCACGGGGAAGCCGGTCTGGCGGGCCACCCGCTCGGCGGTGCGGTGCCGGGTGCCCGACTCGGCGGTCTCGATCGAGGAGTCCGGCAGCAGCTGCACCGCCGCCCTGGTGATCTTGACGATGTCGGCGTCCACCACGATGGCGCCGTCCATCTTGGCCAGCTCGCGCAGCCGGGTGGCGCTGAACTCGACGTCGAGCACGAAGCCGCCGGTGCAGATGCTCTCGACGAGTCGGTCGTGGCCGAGGACGACCAGGGCCCCGGTGCGGCCCCGCAGGATCCGTTCGAGGCCGTCCCGCAGCTCGGTCCCCGGCGCCACCGCCCCCAGGGTGGCGCGCAGCAGCTCTTCGTCAGAGCGCTCTGCAGCCACAGCGAGGTCTCCCGGTTCGTAGCAGGTCAGCGTCCCCCGACGTCACGTCACCGGGGAGTCTACGCGAGGGCTGTGCGCACCGCCGTGGCGACGTCACCGACCTCCATGACGACCATGCCGTCGGGTGCCGCGTCGTCGGTGCCCCTCGGCACGATCGCGTGGGTGAAGCCGAGCCGGGCCGCCTCGGCCAGCCGCCGGCCGACGCCGCCGGCCCGGCGCACCTCCCCGGCCAGCCCCACCTCGCCGACCACCACCAACCCGCGCCGCAGCGGGCGGTCGCGCAGGCTGCTGGCCACGGCCAGGGCCACGGCGAGGTCGGCTGCCGGCTCGCTGAGCCTGACCCCGCCCACGGTCGCGGCGTAGACGTCGGCGCCGCCGATGTTCAGCTCGGCGCGGCGCAGCAGCACCGCCAGCACCATCGCCACCCGGCTGGAGTCCAGGCCGGAGGTGGCCCGGCGCGGGTTCGGCTGGTTGCTGCCTGCCGTCAGCGCCTGCACCTCGGCCACCACCGGCCGGCGGCCCTCCAGGGTCACCGTGACGGCCGTGCCCGACACCGGCTCGTCGTGCCGGGACAGGAACAGCCCACTGGGGTCGGCCAGCCCGACGATCCCGGTGTCGGACAGGTCGAAGCAGCCGACCTCGTCGGTGGCGCCGTACCGGTTCTTGACGGCCCGCAGCAGCCGCAGCCGGGAGTGGCGTTCGCCCTCGAACTGGCAGACGACGTCGACCAGGTGCTCGAGCGCCCGAGGGCCGGCGATGGCGCCGTCCTTGGTGACGTGCCCGACCAGCACGGTGGCCATGCCGCGGGCCTTGGCCACGCGGATCAGCGAGGCCGCCACCTCGCGCACCTGGGCGACCCCGCCGGCACTGCCCTCGATCGAGTCGCTGACCACGGTCTGCACCGAGTCGAGCACCAGCAGGTCGGGGGCGCAGGCCTCGACGTGACCGAGCACGGTGGCCAGGTCGGTCTCGGCGGCCAGCAGCAGCCGGGGCCGCAGGGCGCCGATCCGCTCGGCCCGCAGCCGCACCTGGGCGGCCGACTCCTCGCCGGTGATGTAGAGCACGGTGCGGCCGTGGACGGCGGCACGGGAGGCGACGTCGAGCAGCAGGGTCGACTTGCCGACCCCGGGCTCGCCGGCGAGCAGCACCACGGCCCCGCCGACCAGGCCGCCGCCCAGCACCCGGTCGAGCTCGTCGACGCCGGTCGCCCAGGAGGCCGCCGGCTGGGCGTCGACCTCGGCGATGGAGCGGGCCGGGGTGGCCACGGTGCGGGCCTTGGTCAGCCCGGCAGCGGGGGCGTCGGCCTCGGCGACGGTGCCCCAGGCCTGGCACTCGCCGCAGCCGACCCACCCAGCGCACCGAGGTCCAGCCGCACTCGCCGCACCGGAACCCGGGCCGCGCCTCCCGGGCCCGGCCACCCTTGCCACCGGCGCCGGCGGCGGGCGAGGAACGGGGACCTGTCGTCGTCATGCCCCGACCGTAGGCCCTGCCTCCGACAACTCAGCCCCGCCCGTCGAGGCGCACGAAACGGTAGCCGTGACTGCGGTACCACTCGATCACGTGGGGCAGGGCCGCCACCGTCGCCCCGCGGGGGCCGTTGCCGTCGTGCATCAGCACGATGGGGTGCCGCACGACGCCCGGCAGCGTCGCCCGGGCCACGATGCCCTGGGCGTCGGCCGAGTAGGCGTAGTTCTCCTGCGGGTGCGCCCAGTCCTTGGGGTCGACGGTCCACAGCGTCAGCTGCATGCCTTCGGCGTGGGCGGCGGCCGTCATGCCGGTCATGATCCCGCCGGGTGGCCGGTAGAAGCAGACGCTCTGCCCGGTCAGCTTGCGCAGGTAGGCGACGGTGTCACGCATCTGCTCGTCGACGAAGCCGGGGGTCCAGCCGCCCGGGACCATCCAGGGGTAGCGGTGGTCCCAGGAGTGCCCGCCGATCTGGTGGCCCTCGGCCACCTCGCGACGCACCAGGTCGGGCTGGATCGCGGCGTGGGCGCCGATGTCGAAGAACGTCGCGTGCACCTTCTCGCGGGCCAGTACGTCCAGGACGGCGGCGGTGTCGCGGCCCGGCCCGTCGTCGAAGGTGAGCGCCACCGTCCTCGCGCCGATGTCGGGCCCGGTGCTCCAGGCGCCCGCGGTCGGGTGACAGCGGCTCGAGCGCAGGCTGGACGCCGCCGCCCTGGTCGCGGTGGCGGGCGGCAGGGTCGCGAGTGAGGGGGTCGAGGACGGCGGGAACGAGGCGGGGGGCAGCGAGCTGAGCGGGTCGAGGGTCGTGGTCGAGCCCACGCCCACCGTGGTCGCGGCCGGGGTCGGCGTGCGGCTCGTCGTCCCGCCCGGGGCGGGTCCACCGCCGGAGCAGGCGGCCAGCGCCGTCACCGCACCCAGGGCCACAACCGTCACCGTCGTGGCCGTCCGAGCGGCGGCCGAGACGCAGCGAGGAGCGGAGCGCATGTCGCCGTCCTCGATTCCGCTGTCGATGCTCAGCCGGGTGTGGATGAGCTGGCGTCCGGGCCGGAGCCCCCCGGGGTCCGGCGCTGCCGCGCCCCACTCCGTCCCGGACGAACCTAAGACGCCTCGGGGCGGGGGAAGGTTGCCAGGCGGTCGCACCGAGCGTGGATCTTCTCAGAAGTCGCGCCAGAACAGGCTGACGGCGTAGTCGATGCCGGTGCCGTCGTGCTCGGCCAGGATCTGCCGGGCCAGGTCCGGCGAGAACTCCCGGCCCAGGGCGGCGGCGAAGGCGCTGCGGTCGGGCTGGCACCAGGTGATGTCGAGACTGCGGCGCTGCCAGCCGTGGCGGGCCCAGAACCGGGCGACCTCGTCGGGGTCGTAGTGCGGCAGCTGCCGGCGGAACCAACGGCCGAAGCCGGACCGTGAGGCATCGACGTCGACGACGAAAGCCGTTCCGCCGCGCCGCATCACCCGGGCCAGCTCCGCCAGTCCGGGCTCGCACCCGGGGCCGAAGAAGTAGGCCCACCGCGCCTGGGCGACGTCGATGCCGGACGGCGGCAGCGGCAGGGCCTGGGCGCTGCCCGCCAGTACGGTGACCGGGGCCGCGGCGGTCGGGACGGGGCGACGCCGGGCCAGGGCCAGCAGTGGGGCGTGCGGCTCGACGCCGACGACCTGGCCGTCGGCCCCGGCCGCCGAGGCCAGCCGGGGCAGGTGGAAGCCTGTGCCGCAGCCGACGTCCAGTACTGCGGCGCCCCGCAGGTCGCGGATCTGTCGCATGGCCGCGTCGACGACGCCGTCCGGGTCGGTTCCCTGGTTGGTGAGCTCGTACCCGGCGGGGTCGTGCCAGATGTTGGGGCTGGGGATGATCCCGGTCGCCGTCACGCTCGCCTGCCGGGGGCGGGCGGTCAGTGGCCGGCCGGGTGGACGGCGATCGGCAGTCGGCGCCGGGTGGTGACCACGGCCCGGCAGTGCCCGGCCAGCACCTCGTAGGCGGCCTCGCCGATCAGGGCGACCAGCTCGTCGCGCAGGCTCAGGTAGACCGGCTCGACCCCGACGTGCGCCTGCGGGTTTCCCGAGCAGTACCAGTCCAGGTCGTGGCCACCCTCGCCCCAGCCGCGACGGTCGAACTCGCCGATGGTCACCTCGAGGTAGGTGGTGGTGTCGGGCCGCTCGACGGTGCGGTAGGAGCGCCGGATGGGCAGCTGCCAGCAGACGTCGGGCTTGGTGAGCGTGGGGCTGAGGCCCTCCTCGAGGGCGAGCCGGTGCAGCGCGCAGCCGCCGCCCTCGTTGAAGCTGCCGGGCGCGAACCCGGGCCGGTTGAGGAAGATGCAGGCGCCGTCGACCACCCGGGTCTTGCGGGCCGGCTTGGCCTTGCCGTCCCGCGACTCCTTGACCCACCAGCCGTCGGCCAGGCCCTGCTCGCGGTGCTGCCACTGCTCGGCGCTGAGGCGGGCGACGAACGGCTTGACGCGCGCGTGGTCCTCGCGGTCGGCGAAATGCGCTCCCAGGGTGCAGCACCCGTCGTCCGGCCGGTCGGCGTAGATGCCCTGGCAGCCGTTGCCGTAGACGCAGGTCCACGACGAGGTCAGCCAGGTGAGGTCGCAGCGGAACACCTGCTCGGCGGCCTCGCCGGTGACCGGCTCACCGTCGTCGTCGCGGCTCAGCAGCCCGGTGGCACCGGCCGGGTCGGCGAACTCGACCCACCACCGGGTGGCGTCCAGAGCGGTCTCGGTGGACGTGGCGGTGGTGTCGGGCACCCCCGAAGCCTAGTGGCCGGACGGCGGGTAGGGCTGGTTCGGCGGCGGCTGCTGCTGCTGCCCGGGGTAGGGGTCGCCCTGGTACTGCTGGTAGGGCTGCTGCTCGGGGTAGTGCTGACCGGGCTGGCCCTGGGGCTGGTAGGGCTGCTGGTAGGGCTGCTGCCCGGGATACGGCTGACCGGGCTGCCCCTGGGGCTGGTACGGCTGCTGGTAGGGCTGCTGCCCGGGGTACTGCTGACCGGGCTGGCCCTGGGGCTGGTACTGCTGCTGGTAGGGCTGCGGTGGGTACTGCTGCTGGCCCGGGGGGCCCTGGTGGGCCCCCGCCTGGGCGAACTGGGCCATCGCCGGCTGCCCGGCCGCGCCCTGCTGGGCCCGGTCCCCGGGGGTGCGGCGCCGTCCCCGCATCAGCAGGGCGACGACGCCACCGCCGACCACGAGCAGTCCGGCGAGGCCGCCGACCACCCAGAGCCAGGTCGACTTCGGGGTCTCGTCCTTGCCCTGGTCGATCGCGGCCTGGGTGAGGGCGATGTAGTCGTTGACGTACGGGTGTGCCGGGTAGAGCGACTTGACCCGCTGCAGGTCGGGCATCGCCTGGCTGTAGTACTTCTTGAAGTAGCTGCCCAGGGCGGTGGCGTAGGCGGTGGTGGTGTCGCTGGCCGCCGGGGTGACGTTCTTCTCCTTGAGCTTCTCGCGGACCACGCTGATCGGGATCACGAACTCCTGACCCTCGAGGGCGGTCCCGCCGTCGTCCACGGCCGAGGCGACGAGGATGCCGACCACGTCGCCCTTGTTGTCCAGCACCGGGCCGCCGGAGTTGCCGGGGCTGGCCGGGGCCTGGGTCTGGAAGATCGGGGAGCCGGTGGTGGACTTCTTGATAGCGGTCAGCGGCCCGTCGGTGATGGTGGGCTGCAGCTGGGAGTCCTTGGACAGGCCGGAGTAGAAGGTCGAGGCCGCCGGGTACCCGGCCACGTGCAGGGTGTCGCCCTGGGCCACGTCGGCGTCCTGGCCGAGCGCCAGGGTCGGGACGTGGCTCTCGCCGTCCAGCTTGAGGATCGCGACGTCCTTGCCGGGGTAGGACTCCCCGACCGCGACGACCTCGACCGGCTTGCCCTTGGTGGTCTTCTGGAACCCGGCGACCGCGGCACCGAGCTGGGCGCTGACGACCTTGGTGATCGAGCCCACGGTCAGGTACTTGGCGAACCACTTCTGCAGTGCGGTGCCGAGCTTCTGGATCTCGTCGTCGCTGTAGCCGCTGCCCAGGTCGGCGATGGCCTGCTTGGTGAAGCTCTGCAGGCCGCTGACGGCGAACTGCTGCTTGAGCTCGTCCGGGTCGGCGTTGACCACATGGGCGGCGGTCACCATGTAGCCGTCCGGGTTGATCACGAAGCCGGTGCCGAAGCCGGTCAGCTCGGCCTTGACCGACTGCAGGGTCTTGGTCGGCTTGAAGATGGCGAACGGGTCCTTGGCGATCTCGTCGACCGCGGCCTTGCGCAGCTCTTCCTCGCTGGTCCCGATCCCGCCGGTGGCCGCCTGCAGGGCCAGCCGGTTGACCAGCCGCTTCAGGGCGGTCTGGTCGACCGTCGCGTCGGGCACCGACAGGGTGGCGGTGTAGTCGACCTCGACCAGCTGGACGCCGGGGTAGGTGCGGGCGGCTAGCTCGTTGGCCTTGAGCTCGTCGCCGGCCGCCTGGGCGGGCGCTGAGGCGGCGACGCCCGCTGCGGCGCCGATGAGGGCCGCCGCCATGAGGGCGGGCAGCAGGCGGGCACGGATGCCTGCTCGACCGGGCCGGCGTGACGAAGGTGACGTGTCCATCGAGGGCTCCCCAAGTACCTGTGTGCACTGATTGCCCGGCCAACCTAGCGGGACCGGAAGGTCCGATTAGGGGGGTTTGCGCTTTGTCGGGGTGCGGGAGCACGATCCGTTACGCCGGCCGGGGGGCAGGCTCGACGCCGCGTCACGGGTGCGGTTCGTGGCGTGACGGGTGCCGTTACGGTGGGCACCCATGAGGCTGGGTGTGCTCGACGTCGGCTCCAACACCGTGCACCTGCTGGTGGTCGATGCGCACCGTGGCGCCCGGCCGTTGCCGGCCAGCTCGCACAAGGTCGAGCTGCAGCTGGCCCAGCACCTGGGCCCCGACGGGTCGATCGGGGCCGAGGGCGCCGATGCCCTGGTGGCCTTCGTCGCCTCGTGCCTGGAGGTGGCCGAGGACCAGGGCGTCGAGCAGCTGCTCCCGTTCGCGACCTCGGCGCTGCGCGAGGCGCCGAACGGCGAGAGCGTGCTGGCCCGCGTGCTCGCCGAGACCGGCGTGGCCCTGCAGGTGCTGCCCGGGGGCGACGAGGCGCGCATGACCTTCCTGGCGGTGCGGCGCTGGTTCGGGTGGTCGGCCGGCCGGCTCGCCGTGCTGGACATCGGGGGTGGCTCGCTCGAGGTGGCCGCCGGCATCGACGAGGTGCCGGACGTCGCGGTGTCGCTGCCGCTGGGGGCCGGTCGCCTGACCCGCGACCTGCTGCCCGGCGACCCGCCGTCCGCCGCCGACGTCAAGGCGGCCCGCAGGTACGTGCGGGCGGAGGTGGCCAAGGTGGTGCGGGACGTCACCCGGCTCGGCCCGCCCGACGTCGTGGTCGGCAGCAGCAAGACCTTCCGGTCGCTGGCGCGGCTGTGCGGGGCGGCGCCGAGCGAGGCCGGGCCCTACGAGCCGCGGGCGCTGCGCCGCGGCGACCTGGCGACCTGGGTGCCCAAGCTGGCCGAGATGACCGTCGCCCAGCGCGCGGAGCTGCCGGGGATCTCGCTGAAGCGGGCCGGGCAGCTGCTGGCCGGGGCCCTGGTGGCCGACGCCGCGATGGACCTGCTCTCGTTGCCCGAACTGGTCATCTGCCCGTGGGCGCTGCGCGAAGGTGTGATCCTGCGTCGTCTCGACGCCCTGGAGGAGTAGCACACCGTGTGCGACGGCCTGTGCTGGAGAGGAGAACCATTGTGACACTCGCCCTGACCGGTTCGACCGGCGCGCTCGGCGCTCTGGTGGCCGCGGCGCTCGCCGACCTGGCGCCGGTCCTCGTGGTGCGTGACCCCGCCCGTGCCCCGGTGCTGCCCGGCTGCCAGGTGCGCCGGGCGAGCTACGACGACGCCGAGGCGTCGCTCGCGGCGCTCGCCGGGATCGACACCCTGCTCATGGTCTCGGGGGCCGAGGCGGTCGACCGGCGGGCCCAGCACCGCACCTTCATCGCGGCGGCGGCCCGGGCCGGCGTCCGGCACCTGGTGTACACCTCCTTCGCGGCGGCAGCGCCCGATGCGACGTTCACCCTGGGGCGCGACCACGCCGATGCCGAGGCCGCGATCGGCGACAGCGGCATGGCCTTCACGATCCTGCGCGACAACTTCTACGCCGACGTGCTGCCGCTCTTCGCCGACCGGGACGGTGTGCTGCGTGGCCCGGCCGGCCAGGGCCGGGTGGCGGCGGTCGGCCGCCGAGACGTGGCCGAGGTGGCGGTGGCCGTGTTGCGCGACCCGGAACGGCACGCCGGCACGACCTACACCCTGACCGGCCCGCACGCGCTGACCCTGTCCGAGGTGGCGGCCGTCGCCGGGCCGATCCTGGGTCGGGTGCTGCGCTTCGAGGACGAGACCGTCGAGGCCGCCTACGCCTGGCGGGCGGCGCAGTACCGGGCCGAGCCGTGGCAGCTGGACGCCTGGGTCAGCACCTACACCGCGATCCGTGACGGTTCGGTGGCCGAGGTCACCGACGACCTCCCCCGAGTGGTCGGACACCGGGCCCGTTCGCTGGCCGAGGCGCTGCGTGGCACCTGATGGTGACCTGTTGGCAACCCTGGGTGTGGGGGATCCTCCGTTCGGCTGCGTAGCCTGGAGCCATGAACGAGGGGTTCGGTGCCGTGCAGGTGCCACCGGCGAAGATCGCGTTGTCGACCGGTTCGGTGTACCCGCAGGGCTGCTCCGACGCGTTCGCGCTGGCCGCCGAGCTCGGCTACGACGGCGTCGAGGTCATGGTCTGGAAGGACCCGGTCAGCCAGGACGCCGGTGCACTGGCCCGGTTGGCGCAGCACTACGACGTGCCGGTGCTCGCCGTCCATGCCCCGACCCTGCTCGTCTCGCAGCGGGTGTGGGGCAAGGAGCCCGGTCCCAAGCTCGACCGGTCGTGCGAGCTGGCCCTCGACCTGGGGGCCTCGACCGTCGTGCTGCACCCGCCGTTCCGGTGGCAGAAGGAGTACGCCGCCGAGTTCGTCGACGGCGTCGCCGAACGGGAGCAGCGCTACGGCGTGGCGCTCGCCGTCGAGAACATGTACCCGTGGCGGGCCCGCCAGCGTGAGGTGCTGGCCTACCTGCCGGACTGGGACCCGGTGGGCCAGCCCTACCGCAACGTGACGATGGACATCTCGCACGCCGCCACCGCGGGGGTCGACAGCCTGCAGATGGCGCTGGCCTTGGGGGACCGGTTGCGTCACCTGCACCTGGCGGACGGGGCCGGGTCCGCCAAGGACGAGCACCTGGTGCCCGGGCGGGGCAGCCAGCCGTGCGCCGCAGTGCTGGAGCACCTGGCCCGCTCGGGGTTCGACGGGCACGTCGTGCTCGAGGTGAACACCCGGCGCTGCAAGACCCGCAGCGAGCGGCTCGCCGACCTGGCCGAGTGCCTGGCCTTCGCCCGGTTGCACCTGGCGACGGGGTCCCAGGCCCAGGTGCCCCAGCCGTTGTGACCGCCAGACCCTTTAACGCGAACGTTCGCTCGCGGTAGCGTAGGCCCACGACGGTTGGAGGGAGCGTGCGATGAACGATCCGGCGGTGGCGATCCGCGGACTGCGCGTCGTCCGGGGTGGCAAGCGATGTGATCCCCGGCCTCGACCTGCAGGTGCCCGGTGGCCAGGTGGTCGGGCTGCTCGGCCCGAGCGGCTGCGGCAAGATCGACCCTGATGCGGGCGATCGTCGGCGTCCAGGTGGTCGCCGGCGGCACGGTCGAGGTGCTCGGCGTGCCGGCCGGGCTCGGCGTCGCTGCGCCGCCGGGTCGGCTACGTCACCCAGGCCGCCAGCGTCTACGGCGACCTCACGGTGGCCGAGAACCTGCGCTACTTCGCCGCCGTCGTCGGCGTCCCGCGCTCCGGGCTGGACGGCGAGGTGGAGCGGGTGCTCGAGCTGGTCGACCTCGAGCGACAGGCGGGCGGCCGGGTGGAGAACCTGTCCGGCGGCCAGCGTGTCGCGGGTCTCGCTGGCGGCCGCCCTGGTCGGCACCCCCGAGCTGCTGGTGCTGGACGAGCCGACGGTCGGGCTCGACCCGGTGCTGCGGCGCGACCTCTGGGCGATCTTCCGGCGGCTGGCCGCCGAGGGGGCGACGCTGCTGGTCTCCAGCCACGTGATGGACGAGGCGGTCCGCTGCGACCGGCTGCTGCTGATGCGGGACGGGCGCATGCTGGCCGACGACACCCTGGACGGCGTGCTCGCCGCGACCGGTGCGCACGGACGCCGAGCAGGCCTTCCTCGCCCTGGTCGACCGGGCCGAACGCCGACTCGAAGGAGCATGTCGGCGATGAGCGCCACCGCTGACCCTGGCCACCGCCGCCCGGGTGCTGCGCCAGGTGCGGCACGACCACCGCACCCTCGGCGCTGCTGCTGGTGGTGCCCTGCGTGCTGATGGGCCTGCTGGCGTGGATCTACGACAACACCCCGGTCTTCGACGACATCGGGGCGCCGCTGCTGGGCATGTTCCCGTTCCTGGTGATGTTCCTGGTGACCAGCGTCGCGACGCTGCGGGAGCGGCAGTCCGGCACCCTCGAGCGGCTGCTCGCGATGCCGCTCGGCAAGGGTGACCTGGTCGGCGGCTACGCGCTCGCGTTCGGGCTGCTGGCCACGGTGCAGGCCGTGATCGTGGCGGCGTTCGCGATCTGGGTGCTCGGGCTGACGTCGCCGGCCCGGCCTGGCTGCTGGTGCTGGTCGCGGTCGTCGACTGCCTGCTGGGCACGGCACTGGGGCTGTTCCTGTCGGCGTTCGCCACGACCGAGTTCCAGGCGGTGCAGTTCCTGCCGGCGTTCGTGCTGCCGCAGTTCCTGCTGTGCGGTCTGCTCGTCGCCCGCGACCAGCTGCCGACCGTACTGCGCTACGCCAGCGACGTGATGCCGCTGTCGTACGCGGTCGACGCGATGCGCACCATCACCACCCAGGCCGACGCGACCGGCGACGTGCTGCAGGACGTCGGGATCGTGCTGGCGTTCGTCGTCGCTCTGATCGCCGCCGGCGCTGCCACCCTGCGCCGCCGCACTCCCTGAGCGGCCAGTTCGGGCCGCAGCCGTATCGACCCGGTGCACGGGTCGGCTTCGTCGCGCTGGGGGCCACGTCGTGCGCCGTCTTCGGCTGGCGGATCGACGCCGCCAGCCCGTGGCGGGACGAGTTGGTGACCCTCGAGGTCGCCCGGCGCCCGGTGTCCGACATCCTGCGCTTGGCAGCCGACGTCGACCTGGTCCATGTCTGCTACTACCTGCTGGTTCATCCGGTGGCGGTGGCCATGGGCACGGTCGAGGCCGTCCGGGTCGTGTCGGCAGTGGCCATGGCAGTCACTGCCGGCCTGGTCCTGCTCATCGGTCGACGGCTGGCGGGGACCTCCACCGGCGTCACGGCAAGTCTGCTCCTGACGGTCAGCCCGATGGCCTCCAGGTTCGCGCAGGAGGCGCGGCCGGCTGCCGTCGTCACCCTCGTGGTGACGGCGGGCACCGTGACGCTGCTGACCGCACTGCAGTGCGGTGGTCGGCGCCGCTGGGGTGGGTACCTCGTCCTGGTCGTCCTCGCTGCTCTCTTCAACGTCCTGTCGCTGCTGGTGCTGGCGGCGCACGGCACCTTCGTCCTGGTCCACCACCGGGACCGGATGCGGTCCTGGCTGCCGGCCGCTGCCGCGGCGGTGGTCGGGTCGGCTCCGTTCGTGGCCGCGACCTTCCGCCAGCGTGACCAGATCGCCTGGCTGTCCAAGCCTGCAGCCGGTGACCTGCTGGGCCTGCTCGACTATCTCTGGCCGAGGTTCTCGTGGCTGCTGGTCGGGCTGGCCGTCGGTCTGTCGGTCGTCGGGCCGCTGCTCGTCCTGGTGATGCACCGGCGAGTGCCGACCGCCCGCCTCCGCAGGGCGGTGGCTCGTCGATCGGCCCTGACCTTGGGGGCGGTGTGGCTGTTGCTGCCGGCCGGGTTGCTCTTCGGTCTCTCGCAGGTGCAGGCGGTCTTCGACGTCCGCTACCTGACGTTCTGCGTTCCGGGCGCCGCCCTGCTCTGCGGCGGGCTGCTGGTCTCGGTCGTCGACCTGGGGCGGCGGTTCGGCGGGTTCGGCGTGTCCGTGGTCACGGCCGGACTGATCGCGGCCGTGCTGACGATCGGCTCGATCGGTCCCGACCTGATGCTGCGCACCGAGACCGGCCACCGTGAGGACTCCCGCGCCGTTGCGCGGTACCTGGCCGCCCACGCCGGGCCTTCGGACGGGCTGCTGTTCGCCCCGCACCACTTGCGGGTGCTGCTGGTCGAGGATCCACCCGATCGGCTCGACGCCCGCGATCTGAGCCTGGAGCAGGATCCTGTCGGCTCGCACACGATCGCCGGGATCGAGGCCGTGGGTCCGGCATCGGTGCGGCACCGGATCCAGTCGGTGGCCCGGGTCTGGCTGGTCGCCCCCCAGGTGACACCGGAGCGGACCGACGTCGACAAGGCCAAGGTCCGGGCCCTCACGGACTGCTTCACCGCTGGCGGTGAGGTCGACATCTCCGGATTCCGAGTCGTCGAGTACTCCCGTCGCGCGGACTGCCCTCGATGAGAGCCAGTGCGAGGCCGAGGACGACGAGATGGGCGGCCACCCGAAGCCATCCGGGTGCGCCGTCCAGGGTCGACTGCGAGACCCAGAAGGCGACCAGTGAGAACGCGGTGAGCAGCGGCAGCCGCCAGGGGGTGCGGGCGTCCGCCACCAGCGCCAGAGCCACCATGCTCGCGGCATAGGCCGGAGCCGGGTTCATCTCGAACACCGACCGCACCGTGAACGCCAGCAGCAGAGCCAGGCCCGGACGACGGCCCAGGGCGGCGCCGGTGCCGAGTGCCAGGGCCAGGCCGAACTGCAGGGGGCGCAGCCACCCGGGCGGCAGGGCGTGGTGCATGCCCAGCTCGCCCCACAGGCTGTGGCGGTGCACCTGCATGACGCCCTTGCCGGCGGCGAGGAACTCGGTCGGTGAGGCCACGGCGAACGGTAGCCAGGTGACGGCCAGGACGGCGGCTGCTGCGGCCAGTGTGATCGGCGAGGTCGCGAGCAGCGGCAGCAGCAGCACCGCTGTGGGCTTGGCCAGGCCCGCGACCCCGCACAGACCCACCGGCCACCACCGGGTTCGTGCCCTGTTCCAGGCACCGGACGGCGAAGGCGGCGCACACGAGCACCACAGCGTCGTCGGCATGGCCCTTCCTGGCGAACTGGGCCCAGGCACGATCACGCCGCAGGCGGCGGTGAGCCAGAGGTAGGCCTTGATGTCACGCTGCAGGGGAGTCGCCGCCACCAGCAGGAACGGCAGCACCAGAGCGGCCACGAGCGCCACGTACAGGTCGTGAGGCAGCCGCGACAGGCCGATGGACAGGGGGCCCATCTGTGCCAGCGGCACCCTGATGTAGGTCCACGCCCAGTCCGGTGAGAACAGGACGTCGGCCGCGCGCCTGGCCAGGATCACGTCGGGATGCTGCACCGTCCGCCACGTCCAGGCATCGACCGTGGTGATCAGTGCAACCAGTACGAGGGCGGCCGGAAAGCCTTGGCGGAATGAGACTCTCACGAGTCGCGAGCAACCGGGCCGTGGTCGCACAGGTGACGGGGGGCCACGCGCAGGGGCGGGCCGGACGGCGTCCCCGGGGTGCGGAAGGCGACCCAGACGTAGGTCGGCACCAGGGGCAGCGTCGCGGCCAGGGCGGGCTCGGGGATCGCCCCGACCCAGGCCGGGATGAGGTCGTCGCCGGCGAAGGCCCGTGAGTCGGCGAGCACCGGCAGGGTGTAGTCCCAGACGTCGTAGGCCGCGAATAGTCGGCGCAGCCCGGTGCGGGTGCGGTAGCGCTCGTAGTAGTGCTCGCCCTTGCCGGTCAGCCGCAGGTACCTGTCGGCGGCGGCCTGCGGCAGCCACGACAGGAACGGCAGCCCGTGGTGCGGCTCCATGATCCCGAGCTTGTTGCCCAGGCCCAGGTAGAGCACCCCGCCCGGGGCCAGCACCCGGTGGATGTCGGCGATGACGGCCTCGGGGTCGACGACGTGCTCGTAGATGTGGTTGAGGACGGCGACGTCGACACTGCCGTCCGCCAGCGGCAGGTCCTCGCCGCGGGCCAGCCGGAAGTCGACCCGGTCACCGAACCGCTCGCGTGCCACGGCCAGGCCCGGCTCGTCGATGTCGACGCCGGTCGTGGTGGCACCGGCGGCGGCCAGCTCGTCGGCGATGAACCCCGCCGAGCACCCGACGTCCAACGCTCGCAGGCCGCTCAGGTCGTCGCGGCCGAGGGCATGACGCAGGACGGCGATCAGCTTGGCCGCCTTGCGGCGGCGCTTGGCCTCGTCGAGCATGGCGGCCATCGACTGCGAGTAGGCCAGCTGCTCCTCGCGCTCGCCGCCGGGCTCTGCCATGCCCCGAGGGTAGCGACGGCCACGGCAGGTCGCCGGGTGACGGGCCTATCGTCCCGGCGCACTCAGTCGTCCCTTGCCTGAGTCTTGGTGTCTGTCGCCTCGGCGCAGTCGCGTTCGTCGACGAGGCCCGGGGCATGTCGATCGGGGTGGGTGGTCCTATGCAGGGGAACAGCCTGGGACGTCGCGAGGCCCTCGGCCTCGCCGTGGCGACCGTTGGTATGGGTGCGGTCGCACTGTCGACCGCGACGTCCGCGGCGGCGGAGTCGGCGGGTGCCGGCGGGACGGCGGTCGTCGACCGTCGCCCTCGTGTGAGGTACCGGGTCGAGGAGCTGCCACCGTTGCCTAACGACACCGAGGCGGCGGCCCTGGGGGTCAACGCCGCAGGGCTCGTGGTGGGCACCAGCTCGGTCGCCTTTCAACGCCGGATTCACGCCGTCCTGTGGCGTCGCGGCAGGGTGCAGGCGCTGGGCAGCCTGGGCGGCACCATCAGTACCGCCGTGGCGGTCACCGACGGCGGGGCGGTCATCGGCAACAGCGACACCGCCTCCGGCCGGTCGCACGGCTACCTGTGGAAGCGCGGTCGGATGCGCGACCTGGGTTCGCTGGGCGGGGACCAGAGCTACGCCGGGGCCGCGAACGACCGCGAACAGGTGGTCGGCGACAGCCTGACCGCGGCGGGCGAACCGCACCCGTTCCTGTGGTCGCGGGGCCGCATGACCGACCTGACGACGTGGGGGCTCGTGCCCTACGCCGACACCGTCGAGGCTGTCGACGACCATGGCCGGGTCTACGGGCGGCGGCAGATGTCGCAGGGGGTGTGGCACGCCGTCCGGTGGGATCGGGGCTCGTTCCGCGACCTGGGGCCGGCGCACTCGTGGGACGCCTCGGTCAGGGGCGTGAACCACAAAGGGGTCGCGGTCGGCTGGCAGGTGCCGCCCGGGTCCACCGACCCGATCACCCATGCCACGGTGTGGCGTGACGTGCAGTCGACCGACCTGGGCACTGCCGGTGGTCTGTTCAGCGAGGCCTACGCGGTCAACGACCGCGGGCAGGTGGTCGGTCGGTCGTCGGTCGGTGCCGTCATGCATCCGGTCACCTGGTCCGCCGGCCGGATCACGGTGCTGCCGGGTCTGTCGGCGTCCACCGTGGCCGGCGGCGCCTACGACATCAACGACGCGGGGGTGATCGCCGGTGCGCTCGACGACCCGAACGGTCGCTCCCATGCCGTGCTTTGGCGGCCGACCCGCCGGTGACCTGATGCGCCGTCGGGCCGTCACCCCGGCGGCGCATTACGCTGGCGGGCGTGAACCCATTGCGTGAGGGCATGCTGCAGATGTCGCGGAGCGCCGCGGTGCGCAAGGCCGTCGAGGCCACGCCGCTGACGGCGGCCGTCGTCCACCGGTACGTGCCGGGCGAGACCGCCGAGGACGCCGTCCGGGCCTGCCTCAACTTGTCGGACGACGGGTTGGCCACCACCCTCGACCACCTGGGCGAGGACACCGCCGACCTGACGCAGGCCCGGGCGGTGCGCGACGCCTACCTGCACGTGCTCGGGGCGCTGGCGGAGTCGGGGCTGGCCACCGGTGGCCGCGCCGAGGTGTCGGTCAAGCTGTCGGCGATCGGTCAGGCCCTCGGGCCGGACGGCGACAAGATCGCCCTGGAGCACGCCCACGAGATCTGCTCGGCGGCCGCCGAGGCCGGCACCACGGTGACTCTCGACATGGAGGACCACACGACGGTCGACTCGACGTTGTCGGTCCTGCGCGACTTGCGCCGCGACTACCCGTGGGTGGGTGCCGTGCTGCAGGCCTACCTGTTCCGCACCGAGGCCGACTGCGCCGACCTGGCCCACGAGGGGTCGCGGGTGCGGTTGTGCAAGGGCGCCTACGGCGAGCCGGCGACGGTGGCCTACCAGCGCAAGGACGAGGTCGACCGCTCGTTCGTGCGCTGCGCCCGCACTCTGATGGCCGGACAGGGCTACCCGATGCTGGCCACCCACGACCCGCGGCTGGTCGACATCGGCTCGGCGCTGGCGGTGCAGAACCGGCGGGTGCAGGGCAGCTACGAGTTCCAGATGCTCTACGGCGTCCGGCCCGACGAGCAGAAGCGGCTGGCGAACGACGGCGAGAAGGTGCGGGTCTACGTGCCCTACGGCGACGACTGGTACGGCTACTTCGTACGGCGCCTGGCCGAGCGCCCCGCCAACGTCGCGTTCTTCATGCGCTCGCTCGTGACGAAGGGCTGACAGTGGCCGAGGGCCAGAACTCCGAGACCGCTGCTGTCGTGACTGCTGCTGCCGAGGCGGTGGACCACGCCGGTTCGAGCGTCGCCATCATCGGTGGCGGCGTGATGGGCGAGACCCTGCTGTCGGGCCTGCTGCGCGCCGGATGGGAGACCGGCAACGTGGTGATCACCGAGCGTCGACCGGAGCGGGCCGCCGAGCTGGCCGCCAAGTACGGGGTGCGCACCGTCGACAACCGCGAGGCGGTCGGCTGGGCCGAGACCGTGGTGCTGGTGGTCAAGCCGCAGGACATCGACGGTCTGCTGGCCGAGATCCGGGACGACGTCCGTCCGGGCACTTTGGTGGTCTGCATCGCGGCGGGCATCACGAACGCGTTCGTCGAGGCGCGGCTGCCGGCCGACACCTCCGTGGTGCGGGTGATGCCCAACACCCCGGCGCTGGTCGACCAGGGAATGGCGGCCCTGTCGCCCGGGACTCATTGCAGCGCGGCCCATCTCGATCGGGCGATGGCCCTGTTGGCCGCCACCGGCAAGGTGATGCAGCTGGCGGAGTACCACCAGGACGCCGTCACGGCCATCAGCGGCTCGGGGCCGGCGTACATCTTCTACGTGGTCGAGGCGATGATCGAGGCCGGCGTCCTGCTGGGCCTGCCGCGACCGACGTCGACCGAGCTGGTGGTGCAGACCCTCTACGGTGCGGCCACCATGCTGAAGGAGACCGGAACCCACCCGACGGTGCTGCGCGAGCAGGTGTCGAGCCCGGCAGGCACCACGATGGCGGCGCTGCGTCAGCTCGACGACCACAAGGTGCGGGCCGCGTTCCTGACGGCGATGGAGGCGGCTCGGGACCGTTCCCGCGAGCTGTCCTCGGGTACCGCCTGACCCTGCCGCCTGGCTCACCGCTCCTGGCTCATCGCTCCTGGCTCACGGCTCGTGGCTCGTGGCTCGCCGCTCGCCATTGTGTCGGAGGGCTCACGCCTGACTCGGGATCCCGCCGGGATCTGCTCAAGCCTGGGCTGAGAGTTGTTCGCTGACAGCGATTTTCGGGTCGCACTTCTTGTTCGAACAGGTGTTCGATACTAGGGTGGGGGTGTGTCCAGGATGACGGTGTGGGGTGACGTGAGCGGCCTGCGGGCGGCGGCCGCCGCGGCCGCGGCGTCCTGGTCGCTGCGATGCGACGGCACGGTCCTGGACCGGCCGTGGGACTACGCCCCGGGTGAGCTGGACGCCGTGGTCGAGGACCTGGCGGCCCGCCTGGCCGCCGGTGAGGTCCCACCCGGCTGGGACGACGACGCCCCCGACAGCGACGGCCCGGACGACGGCGCCCGCCGCGCGGGTGATGGCTCAGGTGGCGGCTCAGGTGACGGCCCGGGTGGTGAGCTGGGTGGCAGTCCGGGTGATGGTGCGTGGCCGGTGGGCATGTTCGACCCGCCCTCACCTCCGGCGGTTGCGGCCCCTGCGACTGCGTCTGCGTCTGTGTCTGTGTCTGCTGTGTCGTCTTGTCCCACTCCCGCTCCCACTCCCGCTCCCACTCCCGCTCCCACTGCCGCTGCCGCTGCCGCTGCCGCGGCGGCTCCCGCTCCCGCTGCTGGTGGTGGGGTGGGTCTGGCGGAGTTGTTAGGGCAGGTGGGGGTGTCGTTGGTGGGGGTGGAGGTGGCGGCGTTCCTGGGGCGGCGGTTGCCGGTGGGGGCGCAAGGGTCGGGGTTCACGGGGGTGGCGGGGGAGTTGCTGCTGGTCCCGGTCCCTGACGGGGAGCAGCCGACCGGTCTGGCCGGTCTGGACCCGTCGCGGCCTGAGGTCAGCGGGGACGGTCTGGTGGAGATGGTGGTGGCGGCGGGGCGGGTGGCGGCCTGGGCGCAGGCGGTGCAGGCCCGGGCCGCGGCGGTGGTGGTGGCCCGGGAGGTGGCTCAGCATCGGGCCCGTCAAGACGGCGCCCGGTCCGGTCATGGGCCGGGCAGTGGGTACCGGGACGAGACGATGGCCGAGCGGGCGATGTTCGCGGAGGTGGCCTGTGCGGCAGGGGTGTCCCGGGAGCAGGTGCAGCGGTGGGCGGAGGTCGCGCAGTTCGTGGCGCTGGTCCCGGCCGCGGACGCTGATTTCGGGTCGGGGGTGTTGTCGTGGTCGAAGGCGGCGGCGTTGCATGCCGCGGCGGCCGGGTTCGACCCGCACGTCGCGGTCGGGGTGTATGCCCGGTTCCGGGACCAGGTGGGGCGTTGGACGGTGGGGGTGTTGCGGTCGCGGTGGGAGCGGGCCTTCGCCGAGGCCGACCCCCAGACCAGCGACGAGCACGCCTCACGAGCCCACGCCGAGCGGGACGTCTGCGTCAGCAACGACCGCGGCACGGGGCTGGCGGCGTTGCAGATCACCGGGACCGTGACCGACATCCGGGACGCCGCGGCCCGCATCGACGACCTCGCGGCCGCGGCCCTGGCCGCCAACCCTGACGATCCCCGCCACATCGGCGCGATCCGCTCCGACCTGACCCTGGACCTGCTCCGGTTCGGCTGGACCCACCCCAGTGCCACCCCCACCTGTCCGACCGCTCAGGCCGGCCCGAGCGCCGCCAGCGGCCCGACGGCCGGCGCCGGCTCGACCGCCCCCAACGGCTCGACCGCCGCCGGCGGCCCGACCGCCCCCACCGGCACCGGGACCGGCGCCGGCGCCACCCCTGCCGCTGGGCGTGGGGGGTGTGCTGGGGGGCGGCATCAGGTGGTGGTGACAGTGCCGTTGTCGGTGTTGACCGGCGCCAGCCAGGCCCCCGCCGTGATGCAGGGGTACGGGCCGATCCCGGCGCAGCTGGCCCGCGAGATCGCCGCCGAGGCGATCTGGCGGTGCGCAGTCGTCGACGACGACCCCACGAGCCCCACCCACCGAGCGGTCCTCGGTCTGGGTGCCACCACCTACACCCCGAACTACGTCCCAGGATCTGGTGGCCGCCGGTTCCTGACCATCAGGGACGGCACCTGCCGGTTCCCGGGCTGTCGCGTCCCCGCAGCTCGTTGTGATCTCGACCATCGCACCCCGCACTCCCGCGGCGGGCCGACCTGCGACTGCAACTTGCAGGCGCTGTGCAGTTACCACCACCGCCTCAAGCACGAGACCCCCATCACCGTCCGACCCGCTGACTCCGGCCACGACGCCAGGTCCGCCGGGCGGCGCGGCGACGCACTGGTCTGGACCATGCCCTCCGGCCGCACCTACACCACCGAACCCGAACCCCCACCCTTCTGACGCCGCAGACCGCTGGGCCGGGAGACTGAGGCTGCGACCAACGGCACGTTGCCCCCAGATGTGCGACAGGTAACGTGGCGCGCATGAACGGGGCGATGGGGCCGGGTCGGGTGCGGGTGGTCTGGGACGACGCCTTCGCCGCCTACGACTTCGGGCCCGGTCATCCGATGGCCCCGGTGCGACTCGAGCTGACCGCTGCCCTCTGTCGCGACCTGGGCCTGTTCGACCTGCCGCAGGTCGAGGTGGTGGGCGCCGAGCCCGCCGAGGACGACGTCCTGCACAGCGTGCACTCGCCCGAGTTCGTCGCGGCGGTCCGGGCGGCCGGCACCACCGGGCTCACCGCCCACGAGGCGCTGCCGTTCGGACTCGGTACCGACGACGTCCCGATCTTCGACAACATGCACGAGGCCAGCGCCCGGGTGGTGACCGGCACCCGCGACCTCGCCCTCGCGGTGTGGCGGGGCGAGATCGACCACGGAGTCAACTTCACCGGCGGCCTGCATCATGCGATGCACGCACAGGCCAGTGGGTTCTGCGTCTACAACGACCTGGCCGCCGCGATCCAGGGCCTGCTGGACGCCGGGGTGGACCGGGTCGCCTACGTCGACATCGACGTCCACCACGGGGACGGCGTCGAGCGCATCTTCTGGGACGACCCCCGTGTCATGACGGTGTCGGTGCACGAGTCCGGCCACACCCTGTTCCCCGGCACCGGCCACCCCCATGACGTCGGGGTCGGCCGCGCAGCCGGCAACGCCGTCAACCTCGCCCTGCCTGCGGGAACCGCAGACTCGGCCTGGCTCAGGGCTTTTCATGCAGTGGTCCCCCCGTTGGTGCGGTCCTTCCGGCCTCAGGTGTTGATCACCCAACACGGTTGCGACTCCCACATGTCCGATCCGCTGGCACACCTGGCACTGTCCCTGGACTGCCAGCGGGCCTCCTACCAGGTGCTGCACGAGCTGGCCCACGAGCTCTGCGAGGGGCGGTGGGTCGCCACCGGTGGCGGCGGCTACGAGGTGGTGGACGTCGTGCCCCGCGCCTGGGCCCACCTGGTGGGGATCGCCGCGCACCACGAGGTCGACCCGCACACGTCGTTGCCGCCGTCGTGGCGTCAGATGGTCACCCAGCGCCTGCGGCAGACCGCGCCGCTGACCATGTCCGACGGGTTCGAGGTCAGCTACCGCCCCTGGGCCAGTGGGCACGACACCGGCGACGTCGTCGACCGGGCCGTCATGGCCACCCGGCGGGCCACCTTCCCGCTGCACGGTCTCGACCCCTGGTACGACTGACTGGCACGGGGTTGTGCACAGGTGGGTGGCTGGTACTTCCCTTCCGTCCCACCTGCCCCTATGGTGACATTGCTGTAGTCGATCAGTGACGAGGAGTAGTCACGCGGGAACGGAGCCAGGAGGCTCGGAGAGGATGCGGAAGGCCATGACGGGTGACTTCACCGACGTCCGCTTTCTGACCGTGGCCGAGGTCGCAACCCTGATGCGGGTCTCGCGCATGACTGTCTACCGCCTGGTGCACTCCGGCGAGATGCCCGCCGTCCGGGTCGGACGGTCGTTCCGCGTGCCCGAGTCGGTGGTGCACGACTACCTGCGGGTCTCGTTCGTGGACAGCGCCAGCGCCTGACCCCCTCGAGGCGGGTAGGCTGCGCCTGACACCGTTTGTGTAAAGGACTGTGAGGACCCGTGGGCTCCGTCATCAAGAAGCGCCGCAAGCGCATGGCCAAGAAGAAGCACCGCAAGTTGCTTCGCAAGACGCGCCACCAGCGCCGCAACAAGAAGTGAACCCTGCGGGCGGCCACGCAGTGCGTTAGTTCGCGCGTGGCCGGCCCGTCGGTCCGCCGGTCCGGCGAGAGCGATCCGCTGAGACCAGCCAGCTGAGACCAGGGGAGTCCATGGGCCGGGTCGTCCTCGTCGCGGGTGCGTCGCGCTACCTGGGTACACGGTTCGCGCGACTGATCAGTGCTGAGCCGACGGTCTCCCGGGTCATCGGCATCGACGTCGTGCCCCCGGCCGCAGACATCGGCAGCTGCGAGTTCGTGCGCGCCGACATCCGCAACCCGATCATCGCCAAGGTGATGGCCAGCGAGAGCGTCGACACCGTCGTCCACATGAACGTCATCGCCACCCCCACCGGGGCCGGCGGTCGGGTGGCGATGAAAGAGATCAACGTCATCGGCACCATGCAGCTGCTGGCGGCCTGCCAGAACGCTCCGTCGGTGCAGCGTGTGGTGGTCAAGTCGACGACCGCCGTCTACGGCGCCAGTCCCAGCGACCCCACCAGCTTCACCGAGGACGCCGACGCCCGGGCGCTGCCGCGCAGCGGCTGGGGCAAGGACTCGGTCGAGGTCGAGGGCTACGTGCGCGGCTTCTCGCGCCGTCGTCCCGATGTGGCGGTCTCGACGCTGCGCCTGGCCAACATCGTCGGCCCCGGCATCAGGACCCCGCTCACCGACTACTTCTCGCTGCCGGTGCTGCCCACGGTGTTCGGCTTCGACCCCCGGTTGCAGCTGCTGCACGAGGACGACGCCCTCGAGGCGATGCGGCTGGCGACCATCGGTGACGGGGTCGGGGTGGTCAACGTCGCCGCGGACGGAGTGCTGCTGCTGAGCCAGGCCGCCGGGATCGTCGGACGCCCCACGGTGCACGTGCCGAGCCAGCTGACCGGTGTCGTCTGGCAGCTGATGCGACGCACCAGAGTGGTCGACTTCTCGCCGGAACAGGTGCGCTTCCTCACCTACGGTCGCGTCGTCGACACCACCCGCATGCGCCAGGTGCTCGGGCTCGAACCTGCGTTCACCACCCGCGCCGCCTTCGAGGACTTCGTCGAAGGCCGCTCGTTGCACGGGCCGTTGTCGCCCGTGGTCGACGGCGCCTACCACCAGGCCATGGCAGTGCTGAACCGACTGGTTCCCGCGGGGATCCCGGCGCACGTCCCGGCGGGGGAGCGCACCGATGGCTGAGCCCACCAACGACGCCGTGACCGCCGCCGTGGCGGCCGCAGCCGAACGCGCCGGGGGCGAGCGCCGCCGCCGGCGTGCGGTACCACTGCTCGCCCAGCTGGAGTCGCCGACGGTGGCCCAGGTGCCGGCCGAGAAGGCGGCAGCCGTCAAGAAGTCGGTGCCGGCCGAGAAGTCGGCAGCCGTCAAGAAGTCGGTGCCGGCCAAGAAGTCGGTGCCCGCGAAGAAGTCGGTGCCGCTGAAGAAGTCGGTGCCGGTCGAGAAGTCGGCGCCCGCGAAGGAGTCGGCACCTGAGGCCGGAGCACCCGTGGCCGCGGCGGCGACGCCCGGCAAGGTGCGGATCCGTCGTCCGGCCGCCTCGCGACGCACCCCCGGCGGCGAGCGGCTGGTCGCCGTCCCCGGCGAGGCCGACGGCGACCCTTCCGGCAACGGCGACCCTTCCGGCAACAGTGACCCTTCCGGCAACGGCGATCCCTCCGGCAACGGCGACCTGCCCCTGGACGACGGAGCCACCCGCCCCCGCAGCGGACCCGGGGCCCACCCTTCGATGCGCTACGCCGGCAACGGTGGCGCGCCGTCGCGGGCCGAGGGGGCCGAGAACACGGACGAGTTCGCCTCGGGTGCCTCCGAGGCGCCGCCCGGCGCTCGGACCGCCATGATCGAAGCGATGCTGATGCGCATCCTCGGGCAACTGTCCGAGCTGGCGCCCACTGTCGAGACCGTCACCGAGTCGCTCACCGGCACGTTCGTCGAGGCGCTCCACCGCGACCCGGCTGCGCTGGCGGACGTGCTCGGTGTCGGCGCCCTGGGCGACCTCGGTGCCCTGGCGGAACGCCTCGACCTCGAGGAGGTCGCCCGCTGGCTGCGGCAGCGCCTGCCCGGCCTGCTCGAGTTCGCCCGCACCAGGCTGTCCGGCGACTACGCCGTCGACGACTTCGGTTTCGACCCGGAGTTCACCGAGGCCGTGCTGATGACCGTGCTGCGCCCCCTCTACCAGCACTGGTTCCGGGTGGAGGTGCGCGGCGTCGAGAACATCCCGGCCACCGGCGGCGCCCTGGTGGTGGCCAACCACGCCGGCGCCGTGGCCTTCGACTCCCTGATGACGGCCGTCGCGATCCACGACGAACATCCGCAGCACCGCTACCTGCGCACCCTGGGGGCCGACCTGGTCTTCCGCACCCCCGTGCTCGCCGAGGTGGCCCGCCGCGGTGGGGCCACCCTGGCCAGCAACGTGGACGCCGAGCGGCTGCTGTCCGCGGGCGAGCTCGTGGGTGTGTGGCCCGAGGGCTTCAAGGGCATCGGCAAGCCCTACAGCGAGCGGTACAAGCTGCAGCGGTTCGGTCGCGGCGGCTTCGTCTCGGCCGCCCTGCGTACCCGGACCCCGATCGTGCCCTGCGCGATCGTCGGCTCCGAGGAGATCTACCCGATCCTGGGCAACCTGCCGACCCTGGCCAGGATCCTCGGCCTGCCCTACCTGCCGATCACCCCGACGTTCCCGCTGCTGGGCCCGCTCGGTCTGCTGCCGCTGCCCAGCAAGTGGCTCATCGAGTTCGGCGAGCCGGTCTCCACCGACAGGTACCCCGCCGGTGCCGCCGACGACCCCATGCTGGTCTTCGACCTCACCGACCAGGTGCGCCAGACGATCCAGCAGGGTCTGTACTCGCTGCTGGTGCAGCGCCAGTCCGTCTTCCGCTGACCCTCAGCGGCGGCGGCGGGCGACAGCCAGCGCGCCGGCGGTCGCTCCGGCCAGCGCTGCCCCTGCCGCCAGCAGCGGGGCGGCGGAGCGGACGGCGCGTCGCTTGGTGCGGAAGTCACGGATCTGCCAGCCGTACGCGCGGGCATGGCTCGCCAGCTTGCCGTCGGGGTTGACCGCGCACGGCTTGCCCACCAGCGACAGCATCGGGATGTCGTTGGCCGAGTCGCCGTACGCCGAGCACCGGGTCAGGTCGAGCCCCTGCGCCTGGGCCAGGACGGCCACGGCGTCCGCCTTGGCC
The DNA here is from genome assembly GCA_963738495.1 of uncultured Actinomycetota bacterium. Classification (GTDB taxonomy): domain Bacteria; phylum Actinomycetota; class Actinomycetes; order Actinomycetales; family Kineosporiaceae; genus CAVTWW01. Next base: position 624,101 of record CAVTWW010000001.1, read on the forward strand.
TGGCCGTGCATCGGGCGGCCCACCAGCCGGCCGGTGTACATGCCGTCCACGTGCTCGGCGACCGTGCCGAGGGCGCCGGTCAGCCCCAGTCGGGCGGCGATCACCTCGGCGACCTCGACCGGCGTGGCGGTCACCAGCCAGACCCGCTCCCCGGCGGCCAGGTGCTGGCGGGCGAGCGCATAGGGGCCGGGCCAGATCTTGTCGACCATCAGCTCGTCGTAGACCTCTTCGCCCACGATCCGCAGCTCGGCGACGCTGTGACCGGCGACGAACCGCAGCGCCTTGGCCTGGATCTCGGCGACGTGCTCGAGGTTCTCGCCCACCACGGCGAAACTGGCTGCCTGCCAGGCGAACCCGGCGATGTCGCGCATCGACAGGAAGTCGCGCTGGTACAGCCCCCGGGCCAGGTGGTAGATCGAGGCCCCGTGCATCAGGGTGTTGTCGACGTCGAAGAAGGCGGCAGCGCTGCCCGTCACCGCGCCCTCCGCCATGGCACGAACTCTAGCGGGGCGTAGGTTGGCCCTCGTGGCTCGCATCACCTTGATCGGTCGGCCCGGGTGTCACCTGTGCGACGACGCCCATGCCGTCGTGACCCGGGTCGCCGCCGCGGTCGGCGCGGACGTCGAGGAGCTGTCGATCGACGACGACCCCGCCCTGGCCGAGCGCTACGGCGAGGAGATCCCCGTCGTCCTGGTCGACGGCGCCCAGCACGCCTTCTGGCGGGTCGACGAGCACCGGCTGACCGAGGCCCTGGCCGGTCGTCGCAGCTGGCTGCGCCGCCGCTGACCGGGGGGCGCGATCACCGCTGACCGTAACGCCGGCTTCGTCCCATCACCTGACCGATAGCGACGCTCATCACTTTGTGCATTCGTTCACAAGTGCCTACGCTGTGGCTGAGTGACAGTCCTGCAGCGAGCCCCAGTCCCGTAGCGCACTGCTTCCCCACCCGTCGTTCCCCGAGGAGCTACGCACCGTGTCGGCCCAGCGCACCACACCGCTGATGCGTCCCGCACGGCCGTTGCGCCCAGGCGTCCCCGAGGCCACCGTCGCCCGGTTGCCGATCTACCTGCGGGCCCTGATGTCGATGGCCGAGGTCGGCGTCGAGACGGTCAGCTCCGAGGACCTGGCGAGCGCCGCCGGGGTCGGCTCGGCCAAGCTGCGCAAGGACCTGTCCCACCTGGGCTCCTACGGCACCCGCGGGGTCGGCTACGAGGTCGACTACCTCGTCTACCAGATCTCGCGCGAGCTGGGCCTGACGCAGGACTGGCGGGTGGCCATCGTCGGCGTCGGCAACCTGGGCAACGCCCTGGCCAACTACGGCGGGTTCGCCTCCCGCGGCTTCATGGTGGTCGCACTGCTGGACGCCGACGAGTCGCTGGTCGGCACCTCGGTCGCCGGGGTGCGTGTCCGTCACCTGGCCGACCTCGAGCAGGTGGTCGTCGCCGAGCAGGTGACCATCGCGGTGGTGGCCACCCCCGCCGAGGCCGCCCAACAGGTCTGCGACCGGCTGGTCATCGCCGGCGTCACCAGCGTCCTCAACTTCGCCCCCTGCGTGCTCGACGTGCCCGTCGGGGTGATGGTGCGCAAGGTCGACCTGTCGACCGAGCTGCAGATCCTGGCCTTCCACGAGCAGCGTCGCCTCGCCGGGGTGGTCTCGCCCGACCCGGTCCTGGCACCGACCGCCACCGAGGCCGTGCGGGGGGTGCGGTGAGCGCGCTCGTCGTGGGTCTGTCGTACCAGAGTGCCCCGTTCGGCCTGCTCGAACGGGCCGCCCTCGACGATGCCGCCTGCCGTCGGCTCGAGGCCAGGCTGGCCCTGGCCGACCATGTCACCGAGGCCGTCGTGCTCTCGACCTGCAACCGGCTCGAGGTCTACGCCGAGGTCGCCCGCTTCCACGGTGGCGTGCGTGACGTCGGTGAGGCTCTGGCCCAGGCCACCGGGCTGCCGCTGGAGGACCTGAGCTCCCACCTGTACGCCCAGTACGACGAGCACGCCGTGGCCCACCTGTTCTCGGTGGCCTCGGGCCTGGACTCGATGGCCGTCGGCGAGCAGCAGATCCTCGGTCAGGTGCGCTCGGCCTTCCGGGCGGCGCAGCAGGGCGGCACCGTCGGTCGCGCCCTGGCCCCGTTGCTGCAGCACGCGCTGCGCACCGGCAAGCGGGTGCACGCCGAGACCGCACTCGACCGGGTCGCCCACGGCCTGGTCGAGACCGGCCTGGAGCGGGCCGCCGAGATCGTCGGCCCGCTGTCGCAGGCCACCGCGGTGGTGGTGGGGGCCGGTGCCATGAGCGGCCTGGCCGTGGCCACCCTGCGTCGGTTCGGCGTCACCGACCTGATCGTCGCCAACCGCACCCCCGAGCGCGCCCGGCGGCTGACTGCGGACGGCGGCCGGGCCCTGAGCCTGCTCGACCTGCCCACGGCGCTGGCCGAGGCGGACGTCGTGCTGGCCTGCACCGGCGCCGTCGGTCACCTCGTGGACGACGACCTCGCCGCCGCTGCCACCGCGACCCGGGCCGGGCGCCCGCAGGTCTACCTCGACCTGGCGCTGCCCCGCGACATCGCCCCCACGGTGGCCGACCTGCCCGGGGTCACCCTGGTCGACCTGGCCGCCCTGGGCGCCCTGCTGGCCGGGCGCAGCGTCGGCGCCGAGGTCGACCAGGCCCGCGCGCTGGTCGCCGCCGAGGTCGAGGGCTACCTGACCTCGCGCCGTGCCGACGGCGTCGCCCCCACCGTGGTCGCCCTGCGGGCCATGGCGGCCGGCGTCGTCGAGGCCGAGCTCACCCGGCTGCGGGCCCGGCTGCCCGACCTGGACGCCCGGGCCGCCGCCGAGCTCGACCAGACCGTGCGCCGGGTGGTCGACAAGCTGCTGCACACCCCCACCGTGCGGGTGAAGCAGCTGGCCGACGGGCCGGACGGCTCCAGCTACGCCGCCGCGCTGCGGCAGTTGTTCGACCTGTCCGTCGACACCGACGAGCTGACCTTCGCCGAGCTGACCGAGCCCAGGGGGCGATCATGACCGCCGCCGTCGACGCGACCGCGACCCGCTACGCGGCGACCGGGGTGCTGCGCCTGGGCACCCGGCGCTCCGCGCTGGCCCTGACCCAGTCCCGGCTGGTCGGTGACGCCCTCGAGGCCGCCGCGGCGGCCGCCGGCCGCCCCGTGCGGGTCGAGCTGGTCGAGGTGACCACCACCGGCGACACCTCCTCGTCCCCGCTGTCGAGCTTCGGCGGGGTCGGCGTCTTCGTCTCGCGGCTGCGCGAGGCGCTGACCTCGGGCGAGGTCGACCTCGCCGTCCATTCGCTGAAGGACCTGCCCAGCAAGCCTTTCGACGGCCTGACCCTGGCCGCGGTGCCCCCTCGTGAGGACCCCCGCGACGTGCTGGTCTCGGTCGGCGGCACCAAGCTCACCGACCTGCCCGCCGGCGCCAGGGTGGGCACCGGATCGCCGCGCCGGGCCGCCCAGCTGCGCGCCCTGGGGACCGGGCTGGAGGTCGTCGACGTGCGCGGCAACGTCGACACCCGGCTGCGCCTGGTGGGCGACGGTCTGGACGCCGTGGTGCTGGCCAACGCCGGCCTGCGCCGGCTGGGCCGGGCCGCGGAGATCACCCAGGTGATCGACGTCGACGTCATGCTGCCGGCCCCCGGTCAGGGAGCCCTGGCGGTGGAGTGCCGCGTGCAGGACACCGACCTGGTCGCGCTGCTGCAGGCCCTCGACGACGCCGAGACCCGCGCCTGCGTCAGCGCCGAGCGGGCCCTGATGGCGACCCTCGAGGCCGGCTGTGCGGCTCCGCTGGGGGCCCTGGCGACCTGCGAGAACGACGAGCTCGTGCTGCGGGGGGCCGTGATCTCGGTCGACGGCAGCCGGCGCCTGGAGCGCACCCTGACCGGTCGGCCCGCCGCCGCCCGCGAGCTGGGCGAGGAGCTGGCAGCGCTGCTGCTGGCCCTCGGCGCCGCAACGGTGATGTCTCACGCAGGAGGCCCACGATGAGCGGCTCGGTCACCTTCGTGGGCGCCGGACCGGGCGACGACGGGTTGCTCACCGTGCTCGGGGTCCGGGCCCTGGCGCAGGCCGACGTGGTCGTGGTCGACCAGCTGCCGCGAGCGAGCCTGATCGTCGACCACTGTCGCCCCGACGTCGAGGTGCTCGACGCCGGGTTCGGTGCCGACGGCACCCCGCTGACCAGGGCCGTCCGCGCCAAGCTGGTGGTGCAGGCCGCCAAGCGGGGCGGTCGGGTCGTGCGACTGCTGGACGGCGACGTGGGCCCGTTCAGCGGGCTGGCCGAGGAGATCGCCGCCTGCCGCAAGGCCGACATCGCCTTCACCGTGGTGCCCGGGGTCTCGGCGACCCTGGCCGTGCCCGCCTACGCCGGCGTCGCCCTGACCCCGGCCGGCGTTCACGGGCTGCACCTGGTCAGCCCACAGGGCGCCGCGGTCGACTGGTCCGTCCACACCGGTGAGGCCACGACCGTGGTGCTGCTGGTCGCGCCGTCCGAGCTGGTGGCGGCCGCCGCCGGGCTGATCGCGGCCGGCCGCCGGCCCACCACCCCCGTGACGGTCACCGCCGACGGCACCACCACCCGCCAGCGCACCCTGTCCTGCCGCCTCGAAGAGGTCGCCGCGCTGCTGCCCGGCAGCGGCCTGACCGGGGGGTCACCGGGCAACACCCTGACCGTCGTGATCGGTGAGGCCGCGACCGGTCATCAGCACTCGTCCTGGTTCGAGACCAAGCCGCTGTTCGGCTGGCGGGTGCTGGTGCCACGCACGAAGGACCAGGCCTCCTCGCTCGTCGCCCGGCTGGCCGAGCACGGCGCCGGCGCCGAGGTGGTGCCCACCATCGCCGTCGAGCCGCCGCGCACCCCGGTGCAGATCGACAAGGCCGTCAAGGGCCTGGTCACCGGTCGCTACGAGTGGGTCGGCTTCACCTCGGTGAACGCGGTGCGGGCGATCCGCGAGAAGGTCGAGGCCTTCGGGCTGGACGCGCGCGCGCTGGCCGGGCTGAAGATCGCCGCGGTGGGTGGGGTCACCGCCGCCGCCCTGCGGGAGTGGGGCGTCGAGCCCGACCTGGTGCCCACCGGCGACGTCGAGCAGAGCTCGGCCGGGCTGCTCGAGATCTGGCCGCCCTACGACGCCGACGTCGACCCGATCGACCGGGTGCTGCTGCCCCGGGCCGACATCGCCACCGACACCCTGGTCGCCGGACTGCAGGGTGGCGGCTGGGAGGTCGACGACGTCACCGCCTACCGCACCGTGCGGGCCTCGCCGCCGCCGGCGCCGGTGCGGGAGGCGATCAAGACCGGCCAGTTCGACGCCGCCGTCTTCACGTCGAGCTCGACGGTGCGCAACCTGGTCGGCATCGCCGGCAAGCCGCACCCTGCCACCGTGATCGCGTGCATCGGCCCGCAGACGGCCAAGACCGCTCAGGAGCACGGCCTGCGGGTCGACGTGCTGGCCCCCGAACCGAACGTCGAGTCCCTGGTCCAGGCCCTGGCCGAGTACGGCCGCTGCCTGCACCGCAGTGCCGCCGAGGCCGGTGAGCCGGTGGTGCGCCCCAGTCAGCGACGCAGCAGCAGCCGTCGCAACGCCAAGTGAGCGCGTGAGCGAGGACGCCATGAGCGGGTACCCGGCAGTGCGGCCGCGACGGTTGCGGACCAGCGCCCCGATGCGCCGGCTGGTGGCCGAGCACCGGCTGCATCCCGCCGATCTGATCCTGCCGGTGTTCGTGCTCGAGGGCGTCGCCGAGCCGCGCGCGATCCGTTCGATGCCGGGCGTCTGGCAGCACACCCGCGACAGCCTGCGGGCCGCGGTCGCCGATGCGGTCGCCCTCGGGGTCGGCGGGGTGATGGTGTACGGCGTCCCCACCCACAAGGACGCCGCCGGCAGCGGCGCCACCGACCCGGACGGCGTGCTGTCGGTGGCGGTGCGCGACATCGTGGCCGAGGCCGGCGACGACGTGGTCGTGATGGCCGACCTGTGCCTCGACGAGTTCACCGACCACGGTCACTGCGGGGTCCTGGACGCCGCCGGGCGGGTCGACAACGACGCCACCCTGGCCCGCTACGTCGACATGGCAGTGGTGCTGGCCGAGGCCGGCGTCCACGTCGTCGGCCCCAGCGGCATGATGGACGGCCAGGTCGCCGCCGTGCGGGCCGGCCTCGAGAGCACCGGGCACCAGGACGTCGCCGTGCTGGCCTATGCCGCCAAGTACGCCTCCGCCTTCTACGGGCCCTTCCGCGAGGCCGTGGCCTCGAGCCTGCAGGGCGACCGGCGCAGCTACCAGCAGGACCCGGCGAACGGCCGCGAGGCGCTGCGCGAGGTCGACCTGGACGTCGCCGAGGGAGCCGACCTGGTGATGGTCAAGCCGGCCTCGGCCTACCTCGACGTGCTGACCCGGGTGGCCGACCGGGTGACGGTGCCGGTCGCGGCCTACCAGGTGTCGGGGGAGTACGCCATGCTCGAGGCAGCCGCCGAGCGCGGCTGGATCGACCGGGAGCGGGCGATCCTGGAGTCGCTGACCTGCATCCGGCGGGCCGGAGCGTCGATGGTCCTGACCTACTGGGCGAGTGAGGCGGCGAGATGGCTGCGAGACGGGTGAGCCCCCGCTGGCTGACGGCCGACGAGCAGCAGGTCTGGCGCAGCTACCTGGACGTCTACCGGCTGATCGACGAGCGGCTCAGCCGGCAGCTGACCGAGGAGTGCGACCTGTCGATGGCCGAGTACGAGATCCTGGTGCAGCTGTCCGAGCACCCCTGTCGTGCCATGAGGATGAGCGAGCTGGCCGAGCGGGTCGTCAACAGCCGCAGCCGGCTCACCCACACCGTGCGGCGCATGCAGGAGGGGGGCCTGGTCACCCGTCGTCCCTGCCCGGACGACGGTCGCGGGGTGCTCTGCGAGCTGACCGACGCCGGCATGGCGCGGATCGTGGCGGCCGCCCCCGGGCACGTCGAGGCGGTGCGCCGGGTGCTGTTCGACGTCGTCGACGCCGACGACCTGCAGCACCTGGGGGCTGCCCTGGGCAAGATCCGTGAGGGACTGCGCACCGGCTGAGGCTCCCATCCGGGTGCGCGATACTGACTCGGTGACCTACCCGTTCGAGGCTCCGGCCTCGCAGCTGTTGTTCGACCGGGCCCTGGCCGTCACCCCGGGCGGGGTGAACTCCCCGGTACGGGCCTTCAAGGCGGTCGGCGGCACCCCCCGGTTCATGGTCAGCGGGCGCGGCCCCTACCTGACCGACGCCGATGGCCGCGAGTACGTCGACCTGGTCTGCTCCTGGGGCCCGATGATCCTGGGGCACGCCCACCCCGCCGTGCTGGACGCCGTCGTCACCGCGGCCGGCCGCGGATTCTCCTTCGGCACCCCGAGTGAGAACGAGGTGGCCCTCGGCGAGGAGATCGTGGCGAGGGTGGCCCCGGTCGAGCAGGTGCGGCTGGTCAGCTCGGGCACCGAGGCCACCATGAGTGCGATCCGGCTGGCGCGGGGCTTCACCGGGCGCTCGCTGGTGGTCAAGTTCGCCGGTCACTACCACGGCCACGTCGACGCCCTGCTGGCCAGCGCCGGCTCCGGGCTGGCCACCTTCGCGCTGCCCGACACCCCCGGGGTGACCGGGGCCAGTGCGGCCGAGACCCTGGTGCTGCCCTACAACGACGTCCCGGCCCTCGAGGCGGTCTTCGCCGCCCACGGCGACCGGATCGCCTGCCTGATCACCGAGGCGGCTGCCGGCAACATGGGGGTGGTGCCCCCGGCCCCCGGCTTCACGCAGGCCCTGCGGGACCTGACCACCCGGTACGGCGCGCTGCTGGTCAGCGACGAGGTGATGACGGGCTTCCGGGTCGCCAGGGCCGGCTGGTTCGGCCTCGAGGGCGTGGTGCCCGACCTGATGACCTTCGGCAAGGTGATGGGCGGCGGGTTCCCCGCGGCGGCCTTCGGGGGGCGGGCCGACGTGATGGCCCACCTGGCCCCGGCGGGCCCGGTCTACCAGGCAGGCACCCTGTCCGGAAACCCGGTGGCGACCGCCGCGGGCCTGGCGACCCTGCAGCACTGCACCGACGACCTGTACGTCCGGCTCGGTGAGACCGCCCGGCAGCTGTCCGGTGAGGTGTCGAAAGCTCTTGCCGCCGAAGGTGTCCCGCACGTCGTGCAGAGCGCCGGCACCCTGTTCAGCGTCTTCTTCAGCGCCGACGACGCCACCGCTGCCACCGGGGTGCGCGACTACGAGGGCGCCAGGAGGCAGCACCTGCCCGCCTACACGGCGTTCTTCCACTCCATGCTCGCCCAGGGGGTCTACCTGCCGCCGAGCGCCTTCGAGGCCTGGTTCGTCTCGGGCGCCCACGACGCGGCGGCGGTGGACCGGGTGCTCGCGGCGCTGCCTGCCGCGGCGAGGGCGGCGGCGGGCGCCGGGGGCGGGCCTGCCATCATCGACGGCGTGAGGACCGACGCGTGAGGACGACCGTTCACCTGCTGCGCCACGGCGAGGTCCACAACCCTGAGCAGGTGCTCTACGGCCGACTGCCCGGCTACCACCTGTCCGACCTGGGGCGGCAGATGGCCGAGCGGGCCGCGGAGTTCTTCGCGGACCGCGACGTGGTGCACCTGGTCTCCTCGCCCATGGAGCGGGCGCAGCAGACCGCCGCCCCGATCGCGGCCCGGCTGGGCCTGACGGTGGCCATCGACGAGCGGCTGATCGAGGCCGGCAACGCCTTCGAGGGCAAGAGGTTCGGGGTCGGTGACGGCGCCCTGCGGCAGCCCCGTGCCTGGTGGCTGCTGCGCAACCCGATCCGGCCCAGCTGGGGCGAGCCGTACCGGCAGGTGCTCGCGCGCATGAACGCCGCGATCGCCGACGCCCGCACCGCGGCCGACGGCCACGAGGCGGTCCTGGTCAGCCACCAGATGCCCGTGTGGATCGCCCGGCTCGGCGCCGAGCACCGCCGGCTGTGGCACGACCCCCGCAAGCGGCAGTGCTCGCTGGCCTCGGTCACCTCGCTGGTCTTCGACGACGACCGGCTGGTCGGCCTGGACTACCACGAGCCGTCCGCCGACCTGCTGCCGCAGGCCCACAAGGTCGCCGGGGCCTGAGCGTGCGTTCCTGGAGGCCGGCGACCGTGGCCCTGCTGGGGGCCGTCGTCCTGGGGCTGAGCGGCTGCACCGGCGGCACCGGCACGGCGGGCGCCAACTTCGTCGGCGCGGACGGCGGCGGCATCACCCTGGTGCCGCCCGCCGACCGGCGCGAGCCCGTGGTGATGTCCGGTTCCGGCCTCGACGGGACAACGGTCGACCTCGCCGGCTACCGGGGCAAGGTCGTCGTCCTCAACGTCTGGGCCTCCTGGTGCGCGCCGTGTCGCAAGGAGGCCCCCGACCTGCAGGCCGCCTCGGTCGCGCTCGGCGCCGGCACGGCCTTCCTGGGCCTGAACGTCCGCGACAACACCGCTGCCGCGAAGGCCTACCAGACCTCGTTCGGCATCACCTACCCCAGCGTGGTCGACCAGGGCTCGCAGCTGCTGTCGCTGCGCGGTGCGGTCACCCCTACGGCCATCCCGTCGACCGTGGTCCTGGACACCGAGGGTCGGATCGCGGCTCGGCTGACCGGGGCCGCCACCAAGGTGACGCTGCTCGCCGTCGTCGAGGCCGTCCGCTCCGGTGCCACCACGCTGACGGTGGCAACCCCGTCGGCCCGGGCGAGCACATGAGCGTCGCACTGCAGGGAACTGCACTGCAGGGGACCGTGCTGCAGGGGACCGTGCTCGACGGCTCGTTGCTGCTCGCGGTGCCGATCGCCGTGGCCGCGGGGCTGGTCTCGTTCGCCTCGCCCTGCGTGCTGCCGCTGGTGCCGGGCTACCTCGGCTATGTGACCGGCCTGGCGGGGGAGGACCTCGAGCAGCACCGCCGAGGTCGCATGCTGGCCGGCGCCGGGCTGTTCGTGCTCGGCTTCACGACCGTCTACGTGCTGCTCGGCCTCGGGGTCGGTGCGCTGGGGGCCGCGCTGGCCTCGTGGAGCAGCCCGCTCACCAAGGTCCTGGGCGCGGTCACGGTGCTGCTCGGGCTGGCGTACCTGGGAGTGCTGCCGCTGTTGGGCGGGGAGCACCGGCTGAGCCTGCGGCCGGCCACCGGGCTGGCCGGGGCGCCGTTGCTGGGCGCCGTCTTCGCCCTGGGCTGGACGGCGTGCACCGGGCCCACCCTGAGCATGATCGCCCTGCTGAGCCTGAACGGGGCCACCGCCGCCCGGGGGGCGCTGCTGGCCACCGCCTACTGCCTGGGTCTGGGCATCCCGTTCCTGCTGATGGCGATCGCCTACCGACGGGCACTGGGCGCCCTGGGGGTGGTGCGCCGGCACCGGGTCGCGGTCACCCGGCTGGGTGGCGGCATGCTGGTTGCGGTCGGGCTGCTGCTGGTGACCGGGGTCTGGGGCGGCCTGGTCAGCCACCTGCAGTCGGTCGTCTCGTCGTTCGAGACTGTGCTGTGAGCGGGTCGACGGCCCCGACCAGCCAGCCGGTGCTGGGCCTGGTGGGTTGGCTGCGGTGGGCCTGGCGGCAGCTGACGAGCATGCGGACGGCGCTGCTGCTGCTGTTCCTGCTGGCGGTCGCCGCCGTCCCGGGGTCGGTCTGGCCGCAGCGGCGCATCGACACCGGCGCCGTGCAGGCCTACCTCGACGACCACGGCCAGGTGGGGGTGTGGCTCGACCGCCTCGGCCTCTTCGACGTCTACACCTCCGCCTGGTTCTCGGCGATCTACCTGCTGCTGTTCGTCTCGCTGGTCGGGTGCGTGCTGCCCCGGGTGCGGGTGCACCTGCGGGCGATGCGCGCGGCGCCGCCGCGGGTGCCGCAACGCCTGGAGCGGATGCCGGCGTACGCCGCCGTCCCCCTCGACCCGCCGTCCGACGGTTCGGCCGGGCACTCGGCGGTGGTGGCGGCCACGGCCCGGGACCTGTTGCGGCGCAAGCGCTACCGGCTCGCTCCGGCAGACCCGCAGGCCCCCGGTGAGGTGGCGGCCGAGCGGGGCTACCTCAGCGAGACCGGCAACCTGGTCTTCCACCTGGCCCTGGTGGCGCTGCTGGCCTCGCTGGCCTACGGCTCGCTCTACGGCTCCGACGGCCAGGCCGTCGTGATCGAGGGCGAGGCGCCGTTCAGCAACGTGCTCACCAGCTACGACTCCTACGCGGCGGGGCCCCTGGTCGACCGGACCGCGCTGACGCCGTTCGCCTTCACGCTCGACACGCTGACCGTCGCGTTCGAGCTGGGCGCCGACAGCAGCCAGACGGGGGCCCCACGGCAGTTCGACGCCGCCCTGACCGTGCGCGACACCCCGGGCGGCCCGACCCGTCAGGTGGTGGTGCGGCCCAACGAGCCGCTCGACGTGGCCGGCACCCGGGTCTTCCTGGTGGGCAACGGCTACGCCCCGGTGATCACCCTGCGGGACGGCGCCGGCACCGTCGTCTTCCACGGCCCTGTGCAGGCACTGCCGCAGGACGGCAACTACGCCTCGGTGCTGGTGGTCAAGGCCCCCGACGCCAGGCCCCGGCAGCTCGGCCTGGCCGGCCGGTTCCTGCCGACGTTCGACATCGACCCGCACCTCGGCCCGGTCTCGATCTTCCCTGACCTGGGCCGCCCCCGGCTGGCGCTGACCGCCTACGTGGCCGAGCCCGGGGTGCCGGGCCTGGGGGCCACCGGTGGCGCCCCGCAGTCGGTGTTCGCGATCGACACGGCTGCGCTGACCCAGCTGCGAGGCGACGGCGGTGAGGCGTTGCGGCTGCTCATCGCCCCGGGCCAGACCCAGAACCTGCCGGACGGCGCCGGGTCGGTGACCTTCGAGGGGGTCAAGCGGTACGCCGGGTTCGACATCCGGGCCGACCCCTCCAAGGGGCCGGCCCTGGCCTCGGCGATCCTGGCGCTGCTCGGGCTGACCGCCTCGTTGTTCGTGCGTCGCCGGCGGGTGTGGCTGCGGGTGAGTGAGCGCGAGGGTCGTACTGTGGTGCAGGCTGCGGGCCTGGCCCGTGGCGAGGACGCCGGGCTCGAGCGCGAGATCGAGGACCTGCTGTCGGCAGTGGTGTCCGCACATCAGCAGCATCAGCCTGCGAACGAGGGAGTGACGGCGTGAGCGACCAGTCCTGGGCCCAGCTGAGCAACGTGGCCGTCTACTCGGCGATGGCGGTCTACGCGGTCGCCCTCGGCGCCTTCGTGTGGGACCTGGCGCTGCGGGGTGGCCGACTGCCCGCCGCGGCGTCGTCGCCGGTGTCGGCCGGGGCGAGCACCCGCGAGCTGGTCGGGGCCGGTGCCCCGGTGACCGAGGCCGGTGACGTCGGCGGTGCCGGTGGCCATGCCGGTGACGGTGGCAATGCCGGTGACGGTGGGGTCGGCGAGGTCGACCTGACGGCGGTCGCGCCGAAGCCGGCGAGCACGGGTCGGGCGGCCAGGGTGGGTGGGTCGGCGATGTCGCTGACCTGGCTGGCCCTGGGGCTGCACCTGGCGGGGGTGGTGGCCCGGGCCACGGCCACGCACCGGCCGCCGTGGGGCAACATGTACGAGTTCTCGGTGGCGGGCTCGCTGGTGGTGACCGGGGTCTTCCTGGTGGTCGCCACCAAGCGCGACCTGCGCTACCTCGGCACCTTCGTGGTGGGCCCGGTGCTGCTGACCCTGGGGCTGGCCGTCACCGTCTTCTACGTCAACGCCGGTCAGCTGGTGCCGGCGCTGCACAGCTACTGGCTGGGCATCCACGTGAGCATCGCCTTCGTGGCCTCGGCCCTGCTGACCCTGGGGTTCTCGGCCACGGTGCTGCAGCTCGTGCAGCACCGGCGGGAGACGGTCCTGGCCGCCGGCGAGGCGACCGGACCGCTGTTCGGACGTCTGGGGCGCTTCATGGACGGGTTGCCGACGTCGTCCGCCCTCGAGCTGACCGGCTACCGGATGCACGTCGCGGCGTTCCCGCTGTGGGGGTTCACCCTGGTCGCCGGGGCGATCTGGGCCGAGGGCGCCTGGGGTCGCTACTGGAACTGGGACCCGAAGGAGGTGTGGACCTTCGTGATCTGGGTGGTCTACGCCGCCTACCTGCACGCCCGCGCCACCCGGGGCTGGGACGGACGCCGCGCCTCGATGCTGGCGCTGCTGGGCTACGGCTGCCTGCTCTTCAACTTCCTGGTGGTCAACATCTGGTTCGTCGGCAAGCACTCGTACGGGCGATAGGCCGCTACGGGGTGGTGTCCCCGTTGCCGGCTCCCGGGGGATGGCGCGGGTCGAGGGTGGCCAGGAAGTCCGGGTCGTCGTCCGGGGCGAGCTGGCCCGGTCCGACGTTGGCCGGCCGGACGTCGGGGTCGATACGGCCCAGGAACAGGTAGGCCAACCCGCCGAACAACGGCAGCGCCAGGATCAGCAGCGCCCAGAGCAGCCGTGGCAGCCGCTGCACCTGGTCGGCCCGCGAGCGCACCAGGTCGACCAGCGCATAGACCGCGACCCCCGCGGTCAGCAACGCGACCAACAACCTGGGCATACCGCAACTGTAAGTCCGATCCGGGCGGTGCGCCGAACCGAATTGTGGTGAAGCTGCGAGCTATCCCGTGGCTCGCTGGGCCGGGCGGTGGACGGCGGGGCGACGGTCGAACGGTCGGTGCATCGAGGGCAGCTGGGCGGTCAGGTCGCGGGCCGAGGCGGGCACCCCGACCACGGCCCCGTGGACGGCGTCGACGCCGTGCTCGCGCAGCCGGGCCAGCTCGGCGAGGGTGGTCACCCCGCCGACCAGCACCCGGACCCCGGCGGCGTGCCAGGCGGCGACGGCCTGGCACGCTCCCTCGGCCTCGGCGCTGCCGGGGTCGTGGTGACGCAGCGGTGCCGCCAGCCTGGTCGCCAGCCGGACGGCGGTGACGACCGGCGCGAGCACCGACCCGTCCAGGACCGCAGGCCCCTGGGTCACCTCGACCTGCATCAGCTGCACGTCGAGGTCGCGCAACGGCTGCAGCGGCGCGACGTCGGCGTCGGGGGTCAGCTGCAGCATCAGGCACGAGCCGGGCAGTCGTCGGCGGCGCAGCACGTCGGCCACGGTCTCGGCGACCGCCTCGAGGTCGGCGCCCTCGGGCAGGGTCAGGGCCAGCCGGCCGACGGCGCGACCGGCCTCGTACCAGCCGGTGATCGCGTCGAGGCCGGCGTCCAGCACCTGACGCACGAGCGGGCCGGTCAGCTCGGCCCGGGTGGCCATGGCGCCCAGCTCGGTCGCCGAGAACAGCACGCCGTCCCCGCGTTGCCAGCGGGGCATCACCTCGACCGAGACCACCCTGTCGTCCTCGGGGCGGTCGGCCAGCCCCAGCACCGGACGGAAGGTCGAGCGCAGCTGGTTGCGGGTCAGGGCCAGGCTCAGCTCGGCCGCCTCGCGCAGGTCGGGGGCCAGCAGCGGTGGTTCGCTCAGGGCCCCGGTGAGCAGGGCGGCGCCGTCCGTCAGCATGGTGCTGCGCTGCCAGCCGATCCGCAGCGGCAGTGCCCGCGGTCCCGCGTCGGTGGCCACCGGCTCGGTGAGCAGGGCCCGAACCCTGGCGACGGCGTCGTCGTCGTGCCCGCCGTCCGGGATGGCCAGCGCCAGGGTCGCCGCGTCGACCACGAACATCGTGGCGCCCTCCGGCGCCCAGGCCCGCAGTCGGCGGGCGGTGGTGGCCAGGGTGGTGACGAGGTCGTCGAGGGCGGTGGCCACCACCAGGGTCAGGCCACCGGGATGCCCGGCGAGCAGCCCGTCGAGCACCTGGACGGCGTCCGTCCGCGGTGCCCCCAGCTCGTCGCTCACGGCAGGGCGGGGACGGGCGGGCGGGCGGGGCATCCAGGTCAGCTGCATCCAGGGCAGTCGAAGAGTGGGCAGCTGCAGAGTGGGGAGCCGAAGACTCGGCAGGTGCAGAGCGGGCAGCCGAAGAGTAGGCAGCTGCGGTCGGGGCCGACGCCACCGGGGCCGGGCCAGGTGGGCCAGCGGCAGCCCGAGCAGGGCCAGGCCGCGGGTGACGGCGACGGTCAGGCTGACGCCCTCGACGAGGGCACGAACGACCAGCAGGGGCACCAGGGCCGCCGCCCAGCAGCCGGCGACGGCGACGACCAGGGCCACCTGCCAGCGCATGCCGGGGATCTCGGTGCTCGGGTGGGGCAGCGGCAGCAGTGCCGCGGCCGCCGCCAGCTGACCCAGCAGGGTGGGCACCGTCGCCGCGACGGAGGCCGACAGTGCCAGTCCGCCGGCGAGCCGGCGCGGCACCACCAGTCCCGCCAGACCCGTGGCCAGCAGGACGGCAGCCAGGTCGAGCGGCGAACTGGCGGGGTTCCAGAGCTGCTGCCCCGCAGCGGCCAGCAGCACCCCGCCGCAGGCGCCGGCGGCCACCGCGGCCAGGGGGCGGACCGGCTCTGCGACGCGGTCGTCGCCCTGCCAGGGCCAGCCGTCGTCGCGCATCGGCGACGGGGTCACGGCGCTGGCGGTCATCGGGCGGCTCCAGCATGGCGCGAGGGGAGCGCCCCCGCGCCGGTACTGCTACCTCGGCGCCGATCGGCTCAGGCTTGAGGGTTGCGCGACCAGAGGGCGTCCCGGGCCGCCTCGTCGCGGTCGAGGTGACGGGAGTCGGCGCCGTACCGCGGTGCGGCAAGGGCGATGAGGACCAGCAGGGCCAGGATCAGGAGGAGTGTCATGTCTGAAAGTCTGCGCTCGTTGAATAACCGCCACCAGTGGCAGATAAGACAGTGTCCATCGACATTCCGCCAACCCTCTGTCACGCTGGGCCGATGAGCCAGCTGCCTGCGTTGCGCACCGTGGCGGTCGTCGTCGACGACGGGGTGTCCGCCTTCGAGATGGCGATCCCGTTCGAGGTGTTCGGCATCTCCCGGGCCGCCGAGGGGCTGCCGCCGTTCGACTTCTTCGTCTGCTCGCCGCGCGAGGGACTGATCAGCGCCACCTCGGGGCTGCAGGTGGTGGCGCCGCACCGGCTCGGGCCGGTGCTGACCGCCGACCTCGTGGTCGTGCCCCCGTGCGGCACCGAATACCACCCGCCGGCCGAGCTCGTGCAGGCCCTGCGGACGGCGTACGACCGTGGTGCCACCATCGCCTCGCTGTGCACCGGGGCCTTCACCCTGGCCCGCGCCGGGTTGCTCGAGGGTCGGCGGGTGGTCACCCACTGGTTCCACGAGGCGGCCTTCCGCACCGAGTTCCCCCACCTCGAGCTGGTGCCCGACGTGCTCTACGTCGAGGACGGCCGGATCGCGACCAGTGCCGGCACGGCCGCCGGCATCGACCTGTGCCTGCACCTGGTCCGCCGCAGCCACGGCGCCGCAGTGGCCAACGAGATCGCCCGCCGGATGGTGGTGCCGCCGCACCGCGAGGGTGGCCAGGCCCAGTTCGTGCGCACCCCGGTGCCGCACTGCCAGGCGCAGACCCTGGCCCCGGTGCTCAGCTGGGCGACCGGGCGGCTCGACGAGGACCTGTCGGTCCCGGTGCTCGCCCGCCGGGCGGCCATGTCGGAGCGCACCTTCGCCCGCCGGTTCCGGCTCGAGACCGGCATGACACCGCACCAGTGGGTGCAGCAGCAGCGCATCCTGCTGGCCGAGCAGCTGCTCGAGGACGGCGGCATGGGTGTCGAGGAGGTGGCCCGTCGCACCGGGTTCGGCTCCGGTGCCATGCTGCGCCACCACTTCGCCCGCATCCGCCGCACCACCCCGATCGCCTACCGGCGCACCTTCGCCGGCTCCTGAGCCGCCGGGATCAGCCGACGGTGAGCAGGAACGAGGCGACCAGGGCGGTGGCCATGCCGAACGACTGGGCCGGCCGCAGCCGTTCGGCCAGCACCACCCGGGCCAGCAGCACTGTCGCGGCGGGGTAGAGCGAGCCGAGCACGGCCACCACCGACAGCAACCCGGTATGGGTGGCCAGCACGTAGAGCGCGTTGGCGGCGACGTCCAGCACCCCCGCCAGAACGGCCTGACCCCGCACCGTGTGCTCAGGCGGCACGACGGCGACCCGCCTCACCAGGGCGTGCCCCACCCCCAGGGTCACCAGCACCACGCTCGAGGTGCTGCGGGCGAACACCGCGGGGTAGAGACCGGCGTCGTCCGGCGCGAACGCGATGAAGGTGAAGAACAGCCCGATCCCGACGCCGGCCCCGATCCCCAGCAGCAGCGCTCGGGCCCCGACCCGCTGGTGACGGGCGTCGTCGGTCGGTGCGGTCGGCTCGAGCCCCACGGTCACGATCGCGACCACCGCCAGCGCCATGCCGACGTAGGCCCACTCCCCGGGGCGCTCGCCGCGCAGCAGTCCGGCCAGCACCGGGATCGCTGCGGCGAGCACCGCCGACATCGGCGACAGCACCCCCATCGGCCCGACCGACAGTGCCGCGTACAGCAGCAGGATGCCGATCCCACCGGCGAACCCGGCGGCGACGCCGGGCAGCAGGCTGCCATGCGCGTCGCCGCCCATCAGCACTGCCACCGGCAGCACGGCGACGAGCCCGGCCGGGGTGGTGATCACCAAGGTCTGCAGCGCGGTCGAGCGGCGCGAGGCGAAGCCCCCGGCGAAGTCGGCGACCCCCCACACCAGGGCCGACAGCAGTGCGAGCAGGGCGGCCACGGCGCACAGTCAACCAGGCCCGCCTCGGCCCCACGACGGTGGCTTCGGGGCGGTTACCCTGGACGGGTGCTGCCCACCCTGAAGTACACCGTCATGCGACTGGGGTTGTTCGTCGCCGTCCTCGCCCTCGCCTACCTGCTGGGCGCCCGCGGTCTGCTCGCGATCGCCCTCGCGGTGCTGGTGTCGGCGATGCTGTCCTTCGTGCTGCTGCGCGGCCAGCGGGACGCCGTCGCCTCCCAGGTCTCGAACGGTCTGCAGCGGCGGCTGTCGGCCCGCCCGTCGCCGTCGCAGGACGAGCTGGTCGAGGACGCCGCCGTCGATGCGGCCCGCGCGGCCACCCGCTCAGAAGAGGGCCAGGCCTAGGCCCAACAGGGCCGAGAAGACCAGCTGCAGCCGCCCGGTCTGCTTCAGGGTCGGGATCAGCTGCGGTCCGCCCGCCCCGGTGAGCACCGCTCGCACCGGGGGGACCGCCAGCACCAGGGCGGGCACGGCCAGCACAGCGCCGTGCCGGCTCGCGGCCATGGCCGCCACCGTAACGAACGGCAACGCGACCAGCAGCACGTAGAACCGGCGGGTGCCGGCGTCCCCGAACCGCACGGCCAGGGTGCGCTTGCCGACGGCCTCGTCGCCCGGGCGGTCACGCAGGTTGTTGGTCACCAGGATCGCGCAGGCCAGGGCCCCCACCGCGATCGCCGCGTCCACGCTGACGCCGTCCACCCGGCCGGCCTGGGTGTAGGTGGTGCCCAGCACCGCCACCAGGCCGAAGAACACGAACACGAACAGCTCGCCGAGGCCTGCGTAGCCGTAGGGCCGCGGTCCCCCGGTGTAGAACCAGGCCGCCACGATCGCCGCCGCCCCCACGGCCAGCAGCCACCAGCTGCCGGACAGCGCCACCAGCGCCAGCCCGACCACGGCCGCCAGGGCGAAGGCGGCGAAGGCGGCGTTGCGCACCGCGGCGGGGGTGGCCAGGCCGGAGCCGGTCAGCCGCAGCGGGCCCACACGGTCGGCGTCGGTGCCGCGCACGCCGTCGGAGTAGTCGTTGGCGTAGTTGACGCCCACCTGCAGCGCCAGGGCGACCAGCAGGGAGAGCAGGGCCCGCAGCGGGCGGACCCCACCCAGCATGGTCGCCGCCCCGGTGCCCACCAGCACCGGCGAGATCGCGGCCGGCAGGGTGCGGGGCCGGGCGCCGGCCCACCACTGGGCCGCCGTCGGGGTCGATCCGGTACTGACCGGTCCGGTCTCGTTCACGCCGGAACGCTACGGGACGTCGAGAGCCAGCTGGACCACGGCCTGCCGGTCGGGCTTGCCCGGTCCGCGCAGCGGCAGCCGGTCGAGCACCAGCAGCTGCCGGGGCGCAGCCTCGGGCGAGACCGTGTGAGCCACATGGGCGCGCAGCTCGGCCAGGGTCGGCGCCGGATACCCGGGCCGCAGGACGACGACGGCGACCACCCGTTGGCCCCACTCGTGGTCCGGGGCGCCGACCACCAGGGACTCGGCCACCGGGGCCAGCTCGAGCAGGGCCGCCTCGACCGGCGCCGGCGCCACCGTGAGCCCGCCGGTGAGGACGGCGTCGTCCGCGCGCCCCAGGACCCTCAGCCGCCCGGCTCCCGCGCCCGGCCCCGTCCAGCACCCCAGGTCGTCGGTGGTGAACCAGCGGCGGCCGTGCTCGTCGACGCTGAAAGAGGTTGCCGTCGAGTCGTTGTCGTCGTCGAGTCGACGGTAGCCACGCGCCAGGGTCGGCCCGCTGATCCGCACCCTGTCGGTGTCGTCCACGGCGACCCGCACGCCGTTCAGGGGCAGGCCGTCGTAGACGCACCCGCCGCTGGTCTCGCTCATGCCGTAGGTGGTGACCACCCGGACCCCGGCGCCGACGGCCGCCGCGAGCACCGGGCCCGCCAGGGCGGCGCCCCCGACCAGGACGGCGTCGTAGCCGGCGAGTGCTGCGGTCGCCGTCCCGCCCGCCTCGAGCAGCCGCACCAGCTGGGTGGGCACGAGCGAGGTGTACCGGCGGCCGGCGGCGCGGGCCCGCAGGTGGTCGGTGGCGGCCACGAACCGGGCGACGTCGAACCCGGCCAGCAGGGTGGGGGTGGTGGCCGCGACCAGGCCTCGCACCAGGACCTGCAGCCCGGCGACGTGGTCGACCGGCAGGGCCAACAGCCAGGTGCCGGGACCGCCGAGCCGTTCGTGGGTGGCCGCCGCCGAGGCCAGCAGTGCGGACGACGGCAGCAGCACCCCCTTGGGGGTGCCGGTCGAGCCTGAGGTGGCCACCACGACCGCGGTGGGGTCCTGCGGATCG
This sequence comes from uncultured Actinomycetota bacterium, assembly GCA_963738495.1. GTDB lineage: Bacteria > Actinomycetota > Actinomycetes > Actinomycetales > Kineosporiaceae > CAVTWW01. The sequence goes on from CAVTWW010000001.1 coordinate 643,948, forward strand.
TCCTCGTGGTCGGTGAGCGGTTCGCCCGGCCGCAGGCGGGGGTCCGCCGCGCGGGCGGTGGGGTGCAGCAGCAGGGCCGGCCCGTCGCCGGACAGTGCCGCCCGCAGCGCCGGCAGCAGCGTCAGCTCGGCGCCGGGGGCGGCCGAGGCCGGAACCAGAACCCGAGGCGCCACCGTTGAAGCCTATGCCGTACGGGTTCGCCGCGAGTCTCGCCGTAACTCGCCCGATCCGAAAACGTCATCTCTCGACAGTTACCATCTGTCTACCGGCGGTAAGGCCGTTCGCCCGTCAGGGTGACGGCAGCCACGAGGACCACGGCGGGGGTGCAGTGCAACCGACATATCCGCAGGCCACCTGGCGGGGGACGAGCTCGCTGTCACCCGAGGCCGCTTCGGCCGGCGACGGCGCGAGCGTGCTCGACGTGACCGTGATCGACGTGACCGTGATCGACGTGAGGGACGCCGCGCTGCAGGGCGGGACGGCCGGACGCCTGGTGGTCGCCGCCGCGATGGGGCGACTGGACGCCGTGACCGATAACGCTCACCTGGGCCTTGCCGGCCCCTGGGACGACGACGACGGCGCCGTGTGGCAGTGGCTGTCCCTGGGCGAGGGTGACGTGACGGTGGTGACCGGTGACGGCGGCGACGGCAAGCGCCCCTGGTCGGCCCGACAGCTGCAGGCCCTGACCGAGCTCGGCACCTGGTGGTGCCGGCAGAGCGGGCAGCCCGCCCGACTGGTGCGACACCCGGGCGAGGGTGGCTTCGCGGTGTCGGGCCCGCTGGCCGGTGACCCGGCGCGAGCCCTGGGGCGCACCCGGCTGGCCCAGCTGGCCGACATCGTGGTGCCCGACGTGGCCACCGCCCTGCGTCGCGAACAGGCCGCCCGCACCGCCAAGTAGTGGCTTCGGGTCTCGCCTGCCGAGCCCTCCCACGGCTGCGTCCCCGGTGTGCGAACCCGACTCCCACGACAGGCACGCCCTCGGGGTGACGCGGTCGGCGCGATCGTGACTGCGATGAGGCTACGCCTGACGTGTCGTGGGCGGGACTTCGAGCATGAAGCGGGGAAGGTGCCCCTGAGTGAGGACCTCCGAACCGCCGGCCAACTCGGACAGCAGCCAAGCGGTGTCATCTGCCTGGAAGGCGTGGTGACGTCGCCGACAAGATGGCTGACCTCGTACAGGTCGGCATCCCGTACTGGTGACCCGGTCTGGAGGGCCTGGATCAGATGCGGCAGGCGTTCCTGCAAGCTCCCTCGCCCTGCTCGGGGCCATCGACCACATCTGCTCGTGAGTTCGCCGAGGAACGGGTGTCGGTGCCTGAGCGGGGTCCGACGTGTTTGTCGTGATGGCCGCTATTGTCCCGGTAGTGCTCGAGTCAGGTGGCGAGAACGCATTGCTGATCGCGTAGGACGGGGAACAGGCGCAGGTCTGCCCCGCAGGTATGGGGTTGCGCGGCAGTCGGTGAGGCCAGGCGGGCCAGGTCGATGACCGGTCCAGATGATGAGGTGGCGGTGGTGGTGGTGGGGTGGCAGCCGGCGGACGACGGGGATCGTGCGGCACTCGTGCGCGCGATCGTGGACGCTCGACGGGCGACCCGGGCGAGAGCGGCGTTCTTCGTCTGGGTGTGGATGTTGATCCCCAGCGTCGGTGGCAGTGCGCTGGTTCCAGGGCACCGGCTGTGGGGGGCGTTGGCAGGCATGGCGACCGACACGTTGATCTGCCTGGGCTACCTGTTGGCATCGCGGCGGACGGAACCACGGACCGTGACGGCGTTGCGGGGCGGCGAGGCGGCAGTCGTCGTCGGACTGTCGTCGTTCAGCAACGGGACGAACACCGCGTTCACCCGAGTCCGATTCGCCGACGGGCGGGTGGAGCGACTCGAGGGCGTGGGGCTGGCGAAGCAGCTCTCCGCGGTCCTCGAAGTCCCGCTCGAGCGTGAGCCGCGGGGCAGCCTCTGGTGACACCGCTGGGCTCAGTAGTACCAGGGGTAGGGGGACCAGTCCGGGGAACGCTTCTGAGGAACGAGTCCCGACCTCGACGGCCTCGTCGGTCATGTAGGCGAGCCGGGTCGCCTCGCCGGCGAACACCTGCTGGCCCATCAGGCCGTCGTCCGTCAGGTTGAAGGCGAACTTGAGCATGCGTTGCGCCGTCGGGCTCTTGCCGTTGATCTCGGCGGCCACCTCGAGGGCGGCCTGTTCCAGGTCGGCGTGGTCGGCGACCAGGTTCACCGCGCCCATCCGCTGCATGGACTCGGCGTCGTAGGCCCGGCCGAGGAAGAAGATCTCGCGGGCGAACTTCTGGCCCACCATCTTGGCCAGGTAGGCCGAGCCGTAGCCGCCGTCGAACGAGCCCACGTCGGCGTCCGTCTGCTTGAACCGGGCGTGCTCACGGCTGGCGAGCGTCAGGTCGCAGACGACGTGCAGGCTGTGCCCGCCGCCGGCGGCCCAACCGGGCACCACCGCGACCACCACCTTGGGCATGGTGCGGATCAGTCGCTGCACCTCCAGGATGTGCAGCCGGCCGCCGTGGGCGCGGGTGCGGGCCTCGTCGACGGTGTCGGCCCCCTCGCCGGCGTGACCCTCGGCGTCGGTCTCGGTGTACTGGTAGCCCGACCGCCCCCGGATCCGCTGGTCGCCGCCGGAGCAGAACGACCAGCCGCCGTCCTTGGCGCTGGGGCCGTTGCCGGTGAGCAGCACACAGCCGACGTCCGGGCTCATGCGGGCGTGGTCGAGGGCCCGGTAGAGCTCGTCGACCGTGTGCGGGCGGAACGCGTTGCGCACCAGAGGCCGGTCGAAGGCGATCCGTACCGTGCCGCCGGCGGGGCCGTCGAGGACGCACCGGTGGTAGGTGAGGTCGGTCAGGTCGAACCCGGGGACCGGCCGCCAGACCGCCGGGTCGAACAGCTCGCTGACGCCCTCGATCGCACTCATGGAGGGAGGATAGGGGCGCCACCGTGCCGGTCCGCGGACACCCGACGCATCCGGACCATGAGGCCGGCCGAGGGAGTGACCGAGCCGGTGCAGTAGGTGGACAGTCGTGAGGCAGAGGTGCCGACGGCCGCCGCGAACTCCCCCCGCGACAGGCCGGACGAGGCGACCAGGGCGCGAACCTCGGCGGCCACCTCGAGGCTCTCGGCGTGCAGGGCGGCGGAGCGAGCTCGGGCCACCGACCGCAGCAGGAGTGCGGTGACGGCGCTCGGCTGCGTGTAGGAGGCGTAGTCCTCGACGGAGCGGGCGGTCCGTCCCCAGGGGCGGCGACGGATCTCGGTGGCGACCCGTCGCCACTGCCGCAGGCCCCCACGCTCGAGGGCGGTGACCAGTGCCTCGTACGGCCACTTCTCCACCGGGTCGGTCGGGTCGGCCTCGACGTTGCGGAAGTGGAGTGCCATCAGGCCGGCCCCTCTGGCCCCGTCTCCTCGGGCGACCCCGGCTCCTCGAGGTCGAGCAGTCGATCGGCCAGTCGTCGGCAGGCCTCGACCACGCTCGCCCAGTCCTGCCACGGAGGGCGGATCCCCTTGTACGAGGCGAGTTCGGCAGTCACCCGTCGGTCCCGAGGGTCGGGTTCCGCGAGACGTTCGACCAGAGCAGTAGCCACCGAATCGCCCTCGCCGGAACGGTCGTCGTAGTAGGCGCCGATGTCCGCCAGGACGGCGACCGCGCGATCGGTCCCCAGTCGCTCGGCCAGCGCAGCGACGTCGAGGTAGTCGCGCACCTGGTTGCGCACGACGACGAGGTAGGCCTTGACGCGCAGTGCCTCCTCGACCGTGGGGGCAGTGACGACGTCGCCTCCGGGCAGCTCGATCCGGATCGTCTCGAGCGGGGTGCGCCGCCGAAGCTGGCGAAGCCCCGCCTCGACCCCGCCCAACGAGCCCATGAGCGTGAAGGGCGGCCGGCTCGCACGCACGCTCGTCGCCCAGCCGTCTGCCGCCTCCACGGCGTCGAGGACCGCCTCGTACCGCTCGACGAGGTCGGTCAGCACGTGGTCGTGGTCGAAGGAGAGGCGGTGACGGGCGTGCAGCGCAGCGGCGCTGCCGCCGACCAGCACGGCGTCGGGCACCAGTCGCTGCAGCTCGGCAGCAGAGTGGAGGACCCGCGCCAGCTCCGCAGGCAGTCCGTCGTCCATGACGCGATGTTATCAGAATTGATAACTTCGGCGGGTCCGCTTCGTCGCGTGCTCGAGAGCTGCCGACGTCCGGCGAGAATGCAGGGGTGCCCGACCTGAGCCCGCGGACCCCGACCGCCGACGAGATCTGGGACGGCGCCCGGGTCGTGGCGCTGCCGTTGCACGTGCGGTTCCGGGGCCTGGTCGAGCGTGAGGTCGTGCTGCTGCGTGGGCCGTACGGCTGGGGCGAGTTCGCGCCCTTCGTGGAGTACGACGACGCCGAGGCCGCCCGCTGGCTGGCCGCCGGGCTCGAGGCGGCCTGGCAGCCGCCGGTCCCGGTGCGGCGCGACCGGGTTCCGGTCAACGCCACGGTGCCCGCCGTGGCCGCCGCCGAGGTGGCCGGGGTGCTGGCCCGGTTCGACGGGTGCACCACCGCCAAGGTCAAGGTCGCCGAGGCGGGGCAGTGCCTGGACGACGACCTCGCCAGGGTCGCAGCGGTGCGCGACGTGCTCGGGCCCGATGCCTGGATCCGGGTCGACGCCAACGGCGCCTGGACCCTCGACGACGCCGTCCGGGCGCTGACTGCGCTGTCGCGGTACACGCTGGAGTACGCCGAGCAGCCCTGCCACAGCCTCGACGACCTGCGACGACTGCGCCTGCGCCTGGCCGCGGCCGGGGTCGAGGTGCCGATCGCCGCCGACGAGTCGGTGCGCAAGGCCGACGACCCGCACAGGGTGGTCCTCGCCGGGGCGGCCGACCTGGTCGTGCTCAAGTGCGCACCGTCGGGGGGTGTGCGGGCCGCGCTGGCGGTCGCCGAGCACGTGGTCGAGGCAGGGCTCGGCGTCGTCGTCTCGTCGGCCCTCGACAGCTCCGTCGGGCTGGCGCAGGGGGTGGCGTTCGCGGCCGCGCTGCCCCGGCTCGACCACGCGTGCGGGCTGGGCACCGCGAGCCTGCTCGCCGGCGACGTCGCCGTCCGGCCCCTGCTGCCCCGTGGCGGCTCGGTACCGGTCGGACCGGTGGTGCCGGACGACGACCTGCTGCGACTGTGGGCCGCGCCGTCACCCAGGGTGACCTGGTGGCGGGAGCGGCTGCGCCGCTGCCAGCCGCTCGTGCACGACCCGTGAGGTGTGATGAACCGCCTGTGGTGCTCGGTGGTGCTGCGTTACCCTGCGCTGTGGCTTCTCGGCACACCTCCCGACTGCTCGTGATCGCGGTCGCCGCCCTGGCGGTGACCCTCGGCACCCTGTTGGCGCTGCCCACCCGCCCCGTTCCGCTCGTCGTCGACCGTGCGGCCCTCGTGGGGGAGACGACGGTCATCTCCCGCGCCGGCCCCGTCAGCACGACCGCGGTCACCGGGCCGGTCACGGCGCCGGTCACCGCGCCGGTCACCGCAGCGCCGTCCGCAGCTGCCCCGGCCGGGCCCTCCCAGGCGGCCGTGTCCCCGCCGACTGCCACCCGGACCCGCCTGGCGCCGGCCTCGGTCCCCCACGGCAAGGCCCGTGGGGCCGTCCGCGGCGCGACGACGTCGACCGCCACGCCCCGTCTCGGTCAGGGGCGTCCGCAGGGGCAGGCCCGCTGGCACGACCAGGGGCACCAGTGGCAGGGCCACCCGCACTGCTCCACACGGAACTGCTCCACACGGAGTGACCTGAGGTGAGTCGCGGCCGCCCCGTTCATGCCCTGCGTTACGCTGCGTCGTCGGTCGAGTGGCCGTCGTCGGTCCGCGCGCTGCCGTCGGCAGCAGAGGGTGAGGAAGAGCGGTGGCCGACGGCATCCCCGCTCCCGAGGCCTCCAAGCGCACCACCCGGCTGCTGCTGATCGCCGCCGGCGCCCTGGTCGTCGCGCTCGGCGTGCTGGTCACCCTGCCCGGACGCGGTACCCCGAACGTGGTGGCCCGGGCCTCCACGAGCGCGAGTGTCACGGCCGGGTCCCCGACGCAGAGTCCTTCGCCCGACGGGCCGACCGGCACCCCCACCCAGAGCCCGCCGTGGTCGCCGTCCGGCTCGACGGTCACCGAGGTGCCGACGTCGACGTCCGGTACCACGTCGAGCACAGGAACGCCCGCCGGGGTGACGACCGGGCCCACCACCCGTCCCGGGCGGGCGGTGGGGTCATCCGCCCGCCCGCCGCGCACCTCGACGGCGTCCACCCCGCCTGCCCGCCCCACGCACTCGACGTCCACCTCGGCGGCGGTGGTCGGGGTCAGCCCGCTGCCGGGGTTCGGCTACGGCGACCGGGTCACGCTGCTGGACCCCGCTGTCGTCGACAGCCGGGTGGTCGCCGTGAGCAACAAGGCCGCAATGCGCACCGTCTCGACCTCTGCATCGCTGGAGCAGCGACAGGCCTCGAGCTGGGTCGTGCGCCACGGCCTGGCAGGCGACGGCTGCGTCTCGTTCGAGTCGGTCGCGATGCCCGGTCGCTACCTCGTCAGTTCGGGCAAGAGCCTGGCGGTGGCGGGCGGCACCGGAGTCAGCTTCACCGGCGCGGCCACATTCTGCGTGCACTCGCCGGCGCTCGACGGCTCCTGGGGCGTCAGCCTCAGTCCGTGGAGTGCCGGCTCCAAGAGTCTGACCCGGCGCCGCGACGGGTACCTGGAGCTCAAGCCCAGCGGCGATTCGCCGCTGCTGCAGACCTTCAAGCTGTGGACCGCCCCGGCCTGACCGCTGCCGTCCGAGGCTTCGGCCCGACCGCTGCCGGCACTCCCGGTACGGCACGATGGGCCGGTGACCTCAGCGCCCGCGACCGCTGCCGTGCTCGCCGGCCTCGTGGTCGAGCAGCTCGGCGCCGCCGGGGTCACCCACGTCGTGCTCTGCCCGGGATCGCGCAGCGCCCCCCTGGCCTACGCCCTGGACGCCGTGGCGTGTCGTGGCACCGGGCCGGGCCCGCGGCTGCTGGTGCGCATCGACGAGCGGGTGGCCGGCTTCACGGCCCTGGGGGTCGGGCGGGCCGGCGGCCTGGCCGCCGTCGTGACGACGTCCGGTACCGCGGTGGCCAACCTGCACCCTGCGGTCCTGGAGGCCCATCACGGCGGGGTGCCCCTGGTGGTGGTCTCGGCCGACCGGCCACCGGCGCTGCGCGGCACCTGGGCCAGCCAGACCAGCGAGCTGCAGGCCCACCTGTTCGGCGACGCCCTGCGAGCCCTGCTCGACCTGGACGACGTCGCCGCCGCCGCCGACCCCACCGCCACTCGCGAAGGACTGCGGGCGACGTTGGCCGCGGCGTGCGGGGCGAGGGCCGACGGCCGGTCGGGCCGGCCCGGCCCGGTGCAGCTGAACCTGGGGCTGAGCGACCCGCTGCTGCCACCTCCGGACGCCGTGGTGACCTGGGGCCGTAGGCCGACCCAGGCGTCGTCGATGCAGGCGTCGCCGGCGCCGGGTGCCTCGCCAGCCTCGGCCGACGTGTCGCCGCTGGTGCTGGCCCGTGGTCCCCGCACCGTGGTGGTGGCCGGCGACGGCACGCCGTCGGACGGTTCGGCCGCCCTGGCCCTGGCGGCCGCCGCCGGGTGGCCGCTGCTGGCCGAGCCCACCTCCCACGCCCGGGGCGGGCCGCACGCGGTCGGCCCCTACCGGCTGCTGCTGGAGCACCCCGACCTGGGTGGGCAGGTGGAGCGGGTCGTCGTCACCGGCCGACCCACGTTGTCGCGACCGGTCACCCGGCTGCTGGCCGACCCCGCGGTCGAGCTGGTGCTGGTGAGCGAGTACCACGACTGGCCCGACCCCGGTCGGCGGGTGCTCCGGGCCCACCGGGTGGTGGCGGCCGCGCCGGTCGGTCCGGACGGCGAGCGTGCCGAGCTCGAGTGGGCTCAGCGATGGCGTCGGGCGGACGACGCAGCCCGCCGGGCCGTCGACCGGGTGCTCGCGACGGCTGTCGCCGACGCGGGGCTCAACGGACCGCTGCTGGCCCGCGAGGTGGCGGCCTGCGTGGGTCCCGGGCAGCTGCTGGTCGTGGGCAGCAGCAACCCGGTGCGCGACCTCGACCTGGCCGCCCATCCGCATCCCGAACGAGCCCTGCCGGCATTGACCAACCGCGGGCTGGCCGGCATCGACGGCACCGTGGCGACCGCCACCGGGGTGGCGCTGCAGCACCCCGGCCCGGTGCGGGTGCTGCTCGGCGATCTGGCGTTCCTGCACGACGCCGGAGCCCTCCTGGCCGACCCCGGCGAGCTCGCCGACGCCCGCGCCCGGGGGCCGGCCTCGAACGGCGTCCCGGCGTCCCGGCCGTGGCTGCAGATCGTGGTGCTGGACGACGGCGGCGGTGGCATCTTCAGCCTGCTCGAGTACGGCCGGCGCGGCGCCGACTCCGAGGTCGAGGCGGCGCGCTTCGAGCGGTTGTTCGGCACCCCGCACCAGGTCGACCTGGCCGCGCTGTGCGCGGCCCACGGGGTGCCGCTGCACCGGGCGACCGGCCTCGCCGAGCTGCAGGCGGCGCTGGCCGAGCCGCCCCCGGGGACCAGCGTGCTGGTGGTCCCCGCCGACCGGGCCGGCCTGCGCCCCCTGCACGACTCGATCCGGGCTGCGGTGGCTGCGGCGATCAGGTCGGCACTGGCGGCCTCGACCGCCTGAGGTCACTCGGTGAGGGCGTCGCGCATCGGCACGAGCTTGGCGTCGGACTCGGCCACCTCGGCCTGCGGGTCCGATCCGGCGACGATCCCGCAGCCGGCGAACAGTCGCAGCCGGCGCGGGTCGTCGCGGTCGATCCGGGCGCAACGCAGTGCGATGCCCCACTCGCCGTCGCCCTCGGCGTCGATCCAGCCGACCGGCCCGGCGTAGCGGTCGCGGTCCATGCCCTCCAGAGCGTCGATCAGGGCTGCGGCCGCCTCGGTGGGGGTGCCGCAGACCGCGGCCGAGGGGTGCAGTGCCTGCGCCAGGGCCAGGCTGCTGACGCCGTCCGCGAGTACCCCGGTGACGTCGGTCGCCAGGTGCATCACGTTGGCCAGGTGCAGCACGAACGGCGACTCCGGCACGTTCGTCGAGGTGCAGTGCGGGCGCCAACGCCTCGGCCACCGACCGGACGGCGTACTCGTGCTCCTCGAGGTCCTTGCTGGAGCGGGCCAGCGAGGCGGCCAGCGCCAGGTCGCGGGCGTCGTCCCCGGTGCGGCGGATCGTGCCGGCCAGCACCCGCGAGGTGACCAGGCCCTTCTCGCGGCGCACCAGCATCTCGGGGGTGGCACCGAGCAGCCCGTCGACCGCGAAGGTCCAGCAGCCCGGGTAGCGCTCGGCGAGCCGTTCGAGCACCCAGCGGGGCTGCACCGGCAGCTCGGTCGAGGCCTCGAGGTCGCGGGCGAGCACCACCTTCTCGACCTCGCCGGCCTCGATCTGCTCGATCGCGCGGGCCACGGCGCCCGCCCACTGCGGCGCCGACCGGGCGCCGTCCGCGAACGCCACCGCACCCGGTCCGGACGGTGGGTCCAGCGGCTCGAGGTCGGGCAGCGCCGGCACGGTCCCCAGGGCCATGGTGGTCAGCCACCACCGGTCGCCGCGGCGGCCCAGACCACCCGGGGCACCACCAGGGTGCCGCCGGTGGCGGAGCGCGGCGAGAAGGCGAACGAGCCGAAGGCCACCGGCCCGGTGCCGGGCAGGCCCACCTCGTCGCGGACGACGGCATGGGCCATCAGCTGTTGCCAGCGACGCTCGGCGTCCATGAACCGGTCGGGTCCGGCGGTGTCGACCCGGGTGGTGACCCCCCAGCCGACCAGGCCCTCGCCCCGCCGCACCCAGGCCAGTGCGCCCTCGTCGGGCAGGGCGGCCAGCAGCGGACCCGCGGTCGATCGCCGGGAGGGTCCGGGCCACCAGGGGCGCCGGCATCGGGGCTGTGGTCATGACCGTTACAGGGTACGACGCCCGACTCCGCGCCGCGACGCCCGGTCGGCGGACGTGCAAGCATCGTGCGCATGCCCCGCGCCAGTCTGGAGAAGCAGCCGCACGAGGTGGCGGCCATGTTCGACGAGGTCGCCGGCCGCTACGACCTGCACCAACGACGTGCTCTCCCTCGGCCGCGACCGCCGCTGGCGGGAGGCGGTCGTCGATGCGGTCGACCTGCGTCCGGGGGAGCGGGTGCTCGACCTGGCGGCCGGTACCGGCACCTCGAGCGAGCCGTTCGTGGACGCCGGGGTGCTCACGCGTGCTGCGACTTCTCGCTCGGCATGCTGCGGGTCGGCACGCAGCGCCGCGCCGACCTGCCGATGGTCGCCGGCGACGCCACCCGGCTGCCGTTCGCGGACGGCGCCTTCGACGCGGTGACCATCTCGTTCGGCCTGCGCAACGTGGTCGACCCGGTGGCGGGACTGCGCGAGATGCTGCGGGTGACCCGTCGTGGGGGCCGGCTGGTGGTCTGTGAGTTCAGCCACCCGACCTGGCGCCCGTGGCGGGTGGTGTACTCGCAGTACCTGATGCGGCTGCTGCCGACGGTGGCCCGGCGGGTCTCCTCCAGCCCGGACTCCTACGTCTACCTGGCCGAGTCGATCCAGGCCTGGCCCGACCAGGGGAGGCTGGCCGGGGTGCTGCGCGAGGCCGGCTGGGACGACGTCGCCTACCGCAACCTCGCCGGTGGCATCGTCGCCCTGCATCGCGCCGTGCGCCCCTGACGGTCCCTGACCGTCGTCCTGACGGAACCGTTCCACGACCCGGCGCGGCGGGGGCCGGGTGGTCGAAAGCATGGTCCGGCTGGCCCCTAGGATGGGGCCGCCGGACCGCCCCGAGAAGGAGATGTGCACGACGTGAACCCCTACGTGCCGATCCTCGTGCTTGCCGCCATCTCAGCTGGGTTCGCCGTCTTCTCGATCGGCGCCGCAGCGGTCGCCGGCCCCAAGCGGTACAACCGGGCCAAGCTCGACGCCTACGAGTGTGGCATCGAGCCGACGCCGCACGCCCTCGGCGGGGGCCGGATCCCGATCAAGTACTACCTGGTGGCGATGCTCTTCATCGTCTTCGACATCGAGAGCGTGTTCCTGATCCCGTTCGCGGTGACCTTCGACCGCCTCGGGCTGTTCGCCCTCGTCGAGATGATCCTGTTCATCCTCACCGTGTTCGTCGCCTACGCCTACGTCTGGCGCCGGGGCGGCCTCGAGTGGGACTGACCACCATGACGTCGCAGACGCCGGAGCCGAAGCGGAGAGGGACCTAGGGATGGGGATCGAGGAGAAGCTGCCCAGCGGCTTCCTGCTCACGTCGGTGGAGTCCATCGCCGGCTACTTCCGCAAGGGCTCGCTCTGGCCGGCGACCTTCGGGCTGGCCTGCTGCGCGATCGAGATGATGACCACCGGCGGGCCCAAGTACGACCTGGCCCGCTTCGGCATGGAGGTCTTCCGGGCCTCGCCGCGCCAGGCCGACCTGATGATCGTGGCCGGGCGGGTGAGCCAGAAGATGGCCCCCATCGTGCGCCAGATCTACGACCAGATGGTCGAGCCCAAGTGGGTGCTGGCGATGGGGGTCTGCGCCTCCAGCGGCGGCATGTTCAACAACTACGCGATCGTGCAGGGCGTCGACCACATCGTGCCGGTCGACATCTACCTGCCGGGCTGCCCGCCGCGGCCGGAGATGCTGATCAACGCGATCCTCGAGCTGCACGAGCAGATCGGGTCGGCGCCGATGGGCGTCAACCGGGTCGCCGCCGCGAAGGCCGCCGAGGCGGCCGCGCTGACGGCCGTGCCGACGTCCCAGATGAAGGGCCTGCTCCGATGAGCCCCGACACCCCCGCGACCGGCGCCACCGACGAGGTCAGCCCCACCCTGCCCCAGGCCGACGTGGTCGGCACCCGGACCGGGATGTTCGGCGTCCACGGGTCCGGCGACACCTCGGGCTTCGGCGGCCTGGTCCGCACCGTCACCCTGCCGGCGCCGTCCGCCCGGCCCTACGGCGGCGGCTTCGACGAGATCGCCGACCAGCTGGGCCAGGCGCTCACGTCGTCCGGCTCGAGCTTCGACGGCGTCGTCGAGTCGGTCGTGGTCGACCGCGGCGAGCTGACCTTCCACGTGCGGCGCGAGCAGATCGTGGCCGCCTGCCAGACACTGCGCGACGACCCCGACCTGCGCTTCGAGCTGCTGGCCTCGGTCAGCGGCGCCCACTACCCGGACCAGACCGGGCGCGAGCTGCACACGGTCTACCACCTGCTCTCGATCACCCACAACCGTCGGGTCCGGCTCGAGGTCACCTGCCCGGACGCCGACCCGCACGTGCCGTCGGTGGTCGGGGTCTACCCGACCGCGGACTGGCAGGAGCGCGAGTCCTGGGACTTCTTCGGGATCCAGTATCGACGGGCACCCGGCCCTGACCCGGATCCAGATGCCCGACGACTGGCCGGGTCACCCGCAGCGCAAGGACTACCCGCTCGGCGGCATCGGGGTGGAGTACAAGGGCGCGACCATCCCGCCGCCGGACACCAGGAGGTCGTACAGCTGATGAGCGGGACCACACACATCTCGCGACGAGGACTTCGACGGCCCGGTCCTGACCGCCAGCGGCGGCGACTGGGACGACATCGCCGAACAGGCGGCGAGCCTGGGCGAGGAGCGCATCGTCGTCAACATGGGGCCGCAGCACCCCTCGACCCACGGCGTGCTGCGCCTGATCCTCGAGCTGGACGGCGAGACGGTCACCGAGGCCCGGTGCGGGGTCGGCTACCTGCACACCGGCATCGAGAAGAACATGGAGTTCCGCACCTGGGTCCAGGGCGTGACCTTCTGCACCCGCATGGACTACCTGACCCCGCTCTACCAGGAGGCGGCCTACTGCCTCGGGGTCGAGAAGCTGCTGGGCATCACCGACGACATCCCGGAGCGCGCCACGATCATCCGCGTGATGATGATGGAGCTGAACCGGGTCGTCCTCCCACCTGGTGGCCCTGGCCACCGGCGGCATGGAGATCGGCGCGCTCACCGTCATGACGGTCGGCTTCCGGGAGCGCGAGCGGGTGCTCAAGCTGTTCGAGCTGATCACCGGCCTGCGCATGAACCACGCCTACATCCGCCCCGGCGGTCTGGCGCAGGACATCCCCCCGACCGCGGTCGACGCGATCCGCATGACGATCCCGGACGTGCGCCGCGGCATCAGCGACATCGAGAAGCTGTCGAACGAGAACCCGGTCGTCAAGGCGCGCCTGGTCGACGTCGGCTACCTCGACCTGACCGGCTGCATGGCCCTGGGCATCACCGGCCCCGTGCTGCGCTCGACCGGCCTGCCGCACGACCTGCGCAAGAGCCAGCCGTACTGCGGGTACGAGAACTACGACTTCGAGGTCGTCACCCGTGACTCCTGCGACGCCTACGGGCGGCTGCGGATCCGGATCGACGAGATGAAGGTCTCCCTCGACATCGTCGAGCAGTGCCTGACCAAGCTGGCCGACACCGAGCCCGGCACCGTCATGGTCGACCGACCGCAAGATCGCCTGGCCGGCGCAGCTGGCCATCGGCAGCGACGGCATGGGCAACAGCCTCGACCACATCCGCGAGATCATGGGCACCTCGATGGAGGCCCTGATCCACCACTTCAAGCTGGTCACCGAGGGCTTCCGGGTGCCGGCCGGTCAGGTGTACTCCCCGGTGGAGTCCCCGCGCGGCGAGCTGGCCTGCCACCTGGTCTCCGACGGCGGCACCCGGCCCTACCGGGCGCACTTCCGCGATCCCTCGTTCGTGAACCTGCAGGCCGTGGCCGCGATGTGCGAGGGCAGCCAGATCGCCGACGTCATCGCCGCCGTGGCCTCGATCGACCCCGTCATGGGAGGCGTGGACCGCTGATGTTGGATGCTCAGGTCCGTGACCGGCTGACCGCCGACGCACAGACGATCATCGCTCGCTACCCGCAGCAGCGCTCGGCGCTGCTGCCGATGCTGCACCTGGTGCAGACCGAGCAGGGCTACGTCAGCCCGGACGGCATCGCCTTCTGCGCCGAGGTGCTCGGCCTGACCACCGCCGAGGTGTCGGCCGTGGCCACGTTCTACAGCCAGTACAAGCGGCACCCCAACGGCACCTACACGGTCGGGCGTCTGCACCAACACCCTGTGCGCGATCATGGGCGGCGACGAGATCTTCGCCACGCTGACCGACCACCTGGGCGTCGGCCACGACGAGACCACCGAGGACGGCGCGATCACCCTCGAGGCCGTCGAGTGCAACGCGGCCTGCGACTTCGCCCCGGTGGTGATGGTCAACTGGGAGTTCTTCGACAACCAGACCCCCGGCTCGGCCACCGCGCTGGTCGACGACCTGCGGGCCGGCAAGGCGGTCGCGCCCACCCGCGGCGCCGCCACGGTCTGCAGCTTCAAGGAGGTCTCGCGGGTGCTGGCCGGGTTCCCGGACGGTCGCGCCGGCGAGGGCGTGCAGGCCGGCGAGGCCAGCCTGCAGGGCACGACACTGGCTCGGCAGAAGGGCTGGACGGCGCCATGACCTCCTCGACCTCCTCGACCCCGACGACGCTCACCCCGATCCTGTCGGCCCACTGGGACGAGCCCGACTCGTTCACCATCGCCGGCTACCGGCGTCACGGCGGCTACGAGGCGCTGCGCTCGGCGCTGGCCGGTGACCCGGCCGACGTGCTCACCGCGGTCAAGGACTCCGGGCTGCGCGGCCGCGGCGGCGCCGGGTTCCCGACCGGCCTGAAGTGGGCGTTCCTGCCCAAGCCGGACGGCGGCCCCCGCTACCTCGTGGTCAACGCCGACGAGTCCGAGCCGGGCACCTGCAAGGACATCCCGCTGATGCTGGCCAACCCGCACTCCCTGATCGAGGGCGTGATCATGACCAGCTTCGCGATCGGCGGCCACACCGCCTTCATCTACCTGCGCGGCGAGGTGGTGCACGTCTACCGCCGCCTGCTGCAGGCGGTCGAGGAGGCCTGCGCGGCCGGCTTCCTCGGGTCGAACATCCTCGGCTCGGGCTTCGACCTCGAGATCGTGGTGCACGCCGGCGCCGGCGCCTACATCTGCGGCGAGGAGACCGCGCTGCTCGACTCGCTCGAGGGCCGGCGCGGCCAGCCGCGGCTCAAGCCGCCGTTCCCGGCGGTCGCGGGCCTGTACGCCCGCCCGACCGTGGTCAACAACGTCGAGTCGATCGCCAGCGTGCCGGCGATCGTGGCCAGGCGGCGCCGACTGGTTCACGGGCATGGGCACCGAGAAGTCGACCGGGCTTCGGCTCTGTTCGCTGTCCGGGCACGTCACCCGCCCGGCCAGTACGAGGCCCCGCTGGGGATCACCCTGCGCGAGCTGCTCGACCATGGCCGGCGGCATGCGCAAGGGCCACGACCTGAAGTTCTGGACGCCGGGCGGCTCGTCGACCCCGATGTTCACCGCCGAGCACCTCGACGTCCCGCTGGACTTCGAGTCGGTCGGCGCGGCCGGGCTCGATGCTCGGCACCCGCGCCCTGCAGATCTTCGACGAGACCACCTGCGTGGTGCGCGCCGTGCTGCGGTGGACCGAGTTCTACAAGCACGAGTCGTGCGGCAAGTGCACCCCGTGCCGGGAGGGCACCTACTGGCTGACCCAGGTGCTGCACCGGCTCGAGGACGGGCAGGGCACCAGCGCCGACCTCGACACGCTGCTGGACATCTGCGACAACATCTTCGGCCGGTCGTTCTGCGCCCTCGGCGACGGCGCGGCCAGCCCGGTGACGTCGTCCATCCAGTACTTCCGCGACGAGTACGTGCGTCACCTCACCCACGGCGGGTGCCCGTTCGATCCCGCCGCCTCGACCCTCTTCGAGGGAGCCCTGGCCCGATGACCGTCACCGTCCACCCCCCAGTCGGCGGCGTCCACGCCGCCGTCCCTGGTGACCCTGACCATCGACGACGTCGAGGTCAGCGTGCCCAAGGGCACCCTGGTGATCCGGGCCGCCGAGCAGCTCGGCATCGCGATCCCGCGGTTCTGCGACCACCCGCTGCTGGACCCGGCCGGCGCCTGCCGGCAGTGCCTGGTCGAGGTCGCCACCCCGGGCCCGACGGGCGCTGCAGCGATGCCCAAGCCGCAGGCCTCGTGCACCCTCGACGGTCGCCGACGGGCATGGTCGTGCGCACCCAGCACACCTCGCCGGTGGCCGAGAAGGCCCAGCACGGGATCATGGAGTTGCTGCTGGTCAACCACCCGCTGGACTGCCCGGTCTGCGACAAGGGCGGCGAGTGCCCGCTGCAGAACCAGGCCATGTCCAACGGCCGCGGCCAGAGCCGCGTTCACCGAGACCAAGCGCACGTTCCCCAAGCCGATCCGCGATCTCCACCCAGGTGCTGCTCGACCGGGAGCGCTGCGTGCTGTGCCAGCGCTGCACCCGGTTCTCCGAGCAGATCGCCGGGCGACCCGTTCATCGACCTGCAGAGCGCGGCGCCAACCAGCAGATCGGCACCTTCGCACGCCGACGTCCTCGGCTACGCCCGCACCCACGGGCAGCCAGCGTCACCGAGGAGGGCAGCCGTTCGCCAGCTACTTCTCCGGCAACACCGTGCAGATCTGCCCGGTCGGCGCGCTGACCGGCGCCGCGTACCGGTTCCGGCTCGCGCCCGTTCGACCTGGTCTCCAGCGCCGAGCGTGTGCGAGCACTGCGCGGCCGGCTGCGCCCTGCGGACCGACCACCGCCGCGGCGAGGTGCTGCGCCGCCTCGCCGGCGACGACCCGGCGGTCAACGAGGAGTGGAACTGCGACAAGGGCCGCTGGGCGTTCACCTGCGCCACCGCCGCCGACCGGATCACCACCCGCTGGTCCGTGACCGCCGACCGGCGAGCTGCGGGTCGCCTCCTGGCCGGAGGCGCTGGCGGCCGCGGCCGCCGGATCTCGGCGGCCGGGCCGGGCCGCGCCGGGACCGGCGTCGGGGTGCTGGTCGGCGGCCGGCTCACCGTCGAGGACGCCTACGCCTACGCGAAGTTCGCCCGGGTCGCGCTGCGGCACCAACGACATCGACTTCCGGGCCCGGCCGCACTCGGCCGAGGAGGCCGCCTTCCTGGCCAGCCAGGTCGCCGGCTCGGGCATGACGGTCACCTACGCCGACCTCGAGGCGCGCCCGCGCGTGCTGCTGCTCGGGCTGGAGCCCGAGGAGGAGTGCCCGATCGTGTTCCTGCGGCTGCGCAAGGCCGCCCGCACGGGCGGCTGCAGGTGCACGCGGTCGCCCCGTGGGCAGGCCGCGGGCTGGCCAAGCTGCGCGGCACGCTGGTGCCGGCGGCCCCGGGCACCGAGACCGAGGTCCTCACCGCGATCGCCGAGGCGGCCGGCGAGGTCGCCGCCGCGGCCGCCGCCGTCCGGCGTCGAGGGCGCGCTGATCCTGGTCGGCGAGCGGCTGGCCGACGTGCCCGGCGCGCTGTCGGCCGCGGTGCGACTGGCCGAGGCCACCGGCGCCCGGCTCGCCTGGGTGCCGCGGCGGGCCGGTGAGCGGGGCGCGGTCGAGGCCGGCGCCCTGCCGACCCTGCTGCCCGGCGGCCGCCCGGTCGCCGAGCCGCGGCCCGCGTCGACATCGCCGCGCTCTGGGAGCTCCCCGCCGTGCCCGGCGCATCGCCGGGCCGCGACACCCGGGCATCGTGGCCGCCGCCGGCCCGTGGCGACCTGGCGCGCTGGTGGTCGGCGGGCGTCGAGCTCGACGACCTGCCCGACCCCGCCGCGGCCCGCAAGGCGCTGGCGCCGGCCCCGCTTCGTGGTCAGCCTGGAGCTGCGCGCCGGCGCGGTCACCGAGCGCGGCCGACGTCGTGCTGCCCGGTGGCCGCCGACGCCGGAGAAGGCCGGCACCTTCCTGGACTGGGAGGGCCGCTGGCGCAGCTTCGAGCCGGCGCTCGTCGAGCAACGCCTGGTCGGACTGCCGGGTGCCTCGACGCCCTGGCCGACGCCATGGGCGTCGACCTCGGGCTGCGCGACGTCGAGGCCGCCCGGGCCGAGCTGGCGCAGCTCGAACCCTGGGAGGGCGCCGCTCCACCGGCGCCCGCCCAGGCCGGGTCCGCGCCCAGTGCCCCGAGCGTCGGGCAGGCCGTGCTGGCGACCTGGCACCTGCTGCTGGACGGCGGGCGGATGCAGGACGGCGAGCCGTACCTGGCCGGCACCGCCCACGTCGCGGTGGCCCGGGTCAGCGCGGCCACGGCCGCCGAGATCGGGCTGGCCGACGGCGGGTCGTTGACGGTCTCGACCCTGGCCGGGTCGCTGACCCTGCCGGTGGTGCTGACCGAGATGCCGGACCGGGTGGTGTGGCTGCCCACGAACTCCGGCGCCAGCCGGGTGCGGGCGGTGCTGGGGGCCGACAACGGCACCGTGGTCCGGATCGCCCCCGCGAGCACGGCTGCCGCAGCAACCGGCGCGACGGGAACAGGTGAGAGCGCGTGAGCATGTCCGCCCCGCTCGTGAACGCGACCGGCATGCTGGCCGCGAGCGAGAACCCCACTGCCGACTTCGGCCACGACAACGGCTGGGTGGTCTTCGGCAAGGCGCTGGTCATCTTCGTCTTCCTGGTGCTCACGACCCTGATCATGATCTGGGCCGAGCGCCGGGTGGTGGCCCGGATGCAGTCGCGGCCCGGCCCCAACCGGGTCGGCCCCTTCGGCCTGCTGCAGTCGCTCGCCGACGGCGTCAAGCTGGCGCTGAAGGAGGACATCATCCCGAAGGCGGCCGACGTGGTCGTCTTCGTCCTGGCGCCGATCATCTCCTCGTTCACCTGCTTCATCGCCTTCGCCGTGATCCCGTTCGGGCCCGCGGCGGGATCCCGTTCACCGACATCGTCACCCCCCTGCAGCTGACCGACCTGCCGGTCGCCGTGCTGTACGTGCTGGCCGTCGCCGCCGTCGGGGTCTACGGCATCGTGCTGGCCGGCTGGTCCTCCGGCTCGACCTACCCGCTGCTCGGCGCGCTGCGCTCGTCGGCCCAGGTGATCTCGTACGAGATCGCGATGGGGCTGGCGCTCGTCAGCGTGTTCCTCTACGCGGGCTCGATGTCGACGTCCGAGATCGTCGCGGCCCAGTCGGACCAGTCGCAGATCGCCCTGTTCGGCACACCGTCTCGACCCGTCCTGGTTCGTGGTGCAGCTGCCGTCGCCTTCGTCATCTACTGCATCGCGATGGTGGGTGAGACCAACCGCGCGCCGTTCGACCTGCCCGAGGCCGAGGGCGAGCTGGTCGGCGGCTTCCACACCGAGTACTCCTCGCTGAAGTTCGCGCTGTTCTTCCTGGCCGAGTACGTCAACATGATCACCGTCTCGGCGATCGCGACCACCCTGTTCCTCGGCGGCTGGCGCGCCCCCTGGCCGCTGTCGGCATCGACGACGGCGTCCGAACACCGGCTGGTGGCCGGTGCTCTGGTTCGTCGTCAAGCTGTGGATCTTCCTGTTCGTCTTCATCTGGCTGCGTGGCACCCTGCCCCGGCTGCGCTACGACCAGTTCATGCGGTTCGGCTGGAAGGTGCTGATCCCGGTCGCCCTGGTCTGGTCGTCGTGGTGGCGCTGATCCGTGGCTCCAACGCCCACGGGCACCACGTCGGGGCAGCAGCTGCTGCTGCGTCTCGGCCTGGGCGTCGTGCTGGCGGCGGGCGCTGCTCGTGTACTGGCTCTACTCCGACACGCCAGCTACGCGGCCCAGCTGGCCCGCGAGGTCGCCCCACCGGCCGAGATCGACCCGTTCGAGGGCGGCTTCCCGGTGCCGCCGCTGCCCGGCCAACGGGTGATCCGCACCTCGGGCGCCCGCCCCGTGGCGGCCACGGACGGGCGTGGGGTCGGGTCGTGGGCCTCGGTCGGCGTTCTCGAGGACCTGGACGAGGACCTGGACGCCGACCTGGACGAGGACCTGGACGCCGACCTGGACGAGGACCTGGACGAGGACCTGGACGAGGACCTGGACGACGGCGCGACGGACGACTCCGACGACCTGGGCGCCGGCGACGACAGCGAGACGGCTGAGGAGGCCCCCCGTGGCTGAACGGAACGCCCCGCAGAGCTCGAGCGAGGGCGAGCAGCCCGGGCTGTTCGCCTCGATCGCCGGTTTCGGCGTCACCTTCACGGACGATGTTCCGGCGGTCCGGTCACCGAGTACTACCCCGAGGAGAAGGTGCCGACCGCAGGCCCGGTTCCACGGCCGGCACCAGCTGAACCGCCACCCGGACGGCCTGGAGAAGTGCATCGGCTGCGAGCTGTGCGCCTGGGCCTGCCCGGCGGACGCGATCTACGTCGAGGGCGCCGACAACACCGAGGAGGAGCGCTTCTCGCCGGGGGAGCGCTACGGCCGCGTCTACCAGATCAACTACCTGCGCTGCATCTTCTGCGGGCTGTGCATCGAGGCCTGCCCGACCCGGGCGCTGACGATGACCAACGAGTACGAGCTGGCCGGCCGACCCGGGCCGGGCTGATCTACGAGAAGCAGGACCTGCTGGCTCCGCTGCTGCCCGGCATGCTCGCGGCGCCGCACCCGATGGTGCCGGGGACCACCGAGCAGGACTACTACCGCGGCGCCGTCACCGAGGCCGTCGACGGAGCAGCAGACCTGGGTGGCGGCCCGCCGGGCGAGCACCCCTGTCCGGTGAGTCCTCGGCCGAGGCGGACGAACGTGCGGACCGGTGGCGCGATGAGTGGCGGTGAGGCGCACGCTGTTCTGGCTGCTCGCCCCGGTGATGGTGATCGGCGCCCTGGGCCTGCTGTTCGCCAAGAAGGCGGTGCACGCGGCGCTCTGCATGGCGCTGGTCATGATCGGGCTGGGCGGTCGTCTACTTCGCCGAGCAGGCGCCGTTCCTGGGCGTGGTGCAGGTGTTCGTCTACACCGGCGCCGTGATGATGCTGTTCCTGTTCGTGCTGATGCTGGTCGGCGTCGACTCCTCCGACTCCCTGGTCGAGACCATCCAGGGGCAGCGGGTCGTCGCGGCACTGCTGGGCCTGGGGGTCTCGGTGCTGCTCGTGGCCACGCTGTGGCAGGTCACCATGCCGAAGGTGCAGCGGCCTGGACGCAGATCAACGCGCGAGCGGCAACATCAGCGCCCTGGCGCGACCTGCATCTTCGGCCAGTACGTCTGGGCCTTCGAGGTCACCGGCGCCCTGCTGATCACGGCGGCGCTCGGCGCCATGGTGCTGGCCCACCGCGAGCGTCTGGTCGCCCGACCCACCCAGCGCGAGCTGTCGCAGCGCCGCATCCGCTCCGGTGCGGTCAAGGCGCCGCTGCCGGCCCCCGGGGTCTACGCCCGCCACAACGGGGTCGACGTGCCGGCGCTGCTGCCGGACGGCACCCCCAGTGAGCTGTCGGTCTCGCGGGTGCTCACCGCCCGCGGCCAGATGATCCCCACCTCGACGTACGACACCTCGGTGGCCGACACCCAGGCCGAGCTCGACGACCCGGGTGAGCGGTCGCACCCCGAGGCCACCCTGAGGGATCGGCGTGAACCTGAGCTGGTGGCTGTACCTGTCGGCCCTGCTGTTCGCCATCGGCGCGGCGACGGTGCTGGTGCGGCGCAACGCGATCATCGTCTTCATGGGCGTCGAGCTGATGCTCAACGCGACGAACCTGGCCTTCGTCACCTTGGCCCGGATCCTCGGGGACATCGACGGGCAGGTGATCGCGCTGTTCGTGATGCTCGTCGCGGCCGCCGAGGTCGTCGTCGGACTGGCGATCATCATGGCGATCTTCCGTACCCGTCAGTCGGCCTCGGTCGACGACGCGAACCTGCTGAAGTACTGAGAGGCCTACCGTGACACACCTCGTCGAGGTCAGCCGGACCGTCCTGTCGGTCGCTCACCTGGTGGCCGACCGACTGGCTGCCGATGAGAGCGGCCGGGCGGTCGTCAACGTCGCCGCCGGGGGGCTGCAGACCCGGGCCTGGCTGCTGGTCGCGCTGCCCCTGCTCGGCGCCGCCGTCCTGCTGCTGGGCGGCCGGCGCACCGACCGGTGGGGCCACTGGCTCGGCCGTGGGCCTGTCGTGGTCGGCCTTCGCCTCGGCGCCGCGCTCTTCCTGTCGATGCGCAACCTGCCGGTCGAGAACCGGGTGCGCGACCTGCACCTCTTCTCGTGGGTACCGGCGGGCAGCTTCAAGGTCGACGCCGGCATGCTGCTCGACCCGCTGTCACTGTCGTTCGTGCTGCTGGTCACCTTCGTGGGCTCGCTGATCCACGTGTACTCGGTGGCCTACATGGAGCACGACCCGGACCGGCGCCGCTTCTTCGCCTACCTCAACCTGTTCGTGGCGGCGATGCTGCTGCTGGTGCTGGCCGACTCCTACCTGCTGCTCTACGTCGGCTGGGAGGGCGTGGGCCTGGCCTCGTACCTGCTGATCGGCTTCTGGAACCACAACCCCACGTACGCCACCGCCGCCAAGAAGGCGTTCGTGGTCAACCGGGTCGGCGACCTGGGCCTGTCGATCGCGATCATGGCCATGTTCGTCACCTTCGGCACCGTCAGCTTCGCCGGCGTGTTCGCCGCACACCGGCAAGGCCTCGGAGTCCGCGCTGACCGTGATCGGCCTGGCCCTGCTGCTGGGCGCCTGCGGCAAGTCCGCGCAGTTCCCGCTGCAGTCCTGGCTGGGCGACGCGATGGCCGGCCCGACGCCGGTCTCGGCGCTGATCCACGCGGCCACCATGGTCACCGCCGGGGTCTACCTGGTGGTCCGCAGCGGCCCGATCTTCGAGGGGGCGCCGAACGCCCAGCTCGCCGTGGTCGTGGTCGGTGCCGTCACGCTGACGTTCGGGGCGATCGTCGGGTGCGCCAAGGACGACATCAAGAAGGCCCTGGCCGCCTCGACCATGTCGCAGATCGGCTACATGATGCTGGCCGCGGGCCTGGGCCCGGTCGGGTACGTCTTCGCGATCCTGCACCTGCTGACCCACGGCTTCTTCAAGGCCGGCATGTTCCTGGGGGCCGGCTCGGTGATGCACGGCATGAACGACTCGGTCGACATGCGCCGGTTCGGCAACCTGTCCGGCGCCATGAAGGTCACCTGGGCCACCTTCGCGATGGGCTGGCTGGCGATCTCGGCGTCCCGCCGTTCTCGGGCTTCTTCAGCAAGGACGCCATCATCGAGACCGCGTTCGCCACCGGCAGCGGCTGGCGGCCGTGGCTGTTCGGCGGCGTGGCCCTGATCGGTGCCGCCATCACCGCGTTCTACATGTCGCGCCTCTTCTTCATGACCTTCCAGGGCCGCAAGCGCTGGCCCGAGGAGGCGCACCCGCACGAGTCGCCGCTGCTGATGACGGTGCCGATGATCGTGCTGTCGATCGGGTCGGTCTTCCTGGGTGGCCTGCTGGTGCTCAACGGCGCCTTCCACAGCTGGCTGCTGCCGGTCACCGGCGAGGGTGTCGAGGCAGACCCCGTGATCGGCAAGTACCCGCTGATGGGTCTGACCCTGCTGCTGGTCGCGGGCGGGGTGTTCCTGGCCTGGCGGCAGTACTGGCAGGCCGAGGTGCCCACCACGGCGCCCACCGGCTCGCTGCTGACGCGGGCCGCCCGCCGCGACCTCTACCAGGACGACGTCAACGAGGCGGTGCTCATGCGCCCGGGCCAGTACCTGACCCGCACCCTCGTCTTCGTCGACAACCGGGGCGTGGACGGCGCCGTCGGTGGTCTGGCGGCCGCTGTCGGCGGCCTGGCCGGCCGGCTGCGTCGCTGGCAGTCCGGTCTGGTCCGTTCCTACGCCATGTCCATGCTCGCCGGCGTGCTCGTGCTGGCCCTCGGCGTTCTCGCCGCCCGGATCTGAGAGGGATCATGACTCCCTGGCTGACCATCCTCGGCCTGCTGCCGCTGCTCGGGGCGGCGCTGGTCTGGCTGCTGCCCTCGGGCGCAGCGGAGCGGGCGCGCCACGTGGCTCTGGCCACTTCGCTGGCGGTCCTGGTGCTGACGGTGACCCTGGCGACCCGGTTCGACCTGGCCAAGGCCGGCGACTACCAGTTCAGCGAGCAGCACCACTGGATCGCGCAGTTCGGCGTCAGCTACGCCTTGGGCGTGGACGGCATCGCCCTGGTGATGGTCGCGTTGTCCGCGGTGCTGGTGCCGGTGTGCGTGCTGGCCGCCTGGAACGACTACAGCGGTGGGCAGGCCAAGAACTTCTTCGGTCTGGTACTGGTGCTCGAGACCTTCATGATCGGGGTCTTCGCAGCCCGCGACGTCTTCCTGTTCTACGTGTTCTTCGAGGCGATGCTGATCCCGATCTACTTCCTGATCGGCCAGTTCGGCGGCGCCCAGCGCCGGTACGCCTCGGTGAAGTTCCTGCTGTACAGCCTCTTCGGCGGCCTGGTGATGCTGGTCGCGGTCCTCGGCCTCTACACCCAGGGCAAGGGCGGTCCCGACGGCTTCCTGACCAGCAGCCTGACCGGCCTCAGCTTCAGCAACTCGGCCACCGAGCGGATGCTCTTCGTGGGGTTCATGTTCGCCTTCGCCGTCAAGGCCCCGATGTGGCCGGTGCATACCTGGTTGCCGGACGCTGCGGCCGAGGCGCCGCCCGGGGTCGCCGTCCTGCTGGTCGGGGTGCTCGACAAGGTGGGCACCTTCGGCATGCTGACGCTGTGCCTGCCGTTGTTCCCGCAGGCCAGCCGCTGGGCGGCGCCGGTGATCCTGACGTTGGCCGTGGTCTCGGTGCTCTACGGGGCGCTGGTCGCCATCGGCCAGAGCCAGCTGCCGCGCCTGATCGCCTACACCTCGATCTCGCACTTCGGCTTCATCGTGCTGGGCATCTTCGCGATGACCAGCACGGGCCAGAACGGTTCGGCCCTGTACATGGTCAACCACGGCTTCTCGACCGCCGCGCTGTTCCTGGTCTCGGGCATGCTCATCGCGCGGCGGGGCTCGTCGGCCGTCGACTCCTTCGGCGGTCTGCAGCGCAGCACCCCGATGCTGGCCGGTGCCTTCCTGCTGGCAGGCCTGTCGAGCCTGGCGCTGCCGGGGCTGTCGAGCTTCGTCAGCGAGTTCCTGGTGCTGGTGGGCACCTATGCGCGCTACCCGGGCTTCGCGGTGGTGGCCACCGTCGGCATCATCCTGGCCGCGCTCTACATCCTGCTCACCTACAAGCGCATCTTCACCGGGCCGGTGCAGGAGTTCGCCGCCGGGTGGCGTGACCTGTCCCCCCGCGAGGGCTGGGTGCTGGCCCCCCTGATCGCCGTGATCCTGGCGCTGGGCTTCTTCCCCCGCCCGGTGCTGGATGTCGTGAGCCCGGCGGTGACCCGCACCATGGAGATGGTGCACATGACCGATCCGCCGCCGATCGTGCCCGCCGCCGTCGACGTGCTGGCACCCGCGGTGGCCGAATCACCGACCCCGTCGGCGTCGCCCGCAGCTGAAGGGACCACCCCGTGACCTCGCAGGCGTCCGCCGTCCTGACGGCGACCTTCACCGCGCCCTCGCTGGACTACAAGGCGCTCAGCCCCATGCTGATCGTCTTCGGCGCGGCCATGGTCGGGGTGCTCGGCGAGGCCTTCCTGCCCCGCGCCCAGCGCTTCGTCTTCCAGTTCTGGCTGGCCCTGGTGGCGCTGCTCGGGGCCCTCGGCGCCATGGCCTGGCTGGTGCTCGACCAGGTGCGGACCTCGACGGCTGGTGCGGTGGTCGAGACCACGTCCGGCAGCACCGTCGCCGGCGCGGTGGTGGTCGACGGCCCGACCCTGTTCCTGCAGGTGACGATCCTGGTGCTGTCGTTCCTGGCGGTGCTGACCATGGGCGAGCGCACCGTCGACGACGGCGGTGCCTTCACCCCGCAGGCCTCCGCCGTCCCCGGCTCGGCCGGGGAGTCCGCGGCCCGCCGGGCCGGGCTGGTGCAGTCCGAGGTCTTCCCGCTGCTGCTGTTCGCATCGGCGGCATGCTGCTGTTCCCCGCCTCCGACGACCTGCTGACCATGTTCGTCGCGCTCGAGGTGTTCTCGCTGCCGCTGTACCTGCTGTGCGGGCATGGCGCGTCGGCGCCGGCTGCTCTCGCAGGAGGCGAGCCTGAAGTACTTCCTGCTCGGCGCCTTCTCGTCGGCGTTCTTCCTGTACGGCGTCGGCCATGCTCTACGGCTTCGCCGGGTCGTTGCGCCTGGCCGACATCGCCGAGGCGGTCACCGGTGCCGGCAGGGCGCCGCCGTCGTCGGCCGGGACGGCATGCTGCTGCTCGGCGTGGCGATGCTCGCGGTCGGCCTGCTGTTCAAGGTCGGCGCGGTGCCGTTCCACCTGTGGACCCCCGACGTCTACCAGGGCGCCCCGACCCCGGTCACCGGCTTCATGGCCGCCTGCACCAAGGTCGCGGCGTTCGGCGCCCTGCTCCGGGTCGCTCTACGTCGGCGCTGGCCGGTGTCGCGCTGGGACTGGACGCCCGGCGCTGTGGGGCGTCGCGATCCTGACCATGGTGGTCGGCTCGGTCGTCGCCATGGTGCAGACCGACGTCAAGCGGATGCTGGCCTACTCCTCGATCGCCCATGCCGGGTTCCTGCTGACCGGCGTCGCTGGCGATGGACGCCGCGGGCGTGTCGGGGTGCTGTTCTACCTCTTCGCCTACGGGTTCACCACGATCGGGGCCTTCGCCGTGGTCACCCTGGTGCGTGACGTGACGCGGACGGCGGCGTCGGCGGCGAGGCCACCCACCTGTCCCAGTGGGCCGGCCTGGGCAAGCGCCATCCGTGGTCGCGGCCGCGTTCACGTTCTTCCTGCTGGCCTTCGCCGGGATCCCGCTGACCAGCGGCTTCATCGGCAAGTTCGCGGTGTTCTCGGCCGCGGTCAACGCACGGCGCCTGGGTGCTGGCACTGATCGGTGTGCTCGCCAGCGCGGTCGCCGCGTTCTTCTACGTGCGGGTGATCGTGCTGATGTACTTCAGCGAACCGGCCGGGGAGGGCACCACCGTGGCGCTGCCCGGCTTCGGCACCATGTTCGCGATCCTGCTCTCCCTGGGGGTGACCCTGCTGCTGGGGGTCTACCCGACGCCGCTGCTCGACTCGGCGGCAGCGGCCTCGACGTTCCTGCGATGACGGCTGCCGCTCGTCATGACCTCACCCGCCGCGTCCTCGGACGTGCTCGACCAGCAGGTGCGGTGCCGGTCTGGCACGGGTCGAGTCGCGGCTGCGGGAGGCGGTCCGGCAGGCGGACCCGTTGGCCGACGACGTGGCTCGCCACCTGGTGCTGGCCGGGGGCAAGCGGGTGCGCCCGATGCTGGCCCTGCTGGCCGCCGCAGCTGGGGGACCCGCATCGCCCCGAGATCGTCGAGGCCGCGGTGGTGGTCGAGCTGACCCACCTGGCGACGCTGTACCACGACGACGTGATGGACTCCGCGCCGGTGCGCCGCGGGGCGCCCAGCGCCCACGCGGTCTGGGGCAACACCGTCGCGATCCTCACCGGCGACCTGCTCTTCGCGCGGGCGTCCTCGATCGTCGTCCGAGCTGGGTCCCGAGGCGGTCCGGATCCAGGCGAGCACCTTCGAGCGGCTCTGCCTGGGCCAGCTGCACGAGACCGTCGGCCCCTGCCGACGGCCAGGACCCGGTCGAGCACTACCTGCAGGTGCTCAGCGACAAGACCGGCTCGCTGATCGCCACGTCGGCCCGGTTCGGCGCCATGTTCGCCGGTTGCGACGAGGGGGTGCAGCAGCTGCTCGTCACCTACGGCGAGAAGGTCGGGGTGGCCTTCCAGCTGGCGGACGACGTGATCGACCTGACCAGCGACGGACTCGTCAGCGGCAAGACCCCCGGTACCGACCTGCGCGAGCACGTGCCCACCTTGCCGGCGCTGCTGGCCCGCCGTCAGGCGGACGTCGAGGGCGACGAGGCGTCGCGCCAGATCGTGACCCTGCTGGACGGCGACCTCGCCGACGACGTCGTCCTGACCGACCTGGTCAGCCGGTTGCGGGACCACCCGGCGACGGCGGCGGCCCGGGCCGCCGCCGCCCGCTGGGCCCAGGAGGCCGCCGACAGCCTGTCGGTGCTGCCCCCGTCGGATGCCCGAGAAGCGTTGCGGGACTTCGCGATCGCGCTGGTCACCCGCACCAGCTGACGGCCCGTCGGCGAGCGCGGGATCGGCCCGGGGTCGACCGGGGGAGCCCGGTCTCAGGCCGCGGGCCGGATCTCGCCGGAGCCGCGCAGGATCAGCCGGGTCTCGACGACGTCGAGCACGTAGGGGCTGGTGTCGCCGTCGATCCGGGCGAACAGCCGCTGGGCGGCCAGGTGCCCGATCGAGGTCGGATCCTGGGCGACGACCGTGATGCCGGGCTCGAGCAGGTCGGCCAGCAGGACGTCGTCGAAGCCGACCAGCGCCACCCGGCGCTGCAGCCCGGCGGCGCGCAGGGCGCGGACGGCGCCGATCGTGACCAGGTTCTGGGCGGTGAACAACGCCGACGGCGGGTCGTCGCCGGCGAGCAGCACAGCCGTGGCGGCCTCGGCCTCGGCGATCGACGTCAGGCCGCTGACCAGGTGCTCGGGGCGGTAGGACAGCCCGGCCTCGGCCATGGCGTCGACGAACCCCTGGCGGCGGTCCTGACCGGTCGAGATGGCGGCCACGTCGCTGAGGAAGGCGATGGTGCGGTGCCCGTGGGCGATCAGGTGCTCGGTGCCCTCACGGGCCCCGGCGGCGTTCGCGGCCACCACGGCGTCGGCGGCCAGGCCGTGCGGCGGCCTGTCGACGAAGACCAGGGACATGCCCGCGCGGCGCTCGAGCATCAGGTAGCTCTGGTCGGCGGCGGTGGGCATGACGACCAGGCCGTCGACCCGGCGCGAGGCGAAGGCGGCCACCAGCTGCCGCTCCCGCTCCGCAGCGCGGTCGATGCTGCCCGCCAGGACGGCGACGCCGCGGGCGGTGGCGACGTCCTCGACGGCCCGCAGCAGGGCCGCCGAGAACGGGTTGGCCAGGTTCTCCAGCACCAGGCCCACGGTCGAGGTCCGGCCGTCGGCGCGTCGCAGGCTGCGAGCGCCCAGGTTGGGCCTGAAGTCGAGCTGGACGGCGGCGCGCTCCACCCGCTCGACGAGGTCGGCCGACACCCCCGACTCCCGGTTGACGACTCGGGAGACCGTCTTCAGACTCACGCCCGCCAGCGCAGCGACGTCCCGCATGGTGGCACGCGGGTGCGCCGGCTGCGGGCTAGGTAACGTTGTCATCACGGAAACCCCATTCTCGCCAGTCTCCCTTGACGAGGCGTAGAGGTGAGGCTACAACTAGCCAGACAACGATGTCAGCCACGTTGCCTGGGTAACTTGGCCGAAACCGAAGGACACACATGACCCGCTCTTCCATGACCCGTCGCTCGGGCCTGGTGCTCGGTGCAGGCCTCGCGGCCTCGCTCGCCCTGGCCGCCTGTGGCTCCAGCTCCATCGTCCTCTGCCGCCTGTGGCGACAGCTCGGCCAGCACGGCCGCCGTCGTCCTCGGCGGCAGCTCCGCCGCCGGCGGACAAGATCGCCGTCTCGCTGATCACCAAGGACTCGACCAACCCGTTCTTCGTCGCCATGCAGGAGGGCGCCAAGAAGGCCGGCGAGGCCTACGGCGTCGACCTGACCATCGCCTCCGGCAAGGCAGGAGGGTGACGACGCAGGGCCAGATCGACGCGATCGAGAACGCCATCGCGCAGCAAGCAGAAGGGCATCCTGATCACCCCGATGTCCACCGGCGTGAACGACGCGCATCGAGAAGGCGCGCGACGCCGGCCTGTACGTGATCGCGCTCGACACCCCGCCCGACCCGGCCGGACACCGTCGACATCACCTTCGCGACCGACAACTTCGAGGCCGGCAAGCTGATCGGCCAGTACACGGCCGCGAAGCTGGACGGCAAGAAGGCCATCATCGCGCTGCTCGACATCTTCAACGACAAGATCGTCTCGGTCGACTACAACCGTGACCAGGGCTTCCTCAAGGGCATGGGCTGATCGAGCTCGGCGACCCGAAGAAGAACGGTGACGAGGCCGAAGACCGGCAAGTACACCGGTGGCAAGGGCGGCGACTACGAGATCGTCGGCAACGAGGCCACTGGCGCCAACGAAGAGGGCGGCCAGAAGGGCATGGAGAACCTGCTCGCCAAGAACCCGACATCAACGTGATCTACACGATCAACGAGCCGACCGCTGCCGGCGCCTACGCGGCGCTGAAGGCCGCCAGGGCAAGAAGCCGGGGACTTCATCATGGTCTCGGTCGACGGCGGTCAAGCGCCGGCGTCGAGGACGTGGCAGGACGGCAACATCGCCGCCACCTCGCAGCAGTACCCGCTGAAGATGGCGGACCTGGGCGTCAAGGCGATCGCCGACTTCGTCAACGTCCGGCACCAAGCCCACCGTCGAGCGCGGGCCTCGACTTCTTCAACACCGGCGTCACCCTGATCGCCAAGGACGCCGGTCGACGGCGTCGAGAGCAAGGACCCGCAGTACGGCCTCGACAACGCCTGGGGCTGAGCCCGCGGCAGTGACGGGTCGGGTCAGCCCGACTCGTGAGGTCTCCTGACACACCCTCGCGAACGGGGTGGGCAGCCCCTGGTGGCTGCCCCCACTGCTGTCCTAGCGTGTGACGCGCCCACGTCCCATCGGGCGCCGGAGAACCATCGGATCCATCGGACAGCCATACGAGCGAAAGGCGGGCGTCGTGAGCGATGCCACAGCGACCAGCGTGGGCTATGACGCGGCCGAGGAGTTCCTGGACCGGCAGAGCCCGATCCAACGGTCCAGAGCGTGCTGCACCAGTACCCGTGGCTCAGCCCGGCGCTCGTGCTGGTGCTCGCCTGTCGTCATCTTCGCGTCGCTCAAGCCCGACCGCTTCGGCACAGCCCGGCGACCTCGGCACATCATCGCCCAGCAGACCGTGGTGTCGGCACCCTGGCGATCGGCCAGACCCTGATCATCCTGACCGCCGGGATCGACCTGTCCTGCGGCGCGATCATGGTCTTCTCCTCGATGGTGATGGCCAAGACCGCCTTCGACCAGGGCGTCCCCGGCGCTGGCCCGCGCTGCTGATCGGGCATCTTCGTCGGCGGCCTCGCGGGCCTGGCCAACGGGCTGCTGATCACCCGGTCAACCTGCCGCCGTTCATCGTCACCCTGGGCACCTGGGCATCTTCACCTCGATCACGCTGCTGTACGCGACCGGCCGCACGGTGCGCAACCTGAGCTGGCCCCGCAGCTGAAGTGGCTGGGCAAGCCGCTCGACATCGGCGGCTTCCACCATCACCTCCGGCGTGATCGTGATGCTGGTCCTCTACGCGGTGTTCGCCTACGTGCTGCGCTACACCGCCTGGGGCGCGCACGTCTACGCCGTCGGCGACGACCCGGACGCCGCCCGGCTGGCCGGCATCCAGGTGCAACCGGGTGCTGATCAGCGTCTACGCCGTGGCCGGGCGTGATCTTCGCGCATCGCCGCCTGGATCCTGATCGGCCGGGTCGACGCGGCCAGCCCGAACTCCGGCGATCGACGCCAACCTCGACTCGATCACCGCCGTCGTGATCGGCGGGACCAGCCTGTTCGGCGGTCGGGGCCGGATGGTCGGCGACCCTGATCGGGGCCCTGATCGTCAGCGTCGTCGACCACGGCCTGTCCGTGGCCGGCCTCGACCAGGCCTACAAGCAGCTCGGCGATCGGCGTGCTGATCATCGTCGCCGTCGCCGCCGACCAGTGGATCCGGAGGGCGCGGGCATGACCGTCCAGGACAGCGCCATCGCACCAAGCCGATCCTCGAGGGGCACGGCCTGGTCAAGACCTACGGCCGGGTCGTCGCCCTGGACGCGCGCCGACTTCGCGCTCTACCCCGGCGAGGTGCTCGCCGTCATCGGCGACAACGGTGCCGGCAAGTCCACCCTGATCAAGTGCCTCTCCGGCGCCGAGGTGCCGAACGAGGGCGAGATCAAGCTGGACGGCCAGCCGGTCGTCACTTCAAGCGGCCGATCGAGGCCCGCGCCGCCGGGCATCGAGACGGTGTACCAGACCCTCGCCGTCTCACCGGCGCTCGACATCGCCACGCAACATGTTCCTCGGCCGGGAGCAGCGCAAGGCCGGTCCGCTCGGCTCGCATCTTCCGGATGCTCGACGGCAGCGGCATGCGCAAGGCAGGCCAAGGAGCAGATGTCAACGCTGGGGATCGGCACCCTGCAGAACATGGGGCAGGCGGTCGAGACCGCTGTCCGGTGGCCAGCGCCAGGCGGTCGTCGGTGGCCCGGGCCGCGGCGTTCGGCAGCAAGGTGATCATCCTCGACGAGCCCACCGCCGCGCTCGGCGTCCGCGAGTCGGCGCAGGTGCTCAAGCTGATCCAGAACCTGCGCGAGCGGGGGATGCCGGTCATCCTGATCTCGCACAACATGCCGCAGGTGTTCGAGGTGGCCGACCGGATCCACGTGCAGCGGCTCGGCAAGCGGGCCGCCGTGATCACCCCGAAGACGGTCAAGCATCACCGACGTGGTGGCGATCATGACCGGCGCCCTGCAGGTGGACCCGAGGAGGACCAGACCTTGAGTCCCGTCCGCTAGCGAGCAGCCGTCATGAGAGCCGTCTCCGGTCCTGCCGGGTGGCGGCTCTCGTGGCGTCGGGGTCTCAGTACGAGGGCCGGCGGGGCTTGCGGGGCGGCTTGCCGGCGGGGTGGACGTCGCCGGCCGGGGTCAGGCCGATGAGCTTGCCCGAGATCCTGGTGGCGGCCAGGGCCTCGAGGGTGCCCTCCGGCAGCGTGGCCGGCAGCTCGACGATCGTGTGGTCGAGCTGGATGTCGATGTGGCCGAAGTCGGCGCGCACCAGTCCGCCCTCGTTCGCGATGGCGCCGACGATCGCGCCCGGTTGCACCTTGTGGCGCTTGCCGACGTTGATCCGGTAGGCCGCCAGCGGTGCCTGGCCGAAGGTGCGCTGCTTGCGCGCCCCCGCGACCCGGCCGGCCGCCGGCGGGCCGAGCCACCGGCACTGGCACGCGGTGGCGCCGCCGGCACGGGCGGGGCGGGCTCGTCGCGGGTGATCGGACGGCGGGCGCGTCTTGGGCGGGTCGGGCGGCAGCAGGAACTGCGACCCGTCCTGGGCCATCTGGGCCAGCGCCGCCGCCACGTCGACCATGCTCACCTCGTGGTCGCGGACGTAGTCCTCGAGCAGGGCGCGGAACGTGGTGTGCTCCTCGGCCGCGGCGTGGTCGTCGTCCCGCTTGGCGAGGTGCTCGGTGATCGAGTCGCGGAACTTGGTGACCCGGGTGGCGTTGACGTCCTCGACGGTGGGCAGCGGCATCTCGGTGAGCGGCTGGCGGGTGGCCTGCTCGATCGCCTTGAGCAGGTGGCGCTCGCGCGGCGAGACGAACAGCAGCGCGTCACCGCTGCGCCCGGCCCGGCCGGTGCGGCCGATGCGGTGCACGTAGGACTCGGTGTCGTGCGGGATGTCGTAGTTCAGCACGTGGGAGATGCGCTCGACGTCGAGCCCGCGGGCGGCGACGTCGGTGGCGACCAGGATGTCGAGGCTGCCGTCCTTGAGCTGGCCGATGGTGCGCTCGCGCTGCGCCTGCGCGATGTCGCCGTTGATGGCGGCGGCGGAGAACCCGCGGGCCCGCAGCTTCTCGGCGACCTCCTCGGTGGCCTGCTTGGTGCGGACGAAGACGATCATCGCCTCGAACGGCTCGACCTCGAGGATCCGGGTCAGCGCGTCCATCTTGTGCGTGGTCGGCGACCTGGATGTAGCGCTGCGAGATGTTGCCGGCGGTCGCGGTCTTGCTTGACCGTGACCTCGACCGGGTCGTGCAGGTACTTCTTGGTGATCTTGCGGATCGGCGGCGGCATGGTCGCCGAGAACAGCGCCACCTGCTTGTACTCCGGGGTCGTCGGCCAGGATCGTCTCGACGTCCTCGGCGAAGCCCATCTGCAGCATCTCGTCGGCCTCGTCGAGCACCAGGTAGTCGCAGCTGCGACAGGTCGAGGGTGCCGCGTTCTCGAGGTGGTCGATCACCCGGCCCGGGGTGCCGACCACGACCTGCGCGCCGCGGCGCAGCCCGGCCAGCTGCACGCCGTAGGCTGACCGCCGTAGATCGGCAGCACGTTGATCCCCGGGATGTGCGCGCCGTACGGCTGAACGCCTCGGCGACCTGCAGCGCCAGCTCGCGGGTCGGGGCCAGCACCAGCGCCTGCGGGCGTGTGCTGGTGACAGGTCGATCTTCGACAGGATCGGGATGGCGAAGGCCGCGGTCTTGCCGGTGCCGGTCTGCGCCAGGCCGACCACGTCGGAGCCGGCCATCAGCGCCGGAATGGTCGCGGCCTGGATCGCCGAGGGCGTCTCGTAGCCGACGTCGGCCAGGGCGCGAAGGACGCGCTCGCTCAGACCGAGGTCGGCGAAGGTCGTGGGCTCGGAGTCGGGGGCATCGGAGTCAGGGCTGCGGGGGTCAGGGCTGGTGGTCATCAAGGGCAACGGTACGCGACTGCGGTCAGTCCAGGTCGGGCAGGCCCATTCCCAACGGTGGTGGGTTGCCCTCGGTGTCGTCGCGGGACTTGCTCGGCTGCACCCGCTTCGGCTCACCCGGCATCTTCGGGTAGTTCGGCGGGTACGGCAGGTCGCCCAGGCCGCCGGCCTCGTCGCGGTCGGCCAGCTCCAGCAGCGGCTCCAGCCGGTGCCGCACGTCGTCCATGTCCGCCATCGGGTCGCCTCGGCGGGCGACCAGGTCCGGCACGGTCGCGATCGTCAGGTCGGCCGGGACGGCGTCGACCAGCTCGCGCCAGGTGAGGGGCGTCGAGACGGTGGCGGTCGGGGTCGACGGGCCGAGTAGGCCGAGGCGATGGTGCGGTCGCGGGCGTTCTGGTTGTAGTCGATGAAGATCTGCGCGCCGCGCTGCTCCTTCCACCAGGCGGTGGTCACCCGGCCGGCGGACCGGCGCTCGATCTCGCGGGCCAGGGCGATGGCGGCCCGGCGGACCTCGATGAAGCCCCAGCTCCGGCGCGATCGCCAGGTAGACGTGCAGCCCGCGGTTGCCGCTCGTCTTCGGGAAGCCCCGGTAGCCGAGCTCGTCGAACAACGGCTGGACGACGTCCAGCGCCACCGCTCGGGCGTCGTCGAAGTCGGTCCCGGGTTGGGGGTCCAGGTCGATCCGCAGCTGGTCGGGGTGCTCGACGTCCGTGCACGAGGCGTGCCACGGGTGGAAGGTGACGGTGCCCAGGTTGGCGGCCCAGACGATGTCGGCGGCCTGGGTGACGCGCAGGGCGTCGGCCCACCGGCCCGAGGGGAAGGTGACCCGGCAGGACTGCACGTACTCCGGGACGCCCTTGGTCGGGATCCGTTTCTGGTAGACCTCTTCCCCCTCGATCCCGTCCGGGAACCGTTGCAGGTAGGTCGGGCGGTCACGCAGGGCGTGGAACAGCGGCCGCCCGGCGGCGCCCTCGGCCGTCAGCAGGGTGGCCATGGTGCGGTAGTACTCGACCAGGTGCCGCTTGCTGCCGGCCTCGCCCAGCTGCGGGAAGTAGGTCTTGTCGGGGCTGGTCAGCCGGACCGGCACCCCGGCGACGTCGAGCTCCTCGGCAGGACTGGCCACGAGCGGTCAGCCGGCCAGGTCGTCGAGGGTCGACGCCGACAGGACCAGGTCGACGGCCGTCTCGCCCTGCTGCTCCACGAGCCGTCGGGCGATCGCGCCGGTGCGCTCATCGGCGCCGAACCTGTTCGTCAGCAGCCGCTCGAGGACGACAGTTTCGCCTTCGACGCGGCCCAGTGCCTCGCCTTCGACGCGGCCCAGTGCCTCGCCTTCGACGCGGCCCAGTGCCTCGCCCTCGACGCGGCCACGTGCCTCGCCCTCGGCCTCTGCGCGTTGGCGCAGGATGCGTCCGGCGACGGTTCCTTCGAGACTGATCGGCATACCGGCCTCCCTCCGAGCTCGCTCGATCGTATCCGGATCGAGGTGGATACCGGCGAGAACGATCGCGACCGCGGCCAGGTCACCGACCCGTTCGGGTGCCGCCTGGGCCCCGATCACCTCCAACGCCGATCTCAGTACCTGCTCCCGCGCGGCCGGTCGCCGCACCCGCCCCAGGCTCGCCAGGGGTGCGACCGACAGGTCTGACAGCAACTCGTCGGGATCATGGTCACGCAGGTAGGTCACAGTCGTGCGGGCGTAGAAGTCCTGGCCGTCCCGCAGCTCGGTGGCCACCCGGCCGCCCGCCAGCACCACGACGTGCTGGCCGAGGCTGGACCCCGGGTTCCGGCGCATGATCCTGGCCCGGTACTCCAGCAGCCGCAGCGGCAGCTCCGGGCGGGGCCGGCGTTCGAACTCCACCTGCATCAGCCTTCCCGGCCCGACCGAGACCAGCAGGTCGGGGTACTGGGTGGCGGCCGGCAGTGACTCCGACAGGCGCACGGACTCGGCGTCCGCGGCGATACCCAGCCAGCGGCACAGACCCACGAGCTCGCCGGTGGCCAGCTGGCGAAGGGCGTTGTCGTAGACCGGTCCGGAGGGCACGCCGTTGAACGTAAGCGGGTGGCACTCGGACCGACCCGCTCGTCCACAGGCGTCCTGCCCTCGTCGTCGTCCACAGGCCCGGTCGTCGTCCTGTCGTCGTTGTGTCGTCCCCAGGAGTCCGACCGGGCGGTCATGATGGGCGGCATGGATCTGCCCGTGATGCCGCCGGTCGCCCCCATGCTCGCCAGGTCGGTGGCGACCATCCCCGACGTGGGGCATGTGGAACCCAAGTGGGACGGGTTCCGGACCGTCGTGTTCCGGGACGGCGACGAGGTGGTGCTCGGCTCGCGCAACGAGAAGCCCATGACCCGCTACTTCCCCGAGCTGGTCGAGGCGATCAAGGCCAACACCCCGCCCCGGTGCGTGCTGGACGGCGAGATCGTCGTGGTCCAGGGGGACCGGCTCGACTTCGACTCCCTGCAGCTGCGGATCCACCCGGCCGCGAGCCGGGTCGCCCTGCTCTCCGCGCAGATCCCGGCGTCCTTCGTCGCCTTCGACCTGCTGGCCCTGGGCGAGCAGTCCTACCTGGACGTCGACTTCGCCGACCGCCGGCGCGCCCTGGTCGCGGCCCTGGCCGACGCCAACCCTCCGGTGCACGTCACGCCGGCGACCGCCGACCTCGAGGTGGCGCAGCGGTGGTTCGAGGAGTTCGAGGGCGCCGGTCTCGACGGCGTCATCGCCAAGCCTCTGACCGGTGGGTACCAGCCGGACAAGCGTGTGATGTTCAAGATCAAGCACGAGCGGACGGCGGACTGCGTCGTCGCCGGGTTCCGCTGGCACAAGAGCGGCCCGATCGTGGGATCGCTGCTGCTCGGTCTGTACGACGACGAGGGCCACCTGCAGCACGTGGGGGTCAGTGCCTCGTTCCCGATGGCCCGGCGGGCCGAGCTGGTCGACGAGCTGGCTCCCTACCGGATCGAGCTGGGGGAGGCGGCTGCCGCGGGGCATCCGTGGGCCGACTGGGCCGACGCCCAGGCCCACGCCGAGGGGCGGCTGCCCGGTGCGGTGAGTCGCTGGAGCGCCGGCAAGGACCTGTCCTGGCAGCCGGTCCGCCCCGAGCTGGTGGTCGAGGTCGGGTTCGGGCACATGGAGGGCACCCGGTTCCGCCACACCGCGCAGTTCAAGCGCTGGCGCCCCGACCGCGCCCCGGCGTCCTGCACCTACGAGCAGATCGACCGGCCGGTGCGCTACGACCTGGCCCAGATCCTGGGCTGAGGCCGTCGGTCAGGACACCGGTTCCGGGACCGCTGCGCCGGCGGGCTGCCGTCTGGACCGCCGGCGTGAGGTGCGCATCGAGTCGGCAGTGAGGATCGCCAGAGCGATCCAGACCAGGCCGAAACCGATCCAGCGGGACGGCGGCATGTGCTCGCCCAGCAGCGTCACCCCGACCAGCAGCTGCAGCACCGGGGTCAGGTACTGCAACAGCCCCATCGTCGACAGCGGCACCCGGCGGGCGGCGGCGGCGAACATCACCAGCGGGACGACGGTCGCGACGCCGACGCTGGCCAGCAGCAGCCCCTGCCGCGGGGCGTTCGCGGTGAAGTGACCGTCGCCGCGGAGCTCGAGAACCAGCAGCGCGGCCGCGGCCACCGGTGCCAGTACCGCGGTCTCCGCGGTGAGGCTGACCAGCGCCGGCAGGGAGGCGCCCACCAGGTTCTTGATGAGGCCGTAGGTGCCGAACGAGAGCGCCAGCGTCAGGGCGATCCAGGGCAGTCGTCCGTAGTCGACCGCCAGTACCGTGACGGCGAAACCGCCCATGGCCACCGCGGCCCACTGTGCCGGCCGCAGCCTTTCACGCAGCACCAGCACCCCCAGCAGCACCGTGATCAGGGGGTTGACGAAGTAGCCCAGGCTGGCCTCGACCACCTGGCCGCTGTCGACGGCGAGGATGTAGACGCCCCAGTTCAGGGCCAGCACCGCGGCGGCCACGGTCAGCAGGGTCACGGTGCGAGGAGTGGTCAGAGCCGATCGCAGGTCGGCCCAGCGGTTCACGACGGCGACCGCGACCAGGCAGACCACGAGGGACCACAGGATCCGGTGCAGCACGATCTCGAACGGGGTCGAGCGGTGCAGCAGCGTGAAGTACAGCGGAAAGGCACCCCAGATCCCGTAGGCCGCCAGTCCGTAGAGCACTCCCTGGCGGGAGTCGCCCGTCTCGGGGCCAGGGTGTCCGGTCATGGGACGATGTTAGGTGCCGTGCTCCCTCCGCCCGCCAAGGATTTCCGCCGCCTAGGCTGAAACCATGTCGCAGGGATGGACCGATCGTGCCGTCCGTGCCGTCAGTGCCGCCCTGACCGTGCTGCGCCGCGCAGCCGCGCGGCCGACGTCCGTGTCCCCCCCGAAGTCGGCCTCCCACCCTGTGTCGTCGTCCCGTCCTGCGCCTGGCCCGGGCCACGGGTCCTCAGACGGGTATCCGGGGGACTTCGACGGCACGGCCGTCATCGAGTACGCGCCCCATCCTGACGGGGTCGCCGACCCGGGCGAGGTGGTCTGGGCCTGGGTGCCCTTCGAGGAGGACCACACCCAGGGCAAGGACCGTCCGACCCTCGTGATCGGCCACGACGGGCGATGGGTACTGGCGCTGATGCTCACGAGCAAGGACCACGATCGTGACGCGGCCGACGAGGCCCGCCACGGCCGGGTCTGGATGGACGTCGGGACCGGCGCCTGGGACCCGCGAGGCCGGGCAAGCGAGGTGCGGCTCGACCGGGTGCTGCGCCTCGACCCGCACGCGATCCGACGTGAGGGCGGGCAGCTGGACGCCGACCTGTTCCGGCAGGTGGCGCAGCTGGTGCGACGGGCCAACGGCTGGGCCTGAGTGACCTACGGCTTGACCTGATGGGCGCTCCAGGTTGTTGACTGAGGACCATGCCAACCACCTCCCCCTACGTCCAGCTCGGTTCGAGCGGTCTGTTCGTCTACCGCGTCGGGCTGGGCACCATGCAGTTCGGCTGGTCGATCGACGAGGCCGGCTCGCACGCCGTGCTCGACGCCTACGCCGAGGCCGGCGGCACCTTCATCGACACCGCCGACTGCTACACGGCCTGGTCGTCGAACATGGGGGGCCCGGTCAACGCCGGCGGGGTCTCCGAAGAGATCATCGGCCGGTGGCTGAAGGCCCGGGGCAACCGGGACGACATCGTGGTCGCCACCAAGGTGCGGGCCGCCATGGGGGTCGGGTTCAGCGACACCCGGGCCACGGCTCGTCAGCGCGAGGGCCTGTCCCGGCGCTGGATCACCAAGGCCTGCGAGGACAGCCTGCGCCGCCTCCAGGTCGACCACATCGACCTCTACCAGGCCCACTTCTTCGACCCGCTGGTGCCGATCGAGGAGACCCTGTCGGCCTTCACCGACCTGGTGCGCCGCGGCCTGGTGCGCTACCTGGGCTGCTCCAACTTCAGCGCCTGGCGGCTGGTGCAGTCGCTGTGGGCCGCCGAGAAGGGTCACCTCGAGCCCTTCGTCAGCATCCAGCCCGAGTACAACCTGCTCGACCCGGTGCGGGGCGCGTTCGAGGCCGAGACCGCGCCCGTGTGCCAGACCTACGGCATCGGCGTGATCCCCTACAGCCCACTCGCCGGCGGCATGCTCACCGGCAAGTACCGGCGCGGTGAGCCGCTGCCCGACAGCACCCGGGCCGAGGAGAACGCCGCCCGGCGCTTCACCGACACGAACTGGTCGATCATCGAGACTCTGGTCGAGGTCGCCGAGCGCAACCATCAGACGCCGGCCCAGGCGGCGATCAACTGGATGCGGGCCAAGCCGTTCGTCAGTGCGCCCATCATCGGCGCCAACACGGTCGCCCAGCTGCACGACACCATGGCCGGGCTCGACCACCCGTTGCCCGCCGAGGATGTGCAGAAGCTGGACGACGTCAGCGACTTCTACCGCAGCAGAGCCACTCTGGAGGAGTGAGCCGCCGCCTCGGCGGCCATGGGAAGCGCCTCGACAGTCGAGGGAAGGTCTGGCTCAGGCGACGGTCCAGGTGTCGCTGCCGGCGAGCAGGTCGGCCAGGGTGTCGTCGGTGGCCCGTCCGCCGGCGGCGGCCCGGGCGCCGTCCACCTGCTCGCGCACCTGGTCGTCGTAGGCGGGTCGGTGCACGTCGCGGAAGATCCCGATCGGCACGTGCGCGAAGCTCGCGTCGTCCAGCCGGGACAGCGCGAACGCGGTGGTGGGGTCGGGGTCGTGCGCGTCGTGCACCAGGACGACGCCGATGCCGCGGCCGTCGGGCGCGAGGTCGGCGACGTCGACCACGGCCAGATGGCCGTCGGGGCCGCGGACGACACCCTTTCCGCCCAGGCCGTCGCCGCCGTCGGTGGTGGCCCAGGGGGGTCCGAACCGGATCGGCTCGCCGTGGGTCAGTGGCACCAGCCGGGCCTGGGCGCTCTGCTTGTCCTGCAGCACCTCGAAGGCGCCGTCGTTGAAGATCGGGCAGTTCTGGTAGATCTGCACCAGCGACGAGCCGCGATGGGCGACGGCCTCGCGCAGCACCGCGGTGAGGTGCTTGCGGTCGTTGTCGATGGTGCGGGCGACGAACGAGGCCTCGGCGCCCAGGGCCAGCGAGAGCGGGTTGAACGGGGCGTCGACCGAGCCCATCGGGCTCGAGCCGGTCACCTTGCCGGGCTCGGACGTCGGGGAGTACTGGCCCTTGGTGAGGCCGTAGATCCGGTTGTCGAACAGCAGGATCGTCAGGTTCACGTTGCGCCGCAACGCATGGATCAGGTGGTTGCCGCCGATGGACAGGGCGTCACCGTCGCCGGTGACCACCCACACGTTGAGGTCGGGGCGGCTGGTGGCCAGCCCGGTCGCGATCGCCGGTGCCCGCCCGTGGATCGAGTGCAGGCCGTAGGTGTCGAGGTAGTAGGGGAACCGCGACGAGCAGCCGATACCGCTGACGCAGACGACGTTCTCGCGCTTGATGCCCAGCTCGGGCAGGAACGACTGCACCGCAGCCAGGATCGCGTAGTCGCCGCAGCCCGGGCACCAGCGCACCTGGGCGTCGGACGTGAAGTCCTTCTTGGTGGGTCCGGGCGTGCCGTCCTCGGGACGGGGCACGAGCTCCAGGCCGACCCGGCGTCCGTTCGTCGGGCCGTTCGACGGCACGATCGGTGGCTCGGTGTCGGCTACGGTGCTCACGGGTGACTCTCCTCGGCGAGCTTGGTGATGGCGTCGGCGATCTCGGCGGCCGTGAACGGCACGCCGCGCACCCGGTTGTAGCCGGTCGCGTCGACCAGGTAGCGGGCCCGCAGCAGCATCGAGAGCTGGCCCAGGTTCATCTCGGGCACCAGCACCTTGCGGTAGCGGGCCAGCACCTCTCCCAGGTTCGCCGGGAACGGGTTGACGTGGCGCAGGTGAGCGGTGGCCACGGCGACCCCGGCCTCGCGGGCCACCTTGGCGCCCGCGGCGATCGGCCCGTAGGTCGAGCCCCACCCGATCACCAGGATGTCGGCCCCGCTCGTATCGGTGCCGCTCGTATCGGTGCCGCTCGCATCGGTGCCGCTCGTATCGGTGCCGCTCGAATCGGTGCCGGTCAGGGTCGGGTCGTCGACGACCAGTGGTGGCACCTCGATGCCGTCCACCTTGGCCTGGCGCAGTCGCACCATGTGGTCGTGGTTGTCGGGGTCGTAGCTGATCTCGCCGGTGAGGTCGGCCTTCTCGATGCCGCCGATCCGGTGCTCGAGCCCGGCCACCCCGGGCGGGGCCCACGGCCGGGCCAGGGTGCGCGGGTCGCGCAGGTAGGGCAGGAAGCTGGT
This sequence comes from uncultured Actinomycetota bacterium, assembly GCA_963738495.1. Taxonomy (GTDB): domain Bacteria; phylum Actinomycetota; class Actinomycetes; order Actinomycetales; family Kineosporiaceae; genus CAVTWW01. The sequence goes on from CAVTWW010000001.1 coordinate 686,011, forward strand.
GCTGCCGTCGTCCGCGACGTGGTTCGGGCCGGTCGCGAACTCGACCTGCAGGTCGGGCAGCGAGTCCACCGTGGGGATCCGCCAGGGTTCGGAGCCGTTGGCCAGGTAGCCGTCGGACAGCAGCAGCACCGGGGTGCGGTAGGTCAGCGCGATCCGGACGGCGTCGATCGCCGCGGCGAAGCAGTCGGATGGCGAGCGGGGTGCGACCACCGGCACCGGGGACTCGCCGTTGCGCCCGAACATGGCCTGCAGCAGGTCGGCCTGCTCGGTCTTGGTCGGCAGTCCGGTGCTGGGCCCGCCGCGCTGCACGTCGACGATCACCAGCGGCAGCTCGAGCGAGACCGCCAGCCCGATGGTCTCGCTCTTGAGGGCCAGACCGGGGCCGGACGTCGTGGTCACCCCGATCGCGCCGCCGTAGGCGGCGCCGAGCGCCGCCCCGATGGCGGCGATCTCGTCCTCGGCCTGGATCGTGGTGACGCCGAACCTCTTCAGCTTCGACAGCTGGTGCAGGATGTCGGAGGCCGGGGTGATCGGGTAGGACCCGAGCACCAACGGCAGCTGCGCCCGATGGGCCGCCGCCACCAGCCCGTTGGCCAGGGCGACGTTGCCGGTCACGGTGCGGTAGCGGCCGGCCGCGGCCGGTGCCGGCGCCACGTGGTAGCGCACCGCGAAGGTCTCGCTGGTCTCACCGAACGACCAGCCGGCCTGCAGCGCCGCCAGGTTGGCCGCCAGTAGGACCGGCTTCTTGGCGAACTTGCCGTTCAGGAAGGTCTCGGTGCCGTCCAGGCCGCGGTCGTACAGCCACGACAGCAGGCCCAGGGCGAACATGTTCTTGGCCCGCTCGGCCTCCTTGCGGGTCAGCGCGAACGGTTCGAGCGCCCCCACGGTCAGCGAGGTCAACGGCAGGGCGTGCACGGCGTAGGAGTCGAGGGTGTCGTCGTCCAGGGGGCTGACGGCGTAGCCGACCTTGCTCAGGTTGCGGGTGGTGAACTCGTCCTTGTCGACGATCACCGTCGAGCCCCGCGGCAGGTCACCGAGGTTGGCCTTGAGCGCCGCCGGGTTCATGGCCACCAGCACGTCCGGGGCGTCACCGGGGGTGAGCACCTCGTCGTCCGCGAAGTGCAGCTGGAAGCTCGAGACGCCCGGCAGCGTGCCCTGCGGCGCGCGGATCTCGGCCGGGAAGTTCGGCAGCGTCGCCAGGTCGTTGCCCAGGCTGGCGCTGTCGCTGGTCAGACGGGCCCCGGTCAGCTGCATGCCGTCGCCGGAGTCCCCGGCGATCCGGATCACGACTCTGCTGAGGCGGGTGAGGGTGGTGCTCATCGTTTGGCTGCCAGTCCTGCTCGACGAACGATGGACGGTGCGATGGACGGTGCGATGGACGGTGCGATGGACGGTGCGGGTGTCGGGTGACGCCTGGGCCCGATGATGCGGCCCTTCTGGACCAACACCAATTCCATCGTAGGCATGCCCGACCGCCCCACCGTGGGCCATCACGCCCAGCGTGGTGCGCGTCACGTGGTCCTTGTCACACCTCTGGCCCACTGCTGTGACCGCCGTTCAGGGGTAGGTGAGCATCACCTTGGCGTCGGTGCGATGTGTGCTCAGCTCGAGCGCCTCGACGGTCTGGTCGAACGGCAGCCGAGTGGTGATCATGGCCGACATGTCGAGCCGGCCCGTCTCGAGCAGCCGGATGATCCTCGGGAAGATGCCGGCCCCGGCGTGGCCGCGGGCCCCGGCGATCTTGGCGGCCTTGGTGACCAGCACGTCCAGCAGCACCGGTGCCCGCAGTCCGGTGCGCCCCAGGTAGACCATCGACCCGCCCGGGGCGAACGCCTTCTCGATCTCGGGCATGGTCTGCATGGCGGCTCCGGCAGCCTCGACCATCATGTCGGCGCCCCAGCCCTTGGTGGCCTCGAGGATCACCTCGGCGGCCGAGACCTCCCGGGGGTCCCAGGCGCCGTCGGCGCCCAGGGCCACGGCGACGTCCCGCCGTTGCGCGACGGTCTCGAAGACCAGCACCTTGGCCGCCCCGGCGGCTCGGGCCAACGCGACGGCACCCAGACCGATGGGCCCGGCGCCGAAGACGGCGACGTAGCCGCCGGGGGTGAACCCGCCGGCCGAGATGAACATGCCGTTGTACGAGCAGCCGATCGGCTCGACCAGGGCGCCGATCTCGAGGGCGCGCTCGGCGTCACCGAGGCGGTCGGCCAGGCCGTCGATCGACCACAGGTAGCGCTCGTGGCTGACCACGTACTCGGCGAAGGCGCCGGGGTAGCTGAAGCCGAGCATCTCGACGTGGGGGCACTGGTTGACCCGCCCGGCCCGGCAGGCCTCGCAGGCGGCGCAGTAGATCATGCCCTCGCCGATCACGAGCTGGCCCACCGACAGCGTGCGCACCCCCGGACCGACGGCGACGACCTCGGCGGCGTACTCGTGACCCAGGATCACCGGCAGTGCCGTGGGGCCCGAGAACAGCAGGTAGCCCTCGTCGTCGGTCTCGTAGCAGTGGGTGTCGCTGCCGCAGACCCCGCAGGCCCGTACCCGCAGCACCACCTCGCCGTGGCCGGGGGTGGGGTCGGCGACCTCGACGGGGGTCACCTTGGGGTGGCGCCACACCTGCGAGGCCATCGTCGCTCGGCCGCTGTCTGTCTCTCGCTGCGTCAGGGCGTAGCCGGGTCGCGGCTCCCACTGCGCGTCGAGCATGAACGCACGCACCCTGCCGACCCTAGCCCCGGCCGGCGACGGGTCGGTCGCAATCGCCCGAAATCGGCAGAACGGTGCAACGACCGACCGGGCCGACCGGTCAGAGCCAACTGTCAGGGCCGACGGTCAGAGCCGACCTGCGTCGCTCACCCGGCGCACGAACTGGCGGGTGCGCTCGTGGGCCGGGGCACCGAAGATCTGGGACGGCGGCCCCTGCTCGAGCACGGTGCCGCCGTCCAGGAAGCAGACCCGGTCGGCGACGTCGCGGGCGAAGCCCATCTCGTGGGTGGCCACGACCATGGTGGTGCCCTCGGCCTTGAGCTCGCGCAGCATGTCGAGCACCTCGGCCACCAGCTCCGGGTCCAGGGCCGAGGTGACCTCGTCGAACAGCATCAGCATCGGGTCGTTGACCAGCGCCCGGGCGATCGCCACCCGTTGTTGCTGCCCGCCGGACAGCTCGTCGGGGTGCGCGTCGGCCTTGTGGGCCAGCCCCACCCGCTCGAGCATCGCCCGGGCACGCTCCCGGGCCGCCCCGGCCGCCACCCGGTGCACCTTGCGCGGGGCCAGGGTGATGTTGTCGAGCACCGTCAGGTGCGGGAACAGGTTGAACGCCTGGAACACGATGCCCATCTGCGCCCGCACCGCGTCGGCGTCGACACGGGGGTCGGTGATGTCACGCCCGTCGAGCTCGACCACGCCGTCGTCGACCACCTCGAGCAGGTCGATGCAGCGCAGCAGGGTCGACTTGCCCGAGCCCGAGGCACCGATCAGGACGACGACCTCGTGGGCGGCGACGTCGAGGTCGAGCCCGTCGAGCACCACCGTGGTGCCGAACGCCTTGCGCAGCCCCCGCACCCGCAGCATCGGCCGGCCGCCGTCCTCGGACGACGGGGCCGGCTCCCCGCTCACAGGTGACCGCCGAGAGAGGTGTACCCGAACCGCCGGGTGACCAGGTCGGCCAGCCGGGTCGCCGGGATGGTGATCAGCATGAACAGGACGGCGGCCACCACGAACGGGGTGTAGTTGGCCTTGTCGTACTGCGCGATCTGGGCGTAGCGGATCGCGTCGAGGGGGATGCCCAGCACCGACACCAGCCCCGAGTCCTTGATCAGGCTCACCAGGTCGTTCAGCAGTGCCGGGACCACCCGGCGCACCGCCTGCGGCAGCACCACCAGGCGCATGGTCTGGCTGCTGCTCAGGCCGAGCGAGCGGGCGGCGGCCCGCTGGCTGGGGTGCACCGACTCGATGCCGGCGCGCAGCACCTCGGCCACGTAGGCGGAGTACGACAGGGTCAGCGCCACCCCGCCGAGAACGGCCATGTCGGTCGGGGTGCCCTGCAGCCGTAGCCCGGGCACGCCGAAGCCCACCAGGTAGAGCAGCACCAGCAGCGGCACCCCGCGGAAGATGTCGACGTAGGCGGTGCCGAGTGCCCGCAGCGGCCAGCCGACCGCCCCGGGCAGGGTGCGCATCACCGCGACCAGCAGGCCCACCACCATCATCGCGACGGCGACCGCGGCGAAGATCTCGAGGTTGAGCAGCAGGCCGGTCGCGATGTCGGGCAGCGACGTGCGGGCCACGTCGAGGTTGAAGAAGCTGTCTCGCACCCGGTTCCAGCCGGGGGCGTTGACCACGGCCACGGCCGCCAGGCCCGCAACGATGATCGTGCTGGCCGCGGCGGCACCGAGCGAACGTCTCGAGCGGGAGCGGCGGTAGGACCGTCGCTCCCGCTCGAGGACGCTCGGCTGCCAGGCAGTGCTCGCCCGGTCCGTCATGTCGTCGTCCGGATCACTCGTCGTCGTCCGGGTGGGCGAGGGATTACTTCAGGACCGGGGCGCCGGCACCGGCGGTCAGCCAGGTGCCCTCGAGCGTCTTCAAGGTGCCGTCGGCGCGCAGGGCGTCGACCGCCTTGCTGACGCACGCCGTCAGCGGGCTGCCCAGGTCGAGCACCAGGCCGAACTGCTCGGGGGTGCCCGACCCGTTCGCGAACTGGCCCACCAGCACGCCGTTCTTGAGGTCGGCGTTCGCCTCGTAGAGGGCGGTCGGCAGGTCGAGCACGAGCCCGTCGATGGTGCCGTTCACCAGGGCGGCCTTGGCGTCGTCGTTGGTGTTGAAGACGGCAGCCTTGGCGGTCGGCACGATCACGTCGGTGATGGTCTTGTACGACGTCGTGCCCACCTGGGCGCCCAGCTTGGCGCTCTTCAGGTCGGCGATCGAGGCCGCCTTCTCGATCCTGCTGCCCTTGACCGTGACGACCGCCTGGGTGACGTCGTAGTAGCCGGTCGAGAAGTCGACCGCCTTGGCGCGGTCGGGGGTGATCGAGACCTCGTTGATGTCGACGTCGAAGGTCTTGGGGCCGGGGGCGATCGCACTGTTGAAGCTGGCCTGGGTCCAGACCACGTCCGCGTTCGCGAACCCGAGCTGGGCGGCCACCGCGTAGGCGACTGCCGACTCGTAGCCCTTGCCGTTGCCCGGCTTGTTGTCGCTGAACCACGGCTCGTAGACCGGGTTGTCGGTGGCGATCGTGAACTTGCCCGGGGTGTGCAGCTTCAGGGCGTCCTTGGCGCAGGCGTCCACCGAGGCGCTGGTGGCCGCGGCCGACGAGGCGGCGCCGGCGGCGGCGGCCGACGTGGACGTCGAGGTGGCGGCCGAGTCCTGCGGAGCGCAGGCGGTCAGGACGGCGAGGGAACCTGCGGCGAGGGCGGCGAACAGACGGGGGTGACGCATCGGGGACCTTCCAGGGCCTAGGGGGTCGGCGACCAGGACAGACGGGACGACGAAGGGGACGGCGACGACGGGGACGGCGACGTCCCTGGTCAGGGCGCAGATTACCCGCCGTGACGGTGACCCCGCCGGGCGGCCGGCGGATTCGCCGGTCAACCGTGGGTCCTCGACGGTGCCCGGCACTAGAGTTCCCGGCATGACAGCGGGTGCCTCGTGGGTCGCGGTCGGGGCGGTGGCCGTGGCCGGCGTCCTGTTCTTCGCCGCCGGCATGACCGCCAACCGGCTGCTGCGACCGGCGGCCCCCACGGCCGAGAAGCTGGCCACCTACGAGAGCGGGGTCGACCCGGTCGGGTCCGGCTGGTCGCAGACGCAGATCCGCTACTACCTGTTCGCCTTCCTCTACGTGGTGTTCGCGGTCGATGCGGTGTTCCTGTTCCCGTGGGCGGTCGTGCTGGCCGACCTCGGGTGGCCGGGTGTCGTCGAGATGGGTGTCTTCGTCGGGCTGCTGGCGCTCGCCCTGCTGCACGCCGCCCGTCGTGGCCTGCTGCGGTGGTCGCGGTGAGCGCGCCTGCCCCGAAGCGACCGGTCTCGCTCGGGATCCCGGTCGTCGGGCCACCGGCCCCGCTCGCCGCGCAGCCCACGGTGGGCGCGCTGCAGGCGGTCGCACCGCACCCGTTGCGGCTGGTGCTCAACTGGGGGCGTCGCTACAGCCTGTGGGTCTTCAACTTCGGCCTCGCCTGCTGCGCGATCGAGTTCATCGCCGCGAGCATGGGCCGGCACGACATGATCCGGCTCGGGGTGATCCCCTTCGCCCACGGGCCGCGCCAGGCGGACCTGATGATCGTCAGCGGCACCGTGACCGACAAGATGGCCCCCGCCGTCCGGCGCCTGTACGAGCAGATGCCCGAGCCCAAGTACGTCATCTCGTTCGGGGCCTGCTCCAACTCCGGTGGGCCCTACTGGGACTCCTACTGCGTCACCAAGGGTGTCGACCAGCTGATCCCGGTCGACGTCTACGTGCCCGGCTGCCCGCCCCGGCCCGAGGCGCTGCTGCACGGCATCGTCAAGCTGCAGGACAAGATCGCCCACGAGCACCTGGCGCGCCGCTACCGCCGTCCGATCAGTGCCGCCGCCGCGCGTCGCCCGTTGGTGACCGCGCCGGTGAGCACCTCGGTGATCACGCCGTCGCACGGGCAGTCGTCGCACGGGCAGTCGTCGCAGGGGCAGCCGTGACCGCGCTGCGCGAGTCGAACGTCGCCTCGGTGCTGTCGACCGGCCTCGGCATCGACGTGCCGGTGGGGCTGGACGGCGCCGGTACCCCGGTCGTCGACGTGCCGCCGCAGCGGTGGCTCAGCGCCGCCGAGCTGGCCCGCGACGTGCTGCTGCTCGACTTCGCCGACTGGCTCTCTGCCGTCGACATGCACGACCGCGAGCCGGCGGGAATCGACGTCGTGCTGCACGTCGCCGACTCGACCGCCATCACCCGCCGGCTGCTGCTGCGTACCCGGGTGCCGGACGCCGACCTGACACTGGCCTCGCTGACCGGGGTGTGGCCGGGCCTGGCGTGGCACGAGCGGGAGACCGCCGAGATGTTCGGCCTCGAGCTGACCGGCTTCGACGACGGCAGCGGCGAGGGGCTGCGGCCGTTGCTGCTGCCCGACAGCTTCGAGGGCACCCCGTTGCGCAAGTCGTTCCAGCTGGCGGCCCGCGCCGTCCGGCCCTGGCCCGGCGCCAAGGAGCCCGGCGAGAGCGACGCGGCCGCCTCGCCCAGCCGGCGCCGGCTGCTGCCGCCGGGGGTTCCCGACCCGGCCACCTGGGCCCGACCGGTTGAGGATGTCGACGCCGCCGACGCCGACGGCGCCGACGGCGCCGCCATCGGTGAGGAGCCCTGATGGACTGGGGGCTGAGCGGGTCCGACGTGGTCGCGGCGGGGGTGCGGGCCGCGGGGGTGCTGGTGGCGTTCCTGGTGCTGCCGCTGGTCGTCGGGCAGACCGAGCACAAGGTGATGGCTCACATGCAGGGCCGGCTGGGGCCGATGTACGCCGGTGGGTTCCACGGCTGGGCGCAGCTGGTGGCCGACGGGGTCAAGTTCGCCCAGAAGGAGGAGGTGACTCCTGCGGCGGCCGACCCGCTGCTGTTCCGGCTGGCTCCGGCGGTCGCACTGGTGCCCTACCTGGTGGCCATGGCGGCGGTGCCGTTGTCGCCCACCGTGGTGGCCGCCGACCTGGATGCCGGGCTGCTGTTCGTGCTGGCCGCCATGGGCGTCTCGGTGCTCGGCACCCTGCTGGCCGGCTGGTCCAGCGGCAACAAGTACGCCCTGCTCGGTGGGCTGCGCACCGCCGCCCAGCTGCTGGCCTATGAGCTGCCGCTGGTGCTCGCGGCCGCCAGCGTCGCGATGGCGGCCGGCACCCTGTCGCTGACAGGGATCGCGGCGGCCTGGCAGCCGTGGTGGCTCATCTGGCAGGCGCCGGCCGCATTGGTGTTCCTGGTGGCGGGGCTGGCCGAGCTGGCCCGCGGCCCGTTCGACATGCCGGTCGCCGACTCCGAGATCGTGGCCGGGCCCTGGACCGAGTACAGCGGCCTGCGCTTCGCGCTGTTCCTGCTGGCCGAGTACGCCGGCATCGTGCTGATGTCGGCGCTGACGGCGACCCTGTTCCTGGGCGGGTGGCGGGGACCCTTCGCCGCCACCCTGGGCCCGGTGTGGCTGCTGGCCAAGACCGGCCTGGTCGCCTTCGTCGTGATCTGGCTACGGGTGACGTGGCCCCGGCTGCGTGAGGACCAGCTGCAGCGGCTGGCCTGGCTGGTGCTGGTGCCGGTGGCCCTGCTGCAGCTGGTCCTCACCGCCGTCGTCGTGGTGGCCCACCCGTTCTGAGCGCGGGTGGGCCGGTCCTCGACAGCCGGTGGGCCGGTTCTCGACCCCGGCAGTCAGTCCTCGACGATGTGCGACTCGGCCTCGGCCAGCTGCGCCGCAGTGGCCTGCGCCTTGCGGGTCGGTGCGCCGAGAACGTAGAACAGCAACCCGATCCCGATGAAGACGGACAGCGGAATCAGCTGCCACAGCTCGTACGTCAGCCGCTGCCCCTCCCAACCCTCGGGCAGGGTAGGCGGGAACAGCAGGACCCAGCCGGCCAGTGCCGCCCACATCGTGGTGAGGACGCTGATGACCAGGGCGCCGGTGTCGCCGCCCGGCACCGAGTACGGCCGCTCCACGTCGGGGAACTTGCGGCGCAGGGCGTACAGGGCGGGGAAGATCGACAGGTACGACAACGTGGTGGTCGAGATGGCCAGACCGAGCACGATCACGAAGAACTTGTTGGGGTTGTCGCCGCTCTGCGAGAACGCGATCATGAACACGACCGTGGAGATCACGCCCGAGAGCAGGTTCACCGCCAGCGGGGTGCCCCAGCGCTCCGAGAACACCCCGAGGATGCGCGGGCCCGCGCCGTCGTAGCTGGCCACGGCCTGGGCCCGGTCGGCGCCCATGATCCAGGTGGTACCGCTGGACAGCAGCGCCCAGATGAACCCGGCGGCGGCGAGGTTGCCGAACACCTGCCCGGCTCCGGTCAGGGTGGCGGTGCCGTCGGCAGCGACCGAGCCCCCGTACACCGTGAACACCGTCTTGATCGCGTCGATGAACCCGCCCAGGCTCGAGATCTGGTCCCTCGGCAGCACCAGCAGGATCGACAGGATGGGCAGGCCGTAGGCCAGGATCGAGACCACGGTCGCGCGCTTGACGGTGTAGGGCACGTCCTGCTTGGGGTTCTTCATCTCGTCGCCGGCGGCGTTCGGCAGCTCGAAGCCGACGAAGTTGAAGAACAGCACCGGGACGGCGAGCAGGAAGGTCTCCCAGGTCGGGAGGAAGTCGCCGCCGCCGAAGCCCTGGACCCCGTGCTTGATCGCGTAGATGAACACCGTGATCGTGAAGACCGACAGCAGCAGCACCCGGCCCCAGGCACCGATGGTGGGGATCCACTTGCCCAGGCCGAATGACAGGATCGCGGCCCAGGTGGCGAACCAGATGAACACCAGCGCGAAGAGGTAGCTGCCGACGGTGTTCAGGTCCGGGGCGAAGAAGGTCTTGAACACCTCCAGCGCCGTCAGGGTCAGGGTGCCACCCAGCCAGATCGGGTTCGACAGCCAGTACAGGACCGAGTTCACCCCGCCCACGAGCTTGCCGAAGGCCAGCTTGGTCCAGATGTAGCTGCCGCCCTCCTCCCGGAAGGTCGAGCCGAGCTCGGCGGTCAGCAGGGCGTACGGCACGAAGAAGAAGATCGCCAGGAAGACCAGCCAGGTGAAGGCCTGGGCGCCGTAGCTCGAGACCGCCCCCAGGGTGTCGAGGCCGACGATGGTGCAGATCAGGAAGAAGAAGATGTCGAAGCGGCCGAAGTGGCGGCGCAGCTTCGCCTTCTCCTCCACCGCCGCAACGGTGATGACGTCGAGCAGCTCGGTCTCGAGCGGCATGGCGGGGTTGGCCATGGGGGCACTCCTTGGTCGCAGGATGCTCCGGATCGTGATGGCTTAAACGTTTCGGGTCAAGGGGTTGGGGTCGCGGTCACTGACCTGCCGTTGACACAGCTACCTGCAGTATTGATCACAATTCGCACAGTGACGACGACCGCCCGTAAGTGGAGGTCGCCTGACACTCGGTCATATCCGCGGGACACGCCAGTTGCTGCTCCTGTGGGACTACCGTGACTGGTATGGCACGGCGACGAGCGGAGGCCCGCCGGGAGGAGATCCTGCAGGCCGCGGCCCAGGTGGTGGCCCGCAACGGTTTTCCGCGTACCCGGGTCGCCGACGTCGCCGCGGAGCTCGACATCAGCCCCGCCCTGGTCTTCTACCACTTCGAGACCAAGGAACGACTGCTCTCGCAGGCCTTCTCGCATGCGGCCGAACGCGACCTCGAACGGCTGGGACAGGTGGTGGCCGCTCCCGGCAGCAGCCTCGACCGGCTCGCGAGCGTGCTTCGGCTCTACGCGCCGGTGGGGGACGCCGTCGGCTGGACCCTCGACATCGACGCCTGGGCCGAGGGGCTGCGCACCCCCGAGATCCGCCAGGCGACCACCGAGCTCGACCGCCGCTGGCGGGGCGCCCTCGAGCAGGTGATCCGGGACGGGGTGGTGACCGGTGAGCTGCGCTGCGACGACCCGGCCGGCAGTGCGCAGCGGATCGCCGCCATGCTCGACGGGCTGGCGGTCGCCACCCAGGTGCGCCACAGCCTCACGCGGGACCAGGCGGCCGCCTGGGCGCGCGACTACGCGGCCCACGAGCTGGGCCTGGACGCCGTGGTGCTCACGGGGTCCTGACCAGGGTTCCGGTCCGGGGCGAGCAGGGTGAGCGGTTTCGCGACCTGGTCGCGGCCACCCCACGCGAGGCGGCAGGATGGCGCCGTGACCGCAGAGCGCAACGGCAGGGGCAGCGGGCTGTTGCGCGGCCTGGCCACCACGGCGGCCGCGCTCACCCGCAAGACCCACACGGCCGAGTACCCGGACGTCGCGCCGCAGCTGCCGCCGCGAAGCCGCGGCGTGATCGCCCTGCTGGCCGAGAACTGCACGGTCTGCATGCTGTGCGCCCGCGAGTGCCCGGACTGGTGCATCCACATCGACTCGCACAAGGAGACCCTGCCGGCGGTCGACGGCGGCCGGGAGCGGCAGCGCAACGTGCTCGACCGCTTCGCCATCGACTTCTCGTTGTGCATGTACTGCAGCATCTGCATCGACGTCTGCCCGTTCGACGCCCTGTTCTGGTCGCCCGAGTTCGAGTACGCCGAGCTCGACGTGCGCAACCTGATGCACGAGAAGGAGCGGCTGGCCGGCTGGCTCGACAGCGTGCCGCCACCGCCGGCGGCCGACGTGGGCGCCGCCGAGGCCGAGTCCGGCGGCCGCAGGGACCGGGGTGAGGGGTGAGCGGTCGCGAGCTGCTGCTGCTGGTGGTCGAGCTGGCGGCCGGCGCCGGCGCGCTGCTGGCCGTCACCTCACGCCGGCTGGTGACCTCCGCGCTCTGGCTGCTGGTGACCCTGGTCGCCCTCGCCGTCGCCTACGTGGTGCTCGGGTCCCCGGTCGTCGCCCTGGTGCAGCTGCTGGTCTACGTGGGTGCGGTCGTCGTCCTGGTGCTGTTCGCCCTGATGCTCACCAGGGCCCCGATGGGGGTGCTGACCACCCTGGACGTCGACCCGCGGCGGCGGGTGGTCGCCGCGGTGGTGGCGACGGCCGCGGCCGCCCTGGTCGGTGGCACCCTGCTGCTGGCGGTGGGTGACCGGCAGGTGCAGCCCGACCTGGACCGCGGCGGTGCCCGGCCGGTCGGGACGGCGATCTTCGGCACCTGGGTGCTGCCGTTCGAGGTGCTGTCGCTGCTGCTGCTGGCCGCCCTGGTGGCGGCCTTCGCCGTGGCCCGAGGCGACCGGGACGGGGGTGGCAGGTGAGGGCTCCTTCGGGGGCGCACCCTCGCGCCGTCCGCCGCTTCGGTGACGCGATCACCGAGGACGAGGTGGTCACCGGCGACCACGTGCTCACGGTGCCGCTCGACCCGACCGGGGCCGCGTTCGGACCCGGCGAGACGATCGAGGTCTACGCCCGCGAGGTGCGCGCGCTGGACCGCGCCGACGTCGAGGCCCCCTACTTGGTCTTCCTGCAGGGGGGCCCCGGCCAACGCAGTCCCCGGCCGGGCGCCGAGCAGCCCGCCTGGCTGGCCTGGGCACTGCAGCGCTACCACGTGGTGCTGCTCGACCAGCGCGGCACCGGTGCCTCGACCCCGCAGCACCGGCACGGGCTGACGGCGCGGGTGGCCCGCGACGGCGTCCCGGCCACCGCCGAGCGGGTCGCCCAGTTCCGGGCCGACGCCATCGTGGCCGACTGCGAGGTGCTGCGTCGCCACCTGCTGGGCGACGTGCCCTGGACCGTGCTCGGCCAGTCGTTCGGCGGGTTCTGCGCCTGGACCTACCTGTCGCAGGCACCGCAGGGGCTGGCGGCCGCCTACGTGACCGGTGGGGTGCCGCCGATGACCTCCGACGTCGACACGATCTACCGCCGCACCCACGCGGCGCTTGCCTCGCGGCAGCGGGCGTTGGACGAGGCCCACCCCCGGACCCGGGTGCAGCTGGCCGAGGTCGCCGCCCACCTCGAGCGCCGAGCCGAGCACCTGGCCACCGGCGAGCGACTGACGCCGGGCCGGCTGCAGGAGGTCGGCATCGTGCTGGGTACCACCGGCGGCGTCGACGTCCTGGCCCACCTGGCCGACGACGCCTGGGCCGAGCCGGGCGTGGCGCTGTCGGACACCTTCCTGTCCCAGGTGGCCGACCAGGTCTCGTTCGCCCGGGCCCCGCTCTACGCGCTGCTGCACGAGGCCTGCTACGTCGACGCCCGTCCCGACACCCCGACCGTCACCGACTGGTCGGCGCAGCGGGTGCGTGAGCAGCTCGGAGTGCCGGCCGGAGCCCAGACCGGGGACGACGGGGTCGACCGGCTGCCGCTGACCGGTGAGATGATCTACCCCCACACCGTGGCGGGCGACCCGTCGCTGGCGCCGCTGCGCGACCTGGCGCAGGCCCTGGCCGAGTACCCCTGGACCCGACCGCTCTACGACCCCGAGGTGCTGGCGCGCAACACGGTGCCGGTGGCGGCGATGGTCTACACGCAGGACATGTACGTCGACGTCGAGCTGTCCCGCCGCGCCGCGGCCCTGCACCGGGGCCGTGCAGCTCGTCGAGGACGACGTGAACCACCACGACGCCCTGCGCCGGGTGGGCGGCCCCGTGCTCGACCGACTCGAGGCCGCCCTCGCTGGAGGTGCGCAGTGATCCATCTCGCGGTCCCGGTGGTGCTGGTGGCGCTGCTGGTGGGGGCCGGGGTGTACGGCCTGCTCGCCCGGCGGCACGCCGTCCTGGTGCTCATCGGTGCCGAGCTGGTGCTCAACGCCGCCGGCCTGCTGCTGGTGTCGGCGGCGACGCTGCCCGCCGGCGGGCTGGCCCGGGTCGGCCGGGCAGAACGCGTGCGGCCGCGGTGGACCCCGACCCGCTGCTCACCGGCCAGGTGCGGCGATCTTCGTGGTGGCCCTCGCCGCGGCCGAGATCGGCCTGGCGCTCGCGGTGATCCTGCTGCTGTTCCGCCGCACGGGCAGCAGCGACCTGACCGCCGACCCCGGCGCCGACAGGGCCGGCGAGCCGCGCCGAGGTGACGCGGTGAACGCCGTGAACGCCGAGGTGACGCCGTGAACGGGGTGGCGGCGATCCTGACCGTCGTCGTGCCGGCCGTATTCGCGGCCGCCGGGCCTCCTCACGGCCGGACGCTCGCCGGCCTGGGCCCGGGAGTGGGCCCGCACCGGCGCCTTCGGCGCGCTGCTGGCCGCCCTCGTCGAGGCCGCCGTGGTGCTCGGTCAGGTGCCGGCCAGCGCCGCCGTCGGGCAGCGCACCGACGGTGCCGTGGCCTTCCTCGGCCAGGTCGACCTGGGGATGGCCCAGGTGCGGCTCGACCTGCGCTCCGACGCGCTTGTCGGCGCTCGTCGCGGTGGCGGTGGCGGTGGTCGCGCTCTGCGTGCAGGTCTACTCGCCCGACTACCTCGACGAGACCGGCCAGCAGGCCGGCCGTGACCAGGCCGCCGGGCCGGGCCGGCCAGCCGAGCGGTCCGGCCCGCTACCCCGCCTACGCCGCCGAGGTCTCGCTGTTCACCGCGGCGATGATGCTCGTCGTCCACGCCGACGACCTGCTGCTGCTGGTGATCGGCTGGGAGGTGATGGGCATCTGCAGCTACCTGCTGGTGGGTCACCACAGCGAGCGCGAGGCGGCCCGACGCGCGGCCGTCAAGGCGTTCCTGGTGACCCGGGTCGGCGACCTGGGCATGCTGCTGGCAGTGGCGGTGCTGCTGACCGGCCACCGGCACCACCTCGATCCGTTGGCTGACCGAGCACGCCGGCCAGATTCCGACCGGCCACCGTCACCGCGGCCGCCCTGCTGCTGCTGGCCGCGGTGGCCGGCAAGTCGGCGCAGTTCCCGCTGCACACCTGGCTGCCGGACGCGATGGAGGGCCCGACCCCGGTGTCGGCCCTGATCCACGCCGCGACCATGGTGGCGGCCGGGGCCTACCTGGTGGCCCGGCTGCTGCCGCTGTTCGTCGCGGCCCCGGTCGCGCTGACCGTCGCCGCGGTGATGGCCGCCGTCACCATGCTCGGCGCGGCGCTGGTGGCGCTGGCGCAGGACGACCTCAAGCGGCTGCTGGCCTGGTCGACGATCAGCCAGGTCGCCTACATGCTGGCGGGCACGGTCGCGGCCGGCCTGGGACACGACCACTCGCCGGGCCCCGGGGTGTTCCACCTGCTCTGCCACGCCGCCTTCAAGGCGCTGCTGTTCCTGCTGGCCGGCTGCGTGATCCACCTGGTCGGGTCGACCGTCGATGCACGACATGGGCGGCGCTGCGGCACACCAACCCGTGGCTGGCCGCCCTGTTCGGGGTGGGCCTGGCGGCGCTCGCCGGGATCCCGCCGCTGGGCGGGTTCTGGTCCAAGGAGGGCGGTGCTCTCGGCCGCCGAGCAGGCCACCCGGGACGGCGCGGGCTGGCCGGCGTGGGTGCTGTTCGGCTCGGGACTGCTCACCGCCCTGGTCACCGGGGTGTACGCCGCCCGGGCCTACGGCCTCGTGGTGCTGGGTCCGGTGGCGCCGGCGCTGGCCGCCGCCGCCGAACCCGAACGGGGAGGGCGTGCGCTACCGCCTGCCCGGCGCCATGACCTGGCCGCTGCTGGGTGCTGGCGGTGCCGACGGCGCTGCTGGGCCTGGTGCTGCTGCACCCGCCGGCGCTGCTGTCCGCCGTCCACGTCGAGCCTTGACGGCCTTCACCGGCTCGATCCTGTCGCTGGCCGGGGTGGGGTGGGCGCTGTCGGCGCCGCAGCTCGGCGCCCGCGACGTCGCCGATGCGCTGCCGCCGCGGGTGCGCGCCCTGCTGCGCGACGGCTTCCGGATCGATGCCCTGCAGGACCGCCTGGTGGTGCGCCCGGTGCTCGGCGCTGGCCCGGGCCGCCGCGGTGGCCGACCGGGACGTCGTCGACGCCTACGTGCGCGGGCGTGGCGCGTTCGGTCGGCTGGGCCGGCGTCGGCCTGCGCAGGGCCGGGACCGGGCTGGTCACCGACTACCTGGCCTGGGTGGTGGCGGGTCGGTCGCGGTCGGGCTGGCCGCGGTGTCGGGGTGATGGCCCGGTGAACCTGCCCCTGCTGTCGGGCATCGACCGTCGGCGAACCTGGTCGGGCCGTGGGCGCTGGTCGCCCTGGTGGCGCTGCCGGCCGCGCGGGTCGGTACTGCTGCTGGCGGTGCCCCGGATCGGCCAGCGGATGGCGGCCGAGCTGGGCACGACGGTAGGCGGCGGCGAGCCTGGTGCTGGCCCTCGCCACGGGTGTCACGGCGGCCCCGTTCGGGGTGACCGGTCCCGGGCTGAGCTCGACGTGCCCTGGGTCCCGGCGCTGGGGGTGCGGCTGCACCTGGGCCTGGACGGGCTGTCGGCGCCCCTGGTGGTGCTCACCGCGCTGCTGTCGATGCTGGTCTGCTGGCACCTGGTCCGGATCCGTCCGGTGGCGGGCCGGATCCGGGGCCTGGTGGCCTGCGTGCTGGCGGTGCAGGCCGGGGCCACCGCCACCTTCGTGGCCCTGGACGCCGTGCTGTTCTTCGTCGCCTTCGAGTCGGTCCTGGTGCCGATGTGGTTCGTCATCGCCCGGTGGGGCGACGACAGCACCCGGCCCGCACGTGCCGCCGTCCGCGCCCCGTCCCGGCGGCGAGGCGGCCCGCCGTGACGCCGCCAACCGGTTCGTGCTCTACACCGTGCTCGGGTCGGCGGTGATGCTGCTCGGCGTGCTGCTGCTGGTGCTGCGCACCCGCACCGCCGACCTGGTGGCGCTGGGCTACCAGGCGGGCGGGTGCGATGTCGCCGCACCTGCAGACGGTGATCGCCGGGCTGCTGGTGCTGGGGCTGGCGGTCAAGACCCCGATGTACCCGCTGCACACCTGGCTGCCGCCGGCGCACACGATCGCCCCCACCGGCGGCTCGGTGCTGCTGGCCGGGGTGCTGCTGAAGATGGGCAGCTACGGCCTGCTGCGCCTGGTGGTGCCGGTGGTGCCCGAAGGGCTGCGGGCGCTGGCGCCGGTGCTCGGGGCGTTCGGCGTGGCCGGCATCGTGGTCGCCGGGCTGGCATGCTTCGTCGAAACCGACCTGAAGCGGCTGGTCGCGCTGTCGTCGGTGGCGCACATGGGGTTCGTGCTGCTCGGGGTCGCCTCGATGACGCCCGAGGGGCTGGCGGGGGCGATGTTCGTCAACGTGGCGCACGGGCTGGTCACGGCGCTGCTGTTCCTCGTGGTCGGGGCCGTCAAGGACCGCCACCACACCAGCGACCTCACCCGCCTGGGCAGCGGCCTGCGCGACCGGCTGCCGCGGCTGGGCTGGCTGCTGGCGTTCGGGGCGATCGCCGGGCTCGGGACTGCCCGGCCTGGCCGGGTTCTGGGGCGAGCTGCTGACGTCGTGGGGGCCTGGAACGGCTCCGCGCTGGGCTGGGCCGCCAGGCCGCTGGCGGTCGGGGCCGCCGTCGGCACCGTCGTCGCCGCCGTCTACCTGCTGCGGGTGCTGCGCTCGCTGTGGCACGGCCCGGCCGATGCCGGCTCGAGTGCCCCGGCGCCGTCCGACCTGGCGCCGGGGCCGGCCCTCGACCTGGTGGTCCGATCATGGGTGACGTCGCCCGGCACGAGGTGGCGGTGATGGCGCCGCTGGTGGTGGCGGTCGTGGGGCTGGGCCTCATGCCCTGGCTGCTGCTGGACGTCGTCACCCCCGCCGTCCGGCTGCTGGTGTCGGCGGGTGCGCCGTGATCGCCGTCCCGGCCTTCGACGCTGCGGCCGCCGCGCCGGTGCTGGCGTGCGTCGCCGGCATCGTCGTGGTGCTGCTGCTGGACGCCGCCGTCGGGCGACGCGGTGACCGGCCGCTCGGCGTGCTGCGTCGGGCCTGCTCGACCTGGTGGCTCTGGCCGCGCTGGTCGGGTGCCGGCGCCGCGGTGGTGTGGCTGGCCCGGGGCGCCGCCCGCGGCGGCGGTGTCAGGGCGACCCTGTGCGTCCCCGGCGAGGGGTCTGGTCCTGCCCTCCTGCGGCTACGTGGTCTCGGGGCTCACGCTGGCGTTGCAGGGCGTCGTGCTCGCCGCTGCCGTGGTCTGCCTGCTGCTGGCGCTGGACGGCGACGGCGCCGATGAGCGCACCGGCCACCACGTGCTGTTCCTGACCGCCGTCACCGGCGCGCTGGTGCTGGCCGGGGCCCGGGACCTGATGTCGATGGTGGTGGCCCTCGAGACGGCCTCGCTGCCGGCGGTCGGCCTGGTGGCGCTGCGCCGCGACGAGCGCGGGGCCCGCGGCGCGCTGACCCTGCTGCTGACGGCCGTCGCCTCGCTGGGGGTGATGCTGCTCGGGGTGGCGATGCTGCTGCTGGCCACCGGCACGGTGTGGCTCGACCGGATGGCCGTGGTGCTGGCGACCCCCTCAGGCTCGCAGGCCAGGTGCGGGCGCTGGCGGTGCTCGGGCTGCTGCTGGTGGTCAGCGGGGTGGCCTTCAAGATGTCGTTGGTGCCGTTCCACCTGTGGACGCCGGACACCTACGCCGGTGCCCCGTTGCCGGTCGCGGCGTTCCTGTCGGTGGTCTCCAAGGCGGCCGCCGCCGCGATGCTGCTGGTGCTGCTGGGGGTCGGGCTGCCGATGCTGGCCGGCGTCTGGGCGCCGATGACGGGGGTGCTCGCGGCCGTCACGATGACGGTCGGCAACCTGGTCGCGCTGCGCCAGACCCGCGCCGTCCGGCTGCTGGCCTGGTCGACGGTGGCCCAGGCCGGCTGGGTGCTGCTGCCGCTGGCGGGGCTGCTGCGCCGCGACACGGTCGTGCTCACGGGTCAGCTGGGCGTCGGGCAGGGCGACGTGCTGGGCGCGGCCCACGACGCCGTCGCCGCCTCGGTCGGCTACCTGGCGGCCTACACCGCCGCCGGACTGGCGGTGTTCGCCGTGGTGGCCGTCTTCGCGCGGCACCACCGCGACGGCGAGCGGCACACCCTGGAGGACTACCGGGGGCTCGGTCGCCGCGAGCCGGTGGCCGCCGCCGTCCTGGCGTTCGGGCTGGCCTGCCTGGCCGGACTGCCGCCCGGCATCGTCGGGGTGGTGGCCAAGGTGATCGCGCTGCGCCCGGTGGTCGACGCGGGCTGGTGGCTGCTGGCCTCGTGGCCGCTGCGAACATCGCGCTGGCGGTGGCCTACTACCTGCGCTGGGCGGCGTTGCTGGTGGCGGCGCCGGACGGCGAGGTGCCCAGCTGGCGGCTGCGCCCGGCCGAGGGACTGGCGGTCGGCGCCGGGGCCGCCGCCTGCGTCGCGCTGTCGATCGCGCCGCAGGTGATCGCATCGCTGGTACCCACCGTGCTGAGATGATCCGACGCGTGAGTTGATCCGACGCGTGAGTTGAGATGATCCGACGTATGAGGGAGTGAGTCACCGTGACGACCCACCGTCACTTCAACGGCCTGAAGACGGCGATGCTGCTCGGCGGCATGTCGGCGCTCATCCTGGTCGCCGGTCGGCTGATCGCCGGTCAGCAGGGGCTGTTCATCGCGCTGCTGGTCGCCATCGGCGTGAACGCCTACGGTTACTGGAACTCGGCGACCATGGCGCTGCGCTCGATGAAGGCCTACCCGGTGACCGAGCTGCAGCAGCCGATGATGTACCGCATCGTGCGTGAGCTCTCGACGGCAGCCAAGCAGCCGATGCCCACGCTCTACGTCTCCCCGACGCAGGCGCCGAACGCCTTCGCGACCGGGCGCAACCCGGCCAACGCCGCGGTCTGCTGCACCGAGGGCATCCTGACGCTGATGGACGAGCGAGAGCTGCGGGGGGTGCTGGGCCACGAGCTGATGCACGTCTACAACCGCGACATCCTGACCTCGTCGATCGCCGGCGCCCTCGCGAGCGTGATCACCTTCCTGGCCCAGTTCGCCATGTTCTTCGGCGGCGGCAGCCGCGACGGCGAACGGTCGAACCCGCTGGGGGCCATCGCGATGATGATCCTGGGGCCGCTCGCGGCCGGGGTGATCCAGATGGCGATCAGCCGCACCCGCGAGTACGACGCCGACGAGGACGGCTCCCGCCTGACCGGCGACCCGCTCGCCCTGGCGTCGGCCCTGAACAAGCTCGAACGCGGGACGGCCGCGCTGCCCCTGTACCCGACCCGGGACGTCGTCAACGCCAGCCACATGATGATTGCCAACCCGTTCGGGCGTGGCGGTGGGCTGTCGCAGCTGTTCGCGACCCACCCGCCGATCGCGGACCGGATCGCCCGACTCCAAGAGATGGCAGGTCAGCGATGAGCCCAGCCCGTCCCGGCGTCCCCCGGATGCCGCCGCCCGAGGGAGCCGAGCCGCTCGAGCAGGGCCGCGCCCGCGGCATGCTGGCCGGTCTGCTCGTCTTCGGGCTGGGCACGGCCGTGGCCGGGGTGCTCTCGTGGCTGGGCTACAGCCACGGCGTGCTCTACGTGGTGGTGATCGCGCTGGCCTTCGTGGGGCTGGCGGTGCTGGCGGTGTTCGTCGAGCGGGGCACGGTGCCGTTGCCGCCGGGCCCGATCTGGGCCCCCGCCGGGCTGGGCACGGTGGCCCGGGCGGTGGGGCTGCCCGCCCTGGTGGTGCAGGTGCTGGTCTACGGGCTGATCGGGATCGGCGTGGCCGGCAACATCGTCGTCCCGCTGCTGAGCCGCTGAGTCCTGTGCCGTTGGTCCTGTGCCGTTGAGTCCTGAGCCGCTGAGGCTCAGCCGCCGGCGCGCGGGTTGCGCAGGTAGGCCTCGACGGCGCTCTGGGTGTGGCGCAGCAGCTGCTGCAGCACCGGGCGCAGCAGGCTGATCAGCTCGTCGAGGTGGGCCTGGTCGGTGTCGCGGAACTCGAGATGGGCGGCGCCGCCGTCCACGACCACCAGCAGGCCGGCCAGGTAGACGTCGTACTCGGTGACCTCGAGCCGGTTGCGCAGGTACGAGGCGAGCCGTTGGGTGCGCATGAACGAGTCGGCGTTGGCGTTGGGCACCACCCGTTGGGACGAGCGGCCGAGCCGGCGCTGCACCTCGCGCTCGGCGTAGCCACCCCGTACCAGGCGGTCGGCGACCAGCTCGACGACCCGGCGGCGGTTGCCGCTGATCCACTCGGCGACCGGGACACCGTTGTTGTACTGGCTGACCAGCTGCTGGTGCAGCGCCTCGGCCAGGCGGTCGGGCGGGGGACCGGCGGGGCCGGGCGCCGTCCAGCCGTCCTCGACGACGGCGGCGTTGACCACCACCAGCTCGGTCAGCAGCGCGGTCGACATGCTGATGCTCAGCAGCGCCTCGGGCAGGTAGGGCTTGCCGGTCTGCGGCTCGTGGGCGATGAGGTACAGGTCGTCGGCGAGATACAGCGTCACGCCCTGCTCCTCTCGTGCTTCGTCCGGGCAGCCGTCCGGGCGGCTGCACCGCCATCGGTGATCGAACGACGGCCGCACCGGGGTGCCGCCGCTCACTGCAGGGCAAACCTAGAGGGCAAGGTGGCCCGTGCTCCGCGGCACCACGACGGCAACGGTGTGTCACGAAGAGGTGGGCGGCGGAATCTAGGGTCGGCTGCCATGAGCTGGTTGTCGCGGGTTCGCCGGTCGCCGTCCACGGCCGTGGCCGCCGCGGCCCAGGCCGAGGCGGTCGCCCGGTTCTGGCGCTGGTGGTCCGACGGTGGCGCGGCTGCGGTGGCCCAGGCGATCGGGCAGCGGCAGTCCGATCAGATGGTGGCCCTGCTCAGCCCTCAGATCGCGGCCGTCGACGACCGGCTGGAGTGGGAGCTGGCGGCGGGCGGCACGTCCG
Source organism: uncultured Actinomycetota bacterium (assembly GCA_963738495.1). Classification (GTDB taxonomy): domain Bacteria; phylum Actinomycetota; class Actinomycetes; order Actinomycetales; family Kineosporiaceae; genus CAVTWW01. The sequence continues at coordinate 707,280 of CAVTWW010000001.1, forward strand.
AGCACGTGCTGGTCGTCACCAGCGGTGGCGACCCCACCCTGCGGGCGGTGGCGCGACGCTGGTTGCGGGCGGGGCCGCCGGCCGACGCGACCTGGCGCTACGCCGATGCCCGCCAGCTCGAGGAGGACCTCGACGGCGTCCAGCTTGTCGTGGCCGGCACGACCGTGGCCGCCGCGCAGGCCCAGGTCTCGGCCAGGGTCCGCGGCGCCGCGGTCGACGTGAGCGTGTACCACCCGGCGTTCGTCGGGCTCGACGACAAGCAGCGGGTTGTCGTGACCTACCTGCTGCTCGACCAGGCCGTCGGTGAGAACGCCGTCGAGACCTGGATCGGAGCGGTGTCGGCGATCACGGCGCTGCCGCTCGACCCGATCCCGCTGGGTGGCCTGCGGGCCGTCGTCCGGCATCTGACGAGCGAGCACACCCTCGCCGACGGCCGGCCGACCTGGCAGCTGCTCAGCGGCCAGGGCCCGAAGGGGCAGGCGGTGCTCGCCGCCACCCAGGTGCCGCTGCGGGCCGCCACCTCGCCCGACCTCGACACCCACGTGCGGGTGGTGGTGCCCTACCAGGACCGCACCGAGGCCGGCCTGCCCGGGGACGGCTCGTTGCAGGCCCTGCGTGACTTCGAGGACCACCTGTTCGCCCGGCTCGAGGGCAGCGGCCGCATGGTCGCCCACGAGAGCTGCGACGGCGTGCGTCAGCTGCACCTGTACGTCGACGGCACCACCCCCGCGGCCGAGCAGGTGCGGGTCGCCGTCGCAGGGTGGCACCAGGGCCGGGTGGACGTCACGGTCACCCACGACCCGGGCTGGGACGGCGTCGCCCACCTGCGGACCTGACGGAACCGGCGTGGTGTCGCCGGCGTCCGATCCCGGCCCGGCGTCGAACGACCTCTGGCGTCCTTTCGTTGGAATGGCTGGGCAGATACCAACGATCCGCCACCAGAGGTCGCGCAGCGCCGGGTCGTGGTGGGCGGGAGCAGGACGTGACCGTCAGGGGGCGACGTAGGTCGCCAGGTGCTGGGCGGTGAGGGTGGAGCGGGCCGCGACCAGGTCGGCGGGAGTGCCCTCGAAGACGATCCGGCCGCCGTCGTGCCCGGCGCCGGGGCCGAGGTCGATGATCCAGTCGGCGTGGGCCATCACGGCCTGGTGGTGCTCGATGACGATCACCGACTTGCCGTTCTCGACGAGCCGGTCGAGCAGGCCGAGCAGCTGCTCGACGTCGGCCAGGTGCAGCCCGCTGGTCGGCTCGTCGAGCACGTAGACGCTGCCCTTCTCGCCCATGTGGGTGGCCAGCTTGAGCCGCTGCCGCTCCCCGCCCGACAGCGTGGTCAGCGGCTGGCCGAGGCTGAGGTAGCCCAGCCCGACGTCGGCCAGGCGGCCCAGGACGGCGTGCGCCGCCGGGGTGTGGGCGGCGCCGGACCCGAAGAACTGCTCGGCCTCGGTCACCGGCATCGCCAGCACCTGGCTGATGTCCAAGCCGGCGAAGGTGTACTCGAGCACCTCGGCCAGGAACCGCTTGCCCTCGCACTCCTCGCAGGGGGTGGCCACCCCGGCCATCATCGCCAGGTCGGTGTAGATGACGCCGGCGCCGTTGCAGGTGGGGCAGGCACCCTCGGAGTTGGCGCTGAACAGGGCGGGCTTGACGCCGTTGGCCTTGGCGAACGCCTTGCGGATCGGCTCGAGCAGCCCGGTGTAGGTCGCCGGGTTGCTGCGCCGCGAGCCCCGGATCGGGGCCTGGTCGACCGCCACGACGCCGTCCCGGCCCGACACCGAGCCGTGGATCAGCGAGCTCTTGCCCGAACCGGCCACCCCGGTGACAACGACCAGCACCCCGAGCGGGACGTCGACGTCGACGTTTCGCAGGTTGTGCGCGTCCGCGCCCCGGATCTCGAGGGTGCCCCGGGGCGTGCGGACCGAGGGCTTCAGTGCGGCGCGGTCGTCGAGGTGACGGCCGGTGATGGTGTCGCTGCCGCGCAGGTCGTCGTAGCTGCCCTCGAACACCACCTCGCCGCCGGCCGTGCCGGCGCCCGGCCCGAGGTCGACGACGTGGTCGGCGATCGAGATCACCTCGGGCTTGTGCTCGACCACGAGCACGGTGTTGCCCTTGTCGCGCAGCTCGCGCAGCAGCACGTTCATGCGCTCGATGTCGTGCGGGTGCAGGCCCACCGTCGGCTCGTCGAAGACGTAGGTCACGTCGGTGAGCGAGGACCCGAGGTGGCGGATCATCTTGGTCCGCTGCGCCTCACCGCCCGACAGCGTGCCGGAGGACCGGTCGAGCGAGAGGTAGCCCAGCCCGATCTGCACGAACGAGTCGAGGGTGTGCCGCAGCGAGTCGAGCAGCGGCGCCACCGACGGCTCGTGCAGGTCGCGCACCCAGACGGCGAGGTCGCTGATCTGCATCGCGCAGGCCTCGGCGATGTTGATGCCCTTGATCTTCGACGAGCGGGCCCCTTCGTTGAGCCGCGTGCCGTCGCAGTCCGGGCAGGTGGTGAAGGTGGCCGCTCGCTCCACGAAGGCACGCACGTGCGGCTGCAGGGAGTCGACGTCCTTCGACAGCATCGACTTCTGGATCTTCGGGATGAGTCCCTCGTAGGTCAGGTTGATGCCGTCGACCTTGATCTTGGTGGGCTCCCGGTGGAGCAGGTCGTGCAGCTCCTTCTTGGTGTACTTGGCGATGGGCTTGTCCGGGTCGAAGAAGCCGGAGCCGATGAAGATGCGGCCGTACCAGCCGTCCATGCTGTAGCCGGGGATCCGGAACGGGCCCTCGTTGAGCGACTTGCCGTCGTCGTACAGCTCGGTCAGGTCGATGTCGTTGACCGAGCCTCGGCCCTCGCAGCGTGGGCACATGCCGCCGGTGATGCTGAAGCTGCGCCGCTCCTTGACGGTCTGCCCAGCCCTCTGGAGGGTGACCGCACCCGCGCCGCTGATCGAGGCCACGTTGAACGAGAACGCCTGCGGCGAGCCGATGTGCGGGGTGCCGAGCCGGCTGAACAGGATGCGCAGCATCGCGCTGGCGTCGGTGGCGGTGCCGACCGTGGAACGGACGTCGCCACCCATCCGCTGCTGGTCGACGATGATCGCGGTCGTCAGCCCTTCGAGGACGTCGACGTCCGGGCGGGCCAGGTCGGGCATGAAGCCCTGCACGAACGCGCTGTAGGTCTCGTTGATCAGCCTCTGCGACTCCGCGGCGATGGTGTCGAAGACCAGGGAGCTCTTGCCCGAGCCCGAGACGCCGGTGAACACCGTCAACCGGCGTTTCGGCAGCTCGATGCTGACGTCCTTGAGGTTGTTCTCGCGGGCGCCGTGCACCCGGATCAGGTCGTGGCTGTCGGCGACGTGCGGCGCCGACGGCTGCGGCTCCGTCTTCGGGGCGCTGCTCATTCGTGTCTCCATCGTGGGGCGGCGTGGCGGGTGGCGGTGGGCTCAGCGCAGCTGCTGGATCCTCAGGAGGGCGCCGGACGGATCGCGGACGGCGCAGTCGCGAATGCCGTACGGCTGCTCGGTCGGTTCCTGGACGATCTCGATGCCGCCGGCCTGCAACCGTTCGAAGGTGCCGTCCAGGTCGGCGGTGGCCAGCAGCAGGGCGGCGTAGGTGCCCTTGGCCATCATCTCGACGATGGTGCGTCGCTCGTCCTCGGTGATCCCGGGGTCGACGGCCGGCGGGTGCAGCACGATGGAGGTGCCGGGCTGGCCCACGGGCCCGACCGTGATCCAGCGCATTCCGTTGTAGCCGACGTCGTTACGCACCTCGAAGCCGAGCAGGTCGCGGTAGAAGGCCAGGGCGGCGTCGGGGTCGTTGTGCGGCAGGAAGCTCGCGTGAATGGTGATGTCCATGGCGCTCACGCTAGGCGCGGTTCGGGGGCCGGCGCTTCTCGATTCCTGACCGGCCTGGTGACCTGTTTCGTGACGCAGGACGGCATCTCCGCCGCCGCCTGCAGGGCCTGGCTGCGGTAGGTGCTGGGCGGGACGCCGACCAGCTCGGTGAAGCGGGTGCTGAAGGTGCCCAGCGACGAGCAGCCGACCGCGAAGCAGACCTCGGTGACGCTGAGGTCGCCCCGACGCAGCAGGGCCATGGCCCGCTCGATGCGTCGCGTCATGAGGTAGGCGTACGGCGGCTCCCCGTACGCCTGGCGGAACGCGCGGCTGAAGTGGCCGGCCGACATGTGCACGCCGCGGGCCAGCGCCTCGACGTCCAGCGGCTGGGCGTACTCCCGGTCGATCCGGTCGCGCACCCGGCGCAGCTGCGCGAGGTCGCGCAGGTGCTGGAGGGTCGGCCGGTCGGCTGCTCACTGCGAGGCCGCCGGCTCAGCGGGGGGTGATGAAGGAGGCCATGCCCCCAGGGTAGGTCCCTGCGCTGCAGTGCCCGGGCGGTACCTGCCTGCCGCGTGCGGCGATGCCTAGACTTCGTGCGACCGGTCGCCCGCGACCGGCTGTCGAAGGGTGTCACGGTGGAGTACACGCGTCTTGGTCGTACCGGCCTTCGGGTGAGCCGGATCGGGCTCGGTTGCATGAGTTACGGCGTGGCGGCCGCGGGCATGCACCGGTGGACGTTGGACGAGGACGCCGCCGCGCCCCTCTTCCGCCAGGCCGTCGAGCTCGGGGTGACCTTCTGGGACACCGCGAACGCCTACCAGGGCGGCACCTCCGAGGAGTTCGTCGGGCGGGCGCTCGCGCAGGTTCTCCCGTCGTGAGGACGTCGTGCTGGCGACCAAGGTCTACGGCACGATGCACGCCGGCCCCGGCGGAAGCGGCCTGTCGCGCAAGGCGATCCTCGAACAGGTGGACGAGTCCCTGCGGCGGCTCGGCACCGACTACATCGACGTCTACTACGTGCACCGCTTCGACGACGACGTGCCGGTCGAGGAGACGCTGGCCGCGCTGGACGACGTCGTCCACGCCGGCAAGGTGCGCTACCTGGGGGCCTCGTCGATGGGGGCGTGGCAGTTCGCCAAGCTGCAGCACGTCGCCGAGCTGAACGGCTGGACGACGTTCTCGGCCATGGAGGACCAGTACAACGTGCTCCGGCGTGAGGAGGAGCGCGACATGATCCCGATGTGCCTCGACCAGGGCGTGGGCCTGACTCCCTACTCGCCGCTGGCGAAGGGGCGGGCGGCTCGGCCCTGGGGGGTGCAGACTGCGCGGTCCGTCCGCGGACGCTGTGGCCAAGGCGTTCGACCGGGACGTCGACAGGCCGGTGGTCGACGCCGTCGAGAGAGTCGCTGCGGCGCGCGGGGTCTCGATGGCCCAGGTGGCCATGGCGTGGCTGTTGGCCAAGCCCGTCGTGTCGTGCCCGATCGTGGGTGCCACCAAACCCCATCACCTGCAGGACGCCGTGGCAGCCCTTGAGCTCACGCTCACCGACGACGAGATCGCCGCTGTCGAGCAGCCCTACTCCCCGCAGGACAACTACTGGTGGTGAGCGCCACTTCCCCGCAGGGGAGTGGATCTGGGCCGGCCCGCTCAAGGAACCGTGCACGGAAGCCCGATGAAGTGTGGTGCAGGTGTTGCGGCGGGCCCTGGCCCGCGTGAGGTGTTGGCTGTCGACGACCTGGCGCACCGACTTCGCCGACTCTGGCCAGATGGCCGGACTACGGGCCCGGGCGTTCGGCGTGTCCGCGGTGCTGGGGATCGTCGCCGACCTGACGACGTTGATGGCGGCCCGCCCACCTGAGCGCCCGGGGTTGGATCGCTCATGGCGTCGTCGTGACGTATCTCATCGCGCTGGTGGTCTGGTCCCGGCGGGGGAGTCGGATCGGGGACCGGGAGTTCCTGGTCATGATCATTGCGACGTACGCCTACGCCGCGGCGTGCGTGGCCCTGAGCATCGGCAGCGGCCAGGTCGCGATCACCGCACTGAGCATCGCCTCGATCGGTGTCGTGGGGGCGCTGTTCTGCGGCCCGCACTCCCACGTCGTCGTTCAGACTCTGGTCGGGGTCGGCACGCTCCTGGTGGCCGAGGGGGTGGGCCCCCACACGCAGCTCTCCGCGATGGCCACCTCCACAGGCGCGTTCGACCTCGTCGTGGAATCGCTGGTCGTGCGGGTCCTGAAAGACCTGGCCATCGCCTCAGTGGTCCGGGCGAGGCAGGGCGAGGTGACCGATCCGTTGACCGGGTTGCTCAACCGGCGCGGCCTGGAGCGGCTGGGCAGCCGGCGATGGGTCGCCCAGGCCGATCTGAACCTTCCACTGGCCGCCCTGGCGATCGATGTCGACCACTTCAAGCAGATCAACGACTGCCAGGGCCATGCGGCCGGTGACGAGGCCCTGCGCCGACTGGCGGCGGTGATCAGGGCCGCCAGCCGCTCTGACGACCTCACGGTCCGGCTCGGGGGTGAGGAGTTCCTGGTGCTGGCCACAGTCGGCCCGGGGGAGGGTCAACGCGCAGGGGAGCGGCTTCGGGCAGCCATCGAGGCGGAGCTCTACCCACTCACGGTGAGCGTCGGCGCGCACGAGCTGCTTCCGGACAGTCGGGCGGAGCTGCCGGAGGCGCTCTGGGCCGCCGTCGACGCGGCGGACCGCGCCCTGTACCTCGCCAAGACCGCGGGCCGGAACCGGGTGGTGGCCACCACCGCGCAGCAGACGCCGACGGGGGTCTATCGGTAGTTGATGAACTGCAGGGCGACGTCGAGGTCGGCGCCCTTGAGCAGCGCGATGACCTCCTGCAGGTCGTCGCGGCTCTTGCTGGTCACGCGCAGCTCGTCGCCGGTGATCTGGGTCTTGACGGCTTTCGGGCCCTCGTCGCGGATCAGCTTGCCGATCTTCTTGGCGATCTCCTGGCTCAGTCCCTCCTTCAGGTCGGCCTTGATCCGGTACTCCTTGCCCGACGGGAAGGGGTCACCGGTGTCGAGCACCTTGAGCGAGACGCCGCGCTTGATGAGCTTGGTCTGCAGCACGTCGAGCACGGCCTTGACCCGGTCCTCGCTGCTTGCCTTCAGCAGGATGGTGTCGCCGGTCAGGTCGATCGAGGCGTCGGTGCCCTTGAAGTCGTAGCGCTGGGAGATCTCCTTGGCGGTCTGGTTGACGGCGTTGTCGACCTCCATGCGGTCGATCTTGCTCACCACGTCGAACGAGCTGTCGGCGGCCACGCTGGTGCTCCTATCGGCAGTCCGGGAATCCCGAGTGGGACCATCGGTCGGGAGTTGCTATCCTTCCACCCGCTGCCCTGTCGATGCGACGCGAGTCGCAGTGGCGACGACAGCAAGGGCGGGTTGCCCGAGTGGCCAAAGGGAGCAGACTGTAAATCTGCCGGCAACGCCTACGTAGGTTCGAACCCTACACCCGCCACCGCACCACGAACGGCCCCTGACCTGCGGAAACGCCGGCCCGGGGCCGTTCTGCATCCCGCGGCGGGCGCGACCGCGGACCCATTGACGCAACTGATGAGTTGCTATAAGTTTATGGCAACCATTCAGTTGCGACAGGAGTCGTCATGCCCATCCCGAACGCGATCGTCCGCACCCTCGACCTGCCCCATCCCCAGCCCACGGTCTGGGCCGCCCTGACCACCATCGACGGTCTCACCGGCTGGTTCGGCAGCCATGCCGACGGCGAGGTCGTTCCCGGCCATGATGTGCACATGCGCTGGGAGCAGTACGACAACGCCGAGGGCACGCTCTCGGTCAAGGTCGTCGACCCGATGTCGGTGTTCGCCTACTGCTGGTCGATCAACGGTGCCCCCGAGGGCGACCCGCGCCGCACCTACGTCGAGTTCGCGCTCGAGCCGACCGCCGCCGGTACCCGGCTGACGGTCACCGAGAGCGGCTTCGCCCAGCTGCCCGACGAGTGGCTCGCCGCCAGCTACCAGGGCAACACCGAAGGCTGGCGCTCCGAGCTCGCCGAGCTGGTGGCCTACCTCGACGCCGCCTGACCGATCGGACCGACCAGACCCGGAACAGGTGTCGGCGGGCGTCTTCGCTGCGCTGGCCGACCCCAATCGGCGGGCGATCCTGGCCTCGTTGGCCGAGCACGGCCCAGTACGGCGACCGACCTGTCCGGCAGGCTGTCGATCACCCGGCAGGGGATCGCCAAGCATCTGGCGCTGCTCGCCGACGCGGGCCTGGTCACCAGCGACAGCGGCGCCGGACGGCGGGTGCTTAACCGGCACCGGTCGCAGCCCATCAAGGTGGCCCAGTCCTTCCTGGCGGCGCTGGCCGCCGACTGGGACGACTCGCTCGGGCGGCTGTCGACCTATCTGTCCGACCCCGGCGCGGAAGTCGTCGAGGTGCCCGACCGGAGGTGGGCTGGTACGTTCCGACGCCATGAGGGGCCTGAGTGCCTCGGCGCCGCCGCTCTGCTGACCGCCGAGGGTGCTCCGGCCGACCGGCAGCGCCACCCTGGATGCCGAGCGCCGGCGTCGGCAGTGACGGCGACCACGACGTCCGCTCCCACCGGGTCGGCCGGTGCCCGCTCCAGCGCAGCCCCCGAGGCCGCCGGAGCGACGGCGGCCTCACCGACCACGGCGTCTGCCGTCCGGGGTGCCGTCGTCCCGGACGACGAGCCCCCGGCGGCGAAGGCCCGATTCCTGCCGAGTTCTCGCGGGTCGTGGAACACCGACCCGAAGGTCTGCGGCACCGAGAGCGAGGGCATCGATGTTGGCGGACGCCCGATCCCTGCGGTACTACGAAGGGGGCTGGGCCGGTCACCTCCGTCGTGCGCGAGGGTAACGTCATCACGATCACCGCGACCTGGAACGCCGAGGGCACGGACGCAGACCGAGGTCGTTCGACCTATCGATCTCGGCGGACGGCGAGACAGGTGACCGACCTGACCACCGACACGCTGCGCCATCGCTGCCACTGAGGTGTTCAGCCCCGTCCACCCGCGATCCTCGCCGAGTACGCCCCCCACTGACCAGCAGTGGCCTCTAGGGTGGCGCCCACAGGTGACGACACCGGCGGCGGCAACCTCGGAACGAGGGCTCATCATCATGCGAATCCTGATCGTGGGGGCGGGCGGGGTCGGTTCGGCGGCCGCACTGATCGCCGCCCGTCGCCGCTTCTTCGAGCACTGCGTCGTCGCGGACTACGACCTGGCGCGCGCCGAGGCGACCGTTCGACGGGTGGCTGACCCTCGCTTCGTCGCCGCGCAGGTCGACGCCGCGGACGGCGCCGCCGTCACCGAGCTGGCCCGGGCGCACGCCGTCACCCACGTGCTCAACGCCGTCGACCCCCGCTTCGTGATGCCCATCTTCGACGGAGCCCTGGCCGCCGGCGCCGACTACGTCGACACCGCGATGTCGTTGTCGAGACCCCATCCACAGCAGCCGTTCTCGCAGACCGGCGTGAAGCTGGGCGACGACCAGTTCGCCCGGTCGGACGACTGGGCGCGAGCCGGCCGGCTGGCGCTGGTGGGCATCGGGGTCGAGCCCGGCCTGTCCGACGTCCTGGCTCGTCATGCGGCCGACGAGCTGTTCTCGCAGATCGACGAGCTGGGCGTGCGGGACGCCTCGAACATCGTGATCGAGGGGTACGACTTCGCGCCCTCGTTCTCGATCTGGACCACGATCGAGGAGTGCCTGAACCCACCGGTGATCTGGCAGAAGGACCGCGGCTGGTACACCACCGAGCCGTTCTCGCAGCCCGAGGTCTTCGACTTCCCCGGGGGCATCGGCCCGGTGGAGTGCGTGAACGTCGAGCACGAGGAAGTGCTGCTGATGCCCCGGTGGATCGACGCCGACCGGGTCACCTTCAAGTTCGGTCTGGGCGAGGAGTTCATCGCCGTCCTGCGGACCCTGCACAGGCTGGGGCTCGACCGCACCGATCCGGTGACGGTGCGCGGCGTGGCGGTCTCGCCCCGGGACGTGGTCGCGGCGGCCCTGCCCGACCCCGCCACCCTGGGGGATCGGATGACCGGGGTCACCTGCGCAGGGGTGTGGGTGAAGGGGCTGGGCAAGGACGGCCGACCCCGCGAGGTCTACCTCTACCACCTGGCCGACAATGCCTGGACCATGGCCGAGTTCGGGACCCAGGCCGTGGTCTGGCAGACGGCGATGAATCCGGTGGTCGCGCTGGAGCTGCTCGCCACCGGGGCCTGGTCGGGCGCCGGGGTTCTCGGCCCCGAGGCCTTCGACGCCCGCCCGTTCCTCGACCTGCTGGACCACGGCCACGGTCAGTCGATCGGGCTGCAGGAGCGGCTGCCGTGACCGGCGCCGTGGCGCCCATGCGGTGAGATGGCCGGTTTCGTCCCCTAATGCCATGACAGTCGCCTGACAACGGGGTCATGGCGCCGGTGGCCGCCGGCAGTGGGGATCACCCTGCAGGGACGGAACATCCTCCATTCAGGGAGCTCGACATGGCGATTCCGGCATCAGCTGACAGGTACGACTTCGTCCCCGTGATCACCGATGGCCTCCGTCGAGCGCTGGCCGCGGCCGGCCTCGGTGGGATCGCGGTCATCCATCTGATCGATACCCCCGGAAAGTTCGAGGAGGCACCGTATCTCGGCGTCCTGTTCGTGGTCCTGATCGTTGCCAGCCTGGCGGCGGCCGAGCTGCTCGTGCGCCGTAACTCGCTGCTGGGCTGGGCGTGTGGAGCGCTGCTGGCGGGCGGCACAGTGGTGGCCTATGCCCTGAGCCGTACCGTGGGACTTCCCGGGGCGCCGAGCGACGACATCGGCAACTGGGCCGAGCCGCTCGGGCTGGCCTCGCTGCTCGTCGAAGGGATCGTGGTGTGGCTGTGCCTGACCGGCATCGTCGAGGCCCGCAAGGTGGCCACTGGCTGACCCCGCTCAGGGCAGCTCGTGCCCGCTCGCCCCGGCCGCCGACAGGGCAGGCGTCGGCGCCGGCTCCTCGTCCGGATCCTGGGCCACTGCGGTCTGGTTGCGCCCGCCGTGCTTGGCGGCGTAGAGCGCGGTGTCGGCGCGCGAGACCAGTCGATGCGCGGGCTCGACGCCGTCCCACGCCGCGATCCCCGCCGAGCAGGTCGTGCCGGACGGCATCAGGATCCGCAGGGCCTCGGCGACCGAGCGTGCGGCCTCGGTGGGGCACCCGGGCAGCAGGACCGCGAACTCCTCGCCGCCGTAGCGTGCCAGGAGGTCCGTGGGGCGAAGCCGCCCCTGCCAGGCCGTCACGGCGCTGCGCAGCAGCTCGTCGCCTGCCGGGTGCCCGTGCTGGTCGTTGTAGGCCTTGAAATGGTCGATGTCGAGCACCACGACCGCCAGGGGATCGCCGGTTCGGCGGGCCTGCTCGACCGCGGCCGGCAGCCGGGTCTCCCAGGTGCGCCGGTTGGCCGCCCCGGTGAGCCCGTCCCGTTCGGCCTCCAGTGCCAGCTTGCGCAGCAACGTCTGCCGCTCCAGGGCGAAGGCGGCCTCGGATGCCAGGATCTCCAGCGGCGGCAGCAGCTCGGCGACGGTGGCCTCCTTGTCGGCGAAGGCGACGGTCAGCACCGCGACGCACCGCCCACGGTCGATCACGGGTACCCAGGCGGCGGCCCCCACCGGTAGTCCGGACAGCTCGGACAGCCGGGCCACCGTCTGCTGGTCGGTGTCGGGGTCGGTGGCCATGTCCTGGGTGGTGCGGGCCGAGGCGGTGGCGAAGGTCGTCGCCAGCGCCGACCGGCCGTTCGTCGGCACCCGCATGCCCACCAGGTCGACACCTTCGGCGGCCGTGCAGACGAGGTCGCCCTCACCGTCGGGCTCGAACAGGTTGGCCACCACGCCACCGGTCACGGCGATCGCCGCCGCGCACACGGCCGAACGGGCGTCCTCGACCCGCAGCACCGCGGCTGTGGCCCGGCCGATGGCGTCCAGCTGCTGAGCGTGGCGGGCCGTGGCCCGGTTACGGGCGTGCAGCTCGGTCAGGTCGTGGATGGTCATGATGGCGCCCATGCTGCGCCCGTCGGGCAGGACCAGGGGCCGGGCGTGGACGGCGACCTGTCGCCGCTGCTCGTCGGTCGCTGTCGTGGTGCAGCACCAGGGTGAACTCGGCCGAGGTGCGTTCCCCGTGCAGGGCCGTCGCGAGCGGCAACCGGCCACTGGGCAGGGCGCGACCGTTGGCGGACGAGAGCATCTGGACGCTCGACAGCACGTCGTCCAGGCTCACCGCCGCAGCAGGTGGCAGGCCGAAGAGCTGACGGGCGGCGGCGTTGACGGTGAGCCTGGTGCCGTCGCCGTCGACGGCCACGACGGCGGCGTCCACGCCGTCGACGAGCTGGGCGATGTGTGCGGCGGCGTCCTGGCGGGCCTGTTCCAGCTCGCCCTCCCGCTCCCGGTGGCGGCGCAGCAGAGCTCCGACGGGCCCGATGGTCAGGGCTACCAGCAGCACCCCGAACAGGCCCAGTCCCAGCACCCCGGCGGTGACCATGCGGGACCAACTGCCGGCGCTCGTCCTGGGCGCCTGCGCGCAGTGCGGCGTCGACCCGCTGCACCTGCGTCATCAGCGGCTGGTACTCCCCGTCCAGGTTGCCCCGCAGCAACGACCCTGGGGACAGGTCGGCCCCGGGACGGGCGGCGCGTGGGCGGCCGAGGCGGCGTAGGTCAGCACGGTCTGGGGCAGGTCCAGGCCGAGAGAGGCGAGGACCGCCCGAAGGACCGGTGCGTCGGACGCGTCGAGCTCCTCCGTCGAGGCCTTGCCCTGCATCGGGACGACGATCAGCACCTCCGCAGCTTGGCGGAGTCCGTCCGAGCTCCGCCCGCATCTCGTCGAGTCGGGCGCGGGTCGGTGCGGGGGTCGGCGATCCCGGCGCCCAGCGCCTCCACCCGCCCGGCCAGGGCCGGGATCCTGGCCATCGACGGCGACGAGGTCGGCCGTAGCGGTCCTCGGACTGCGCTACCCGCAGGGAGGCTGCTCCGGCTGCCCAGGGGCCGCGGTCACCAGGGCCGCCGCCGTGGCGACCCATGAGGCCAGCCGCATCCCCGTCTGGCGCCCGGCGCCCGTCCGTGACTGCGTGCTCGACACCACTGGCCTCCGGGTTCCGGCTGACGCCTCACGGGCCCCCGCTGACCGGGACGCCCTGCAAGGAGGGTCGACGCCGCAGCAGGCCGCAGTCAGGGCACCCGGACCGAAGCACCCGATCGGAGCAGCGGCGATAGCCGGGTCAGGCGGGCGGGGGCAGGCGCAGCACGCTGACGGCGAAGTCGGCGTCCTCACGCCAGGGGCGCACGTCCCAGGTGGCGAAGCGCTGCTCGAGCACGAGACCGGCAGCCGTGAGGTGGGTGTCGAAGTCGGCCAGGGCGTACCCGCGGTCGGTGCCGAAGCCCACCAGGGCGAGGCCGTCCGCCGCGAGGTGGGCCGCGATCCGGCTCAGGACGGCGGTCTCGGTACCGGCAGCCAGGAAGGTCATCACGTTCCCCGCGACGACCACGGCGTCGAACGGGTCGGCGATCCCGGCGGCCGGCAGGTCGAGCTCGGCCAGGTCGCCGACCAGCCAGGTCGGGCCCGGGTGGTCCTCGCGGGCGGCGGCGACCAGCTGGGCGTCGGCGTCGACCCCGACCACGCGGTGACCCCGCCGGTGCAGCACGGCGCCCACCCGGCCGGGCCCGCACCCGGCGTCCAGCACGTGCGAACCGGGCGCCACCATGGCGTCGACGAGGCGGGCCTCGCCGCCCAGGTCGGCCCCCTCGGCGGCCAGCCGCCGGAACCGCTCGATGTACCAGCTGGGAGTGCCCGGCCTTCGTGTCGGTGACCCAGCGGGTGGGGGTGGCCATGGCGCCACGCTACCCGTCGTGGCCCGGCCGTCCGTCGACCGGTGGACGGCGCGGTCGACCGGCGAGGGGCTGCGCTTGCGCTCGAGGAGGGCCAGGCTGGTGACATGACGACACAACGATCGGACGTCGTGGCCGAAGCGGGCGGCGTACCAGGTGCGGCGGCGGTCCGGATCCGCGGACTGGTCAAGACCTATGCCGGGCGCAACGCCGTCGACGGCATCGACCTCGACATCGCCCACGGCGAGGTCTTCGCCCTGCTGGGTCCCAACGGGGCCGGCAAGACCACGACCGTCGAGATCCTGGAGGGGTACCGCACCCGCACCGGAGGGGAGGTTGCGGTACTCGGTCAGGACCCGGCCACGGCCGGCCTGGACTGGCGGGCCCGGATCGGGATCGTGCTGCAGAGCAGCTCCGAGAACGCCGAGCTGACGGTGGCCGAACTGGTGCATCACTTCGCCAAGTACTACCGGGACTCCCGCGACCCCGAGGAGGTGATCGTGGCCACCGGGCTGGCCGAGAAGCGTGACGCCCGAACCCGGTCGCTGTCGGGGGGGCAGCGCCGTCGTCTCGACGTCGCCCTGGGCATCATCGGTCGTCCCGAGCTGCTGTTCCTCGACGAGCCCACCACCGGCTTCGACCCGCAGGCCCGGCGCTCGTTCTGGCAGCTGGTGCGCGAGCTGCGCACCGACGGCACCACGATCCTGCTCACCACCCACTACCTCGACGAGGCACAGGAGCTGGCCGACCGGGTGGGCGTGATCACCGACGGCCGGCTGCTGGCGGTGGACACCCCCGACCGGCTGGGCGGGCGGATGGCGCACCGGGCGCACGTGCGCTGGTCGGACGACGCGGGCAGCCACGACGAGGTCACCGAGACCCCCACCCGGTTGGTGGCCGAGCTGTCGGCCCGCTACGGGGGTGAGGTGGCGCACCTCGAGGTGGTCCGGCCCAGCCTCGAGGACGTCTACCTGGCGATGATCGGTGACTCCTCGCTCGCCGACCCGTCGGAATCCGCCACCGCCAACGACACCGCCACCGCCACCGTGCCTACCCGGGAGCTGTCATGACCACGTCGTCCGCCGTCCCGTCGTCGCGCGCGCGCCCCGCGGCGCCGCCGTCCGCGCTCTCGTTGGGGGTGGCCCGCACCGGGCTCGAGCTGCGCCAGTTCACCCGGGAGAAGACGAGCATGGTGTTCACCTTCTTCTTCCCGATCATCATGCTGGTGATCTTCGGATCGGTGTTCTCCGGCGAGATCGCGCCCGGGGTGCAGTTCCGGCAGTACTTCACGGCGGGCATGCTGGCGACCGGCGTGGTACTGACCAGCTTCCAGTCGCTGGCCATCGGGATCGCGATGGAGCGGGACGACGGCACCCTCAAGCGACTGCGCGGTACCCCGATGCCGCCGCTGGCCTACTTCCTCGGCAAGATCGGCCTGGTGCTGGTCACCAGCGTGGTGCAGGCCGTGGTCCTGCTCGGGTTCGGCCGGGCCCTCTACGGTCTGAACCTGCCGGACAGCGCCGCGCTGTGGGCCCGGTTCGGGTGGGTGTTCCTGCTGGGCACCTGCGCCGGCACCGTGCTGGGGATCGCCTACTCGGTGGTGCCCACAGTCGGGTCGGTCGGCGTCCGCGCTGGTGAGCCCGGTGGTGATCGTGCTGCAGTTCATCTCGGGGGTGTACTTCGTGTTCACCCAGCTGCCGACCTGGATGCAGACCATCGGGTCGATCTTTCCGCTGAAGTGGCTGTCGCAGGGCATGCGCTCGGTGTTCCTGCCCGACGTGTTCGCCACCCAGGAGGCCTCCGGCTCGTGGCAGCTGCCCGAGACCGCCCTGGTGCTCGGGGTCTGGACCGTCGTCGGTCTGCTGCTGTGCCTGCGCACCTTCCGGTGGCAGCGCACGGACGCCGGCTGAGCCTCTGAAGACCTTATGACTGCCATGATCGTCAGTTGCTGACTCGTGACGCAGTCCGTGGGTAGGCTGCGTACGAGGCGGCGCCGTCGCCGCGACGAAAGGCGTTGCCGCTGTGGCGATCCCGTTGTCGGTGCTCGACCTGGTGCCGGTGGCGTCAGGGCAGTCCGTGGCCGACGCCATCGCCGGCAGCGTGGCGCTGGCCCAGGCCGCCGAGACCAGCGGCTACCAGCGGGTGTGGTACGCCGAGCACCACAACATGGCCACGATCGGCTCCTCGGCCACCAGCGTGCTGATCGCCCACATCGCCGCCCACACCTCGACGATCCGGCTCGGCTCGGGCGGGGTGATGCTGCCCAACCATGCACCGCTGCTGATCGCCGAGCAGTTCGGCACCCTGGCCGCCGATCCACCCGGCCGGATCGAGCTGGGCCTGGGGCGGGCGCCGGGCACCGACCAGGTGACGCTGCGCGCGCTGCGACGTGACCCGCGGCGCGGCGGACACCTTCGCCCAGGACGTGCTCGAGCTGCAGGGGTACCTGGGTGAGACGTCGCGGGTGGCAGCGGTTCGAGCGGTGCCGGGCCAGGGCACCGAACGTGCCGCTGTACCTGCTGGGCTCGTCGCTGTTCGGGGCTCAGCTGGCCGCGCAGCTGGGGCTGCCCTATGCCTTCGCCTCCCACTTCGCCCCGGCCGCGCTGCACCAGGCAGTGGCCACCTATCGCGAGCAGTTCCGGCCGTCGCAGCAGCTGGCCGAGCCGTACGTGATGGCGGGGGTCAACGTGTGCTGGGCGACTCCTCGAGGAGGCCGAGCGAAGACCTGCACCGGCTGAAGGTGGCCCGGGTGGCGGCCCTGTACGGGCGGGCCGGCCAGCCTTGACCGACGAACAGGCCGAGGCCGCCCTGCGGGCCGGTGCCGTGCAGCACGTCGAGCAGATGCTCACCTACTCGGCGGTCGGCACCGCGGACGACGTCCGTGACTACCTTCACCGGTTCGCCGTGGAGGCGGACGCCGACGAGCTGTCGTCGTCCACCAGGCGCCCTCGCTCGAGAAGCGACTGCATTCGGTGTCGGCCATCGCCGCCGCCATGTCCGACTGAGCGGCTCGCGAACCAAGGGCCGGCCGATCACCCGGTGCGGTGGGTCGAGAGGGGCGGGCATCAGGGCGGCCCGCACCAGTGCGGACCGCCTCGTCGGCGCCGATGCCCAGCGTCCTGGCGAGGTCGGCGAAGGTGCGGGCCGCCGTCCCGGGCCGCGCTCGCAGAGGCGTCACCGGCCGCCGTCACCACGGTGCCGGCGCGGCCGTGGGTGGCGACCAGGCCGGCGGCCTCCAGCTCACGGTAGGCCCGGGCCACGGTGTTGACGGCCAGGCCCAGGTCGACGGCCAGCCGGCGCACCGTGGGCAGCGTGGTCCCGGCGACCAGGTCGCCGCCGCTGATCTGGGCCGCCAGCTGCGAGCGGACCTGCTCGTAGGGCGGCACGAACGAGGTCGCATCGACCGTGATCACCGACCCTTGCCCCCTGACCATGGCCCGGCGCCGGGCCCGGCAGCGGGAAGGTAGACCGGGTCGCCCACGGTCGCGTCGTCCCGGTTCGGGTCCCACCCGGCGGTCGGCGAGCCCGGCCAGCGTGGCTTCCACCCCGCCCAGGTCCAGGTCGTCATCAGCACGAGGAGACCGATCATCCAGCAGAACCACACCCACGAGTTCGGCTGCGACGCGCGTGGCATCGCGGGGCCGAAGGGAATCATCGTCAGGGGAGCCAAGGTACGGACGGCGAAAACCGCGTCGTCGGCCCGCAGTCGCTCGTCGACGGCCAGGGCGGTCGGGTCGCCGGCGAGAGTGGGGCGGGTGCTGAGGCGGTACAGCCTCGCGGCGTTCAGGCCCAGGGTCGCTGCACAGCCACTCAGGAAGACCCAGGTCAGCCAACCACCGCGGTCGGCCACGACCACCGCCACCCCGAGGGCGGTCACGGTGGCGACCGTGACGAGGGCGGCGCGGCTCGAGAGCTCCTCCACCAGCAGCAGGGTGGCACCGATGATCACCATGACGACCAGGTACCTGAGGGTGTCGCTGTGACGTGAGTCGCTGCTCTCGGGTGGGCCCGTCAGCAGGATCGACACCATGACGGCCGCGGCGACGAGCAGAACGGCGAGCCGACCAGCAGGGCCCGTCGCCGCACTGCCAGGCGGGCGCCGAGCAGGGCATGTGCCTCGGGGTGGAGGGGAGGCAGCCCGCCGCCGTTCGTCGCGAGCCAACGATCGGCCCGGCGGGCGTCACGATCAACCCTTGTCTTACCCACTGTCTCAATGTAGCAAGACGTACAGGGGCGGAGCGGACCCCTCGAGGTCAGCCAGGCATCGTGCGCGTAACCGGGCTTCTGCGGTCAGCCGGGCGCCGGCGGGTCAGCCGGCTTCGTGCGGGTCAGCCGCAGGACGGTCCAGTCGGAGTCGGTGGCGAGGTCGACGACGGAGTAGCCGGCCGCTGTGGTCCAGGCGGCCACCGCACTGCGGGCCGCCGCCGGGATCGGCAGTCGGCACCAAGGCGGCGACTGTCGGGGATGTCGGCCTCGGCCCGGTCGGAGTTGGTGAGCACCAGTTGGCCGTCCGCGACGCGGGGGCCGTCGGTGAACGTCAGCCGCCGGGTCAGCGCCGGGTCGTAGGCCAGGGCCTGGACGGCGTACCAGGGGCTGGGCAGCACCACGACCGGCAGCTCGCGATAGCCGGGGGTGGCCAGGCGTGCCACCGCCGGGCGCACGTCGCCGAAGGGGTGGCCGTTCGCCGTCCGGTAGAGCACCTGGCGGGGCCAGCCCAGCGCGAGCAGCAGGACGACCGGCGCCGCAGCGGCCAATGCCGCGAGCACCGTTGCGGCACGGCGGTTGTGCAGCGTCACGGTGAGCCACGTTCGCTACGGCCGCAGCGAGCACCAGGCAGCCCTGAGCGGCCAGGACCGACCAGGCCGGCGCAGTGGGCAGCAGGTAACGGGCAACGAGGGTGGGGCGGTAGGGCGAGACGAGCAGCATGGCGTCGATGGGCACCAGGGCCCACAGCCAGCAGTAGCCGAGCATGATCCGGTGGGAAGGTTGCCGCAGCCGCCAGAGGCCGACCACGGCCAGACGCCACCACCAGCCAAGCGATCTGGTCGACGACCCGCGCCTCGCGTGGCTCGCCGGTCAGGGCCGCAGCCGCGATCGCCCAGACGTTGTGCAGGCTCGGGCTTGAGGTGCCCGAGATTGCCGGTGCCGCGGTCCGAGGCCAGCACGACGAAGGGCGCGACCAGCACGAGCCCGATGGCCGCCGGAGCACGGTGCGGCTCCAGCGGCCGATGAGGGGCTCGCCGTGCCGGGTCGGGGTCGGGCAGCACCGAGGCAGACCACCTGTGCCACCACGACACTGAGTGCCAGGGCCTGACTCAGCCCCAGTACCACGATGCTGGCCGAGTACCAGATCGTCGGCGCCCGCCCGGTCGTCGTCCGGGCCCGCCACCAGGCGATCGAGCAGGCCACGGTCAGCGCACACGGTGAGCCCGTACGGTCTGGCCTCCTGGGCGAACCTGCTGATCGCGGGCAGGCAGAGCATGACGGCGACGCCGGCAGGGCTGCGGTCCGCGACATGCCGTCGCTCGAGCCAGCCGGCGAGCAGCACGACCGCCGCCACCATGGCGACCAGGCTCGGCAACCGGGCCCACCACTCCTGGGTGGAGGCCTCAGCCACACCCGCATGAACAGGTAGTAGGGCGCGATCGGCGCCTCCTGTCCCTGCAGGGCGGCGGCGAACTGCGCCGGGGCCAGCGGGCGACCATCACCATGATCGACTCGTCCTCGCCGAAGGCGGGTCGGCCCAGGCCGACGCCCAGGACGGCGGCGGCCGTCGCGGCCACGGCCCCGGCTCGGCAGGCGGAGGGTGACGGCCGTCGCACGACGGCCTCGCGGCCCGGCCCCCCATGGACGACTAGGCGCTCACAGTTGCCCCGGGGATCAAGGTCTCGTTAGCAAGCCGCCGCTCGGGCGTGTCGGCCCCCCGCAATACGGTTCGGGCATGACCGACTCCGACTTCGACTCAGATCCCGGCTCTGACTCAGACCGTCCGCTGTCACGGACCGCGGCGTCGCAGGCCGTGGCCGGCGCCGGCTGGCGCTACCTCTTGGGCTCGGTGTGTGCCGCCGTCCCGGTGACCTCGCTGCAGCAGGCCGGTGAGGTGGCTGCCGTCGTGATCGCTGCCGCGGGGGTCCGGACGCCGACGCCCATCTGCGGGTCGATCTGCGTCCGGACCGGGTCGAGCTGCGGGTGCTCGACCGGGACCGCAGGTCGGCGACGGTCACCGACGCCCAGGTCGTGGCCCGGATCGCCGAGGCGCTCGACCGTCGTGGTCTGGTGGCCGTCCCGGCGACGGGCGAGCCCGCCCGGCGTCCGGTGCAGCAGCTCGAGCTGGCGATCGACGTGCTGGACGTCGCCGCCGTCCGGCCGTTCTGGAAGGCCGTCCTGGCGCTTCGTCGACGAGCCCGGCGCCCGAGGGCCCGGACGCCGGACGCGGCCTGGTCGACCCCGCCGGGCAGCTGCCCGGCATCTGGTTCCAGCAGATGGACGGCCCGAGACTGCAGCGCAACCGGATCCACCTCGACGTCACGGTCGCCCACGACGAGGCCCGGGTCGGGTGCAGGCGGCGGTGGCCGCCGGGGGCCGGTTGCTGGACGACGGCTTCGCGCCTGCGTTCTGGGTGCTCGCCGACGCCGAGGGCAACGAGGTCTGCGTGTGCACCTGGACCGGCCGCGACGAACGCTGGGGCCCCCCGAGCTGACCGAGGCGGGCCGGGCGGGCGGGGTGGGCGATCGGCCCGACGAGGGCTGCCCTAGCCTCGTGCGATGACCGCGACCCCTGCCGAGCCGACAGTGCGGGTCGGCCCCAGGTGGCCTCCGGCGGCCGGCTGGTCGGGATCGGGCTGACGCTGGGCAGCATGGTGGCCGGGCAGGGCGGTGCCGCGCTCGCCGTGCTGCTGTTCCCGCGGGTCGGCGCCGAGGGCGTCGTCACGCTGCGGCTGATCCTGGCCTCCGCGATGCTGCTGGCGATCTCGCGACCCGGCCTGCGGGGCCGCACCCGCCGGGACTGGCTGCTGGTGGGCCTGTTCGCCGTCGTCCTGGCGGCGATGAACTCACTCTTCTACCAGTCGATCGACCGGATCCCGCTGGCGGCAGCGGTCACCGTCGAGGTGCTGGGCCCGCTGGCGCTGTCGGTGCTGATCGCGCGCCGCGTCGTCAACTGGCTGTGCGCGCTGCTGGCCGCTGCGGGGGGTGGTGCTGCTCGGACGGTCGGGGTTCGGCCACCTCGACCCGGTCGGGCGTGGCCTTCGCCCTGGGGGCCGCGGTCATGTGGGCCTCGTACATCGTGCTCAGCTCGAGAGTGGGTCGCCGGTTCGCGGGGACCCAGGGACTGGCGGTGGCCATGGCCGGTGCGGCCGTGCTCAGCCTGCCGCTCGGCATCGCCGCGGTGGCACCGGACTGCTCGTGCCGCAGACCGTCGGGCTGGCCGTGGGCGTGGCGGCGCTGTCGTCGGCCCTGCCCTATGCCCTCGAGATGCTCGCCCTGCGCCGGATCCCCACCGCGCTGTTCGCGGTGATGATGAGTCTGTTGCCGGCGCTGTCGGCGGCCGTCGGTCTCGTGGTGCTGGGTCAGGCGGTGACTCCGCTCGACTCGGTCGCGATCGGCCTCGTGGTGGTGGCCAGCGGCGCCGCAGCCAGGCTGTCCGCCGTCCCTGCTCGTCGGACGCCGCTGCCGATCGAGCCCTGAGAGCACGCCCCCTGCGCCCGCTTGTCGAGCGCAAAGTGTTCACAGCAACGGGTTGATTCGCGGCGATTGCTTGACGTATGCCGGAAATGACCGTAAATGTTGACCTCCTTCGAGGCAGGCGCGGCGACAGGCCCGCACGCCTCGACGTCGGACCGGGGGTGGGCACATGGACGATCGTCGTCGATCGGTGACCGGGATCGCTGCGGCAGTCGTCGCCGCGCTCGTCGGACCGCTCACACTGGTGGCGCCGGCGTTCGCCGCCCCGGCCGCACCGGTGGTGGCCGCCTACGACCGCACCAGCAGCCTCGAGGCGCGCCGGGTCGACCGGGTGCCCACGCCGAGGCTCGCCTGGTTCGACTGCAGCCCCCTGTACGGCGACGGCACCCAGTGCACCACCGCCGACCTGCCGCTCGACTACGACCAGCCCAAGGGGGCCAAGACCCAGGTCGCCATGCTGCGGATCAAGGCAACCGACCCCAGGCGTCGGATCGGGACCCTCTTCCTGAACCCCGGTGGTCCTGGCGGCTCCGGGGTCGCGATCGCCTCGGCGGCGCCGGTGTTCCTGAGCCCGGAGCTGCTCGCCCGGTTCGACATCGTGGGATTCGACCCCAGGGGCACGAACAACAGCGACAACGTGCGCTGCTGGGCCGACGTGGGTGCCCAGGCGGCGGCCCGAAGGGGCTGAACGTCGCCTTCCCCTACACCCCGGCCGAGAACCGGGCCTACGTCGCCGGGTCCCGGGCCTTCGGCAAGGCCTGCTCCACCAAGGGTCGCCCGCTGTCGGGATCGATGTCGACGGCCGAGGTGGCGCGCGACATGGATGTGCTGCGCCGGGCCGTCGGCGACGCCAGGCTCAGCTTCCTGGGCTTCTCGTACGGCACCTACCTGGGGCAGGTCTACGCCAACATGTTCCCGGACCGGGTGCGCAGCATCGTCATCGACGGGGTTCTCGACCCCGTCGCCTGGGCGGGTACCGCGGCCACCAGCTCGACCCCGCAGACCATGCGGCTGAAGTCGGGCGAGGGGGGCGCCAAGGCGCTGCACGAGATCCTGGTGCGATGTGAGAAGGCTGGGGCCGGCTACTGCGCATTCGCCGGCCTCGGTGACCCGCAGGACGACTACGAGGCAGTGATCACCGCCCTCAAGAAGAAGCCGCTGGTGGTCGACGACCCGGTGCTCGGCAGCTTCACCGTCACCTACGCCGACGTCGTGGGCACCCTGCTGGGCATGCTCTACAGTGCCGACGCCGCCGATTTCGTCGACCCGCTGCTCACGAGCCTGTTCCAGCTGACCGAGCCGGTCCCCGCGGTGGGCAGCGCGGCCGCCGCCGTCCGCACCCCGGCCGCCAGGGCCGCGGCGAAGGGCTGGCTGCGCTCGTTGGTCCGCACCCAGAAGGCCGGCAAGGCCGCGGCCCGGGCCGAGGCGGCCCGGCAGCGGAAGGCGTTCGGTTTCAGCTTCCCCTACTTCAACGGCGCCGAGGCCTTCCAGTCGGTGCTGTGCACCGACGGCCTCAACCCCAAGGAGCCGGGTCGTGGCCGTGGTACGCCCACCAGGCCGCCGAGCGGGCTCCCGACTTCGGTCCGCTGTGGGCCTGGTCGTCGGCGCCGTGTGCGTCGACCACCTGGACGGTGCGCGACGAGGACGCCTACCGGGGGCCGTTCACCCGCCGCACGTCAACCCGGTGCTGGTGGTCGGCGACTACTACGACCCGGCCACCAACTACCAGGGTGCGGTGAAGGCGGCCTCGCTGCTGCCGAACAGTCGACTGCTGAGCAGCGACAGCTGGGGCACACCGCCTACGGCACGTCGGCGTGCGTCTCGGACGCCGTGAACAGCTATCTGCTCACGCTGGCGCTGCCCAGGCGGGGCACGGTCTGCACCGGCGACTCCCAGCCGTTCACGGTGCCGTTGCCCACCAACCCCCCGACACTGCCCGCCGTGCCGCCGGTGCCGGCGCCGACCCGTAAGTCGGCCGCGGCCGACACCACCAGCGGACGGCGGGCGCCGGTGGTGCCGCTGTTGCCGATGACGCCGCGCTGGTAGACCTGTCGGTCAGGGCCGCGACCGTCGGGGGCCGATGACGTCGAGGAGCCGCCGATGTTGAGCCTGGCCGACCAGTGGGTGTGGGACAGCTGGATCGCCGACGACGGGGAGCGGTACCACCTCTTCTTCCTCCAGGCGCCGAAGTCGTTGGGCAGCCCGCAGCGGCGACACACTGCCGCTCGCATCGGTCGGGCCAGTTCCACCGACCTCGTCGAGTGGCAGTACCACGGGGTGGCGCTGGCGCCGTCCGAGAACGGCTGGGACGACCTGGCCCTGTGGACCGGGTCGGTCGTGCCGGCCGACGACGGCACCTGGCGCATGTTCTACACGGCCCTGAACACCGGCGGACGTGGGGTGTACGACCAGCGGGTCGGCATGGCGGCCTCCGACGACCTGACCACCTGGCGCCGGGTGGGTGACCGGCCCCTGCTGCTGGCCGACCCCCGGTGGTACCAGACGTTGGGCTCCGAGGTGCCGGTGCCCGACGGCCTCGTGCCCGACCCGGCGGCGAGCGAGACCTGGCGCGACCCGTTCGTGTTCCGGGACCCGGACGGCGACGGTTGGCACATGCTGGTGACCGCCCGCCGGCGCGGCGCGTCCCGCTTCGACGACGGTGTGCTGGCCCACGCGCGCAGCGCCGACCTGGTGAGCTGGGAGCTCGGGCCGCCGGTGTCCCACCCCGAGGGTTTCGGCCAGATCGAGGTGCCGCAGGTGCGAGTGGTCGCCGGCCGGCCGGTGCTGGTCTTCACCTGCCACCCCG
Source organism: uncultured Actinomycetota bacterium (assembly GCA_963738495.1). Lineage (GTDB taxonomy): Bacteria > Actinomycetota > Actinomycetes > Actinomycetales > Kineosporiaceae > CAVTWW01. The sequence goes on from CAVTWW010000001.1 coordinate 731,405, forward strand.
ACGAGCAGGCCGAGTTCCGCAAGCAGGCTCACGGGCACTACTGCACCTGGTCGGTGCCGGCCGACACGATGACCGGTGACGCCACGACCGGCAGGTGGGACCTGACCCGCGCCCGGCCGTTGCGGGCCGAGCCGCAGCTGTTCGCGGCGCCCCTGGTGCAGGACCGGTCGGGGCAGTGGGTGCTCGTCGGCTTTCGCAACAACGACCCGCACGGGGTCACCGCCTTCGAGATCACCGACCCGATCCCGGTCGACCTCGTGGACGGCGCGCTCGTGGTGCGCCCGCCAGCATGACGGGCCTGGCATGACGGGCCTGGCGCAGGCGCCGGCGACCGGGCGGACCCGGCTGACCGGACGGGTGCTGACCGGCGACGGTGAGTTCGCCCAGGGCTCGTCGAGGTGGTGGCCGACCGCCTCGACGTGGTCGGGGCGGACCGGTCGGGGCGCCCGATCCGCCCGGGTCGGACGGCCCGGGGCCATCGTGGTGGCGGGACGGGCTGGTGGTGGTGCCCGGGCTGGTCGACGTGCACTGCCACGGGGGTGCCGGGCGGTGAGTTCGGGCCCGACCAGGACGCCGCTCAGCGCGCGCCGCGATCGACCATCACCGTCGCCACGGCACCACCACGCTCGTGGCGAGCCTGGTCTCGGCCGCCCCCGACCGGCTGGTCGCCGGCATGCGGACGCTGGCGGACCTGACTGCGGAGGGCGAGCTGGCAGGCGTGCACCTCGAGGGCCCGTTCCTGTCGACGGTCAGGTGCGGGGCCCAGAACCCGGCGGCCCTGACAGACGTCGACCTCGGCCCTCGTCGAAAGGCTGGCAGCCGCCGCCGAGGCCGCCGGGGCGCCGAAGACATGGCGCACATGACGTTCGCGCCCGAGCGCGGTGGCGCCGCCGCCCTGCCGGCAGCGCTCGCCGACCTCGGCGCCGTCGCCGCAGTGGGTCACACCGACGCCGACGCGGGCGTTCGGTGCGGAACGCGCTGGCGCTGCGGCCCAGGTGGCTCCTCGAGGGGGACGGCCGTTGGTGACCCACGTGTTCAACGGCATGCCGCCGATGCGTCATCGCAGCCCCGGTCCGGTGGCGGCGGCCCTGGCGGCGGCGGCGAACGGCGAGTGCAGTGATCGAGGTGATAGCCGACGGCGTGCACCTGCACCCCGACACTGTGCGCATGCTGTTCGACGTCGTCGGTCCGCACCATCTGTGCCTGGTCAGCGACGCCATGCCGGCCAGCTGGTATGCCGCCGGGTCGCTACGAGCTCGGCGGGCTGCGGGTCGACGTCGACGGCCGGGCCGCCAGATTGGCTGACAATGGTTCTCTAGCAGGGGGAGTGGCGACGTCACTCGACCTGGTACGGGTCTGCGTGCAGGACGCCGGGGTCACGCTGGTCGATGCGGTCACGGCGGCGACCGCCACCCCGGCGGCGGCGCTCGGGCTGCCGGCGGGGCGGCTCGTTCCCGGCGCCGCGGCCGACCTGGTGGTGCTGGACGGTGACCTTGCACTGGTCGCGGTGATGCGGCGGGAGTGGCTGTCAGTGGCTGGTCAGCCCCGGCTGAGGTCGTGACCAGCCAGTGCTGCCAGTGCCAGGGCCGCAGCGCCCAGGCAGCCCGCGCGGTCACCGAGCCCGGCCCGTACCACCCGCACCTGTCGCTGGAACGTGCGGGCCGCCTCAAGCTGCTCGCGTAGCGGCGCCAGCAGCTGCTCGCCGCTCTCAGCCAGCCCGCCGCCGACCACGACCAGGTCGATGCCGGTCAGGGTGGTCGCCGCGCGCAGCGCGGCTGCCAGGTGGGCGACCACGTCGGCCCAGACGGCCGCGGCCACCGGGTCGCCGGCGGCGGCGAGGACCGAGACCTCGTGCGCCGGGCGGGCCTGGCCGCTGTGCCGGTGGTAGCTGCGTTCCAGAGCGGCGGCTGAAGCCACAGCCTCGAGGCAGCCACGGCCACCGCATGAGCAGAGTTCCTCGTCCGGCCGCACGCTGCAGTGGCCGATCTCGCCGGCCCAGCCCTCGGCGTCCAGGACCACGCCGTCCACCATCATGGCGGCGGCAATGCCGGTACCCACCGGCAGGAACATCGCGTGGCGGGCCCCCTGTGCGGCGCCGATGCGGCTCTCGGCCACCAACCCGGCCCGCACGTCGTGCCCGACGGCCACCGGAACCCGCCACCGGTTCATCAGCGGTTCGGCCACGGCGAAGTCACGCCAGCCCAGGTTGACCGAGAGTCGGGCCACCCCCGCCAACGAGTCGACCAGGCCCGGCAGTACCACCCCCGCGGCCGCGACCAGCTCGGCGGCCACGCTGCTCGGTGGCCACGTGCTCGAGGCCACGGAGGCCACGGGAGGCCACGTGCTCGGAAGTCGTCGCCTCGACCGCGGATCTCGCTTCGGCCAGCATGTCTGCGACCAGGTCGTGGACGGCATCCAGCAGGTGCTGCCCACGCGCCGCGGGGGTCGCGGTGGTGCGTTCCACCACCGCGGTCAGGTCCCGGTCGACCAGTGCGGCCTTGATCCGGGTACCGCCGATGTCGATCGCTGCCACCAGCTGCTGCGGCCCGCACTGCTGCGCCATGCCCGGCAGCATGCCAGGGGTGCCGTCGGCTCGGACGAGGGTGCCGTCGGTTCAGGCGAGGGTGCCGGCGGGGTCGAGGACGATCGAGCGGGCCAGGTGTCGCGGCCGGTCGGGGTCGATCCCGGCGCGAGCGGCCAGGGCCAGGCAGAGCAGGTGCACCCGCACCACCTCGACCAGCGGGTCGACGTCGCGGTGCTCGAAGTGGGCCCCGGTCGCCCGCACCTGCTCGGCGAGGCCGGCCGGCACCTCGCCCAGGGCCCACACCGCTCGCCCGGTGGTGGCGATGCTGACCGGGCCGTGCCGGTACTCCATGGCCGGGTAGGACTCGGTCCAGAACTGGGCCGACTCGCGCAGCTTGAGGGCGGCCTCGTGGGCCAGGCCGATCGTCCAGCCCCTGCCCACGAAGGTGACCTGCTCGACGTCCAGCAGCCCGGTCAGGGTCTGCTCGACCGGGGCGGCGAGCAGTGCCCGGGTCTGGGCGAGCGCCACGCTGAGGTCCTCGCCCAGGCCGGCCCGCAGCAGAGCGACCGTGCCGGTGGCGAACCGGGACTGCACCACCGACCGCTCGTCGAGCTCGGGCAGCAGGACGACGTCGTCCGCGAGCTCGGTCGCCGGGGTGTGCGCGGTGGCCACGATCGCCGTGGTGCGGATGCCGAGGGCGTGGGCGTCCTGAAGGGCGGTCAGCGCCTCGGTGGTCGTCCCGGACCGGGTGATCACCACTGCGCGGTCGTACCCGCGCGCGAGGTGGTGCTCACTGGCGGGGTAGGCGTCGGTCAGGCCCTGCCCGATGCCCTCGCGCCGGGCGGCGTAGACCTGGGAGCCGTACAGCGACGAGCCGCACCCCAGCACCGCCACCCGTTCGCCGGGGGCGGGCAAGGCCGGGGCCACGGCCGCGACGCGGTCGAGCACCTGGGCCCAACGGTCGGGTTGCGAGGCCACCTCTGCGGCAAGGTGGCTGTGGTCAGGGTGGCTGTGGTCAAGGTGGCTGTGGTCAGGGTGGTGGGTGGTCATGGCCGTCCCCGATGTTCGTCGGCGGTTATCTCTCGCGAGACTCGGCCGACGAGAGTATCCGCTGTATCGTTTAGGACTGAAACTGACATGTAAAGGTCAGAAAAGAGCATACCTTCGGAACTTCCTGGTCGTCCAGGCGGTGCCGGAGTGGTGCCGCGCCGAGTCGAAGGAGGCCTGATGGCGGCCAACGAACGGGCAGCCCGCTGGAACCAGCTGTTGGCGATGCTGGCCGAGCGGGGGCGGCTGTCGGTCGGCGAGGTCTGCGAGGAGCTGGGGGTCTCGGAGGCGACGGTGCGCCGGGACTTCACCGACCTGGCCTCCCAGCAGCTGGCCTCGCGCACCCACGGCGGGGTGGTCGCGACCTCGGTCGCCTACGACCTGCCGGCCCGCTACAAGACCTCGGCGACCGACCTGGCCAAGCAGCAGATCGCCGAGGTGGCCGCGGGTCGGGTGCGGATCGGCTCGGTGGTCGGGTTCAACGGTGGCACCACCACCAGCGCCACCGCCCGCATGCTCGTGGCCCGGCCCGAGGTGGCGGCCGCCTCGCTGCGCCCGGCGGTCACCGTCGTGACCAACTCGCTCAACATCGCCTCCGAGCTGGTGCTTCGGCCTGCGGTGCGGTGCATCTGCCTGGGGGGCGCGGCGCGCACCGAGTCCTACGAGCTGACCGGATCGCTGACCATGTCGGCGCTGCGTGACCTCTGGCTCGACCTGCTGATCCTGGGGGTGGACGCCGTCTGCGCCGACCTGGGCGCCAGCTGCCGCCACGACGACGAGGCGGCGGTGAACGCGGCGATGGTGCGGCGGGCCGGTCGGGTGGTCGTGGTGACCACGGGCGACAAGGTGGGCACCCGTGCCTTCGCCACGATCTGCCCCGCAAGTGCCGTCCATGAGCTGATCACCGACTCCCGGGCGCCGCAGGAGGCCCTGGCCGAGCTGCGCGAGCTGGGGGTCGCCGTGACGGTGGTGCCCGACCTGCCCTGACCTCGGGCAGCACTCGGGCCGGACGTCGGGCCGCCGCTCGGCCCGGACGTCCGCCCGGACCTTGACCCCGGGTCCTTCGTGACTGTTGTCCTCATTTGGTAACAAATGGGTGACGAGGAGAGAGGAGCCGTTGAGCTGATCCACGAGGCAGGATACTGTTTCTGATTGAGCCGAGCACAAAACGATCGGTATCGCTCATCCCCATCAGGAACGGAAAGGGTGTATCCCATGACACGGACGTCGACTCGACGCGCCACCGCCGTCGTCTCGTTCGCCTCGCTCGCGGTCCTCGGGCTCGCTGCCTGCGGCGGCGGTACCGGTGCTTCGGGCACCAGCTCGGCGCCGGCAGGCACCGGCAGCGGCAGTGCCGGTGGTGGCGGTGCGCCCGCGGTCACCTCGATCAAGCTGGTGGCGGCCGAGTACTCCAAGGACAACACCAAGGCGTTCTGGGATGCGTTCGCCACGGCCTACAAGGCCAAGACCGGCATCACCCTCGAGGTCCAGGTGGTCAGCTGGGACACCATCGACCAGACCTCGAGCACCATGGTCCAGAACAACCAGCCGCCGGACATCCTGAACCTCAACGTGTACGCCAGCTACGCCAAGGACGGCCTGCTCTGGTCGGCGGACGAGGTCGTCTCGCCCACCGCCAAGGCCGACCTGCTCGACGCCTTCGTCAAGAGCGGCACCTACAAGGACAAGATGTACGGCATGCCCGACCTGTCGTCGGCCCGGGCGTTCTTCTACAACAAGGACCTGTTCGCCAAGGCCGGGATCGCGGCGCCGCCCAAGACCTGGGCCGAGTTCGAGGACGACGCCAAGAAGATCACCGCGCTCGGCAACGGCACCGTCGGCTACGCCATGCCGCTCGGTCCGGAGGAGGCCCAGGGCGAGTTCTCGATCTGGACCTTCAACAACGGTGGCGACTGGAAGACCGGCGCCGACTGGACCATCAACTCGGCCCAGAACATCAAGACCCTCGAGTTCCTGAAGAAGCTCGCCGTCACCGACAAGGTCACCCAGAACAACCCGGGCAAGACCAACCGTGCCGACGCCTTCGACCTCTTCAAGTCCGGCAAGGCCGGCATGGTCGTCGGGTTCTGGCCGCTCGCCGGGGCCCTCGACACCGACAAGAAGGTCAACTACGGGGTGGCCCCGATGCCGACCGCGGACGGCGGCGCCCCGCAGACCTTCGGTGTCACCGACTACCTGATGGCCTTCAAGAAGCCCGGCAACCAGGACGCGATCAAGGCCTTCTACGACCTGTACTACACCAAGGACCAGGTCAACACCTTCATCCAGACGGAAGGCTTCCTGCCGGTCACCAAGAGCGGGCTCGAGTTCTTCGCGACCGACGCCAAGCTCAAGGTCTACCTCGACACCCTGCCCAACGTGCACCTGACCCCGACGGACGACCCCACCTGGGACAAGGTCAAGCTCGACGTCCAGCAGAACATCGGCGCCGCGGTGGGTCCCGGCGGTGACCCGACGAAGGTGCTCACTGCCCTGCAGGACAACGCGAAGAAGAACGGCTGACCTCATGGTCGCTGGAGGTGACGTCGTGGCTGCACCTGCACTCTCGGGTGCGGGTGCAGCCACGACGCCCCGAGGCGGCCGCGGCGTGGGTCTACGGGCCCGCGCCGCGGCGCTGGGTCAGGCGCTGCTCTGGGTCGGCCCGGCCTGCTGCTCATCGGCGGCGTCGTGCTGTACCCGGCCGTCGAACTGGTACGGGCCTCGCTGAGCCGGTACTCCATCACCGGGCTGCGGTTGGGCGACGCCGGGTGGCGCAACTTCTCGGCGGTGCTGTCGCACCCGGACCTGCTGGACGGTGCTCGCCAACACCGTGGTCTGGGTGGTGGCCGTGGTGGCGCTGACCGTGGTCATCAGTCTCGCGGCTGGCCCAGTTCATCGCCAAGGAGCTTCCCGGGCCGCGCCTTCGTGCGGCTGGGCGCTGATCGTGCCGTGGGCGGCCTCGCTCGTCATGACCGCCAAGCCTTCGTGCTGGATCTACGACTACTACTACGGCATGCTCAACCTGGTGCTCTCGACGCTCGGGCGTGATCGACGAGCCCGTCGACTGGCTGGGCGACGACACCCTGATCATGGCGTCGATGATCGTGGTCGGGGTGTTCGTCTCGCTGCCGTTCACCACCTACGTCTTCGTCGCCGGCCTGAACGTCGATCCCCGGCGAGGTCTACGAGGCGGCCCGCGTGGACGGCGCCCGCCCGTGGCAGCGCCTACCGGCTGGTCACGCTGCCGCTGCTGCGCCCGGCCCTGCATGGTGGCCAGCGTCCTCAACATCATCTACGTCTTCAACTCCTTCCCGATCATCTGGACGCTGAACGACCGCAACCCCGGCTTCAGCCACGACACGACGATCACCTTCATGTACAAGCTGGCGTTCAAGAGCGCGGAGAGGGACGTCGGGCATGTCTGCGGCGCTGGGCGTCTTCAACGTGCTGCTGATCCTGGTCGTGGTGGCGGTCTACCTGCGGGTGGTCAACTGGCAGGAGGAGACGGCGTGAGCGGCTGGCGTCGTCACCGCACCTGGGTGATGCCGGTCGCCGGGGCTGCTCGTGGCCCTCGTTTTCCTGGCGCCCTACCTGGTGATGGTGCTCACCGCGCTGCAAGTCCCGGCGGCGAGCTGTCGTGCAGACCCCGCCGACGTCTCCTGCCCGCGACCTGGCAGCTGTCGACTTCGCCCAGGTGCTCGGCGACGAGCGGTTCCTCAGACTGGCTCAAGACCTCGCTGGTCGTGGCACTGGCATCGACCGCCATCGTGCTGGTGGTCGTCGGTGCCGGCCGCCTACTACACGGCCCGGCACCGCTTCCCTGGCCGGACGGCGTTCCTGCTGCTGGTGCTGGTCACGCAGATGTTCTCGCCGACCGCGCTGGTGGTCGGCCTCTACCGCGAGTTCTTCGACCTCAGCCTGGTCAACACCTACGCCGCGCTCATCCTCACCAACGCCGCCTTCAACCTGGCGTTCGCGATCTGGATCCTGCGCGGCGTTCTTCTCCGCATCCCCGGGAGATCGAGGAGGCCGCCGGCGTCGACGGCTGCGGCACGGTGGGCGTCCTGCTGCGGGTCGTGCTGCCGCTCGACGCTGCCCGGGCATCGTCACGGCCGTCATCTTCACCTTCATCGCGGCCTGGAACGAGTACATCGTCGCGCTGACGCTGATGATCGACGACGCGAAGAAGCCGCTCACCGTGGGCATCACCTCGTACGTGACCGGCTACGAGCAGCACTGGGACCAGCTGTTCGCGGCCTCGGTGATCGCGATCGTGCCGGTCGTGATCCTGTTCGCGCTGATCGAGAAGCACCTCGTGGGCGGCCTCACTGCCGGATCGGTCAAGTAGTGCACCGACCCTGACGCCGACCGGCCGTCATCTGTGCACCCGCTGCTACCGCACCCTGGTAGGCCTGGCGAGCGCCGGATCGGGCATGGTGCAGGGGGCCGCTCCGTTCGAGGCCGTCGTCGACGGTGTGGCCGCGGCCGGGATCGCCGGCCGCGTGAACGCCGCCGTCCACGGCAGCCCGGCCGGGCCCCCCGCGGGTGAGGGGTTCTGGCGTCGACTCCATCGGCTGATCATCGACTGATCATCGGTTGAACCTCGCCGAGCCCGTGGTGCGGGCCGAGCCGATCATCAGGGGTGCCGCCGACGTCTGCACGCGATCGATCCGATAGCGGGCTGATCCGGACACATCGGATGTCCACTATCGGAACAACTTCCGGGTTCCTCCCGGTGGTCCCGCCGGACGTGCGACCCCGGCACTGGCCCGTTCCTCCGCAGGCTCCTGCCCGGTTGCCGGATGCCCTTGACCGTCACCTCCGTGGTCTTGTGACCAGTGGGGACAGTGTGACTGGTGCGACCGACTCGGTCGCGGGGGATCGTTCGTGGGGGAACAATGGCAAAGCGGGCACAGGCGCCATTTCGTGCGAGAAGGGCTGTGCGTCGGTCATTTCCGGCGGTCGCACTGGTGGTGCTGAGTGTGGCCGTGGGGCCGACCGGAGTCGTGCCGGCCGCGGTGGCGATCCCCGATGCCGCCTCGGGGCGGCAGGTGGGCCTGCCGGCGGGGGCCCAGGTCATGACCCCCGTGATCGTGCCCGAGCTCGCCGGCGGGACTGCCCCGGTGGGATCTCCCGGATCGCCGTCTCCGTCGCCATCACCTCGCCGCAGCGCCTACGCCTGGCCGTTCGCCTGGAACAGCATCTGGAACCTGCCGCTCAGCACCGGGGCGCAGTACGAGACGGCTCACCTGGCGGTCGACGGTCGCCAGATCTGGAACCGCGGCATCCTCGTCGACCCCGAGAACATCAGCGTCGACCCGCGACTGCCGGTGCGGACGGTGCTCGCGAACGGCGTGCCGCTCAGAGTGCACCTCGACACCTCGCTGGCCGGAAACAAGGACATCGTCGGCAACTGGAACAACTGCTCGGTGTTCCTGTCGGCCAACGGCTCGGGCATCTACCAGGGACAGCCGCTGGACTACCGGGCCGGGCGCACGCCGTCCTACCGCTACCCCTGGCCGTTCGTCAGCCTGAAGGGGCTGGGAACCGGGGGCTGTCACGGCGGGTCGGCCCTGTCGGGCCTGGGGGGCACGATCCGCACGGGGGAGATGACAGCAGCCTCCCCGCTCAGGCACGCCCTCAAGATCGAGCTCGACTGCATCATCTACTGCTCCCGCAAGGGGAACGGCGGCAAGGGGTACACCTGGCCGGCCGGTGCGGCCGACGGCGGGTTCAAGGATCCGCGCAACGTGAACTACTACGACCGGTTCGGCACCGCGAACCGGTTCGTGATGCAGGGGTCGCTGCTGGCGCTGCGGCCGACCTTTCCGCTCGCGAGCCTGCGCTCGCCGCACGCCCGCAAGATCGCCACAGCGCTGATGACCTACGGCGGCTATGTCGTCGACAACACCGCGGTGTCGGGGTCGTATCCCAGGGCGACCAAGGGCGTCAACGCCTTCGCGGTGCAGCGCGGAGCGGAGGTCGAGTTCCCCGACAGGGCCTGCCCAGGGGTCACGGCCCGCACGACCCGGCAGGACGGCTGCACCTTCTACCGCGACCTGCAGACCATCTTCGCCAACCTTGCCGTGGTGCGGAACAACACCCCGTCCACCCCGGGTGGCGGCGCCATCGGCTCACCCCGCCGGGCCGCCTACGCCCCGGCCTTCACCGACGGGTCCGGCGCTCCGCCCGTGCGCCCCTGACTCCAGGGCCCGCGCGCGCCTGGACCTTCCCGCCGATCTCAACAACCCCGGCCACGTGTGACCACTCGCGGCGACCGCGCCCGCACGAAACGGCCACCTGCGAGCACTCGGCATCCGTCTGCACGGGTACGCCCGACCGGGTGAATCGGCCGGTCGTGGCCGGTCGTCCGGCTCCGGGGCTCGAGTCGGGGGGCTCATGCGCCGATCGTGCGTGAGTACCTCAGGTGCGCTCGCCCGCACCTGACAGACCAGCCTGGACGACGACCCGATCGGGGCGACCGTCGTGGCGTGACCGGCGGCGTCGGGAGGCGAACGGTGGACCTGAGCGCCTCGTCCCCGTCCGCGCGCCCGAGTCGATCCGCGCGCCTGAGTCGATCCGCGCACCTGAGTCGCTCCGAACGCCGGGGTCGGCGCCGCCGACGTCGTCCCGGTCTGCTGGTACCGGTGCTGGTGGTGCTGCTCGGCACCCTGAGCGCACTGCTGCAGAACTCGGCCGCGGCCTGGCAGGTGGCAGGTGCCAACGGCGGCAACCAGTTCGCCAGCGGCAGCTGGGGGACTCCCGACGCTCCGCCCGCCCTGGCCGCGACTCCCACCGACGGGCAGGTCGCCCTCAGCTGGACCGCCCCGCCCGGCAACGGCTCGACCGTCAGCGGCTACACCGCCACCTCGACCCCGGGTGGTGCCACCTGCACCGTGACCGCCCCCACCACCGCCTGCACCGTCACCGGGCTGACCGACGGCATCACGTACACCTTCTCGGTGCTCGCCCACTCCAACAACGGAGACGGTCCCGGGGCCGCCGTCACCGCCACGCCCTACCCGTCAACCGTGATGAGCCCCGCCCGGCTGAGCCTGTGGCTGGACGGCGCCGACGCGAGCACCCTGTTCGCGTCGTCGTCCTGCACCGGGGCCGCGGCCACCACGTCGGTCGGCTGCTTCGCCGACAAATCCAGCCAGGGCAACCATCTCAGCCAGGCCGCGGGCGGCAGCCGCCCCGGGACGGCGACGGTCGCCGGGCACGCGGTGCCGTCGTTCAACGGCTCGCAGTACCTGGCCGGCAACCCGTCGCTGCTGCCGACGGGCACCACCGACGGCACCGTCGTGATGGCCGGTGCCGTCAACCCGGCCGTGGCCATGAACGGGATCGCCGCGCTCTCCTACGGCGGCACCACGAACGGCAGCCAGCGCCGGATCACCAGCTGGGTGCAGGCCGGGGTCGACGTCGCCGGGGCGCCGATGGCCTTCGCCTCCCCCTGGCCAGGCTCGCAGGCGCAGGGGGTGGTCGCGGCCTCGTTCACCACGGGCAGCACCGTCTCGACCTGGGCCAACGGTGACACCGGGGCCAGTGCCTCGGGCGCCTTCAGCACCGGCAGCAACCATCTGTGGCTCGGCGCGGGCGGCCTGGCCGCCCCCAGCGGCGGCTGGGACGGCACCATCGCCGAGGTGCTCGCCTTCACCGGCGCCGTGTCGCCCGCCGAGCGGCGGGTCCTGGAGGAGTACCTGGCCCGCAAGTGGGGTGGCGTCATCACCCCGCAGGCGCCGACCGGGGTGGCGGCCACCACGGCCGACGCCGCCACCAGCATCAGCTGGACGGCGCCGCCCTGGAACGGCGGCAGCGCGGTCACCTCCTACACCGCCACCCTGGTGCCCTCGGACGGTTCGGCGACCCTCACCTGCACCGCGGCCGCCAGCCCTTGCGCGGCAGGCGGTCTGACGAACGGGGTCACCTACACGGTCACCGTCGCCGCGACGAACACGGCCGGCACCGGCCCGTCGTCCGCCTCGGTCTCGTCGACCCCCTACCCGGCGAGCCTGTTCGCGCCCGCCGACCTGAAGGTCTGGCTCGATGCCCAGGACAGTGCGTCGCTGTCGGCCGCCACCGATTGCAGCGGAAGCGGTGTCGGTACCGGATCCGGGGTCGGCTGCTGGAAGGACCGCTCCGGCAACGGGTGGGACGCCCCGCGTGGCGGCAGCACCTCGGCGGTGCTCACTGCCTCGGCGATCAACGGCAGAGCGGCGCTGCGTTTCGTCAAGACCGACCCGGACTACTACGAGATCACCGCCGCCGGGATCGGTGCGGTCGGGTCCACCGACCGCACCGTGCTGGCCGTCGTCACCCCCCGCACCACCTACGGGACGGCGGGTGACCAGAGCGCCTCGTTCGTCGCCGGCTGGAGCCTCGGCTACTCCGGCGGCATCATGGCCCACGCCAACAGCGGCACCACGACCACGATCGACGAGATCCAGGCCGACGGGTACGCCGCAGACACCACCGGCATCTACGCCGGGGTCGCGAGCAGCGGCACCGTCGTCGCCTCGGCCGTGTTCTCGAGCTCCGGCGGCACCCTGACGTCGGCGTTCGCCGCCAACGGTCGTGGCGCCCTGGTCAGCAGCAGCAGCGCCGCCGGGTCGTGGTACGCCTACGGGGACGAGTTCCGGGTGGGCACAGCGGGCGTCCCGGCGAGCGGCTCGTACTCCTACCCCCTGGACGGCGACATCGGTGAGGTGCTGGTCTTCGACCGGGTCCTGACCGCGGCCGAGCGCCGCACCGCCGAGGAGTACCTGGCCCGGCACTGGGCCCAGTCGATCGCCCCGAGCGCGGTGGCCGCGCCCACGGTGACCACCCCGGCCGGGGGCAGCCTGAAGGCGACCTGGGTGGCCCCGGCCTGGAACGGCGGCAGCGCCGTCACCGCCTACACCGCCACCGCCTCGCCCGGCGGCCTCACCTGCACCGCCACCGCACCGACCCTGAACTGCACCATCGGCGGGCTGACCCCCGGCGCCACCTACTCGTTGACGGTGACGGCGACGAACGCGGTGGGGACCGGTCCCGCCGGCGCCGGGGCCAGCGGCACCGCCTGAGCCGCGGGCGGCAGACTGTGCCGGTGAGCAGTGACGGGTTCGCCACGGAGCGACTGGTGATGACACCGCTGACGGTGGCCGACGCCGAGGCCATGGTCGAGGTGCTGGCCGATCCGGCGCTCCACCGGTTCACCGGTGGCGTGCCCCCGACCCTGCAGGAGCTGCGGCAGCGGTACCGGCGCCAGGTGGCCGGCGGCTCTGCGGACGGCGACGAGCAGTGGTTCAACTGGGTGGTCCGCCGACGGGCGGACGACCGGCCCGTGGGGTACCTGCAGGCGACCGTGACCCACGGGGGAGCGGTCGCCGAGCTCGCCTGGGTGATCGGAACGCCCTGGCAGTCACAGGGATACGTGCGCGAGGCGATGCCGGCGATGCTCGCCCGGCTCGCCGCCCGGGGCGTCACCGAGATGCTGGCCCACATCCATCCCGGTCATGCGGCCTCCGAAGCGGTCGCCCGCGGCCTCGGCCTGGTGCCCACCGTCGTCGAGGTGGACGGCGAGCGTCGTTGGCGACGTAGGCTGCCCGCCATGAGCAGTTCCGACTGGTGGAAGTCCGCCGTGGTCTACCAGGTCTACCCCCGCAGCTTCGCCGACTCCGACGGTGACGGCATCGGCGACCTGCGCGGCATCACCGCGAAGGTCGACTACCTCGCCGACCTGGGCGTCGACGTGGTCTGGCTGTCGCCGATCTACCCCTCACCGCAGGACGACGCCGGCTACGACATCAGCGACTACCAGGGCATCGAGCCGGTGTTCGGCACCCTGGCCGACTTCGACGCGCTGCTCGCCGCCGTCCATGCCCGGGGCATGAAGCTGGTGATGGACCTGGTCGTCAACCACTCCTCGGACGAGCACCCGTGGTTCGTCGAGTCGCGCTCCTCGCGCGAGAACCCCAAGCGGGACTGGTACTACTGGCATCCGCCCCGCGAGGGCATGGTCGGCGGGCAGCCCGGCGCCGAGCCGACCAACTGGGGCTCGTTCTTCTCGGGCTCGACCTGGCAGTGGGACGAGGCCACCGGCGAGTACTACCTGCACCTGTTCTCGCGCAAGCAGCCCGACCTCGACTGGCGCAACCCGCAGGTGCGTCAGGCGGTCTACGCGATGATGAACTGGTGGCTCGACCGCGGCGTCGACGGCTTCCGGATGGACGTCATCAGCTTCATCTCCAAGGTCGGCTGGTTCGACGGCCCGCTCGCGCCCGGGGCGCTGTGGGGCGACGGGTTCGCCTACGTGGTCAACGGCCCGCACCTGCACGAGTACCTGCGCGAGATGAACGACCAGGTGTTCGCCCATCGGCAGGGCCAGTTCCTCACCGTGGGCGAGACGCCCGGGGTCACCGTCGAGGTGGCCAAGCTGTTCACCGACCCGGCCCGGCGTGAGCTCGACATGGTGTTCCAGTTCGAGCTCGTGGGCCTCGACCACGGCGTCACCAAGTGGGACCGCCGTCCGTTCTCGCTGACCGACGTGAAGGCCACCCTCGGCCGGTGGCAGACCGGCCTGGCCCACGTGGGCTGGAACAGCCTGTTCTGGGACAACCACGACCAGCCGCGCCACGTCTCGCGGTTCGGCGACGAGGCCCACCGGGTCGACTCGGCCAAGGCGCTGGCGACGGTGCTGCACCTGCACCGTGGCACCCCGTACGTCTACCAGGGCGACGAGCTGGGCATGACCAACGCCCCGTTCGCCGGCATCGAGGACTTCCGGGACATCGAGTCGCTCAACCACTTCCGCGAGGCGACGCAGGCCGGGCAGGATCCCGAGCAGGTGCTCGCGACGCTGCGGTACATGGGGCGCGACAACGCCCGTACCCCGATGCAGTGGGACGACGGCGTCCACGCCGGGTTCACCACCGGTACGCCGTGGATCGCGGTCAACCCCAACCACCGCGAGATCAACGCGGCCGCCGAGGTCGCCGACCCGGACTCGGTCTGGCACCACTACCGCGCGCTGATCGCCCTGCGGCACACCGAGCCGGCGGTGGTCGACGGCGACTTCACCATGCTGCTGCCCGAGCACCAGCAGATCTACGCGTTCACCCGCCGACTCGGTCAGGTCGAGCTGCTCGTCGTGGCCAACCTGTCGTCCGGCACCGCAGTGGCCGACCAGATCCCGGACGTCGGGGGCTGGGAGTCCGCCGAGCTGGTCCTCACCCACACCCCGCCGCCCGAGCCGTCCCAGCACCGCATGCAGCTGCGCCCCTGGGAGGCCCGCGTCTACCGCCGCACCCTCACCTGAGCTCTCGTCAGGCGGGACGGCGGGACAGGTGGATGCCGGCCATCATGCAGCGGATCGAGCCCCCGGCGAGCTCGATGGTGGGCACGTCGAAGGCCAGCGGCGTCGCCGTCCGGCCGATGACGGCGAGCTGCTCGGTGGTGAGGGCACCGTGGGCCTTGCTCGACATGGCGAGCAGGCGTCCGTGGCGGCCGGTCAGCTCGATCGCGTTGCCCGCGAACGATGCCACCTGCTCGGGGGACAGGTCGATCACCTCGCGACCGGTCTCGAGCAGACGGTCGCGCACCTCGGTCCGGCGTCGGTCGTCGGCGATCGCCGACAGCCCGATCAGGGCGAACTCGGTGCCGATGCACATCAGCACGTTGGTGTGGTAGATCGCCCGCCCGTTCGGGTCGGTGGCGTCGAACAGCATCGGCTCGAAGTTGAAGTGGGTGCAGAACCGTTCCAGCGCAACCGGGTTGGTGCGGTTGGAACGAGCCGCGTACGCGATCCGGTCGATGTGGTCGAGCACCATGGCGCCGGTGCCCTCGAGGAACACGTCGTCCTGCTCGAGACCGGAGTAGTCGATGACGTCCTGCACCCGGTAGGTGTGCTTGAGCATCTCGACCACGTCGCTGCGTCGTTCGGTGCGCCGGCTCGGCGAGAACATCGGGTAGAGCGCGACATGGCCCCCGGCGTGGGTCGAGAACCAGTTGTTGGGGAACACCGAGTCGGCCCCGACCCCGGTCTCGTCCTCGAACAGGTGCACCCGCACCCCGTCGTCCTCGAGCCGTTTGGCGACCGTGGTGACCTCGGCGTAGGCGTCTGCCGCCAGGTCGCTCGCCGTCCGGGTCGGGTCGTCGGCCTGGAAGGCGTTGTCCGCCCTGGTCTCGGGGTTCGGGGCGAACGTGTGGGGCCGGATCATGACGACCCCGGTCGGGGCTTGGGGCGAGGCGCCGCTCATGCCGGATCTCCTGGGCTCGCAGGGACGCTCGTGGACGCCGTCGTCCCGGGCGAGCCGACCCTACCCAATCCCCGGAAGCAGTCCGGCCGCCGCCTGGTCGACGGTGTGCACCCGGAAGAGCTCGGTCGCCGGCAGCAGCCGCCGCTCGGTCGACCAGGCCAGGCCGATCTCGCGGACGGCGTGCACGTCGGTGATCGTCAGAAGGTGCAGGGCGCCGTCCGGCATCGCGCTGCCCAGGCGAGGGGCCGGCACGACGGCGATCCCCAGCCCGGCCGAGACCAGCCCCCGCACCGTGGCCAGGTCGTCGGCCTCGATGGCGATCTCTGGCTCGAACCCGGCGGTACGGCACAGCTCCTCGCACTGGCGCCGGAACATCGACGGCACCCGCAGCATGACGAAACCCTGGTCGCCGACCTCCGCCAGGGCGATCTGGGCGCGGCGGGCCAGGGGATGCCCCGGCGGCACCGCCAGCCGCAGCGGCTCGGTCAGCAGCCGCTTCCAGCGCAGGGTGGGCCCCGGTGGGGCGGGTGCTGGTGAGCTCGAGGTCGACGCCACCGCTCTCGAGGTCGGCGTTGACCTGCTCGCCGCGCACCTGGCGCAGCAGGAACTGGATCTGCGGATGGTCCTGGCGGAAGGACGAGACCAGGTGGGGCACGAGCCAGGTGCCCAGGGAGCGCTGGAAGGCCACCGCCACGGTGCCGGTCTCGGGGTCGACCAGCTGCTGGACGGCGGCGAGCCCGTCGTCCAGGTCGGTCAGCAGGGCGTCGACATGGCGCTTGAAGGCGGCGCCGGCGCTGGTCATGCGCAGGGTGCGGCCCGACCGGCGCAGCAGCGGGGTGCCCACCTCCTCCTCGAGGCGCGCGAGCCCCCGCGAGACCCCGGACTGGGTGACCCAGTAGAGCTCGCCCACCTGGGTGACGGTGACCCCGTCCGCCACCTGCTGGAACCACCGCAACGCCTCTGTGTCCACAACCATGACCATACTGCATGAGTCATATGCGATCATGTCATTGGACGCATGGGTCATCGTTCTGCAGACTGGTTGTCATGAACAGCAACGACTCGACCACCACCGCCGCCACCCACCAGCTGCCCACCGTCTGGGCCTCGCTCCGTGAGGAGCTGCGTGCCAAGCGCGCAGCCCGGGCCGCCCACAAGAAGTTGGTCCAGGAGCTGTCCGCCTACTCCACCCAGTCCGACCGGGACGACCTCGAGGCCCTGCTCAACCGGTACGACGACACCGACACCGCCGAGATCCGCACGATCCTGCAGCAGCGCAGCCACCAGGCCGCCTGACCACCACCGAGCCGACGCAAGGCCCCAACCCGCCGCAAGGCCCGAGTCCACCACTGTGGTGGCTCGGGCCTTGTGCTGTTGCGGGGCCCGACGCGTTCGTCTCAGAGCGCCGCGGCCCAGATCCGCCGGAGCGAGACGACCAGCAACCAGCGCGCACAGCAGGCCCACCAGACGCGATCCGGGCCCAGACCGGACTGCAGCCACAACAACCACTCGCCGTGGGCCGGGACGTCGGGTCACCAGCAGGCCCACCGGCGCCGACGCCGGCCACCGACCAGCGCTCCGGGACCAGGTTGGCGCCCCCTTGGTCTGCACCGTCACCTGGCCGGACGCCGGGGTGAGCCTCACCACCCGATGGGTCACGAAGCGGTTGCCCAGGGCCGGGTCCTGAAAGGTCACGATGTCGCCCGGGATGCAGCCGGCCGGCCGGCGTCGACCGGCTGACCACCAGGTCACCGACGACAGCAGCGGCTGCATCGACCCGCTGCTGATCACCAACGCCCGGTACCCGAGGCGCAGCTGACTCGCCAGGAGCTGCCAGCCAGCCAGGCCGAGGTCCGAGGACTACCCGGCCACGCCCGCGACGGCGCCCCAGGGGCGCTTGCGGTGACTCGCCCGGCTGTCGCTCCGCGGTCACTGCCACCCCCCAGCCGCCGATGCCGCCTCTGGGTCGGGAACCGAGATCGGCCGCCGGTGGTCCGGTATGAGCAGTCGGCCCCGGCGGCGGACCCGCCGTCCAGGTCGGGCTCACCCGGACAGCCCCCCACCCGGGCCGGGGCTCAAGGCCGGGGCCCTGCCTTCCGAAGCACACCAGAGACCAGAGCCGGGAGGCCCGACCGTGGCCGATGCCGCGCGCCACCAACCGAGAGCTGGCGGGGTCGCCCTCGCCGTCGCAGCAGCCGCGCTGCTGCTGCCTGCTGTCGGTGTGCTCTCGGCCACCCAGGCCCAGGCCGCCGGCCAGGCCCAGACCGCCGGGCCCGGGGTGAGCGTCTCGTTGACCGACGACTCCGGCGGCCAGGCCCTCTTCCCCGGCGTCCGGCTGACCCCCGGGGTGACCCGCTCGACCTGTCTGTCGATCGACGCCTCCGGTGCCGCCACGGGTGAGCAGGTGGTGCTTGCCGCCCAGTCGGTCACCGGCGGGCTGGCCCCGTGGATCCAGGTGGACGTCGAGGTCGGCAGCGGCGGCGGTCACGGCAGCTGCACCGGCTTCAGCGGCAGCTCGGTCTTCACCGGCACCCTGGCCGCCCTCGGCACCCCGACCGGCGACGGCTACCCGACCGGGTGGTACCCCGCGACCGTGGCCACCCGCACCTTCCGGATCACCGTCCAGGTGCAGAACAACCGGGCCGCCCTGGGGCAGTCGGCGGCCGCCACCTTCTCGTGGCGCCTGTCGCAGGGCGCGGCACCGAGCCCCAGCGGCTCGCCGTCCGACCCCTCGGCCACCGCGTCGGGCACCCCGGCGAGCACGGCGTCCACGTCAGCGGCTACCGCCCCCTCCTCGCCCGGCTCAGGTGGGTCCCCGACGGCCGTCCCGGCGGGTGAGGCCGCCTCGCCGACCCCGACGCCGACCCCGACCGACTTGCCCACCCCGACCGACGTCGTCGTCCCGTCGACCGGGCCGACCGGTGGCGCGGCGGGCCCCGGAGGCAACGGCGGTCCGGGGGCGGGCGGTACCGGCTCGGACCCCGCCGACCTGCGACTCGGGCAGGGCCTGGCCGACGGGCTGGGGCGCTTCGCCCGGGCTGCGGAGCCGTTGGCCAGGACCGTGGTGGGGGTCGTCAGACACCCGCAGCCGGTGCTGTGGTCGGCGTTGGCGGCGGTGCTCTTCCTGCTGGTGCAGCACCGCATCGACATGAGCGACCCCAAGCTGGTGGGAGCCAGCCGCACCCAGCGTGAGCAGATGCTGGTCTTCCCCCCGACCTACCGACCGTGGGAGGGCCGGTGACCACGCCGCTGTCCGGCCAGTGGCCGGGCTCGACGACCTCCTGGACGACGTCGCTGGGCGCCGACGCCGGGCTCGTCGAGGCACGTCCGAAGCCGTCCGCGGCCGGTGACGTGCTGCCGCTGTCGCGACGGGTCGCGGCGCTCATGCTGTTCCGCCTGGTCGGCGCCGCCGTCCTGCTGCCGATCGCCCTGCTCGCCGGCTGGACCCGGCGCCCCGACGGGGTGCCGTTGCCGCTGATCTACCTGGTCGGCACCGCCGCTGCTCAGTGTCGCCGTCGTCCTGGTGCCGCGCCGCGGCCTGGCGCTGTTCGGGTTCGGCATGCTCGTCATGGTCGACGGGCTCGTGGTGCAGCTGGTGCAGCAACGGCTGGGGCCGGCGATGGGGATCGACCTGCTGCTGGCCGCCTACCTCGCGGTCGTCTGCCTGCTCGCCTCCTTCCGCACCGGCATCAAGCTGGCGATGTGGCAGTCGCTGCTGGCGATCATGCAGGACCAGGCCGTCACCCTGGGTCTGCTCGGTGCGCCACCGGGCTGGCAGCAGCATCGTCTGGTCGGTGAGCTGCTGCTGATCTGGCTGGTGGTGCTGGTGATCTGCCAGGCCGCGGCCATGAACGAGCGTGAGCTGCGGCGTCGCCGCTACGACGCCGAGGCGCTGCAGTCGTTCGCGGTCGACCTGCACCGCGACAACTCCCGCGAGCTGGTGCTCACCCGTCTGCGGACCTTCCTGGTGAACGAGATGGACGCCGGGCGGGTCGTGGTCTGTGCCGAGCGGGGCGAGGGTCTCGTGCTGCTGCAGGGCACCGGGATCGACCCGGACGCGGCCTCGGCCGGGGTCGGGCGCTCGCCGCTGCTCGACCTGGCGGTCGACCCGGCGCGCCCGGCGCTGCTGCTGCAGCTCGACAAGCAGGCCGACCCCTGGTTGGGCGCCTTGCTGCCCGGGGCCCGCCGGCTGGTCGCGCTGCTGCTGACCGGCCATGACGAGGCGGCGGTGTGGGCCGTCTTCGAGCACCGAGGGCAGGGTGTCCGGGTCGAGCGGCGGCTGGTGGCCACGGCCGGGCAGGCTGCGGCCAGTGCCCGGCTGGCGCTGTCCCGCGCGCAGCTCTTCCAGCAGGCGCAGCTGGTCGCCCTGACCGACGGGCTGACCGGGGTGTCGAACCGCCGCGCCTTCGACGACGAGATGGCGCGGCTCTGCGAGCCGGGGGTCGGCGCCGTCGGCGCCGTCGGCGACGGAGGTGGCCTGGCGCTGCTGCTCGCCGACATCGACCACTTCAAGTCGGTCAACGACCGGTTCGGTCACCAGATGGGTGACGCCGTGCTGCGGGCGGTCGCCGCCACACTGCGCACCAACACGCCGGACGACGGGATGGTCGCCCGCTTCGGCGGCGAGGAGTTCGCCGTCCTGCTCCCCGGCTACGACCGGGAGGCTGCCGCGGCGGTGGCCGAACACCTGCGGGTCGCCGTCGCCGAGCTGGCCCGTCCGCTCCGCGTCACCGCCAGCTTCGGTGTCGGGGTCGCCGTGCCGGGGACAGGTGAGGCGGCGGCGGTCGTCGCAGACGCCGACGCGGCGCTGTACCGGGCGAAGGAGGGCGGCCGCAACCAGGTCGCCCTCGGTTCCGGGGTGCCCGCCCCCCGGTCGTCGGCCTCTCGCCCGACGGCCTCCCCGGCCCAGGCGCCCCGGAGGCGCCCGTGACCGTCTCCGAGCTGCGGCAACGGCTGCGGCGGTGGGTGCCCGGGATCGGCGCCGCCCGCCCGCGACCACTGCCGGCCCACCGCACCCTGGCGCTGTCGCTGTGCCTGGTCCTGGCCGGTCTGGCGCTGACCCCCTACGCCCTGCACGGCGCCGACGACGCGGTACGCCATGCCGCGGCGGGCTTCACCCTGACCTGGTGGCAGCTGGCCGTGGTCTTCGCCTGCGCCGGGGTCTTCGTCTTCCACGTCGAGATCAACAGTGAGGCGCACACCTTCTCGCTCAGTGAGGTGCCGCTGGCCCTGGGGCTGTTCTTCACCTCCCCCCGCGAGCTGGTCCTGGCCCGGCTGGTGGGTGAGGCCGCCGTCCTGGCGATCTACGAACGGCAGTCGCTGCCCAAGCTGGCCTTCAACCTGAGCGTGTTCTTCGCCGAGATCATGGCGGCGCTGGCCATCTTCCGGTCGGTCGCCGGGGCACCCGACCCGTTGGCACCGCAGGCGTGGCTCTACATGCTGCTGGCCGTGGGCACCGGCGCCATGATCGGCGCGGCCGCGGTGTGGGCGGTGATCCGGGTGCACGGCGGCGACGTCAGCCCCCGCATGCTGCTGGGGGCGGCCCTGATCACCACCGTCGGCAACACCAGCCTGGCCGTGGTCGCGGCCGTGCTGCTGCGGGTCGACCGGGTGGCCCTGGCGCCGCTGCTGCTGATCGCGGTGATCGTGGTGGCCGCCTACCGGGGGTACACCCGCCTGACCAAGCGGTACGCCGGGCTCGAGCTGCTGTACCAGTTCACCCGGATCACCAGCGGCCACCAGCGCCCCGAGGACACCTTCGAGCACGTGCTGCAGGAGGCCAGTCGGCTGCTGCGCACCAAACGGGCGATGATCGCGCTGTACCACCCCGGCGAGTCGCTGCCCTGGATGTACCTGAGCAGCGGTCTCGAGGGCGGCGAACGTGAGCTGGCCCCGGTGCCGTTGGAGCTCGAGGACCTGCCCGCCGAGGTGCGCCGCCAGGTGCTGGACGGGGGCGCCACGATGCTGATCCCCCGCACCAGTCACCTGAGCGAGCATCGTCGGGTGCTCGAGCTGCTGCAGGCCCAGGACTGCATCGCCGCCCCGCTCGTCAGTGGCGGGCGGGCGTCGGGTGTGCTGGTGGTGTGCGACCGGTTGGGGGAGTCGAGCACCTTCGACGGCGAGGATGCGCGGCTGTTCACGACCCTGGCGTCGCAGGCCGCGATCGCCCTCGAGAACGGGCGGCTGATCGAGCGGCTGCAGGAGCAGGTGCAGGCCCGCGAGCACGAGGCCCTGCACGACGCCCTGACCAAGCTGCCCAACCGCCGGTTGTTCGGCGAGTCGCTCAGCGAGGCCCTGACGGACGGCTCCTCGCGCTACCTGGGTGTCCTGCTGATGGACCTCGACGGCTTCAAGGACGTCAACGACACCCTGGGCCACCACATCGGCGACATGCTGCTGTGTCAGGTGGCCGAACGGTTGCGCGACACCATCGGCGAACGCGGGGTGGTGGCCAGGCTCGGCGGCGACGAGTTCGCGATCATGCTGCCGCAGCTCAACCGGTTCACCGACGCCGACGAGGTGGCGCACGAGGTCAACGCCGCCATCCGCCGTCCGGTGCGACTGGCGGCCATGACCCTCGAGATCGGCGGCAGCATCGGGGTCGCAGTCTGGCCCGACCACGGTGACGACCCGGCACTGCTGCTGCAGCGCGCGGACGTCGCGATGTACGCGGCCAAGCACACCCATCAGGGGGTCTCTCGCTACGACCCCGAGACCGACTGGAACAGCCAGCAGCGGCTGCAGCTGGCTGGCGAGCTGCGCCAGGCCATCGCCAACCACGAGATCCAGGTCTGGTACCAGCCGATCGCGCGCTCGGTCGACACCGAGGTGATCGGCGCCGAGGCGCTGTCGCGCTGGAACCACCCCAAGCTCGGCCGGATCAGCCCCGACGAGTTCATCCCGATCGCCGAGCGCACCGGGTTGATCCACGACCTGACCGCCTACGTGCTCGACCAGGCGCTCACCCAGCATCGGGCCTGGCGCGAGGCGGGCCTCGAGATCGCTGTCTCGGTCAACCTGGCCACCCAGGTGCTGCGCGACGTCAGCTGGCCCGGCAAGGTGGCCGAGCTGCTGCACCACCACCGGGTGGAGCCGCGCTGGCTCACGTTCGAGATCACCGAGACCGGCATCATGACCGACCCGCAGCGCATGATCGGCATGCTCCACCACCTGGCTACGGCCGGCATCACGTTCGCGATCGACGACTTCGGCACCGGGTACTCCTCGCTGGCCTACCTGCAGCAGCTGCCGGTGAGCAAGGTGAAGATCGACAAATCGTTCGTGATGCCGATGGCGGGCGACAAGGGCGCCGCCATGATCGTCAAGTCGGTGATCGACCTGGCCGCCAGCCTGGGGCTGACCGTCGTCGCCGAAGGGGTCGAGGACCAGCGCACCCTCGAGCTGCTGACCGAGCTCGGGTGCGACTTCATCCAGGGCTACTTCCTGTCCCGCGCGGTGCCGGCCGACGACCTGACCGAGTGGATCACTCGCCGCAACACCCGCCGGGTCAGGCCGGCCCTGCCCCCGCCGCCCCGCCGAGGCTGATCTCCCCCCGTGTCGGGAGCTGCTGATCGCCGCCCGCCCCGCCGAGGCTGATCTCCGCCCCGTGTCGGGAGCTGCTGATCGCCGCCCGCCGCCCCTCATCCGTGTGGTGGCCGGGTTCGTGTTCCGGTCACCAGGGCGTGGCCGCCACAACTTCGTCACAACCAGGCATGTAAACGTTTAACAGGGGCGGTTCTGGCGCCATCTGACGAAGTTGTGGCGATCATGAACGTGAGAGCCGCGATCGTCACCTGCCCCGACCGGGGCGTCCCCGCAGGGACGTCGGCTGGTGGGCGTCCCCGCAGGGACGTCGGTGGGGCTCGTGGTTTGCTGCTCGGGGAACGTGAGAGGCCGTCACCGATGTACTCCGGTGACGGCCTCTCATACGTGCGTCGCCGACCCTTCGAGTCGGACTCCTCGCCGGTGTCAGGCCTTCAGGTTCAGATTCAGGTTCAGGTTCAGGTTCAGGTCAGACCTTCATGCCGGACGGGGTCGGGCTCAGCCCAACTCGGCTCGGCTCAGCTCTTCTTGCCGGTCATGTTGCCGTAGAGCATGATGCCGCCGGCGGCCAGGACGGCGCCGAACAGCACCTTCAGCCAGGCGATGCCGCCGCTGGAGTTCTGGTAGCCGAAGGCGCTCAGGATCAGGGCGCCGACGAGCGAGGCGACGATGCCGATCGCGATCGTCATGACCAGCGAGATGTTCTGCTTGCCGGGCAGGATGAGGCGGCCGAGCGCCCCGATGATCGCGCCGCCGATGATCGCTGCGATGATGGTGCCGAACATGGGTCCTCCTCAGGCCGCGGGGGTGCGGCGTGAACGACAGTGCCGGTTCGCCCAGGTCAGGCCCGGGGCGATGATCAGAGTGGCACAGGCGTCGGGGTCTCGCCACGGCAGTCGGGCGACACGCGCAAGCGATTACATCAAGCAAGTGACCGACTCCGAAGAGTGAGCAAACGCCGTTCCCGGGAACGGTTCTCACTCGAGCCGGTAGGCGTGGGCGGCCGGGCCGGAGGACGGCAGCACCGCCGAGGCGCCGCCTTCGCCGGTGCCCGCATGACCGGCCCGGACCGGCTCCCCGGCAAGGGTGACCAGGCGCTGGGCATCGGTCAGCCCCAGTGCCGCCAGCGGCAGCATCACCGGGTCGTGCACCGCTCGCGCGACGTGCACCAGCACCCGTTCCTGCGGGTGCTCGCGCAGGTAGGTCATGCTGTCGCGCCCGACGTGCAGCCAGCGCAGCCCGCCCCGGCGCAGGGCGACGTGGCTGCGCCGCAGCCCGATCCAGGTGCGGTAGGCCGCGAACGTCTCGTCGTCCCAGGGGTCGGTCGCCAGGGGAACGGGGTGCGGGCGTGCTCGCCGTCGACGGCGGTCAGGCCCAGCTCGTCGCCCATGAACACCGTCGGCACCCCGGGCATCGTCATCTGCATCGCCAGACCCGACCAGGTGCTTGCCCCGGCCATGGCCGCCGCGGTCGACGCCGCCGTGGCCGCCGCCGCCGGTCACGGTGCGGAACCGCGGGGTGTCGTGGGTGTCGAGGTGCGAGGTCGACAGCGACCACGACTGCCAGGGCATCGCGGCGTGGAACTCGCGCATCGTCGCCACCGCCGCCTGACCTGGCAGCACCGGAACCGTCGAGCGGCACACCGAGGTAGCCCAGGCCGTGCGCCAGCTCGCGGCCCGCCCGAGCCGGCGGGGTCGGCGCCCAGCCAGGTCCACAGCGGGCGGGTGAAGCCGCCGTAGTCCATCACCCCGTGCCAGCCGCCGCCGGTGAGGTCGAGCGAGGCGTCGTGGCCGTGCTCGGCCAGCAGCCAGGACGTCGGGCGAGGCCTGCCGGGCCGTGCGTTGCACGGACGGCGGCGACCTCGGCGTTCAGGTCGGCCGCGCCCATGCGGCCGGTCATGTTGGCGACGTCGATCCGCCAGCCGTCCATGCCCCGGGCCAGCCAGCGGGCCACCACCGAGTCGGGCCCGTCGTAGAGCAGCCGCGCGCAACCGACGCGTCGGCGTGGTCGAGGCGGGGCAGGGTGGGCACCCCCAACCAGCTGGCGTAGCGGTCGGGGTGCCGCTCGAAGCGGTAGTAGCCGGCCTCGGCGCTGCCGGCGTCACCCTGGGCGGTGCGGAACCAGTCGTGCTCGACCCCGGTGTGGTTGGTGGTCAGGTCGCCGACCACTCGCAGGCCGCGCGCGTGGGCCGCCTGCAGCAGCCGGTCGAAGGCGTCGTTGCCGCCGAGCAGCGGGTCGACGCGGTCGAAGGTGGCGGCGTCGTAGCGGTGGTTCGAGCGGGCCTCGAAGAACGGCGTCAGGTAGAGCGCGGTGGCGCCGAGACGCTGCAGGTGGTCGAGGTGGTCGACGACCCCGTCCAGGTCGCCGCCGAACACCTGCCGTGACGTGGCCGGCCCCTGGTGCACGACGTCGTCGTCCCAGTCGGCAGGGACCGCCCAGGCGGGCAGGCCCGCCGCCCAGGCCGGGGTGCCGGCAGGTGAGGTGGCCGACGGGGCGAAGCGGTCGGGGAAGATCTGGTAGACGACCTGGTCGGCCACCCAGTCCGGGGAGCGTGGGCCCGGCACCAGCCTGAAGTCCGCGGCGTCGGTGACGTCGCGGTGGTGCACGCCGGTGCCGTTGAGCCAGGACAGGCCGTGCTCGCCGTCCAGCAGCAGGAAGCGGTAGCGGGTGACCGGGTTGTCGGCCCGCACCGTCGGCCCGCCACCAGGTCCCGGCGTCGTCCGCCCGCTCGACCTCGGCCGGGACGAACCTCGGCTCGCCGTCCAGGACCGCCCGCACGTGCACCGACTTCGGTGCCGGCACCCCGTCGGGGCGGTGCGGCACGAACATCCGGACGCCGACCGTGTCACCGAGGCCGAGGGGCCTGGTCGTCGACGTAGGACGGCGACCCGTCGTGGTGCGGCTGGTGGACCAGCACAGGTCAGCCCTTGACCGAACCCGCGGTGATGCCCCCGACGATGTAGCGCTGCAGGTACTGGAACAGCAGCACCACCGGGATCGCGGTGAGCAGCGCCCCGGCGGCGAAGACGCCCAGGTTGGCGTCCTTCTTGGCCTGCAGCAGACCGGTGAGGCCGACCGCCACCGTCTTGACGGCATTGTCGCGCAGGAAGATCGAGGCCAGCAGGAACTCACCGATCACGCCGACGAAGACCAGCAGGCCGGTGACCGCGAGGATCGGGCGGACCAGCGGCAGGATGATCCTGAAGAAGACGGTGGCGTGGCCGGCGCCGTCCATGGTCGCGGCCTCGTCGAGGTCACGCGGGATCGAGTCGAAGAAGCCCTTGATCAGCCAGACCTGCCCGAGCGAGCCGCCCAGCAGCACCAGCATGTAGCCGAGCAGGGTGTTCAGGCCGAGGGACGGCACGACGTCGCCGATGGTGGTGAACATGGCGAAGATCGCGACCGCGGCCAGGAACTGCGGGAACATCTGGATCAGCAGCAGGGTCAGCAGCCCGCCGCGGCGGCCCTTGAACCGGAACCGCGAGAACGCGTATGCCGCCAGGGCGCTGCAGAACACCTGGACGACCGTGACGACGGCGCACACGATCAGGGTGTTGAGCATCCACCGCGGGTACGGGGTGTTCTCGTCGGTCAGGATCTTCTGGAAGTTCGTCGAGGCTGAAGGACGTCGGGATCAGGTTCGTGGTGACGATGCTGCCCAGCGGGTTCACCGCCGCCGAGACGATGTAGATGATCGGCACCACCGCCCACAGGATCGCGACGACGCCCACGACGTGCCGCCAGCCCACCTCGCGCCACCAGCGGCCGGGGCTCATCTTGACCTCGCCGGCCTTGTTGGTCGCCCGGACGACGACCTCGCGGGCGGCGGTCTCGGCGCCGGCTGCGGGGCTCATGTCTTGACTCATGTTCTGGCTCATGTCAGTTCACGTCCTCGAGTGAGCGGGTGGCCCGGAACTGGATGGCGGCGATGATGCCGGTCAGCACGAACAGCAGTACCGAGATGGCCGAGGCGAACCCGAGCCGGGCGCCGCCGGCTCCGAACGCGAGCCGGATCGTGTAGCTGATGAGGATGTCGGTGCCACCGGCGGTCGGGTTGGCCGGGTCGAACGGGCCGCCCTGGGTCAGCAGCTGGATCGCGTTGAAGTTGTTGAAGTTGAAGGCGAACGACGAGACCATCAGCGGCGCCACTGTCACCATCAGCAGCGGGAACGTGATCTTGCGGAAGCCCATGAAGCCGCTAGCACCGTCGATGCTCGCGGCCTCCTTCAGGTCGCGGTGGCACCGCCTGCAGGGCCCCGGTGCACACCAGGAACATGTAGGGGAAGCCCATCCAGAGGTTGGTGAGCAGGACGGCGAACCGCGCGGTGCCGACGTTGCCGAACCAGTCGACGTTCAGGCCGGTCAGGCTGTTGATCAGTCCGAAGTCCCGGTTGAAGAAGCCCGACCACACCAGCAGTGAGATGAACCCGGGGATGGCATAGGGCAGCAGCAGCACCGAGCGGTAGAAGCGCTGCCCGCGCACCCGGGAGTCGTTCAGGGTGACGGCGAGCAGCAGTCCCAGCAGGAAGGTCAGGCCGACCGAGCCGGCGGCGAACAGGAGGGTCCAGACGAAGATCCCGAGGAAGTTCGAGCTGATCCGGCTGTCGGTGAAGACCCGCTTGTAGTTGTCGAGGCCGACGCTCTGCTGCCACGACTGGTCGGACAGCCGGGCGCCCTTGTCGTCGACGAAGTACGCGCGGTCGGAGTTGTTGGGGTCCACCTGCACGTGGTACGTGACGCCCTTGACGGTGTCGGTGATGGTGTCGGTCGTGTCGTCGTACTTCAGGCTGACGACGCCCTCGAAGGCCTGCCGGATGCCGAGCGGACGCGGATCGCTCCCTTGTCCGTCGGGACCGCGATCTTGGAGATGGCGGGGCCGGCCTTGTTCACCTGGATCGGGGTCAGGATCGTGTAGCCGGGCGCGGCGGTGACGAAGTCGTTGGTGACCGTCACGTCGCCCGCCCCCAGGGTGGTCAGGCCCAAGGCGTCGCCGCGCGAGATCGACTTGTCCGCCTTGCTCACCAGGAACAAGATGAACGGTCCGTCGGTCACCGACCCCTTGGTGCCCACCGCAAGGTTGTAGCGCGGGGCGTCCGGGGTCTGGGTCACCGAGGTGGCGACGATCTGGGCGATCGTCTCGGCCTTGGTCGACCGGGTGCCGTCCCCGAAGTTGGTGGTCGAGTCTCTGCATCGTGGCCAGCACCGGGTAGACCACGAAGACGGTCAGCAGCAGGCTGCCCGGCAACAGGTACTTGGCCGGCAGGCCGCGCCCGGTGGCGTAGGTGAGCAGGCACAGCAGGGCGATGACCCACACGATCACCAGGAACAGCCAACGCTCGCCGGTCAGCAGCGCCGGGGTGAGCGCGACCGCGCTGCCCAGCACGATGCCCAGGCCGAGGATCTTCGCCAGCAGGCCCAGGACGCTCGTGCTGCGGTTGGCGGCGCTACCGCCGGCGCCGCCGCCGGCGCCGCCGGTGCGAGCGCTCGTGCTGGGCGGTTCTGTGACGTTGTTGACCACCATCGGCTCCCCAGATCGCTACATGGACAGAGGTTGCGTCGAGCTGCAGGTTTGCGGTCGAACGGAAGGGTTGCGGTCGAACGGAAGGGTTGCGGTCGACGGAGGTGGCCGCGGTCGTGGTGCCGGTGGGTCGTGCCACCGGCACCACGACCTGGGCCTGGGTCAGCCCTTGGCGATCGCGTCCGTGATGGTCTTGCCGGCGGCCGTGATGGTGGCCGTGGGGTCGGCGCCGCCGACGATGGCCGAGTAGGCCTTGCCCAGCGGCTCCCAGACGGCGGACATGGCCGGGATGGCCGGCATCGGCGCACCGTTGCGGGCACCCGCCAGGAAGACCTCGACGCTCGGCTCGGTCGAGATCGCGTGCGCCTGGACGGCCTTCATGGCCGGCGGCAGGCTGGCCGCGTCGTACATGGCGGTCATCGCCTCCGGGGTGTTCATGGCGTTGCTCACGAACTCCTGGGCGAAGGTCATGTTCTTGGCCTTCGAGGCGACGAAGAAGCCCTGGACGCCCGCGAACGGTGCGGCCGGCTTCTGGCCGGCGAAGCCGGGGATCGGGCTGACGGCGTACTTGACGCCGCCCTTCTTGACGTCGTCCAGCGCCCACGGGCCCGAGATCATGAAGGCGGCCTTGCCACCGGCGAACAGCGCGATGTTGTTGTCACCGCTGATCGAGCGGCGCAGGACGTTCTTGCCCTTCTCGCCCAGCTCGCCGATCTTCTTGGCGGCCGCGATCGAGCCCTCCTTGCCGATGCCCAGGTCCTTCGGGTCGTAGTCGCCCGCGGCGCTGCGGCCGAACATGTAGCCGCCCATCGAGGTCAGGATCGGCTGCATGTGGTAGGCGTCGCCGTTCTGGCCCGACCGGCAGGTTCAGGGCCGAGGTCACCTTGCCGGCCTTGACCGCGGCCTCGCCGGCGGCGAGGGCGTCGTCCATGGTCTTGGGCGCGTCCGGCGAGATCGTCGGTGTTGCGGTAGAACGCCAGCGCCTCGATGCCGTAGGGCAGGGCGTAGAGCTTGCCGTTGTAGGTCTCGGCCTTGATGGCGACGTCCTCGTAGCCGCTCAGCTTGTCGGCCGAGATCTGCAGCGGCTCGATCGAGCCGTTCTGCACCAGGTTGCCGATCCAGTCGTGGGCGCCGGTGAACACGTCGGGGCCGTTGCCGGCCGCGTTCGCGGTGACCAGGTTGGCCTGCAGGTCGGTGGCGATGACCTGGACGGCGACCTTGATGCCGTTGTCGGCGGCGAACTTCTCGGCGGCCTTCTGCACCGCGGGTGCCTTCAGCTGGTCGGTCCAGACCACCAGGTCGGCGTCACCGCGCTGCGGCAACGCGCTGCTGCTGGAGCTGGGTGCCGGAGCCGAGGCGGATTCGGACGCGGAGGCCGAGGCGGACGCCGCAGCCGTGTCGGAGGCAGCGCCCGTCGCGCTCGAGGTGGACGAACCGCCACCGCAGGCGGCGAGGATGGCGACGCCCGCCATCGCGACGAGCGGCCGATAGGTGATGCGCATGGTGCTCCTTGTGGTCGATGCCGAATGGTCGATGCCGATGGACGATGTCGATAGACGATGCCGATGGACCGATGCCGACGAGAGTGACGCTCAGGCGTAGCGGCGCAGTGACCCCACAGGCCTGCACGGCGAAGGTAGCAACCGTTACGCAAGTTGCGGTAGGGGTTGCGTGACACGGTTGCGTAACGACGTGGGCGGTGCTCCGGCACCATGAGAGGCCGTACGGAGCTGCAACCGCGGGGCCCTCTTGCCTCCGGATGAGTGGAAAGTTGCGTGGTCTTGCGTGTTTCCGGTCGCTACGCTGCCGCCATGAGGGTCCGGTTGGCCGACGTCGCCGCGCATGCCGGCGTCAGTGAGGCGACCGTCAGTCGGGTCCTGAACGGCAAGCCGGGCGTCTCGGACGCCCAGCGCACCCTGATCCTGACGGCGCTCGAGGTGCTGGGCTACGAGCGTCCGCCGCGGGCCCGGGCCAAGAAGGCGGGGCTGGTCGGGCTGATCGTGCCCGAGCTCGACAATCCGATCTTCCCGATGTTCGCCCAGTACCTCGAGACCGAGCTGGCACGCGAGGGCTACACCCCGGTGCTGTGCACCCAGACCGCCGAGGGGGTCCACGAGGACGAGTACGTCCGCATGCTCATGGAGCGCGACGTCTCGGGCATCGTCTTCGTCTCGGGCATCCACGCCAACCTCGACACCGACCCCCGGCGGTACGCGGCGCTGCGCGAGCAGGGCATGCCGATCGTGCTCATCAACGGGTTCCTGCCCGAGATCGACGCACCGTTCCTGTCCAACGACGACGCGACGGCGATCGACCTGAGCGTCCAGCACCTGGCGCAGACTGGGTCATCGCCGGATCGGGCTGGCCATGGGCCCGCCGCGCTACGTGCCCGTGCACCGCAAGATCTCGGCCTTCCATGCGGCGATGCGCACCCACGTCGACCCGACGGTCACCCCGCAGGACGTCGAGCGAGCTCATCGTCTGCACCGTCTTCACCGTCGACGGCGGTGCCGACGCGACCGAGCAGCTGCTCGACCGGGGGGTCACGGCCGTCATCTGCGGCTCCGACGTGATGGCGATGGGGGCGGCCAGGGCCGCGCGGCCGGCGGGGGCTGCGGCTGCCGGAGCAGCTGTCGATCGTCGGCAGCGACGACATCCCGCTGGTCGAGTTCATGCAGCCGGCGCTGACCACGGTGCGCCAGCCGATCGCCGACATCGCCCGGGCGGCGGCCAGGGCGCTGCTCGACGAGATGCGTGGCGAGCACCGGCCGCGGGCCGAGTACGTCTTCCGGCCGGTCCTGGTCGTCCGGGCCTCGACCGACGGTCCCGGCGGTGGCCGTCGCTGTGAAGATCGGCAGGTAGACCGCCGGCAGAAACCGTCCGATTGGTCGGGTTTCAGCCCGGTCCCGGCGACGCAAGTATGTCAAGTCTTGCGAATCTCTTGCGCAGCGACTTGCGGGACGCCGACACTGCGGGGATGACGGTGTCGTCGATCCATCCGCAGTGGTCCCGGGCCGCTGCCATCTACCAGCTGAACACCCGCCAGTTCAGTGCCGAGGGCACGTTGCGGGCGGCGCAGGCCGAGCTGCCGCGGATCCGCGATCTGGGCGTCGGCATCGTCTGGCTGATGCCGGTGCATCCGATCGGCGTCGAGCGTCGCAAGGGCAGCCTGGGCAGCCCGTACGCGGTGTACGACTACTTCGCCGTCAGCCCCGAGCTGGGCACCGTCGAGGACCTGCGTGCCTTCGTCGCGGCGGCCCACGAGCTGGGGCTGTACGTGATCCTGGACTGGGTGGCCAACCACACCGCCTGGGACAACCCCTTGGTCGCCGAGCACCCGGACTGGTACGACCGTGACCACAAGGGCGGGCTGCGTTCGACGCCCTGGTGGGACTGGGACGACATCATCGACCTCGACTACGGCAACGCCGAGCTGCGCCGCTACATGATCAGCGCCATGGCGTTCTGGGTGCGCGATCTCGACGTCGACGGTTTTCGCTGCGACACGGCCGGTTTCGTGCCGACCGACTTCTGGGAGCAGGCGCGGGCCGCGCTCGACGAGATCAAGCCGGTCTTCATGCTGGCCGAGTGGGAGGCGCCGCGACCTGCACGCATCGGGCCTTCGACGCCAGCTACGCCTGGAGCTGGAACGAGGCGTTGCACCGGCTGGCCACCGGCAAGGCCGACCTGACGGGCCTGCGGGTCTACTACTCGTGGAACGAGAAGGCCTACCCGCGCGACGCCATGCGCATGACGTTCGTCAGCAACCACGACAAGAACGCCTGGGAGGGGACCGAGTTCGAGCAGTTCGGCCCGGCGCTCGAAGCGGCGATCGTGCTGTCGGTGGTCAGCGAGGGCATCCCGATGATCTACAACGGGCAGGAGGCCGGCAGCGACCGCCGGCTCGCCTTCTTCGAGCGCGACCCGATCGTGTGGGGCGAGCACCCGCTCGGTGACCTCTACCGCCGGCTGTTCACCCTGAAGCGCCAGACCCGGGCGCTGTGGAACGGTCACTGGGGGGCTCGCATGATCGAGCTGCCCAGCGACGCCTCCGCCCACGTGCTGAGCTTCGTGCGCCAGAACGAGGACGAGCGGGTGGTGTCCGCCTTCAACCTCTCGGACGGCGCGCTCGAGGTCGAGCTGGTCAGCGACCTGCTGCCCGGGACCTACCGGGACTTCGCGACCGGCGACCAGGTCGAGCTCGGGGCGCGGGCCACGCTGGCGATGCGGCCGTGGAGCTACCGGGTGCTGCTGCTCCGCTAGCTCGCCGCCGGGGCGGATCATGCCCAGCTCACCAGAACCGGCCGACACCCGGGGGCTCGGACCGCGTGTCGCAGGGTTCTGGTGAGCTGGTCATGATCGTCACGTCGCTCACGAGCGTCTGTGCCCCGCATCGACCGCGCTGCGCCATCATCGACCGAGTGTCGATCGATGATTCGAACAAGTGTTCGAATCATGTGGCATCATGAACTGTCATGAACGCCTTCCCGCCGCCCCGCCGCGGCCGGCCGACCCTGGCCGAACGCTCCGCGGCGAGCGGGCACGGCAGCGTCGGCCGGCAGGCGGCGGAGCAGGTGGCGGAGCAGGCGGCGGTGGCCGAGCCTTCGGTGGTCGCGGGGCAGCCGATGGTGGCGGGGCAGCCGCTGGTGGCGGGGCGGCCCGCGGAACCGAAGGGCAGGGCGACGAGCCGGACGGCGCCGTCGCCGACCCCCAAGCACTGCTGGGTCGACGACCCGCGCTGGCCGGGGCGTCGTCCAGCTCTGCTGGTGAAGTGGTCGCGGGCCGAGCGCGGCTGGTGGGGGCTGGTCGTGCTGGTGGTGGACGACGACCAGCCGATCAGCGAGTGGGTCGCCGGCACCGCACTCACCTCCGCCTGACCGTGCCACCTCCGCCTGACCGTGCCACTGCCGCCTGACCGTGCCACTGCCGCCTGACCGTGCCACTGCCGCCTGACCGTGCCACTGCCGCCTGACCGTGCCACTGCCGCCTGACCGTGCCCACCTCCGCCTGACCCTTCCCGCTGTGGCGCCTGCGGAGGAGGATTGCGGAGGAAGATTGCGGTGGTGCCGCAGCGGGTCGGCGGACAGTTCTTCAGAAATCTTCGACCCGCAGGTATCACGCGCCGTCCGGCCCCCCTCATACCGACGTTGGAGGGGACTGGCGGACGTCGCGGCATTCAGGGGAACGAGTAGGAGCGGGCATGGACGACATACCGATCGCCGAACTCGTTGCCGCGGCGGCCGCCGGCGACGAGAGCGCATGGGACGAGATCGTGAACCGCTTCAGCCCGCTGCTGGCGGGTGTGATCGGTGGGTATCGACTCCCACCCGCGGTCCGGCAGGACATCGCTCAGATCGTCTGGCTGCGCCTGGTCGAGAAGCTCGACACCCTGCGCGACCCGCAGTGCCTGCCCGGCTGGCTGGTCACCACTGCCCGCCACGAGGCGCTGCGGCAGATCGAGCAGCTGTCGCGGACGCAGGCCCGGGATCCGCTCGACGCCTACTGGGTCGACCAGGCCGACGTGGTGCTCACCCTGCCCGGCAACGAACCTCCCGACGCGGCGCTGCTGCGACAGGAGCGGCACGAGGCCCTGCTCGGCGCCTTGGCCGAGCTGCCCGCCCACCAGCGGCAGCTGCTGCAACTGCTGATCGCGGACCCACCGCTGTCGTACGCGACGATCGCGAGCCGGCTCGGCATCTCGATCGGCAACATCGGACCCACCCGGGCCCGCGCCCTGGACCGGCTCCGCCAGAGCAGTGCACTGCACGCCTTGCTCGAGGGCCCCTTCGAGCCCGCTAAGGGGTGGGGGAAATGATGGGAACCAACGACGTGCCGAACACACCGAACCCTCACGCCGGTCTCGGCTGGCAGGACGACGACACGCTACTGACCGCGCTCGCCGCGGCGCTGCGCCCTGGTGTCGACCTGATCGACGAGGTCGCCGCACAGGGCCGAGGCGTCTACGCCTGGCGCACGGTCGATGACGACCTGCTGCTCGCCCAGCTCAGCTTCGACTCCCGTACGCACGGGATGGCCGGCACCCGGAGCGCGGAGATTGCGCCGGCGCAGGGCGGACGTCGACGACGAGGCCCCGAGGGTGATGGTCTTCGAGGCGACGCCGATGACGGTCGAGCTCGAAGTTCAGGCCGATCGCGTCGTCGGCCAGATCGTCCCTCCGGGTCCCGGTCAGGTCTCCGTCGAGACCGCAACGGTCACGATCCAGGTCGAGGCCGACGAGAACGGCTTCTTCGTGCTGCCGCCGCTGCCTTCGGAAGCGATCCGACTCCGGTGTGACACCGAGAGCAGCAGGATCCGTACGGGATGGTTCCGGTTGTGAACCCGGCTCTTGTGGTCAGTCAGGGTCAGGTGCCGAAGGCGATGAACGAATATCCGGTAGCGAGTGATACGGGATCGTCCTCAGCGTTCATCCGGGCTCGGAGCAGGGCTCTGGGCAGGTCGGCGCCCTGAGCCAGTTCGGCGTGCAGGGCAGTCATCAGCGGGACGGTTGCCGGGTCGTTGATGGGCACGATGGCGGCGAGCACTCCGGCTGAGCCCAGCTGCAGCAGACTGCTCACCAGCCCGAGCAGCTCGTCTGCTCCGGCGGGAAGGCCCAGTCCCGAGTCACAACATGCGAGGACGAGCCGATGCGGAGGAGTGTCGAGCTGTTCGAAGTCGTGCACCGTGAGTGGCCCGTCGTCCAGGACGAGTGCTGAGAAGAGCGGGTTGTCCGATCGGAAGTTCCCATGTGCGGCGATGTGACCCAGCCAGACGCCGTCGAGGGCTGCGAGGACCCGTGGCGCGGTCGCCGGCCCCGCGACGCCGCCGATGACCGACGCTTCCGGATAGCTGGCTGCAAGTGGCCCGACCTCGCCCGCGCCGCTTCCGAGCCCCGGACCGACCACGAAGGTGACTCGTCCGGGCTGAGATCGCTCCCGCGCCCGGGCACGTGTCTGATGCCACGAGGCCACCGACGGTGCGACGGCTATCTCCCGGTGCCGCAACGACGGCAGCAGGCTCCAGGGAACTGAGTGAAGCGTGCCGGGTGGGACGATGACCAGCGGCCCGTCACCGGCCAGGTCGTCGACCGCATCGCCCAACAGGTCGCGCTCCAGCTGAACGCCCAACGGGTCGAGCAGCTCGTGCGCACTCCACCGCAGGGCGCCGCCCGCCAGGCGTCTCAGCAGGAATCGGCTGTGCTCGAGGGCGCGCGTCGGTAGGGCGCCCAGTGTGTGTCGGCGCACCCGGCCCGACGAGATGGTGACGGCGTTCAGCGTGCCGTCGACGTCGACGAGCGTCACGATGCAGGTGTTCTCCGGGGTGTCGGTCAGTTGCCGGACGTCGAGCCGGTCTGCCTTCTCACCGCGGCCCGACGTCTGCATGGCCCGTTCTCGGATGGCTCGCTCAAGCCGACGAATCTCGCGTTGGTGTGAACCGGTCGCCACTCCGTCGTTGCGGCTCTCCCCCAGGCGGCGGGTCACCGCGCGCAGGGCGGTCAGCAATGCGGCCAGCTCGGGGTCGACCGGCCCGTTCTTCGTCGTCGTCGTCAGGCTGGTGGCCCGCCATCGCTCGCTGGCCACCAGTAACGAACGCGGCGTGCCGTGGCTTACCGCCAGGCGTTGCCCGATGGCAGCCAGTTCGGCGCCATGGGTGGTGGCGTGGGCCTTGAGCTCGCTGCTGCCCAGGGTGGACAGATGCCCGTTCAGTGCCGAGAGCCCGGCACGGGCGGCGCGGCCGGCTGCCCGGGGACGGTCCTGGGCCTCATTCAGCAACGCAAGCGCCAGCCAGCCTTGGCTTCGAGCGAGTGGTGCTCCTCGTCGACGGGCCCGTGCCAGGACCTCGAGCCGAGGGCTCGCCCTCATCGACGCGGCCCAATGCCAACGACAGGCGCGCCGCCAGCAGCTGGGCGCCGCCGGCCTGAACAGGATCCAGTCGCGACAGGGTTTCGGCGAGTGACTCCGCCTGGTGCAGCAATCGGGACGACGCGCCTCCGCTCGCGAAACGCGCTTGGGTCAGGACGAGTGAGGCTCTCGCCGTCCACAGCTCTCGTCCTTGCACTCGAAAGCTGCGGCGTGCCGACTCAGCGCGAGCGATGGCGATGTCCAGACTCGGGACGCCGACGGCGGCAACGGCGGCCAGGTACAGGAACTCGGCCGCCTTGAAGGCGGAGCCGCCGCTCTCGCCGATCTCTGAGATGGCCTCGTCCAGCTCTCGCAGTGCCTGCCCGGCAAGTCCTGCGGCGAGCAGGACGGCGCACCGATCGGTGACCAGGTCGGGATTGGACGTGCCCAGCTCTCGATACAGGCCGGCGGCTTCGTCCAGACAGCC
This sequence comes from uncultured Actinomycetota bacterium, assembly GCA_963738495.1. GTDB lineage: Bacteria > Actinomycetota > Actinomycetes > Actinomycetales > Kineosporiaceae > CAVTWW01. The sequence goes on from CAVTWW010000001.1 coordinate 768,600, forward strand.
CAAGGCCTTCGGCAGGTCGCCGAGATAGTGACTCATCGCTCCTTGGTTGTGTCGTGCCAGGGCGAACTCGAAGTGCTGACCTGAGCGTCGGAACAGATCCTCGGCCAGATCGAAGTCTGCTTGGGCCAGGGCTGTGTGCCCCAGCATCAGGTTGACATCAGCTCGGCGGGTGAGCACCCGGCCCTGCCACGGCAGGTCGCCGACCTGACGGAACAGGGGCAGCGCCGTGTTGAGGTCGGCCAGGGCCGCATGGTAGCGACCGAGCGTCAGGAGGACCGCGGCTCGTCGCATGTGGTTGCGGGCAGCGGGAACTCCGGAGGACTGGGCCACCGCAGCGTCGAGGTGACTCAACCCTTCGCGGGTACGGCCGCTCCACACCAGTGCCGTCCCCAGTGTGCCGCGAACGTCCAAGGTCACGTGGATGCGGCCACTTCGCTTCGCGAGGGTCAGCGCCGCTCGCAGCTCCAGCAGGGCAGCCGGTAGGTCCCCCTGGTCGCGCAGGACGATGCCGGCAGCCTGGTGGGCCAACGCCGCTTGGTAGTCCGTGGGCTCGCTCGCCAGCAACGAACGGGCAGTCGCCAATGCCTCGAGGGGGCGGGAGAGGGCCCTTAGAGGCAGATCCTCGGCCAGGGCGTCACCAGGCGTCACGAGCAGCTCCAAGCGGGACCTTTCGTCAATCGCGGACGTGCTGATGTATCACCAGGGGAGCGTGACACGTCTGTCCGGTTGGTGCTAGAACGTCTCCGGAGGATTCGATCAACAGGGGTGAGTCATGTCCGAAGCCCAACTGCCACCAAGTGCCGGCGACGGGGGCGAGGAGTCTCGCCTCATTGCTCAGCTACGGCTCATCCTGGGTGAGGACGGAGTGCCCGGCGCTGTCGCCTATCCCGAGAACTGGCGGGACGTCGGCCTGGACTATCTCTCCCGAGCAGGTCACCTGTTGGTGCGGGACGCAGATGTGGCCAGGGTGCGCGAGGTGCTCGACGGCGCGCCGGTCCGGGAGCGTCCGCAGGAACTTCCCGGGCTGACGCTGTTCGCCTTCGCGGGTGGCATGAGCGTGGAGGCTGCTTGCCGGCTGGTCGACAGTCGGCTGGGTGCCGGTATCGCGTCGCCCGACCACCTCTTGTACTTAGTGCCGACTGGATCCACTTGCCCTGCAACGGAACCCGAGAGTGTCCATGTTCCTTCGCGTCCCTATCCCAAGCCGTACCGCTCGCCACAGGACGGCCTCGGCACCCGGATCGTGATCCTGGACAGCGGGCTGCTGTCGGCCAAGCACACGGGCCAGCACGACTGGTTGGTCGGGGTCACCGGCGACCCCGAGGACCCCTTTGTCCTGAACACCAGCTGGCTCAACTCCTACGCTTCGCACGGCACCTTCAGTGCCGGGGTGGCCAGGACCATGGCCCCCGGCGCCGAGGTCTTCGTCGACCGGACCTTCATCAAGTACGGAACGGTGTTCGAGTCGGATCTGGTCGGGCAGTTGGTGCGAACCCTTCGCACGCCACCTGATGTGATCTCGCTGTCCTTCGGAACCCATTCGCGCCAAGACATCCCGCTGCTCGGGATCGACATGATCCTGCCGCTGCTCGCGCAGACGAAGGCGACGGTGATGGTCGCGGCCGCCGGCAACGACTCGACCGACCGGCCGTTCTGGCCGGCGGCGTACCCGGGGATCATCGGGGTCGGGGCGTTGGGCCGCAATGGGGACGCGCGCGCCTGGTTCACCAACTACGGCAACTGGGTCGATCTCTACACCCCGGGCGAGGATCTGGTGAATGCCTTCGCCATCGGCAGCTTCGTCTGTCTGGAACCGCCGAACATCGGCCAGCAGAGGCACTACCACGGGATGGCTCGTTGGAGCGGCACGTCCTTCTCGACGCCCATGTTCGCGGGCATGATCACTGCCCGAATGTCGGCCACGGGGGAGACCGCGCCTCTGGCTGCTGCCGCTCTGGTGGCGCAGGCCCAGTCCCAGCACATTCCCGGTGTGGGCGCTGTCCTGACCCCCTGACCAGGACCAGGTGATCACCAGGGTGGCGGGTGTCGGGGCCGGAAGGCCGTGACCTGCGCAGACCGCCTGGTCCAGGAGGTGATTACCGGAGCACCTCCGTGGCCGTGTACCCTGACTGCGCCATCCGGTTCCGAAACCTGGTTCCGGGCGGTGCAGCCGGCCCCAATAGCTCAGACGGCAGAGCGTCTCCATGGTAAGGAGAAGGTCTAGGGTTCGATTCCCTATTGGGGCTCTGAGTCGGCGCCTACCGCCATCGGTGAGGCGCCGACCAGGGCGGAGTAGCTCAGTTGGTAGAGCAAGCGGCTCATAATCGCTGTGTCGTGGGTTCAAGTCCCGCCTCCGCTACAGACGCGTGAGGCACCGGCGGTTCGACGTCGCGGCGCCGCTCGCGTAGGCTGTGGCGCCTGTGTGCGCCCACGCGCACCGCATGTCCGTTCGATCGAGAGAAGGCACCTCGTGGCCAGCAAGTCCCAGGACGTCCGTCCCAAGATCACCATGGCTTGCACGGACTGCAAGGACCGCAACTACATCACCAAGAAGAACCGTCGGAACGACCCCGACCGGCTCGAGATGGCGAAGTTCTGCCCGCGCTGCAACAAGCACACCGCCCACCGCGAGACCCGCTGAGGTCACGCCGGGGACCGCGCCACGCGCGACCTCGGCCGGTGGACCTTGTGGACACGTTCGACGGCGCGATGGCCGCTCCGGATCCCGGGGCGGCCATCGGTGTTCCTCGCCTAAGGTCGCAGTGACTCGGATCGACCTGACAGCTCGGGTGTGAAGGAGAAGCGCGATGGGTGTCGACACCTCGATGGCCGGACGGGTGTACCCGCCCGGCCCGGCCTATCAGGTGGGTCGCGAGAAGCTCGTCGAGTTCGCGACCGCCGTCGGCGCCAGCCGACCCGGTGCACCACGACCCGGCCGCCGCCCGGGCACGGGGCTACGCCGACGTCGTCGCCCCGCCGACCTTCGCCGTCGTCCTGGCCCAGCGCAGCGAGCGCCAGTACATCGCCGACCCCGCCGCCGGCATCGACTACAGCCGCGTCGTCCACGGCGAGGAGAAGTTCGTGCATCACCGCCCGATCGTGGCCGGTGACGAGCTGGTCACCACGCTGCACGTCGACTCCATCCGCCAGGCAGGCGGCCACTCCATGATCACGACTCGGGTCGAGATCACCGACGGCGACGGCGCTGCCGTCACCTCGGTGAGCTCCACGATCGTCGTCCGCGGCGAAGGGTGAGCGCCATGTCGTACCAGACCGAGTCCGACCAGACCCAGACCGACCGGACCCCCACCTATGACGGTGTCGCCGTGGGCGACGTGCTGCCCGCGCGCAGCTTCACGCTGCGCCGGGCCGACCTGGTGCGCTACGCGGGTGCCAGCGGCGACTTCAACCCGATCCACTGGAACCCCCGGTTCGCCACCGAGGTGGGCCTGCCCGACGTCATCGCCCACGGCATGTTCACCATGGGCGCCGTGGTCTCGGTCGCCACCGACTGGTGCGGCGACTCCGCCGCCGTGGTCGAGTACGGCACCCGGTTCACCAAGCCGGTCGTCGTGCCGGACGACGAGGCCGGCGCGAGCGTGGCCGTCACCGGCACCGTGGCCGCCAAGGACGACGACCGCCGCGTCGTCCGGGTCGACCTGACCGCGACCTGCGGTGACGACAAGGTGCTCGGGCGTACCCAGGTGTTCGTGCGGCTGCCTTGACCGACGGCCCTCGACAGCCGGTGACGGCGGCGGCGATCGACTCCGCCCGGCAGGCGGTCGGCTGGGTGTTCGCGGCCTGTGGGCTGGGTCTGGCGTCCTGGCTGGCGCGCATGCCCGCCGTCCGGGACGACCTGGAGCTGCGCCCGGGTCAGCTGGCCTGGCTCATGGTGACGCTGTCGGTCGGGTCGCTGTCGATGCTGCCGGTGTCCGGCGTCCTGGTGCACCGCTGGGGTCCGACCCGCACGGTGCGCACCGGAGCCTCGGTACTGACCGCCGGGGTGGTCCTGGGCTCGTTCGGCGCCGGAGTCGTCGGGCGGGGCGCCCTCGGGGTGGTCCTGACCGCGCTCGGTCTGTTCGTGGCCGGCATCGGCATGTCGATCTGGGACGTCGCCATGAACGTCGAGGGCGCGGACGTCGAGCGGCTGGTCGGGCGTTCGGTCATGCCCCGGTTCCACGCCGCCTTCAGCGTGGGCACCATGGTCGCCGCCGGGCTCGGCGCCCTGGCCGCCTGGCTCGGTGTCCCGGTCTTCGCGCACCTGGTCGTCGTGATGCTGCTGGTGCTGACGGCGGTGACGGTGGCGCTGCGGCGGTTCGTCCCGGTGCTCGAGCACGTGCAGGCCGAGAAGGCGACTCAGAGCTCGGGTGCCCGCGGGGCGTGGCGGGAGTCGCGGACCCTGCTCATCGGGCTGATGGTGCTGGGGCTGACGGTGGCCGAGGGTAGCGCCAACGACTGGCTGGCGCTCGGCATGGTCGACGGGTACCGCGTCGACCATGCGGTCGGCGCGCTGGCTCTGGGCGTCTTCGTGACCTCGATGACCGTGGTGCGGCTGGTCGGGCCGTGGCTGCTGGACCACTACGGGCGGGTGCCGGTGATGCGGGCCAGCGCAGGATTCGCTGTGGTGGGGATCGCGCTGTTCGTCGGGGGCGGCCACCTGGTGTCCGGGCTCGGGCTCGGCGGGTCGCTCGCGGTGGCAGCCCTGGGCGCGCTGGTGTGGGGAGCCGGCTCGGCGCTGGCCTTCCCGGTCGGTATGAGTGCCGCCGCTGACGACCCCAAGCTGGCGCCGGCCAGGGTCAGCGTGGTGGCCACGATCGGCTACGGAGCCTTCCTGGGAGCGCCGCCGCTGCTCGGGGTGCTGGGCGACCACTGGGGTGTGCTCGACGCCCTGCCGGCTGTCGCCGTCCCGGTGCTGGCCAGCCTGGCGTGTGCCGGTGCTGCGCGCGTCCTGGTGGCCGATGATGCACAGGGCGTTACGGTTAACCGGTGACGACCAGATTGGCCGAGTTCACCACGTTTCGGGTGGGTGGGGCGGCCGCCCGCCTCGTCGTGGCCGACGACACGGACGCCGTGATCGACGCCGTGAGTGGGGCCGACGCGGCGGACGAGCCGTTGTTGGTGCTGGGCGGCGGGTCGAACCTGCTGGTCGGCGACGACGGCTTCGACGGTGTCGTGGTGCACATCGCCACCCAGGGCGTCGAGGTCGAGTCGAGCGACCTGTGCAGCGGAGCCTCGGTGCGGGTGGCGGCCGGCCAGGTGTGGGACTCCTTCGTCGAGCTGGCGGTGGGCAACGGCTGGACCGGCATCGAGGCCCTGTCGGGCATCCCGGGTTCGGTGGGGGCCACGCCGGTGCAGAACGTCGGCGCCTACGGCCAGGAGGTGGCCGAGACCATCGCCTCGGTCCGCACCTGGGACCGGCAGCTGAACCGGGTGAGCACCCTGGCGGCGGCCGACTGCGAGTTCGGCTACCGCACGTCTCGGCTCAAGCAGGAGCGGTTCCGGGGCGGGCCGCGGTACGTCGTGCTCGAGGTGACCTTCCAGCTGCCGTTGGGCGAGCTGTCGACGCCGGTGCGCTACGCCGAGCTGGCGCGCATCCTGGGTGTCGAGGTCGGGGCAGCGGGCCCCGTTGGACGCCGTCCGCGCCGCCGTCCTGGGTCTGCGTCGGGGCAAGGGCATGGTGCTGGACGACGCCGACCACGACACCTGGAGTGCCGGCTCGTTCTTCACCAACCCGATCCTGGCGGCGGCGGGCTGCTGACCGGCTGCCGGTCGAGGCGCCCCGGTGGCCGATGGCCGCGCTCCCGGACCGGGTGAAGACCAGCGCCGCCTGGCTGATCGAGCACGCGGGTTTCGGCAAGGGGTTCGGTCTGCCCGGACCGGCGTCCCTGTCGACCAAGCACACCCTGGCACTGACCAACCGGGGCTCGGCCACCGCCGCCGACCTGCTGGCGTTGGCCCGTCAGGTACGGGACGGCGTCTGCGCCGCCTTCGGGGTGGAGCTCGAGCCCGAGCCGTTCCTCGTCAACTGCACCCTTTAGCCCTACTGCACATGTAGCGCTACTAGAACCTGTGGGTCGACCGGACCACAGGCACCAGCGGTCGGCCGCTCAGATGAGCGAGAAGAGTCCCCGCGGGGACGCCTCAGGCCATCCGAGCAGTAGTGAGGTCAGTCGAACTCCCCGTCCTTGACCCCCGCCACGAACGCCGCCCACTCCCCGGCGTCGAAGCTGGCCACCTCCGGCCGCCGGGTGCTACGCACCCATACCTCTGCACCGTCCATCTTCACCTCGACGCACTCGCCCGAGCTGCAACGCGACGATCGCTGCCATCCGATGCCCTCATGCGGCTGTCTCGAAGGTCGCTTCATGGCGACCACCTCCCTGACCGTTCCACCTTGTGGGTGGACCGCTGTGTTCCTACCGTTGGTTACTCGACGGTAGGTCAGACAGTCGACCACGGCAACGGCGAATTCGACTCCGCGCAAGTCCCCATGTGCGGCACTCAGAGGTCGAACTCGCCCGCCTTGTGATCAATACTGGGGACTTGCATGCGGCTTGAGGGGGTGGTTAACGGAAGATCTCGTGAACAACGCTGGCCACCGCTACCCCGGCTCCGACCCCACCCGCGACCCCACCCCCCAGTATGCCGACTGCGACGCCGGAAACGATGCCCGAGAGAATCGCTCCCACTCGGATGCGACGCTTGCGACGACTTGGTCGAGGACGCAGGTCGCCCTGAGACCTGGGTTCGGAGGTCGCAGGCTGCTCGGAACCTTCGGAGGGATGTTCGTTGTTGACCGGACCCGTGTTGTCAGGCATAATGCCCAGGGTCTCCTCTCGCTGTCTTGGAAATGGCACTCAGAGTGAGGCGATGGTGGCACTCAGTTAGTGGCTGAGTGCCACCGCGCCGTTTGGCACGTCGGCGTGGTCCTCAGAGGTCGAACTCCCTAGCTTTTACTCCCCGGACGAACGCCTGCCACTCGGCGTGCGTATAACTTAGGACGGTCCCCAGTCCGTCCTCGCACTTCGAGTCTCGTACCCGCACTTCATGTGCGCTAACGGCAACCTCGACGCATGTGCCTCCATCGCAGAACGATGCCCGGCGCCAGTTGTCTGTGTTGTTGGGGGTTGCATTCACGCTTCTTGCCCTTCTCGCGGTTTCTTCCTGCGCCCGGGATTGAGCGGCAGGTGTGACACCTTGATTGCGGTCAGTCGCCCAGCAGGTCATGCAGGAAGTCTCGGGATGCCCGCTTGTCTAGGGCAATCGCCAGTAGTTGTTCAAAGATCTGGTTGTACCTGGCCGTCTCAGCCGGCTTGTCGATCACGAAGAGTCCTAAGTGTCCTTCGACCAGAACAGCGTCTGGGAGGATCTCCTGGGGGAAGCTCATATGGACGAAGGTTCCGTGGATGCCGGGGTGAATACCGTGACGCAATGGAATGACACGCAACTCGTGGTTCGGATACTCACTCACTTCGAGTAGACGTTCGATCTGTCGAGTCATGTCCGTGCTTGAACCGAATGGTCGGCGTATGGCCGCCTCGTCCACGATGAATGAGAAGTCAGTCGCCGCGGTCTTTGCAGCCAGTTGGCGATGCTTTCGCGCCTGCACCGTCTGGTCGATGAACTCCTCGTCGTAAGCATGCTCAGGGGGTTGATAATTCTTCAGAAGGCTTCGCGTGTACGTCTCGGTTTGTAGGAGGCCTTGTAGGCGTTGACCTTCGGATGAGCGAACGCGAATGGCGGCAGCCTCAAGGTCGAGGAACGATGTCGTCACAGCTTCCAGCAGGGGTAGACCGTGCCACCAGGCGGGCTGACGGGCTTCTACTGCCAACGCCATGAGGCGGTCGCGCTCGGCGTCGGTGACCTTGTAGAGGCGGCAGAGGTCGCGAACGTCGCGAGGCTGGATGCCGCGACCGGCGGTCTCGAGGCGGCTCACCTTGGCGGCAGAGCACATCAGCTCGGCTGCAACGTCCTCGATCGAGAGACCGGCTTCGAGGCGCAACGCACGAAGCGCGGCAGCCAACTCCCACCGTCGCACCGTCGGGTTCGCCTTCGACGCCGACATGCTCCCCTCTCGGTAGGTGCAGCCCCCGCCCCCCTTTGCCCTAGAGGGCAGAACGTACACCTCACTTGACTGGGGCAAGTGCCATGAAACTGGTACCGCCAGGTAACGATTCGATTTCGGCCCCACCAGGTGCCGCACTGGTGGCCACCCCGCCGCCGGTTCGGTCGGGCGCAGAGCAGGCGCAGAGCCCCCGGGTGAGCCTACGCTCGGTGGGCAGGAATTGCCAAAGTCACTTGCCAAATGCCATTGCCCGAGTCATGTCACATACCGCACAATCAGGATGTGCCCCCAGTAGCGGGCCGGCCGCTGAAGGGGGCAGAGCGGCAGGGCTTGACTGCAGGGTTTGCCCACTGACGCAAGGGATCTGGCGCCGCCCGGATCCCGACACCGCTGAGCGCCACCGACGCCGCCAGCCTCCGGAGCCCATCTGCTCCCCGACTGTCACGACTTGTGGCCCAGGCTCTGTCGAGGGGACCCCACGCGCACCACGCGTCCGACGAACGCATCGACACAAGGCTCTGGGCCGGCGCGCGAACGCCGACCCAGGTCGTGAGTGCCTCGCCTACCCAGGAAAGGACTCGCAATGTATGACTTTACACTCGATGTAACGGCTCGAACAGCCTTCGCCGCCGTCTCGTCGCCCGCCCACATCCCGTCGCTCGCCGACATCCCGTGGATCGGCCACGTCGTCCAGGCTGTCGACCTGGCCACCGTCGCCCTGGCGCTGGCCGCCGTCGCTGCCGTCATGGTGATCACCGCGGTGGTCTCGACCTTCACCGAGGCCCATGTTCGGCGCCTGTCCAACCGCTCCTACCACGTGGGCCCACCGACGGGCAGCGGGGACGACGCCACCGGCGCGGTCACCGCGCTGATCCTGGTGCTCGTCGTGGTGGTGGCCGCGATGCTGATCGGAGTGCCGCTCTGACCACCTGAGACCGAGGAGGAACTGCCTGAACCGAGGAGGAACTGCCGAGCGGGCGCGTGAGGGCCACACCGCGTCCGCTCGGCGCCATCCTGGCCTGGCACACTGCGGTCATGTATGGGGAGCAATCCGTGACGCAGCAGCCCCGGCCCCTGCAGTCCCGGGCCCCCCGGTCCGTGACCACCCTGCCGAAGGCTCACCTGCACCTCCACTTCACCGGGTCGATGCGACCGTCGACCCTGGCCGACCTGGCGGCCAAGCACCGGATCCGGCTGCCGGAGTCCCTGCGCGAGCAGCACCTGCTGCGGCTCACCCCGGACGAACGGGGCTGGTTCCGCTTCCAGCGGCTCTACGACGCGGCCCGGGCCTGTGTACGGGACGCCGACGACATGCGGCGCATCGTGCTCGAGGCCGCGCAGGACGACGCCGCCGAGGGGTCCGGCTGGCTCGAGATCCAGGTCGACCCGACGTCCTACGCCCCCTTCGTCGGTGGCATCACCCCGGCGCTCGAGATCGTGCTGGACGCCGCGAGGGAGGCCAGCCGGACGACGTCCTGCCAGGTCGGGGTGATCGTCGCCGCCAGTCGGATCCGGCATCCGCTCGACGCCCGCACCCTGGCCCGCCTCGCCGTCCGGCATGCGGGGGAGGGCGCCGGCGCCGTCCTCGGCTTCGGGCTCAGCAACGACGAGCGGCGTGGTGACACCGAGGACTTCGCCGCGGCCTTCGCGATCGCCGCCCGCGCCGGACTGGCCAGCGTGCCCCACAGCGGCGAGCTGCTCGGCCCCGACCACGTGCGGCACACCCTGAACCATCTGGCGCCGCAGCGGCTCGGGCACGGCGTTCGCGCCGCCGAGGACGACGAGGTGCTCGCCCGGGTCGTGGACGCCGGCATCGCCCTCGAGGTGTGCCCGGCCAGCAACGTCGCCCTCGGGGTGTACCCGACCCTGGCCGACGTGCCGCTGCGCCGCCTGGTGGACGCCGGCGCGCGGGTCGCTCTCGGAGCCGACGACCCGCTGCTCTTCGGGCCGCGGCTCGCCGCCCAGTACCAGGCCGCCCGCGACGACCTGGGCTTCGACGACACCTCCCTGGCCCAGCTGGCCCGCTCGTCCGTCGAGGCCTCGAACGCGCCGGGCGACCTCAAGACCCGCCTGGTCGCCCGGATCGACGACTGGCTGGCCGCCTGACGTCGTCAGGAGCGCCGGCAGATCGCACGCGGCCGCGGGCCCTGTGGACAACCTCTGCAGCCGATCCTCTCTCCGGCCATCCTCGTTTCCGTGGAGGCCGGGGGAACGGGCGGACGGGCGGGCGGGCCGGCCTTCGAGCCGGCAGAGGTGGTGAAACGGCTCGGGGGACGAGCGCGACGCACCGAGATGCTCTAGTTACTGCAGTGACTCGGCCATCAAGCGAGCGGTGGTCGGCCGCGCCCTCGTAAGGATTGCCCGCGGCACCTATGCGCTGCCTGAGCTGCCTGACGTGCTGACCGTCGCAGCGGCGACCCGGGGCCTGGTCTCGCACCAGACCGCTGCCCAGCTGCACGAGCTCGAGATGGTGTTCCCCCCGACTGCCATCCACGTCACCGTGCGTCGCGGGGCCAGACCGGTACTGCCGGACGGCGTCGTCGCCCACCAACGACAGCTGCCGCCGGGCGACCTCAGCCGAAGCAAGACCTCTGTCCTGCGAACGGTTTTCGACTGCTGCGCCACCATGCCGTTCCGTGAGGCGCTGGCCGTCGCCGACTCGGCGGCGCGCCGGTCACCTCTGTTCCTGGGGGCGTTCCGGCAGGCAGCGACGGCTCCTGGCCCGGGGCGCGTGCGACGGATGCAGGTGGCCCGGTTCGCGACCGCCGCGGCGGCCAACCCGTTCGAGTCGGCCCTGCGTGGCGACCTGATCGAGGCGGGCATCACGGACCTGGTGCCACAGTTCGTGGTGGCCATGGGTGGGGCCACCTACCAGGTCGATCTTGCCGATCCCGTCCGCCGCATCGCCGTCGAGGCCGACAGCTTCGCCTGGCACGGTTCGCGTCAGGCTCTGGCCGCCGACTGTCGCCGCTATGACGAACTGGTGCGAGCGGGCTGGTCGGTGCTGCGGTTCGCCTGGGAACAGGTGATGTTCGACAGCGACTGGGTCGTGGGAGTGGTCCGAGATGTTCGGGCGCTGCGCCGAGACGGGGCATGATCGCCACAACTTCGTCAGATGCGGCCCGATCCGGGCCATTCAAGCCTTTACATCGCTGGTTCTGACGAAGTTGTGGCGATCATGCACCGTCCCGCCCGTCCCGCCCGTCCCGACCGTCCCGCCCGTCCCGCCCGTCCCGACCGTCCCGCCCGAGCGGGCCGAGCGGGCCGAGCGGCCCGAGCGGGCCGAGGTGCCGCTACAGGTGGCGGCGGAACATCACCAGGTCGTGGCCGGGCCCGCCGTGGCCGATCACCGGGTCCGAGACCTCGAAGCCCATGGCTCGGTGGAACGCGATCGACGGGGCGTTGACCGGAGCCGTCACCGCGTGCACCTCGCGCCGTCCGGCTGCTGCGGCAGCCGCGAAGAACGTCTCGTACAGCTGCCGCCCCAGTCCGGTGCCCCGCTCGGCCGGCGAGATGCCGACGAAGTGGATGTAGGCGACGTCGCCCACCGACGGTGAGGCGAACCCCACCAGGAACCCCCGCAGTGGCTCCCCGGACGGCGGAACCGCACCGGACGACGGCGGAACCGCACCGAACGACGGCACTGCTGCGAGCGACGGGGCGACCAGGCTCGAGCCGAAGAAGTGGTCGAGGAACAGCCGGGGCAGGGAGTCCAGGATCGAACGCCCCCACCACCGGTCCACCACCGACGCGATCACGTCGTAGTCCTCGGGCTGCGCCTGCCGCAGCCCTGCAGGCAGGTCACCCCACCACGGTCCCGGCACCGGGACGCCCGTCACCGTGGCGCTCGCCCGGACGAGAGTCAGACGGCTTCGCCGAGCAGCCGCTGGATCCGACCGACTCCCTCGACCAGGTCGTCGTCCCCCAGGGCGTACGACAGCCGCAGGTACCCGCTCGGCCCGAACGCCTCGCCGGGCACCACGGCCACCTCGGCCTCCTCGAGGATCAGGGTGGCGAGCTCGGCCGACGTCGCCGGGGTGCGCCCTCGGATGGTCTTGCCGAGCACTCCCTTGACCGACGGGTAGGCGTAGAACGCTCCCTGCGGGGTCGGGCACATCACGCCGGGGATCTCGTTCAGCATCGAGACCATCACCGTGCGCCGGCGGTCGAAGGCCGCCTTCATCATCTCGACGGCCGACAGGTCGCCGGTCAGGGCCGCGATCGCCGCCCGCTGCGAGACGTTGGCGACGTTCGACGACAGGTGCGACTGCAGGTTGGCGGCTGCCTTGATGACGTCGACCGGGCCGATCATCCAGCCCACCCGCCAGCCGGTCATGGCGTAGGTCTTGGCGACCCCGTTCAGCACGATGCAGGTGTCGGCCAGCTCGGGCACCACGACCGGCATCGAGACCGCCTCGACGCCGTCGTAGGTCAGGTGCTCGTAGATCTCGTCGGTGATCACCCAGATGCCGTGCTCGAGCGCCCAGAGTCCGATCGCCTCGACCTGCTCGCGCGGGTACACCGCGCCGGTCGGGTTGGACGGCGAGCAGAACAGCAGGGCCTTGGTGCGTGGCGTGCGGGCGGCCTCGAGCTGCTCGACGGTCACCAGGTAGCCGGCGTCCTCACCGGCGAACACCTCGACCGGCACCCCGCCCGCGAGCCGGATCGCCTCGGGGTAGGTGGTCCAGTAGGGAGCGGGCAGCAGGACCTCGTCACCGGCGTCGACCACGGTGGCGAACGCCTGGTACACGGCCTGCTTGCCGCCGTTGGTGACCAGCACCTGGTCGGCGCCGACCTGGTAGCCGGTGTCGCGGGCGGTCTTGGCGACGACGGCAGCCTTGAGCTCGGGCAGGCCGCCGGCGGGGGTGTACCGGTGGTTGGCGGGCTGGCTGCAGGCGTGCGCCGCGGCGGCGACGATGTAGTCGGGGGTCGGGAAGTCGGGTTCCCCCGCGCCGAACCCGATCACCGGGCGACCGGCGGCCTTGAGAGCCTTCGCCTTCGCGTCGACCGCCAGCGTGGCGGACTCGGCGATGGCACCGATGCGGCGGGAGATCCGAGGCAGGACGGCAGGGGCGGCGATGTCGTGGGTCACGGCTGCCATCCTTCCACTCCCGCCGAGTGCTCCACCGCCCGGTTTCCGTCACATGGCTCTGCCGGGGTGTCGGCCCTGCCGGGGTGTCGGCCCTGCCGGGGTGTCGGCTCTGCCGGGGTGTCGGCTCTGCCGGGGTGTCGGCCCTGCGGCCCTGCCGGGTGTCGGCTCTGCCGGGGTGTGCGCCTCGCTCGGGTGTCTGCGCGACCAGGTGTCGCGGTTCGACCGGGTGGCCGCCGGTGCGTACACTCGTCCCCTGGTGGTTCTTGCCACTTGCTGTTGCCTGCCCTGAGCCTGGTGCTCGGGTCGGTCCACCGCAGGTCAGAGAGCTACTTTGTAGGGCAGTGGCGCAACTGGCAGCGCTCCGGTCTCCAAAACCGGCGGTTGGGGGTTCGAGTCCCTCCTGCCCTGCGGTTTCGTCCCTCCGCCACCGCGCGAAGGGCGACCCGCCGGCGTTCGGTCGACGGCGGGGTACCAAGGCGTACGACCAGGCAGCGGTCAACGACCGGCAGCACCATCGACCAGGCAGGACGAGAAGTGACGACCAGCACCAGCGCCTCAACGCCGGCCACCCCGGCCAAGCCGCGACGGCGCACCGGGCCCCGACTCTTCCTGCGTCAGGTCGTCTCGGAGCTGTCGAAGGTCGTGCGGCCCACCCGCAGCGAGCTCATCACCTACACCACGGTGGTGCTCATCTTCGTCCTGGCAGTGATGACCTTCGTCGCGCTGCTGGACTACGGCTTCGGCCGGTTGGTCCTGTGGGGTTTCGGCGGCTGAGCCGCCGGCCCCACGTGCCCCCCGGCGACCACCCGGTCATCGCACCACGATCAAGGAGTAGGGACAGCAGCGTGTCGGACCAGACAGTGCACCTCGACGCCGAGGACGACCTCGGTGTCGCCGACGCCGTGACCGGCGACGAGCACCAGGACGACGAGGTCGCGGGCGAGACCGTCGAGGACGAAGGCGCCGCCGCGCTCGCCGGCGACGAGACCGCGGACGAGGCCACGACTGACGAGGTCACGACGGACGAGACCGCGGACGAGGCCACCACCGAAGAGGCCACGACCGACGAGGCCACGACCGACGAGGCCACGACCGACGTCGGTGACCAGCCCGCCGAGGGGGACGAGCCCGTCGTCGATCCGGTCGCCGAGTTCAAGGCGCAGCTGCGGCGGATGCCCGGCGAGTGGTACGTCATCCACTCCTACGCGGGCTACGAGAACCGCGTGAAGGCCAACCTCGAGAACCGCACCACCAGCCTCAACATGGAGGACTACATCTTCCAGACCGAGGTTCCGATGGAAGAGGTCACCGAGATCAAGAACGGCCAGCGCAAGCTGGTCCGCCGGGTCCGGATCCCGGGCTACGTGCTGGTCCGGATGGACCTGACCGACGAGTCGTGGGGCGCGGTGCGCCACACCCCCGGGGTGACCGGGTTCGTCGGCCACACCCACCAACCGGTGCCGCTGAGCCTCGACGAGGTCTTCTCGATGCTGGCGCCGACGCTGCAGCCGGCCGAGGGCGGCATCAAGGCGGCCAAGGCCGACGTCAAGGTCGTCGACTTCGAGGTGGGGGAGTCGGTCACCGTCATGGAGGGCCCCTTCGAGACCCTGCCGGCCACGATCTCCGAGATCAACGCCGATGCGCAGAAGCTCAAGGTCCTCGTCTCGATCTTCGGCCGGGAGACCCCGGTCGAGTTGTCGTTCAACCAGGTCGCCAAGATCTGACGCCCGGCTGCCGCCGGCGAGGGACGACGCGCACCACGCACATCCATCAGTAGAGGACTCGGAACATGCCCCCCAAGAAGAAGGTCTCAGGCCTCATCAAGCTGCAGATCAACGCCGGTGCCGCGACACCGGCGCCGCCGATCGGCCCTGCCCTGGGTCAGCACGGCGTCAACATCATGGAGTTCTGCAAGGCCTACAACGCGCAGACCGAAGGCCAGCGCGGCTCGGTGATCCCGGTCGAGATCACGGTCTACGAGGACCGTTCCTTCACCTTCATCACCAAGACCCCGCCGGCCTCCGAGCTGATCAAGAAGGCTGCCGGCGTGCCCAAGGGTTCCGGCGAGCCGCACACCAAGAAGGTCGGCAAGCTCACGGCCGCCCAGGTCCGGGAGATCGCTCAGGTCAAGCTCGAGGACCTGAACGCCCACGACGTCGACCAGGCCGCCAAGATCATTGCCGGCACCGCCCGCTCCATGGGCATCACGGTCGAAGGCTGACCTGAACCAGGCACCACCCCGGTTCGAACCACCCGGTTCGAACAATCCGGGTCCGCACCACCCCGATCCGTACCGCCTAGTGGCAGGGCCGAGCGCGGCCCGCAGACCACGACTCCGAAAGGGAGACAGTTGTGAAGCGCAGCAAGAGCTACCGCGCGGCCGCCGAGAAGATCGACGCCGCCACCTTCTACGCCCCTCTGCAGGCCGTCCGTCTGGCCAAGGAGACCTCGACCACCAAGTACGACGCGACCGTCGAGGTCGCCTTCCGCCTCGGGGTCGACCCCCGCAAGGCCGACCAGATGGTCCGCGGCACCGTCAACCTGCCGCACGGCACCGGCAAGACCGCCCGAGTCCTGGTCTTCGCCACCGGTGAGCGTGCCGCGCAGGCCGAGGCCGCCGGCGCCGACTACGTGGGTTCGGACGACCTGCTCGAGAAGATCCAGGGCGGCTGGCTCGACTTCGACGCCGTCGTCTCGACCCCCGACCTGATGGGCAAGGTGGGACGGCTGGGCAAGGTGCTGGGCCCGCGCGGCCTGATGCCCAACCCCAAGACCGGCACCGTGACCATGGATGTCGCGAAGGCCGTCGAGGACATCAAGGGCGGCAAGATCGAGTTCCGCACCGACAAGCACGCCAACCTGCACTTCATCATCGGCAAGACGTCGTTCACCGACACCGCCCTCGTGCAGAACTACGCGGCGGCGCTCGACGAGGTGCTGCGGCTCAAGCCGTCGGCCGCCAAGGGGCGCTACCTGCAGAAGGGCACCATCGCCACCACGATGGGCCCCGGCATCCCGGTCGACATCAACAAGACCCGCAACCTGGACGAGGAGTCCGTCGAGGCCTGAGTTCGATCGTCCTCGTTCGCAGCCGCCCGCCCGCCTCGTGCCGGCGGGCGGTTCTGCGTCCGCCACCTCCGCCACCGTCCGCCACCGTTCGCCGTCGTCAGCCACCGCTGCCGTCTCCGGCGGGGTGGGGCGATTCCCGGGGCAACGGCGAGGTCGCCGGGCTACCGTGCTGAGTCGGTGGGGGGCCGCGAACGCGGCGCACCGGGGAGGAAACCATGACCGAGCGACGGACGACGACATCGGCGGCCCGCGTGGCGGCCCTGGGTGCAGGACTGGTGCTGGCTCTGGCTCTGGTGGGCTGCTCCAAGGGTGGGCTGTCGTTGGGGTCGTCGAACCAGCCGGCGGCCGCGACCGGTGCCTCGTCGTCCGGGTCCGGCTCGGCAGGGTCGACCACGTCCTCCGGCTCCGGTGCCTCGGGGTCCGGATCCGGTGCCTCGGGGTCCGGCTCAGGTGGCTCCGGCTCGGAGGCGTCCGTGACGCCGGGGCAGGGTTCGCCGACGGTGTCGTCCCCCGCGGCCCCGGCGGTGGCGCCGACCCCCGACGCCAAGGGCGTCGTCAACGGGGCCGCGTTCACCACCTGGCTGGCCACCAACGCCCGTCGGGCCGGTGCCGCCCACATGGTGATGGCGACCAACGGCGCCCAGGGTGCAGTGTCGGCGACCGGTGATGTACGGCTCAGCGGCACCGGTGTCGAGGAGAGCGTCGTCATGAGGGTGGGCCCCCAGACCATGCGGGTGCTGCTGGTGTCCGACGGGCTCTACATGTCGATCCCGTCGATGAAGCTGCCGGTGGGCAAGAAGTGGATCGTGATCTCGCCCTCCGGTACCGACCAGGTGTCGGTGGCGATGCGTCCCATGTTCCAGATGCTGCAGTCCAACTCGCTAGCCACGGCCGGTGCCGAGGCCATGAAGGGCGTGGCCGTCAGGCGGGTGGGCACCTCGACCTTCGGCGGGGTCCCGGTCACCCGCTACGCCTACTCGAACACCCAGGCCCAGATCGCCGCCGTGCTCACGTCCGTCCCGGCGGCGAACCTGGTCCAGGCCAAGGCCGCCCTGGCCGGCATGACCTCGTCGACCTCGATGCTCGTGGACGCCGACGGGCTGACCCGACAGGTGGTCACCACGACGACCCTCAAGGGCAAGAAGACCGTCTCGACGGTCACCTACTCCGGCTGGGGCAGGACGGTCTCGATCGTCGCCCCGCTGGCGTCCGAGGTCGTCGACCCCGCGACCCTCGGCTAGCCGCCGCAGGCGGCGATTTGGTGCCCGGGCCCGGCTCGTCTAGCCTGGGGACGCCGAAGACCGCCGGTCGTCACCCGCAAGGGTGGTCGAAGGTCCCGCATCGCGGGCGGCCCGCGCAGGTGTTACGAGTCGATCATGGCTCCGTTCCTTCCGGGACGGTCGTCGTGCCACGCCCCGTGCGCCCCTGCGCCGGGGCGTTCTGCATGTCGGGACCAACCGGCTCCTCATGCCGGAAGGAGTGCCATGGCCAGGCCCGACAAGGCCGCGACGGTGGCCGAGCTCACGGACAAGTTCCGCGAGTCGAACGCTGCTGTGCTGACCGAGTACCGCGGGCTCACCGTGGCGCAGCTGACCACGCTTCGCAAGAGCATCAGCAGCCACGCCACGTATGCCGTGGTGAAGAACACGCTCACCGAGATCGCCGCCAAGCAGGCCGGGGTCACGGCGTTCGACGGCCAGCTGGCCGGACCGACAGCCGTCGCCTTCGTCACCGGCGACGCGGTCGAGACGGCCAAGAGCCTGCGTGACTTCGCCAAGGCGAATCCCGCCCTCGTCATCAAGGGCGGACTGCTCGACGGTCGACCGCTGACCGCTGACGAGGTGCGCAAGCTTGCGGACCTCGAGTCCCGCGAGGTGCTGCTGGCCAAGATGGCCGGCGCGATGAAGGCCTCGCTCACCAATGCGGTGTACCTGTTCGCCGCTCCGCTGGCCCAGGCCGCCCGTGTGGTGGACGCCCTGCGCCAGAAGGCGGAGAGCGACCCGAGCATCCTCAGGGGCGGTGCCGGTACGCCGGCCCCGATCGCCCAGGAGGCCCCGGTCGCCGAGGAGGCCCCGGTCGCCGAGGAAGCCCCAGCCGTCCAGGACGACGTCGTCGTCGCGGACCTCTCTGCCGAGGACTCGCCCGTCGAGCCCGAAGCTGCCCCCGCCGCCGAGGCTGTCGCCGACGCGGAAACCACCGAGGGCTGACCGCCCCGCCCACCCATCGCGCGGGCGGGACACCCCGTCAGAACCCGCGTGTACGACACGGAAGGACACGCCACCATGGCGAAGCTCAGCACCGACGACCTGCTCGACGCGTTCAAGGAGATGACGCTGATCGAGCTGTCGGAGTTCGTCAAGAAGTTCGAGGACACCTTCGAGGTCACCGCGGCCGCTCCGGTCGCCGTGGCTGCTGCCGCCCCCGCGGGCGGCGGCGGTGCCGCCGAGGCCGAGGAGGAGAAGGACGAGTTCGACGTCATCCTCGAGGCGGCCGGCGACAAGAAGATCCAGGTCATCAAGGAGGTGCGCACGCTCACCTCGCTGGGCCTCAAGGAGGCCAAGGACCTGGTGGACGGCGCCCCCAAGCCTGTCCTGGAGAAGGTCAACAAGGACGCTGCGGAGAAGGCCAAGGCTGCCCTCGAGGGTGCCGGCGCCACGGTCTCCGTCAAGTGATCTGAGCAACGGTCGCCCGACGGGCGACCGGGGAGTCTGCTCCCCGGTCGCCCGTCGGCGCGTCGGGGCAATTCAGGCACGGGTCACTCCTGTCCCACGCCCGAGCCGCCCGCCTCGTTCGGTTGCAGGCCTGTCACAAGCGGGCCGACGCGCCGAGCGATGTCTTGACGACGACCCCTCGGGGCCGTCATCCTCACCGGTTGGACAATTGCCGACCGCGTGAGTACCCTGACTCTTTGCGCCTACCCTGACTTTGTCCGCGGACCCCCGTGGATCGACAGGCATGCGCAGTAACGCCCGCAGGCCCGTGGAAGGACCCCTCTTGGCCGCCTCGCGCATCGCGTCTGGTTCTACTGTCCGTACGGCCACCGGCCGTCTCTCTTTCGCAAAGATCCGCGAGCCGCTGGAGGTCCCCAACCTCCTCGCGCTGCAGACGGAAAGTTTCGACTGGCTCCTCGGCAACTCGAAGTGGCAGGCCCGCGTGGCGGCCGCTCTCGAGAACAGCCGTCAGGACGTGCCCACGACCTCGGGCCTGGAGGAGATCTTCGAAGAGATCTCTCCGATCGAGGACTTCTCGGGGTCGATGTCCCTGTCGTTCCGGGACCACCGGTTCGAGCCCGCCAAGTACTCGATCGACGAGTGCAAGGAGCGGGACATGACCTACTCGGCCCCGCTCTTCGTGACGGCCGAGTTCATGAACACCACCACTGGCGAGATCAAGAGCCAGACCGTGTTCATGGGTGACTTCCCGCTGATGACCGACCGCGGCACCTTCGTGATCAACGGCACCGAGCGTGTCGTGGTCTCGCAGCTGGTGCGTTCGCCCGGCGTCTACTTCGAGCGCACCGTCGACAAGACCTCCGACAAGGACGTCTTCACCGCGAAGATCATTCCTTCGCGTGGGGCCTGGCTCGAGTTCGAGGTCGACAAGCGCGACATGGTCGGCGTCCGGATCGACCGCAAGCGCAAGCAGTCGGTCACGGTGCTGCTCAAGGCACTGGGCTGGAGCGAGGCGCAGATCCTGGAGGAGTTCGGCGACATCGAGTCGATCCGGGCCACCCTCGAGAAGGACCACACCGCCGGCACCGACGAGGCGCTGCTCGACATCTACCGCAAGCTGCGCCCGGGCGAGCCGCCCACCCGTGAGGCCGCGCAGACGCTGCTCGACAACCTCTACTTCAACCCCAAGCGCTACGACCTCGCGAAGGTCGGCCGCTACAAGATCAACAAGAAGCTGGGCCTGGAGCAGCCGCTCTCGGCCGGCACGCTGACCGTCGAGGACATCGTCAAGGCGATCCGCTTCCTGGTCACGCTGCACGCCGGTACCCCGACCATGCCCGGCGCCCGCGCCGGCGAGGCCGTCGACATCCGGGTCGAGGTCGACGACATCGACCACTTCGGCAACCGGCGGCTGCGCACGGTCGGCGAACTCATCCAGAACCAGGTCCGCACGGGCCTGTCGCGGATGGAGCGCGTCGTCCGCGAGCGGATGACCACCCAGGACGTCGAGGCGATCACGCCGCAGACCCTGATCAACATCCGTCCCGTGGTGGCCTCCATCAAGGAGTTCTTCGGGACCAGCCAGCTGTCGCAGTTCATGGACCAGACCAACCCGCTCGCGGGTCTGACCCACAAGCGTCGCCTGTCGGCGCTGGGTCCGGGCGGTCTGTCCCGTGAGCGCGCCGGCTTCGAGGTGCGCGACGTGCACACCTCGCACTACGGCCGCATGTGCCCGATCGAGACCCCGGAAGGCCCGAACATCGGCCTGATCGGCTCGCTCGCCAGCTACGCGCGGATCAACCCGTTCGGTTTCGTCGAGACCCCCTACCGCAAGGTGGACGGCGACCGCGTCACCGACGACATCGCCTACCTCACGGCCGACGAGGAGGACGAGTTCGTCATCGCCCAGGCCAACGCGCCGATCAACGCCGAGGGGCGGTTCCTCGAGGACCGCGTCCTGGTGCGCGCCAAGGGTGGCGAGGTCGACTACGTCCTGCCCAACGACGTGAACTACATGGACGTCTCGGCGCGCCAGATGGTCTCGGTCGCGACCGCGATGATCCCGTTCCTCGAGCACGACGACGCCAACCGGGCCCTGATGGGCTCGAACATGCAGCGCCAGGCGGTCCCCCTCGTGGTGGCCGAGGCGCCGCTGGTCGGCACCGGCATGGAGTTCCGTGCCGCCGTCGACGCCGGCGACGTGGTCGTGGCCACCAAGGCCGGTGTGGTCAGCGAGGTCTCGGCCGACGTCGTGACCGTCATGAACGACGACGCGACCCACACCACCTACCGGATCGCCAAGTTCCGTCGGTCCAACCAGGGCACCGCGTACAACCAGCGGGTGCTGGTCAACGAGGGCGACCGTCTCGAGGTCGGCACGCCGATCGCCGACGGCCCCTCGACCGACAAGGGCGAGATGGCCCTCGGCAAGAACCTGCTCGTGGCGTTCATGTCGTGGGAGGGCCACAACTACGAGGACGCGATCATCCTGTCGCAGCGCCTCGTGCAGGACGACGTCCTGTCCTCGATCCACATCGAGGAGCACGAGGTCGACGCCCGTGACACGAAGCTGGGTCCGGAGGAGATCACCCGCGACATCCCGAACGTGGCCGAGGAGCTGCTGGCCGACCTCGACGAGCGCGGGATCATCCGCATCGGCGCCGAGGTCGTCCCGGGCGACATCCTGGTCGGCAAGGTCACGCCCAAGGGCGAGACCGAGCTCACCCCGGAGGAGCGCCTGCTGCGCGCCATCTTCGGCGAGAAGGCCCGTGAGGTCCGCGACACCTCGCTGAAGGTGCCGCACGGTGAGAGCGGCACGATCATCGGCGTCAAGGTCTTCGACCGCGACGAGGGTGACGAGCTGCCGCCGGGCGTCAACCAGCTGGTCCGGGTGTACGTGGCCCAGAAGCGCAAGATCACGGACGGCGACAAGCTCGCCGGGCGCCACGGCAACAAGGGCGTCATCTCCAAGATCCTGCCCGTCGAGGACATGCCGTTCCTCGAGGACGGCACCGCGGTCGACGTCGTCCTGAACCCGCTCGGTGTGCCCAGCCGCATGAACGTCGGCCAGGTGCTCGAGACCCACCTCGGGTGGGTCGCCTCGCGGGGCTGGAAGGTCGAGGGTGACCCGGCCTGGGCGAAGTACCTGTCCGAGGACGCCCGTGAGGCCCCGCCCGGTACCCGGGTCGCCTCGCCGGTCTTCGACGGTGTCCGCGAGGACGAGATCGAGGGTCTGCTCGACTCCTCGACCAAGACTCGCGACGGCGTCCGGCTGGTCGACGGTGGCGGCAAGGCACGGCTGTTCGACGGCCGTACCGGTGAGCCGTTCCCGGAGCCGGTGTCGGTGGGCTACATGTACATCTTGAAGCTCCACCACCTGGTGGACGACAAGATCCACGCCCGCTCGACCGGCCCGTACTCGATGATCACCCAGCAGCCGCTCGGCGGTAAGGCCCAGTTCGGCGGCCAGCGCTTCGGCGAGATGGAGGTGTGGGCCCTCGAGGCCTACGGCGCCTCCTACGCCCTGCAGGAGCTGCTGACCATCAAGTCGGACGACGTGCTGGGTCGGGTGAAGGTCTACGAGGCCATCGTCAAGGGCGAGAACATCCCCGAGCCGGGCATCCCCGAGTCCTTCAAGGTGCTCATCAAGGAGATGCAGTCCCTGTGTCTCAACGTCGAGGTGCTGTCGAGCGACGGCCTCTCGATCGAGATGCGCGACACCGACGAGGACGTGTTCCGCGCCGCCGAGGAGCTCGGCATCGACCTGTCCCGGCGCGAGCCGAGCAGCGTCGAAGAGGTCTGACCTTCTCGAAGCCGGTCCGGCGCCCCACTGACAGGTGTGGCGCCGGCACCGGTCCTTCGTTCCACTTTCTGCACCCTGAACCACCGAAGAGAAAGCAGGCACCGCCTTGCTGGACGTCAACTTCTTCGACGAGCTGCGTATCGGCCTCGCCACCGCTGACGACATCCGTCAGTGGTCGCACGGTGAGGTGAAGAAGCCCGAGACCATCAACTACCGCACCCTCAAGCCCGAGAAGGACGGACTCTTCTGCGAGAAGATCTTCGGTCCGACCCGGGACTGGGAGTGCTACTGCGGCAAGTACAAGCGGGTGCGCTTCAAGGGCATCATCTGCGAGCGGTGCGGCGTCGAGGTCACTCGCGCCAAGGTGCGTCGGGAGCGGATGGGCCACATCGAGCTCGCGGCCCCGGTCACCCACATCTGGTACTTCAAGGGTGTGCCCAGCCGGCTCGGCTACCTGCTCGACCTGGCGCCGAAGGACCTCGAGAAGGTCATCTACTTCGCGGCCTACATGATCACCAAGGTGGACGCCGAGTCCCGTCACCGTGACCTGCCCTCGCTCGAGGCGCAGATCGAGGTGGAGAAGAAGGAGATCGAGAACCGCCGCGACGCCGACGTCGAGGCCCGCGCCCAGCGGCTCGAGGGTGACCTGGCCGAGCTCGAGGCCGAGGGCGCCAAGGGCGACGTCCGCCGCAAGGTGAAGGAGTCGGCCGAGCGCGAGATGGCGCAGCTGCGCAAGCGCGCGGACGCCGACGTCGACCGCCTGCAGCAGGTCTGGGACCGGTTCAAGAACCTCAAGGTCCAGGACCTCGAGGGTGACGAGATCCTCTACCGCGAGATGCGCGAGCGGTTCGGCATGTACTTCGAGGGGGGCATGGGCGCGGCCGCGATCCAGCGTCGCCTCGAGACCTTCGACCTCGAGGCCGAGGGCGAGGCGCTGCGCGAGACCATCGCGACCGGCAAGGGCCAGCGCAAGACCCGGGCCCTGAAGCGGCTGAAGGTCGTCTCGGCGTTCCTGACCACCACCAACTCGCCCATGGGCATGGTGCTGGACTGCGTCCCGGTGATCCCGCCGGACCTGCGCCCGATGGTGCAGCTGGACGGCGGCCGGTTCGCGACGTCCGACCTGAACGACCTGTACCGCCGTGTGATCAACCGCAACAACCGGCTCAAGCGTCTGCTCGACCTGGGTGCGCCCGAGATCATCGTCAACAACGAGAAGCGCATGCTGCAGGAGGCTGTCGACGCCCTGTTCGACAACGGCCGCCGCGGCCGGCCGGTGACCGGGCCGGGCAACCGCCCGCTGAAGTCGCTGTCCGACATGCTCAAGGGCAAGCAGGGCCGGTTCCGTCAGAACCTGCTCGGCAAGCGCGTCGACTACTCCGGCCGTTCGGTCATCGTCGTCGGCCCGCAGCTCAAGCTGCACCAGTGCGGCCTGCCCAAGCAGATGGCGCTCGAGCTGTTCAAGCCGTTCGTCATGAAGCGGCTGGTCGACCTCAACCACGCGCAGAACATCAAGTCCGCCAAGCGCATGGTCGAGCGGGCCCGCCCGGTCGTGTGGGACGTGCTCGAAGAGGTCATCAGCGAGCACCCGGTGCTGCTCAACCGGGCACCGACGCTGCACCGCCTCGGCATCCAGGCCTTCGAGCCGCAGCTGGTCGAGGGCAAGGCCATCCAGATCCACCCGCTCGTCTGCTCGGCCTTCAACGCCGACTTCGACGGCGACCAGATGGCGGTGCACCTGCCGCTGTCGGCCGAGGCCCAGGCCGAGGCCCGGATCCTGATGCTCTCGAGCAACAACATCCTCAAGCCGGCCGACGGCCGTCCCGTGACCATGCCCACCCAGGACATGATCATCGGTCTCTACCACCTGACGCTGGCCAAGCCCGGCGCCATCGGTGAGGGCCGGGCGTTCAGCTCGGTGTCCGAGGCGATCATGGCTCTGGACGCCCGTCAGCTCGACATCCAGGCCGAGGTGCAGATCCGGTTCGAGGGCATCGTGCCGCCGCACGGCACGAGCCTGCCCGAGGACTGGAACCTGGGCGACCCGGTGGTGCTGCGCACCTCGCTGGGCCGCGCGCTGTTCAACCAGACGCTGCCGCCGGACTACGCGTTCGTCGAGTCGGTCGTCGACAAGAAGGTGCTCTCGGCGATCGTCAACGACCTGGCCGAGCGGTACCCGAAGGTGCAGGTCGCGGCGACCCTGGACGCGCTGAAGGAGACCGGCTTCCACTGGGCCAGCCGCTCCGGCATCACGGTCTCGATCTCCGACGTGGTGACCCCGGCCCGCAAGCCCGAGATCCTCGAGGGCTACGAGACCAAGGCCGCCAAGGTGCAGACCCAGTACGAGAAGGGTCTGATCACCGACGACGAGCGTCGCCAGGAGCTCATCGAGATCTGGACCCAGGCCACCAACGAGGTCGCCAAGGAGATGGAAGCCAATCTCCCGAAGGACAACTCGATCTACCGCATGGTGTCCTCGGGCGCTCGTGGCAACTGGATGCAGATGCGTCAGATCGCCGGTATGCGCGGTCTGGTGGCCAACCCCAAGGGCGAGATCATCCCGCGGCCGATCAAGTCGAACTTCCGCGAGGGTCTGTCCGTGCTGGAGTTCTTCATCTCCACCCACGGTGCCCGCAAGGGTCTGGCCGACACCGCGCTGCGCACCGCCGACTCGGGGTACCTGACCCGTCGTCTGGTGGACGTCGCGCAGGACGTCATCATCCGCGAGGAGGACTGCGGCACCGAGCGCGGCCTGCCCATGGTCATCGGCATCGCCGGGTCGGACGGCGCCCTGCGCCGGCACGACGACGTCGAGACCAGCGTCTACTCGCGCTCCAGCGCCCAGGACGTCGTCGTCGGCGGCCAGGTGCTGGTCGCCGCGGGCACCGACCTGGGTGACCCCACGATCAACACCCTGATCGAGGCCGGGGTCAGCGAGATCAAGGTCCGGTCGGTGCTCACCTGCGAGTCCAAGGTCGGCACCTGCGCCATGTGCTACGGCCGCTCCCTGGCGGCCGGCAAGCTCGTCGACATCGGTGAGGCGGTCGGCATCATCGCCGCCCAGTCGATCGGTGAGCCCGGCACGCAGCTGACGATGCGTACCTTCCACACCGGTGGTGTCGCCTCCAGCCTGGACATCACCCAGGGTCTGCCCCGTGTCACCGAGCTCTTCGAGGCGCGCACCCCCAAGGGTGTCGCCCCGATCGCCGAGGCCGCGGGCCGGATCGCCATCGAGGACAGCGACCGGCTGCGCAAGCTGATCCTGACCCCCGACGACGGCTCGGAGGAGATCGCCTACTCGGTCACCAAGCGGGCGCGCCTGCTGATCGAGGACGGCCAGCACGTGGACGTCGGCCAGAAGCTGGTCCAGGGCGCGGTCGACCCCAAGCAGGTGCTGCGCATCCTCGGGCCGCGTGCGGTCCAGGTGCACCTCGTGGAAGAGGTGCAGGAGGTCTACCGCAGCCAGGGTGTGTCGATCCACGACAAGCACATCGAGGTCATCGTCCGGCAGATGCTCAAGCGGGTCACCATCATCGAGTCCGGTGACGCCGAGCTGCTGCCCGGTGAGCTCGTGGAGCGGTCGCGGTTCGAGAGCGAGAACCGTCGGGTGGTCGCCGAGGGCGGCACCCCGGCCTCGGGTCGTCCCGAGCTGATGGGGATCACCAAGGCCTCGCTGGCGACCGAGTCCTGGCTGTCGGCGGCCTCCTTCCAGGAGACCACCCGGGTGCTCACCGATGCCGCCATCAACGGCAAGAGCGACACCCTGCTGGGCCTCAAGGAGAACGTCATCATCGGCAAGCTCATCCCCGCCGGTACGGGCCTGCCCCGCTACCGCAACATCCGGGTCGAGCCGACCGAGGAGGCTCGTTCGGCGATGTACGCGATGCCCGGCTACGAAGAGGTCGACTACGGCCACTTCGGCGTCGGCAGCGGCGCGGCCATCCCGCTCGAGGAGTTCGACCTCGGCCGTTACGACCGTTGACGACGCGAGACTCGACGTACCTGTCATGACCGACGCCCGGACCCGGTCCTCGCGACCGGGTCCGGGCGTTTTCGACGCTCGGGCGCGCGGACGGGTAATCTCGACAACCGTGCCCGAGGTCCATCGGGCTCGTCTCGCGTGCTCCCCCTCGGGCGCCGGCTCACACGCCGGATCCGATCGTCGGAGCCACGGGTACGGCGATCGGCTGCCACCCTTCTCGCCTCGGCGTCAGGGGTTGTCACATGGCCGACACGCCCGAACTCGGGGGTCGAAGGCCTGCGGGAGAGAGCACGACCGTACCGAGCACCACCGAACGCGTACCGAGCACCACCGAACGGCAGCACCACCGAACGGCAGCACCACCGAACGGCAGCACCACCGCACCAGACCTGTCACACCACGCTACGCAAGCAGCCACAGAACACGGAGAACCGGTGCCCACGATCCAGCAGCTGGTCCGCAAGGGCCGGCAGGACAAGGTCAGCAAGACCAAGACCCCTGCCCTCAAGGGCAGCCCTCAGCGGCGTGGGGTGTGCACTCGCGTCTACACCACGACCCCGAAGAAGCCGAACTCGGCGCTGCGCAAGGTCGCGCGCGTGAAGCTGACCAGCCAGATCGAGGTCACCGCGTACATCCCGGGTGTCGGCCACAACCTGCAGGAGCACTCGATCGTGCTCGTGCGCGGCGGCCGGGTGAAGGACCTCCCCGGCGTTCGCTACAAGATCATTCGTGGCTCCCTGGACACCCAGGGCGTCAAGAACCGCAAGCAGGCCCGCAGCCGGTACGGCGCGAAGATGGAGAAGAAGTAAATGCCTCGCAAGGGTCCCGCCCCGAAGCGGCCGCTCGTCGTCGACCCGGTCTACGGCTCGCCGCTGGTCACCCAGCTGGTGAACAAGGTGCTGCTCGACGGCAAGAAGTCCACCGCCGAGAGCATCGTCTACTCGGCCCTCGAAGGCTGCCGTGAGAAGACCGGTTCCGACCCGGTGATCACGCTCAAGCGCGCTCTCGACAACGTGAAGCCGACCCTCGAGGTGAAGTCCCGCCGCGTCGGTGGCGCCACCTACCAGGTGCCGATCGAGGTCAAGCCGGGCCGCGCCACCACGCTGGCGCTGCGCTGGCTGCTGACGTACTCGCGCGGTCGTCGTGAGAAGACCATGACCGAGCGGCTGATGAACGAGATCCTGGACGCCAGCAACGGCCTGGGCGCCGCGGTCAAGCGCCGCGAGGACACGCACAAGATGGCCGAGTCGAACCGGGCCTTCGCGCACTACCGTTGGTGATCGTCCACCGTCGGGGCGGGGGAGCGGCGGCAGGGATGTCGCCGTCCCTGCTGTGCGGGAGCCCGGCCGGGCGCACTCGCCTGGCCTGACCGCTGTCCACAGACAAACTTGCCAGACCCACAAGCAGAAGGCTGAAGCCCGTGGCACTCGACGTGCTGACCGACCTGAACAAGGTCCGCAACATCGGCATCATGGCTCACATCGACGCCGGCAAGACCACCACCACCGAGCGGATCCTGTTCTACACCGGGGTCAACCACAAGATCGGTGAGGTCCACGACGGCGCTGCCACGATGGACTGGATGGAGCAGGAGCAGGAGCGGGGCATCACCATCACCTCCGCCGCGACCACCTGCTTCTGGGCGGGCACCCAGATCAACATCATCGACACCCCCGGGCACGTCGACTTCACGGTCGAGGTCGAGCGGTCGCTGCGGGTGCTCGACGGCGCGGTCGCCGTCTTCGACGGCAAGGAGGGCGTCGAGCCCCAGTCCGAGACGGTGTGGCGCCAGGCCGACAAGTACGACGTCCCGCGCATCTGCTTCGTCAACAAGATGGACAAGCTCGGTGCCGACTTCTACTTCACCGTGCGCACGATCAAGGAGCGCCTGGGCGCCGAACCGCTGCCGATCCAGCTGCCGATCGGGGCCGAGAGCGAGTTCATCGGCGTCGTCGACCTGATCGGCAACCGCGCGCTCACCTGGCGCGGCGAGACCAAGATGGGCGAGGAGTACACGGTCGAGGCGGTGCCGGCCGACATGGCCGAGCAGGTCGCCGAGTACCGCGCCGCGCTCATCGAGCGGGTCGCCGAGACCGACGAGGTGCTGCTCGACAAGTTCGCCGGCGGCGAGGAGCTCACGGTCGAGGAGATCAAGGGCGCCATCCGCAAGATGGTCATCGCCAGCGAGATCTACCCGGTGCTGTGCGGCTCGGCGTACAAGAACAAGGGCGTGCAGCCCATGCTCGACGCCGTCCTGGACTTCCTGCCCTCGCCGCTCGACGTCCCTCCCATGGAAGGTCACGCGGTCAACGACCCCGAGAAGATGCTGCTGCGTCGGCCGGACTCGACCGAGCCCTTCTCGGCACTGGCGTTCAAGATCGCCACGCACAAGTTCTTCGGCAAGCTCACCTACGTCCGGGTGTACTCGGGCAGGGTCAGCACCGGCGCCCAGGTGATCAACTCGACCAAGGGCAAGAAGGAGCGTCTGGGCAAGTTCTTCCAGATGCACGCCAACAACGAGATCCCGGTCGACGAGGCCACTGCGGGCCACATCTACGCGTTCATCGGCCTGAAGGACACCACGACCGGCGACACCCTGTGCGACCCGGCGAACCCGGTCGTGCTCGAGTCGATGACCTTCCCGGACCCGGTCATCTCGGTCGCCATCGAGCCGAAGACCAAGAGCGACCAGGAGAAGCTCGGCGTCGCGATCCAGAAGCTCGCCGAGGAGGACCCCACCTTCCAGGTGCAGCAGGACGACGAGACCGGCCAGACCATCATCAAGGGGATGGGCGAGCTCCACCTCGACATCCTGGTCGACCGCATGCGCCGCGAGTTCAACGTCGAGGCCAACGTCGGCAAGCCGCAGGTGGCCTACCGCGAGACGATCCGCCGCAGCGTCGTCAAGTACGACTACACCCACAAGAAGCAGACCGGTGGGTCGGGCCAGTACGCCAAGATCCAGTTCTCGATCGCCCCGATGGAGACCACCGAGGGCGCGCTCTACGAGTTCGAGAACAAGGTCACCGGCGGCCGGGTCCCGCGCGAGTACATCCCGAGCGTCGACCAGGGCTTCCAGGACGCCATGCAGATGGGGGTGCTCGCCGGCTACCCGATGGTGGGCGTCAAGGCGACCCTGCTGGACGGCGCCGCCCACGACGTCGACTCCTCGGAGCTCGCGTTCAAGATCGCCGGCTCGATGGGCTTCAAGGAGGCCGCGCGTCGCGCCGAGCCGGTGCTGCTCGAGCCGATGATGGCGGTCGAGGTCCGTACCCCTGAGAACTACATGGGTGACGTGATCGGCGACCTCAACTCTCGCCGTGGCCAGATCCACGCCATGGACGACGTCAGTGGCGCCAAGGTCGTCCGGGCCGTGGTCCCGCTGTCCGAGATGTTCGGGTACGTGGGTGACCTGCGCAGCAAGACGCAGGGTCGCGCGGTGTACTCGATGCAGTTCGACTCCTACGCCGAGGTTCCCCGGAACGTCGCCGAGGAGATCGTGAAGAAGGCCCGCGGCGAGTAGCCCTCGCCGTGAGTACCACCGGCAGCGCGTGAGCCCCGCCGACCGCAGCACCTGACAGATCAGCAAGCCGACCAGCAGCACCAGACAGACAGGCAAGCCGAACCCCGGTCCCGACAACCGGACGGCGACATCGACAGTCCAAGGAGGACACCGTGGCGAAGGCGAAGTTCGAACGGACGAAGCCGCACGTCAACATCGGCACCATCGGTCACATCGACCACGGCAAGACGACGCTGACCGCGGCGATCACCAAGGTGCTGCACGACAAGTACCCGACGCTCAACCCCTTCACGCCTTTCGACCAGATCGACAAGGCCCCCGAGGAGCGTCAGCGCGGTATCACGATCTCGATCGCGCACGTGGAGTACCAGACCGAGGCGCGTCACTACGCCCACGTCGACTGCCCCGGGCACGCCGACTACATCAAGAACATGATCACCGGTGCGGCCCAGATGGACGGC
This sequence comes from uncultured Actinomycetota bacterium, assembly GCA_963738495.1. Lineage (GTDB taxonomy): Bacteria > Actinomycetota > Actinomycetes > Actinomycetales > Kineosporiaceae > CAVTWW01. The sequence continues at coordinate 799,266 of CAVTWW010000001.1, forward strand.
GCGATCCTCGTGGTCGCCGCCACCGACGGCCCGATGCCGCAGACGAAGGAGCACGTGCTCCTGGCCCGCCAGGTCGGCGTGCCCTACATCGTCGTGGCGCTCAACAAGTCCGACATGGTCGACGACGAGGAGATCCTCGAGCTCGTCGAGATGGAGGTCCGCGAGCTGCTGACCGCCTACGAGTTCGCCGGCGACGACCTGCCCGTGGTCCGGGTCTCGGCGCTCAAGGCCCTCGAGGGCGACCCCGAGTGGAGCGCCAAGCTGCTCGAGCTGATGGACGCCGTCGACACCGCCATCCCGGAGCCGACCCGCGACGTCGACAAGCCGTTCCTGATGCCGATCGAGGACGTCTTCACGATCACCGGTCGTGGCACCGTCGTCACCGGCAAGGTGGACCGTGGTGTCGTCAAGGTCAACGAGACCGTCGAGATCCTCGGCATCCGTGAGGCCAAGCAGTCGACGACCGTCACCGGCATCGAGATGTTCCGCAAGCTGCTCGACGAGGCCCAGGCGGGCGAGAACGTCGGTCTGCTGCTGCGTGGCATCAAGCGTGAGGACGTCGAGCGCGGCCAGGTCGTGGCCAAGCCCGGTTCGATCACGCCGCACACCGAGTTCGAGGCGACCGTCTACATCCTGTCCAAGGACGAGGGTGGCCGGCACACGCCGTTCTACGACAACTACCGCCCCCAGTTCTACTTCCGCACCACGGACGTGACCGGGGTCGTGCACCTGCCCGAAGGCACCGAGATGGTGATGCCGGGCGACAACACCGAGATGCGGGTCGAGATGATCCAGCCCATCGCGATGGAAGAGGGCCTCAAGTTCGCCATCCGCGAGGGTGGCCGGACCGTCGGCTCGGGCCGGGTCACCAAGATCCTGAAGTGAGCTGTGCGGGGCGTCGCCCGCGGTCACCCGCGGGCGACGCCCCGACGCTTGTCGGTCGCACCCGACCCTGACCCCGGCCCGCCCCTGCGGGGGGAGGCCGATTGGTCAAGGGTGGGGGTCGTCTGGCAGACTGAGCAGGCTGTTTCGGGCGCTCCTCGTGAGCGTTCCCCCTGGCGCAAGCGCTGGCGGGGTGAAGCCGGCAGCACCCAGGACCAATCGGTCGGGCACATTCGTGCCGGGTGCGGCTCGTGCCTCACTCACGACACGCCCGACCTCGGGGGCCGGACGCTCGCAGCATTGAAGAAGAAGCCGCCCGGCTGCCCGGGTGGTAGCAGGAACACCGACGAGAGAGAGCACAGCGAAGCCATGGCGGGACAGAAGATCCGCATCAGGCTCAAGGCCTACGACCACGAGGTCATCGACAGCTCGGCGCGCAAGATCGTCGACACGGTGGTCCGTACTGGTGCGACCGTGGCCGGACCGGTGCCGCTGCCGACGGAGAAGAACGTGTTCTGCGTGATCCGTTCGCCGCACAAGTACAAGGACAGCCGCGAGCACTTCGAGATGCGCACCCACAAGCGGCTCATTGACATCATCAACCCCACGCCGAAGACGGTCGACTCGCTGATGCGTCTCGACCTGCCGGCCGGGGTCGACATCGAGATCAAGCTCTGAGGCTCGCGATGAACACCACATCCACTGTCAAGGGCCTGCTGGGCGCCAAGCTCGGCATGACCCAGGTCTGGGACGCCGACAACAAGCTGGTCCCGGTCACCGTCGTCCAGGCCGGGCCCTGCGTCGTGAGCCAGGTGCGCACCAGCGACACCGACGGCTACAACGCCGTCCAGATCGCCTACGGCGCCATCGACCCGCGCAAGGTGAACCAGCCGATGGCCGGTCACTTCGCCAAGGCCGGCGTCACCCCGCGGCGCTTCCTGGTCGAGCTGCGCACCGCCGACGCCGGCGAGCACAGCCTGGGCCAGGAGCTGACCGTCGACCTGTTCGAGGCCGGCCAGAGCGTCGACGTCGTCGGCCGGACCAAGGGCAAGGGCACCGCGGGCGTCATGAAGCGTCACGGCTTCCACGGCGTCTCGTCCTCGCACGGCTCGCACCGCAACCACCGCAAGCCCGGCTCGATCGGCGCCTGCGCGACCCCCGGGCCGCGTGTTCAAGGGCATGAAGATGGCCGGGCGCATGGGCTTCGAGCGCCAGACCGTCCAGAACCTCACCGTCCACGCCGTGGACGCCGAGCGCGGCCTCATCCTGATCAAGGGTGCAGTGCCCGGCCCCAGGGCTCGGTCGTCCTCGTCAAGACCGCCGCGAAGGGAGCCTGACCGTCATGGCGACCATCGACGTCCTCGACGCAGCAGGTGCCAAGGCCGGCACCGTCGAGCTGCCGGCCGAGATCTTCGACGTACAGACCAACGTGCCCCTGATCCACCAGGTGGTCGTGGCCCAGCTCGCTGCCGCCCGCCAGGGCACGCACGACGCCAAGACCCGTGGCGAGGTGCGCGGCGGTGGCCGCAAGCCCTACAAGCAGAAGGGCACCGGCCGCGCCCGCCAGGGCTCGACCCGGGCCCCGCAGTTCACCGGCGGTGGCGTCGTCCACGGCCCGAACCCGCGGGACTACTCCCAGCGCACGCCCAAGAAGATGAAGGCCGCCGCCCTGCGCGGGGCCCTGTCGGACCGGGCCCGGCACGGCCGCATCCACGTGGTCACCAGCCTCGTGAGCGCGACCGCGCCGTCGACCAAGTCGGCGATCGCCGTGCTCGACAAGGTCAGCGAGCGCAAGCGGCTGCTGGTCGTGGTGGAGCGCAACGACGAGCTGACCTGGAAGAGCCTGCGCAACATCGACCGGGTTCACCTGCTGGTCAGCGACCAGCTGAACACCTACGACGTGCTGTGCAGCGACGACGTCGTCTTCACCAGCGGCGCGCTGCAGGCCTTCGTGGCCGGCCCCGTCGCGGGCAAGGGCGCCAAGGCCGTTGCCACCGAGAGCGAGGCCGCCAAGTGAGCACCGCCGGCAACATCCACAAGGACCCGCGCGACATCCTGCTGGCCCCCGTGGTCTCCGAGAAGAGCTACGGCCTGATCGACGAGGGCAAGTACACCTTCATCGTCGACCCGCGGGCCAACAAGACCGAGATCCGCGTCGCCGTCGAGAAGGTCTTCGGCGTCAAGGTGGCCTCGGTCAACACGATCAACCGACAGGGCAAGACGCGCCGCACGAAGACCGGCCTCGGCCGTCGTAGTGACACCAAGCGCGCGATCGTGACCCTGAAGGACGGCACCATCGACATCTTCGGCGGTCCGGCCGCCTAGGCGGCCGGACACGACGCCGTCGGAACTCACCGAGGACTGACTGAGCATGGGAATCCGTAAGTACAAGCCGACAACGCCGGGCCGGCGCGGCTCGTCCGTTGCCGACTTCGTCGAGGTCACCCGGTCCGAGCCGGAGAAGTCGCTGGTTCGCCCGCTGACGAAGCGGGGCGGGCGTAACAACGCCGGCCGGGTCACGACCCGCCACCAGGGCGGCGGGCACAAGCGTGCCTACCGTCTGATCGACTTCCGTCGGCACGACAAGGACGGCGTGCCCGCCAAGGTCGCTCACATCGAGTACGACCCCAACCGCACCGCGCGCATCGCGCTGCTGCACTACGCGGACGGCGAGAAGCGCTACATCCTGGCGCCGAACAAGCTGTCCCAGGGCGACCGGATCGAGAACGGCGCAGGTGCCGACATCAAGCCGGGCAACAGCCTGCCGCTGCGCAACATCCCGGTCGGTACGGTCGTGCACGCGATCGAGCTGCGGCCGGGCGGCGGCGCCAAGATCGCCCGCTCGGCCGGTGCCTCGGTCCAGCTGGTGGCCAAGGACGGGCCGTTCGCCCAGCTGCGCATGCCGTCGGGCGAGATCCGCAACGTCGACCTGCGCTGCCGCGCGACGGTCGGCGAGGTGGGCAACGCCGAGCAGTCGAACATCAACTGGGGCAAGGCCGGCCGGATGCGCTGGAAGGGCAAGCGCCCGACCGTCCGCGGTGTCGCGATGAACCCGATCGACCACCCGCACGGTGGTGGCGAGGGCAAGACCTCCGGTGGTCGCCACCCGGTCAGCCCGTGGGGCCAGTCCGAGGGCCGCACCCGCCGTCCCAACAAGGCGAGCGACAAGCTCATCGTCCGCCGCCGCCGCACCGGCAAGAAGCGCTGACAGGGAGACGTAGCAGATGCCTCGCAGTCTGAAGAAGGGCCCGTTCGTCGACGACCACCTCGCCAAGAAGGTGGACGTGCAGAACGAGAAGGGCACCAAGACCGTCATCAAGACCTGGTCGCGCCGCTCGATGATCGTGCCGGACATGCTCGGTCACACCATCGCGGTGCACGACGGGCGCAAGCACGTGCCGGTCTTCGTCACCGAGTCGATGATCGGTCACAAGCTCGGAGAGTTCGCCCCGACCCGTACGTTCCGGGGCCACGAGAAGGACGACCGCAAGGGCCGTCGTCGCTGACGACGGCTCGGGCACGGATCCTCTGCACGACCATCTTCTGCACGACCCAGGTAACAGACCTCCTAGCAAGTAAGGGACTCCCGAATGGAAGCCAAGGCGCAGGCGCGGTACATCCGCGTCACGCCCCAGAAGGCCCGCCGTGTCGTGGACTTGATCCGTGGCAAGCAGGCCGCTGAGGCGGTGGCCGTGCTCGAGTTCGCCCCGCAGGCGGCCAGCGAGCCGGTGCTCAAGGTCGTGCAGAGCGCGGTCGCCAACGCGCGGGTCAAGGCCGAGCGGGCGAGCGAGCCGTTCGACGAGCGGCTGCTCGTCGTCCAGGCCGCCTACGTCGACGAGGGCCCGACGCTGAAGCGGTTCCGGCCGCGGGCGCAGGGACGTGCGTTCCGCATCAACAAGCGGACCAGCCACATCACCGTGGTCGTGGGTCCGCGGCCGACCAGGGCCGCTCGCCGCCCCGGCAGCCGGCAAGGTCGCCAGCAAGAGTGCTCCGGCCAAGCCGGAGACCACCGCGAGCGCGCCGGCCAAGAAGGCCGCCGCCAGCACGAAGGGAAGGACCCGCTAGTGGGCCAGAAGGTCAACCCGCACGGGTTCCGACTCGGGATCACGACGGAGCACAAGAGCCGGTGGTTCGCCGACAGCACCAAGGCGGGCCAGCGCTACCGCGACTACGTCAAGGAGGACGTCGAGATCCGCAGGCTCATGTCCAAGGGCATGGAGCGTGCCGGCATCAGCCGCGTCGAGATCGAGCGCACCCGGGACCGGGTCCGCGTCGACATCCACACCGCACGCCCGGGCATCGTCATCGGTCGCCGTGGCGCCGAGGCCGACCGCATCCGTGGCGAGCTCGAGAAGCTCACCGGCAAGCAGGTGCAGCTGAACATCCTCGAGGTCAAGAACCCCGAGATCGACGCGCAGCTGGTCGCCCAGGGCATCGCCGAGCAGCTCGCCAGCCGGGTCTCCTTCCGTCGGGCCATGCGCAAGGGCATGCAGTCCTCGCTGCGTGCCGGCGCCAAGGGCATCCGGGTGCAGTGCTCGGGTCGTCTCGGCGGCGCCGAGATGAGCCGCTCGGAGTTCTACCGCGAGGGCCGGGTGCCGCTGCACACACTTCGTGCGAACATCGACTACGGCCTGTACGAGGCCCGCACCACCTTCGGCCGGATCGGCGTGAAGGTCTGGATCTACAAGGGTGACGTCACCGCCCGCGAGCTCGCTCGCGAGCAGGTCACCGCGCCGCGTGCGCCGCGTCGTGAGGGTGCCCGTCCCGACGGGGCCGCCCGCGCCCAGCGCCCGCAGCGTCGTCGTGACGCCGAGGCTCCGGCCGCGGCGGTCGAGTCCGACGCGCCGGCTCCGGTGGAGTCGGCCGCTGCAGAGACGGAGGCGTGAGCCGTGCTCATCCCCCGCAGGGTCAAGCACCGTAAGCAGCACCACCCCGACCGCCACGGCGCGGCCAAGGGCGGTACTGCGGTGACGTTCGGCGAGTGGGGCATCCAGGCCCTCGAGCCGGCGTACGTCACCAACCGGCAGATCGAGTCCGCGCGTATCGCCATCACCCGGCACATCCGTCGTGGTGGCAAGGTGTGGATCAACATCTACCCCGACCGTCCGCTCACCAAGAAGCCGGCCGAGACCCGCATGGGTTCGGGCAAGGGTTCGCCCGAGTGGTGGATCGCAAACGTGAAGCCGGGCCGCGTGATGTTCGAGCTGTCGTTCCCCAACGAGAAGGTGGCCAAGGACGCGCTCACCCGCGCGATCCACAAGCTGCCGATGAAGTGCCGGATCGTCCGGCGCGAAGGCGGTGACCTCTGATGGCCGTCGGTTCCAAGGACCTGGCGCCGACGCAGGTGCGCGGGCTGGACGACGAGCGTCTCGTCGAAGAGCTGCGCAAGGCCAAGGAAGAGCTGTTCAACCTGCGCTTCCAGTCGGCCACCGGCCAGCTGGAGAGTCACGGCCGCCTGAAGGCCGTCCGCCGGGACATCGCCCGGATCTACACGATCATGCGCGAGCGCGAGCTCGGCATCACCTCCGGGCCGCAGGGCTGATCCCGATGAGTGAGAAGGCAGCTGTGAGCGAGACTGTTGTGAGTGAGTCAGATGTGAACGTCGACGAGGGTCGCGGTGACCGCAAGACCCGTCGGGGCTACGTCGTCAGCGACAAGATGGACAAGACCGTCGTCGTCGAGGTCGAGGACCGCGTCAAGCACCCCCTGTACGGCAAGGTGCTGCGGCGGACCAGCAAGGTGAAGGCGCACGACGAGAACAACACCGCCGGTGTCGGCGACCTGGTCCTCATCATGGAGACCCGGCCGCTGTCCGCGACCAAGCGCTGGCGCCTGGTCGACGTCGTCGAGAAGGCCAAGTAGTTCCCAGTTCGGGCAACCCCCAAGCGGCGCACAGCCGTCCCCACGAGTTCCGCAAGGCTCATCATGAGAACCAGCGTGACGAAGGAGTTCTGAAGTGATCCAGCAGGAGTCGCGACTGCGCGTCGCCGACAACACGGGTGCCAAGGAGATCTTGTGCATCCGGGTTCTCGGCGGGTCCGGTCGCCGCTACGCCGGTATCGGCGACGTCATCGTGGCGACGGTCAAGGACGCGATCCCGGGCGGCAACGTCAAGAAGGGCGACGTCGTCAAGGCGGTCATCGTCCGGACCACCAAGGAGCGTCGCCGTCCCGACGGTTCCTACATCAAGTTCGACGAGAACGCAGCGGTGATCCTCAAGGGCGACGGTGACCCCCGCGGCACCCGCATCTTCGGCCCGGTGGGCCGTGAGCTGCGCGAGAAGAAGTTCATGAAGATCATCTCCTTGGCACCGGAGGTGCTCTGACCATGGCCAAGCTCCGTATCAAGAAGGGCGACACCGTCCAGGTGATCGCCGGCAAGGCGGACGACAAGGGTCGTACCGGCAAGGTGATCGCGGTGTACACCGAGACCCAGCGCGTGCTGGTCGAGGGCATCAACCGGATCACCAAGCACACCAAGGTGGGGCAGTCGACCCGGGGCGCCAAGACCGGCGGCCTCGTGCACACCGAGGCTCCGATCCACATCAGCAACGTGGCGCTGGTCGACCCCGAGACCAAGAAGCCGACGCGGGTGGGCATCCGCACCGAGACCGTCGAGCGTGACGGCAGGACCAGCACGGTCCGCATCCGCGTGGCCAAGCGTTCCGGTAAGGACATCTGATGAGCAGCGACACCATCGCGCGCCCGTCGTCGGCGGCCTCCGTCAAGCCCCGGCTGAAGGAGCGCTACCGCGCCGAGATCGCGCCGGCGATGCGGCAGGACTTCAGCTACGGCAACGTCATGCAGGTGCCGGGCCTGGTCAAGATCGTGGTCAACATGGGTGTGGGTGAGGCTGCCCGCGACTCCAAGCTGATCGAGGGCGCGATCCGCGACCTCGCCGCGATCACCGGCCAGAAGCCGCAGGTCACCAAGGCCCGCAAGTCGATCGCCCAGTTCAAGCTGCGCGAGGGCATGCCGATCGGCTGCCACGTCACGCTGCGCGGCGACCGCATGTGGGAGTTCCTCGACCGGCTGCTGTCGGTCGCGCTGCCCCGCATCCGCGACTTCCGCGGCCTGTCGCCCAAGCAGTTCGACGGCAAGGGCAACTACACCTTCGGTCTCACCGAGCAGTCGATGTTCCACGAGATCGACCAGGACCGCATCGACCGGGTCCGAGGCATGGACATCACCGTGGTCACCACGGCGTCGACGGACGACGAGGGTCGCGCTCTGCTGCGTCACCTCGGCTTCCCCTTCAAGGAGAACTGAACGTGGCCAAGACCGCTCTGATCAACAAGGCCGCCCGCAAGCCGAAGTTCGCCGTCCGGGGCTACACCCGCTGTCAGCGCTGCGGCCGCCCGCACTCGGTGTACAAGAAGTTCGGCCTCTGCCGGATCTGCCTGCGCGAGATGGCCCACCGGGGCGAGCTGCCCGGTGTCACCAAGAGCAGCTGGTGACCTCATGGCCAGTCTGACGATGGTGCCGCTGCGCAGCCGGTACCCCCACATGGGGCGGGTGACCCTGCGCTACCCGGCGCCGGTGATCCACACCTCGTACGACCCCGAAGAGCTGGACGCCGCACTGCGGGCGGTCCTGAACGAGACCACGATCCATCGGAGCACTACGCCGCAGGTCGACGAGACCGCGACCGAAGCCGCCACGGCGGCCGAGGACGGTCACGGCGAAACCACGGCGAGGAAGGGCGGACAAGCCCAATGACCATGACCGACCCGATCGCAGACATGCTCACGCGTCTGCGCAACGCCAACACGGCCTACCACGACACCGTGAACATGCCGTACAGCAAGCTCAAGTCGCACATCGCCGAGATCCTGCAGCAGGAGGGCTACATCTCCTCCTTCGCCGTGGCGGACGCCGAGGTGGGCAAGACGCTGACGGTGACCCTGAAGTACGGCCCGAACCGGGAGCGCTCGATCGCCGGCATCCGCCGCATCAGCAAGCCCGGTCTGCGGGTCTACGCCAAGTCGACCAACCTGCCCCGGGTGCTGGGCGGCCTGGGCGTCGCGATCCTGTCGACGTCCTCGGGTCTGCTGACCGACAAGCAGGCGAACAAGAAGGGCGTGGGTGGGGAAGTCCTCGCCTACGTCTGGTAGGGGCGGGGGAGGAGAGCATGTCCCGCATCGGCAAGCTGCCCATCACCGTTCCCGGTGGCGTCGACGTCACCGTCGACGGCCGTGACGTCACAGTCAAGGGTCCCAAGGGCTCGTTGAGCCACTCGATCGCCGCTCCCATCACGATCGAGCGTGAGGAGGCCGTGCTGCGTGTCGTCCGCCCGAACGACGAGCGGACCTCGAAGCAGCTCCACGGTCTGACCCGCACCCTGATCAGCAACATGGTCGTCGGCGTGACCGACGGCTACGAGAAGAAGCTCGAGATCGTGGGCACCGGCTACCGCGTGGTCGCCAAGGGCGCTGCCCTGGAGTTCGCGCTGGGCTACAGCCACTCGATCACGGTGGAGCCGCCCGAGGGCGTCACCTTCACCGTCGAGGCTCCGACCCGGTTCTCGGTGTCGGGCATCGACAAGCAGAAGGTCGGCGAGGTCGCGGCCAACCTTCGCAAGCTGCGTAAGCCCGACCCGTACAAGGGCAAGGGTGTGCGATACGCCGGCGAGGTGGTCCGGCGCAAGGTCGGGAAGGCAGGTAAGAAGTAATGGCGATCGGAATCAAGCGCAGTGGTGGGGGTGCCGGCAAGGGCACCGATGCCGCCCGCAAGCGTCGCCACCTTCGGGTGCGCAAGAACGTGGTGGGCTCCCCGGAGCGGCCGCGCCTGGTCGTCAGCCGCTCGACCCGGCACATCGTCGCCCAGATCGTGGACGACACCGCGGGTCGCACCCTGGCCTCGGCGTCCACCCTCGAGGCGGACCTGCGCGGGCTGGACGGCGACAAGTCGGCCAAGGCCAAGCGTGTCGGCCTGCTCGTGGCCGAGCGGGCCAAGGCCGCTGGTGTGGAGTCGGTCGTCTTCGACCGGGGCGGCAACCGCTACCACGGTCGTGTGGCGGCAGTGGCCGACGGCGCCCGCGAGGGTGGGCTGGCCCTGTGACCTGCACCGTAGGAATGCGCGGCCGAGCGGGCCGCACCCAAGAGCTAGGAAGGAACCTCTGATGGCGGGACCCCAGCGCCGCGGTGGCGGCATCGGTGCCGGTGGCACCGGTGGCCCCGGCGGCACCGGCGAGAACAACGGACGCCGTGAGCGTCGCGACCGTGGCGACGGCCGCGGCCCCCGCGACGGCGGCGCCGAGAAGACCGCTTTCGTCGAGCGTGTGGTGACCATCAACCGCGTCGCCAAGGTCGTCAAGGGTGGTCGTCGCTTCAGCTTCACCGCCCTCGTGGTGGTCGGCGACGGCGACGGGACCGTGGGCGTCGGCTACGGCAAGGCCAAGGAGGTGCCCGCGGCGATCGCCAAGGGTGTCGAGGAGGCCAAGAAGCACTTCTTCAAGGTGCCGCGCATCCAGGGCACCATCCCGCACCCGATCCAGGGTGAGGCAGCCGCGGGCGTCGTCCTGCTCAAGCCGGCATCGCCCGGTACCGGCGTCATCGCCGGTGGCCCGGTGCGCGCCGTGCTGGAGTGCGCCGGCATCCACGACGTGCTGAGCAAGTCGCTGGGTTCGTCCAACGCCATCAACATCGTCCACGCGACGGTGGCGGCGCTGCGCGGCCTGGAGCGCCCCGAGGAGGTCGCGGCCCGCCGTGGCCTGCCGATCGAGGACGTCGCGCCGGCAGCCCTGCTGCGGGCCCGTGCCGCCGGGGCGGGTGCCTGATGGCCAGCCTGAAGGTCACCCAGATCCGGTCGGGGATCGGAGGCAAGGCCAACCAGCGCGAGACGCTGCGTTCGCTCGGCCTGAAGCGGATCCACGACGTCGTCGTCAAGGAGGACCGCCCGGAGTTCCGGGGCATGGTCCACACGGTGCGCCACCTGGTCACCGTCGAGGAGGTTGACTGACATGGCTGCGGAGAACTCCGCCGTCGCCGGCGAGCACGTGCTGAAGGTGCACCACCTTCGGCCTGCGCCGGGGTCGCACAAGGCCAAGACCCGGGTGGGTCGTGGTGAGGCCAGCAAGGGCAAGACGGCCGGCCGCGGCACCAAGGGCACCAAGGCCCGGTACCAGGTTCCCGCAGCCTTCGAGGGTGGGCAGATGCCGCTGCACATGCGGCTGCCCAAGCTCCGTGGCTTCAAGAACCCGTTCCGGGTGGCCTACCAGGTCGTCAACCTGGACCGCCTGTCGGCCCTGTACCCCGCCGGTGGCACCGTCACCGTCGAGGACCTGGTCGCCAAGGGCGCCGTCCGCGACGGCCTGCCGGTCAAGGTGCTCGGTACCGGGGAGGTCACCGTCGCCCTGACCGTCGAGGTCGACGCCTTCTCGGCCAGCGCCAAGGAGAAGATCGCCGCTGCCGGTGGCACCGCCACCGTCTCGGCCTGAGCCCCACCGCTGAGCTCGAACCAGGCCCGCCCCCGCTGCGACGTCACGTCGTGCCGGGGGCGGACCCTTTGGGGCGAGGGATCTGTCCAGTAAGCCCCGCTCGGCGACGCCGGGCGTCCGTCGGTCGCCCGAACCCGGCCGCGACCGACGGTAGCGTTCCGACGACGGTGTTATGGTCGCCGGGGCCAGACCCGCGAGGAGGACCACCGTGCTGACCGCGTTCGCCAGGGCGTTCAAGACGCCCGACCTGCGGCGTAAGCTGCTGTTCACGATTGCGATCATGGCCGTGTTCCGGCTGGGGTCGTTCGTCCCGACCCCGGGGGTCGACTACAAGGCAGTGCGCTCGTGCATCGACACCGGCACCGCGTCGAGCACCCTCGGCATGGTCAACCTGTTCTCCGGCGGCGCGCTGCTGCAGCTGTCGGTGTTCGCGCTGGGGATCATGCCGTACATCACCGCGAGCATCATCATCCAGCTGCTGACGGTGGTGATCCCGCGGTTCGAGACCCTCAAGGAAGAGGGGGCGAGCGGGCAGACCAAGCTCACCCAGTACACCCGGTACCTCACCATCGGCCTGGCGATCCTGCAGTCCTCGACCCTGATCACCCTGGCCCGCAACCCCTCGCAGATCTTCGGCTCCTCGTGCACCGCGGCGATCGTCCCCCGCCAGGACGTGGTCACGATCCTGCTGATGGTGATCACCCTGACCGCCGGCACCGGACTGATCATGTGGCTCGGCGAGCTGATCACCGAGCGCGGGGTCGGCAACGGCATGTCGCTGCTGATCTTCACCTCGATCGCGGCCGGCTTCCCGCTCTCGATGCAGGCGATCGGGCAGGAGAAGGGCTGGGACACGATGGTGATGGTCATCGCCATGGGCCTGGTCGTGATGGCCCTGGTCGTCTTCGTCGAGCAGTCGCAGCGCCGGATCCCGGTGCAGTACGCCAAGCGCATGGTCGGACGACGGATGTACGGCGGCACCAGCACCTACATCCCGATCAAGGTCAACATGGCGGGCGTCATCCCGGTCATCTTCGCCTCCTCGCTGCTGTACCTGCCGGCGCTGATCTCGCAGTTCCAGGGCAACAGCAACGCCGCCTGGGTCGCGTGGATCAACGTCAACCTGGTCCGGGGCGACCACCCGATCTACATGGCTGCCTACTTCCTGCTGATCATCTTCTTCACCTACTTCTACGTCTCGATCACGTTCAACCCGGACGAGGTCGCCGAGAACATGCGCAAGTACGGCGGCTTCATCCCCGGCATCCGCGCCGGGCGGCCGACCGCCGAGTACCTCGACTACGTGCTCACCCGGGTCACCTTCCCCGGCGCCCTCTACCTGGGCCTGATCTCGCTGATCCCGCTGGTCGCCCTGGCCCTGCTGCAGGCCAACACCTCGCGGTTCCCGTTCGGCGGCACCTCGATCCTGATCGTGGTGGGCGTCGGCCTCGAGACCGTCAAGCAGATCGAGTCCCAGCTGCAGCAGCGGCACTACGAGGGGTTCCTGCGATGAGGTTGATCCTGCTGGGCCCGCCGGGGGCGGGCAAGGGCACCCAGGCGGTGCGGCTCGCCGGCCGGCTGGGGGTCCCGGCGATCTCGACCGGCGACATCTTCCGCGCCAACATCAGGGGTGGGACCGAGCTGGGTCGCCTCGCCCAGAGCTACACCTCGACCGGGTACCTGGTGCCGGACGCGGTGACCAACGACATGGTCCGCGACCGGCTGACCCACGACGACGTCGAGGCGGGCTTCCTGCTGGACGGCTACCCGCGCAACGCGGCCCAGGTCGACGCGTTGGACGCCATGCTCGAGGCCGTGGGCCACAAGCTGGACGCCGTCGTCCAGCTGACCGTCGACCGCGACGAGCTGGTGAGCCGGCTGCTCAACCGGGCCCACGTCGAGGGTCGCGACGACGACACCGAGGAGGTCATCCGGCACCGTCAGGAGGTGTACGCCTCCGAGACGGCGCCGCTGGTCGACATCTACGCCGGGCGGGGCATCCTGGTGCGCCGTCGACGGCATGGGTGAGGTCGACGAGGTCACCAGCCGGCTCGAGGCGGCTCTGGCGGGTCGATGATCGGCGCGCGCAAGATCGAGTACAAGACGCTCGACCAGATGCGCCTCATGCGGCGCGCCGGCCTGGTCGTCGCAGGGGCCCTGGCGGCCGTCCAGCGGGCCCTGGCGCCGGGTGTGACCACCCAGCAGCTGGACGCCGTCGCCGAGGACCACATCCGCAGCAACGGCGCCACGCCCTCGTTCCTGGGGTACCAGGGCTACCCGGCGTCCCTGTGCATCTCGGTCAACGACGAGGTCGTGCACGGCATCCCGGGCGCCCGGGTGCTGGCGGCCGCCGACCTGGTCTCGGTCGACTGCGGAGCCATCGTCGGCGGCTGGCACGGCGACTCCGCGTTCTCGGCGATGGTGCCGGGTGCCGACCCCGACCCGGGCGACGTCGACCTGGTGGCGGTCACCGAGCAGGCCATGTGGCGCGGCATCGCCGCCATGGACTCCGGCGGTCGGCTGAACGACGTAGGCGCGGCCGTCGAGGACCTCGTGGCCGAGCGGTACGGGCTGGTCGAGGAGTACGGCGGCCACGGCATCGGCACCGCGATGCACCAGGACCCGCACGTGCTCAACTACCGCACCCGCGACAAGGGCCCCCGGCTGAAGGCGGGCCTGTGCCTGGCCATCGAGCCGATGCTGACGGCCGGCGACCCCGCCACCAAGGTGCTCGCCGACAACTGGACCGTGGTCACCACCGACGGCCGCCGGGCCGCGCACTGGGAGCACAGCGTCGCCCTGCACGAGGGCGGCCTGTGGGTGCTGACCGCCGCCGACGGCGGTCGCGAGTCTCTGGCGGCCCTCGGTGCCCGATTCGCCCCGCTCGGTGACTGACCGACCCGTCGCGTCGTCCGGTCGCGCGGACAGGTCGCTCCGACCGGTGGGCTGAGCAGGGCCGATTTCAGTCCGAAGCCCCTGCTGGCGTAGACTCGCGAGTCGGCTCACGTGCATCTACGTCCGTTCCCGCCCTGCGGCTGGCTTGGCGTGCTTGGACGACCGTCATCGCGTGAGCGAGCACCACAGCAGCACCAACGCTGCACCGTCATGCTGCACCACCAAAGAGAAGCCACGGCCGGCCTCACCGGCCAGAAGGACTGCGGAGGACATGCCAAAGAAGGACGGGGTCATCGAGATCGAGGGCACCGTGGTCGAAGCTCTGCCGAACGCCATGTTCCGGGTCGAGCTCGGCAACGGTCACAAGGTTCTCGCCCACATCTCGGGCAAGATGCGTCAGCACTACATCCGGATCCTCCCCGAGGACCGGGTAGTGGTGGAGCTGAGCCCCTACGACCTCTCCCGCGGTCGCATCGTCTACCGCTACAAGTAACCCACCTGACGCTGCCACCACCGGCCCCGCGGCCGGGAGGTGGACGACGTCCCGTCCGGAAGACACCGATGAAGGTCAAGCCGAGCGTCAAGAAGATCTGCGACAAGTGCAAGGTGATCCGCCGTCACGGCCGGGTCATGGTGATCTGCGACAACCTGCGTCACAAGCAGCGCCAGGGCTGACCAGCCCCGACACGCACCGCCCGCGATCGGACGGACCGCACCACCGCAATAGCAGCACCCGACCCCCGCCGCCCTCACCGGCAGCGGGACGCCACCCCCGGACCGGAGGCCGGGGACCTGGGCACCCGCCCGGGACCGGTGCTGACCGAGACCTCCGCGAGCAGAAGAGAGAACCATGGCACGCCTAGTCGGCGTCGACCTCCCGCGCGAGAAGCGCTTGGAGGTCGCGCTCACCTACATCTTCGGCGTCGGCCGGACCCGGGCGTTGAAGACGCTCGAGGCCACCGGGCTGAACCCGGACCTTCGTGTCAAGGAGCTGGACGACGAGTCGCTCGTCAAGCTGCGTGACTACATCGAGGCCAACTTCAAGGTCGAGGGTGACCTCCGCCGTGAGGTCGCCGCCGACATCCGCCGCAAGGTGGAGATCGGGTGCTACGAGGGTCTGCGGCACCGCCGTGGCCTGCCGGTGCGCGGTCAGCGCACCAAGACCAACGCCCGCACCCGCAAGGGCCCCAAGCGCACCGTGGCCGGCAAGAAGAAGGCAGGGAAGAAGTAATGCCCCCCAAGACCCGCCAACAGACTGCCGCTGCGCGCAAGCCGCGCCGCAAGGAGAAGAAGAACATCTCCCACGGCCAGGCGCACATCAAGAGCACCTTCAACAACACGATCGTGTCGATCACCGACCCGACCGGCGCCGTGATCGCGTGGGCCTCAGCCGGCCAGGTCGGCTTCAAGGGCTCGCGCAAGTCCACCCCGTTCGCCGCCCAGATGGCCGCCGAGGCCGCTGCGCGTCGGGCTCAGGAGCACGGCATGCGCAAGGTCGACGTCTTCGTCAAGGGGCCCGGTTCGGGCCGTGAGACGGCGATCCGTTCGCTGCAGGCGACCGGGCTCGAGGTCGGCTCGATCCAGGACGTCACGCCCACGCCCCACAACGGGTGCCGTCCGCCCAAGCGTCGCCGCGTCTAGCGGAGTCGCTCATCCGGCAAGCGTCGCCGCGTCTAGCGGAGTCGCTCATCCGGCAAGCGTCGCCGCGTCTAGCGGAGTCGCTCGTCCGACAAGCGTCGCCGCGTCTGACGCGTCGTCCCGCTGTTGCCCTTTCCATTTCGTGAACTGACTCCAGACCAGCCGCAGGAGAACAAAACACATGGCGCGTTACACCGGCGCGGACTGCAAGCGCTGCCGCCGCGAGAAGACCAAGCTGTACCTGAAGGGGTCCAAGTGCGACTCCCCGAAGTGCCCGATCGAGATTCGTCCTTACCCCCCGGGTGAGCACGGTCGCGCGCGCACCAAGGAGAGCGAGTACTTGCTCCAGATGCGTGAGAAGCAGAAGGCCGCCCGTATCTACGGCGTCCTCGAGAAGCAGTTCCGTGGCTACTACGAAGAGGCCAACCGTCGCCAGGGCAAGACCGGCGAGAACCTGCTGCGCATCCTGGAGTCCCGGCTCGACAACGTCGTGTACCGCGCCGGCTTCGCCAAGTCGCGTGACATGGCTCGTCAGCTGGTCCGTCACGGCCACATCGTGGTCAACGGGCACAAGGTCGACATCCCCAGCTACCGCGTCAGCGAGAGCGACATCGTCGAGGTCCGGGCCAAGTCGCTCGAGATGACCCCGTTCGTGATCGCTCGCGCCGAGACCGGCGAGCGGACCGTCCCGGCCTGGCTCGAAGTGATCCCGAGCAAGATGCGCGTGCTGGTGCACGGGCTGCCGGCTCGCCAGGTCATCGACACCCAGGTGCAGGAACAGCTGATCGTCGAGCTCTACTCGAAGTAGGTGTTCCACCCCGGGCCGGCAGACCGACGCCGGCCCGGGTCTGACACGAGGCGTCATATGGCGGATGCCCGTGAGAAGGAGACAATCCCGTGCTCATCGCACAGAGGCCCAGCCTCACCGAAGAGGTCGTCGCCGACCACCGTTCGCGGTTCGTCATCGAACCGCTGGAGCCCGGCTTCGGCTACACGCTCGGCAACTCGCTGCGGCGTACCCTGCTCAGCTCGATCCCCGGCGCCTCCGTCACCAGCATCCGGGTGGACGGCGTCCTGCACGAGTTCACGACCGTCTCGGGCGTCAAGGAGGACGTCACCGAGCTGATCCTGAACATCAAGCAGCTGGTGGTCTCCAGCGAGCACGACGAGCCCGTCGTGATGTACCTGCGCAAGCAGGGTCCGGGCGTCGTCACCGCCGCCGACATCGCCCCGCCGGCCGGCGTCGAGGTGCACAACCCCGACCTGCGCCTGGCCACCCTGAACGGCAAGGGCAAGCTCGAGATGGAGCTGACCGTCGAGCGCGGTCGTGGCTACGTCTCGGCCAACCAGAACAAGAGCGGCGAGGCCGAGATCGGCCGGATCCCGGTCGACTCGATCTACTCCCCGGTGCTGAAGGTGACCTACAAGGTCGAGGCGACCCGGGTCGAGCAGCGCACCGACTTCGACCGGCTGATCGTCGACGTCGAGACCAAGCCGTCGACGCAGCCGCGGGACGCGATGGCCTCGGCCGGCAAGACCCTGGTCGAGCTGTTCGGTCTGGCCCGTGAGCTCAACGTCGAGGCCGAGGGCATCGACATGGGGCCCTCGCCGTCCGACGCCGCCCTGGCCGCCGACCTCGCGCTGCCGATCGAGGAGCTCGACCTGACGGTCCGCTCCTACAACTGCCTCAAGCGCGAAGGCATCCACACCGTGGGCGAGCTCGTGGCCCGCAGCGAGGCCGACCTGCTCGACATCCGCAACTTCGGGGCCAAGTCGATCGACGAGGTCAAGGCGAAGCTGCACGGCATGGGCCTGGCCCTCAAGGACAGCCCGCCCGGGTTCGACCCGGCTCTGGTCGTCGACAGCTACGGGGCGGACGACGACATGTCCTTCGCCGAGGACGAGCAGCTCTAATCTCACCCCTGCAGACCGAGGAGATCGACTGTCATGCCCACGCCCACCAAGGGTCCGCGTCTCGGCGGGGGTCCGGCGCACGAGCGGCTGCTGCTGGCCAACCTGGCCACCCAGCTGTTCTCGCACCGCAGCATCACGACGACCGAGGCCAAGGCCAAGCGGGTCCGCCCGCTGGCCGAGCGCCTCATCACCTTCGCCAAGCGGGGTGACCTGGCGGCCCGCCGCCGGGTGCTCACCGTGGTCCGCGACAAGGGCGTCGTCCACGAGCTGTTCACCGAGATCGCCCCTGCCATGGCCGAGCGCCAGGGCGGGTACACCCGGATCACCAAGATCGGCAACCGTAAGGGTGACAACGCCCCGATGGCCGTGATCGAGCTCGTCCTCGAGCCGCTCAGCGCCAAGAAGGCCACCGTGCGCGAGGCCGAGGCCGCCACCAAGCGGGCCGCCACGCCGAAGGCCGCCAAGGCCGCTGCTCCGGCCGCCGCCGCGGTGACCGAGGCCGCCGACACCGAGGCTGCAGAGGCCGCGTCGACCGAGGCTGCCGAGGCAGCATCCGGCGAGGACGAGTCGACCGAGGGCGTGGACAGCGCCGTGGTCGAGGCGGCCGCAGGCCCGTACGGCGCCGACTCGGCCGACCCGCTCGAGGACGGCGAGGCCCCCGAGGGCTTCTACGTCAAGGGCAACAAGGACTCGATGAAGTTCCACACCCCGGCGTCGCCCTGGTACGACAAGACCGTCGCCGAGGTCTACTTCAAGACCGCGGAGGCCGCCGTCGCCGCCGGTTTCGTCGAGGCCGGCAAGAAGGCGGAGGGCGACGACGCCTGACCCAGGCGGCGCCGCACTCGATCACACATGATCGAACCGAGCAGCATGATCGAACCGAGCAGTACCCAAGGTCCAGGTGGGCTCGTCAGAGCCCGCCTGGACCTTGCGTATGACGGGGGTGGGTTCGCCGGTTGGGCCGCCCAGCCGGGCCAGCGCACCGTGGCCGGGGTGCTCGTCGAGGGACTGGCGACCCTGCTGCGGCTGCCGGTCGAGGACCTGGTGATCGTGGTCGCCGGGCGCACCGACACCGGCGTCCATGCTCGTGGTCAGGTCTGTCACGTCGACGTCCCGCTCGAGGGGTGGCAACGGCTGCCGGGGCGCAGCGACCTGCCGCCGGAGCGGTCGCTGCTGCGGCGCCTGGCCGGCGTGCTGCCGCCCGACATCAGGGTGCACGGTGCGGCCGTCGCGGCCCCGGGGTTCGACGCCCGGTTCAGCGCCCTGCACCGGCGCTACTCCTACCGCATCTGCGACAGCGGCTTCAGTGCACCGCCGCTGCGACGGCACGACGTCCTGGTCGAGGCCGGCCCGCTGGACGTCGAGGCCATGGACGTCGCGAGCCGCTCGCTGGTGGGGCTGAACGACTTCGCCGCCTTCTGCCGACGTCGGGAAGGTGCGACCACGGTGCGCCACCTGCTGGAGTACAGCTGGCAGCGGGAGCAGACCCCGGACGGCGAGCTGCTGGTGGCCACGGTGGTGGCCGACGCGTTCTGCCATTCGATGGTGCGGGCCCTGGTCGGGGGCGCGGTCGCGGTCGGCGCGGGCCGCCGTCCCGTCGGTTGGCTGCGGCAGGCGATGCTCGCCGCCCGACGTGACCCGGCCGTCGGGGTGGTGGCGCCGCGGGGTCTGGTCCTCGAGGAGGTCGTCTACCCGCCGGACGACGAGCTGGCCGCGCGGGCGGCCGAGGCCCGCAACACCCGCAGCCTGCCGGCTGTGCCCTCGTCGCCGGCATCCGACCCCTCGCCGCCGGCGTCCGATCCCCGGTAGTTTCCGGGCATGGAGTATCGGCAGCTCGGCGGCTCGGGACTGCGTGTCTCGGCCCTCAGTCTCGGCACCATGACCTTCGGCGGTCGGGGCGTGTTCGCCCTCACCGGCGCCGTCGACGTCACCGAGGGCAGGCGGATGGTCGACACGGCGCTGGCGGCCGGGGTGAATCTCATCGACACCGCCGACGCCTACAGCGAGGGCGCCTCCGAGGAGATCGTCGGCGAGGTGCTCCAGGGCCGCCGCGACGACGTCCTGGTCGCCACCAAGGCGCGGTTCGCCATGGGCGCCGGGCCCAACGACGCCGGCCTCTCGCGCCACCACCTGGTGCGGGCCTGCGAGGCGAGCCTGCGCCGGCTGCGGACCGACTACATCGACCTCTACCAGGTGCACGAGTGGGACGGGCAGACCCCGGTCGAGGAGACCATGGCGGCCCTGGACGACCTGGTGCGCAGCGGCAAGGTGCGCTACGTCGGTTGCTCCAACTTCTCGGCGTGGCAGGTCATGAAGTCGCTGGCGGCCTCCTCGCGCGAGCACCTCACCCGGTACGTGAGCCAGCAGATCCACTACTCGCTGCAGACCCGGGACGTCGAGCGGGAGCTGCTGCCGATGGCGGTCGACCAGGGCCTGGGCGTCCTGGTCTGGAGCCCGCTGGCAGGGGGTCTGCTCAGCGGCAAGTACCGTCGAGGGGTGCAGCCGCCTGCGGGCTCGCGGCAGCTCAGCGAGTGGGGCGAGCCACCGGTGCCTGACGAGGACCAGCTGTACGGCATCGTCGACACCCTGGTCGAGATCGGGTCGACCCACGGTGTCTCGGCGGCGCAGGTGGCGCTGGCCTGGCTGCTGCGTCGTCCGGCCGTCAGCACGGTGATCATCGGGGCCAGGACCCAGCAGCAGCTCGAGGACAACCTGGCTGCCGCGTCGTTGGTGCTGACCGACGAGCAGGTCAGCCGGCTCGAGCGGGTCGGGCGCCCCCACCTGGCCTATCCCCACTGGCACCAGGCCAGTGTGGCCCGGGACCGCCTCAGCGACGCCGACCTGACGCTGCTGCGGCCGTACCTGACCTGATGGTCCCAGTCTCGGCCCGGTCGGACCGGGACGTCTGGCCCTGATCGCCCCGTAGCACTGGTGGCAGCGTGGGCACATCAGCACCACAGGCAGTTGGGTTGGGTGATCATGATGAGCCGCGACACGAGCGACGGGATCTACGAGCCTGTCAGCGACGACGAGAACGACGCCGGCGTGATCGACCTCGACCAGGTGTTGGGTGACGACGAGGTCGACGAGGCGCTCGACAGCGCCTACTCGCCGCCCGAGCGACCGTGGGGTGTGACCGCCCACGGCACCACCGCCGCCGAGCAGCGCGAAGGTGGCAGCCTCGACCAGCGACTGGCGGCCGAGGAGCCGGACCCGACGATGCGGGCCGACCTGGGCGACGTCGACGAGGAGTATCTGGCCGACGGCCAGGTGGGCGACGCCAGGGCCGGCCGGCTGGTCGACCGCGACCAGGGCGACGGGCGCGACACCGAGAGCCACCTGTTCGCCAGCGACGTCGGCATCGACGGTGCCGGAGCCTCGGCCGAGGAGGCCGCGATGCACATCGTCGAGGTGGACGACGCGGACCTCGCCCTCGAACGCGACGCGCGTCTGTCCCGCTAGCAACGCTCGTCAGAGCACGCGCAGGGCCTCGACGAGGTCGTGCTCGCGCCGGGACAGGGCGAGCAGGACGGCGTGGTCGCCGTGGCGTTCCCGGGCCGCCGTCACCAGGACGTCGACGGCTGCCGTGACCGCCTCGGTGGCCGGCTGGGCAGCGGGGTGTCGGGCAGGCAGCTCGGGTCGTCCCAGGCGGACACCACGGCGGGATGGGCCACCAGATCGACCACCAGCTGTGCCGCGACCGAGTATGTCTGGCGCACGCTGGTGGGCAGGCTCCTGGTGGGACGGTCGTCGTCCGGCTGCATCGCTGCATCCTGCCGCACGGTCGGCCACCGTGGACAGGTAGGTTCCCCGCATGACCCGCCCCTGCCGCGTCGGCGTCCAGCTGCCCGAGGTCGAGCGCCACGTCCCGTGGCCGGAGCTCATCGCCATGGCCCGGACGGCGGAGGCCGTCGGCTTCGACTCGCTCTGGCTCGGGGACCACCTGCTCTACGACCTGCCGAACGGCCAGACCCGGGGGCCGTGGGAGGTCTGGACGTCGCTCGCCGCGCTGGCCGCCCTGACCGAGCGGATCACGCTCGGCCCGCTCGTGGCCTCGACGAGCTTCCACGCCCCGGCGATGCTCGCGAAGCAGGCCGCCACGGTGGACGCGATCTCGGGCGGGCGGTTGGTCCTCGGGCTGGGCGCGGGCTGGAACGAGCGGGAGTACCGGGCGTTCGGCTTCCCGTACGACCACCGGGTGTCGCGGTTCGAGGAGGCGTTCACGATCGTCCGGACGCTGCTGCGGCAGGGGCGGGTGGACTTCGACGGCACGTACTACCGGGTCGAGGACTGCGTGCTCGACCCGGGGCCGGTGCGCCCCGGCGGCCCGCCGCTGATGCTCGGCTCGGTGGGGCCGCGGATGCTCGGCATCGGCCTGCCGCACGTCCAGGCGTGGAACGTCTGGTGGAGCGACTACGGCAACACGGCCGAGGGCTTCGCCGCGCTGCGCCGCAGCGTCGAGCAGGCGGCTGTCGCCGCGGGCCGGGCGCCGGGCGAGGTCGAGGCGACGGCGGCGGTGCTCGTCCGGCTGCCGGGCGGCGACGGGCGGCTCATGGGGGAGGCCTACAACGGCAGGATGTGACTCCGGTGGACGGCACGCCGGACCAGGTCGTCGCGCACATCCGGGCCATGGCGGACGCCGGCGCCGCGGAGGTCCAGCTCGTCGTCGACCCGATCACCCAGGGGTCGATCGAGCTGCTCGGCGAGGCGCTGCGGATCCTCGACGCCGGCTGAGCCCGAGGACGCGCGTGGGTCGGGCGCGGGAATCGCGTGCGAGCGCCCAGCCGTCACACTGACGCACGTGGGTCATGTCGATGTCAACGGGATCTCGTACGCGCTCGCCGACGGGCGACAGCTGCTGGACGAGGTGACCTTCCGCGTCGGTGACGGTGCCACGGTGGCCCTGATCGGGCCCGAACGGGACCGGTAAGACCACCCTGCTGCGGATCATCGCCGGTGACCTGGCCGCTCACGACGGCGCGGTCAGCCGTAGCGGCGGGCTCGGCGTGATGCGGCAGTTCATCGGCCACGGCGGCGGTCAGGCGTCGGCCGCGGACGCCTCGCGTCCGACCGTCGCGGGACCGGCGCGACGGTGCGCGACCTGCTCGTCTCGCTGGCCCCGGCGCGGATCCGCGAGGCGGCCCTGGCCCTGGACGCCGCCGAGCTGGCGATGATGGAGCGGGACGACGAACCCACCCAGCTCGCCTACGCGCAGGGGCTGTCCGACTGGGCCGACGCCGGCGGCTACGAGGCCGAGACGCTCTGGGACGTGTGCACGGTCGCGGCGCTCGGCGTCCCGTTCGAGAAGGCGCAGTGGCGCGAGCTGACCACGCTGTCGGGCGGCGAGCAGAAGCGGCTGGCGCTCGAGGCGCTGCTGCGAGGCCCCGACGAGGTGCTGCTGCTCGACGAGCCCGACAACTACCTCGACGTGCCGGGCAAGCGCTGGCTCGAGGAGCGGCTGCGCGAGACCAACAAGACGGTGCTGCTGGTCTCGCACGACCGCGAGCTGCTCTCGCGGGCCGCCGACCGCATCGTCACCCTCGAGCCCGGGGTCACCGGTGCCAGCGCCTGGGTGCACGGCGGCTCGTTCTCGACCTACCACGACGCCCGCCGGGAACGGATGTCACGGCTGGAGGAGCTGCGCCGCCGCTGGGACGAGGAGCACGTCAAGCTCAAGACCCTGGTGCAGACGCTCAAGACCAAGGCGGCCTTCAACGACGGCCTGGCCTCGCGCTACCAGGCGGCGATGACCCGGCTGCGCAAGTTCGAGGAGGCCGGTCCGCCGCAGGAGGTGCCGCCGGAGCAGAAGGTCACCATGCGGCTGCGGGGCGGTCGCACCGGCAAGCGGGCCGTCGTCTGCGAGAACCTCGAGCTGACTGGGCTGATGAAGCCGTTCGACCTCGAGATCTGGTTCGGCGAGCGGGTGGCCGTGCTGGGCTCGAACGGGTCGGGCAAGTCGCACTTCCTGCGGCTGCTGGCCGCCGGCGGCTCCGACCCGGACGTCGAGCACCAGCCGGTCGACGAGGTCACGATCGCGCCGGTCCGTCACCAGGGCGTGGCCAGGCTGGGCGCCCGGGTGCGGCCCGGCTGGTTCGCCCAGACCCACCATCACCCCGAGCTGCGGGGCAAGACCCTGCTCGAGATCCTGCACCGGGGCACCGACCACCGCCCGGGCATGGTGCGCGAGCAGGCTGCCCGGGCGCTGGACCGCTACGAGCTGGCGCAGGCCGGCGAGCAGACCTTCGAGACCCTCTCGGGCGGGCAGCAGGCGCGGCTGCAGATCCTGCTGCTCGAGCTGTCCGGAGCGACCCTGCTGCTGCTCGACGAGCCCACCGACAACCTCGACCTGCACTCCGCCGAGGCGCTCGAGGACGGTCTGTCGGCCTTCGAGGGCACGGTGCTGGCCGTGACCCACGACCGCTGGTTCTCGCGCTCCTTCGACCGGTTCCTGGTCTTCGGCGCCGACGGCACGGTGTACAGCAGCGACGAGCCGGTCTGGGACGAGGCGCGGGTGGCCCGGGAGCGCTGAGGCGGCGGCCGGCCGCGGGTCGGCGGCAGTCCGGCCCGTGACGGGCACGGCGGTTGGGCCGTGCCCCGGGGGCAGGCGTCGACGGCATAGCGTCGATCCCCTCTGCGCCTACTGTAAGGGATGTCCGCGTGACGACGCCACCGCGACGTCGGACCGGTCCCGCCATGCCTCGACGCGGCTCCGCGACCGCGTTCGGTCACGTCGTCGGCCATCGCGGCGCCCGGTGACGGCTGGCCGGTGAGCGAGGCCGACATGGATCCCTGGGTGGCGCATACCATCCGCTGCTGCGGCCGTACCTGCAGGCCTTCGGCAGGGTGATCGTCACCGTCACCGGTGCTCCCGTCGCGGTGCGGGCCAGCGCGGCCCAATGGGAGGACCTGGGTGCGTGCCCTCAGCGACACCGCGTCGCCGCCTGACCGAGCCCATGGCCGCAGTCGAGGGATAGACCGGTTCGGTCCGCCGGCCTACAACCGGTCCCCGGTCGCGGTGCGGCGGATGAGGGGAGGCGTCGCTGGCCCGACGGGTCGCCCACGTGCTGCGCACCGCGGCCGAGATCCTGGTCGCCATGCGCCGGGAGGTCACCAAGGCCACCGCGGCCTTCCTGCAGGACGCCGAGAAGGCGCGGCAGTGGGCGACCACGGTGCCGACTGCAGTCCGGCGGCGGCCCCGAGGTCGCCTTCCCCAGCGGCTGCCCCGGCGTCGAGGCCCCGCACGCCGCCAGGGTGGTCGGCTGGTGCAGCTGTTCGGCAAGGAGGTCGAGCGGGGCGACGGGGCCCTGGCCGACGCCGGCCCGGCGCGGTCGGACGGCGTCCGGAGACGTCTGGTGACTACTTCGCCTCGACGTCCCCGAGCAGCTCGACAGCTGGTGGAACCTGGGGCCCGGCGTCACCGCGGGACTGGGCAGCGACGAGCACCGCGGGCTGGGGGCCGGCGGACCCATCATCGCCAGGTATTCAAGAAGGGGCGCCAGTGACGCCGTCACCGGCGGGACCCGCCGAACCTGCGGGGTCACCATCGCCCGACGGACTGGCGGCCGCGGCGGCCGCCGCCTCGCTGGCGACTGCCCGCGTCCCAGGACTGCCGCTGCTGCTGGCCGCGCGGGCGTCGGGGCGTGGCCGTCGACATGAGCTCGCGGGTGGCCGGGCAAGCAGCCGCGGTGCAGTTCGCGATGGGTCGGCCGGACACCCTGTATCCGGACATGGTCTCGGCCCGGGTGCGGGCTGCGCGGACGCGGGGGCGCCGACGACTTTCTGGGCTGGCGTCGCCCGGGCCTGGGCGTGGCAGGGCGAGCCCCAGGACACGCTGCGCTTCGGCTGCATGCGCTTCGACTACCTTGACCGTTGCCGCTGCCGCCGGCAGCCGTACTCGGACCACCGGCGACCTTCGAGACGCCACGCTGGACGGCAAGGTCGCCGCCGGACTCCTTCCCGGAGCTCGGGAGCCGATCGGCAGTGCCTGGTCGAGCGTCGTCGCTCAAGGACTGGGCCACGTTGACCTAGCTCGCAGTGGTGGTGCCACCTTCTGCGGCGGCTGCGTCAACCTGCCCTGGCGTGCGGCCCGCTACCTCGCCGGGTCGAAGCCGGGACGGGCGCTGTGGCTGCGACCCGTACGCCTTGACCTCGGAGCTTGGACTCGACCGATGCCCTGGCCGTCGACCGTCGTGCCGCCCTGGTCGGGGCGGCCGGCTACCGGGTCTTCGACGGGGGCATGGGCACCATGCTGCAGGCATGCGGGGCTGGACGACGGCGGGGCGCCCGAGCTGTGGAACCTCGAACGGCCGGACGCCGTCGCTGCGATCCACGAGCAGTACCTGCAGGCCGGCGCCGGCGTCATCACCACGAACACCTTCGGCGGCACCCGGCCGCGGTTGGCGATGCACGGCCTCCAGGACCGCCTCGACGAGCTGAACCGCGCCGCGGCCGAGCTGGCCCGACGGGTGGCGGCGCCGTACGGCGCTCTGGTGGCCGGTGACCTAGGGCCACTGGGTGAGCTGTTCGAACCCATGGGCGACCTGACCCCGCAGGTCGCCGAAGCGCTGTTCGCCGAGCAGTTGCAGGGGTTGGCCGCCGGCGGGATCGACCTCGTGCTGATCGAGACCATGAGCGACCTCGACGAGGTGACCGCCGCGGTGCGGGCGGCCCAGGCCGTCGTGCCCGGACTGCCGATCGTGGCCACGATGAGCTTCGACACCAGGCTGCGCACCATGATGGGGGTGACACCCCAGGCCGCGGTGCAGGCCCTGGCCGCACTGGGCGTCGACGCGGTGGGTGCCAACTGCGGCCGGGGACCGGTCGAGATGGAGACCATCATGGGGCAGATGGTGGCTGCCCGACCCGAAGGTCTGCTGCTGGTGGCCCAGTCGAACGCAGGGCTGCCGCAGCTGGTCGGCGACCGGTTCGAGTACGACGCCCCGCCGCACGAGATGGCTTCTCACGCAACGCGTCTGCGGTCGCTCGGGGTTGACCTGATCGGCGCCTGCTGCGGGTCGACCCCGGCGCACCTGAGAGCCGTCAGCCAGGCCCTCGCGGCCGGGTGACCGCGCCCCGGTGAGCCTGGGTCAGACGCCGAAGCGTTCGACGGCGCGCATCTTGTTGACGACGTCGAGGGCGGCGACCTTGTAGGCCTCGGACAGGGTGGGGTAGTTGAAGACGGTGTCGACGAGCTGGTCGACGGTGCCCTGGCAGGTCATGATCGCCTGGCCGAGGTGCACCAGCTCGGTGGCGTGGGAACCGAAGACGTGGACGCCGAGCAGGTGCCGGGTGTCGGTCGAGACCAGCAGCTTGAGCATGCCGTAGCTGTCGCCGATGATCTGGCCGCGGGCCAGCTCGCGGTAGCGGCTGATGCCGACCTCGTAGGGCACGTTGCCGGTGGTGAGCTCGTCCTCGGTGCGCCCGCAGTAGCTGATCTCGGGGATCGTGTAGATCCCGATGGGTTGCAGGGCGATCAGGCTGTTGGCCGGCTCGCCGCAGGCGTGGTAGGCGGCCAGGCGGCCCTGTTCCATGCTGGTGGCGGCCAGGGCCGGGAAGCCGATGACGTCACCGACCGCGTAGATGTGCGGGACGGCGGTCACGTAGTTGGCGCCGACGGTGATCCGTCCGCGGCTGTCGGCCGCCAGGCCGGCAGCCGGCAGGTTGAGGGCCTCGGTCGAGCCCTGCCGCCCTGCCGAGTACATCACCGCGTCGGCCGGGATCCGCTTGCCCGACGCCAAGGTCGTGACGGTTCCCTGCCCGTTGGAGACCACTCCGGAGACGGTCTCGCCGAAGCGGAAGGTCACCGACAGGTCGCGCAGCTGGAACTTGAGGGCCTCGACCACCTCGCTGTCGCAGAAGTCGAGCATGCGGTCCCGTGACTCCACGACCGTGACCCGTGATCCCAGCGCCGCGAACATCGAGGCGTACTCGATGCCGATGACGCCGGCGCCGACCACCACGAGCGAGCGGGGGATGTGGTCGAGGTTGAGGATGCCGTCGGAGTCGAGCACCCGCTCGTCGTCGAACTCGACCGTGCTCGGCCGGGCAGGTCGGGTGCCGGTGGCGATCACGATCTTGTCGGCGCTGATGACGCGCTCGGCGTCGTTCTCGAGGCAGATCTTCACCAGGTGGCTGTCGACGAACGAGGCGGTGCCACTGAGCAGGTCGACGCCGTTGCGGAACAGCTGGCTGCGGATCACCTCGATCTCGCGGCCGATCACGTGCTGGGTGCGGGCGAGCAGGTCGGCGATGGTGATGTCGTCCTTGACCCGGTAGTTCTGGCCGTACAGGTCACGCATGTTCAGGCCGGTCAGGTACAGCACAGCCTCCCGCAGGGTCTTGGAGGGGATGGTGCCGGTGTTGATGCAGACCCCGCCGACCATCGCCTTGCGCTCGACGACGGCTGCTCGTCGTCCCAGCTTGGCGGCGGCGATGGCCGCCTTCTGCCCGCCGGGGCCCGACCCGAGCACGAGCACGTCGTAGTCGAAGCGGTGACTGTCCTGTTCGCCCATGCCGTGATGGTAGGTGCCCGGTGTTACAGATGGACGGGCTCGTGGCAGGAACTTCAAGCGTTTGCGGGGGCCTCCGCCCGGCTCTCGCGCCCCGGGCTGTCGGGGCACGTCGGTCGACCCCCGCGCTCACGGGTGGGGCCAGCCGGTCGATGGCCCGCATCTTGTTGACGACGTCGAGGGCGGCGACCTTGTAGGCCTCGGACAGGGTGGGGTAGTTGAAGACGGTGTCGACGAGCTGGTCGACGGTGCCGCGGCAGGTCATGATCGCCTGGCCGAGGTGGACCAGCTCGGTGGCCTGGGAGCCGAAGACGTGGACGCCGAGCAGGTGCCGGGTGTCGGTCGAGACCAGCAGCTTGAGCATGCCGTAGCTGTCGCCGATGATCTGGCCGCGGGCCAGCTCGCGGTAGCGGCTGATGCCGACCTCGTAGGGCACGTTGCCGGTGGTCAGCTCGTCCTCGGTCTGCCCGCAGTAGCTGATCTCGGGGATGGTGTAGATGCCGATCGGCTGCAGGTCCACCAGGCTGTTCGAGGCCTCGCCGCAGGCGTGGTAGGCGGCCAGGCGGCCCTGTTCCATGGAGGTGGCGGCCAGGGCCGGGAAGCCGATGACGTCGCCGACCGCGTAGATGTGCGGGACCGCGGTCTGGTAGGAGTCGTTGACGCTGATCCGGCCGCGCTT
The DNA here is from genome assembly GCA_963738495.1 of uncultured Actinomycetota bacterium. Taxonomy (GTDB): domain Bacteria; phylum Actinomycetota; class Actinomycetes; order Actinomycetales; family Kineosporiaceae; genus CAVTWW01. The sequence goes on from CAVTWW010000001.1 coordinate 828,219, forward strand.
GTCGGCGTCCAGGCCCGCCGCTGCCAGGTTGAGCTCCTCGGTGGCGCCCTGCCGGCCCGCGGAGTACATCACCGTGTCGGCGGCGATCCGCTTGCCCGAGGCCAGCGTGGTCATCGTGCCGCCCTCGGCCAGGCTCTCGACGCTGGCGACGGTCTCGCCGAAGCGGAAGGTCACCGACAGGTCGCGCAGTTGGAACTTGAGCGAGTCGATCACCTCGCTGTCGCAGAAGTCGAGCATGCGGTCGCGTTGCTCGACCACGGTCACCCTGGTGCCCAGCGCGGCGAACATCGAGGCGTACTCGATGCCGATGACCCCGGCGCCGACCACCACCAGCGAGCGCGGGATGTGGTCGAGGTCGAGGATGCCGTCGGAGTCGAGCACCCGGCGGTCGTCGAAGGCGATCTGGGGCGGCCGGGCCGGGCGGGTGCCGGTGGCGATGATGATGTGCTGCGCAGCTGACCAGCCGGCCCGGACCGTGGGCCTCGTCGTCGACCAGCACGGCGTGCGGGTCGATGAAGGCCGCCGTGCCGGAGACCAGGTCGACGCCGTTGCGGAACAGCTGGCTGCGGATCACCTCGATCTCGCGGCCGATCACGTGCTGGGTGCGACCGAACAGGTCGGCGACGGTGATGTCGTCCTTGACCCGGTAGTTCTGGCCGTACAGGTCCCGCATGTTCAGGCCGGTCAGGTAGAGCACGGCCTCGCGCAGGGTCTTGGACGGGATGGTGCCGGTGTTGATGCAGACCCCGCCGACCATCGACTTGCGCTCGACGATCGCCGACCCGTCGTCCCAGCTTGGCGGCGGCGATGGCCGCCTTCTGCCCGCCGGGCCCCGAGCCGATCACGAGCACGTCGTAGTCGTAGGGGTGCTGCGGACTGGGCTGCGATGAGGTCGTCACCCGGACTCCATCGGCTGTTCGGGCCCGCGTTTTGACCCCTTGGGGCCACCCCGGTAATCTGGGCGGTCGTTGCGCCCTACTTCTCCGTGCCGTCACAGGTCGGGGAGCATGCGGCGCCGCACTAGCGCCAATCGGACATCCCGGGGCGCTACGGGCACATCCCGAGACAGGACGAAGGCTACGACCGTGCGCACCTACACCCCCAAGCCGGCCGAGATCGAGCGGCGCTGGCACGTCATCGACGCGACCGACGTCGTGCTGGGTCGGCTGGCCACCCAGGCTGCGACCCTGCTGCGCGGCAAGCACAAGGCGGTCTACGCCCCGCACGTCGACACCGGCGACTTCGTCATCATCATCAACGCCGACAAGGTGGCGCTCACGGGAAACAAGCGTGAGCAGAAGAACGCCTACCGGCATTCGGGCTACCCGGGCGGTCTGACCTCGGTCCGCTACAGCGACCTGCTCGCCGACAACCCGCAGCGGGCGGTCGAGAAGGCCGTGCGCGGCATGATCCCCAAGAACACTCTGGGCCGCGCCCAGCTGAGCAAGCTGAAGGTGTACTCGGGCTCCGGAGCACCCCCACGCCGCTCAGCAGCCGCAGCCGTTCGAGATCACCCAGGTTTCCCAGTAACGGTTCCGACCACCCGGGAGCCGGCAAGTCGTGTCCGAGACCCCCGCGGACGTCGTAGAGACTGACGACGACCAGGACGCTCCGAGCAGCTACTCGACCACCACCCCTGTGGCGGTGCGCGGTGGCGGTTCGAGCATCACCGCCCCCGGCGCGGCCACCGGCCGCCGCAAGGAGGCGATCGCCCGCGTCCGGCTCGTGCCCGGTTCCGGCCAGTGGAAGATCAACGGCCGCACCCTGGAGGACTACTTCCCGAACAAGGTGCACCAGCAGATGGTGAACGAGCCGTTCCGGGTGACCGAGGTCGAGGGTCGCTTCGACGTCATCGCCCGCCTCGGCGGCGGCGGCAGCTCGGGTCAGGCCGGCGCGCTGCGACTGGGTGTGGCCCGGGCCCTGAACGAGATCGACCACGACGCCAACCGGCCCTCCCTGAAGAAGGCCGGCTTCCTGACCCGCGACGCGCGGATCAAGGAGCGGAAGAAGGCCGGTCTGAAGAAGGCGCGCAAGGCGCCCCAGTACAGCAAGCGCTGACCGTACCCGTCGTGGCACGACTGTTCGGCACCGACGGGGTGCGCGGGCTGGCCAACCGGGACGTCACCGCCGAGCTTGCGCTCGACCTGGGGGTCGCCGCCGCACACGTGCTCGGCGAGGTCGGTGCGTTCGCAGGTCACCAGCCGTTGGCGGTGGTCGGTCGCGACCCGCGGGCCTCGGGTGAGTTCCTGTCGGCCGCCGTCGTCGCCGGCCTGGCCAGCGCGGGCGTCGACGTGCTCGACGCCGGCGTCATCCCCACCCCGGCGGTGGCCTCGCTCATGATCGAGCGGGGCGCCGACCTCGGCGTGGTGCTCTCGGCCTCGCACAACCCGATGCCCGACAACGGCATCAAGTTCTTCGGCAAGGGCGGCCACAAGCTGGCCGACGACGTCGAGGACGCCATCGAGGCCCGTATGGGCGAGACCTGGCAGCGTCCGACCGGCGCGGCCGTGGGCCGGGTCCGCCGGTTCCCGGACGCCGAGGCCCGCTACGTCGAGCACCTGCTGGCCTCGCTGCCGCACCGCCTCGACGGACTTGACGGTCGTCGTCGACTGCGCCCACGGCGCCGCCAGCGCCGTCGCCCCGGCGGCGCTGCGGGCCGCCGGCGCCCAGGTCGATCGTGATCGGCGCCGAGCCCGACGGGCTCAACATCAACGACGGCTACGGCTCGACCCACCTGGAGCACCTGCGCGACGCCGTGGTCAGCCACGACGCCGACGCCGGCATCGCCCACGACGGGGACGCCGACCGTTGCCTGGCGATCGACCACCTGGGGCGCGAGGTCGACGGCGACCAGATCATGGCGATGCTGGCGCTGGCGTTCCGGGACCGGGGCGAGCTGGCGCACAACACCCTGGTCGCCACGGTGATGAGCAATCTCGGGCCTGCTGCAGGCGATGCAGCGCGAAGGGCATCGCCGTCGCCCAGACCGGCGTCGGCGACCGCTACGTGCTCGAGGAGATGCGTCGCGGCGGGTTCAGCCTGGGCGGCGAGCAGTCCGGGCACGTCGTGATGCTCGACCACTCCACCACCGGCGACGGGGTGCTCACCGGGCTGCACCTGCTGGCCCGGATGGCCCAGACCGGCAGGAGCCTGGCCGAGCTGGCTCGGTGATGCAGCGACTTGCCGCAGGTGCTGGTGAACGTGCGCGGGGTCGACAAGTCCCGCGCCGGCAGCGACCCCGATGTCGCTGCCGCGGTCGGACAAGGCCGAGGCCGAGCTGGCGGGCACCGGGCGGGTGCTGCTGCGCTCGTCCGGCACCGAGCCGCTGGTGCGGGTCATGGTCGAGGCCTCGGACGCCGACCAGGCCCGTCGGGTGGCGGACGCCCTGGCCTCGTGGTCAACGATCGCCTCGCGCTGTCCTGACCCGAACGGCTCGTTGCGGACCGGCGGTGGGTCGGACACGACTCTCGACCACTGCTTGACGGGACGCCCGGCGACTGTCAGAGCTTGCGCAGCAGCAGCCGGGTGACGGCGTGGTCGGCGCCCTTGGTGAGCACCAGGCGGGCCCGGGCCCGGGTCGGCAGCACGTTCTCGACCAGGTTGCGTTCGTTGATCGGTGCCAGATGTCCTGCGCGGTGGTCGACCGCCTCGTCGTCGGACAGGGCCGCGTAGCGGTGGAAGTAGGACTCCTCGTCGGCGAAGGCCGTGGCCCGCAGCCGCAGGAACCGCTCGACGTACCACTGCCGCAGGTGGTCGATGCGGGCGTCGACGTAGATCGAGAAGTCGAAGAAGTCGCTGACCGCCAGGCCGGTCCGGCCGTCGCCACGCGGGCCGGGCCGGCTGCAGCACGTTGAGGCCCTCGACGATCAGCACGTCGGGGCGGCGGACGACGACGTGCTCGCCGGGCACGATGTCGTAGGTGAGGTGGTCGTAGACCGGGGCCTTCACCTCGGCCAGCCCGGCCTTGACGTCGCTGACGAACCGCAGCAGCGCCGCGCCGGTCGTAGGACTCGGGGAAACCCTTGCGCTGCAACAGTCCTCGACGCTCGAGCTCGGCGTTGGGCAGCAGGAAGCCGTCGGTGGTGACCAGCTCGACCCGCGGGGTCGAGGGCCAGCGGGCCAGCAGCTCGCGCAGCAGGCGGGAGGTCGTCGACTTGCCCACCGCGACCGACCCGGCCACCCCGATCACGAACGGGGTGCCGCTCGTGGTGCTCGCCGAGGAACGTCGACGTCGGCCTCGTGCAGCCCGCCGGGTGGCGCTGATGTAGAGCTCGATCAGCCGCGACAGCGGCAGGTAGACCTGCTCCACCTCGGTGAGGTCGATCCGGTCGCCCAGGCCCTGCGAGCCGCGTCCAGGTCGGCCTCGGTCAGGGTGAGCGGGGTCTGGGCGCGCAGCCGCGACCACGCCCGTCGGTCGAGCTCGACGAACGGGGTGGTGGCCAGGGTGGAGCCGGTGCCGGGCACCTGGTCATTGTGACGGCTGGTGGACTGCGACGGCCGGTGGACCGGCAGGGCACGGTTAGGCTGAGGGCCATGTGCGGAATCGTCGGCTACGCCGGATCACCGTCCGAGGCCAGCAGCGCCCGGCCCTGGACGTCGTCCTCGAGGGCCTGGCGCGGCTGGAGTACCGCGGCTACGACTCGGCCGGGGTGGCGCTGCTGACCGACGAGGGCCTGGTCGGCCGTCGAAGCGCTCCGGCAAGCTGGCCGACTGCGTCGAGGCGCTGGACGAGCGAGCCGCTGCCGCGCGACCGGCACCGGCATCGGCCACACCCGCTGGGCCACCCACGGCGGCCCCACCGACGCCAACGCCCACCCGCACCTGGCGGGCGGCGGCAAGATCGCCGTGGTCCACAACGGCATCATCGAGAACTTCGCCGCGCTGCAAGACCGAGCTGGAGGCCGACGGCGTCGAGTTCGCCAGCCGAGACCGACACCGAGGTCGCCGCGCACCTGGTCGGCCGCAGGCCTACGACGGCGACCGGCGACCTGCCGGCGGCGATGCGCGGTGGTCGCCGGCCGGCTCGAGGGCGCGTTCACCCTGGTCGCCGTCCACGCCGACGCCCCGGACGTCGTGGTCGGCGCCCGCCGCAACTCGCCGCTGGTGGTCGGCGTCGGCGACGGCGAGAACTTCCTCGGCTCCGACGTCGCGGCGTTCATCGGCTACACCCGCGAGGCCGATCGAGCTCGGCCAGGACCAGGTGGTGACGATCACCCCGACGCGGTGACGATCACCGACTTCGACGGGCAACCCGGTCGAGGGCAAGCCGTTCCAGGTCGACTGGGACGCCGCCGCCGCCGAGAAGGGCGGCTACGCGTACTTCATGCTCAAGGAGATCGACGAGCAGCCGCACGCGGTCGCCGACACCCTGCTGGGCCGCACGTCGCCGACGGGTCGCTCGTGCTCGACGAGATGCGCATCGACGAGCAGGAGCTGCGCGACGTCGACAAGATCGTGATCATCGCCTGCGGCACGGCGTACCACGCCGGGCATGGTCGCCAAGTACGCCATCGAGCACTGGTCCCGGATCCCGTGCGAGGTCGAGCTGGCGCACGAGTTCCGCTACCGCGACCCGGTGGTCAACGAGCGCACCCTGGTCGTCGCGATCTCGCAGTCCGGCGAGACGGTGGACACGCTGATGGCGGTCCGGCACGCCCGCGAGCAGGGGGCCCGGGTGCTGGCGATCTGCAACACCAACGGCTCGACCGATCCCGCGCGAGTCCGACGCGGTGCTCTACACCCACGCCGGCCCGGAGATCGCGGTCGCCTCGACCAAGGCGTTCCTGGCCCAGATCACCGCCTGCTACCTGCTCGGGCTCTACCTGGCCCAGCTGCGCGGCACGCAAGACCCCGAGCGAGATCGCCGACGATCCTGCACGAGCTGCAGGCGATGCCCGACAAGATCCAGCAGGTGCTCGACGGCCTCGACCCGGTGCGCACGCATGGCCCGCTGGATGGCCGACACCCGCTCGGTGCTGTTCCTCGGCCGCCACGTCGGCTTCCCGGTGGCGCTGGAGGGCGCGCTGAAGCTCAAGGAGCTGGCCTACATCCACGCCGAGGGCTTCGCCGCCGGCGAGCTCAAGCACGGCCCGATCGCGCTGATCGAGGCCGGGCCTGCCGGTGTTCGTGGTCGTGCCCTCGCCGAGCGGTGCCGACACGCTGCACGCCAAGGTGGTCTCGAACATCCAGGAGATCCAGCGCCCGCGGCGCGCGCACCATCGTGATCGCCGAGGAGGGCGACGACCGACGTGGTGCCGTACGCCGACGAGCTGATCGGGATGCCGGCGGTGTCGACGCTGCTCGAGCCGCTGGTCACCGTGGTGCCGCTGCAGGTGTTCGCCTGCGAGCTGGCCACCGCCAAGGGCCACGACGTCGACAAGCCGCGCAACCTGGCCAAGTCCGTCACCGTCGAGTGAGCGGACCGTCGGGCAGACCGTCGAGTGAGCGAGACCGTCGGGACCGTCGCGTGAGCCGCCGCTAGGTCGGCGGTCCCGGTGATCGTCGGGGTCGGGGTCGACGTCGTCGACATCGCCCGGTTCGGCCGCCAGCTGCAGCGCGCCCCGCGCGCTGCGCGGAGCGGCTGTTCACCGCGACCGAGCGTGACCTGCCGCTGGCCTCGCTGGCGGCCCGGTTCGCCGCCAAGGAGGCGGTCGCCAAGGCGCTCGGGGCCCCGGTCGGGCTGAGCTGGCACGACGTCACCGTGGTGCGCGGCGGACGACGGCCGGCCGCTCCTGGGGTCACGCGGCACGGTGGCCGCCCGGGCCGCCGCAGCTGGCGTCGCCGGGATGCACCTGTCGCTGTCGCACGACGCCGGGCATCGCCAGCGCCTTCGTGATCGCCGAGAGCGGCCATGATCGGGCCCGACCTGACCGAGGCTGGGTGCGGTGATCGAGGCCTGGCCGGCGGCGCGGTCGCGGGCCGCCGAGGCGCGCTGCTGGCGCGGTGCCGGCAGGGCGCCCTGATGCAGCGGGCCGCCGCCGGGCTGGCGCCGCGCTCGCCGACGAGCTGCTGCGCGCGTCACCGGCGGGGTCACCGGCTCGCGGGTGGTGCTGCTGGTGGGGGCCGGCGACAACGGCGGGGACGCCCTGTTCGCCGGGTCCCGGCTGCGGCCCGCGGCGCGCGGGTGGACGCCGTCCAGCTGGCCCCGGCCGCTCACCCGGCGGGGCTGGCGGCCGCTGCTGGCGAGCGCCGGCGGGCGGCACCACGACGTGCACGACCTGGACGGCGCGACGCCCGGGAGCGGGTGGCGCCGTTGCTCCGGGCTGCCGACCTGGTGGTCGACGGCATCGTCGGGCTCGGGGGCGGCCCGGGCTGCGAGCAGCCGGCCGCGACCGTGGTGGCCGCGCTGCCCGAGCTGCTGCCGGGCAGGGCCCGGGTGGTGGCCGTCGACCTGCCGAGCGGGGTGGGATCGACGACGGCGTGAGCCGGCGCCCAGGGCGCGACGGCGTGATGCCGGCGTCCCATGTGGTCGCCGACCTGACGGTCACCTTCGGGGCGGCCAAGCCGTGCCTGCTGCTGCCCCCGGCGAGCCGCGCCGCTGGACGGGTGCGTCACGTCGAGCTGGCCGGCGGCGGTCTCGAGCTGCGCCAGGTGCTGGCCGAGGCCGGACCGGCGCAGGTGATCCGGCTCACCGACGGCAGACCTGGCCGACCTGTGGCCGGTGCCCGGGCCGACCGACGACAAGTACCGCCGAGGGGTGCTCGGGGTGATCTGCGGCTCGAGACGGCTACCCGGGGGCCGCCGTGCTGGCGGTGGGCGGGGCCCTGCGGGCCGGGGTCGGCATGGTGCGCTACCTGGGCCCGCCCGCGGTCACGGAGGCGGTGCTGGCGGCCTGGCCCGAGGTGGTGGCCGGCGAGGGCCGGGCGCAGGCGCTGCTGGTCGGCAGCGGGATGCCCCTGCCCGCACCGGGTGCCACGACCGGGGACACGTGGACGCGACGACCCGAGCGCCCGCTTCGTGGACCAATGCCCGTGAGGCGCTCGAGCACGGCATGCCGGCGGTCGTGGACGCCGGCGGCCTCGACCTGCTGGTGCGACCACGGCGGCCTCCACCTGGAGGTCGACCGCGGCGGGCGCACCGACCCTGCTGACCCCGCACGCCGGTGAGCTGGCCACCCTGCTCACCGTCCTGCGGGTGCCCGACGACCCGGGCCGAGGTCGAGGCCGGCCCGTACCGGCACGCCCGCCGGGCGGCCGAGCTGACCGGGGCCACCGTGCTGCTCAAGGGGTCGACGACGCTGGTCGTCGACCCGGACGGCACCGCCTTCAGCCAGGCCGACGGCCCGGCCTGGCTGGCGACGGCCGGATCCGGGGACACCTTCGCCGGCATCGCCGGAGCACTGCTCGCCGCCGGGGCTGGCACCCTGCCTGGCCGGGCGCGCCTGGCGGCCGCGGTGCACGGCCGGGCCGCGGCCCGGCTCGGCGGTCCGGTCACCGCGAGCGACGTGGCGGCCGCCGTCCCGGCCGTGGTGGCCGAGCTCGTCGGAGGCGCCGGCCGACCCGAGGGCTGAGCGGCCACCGGCCCGGCGAGAGGGCGGCTCGACGGTGTGCCGGCGCGGTGTCGCGGGTGCCACCAGGCGTGATCGCGGGTCCGCCTGCGACAATCGAAGCACTATGTCGACCGTCGCCGATCATCAGTCGATCGCCGAGTCCCTGCCCGTCGGGCAGGTGGCGGCCGCTCTCGTCGATCTCGAGGCGATCCGCTCCAACACCGCCACCGTGCGCCGTCGTGCCGGCGACGCCGAGGTGATCGCGGTGGTCAAGGCCGACGGCTACGGCCACGGCGCCCTGCCCGCTGCCCGCGCCGCGCTCGCCGGTGGCGCCGGCCGGCTGGGTGTCGCGTTCCTCGCTGAGGCGCTCGACCTGCGGGCCGGCGGGGATCGAGGCCCCGCTGCTGGCCTGGCTCACGGTCCCCGGGGACGCGTTCGTCGAGGCGGTCGGGGCGGACGTCGAGATCGCGCTGGGCTCGCCGTGGGCCCTGGACGCCGTCGAGGCGGCGGCCCGAGGGCTGGGCAGCCCGGCCAAGATCCACCTCGAGGTCGACACCGGCCTCGGCCGCGGCGGCGCCACGGCCGCCGACTGGCCCGACCTGCTGCAGCGGGTGGCCCCCTTGGTGGCCGAGGGTGCGGTGCAGCTGGTGGGCACCATGTCGCACCTGGCTTGCTCCGACGTGCCGGACCACCCGAGCAACGCCGCACAGGTCGCCGCCTTCGGTGACGCCCTCGCCCAGCTGGAACGGACGGGCCTGCGCCCCGGGCTGCGCCACCTGGGCAACTCCGGGGCGGCGCTGGCGATCCCGCAGGCCCGCTTCGACGCCGTCCGGGCCGGGGTCGCGCTCTACGGGGTGAGCCCGAGCGACGACGTGCCGCCGCGGGCACTGGGGGCTGCGCCCGGCGATGTCGCTGCTGGCGCGGCTGGCTCACGTCAAGTACGTCGAGTCCGGCCAGGGCGTCTCGTACGGGCTGACCCACCACACCACCGAGCCGGGCTGGCTGGCCGTGCTGCCGCTCGGCTACGGCGACGGCATCCCCCGGCACGCCAGTGGCGTGGGTCCGGTGCTGGTCGGGGGGTCGCCGGCAGCGGATCGCCGGTCGGGTCTGCATGGACCAGGTCGTGCTCGACCTGGGGGAGGTGCCGGCGCGCCCAGGTGAGGTCGTCGTCCTGTTCGGCGCGGGCGACCTCGGCGAGCCGACGGCGCAGGAGTGGGCCAAGGCCGCCGGGACGATCGGCTACGAGATCGTCACCAGGATCGGCTCCCGGGTGCCCCGGCTCTACCGGGGGCTGACATGAGCCGGGGGCTCGACGTCGGCCGGGGCCGGTCGTGAGCCCCGAGCGCACCAGCGAGCGCACCAAGGTCGGCCTGGTCTCGCTGGGGGTGGCGCTGGCCGCGGCGGGGATCGGTGCCGCCGCCGGGATCGCCGGGGAGCGGCTGGCGGTGGGCCGGCCGCTGCTGCCGCGGCGGGGCGAGTCGGTTCCCGAGGTCGACTACACGAGCCTGCACGTGCCCGGCCGCTGGGTCGAGGCCGACGACGGCGTCGCGCTCTACGTCGAGGTCGACGAGCTGCCGACCGGCAAGGGCAGGAACAAGAACGGCGCGGACGGCGGCGCCGTCCCGGTCGACCCTGGTCTTCAGCCACGGCTTCGCCCTGACCATGGACGCGTGGTTCTTCCAGCGGCAGGCCCTGCGCGGCCGCTACCGCATGGTGTTCTGGGAGCAGCGCGGCCATGGCCGCTCCGAGGCGGGATCGGCGCAGTCGTGCACCCTCGAGCAGGCCGGTGCCGACCTGTACCGCGTGATCCAGGCGGTGGCCCCGAAGGGGCCGATCGTGCTGGTCGGCCACTCGATGGGTGGCATGACCACGCTGGCGATGGCGGCTCGACGTCCCTCGCTGTTCGCCCAGCGGGTGCTGGGGGTCGCCCTGGTCTCGACCAGCGCCGGCGGGCTGGGCACGCTGGAGCTGGGCATGGCCGGTCTGGGCAGGCTGGTGCAGCGGGTGGCGCCCGGCACCCTGAAGGCGCTGACCCGGTCGCGGCGGTTCGTCGAGAACGGCCGTCGGGTGGTCAGCGACATCGAGACCGTCTTCGTGCGGCGCTACTCCTACGTCTCCGCGGTCTCGCCCGACCTGGTCGCCTTCACCGCGCAGATGATCGCCGAGACGCCGGTCGAGGTGATCTCCAACTTCCTGCCGACCTTCCAGAGCCACGACAAGCGGACGGCGCTGTCGGTGCTCGACGGCATGGAGGTGCTGGTGCTGGTGGGGGACAGCGACCTGATGACCCCGCCGCTCGCACAGTCGCGACATCGTGCGCCAGGTGCCGACGGCCGAACTGGTCGTGGTGCCGCACTCCGGGCACATGGTGATGCTGGAGTACCCCCAGCTCGTGACCGAGCCACCTCGAGGGGCTGATCACCCGAGCGGCGCGCGGTCACGCGCCCGCGCCACGCGGAATCATTCGTCGCCGCCTGCGACGTCCTGACGGCGCTGCGTGATCGAATGGGGGAGAATCGGGGGACTCGTCGACACCGGGTGACGAGGGCGCGATCGGAGGCACCGTGTCGGGAGCACATCGAGCAGGTCGTGCCGATGCCACGGGTGTCGGTGCCTCACCCACCGTGCGCGCCCGCCTCGACGTCGCCACTGCAGCGGCCATGCACGCCTTCGGGGCCGCGCTGGCCCGGCGGCTGCGCGCCGGCGACCTGGTGCGTGCTGACCGGCGACCTCGGTGCCGGCAAGACCACGCTCACCCAGGGCATCGCGGCCGGCCTGGGAGTTCGCGACAGCGTCACCAGCCCCACGTTCGTGATCGCCCGGGTGCATCTGCCGCTGCACAGCGGACCGGCCCTGGTGCACGTCGACGCCTATCGGCTCGGCCTCGCTGGCCGAGGTCGACGACCTCGACCTCGACGCCTCGCTCGCCGAGTCGGTGACCGTCGTGGAATGGGGGTCCGGCCTGGTCGAGGACCTGGCCCCGGACCGGCTCGAGGTCTCGATCCGACGTCCCCGCGGTGACGAGGACGGCGGCGCCGACACCGCCCCGGCCGACGGCGACGAGCCGCGATCGGTCGGGCTGCTGGGCTACGGGGCACGCTGGGCGTCGGTCGAGCTGCCCGGCAGGCCGTAGCCTTCCCGTCGTGCTGCTGCTTGCCCTCGACACCTCGGGCACCGGGGTGGGTGTCGCCGTCCACGACGGCTTCTCGGTGCTGGCCGAGGTCGCGATGCCCGGCGCCCAGAAGCACGCCGAGCAGCTCGATGCCGGCCGTCGTCGCAGCGTTGGGCCAGGCGGGTGTCGACCGGTTCGCAGCTCACCGACCTGGCGGTCGGGGTGGGCCCCGGCCCGTTCACCGGCCTGCGGGTGGGGCTGGTCACGGCCCAGGTGCTGAGCGCCGCCCTGGAGCTGCCCCTGCACGGGGTCTGCTCGTTGGACGCGATCGCCGAGGCCGCGAGCGACGTCGGGCGCGGCGAGCGGTTCCTGGTGGCCACCGACGCCCGCCGACGTGAGGTGTACTGGGCCGGCTACGAGGCCAGCGACGGGCCCTGGCCGTGGCGGCGGGTCGACGGCCCGCAGGTCGCGGTGCCGGTCGACGTGCCCGTCGAGGTGGACGGCGTGCGTCGCACGGTGCTCGGTCCCGGTGCGATGCAGTACCCGGACCTCCTCGGCGCGGGTCAGCGGACGTCGACGGCGGTCGGCGTCCGCGCCGGGGCGCTCGCCGTGGTCGCCGTGCGGGCCCTGCTCGCCGGTGACGGTCATGGCGCAGGGCAGGCTGGTGGAGCCGAAGCCGTGGTACCTGCGCCGTCCCGATGCCGTGCCCTCGCACAGCCGCAAGCGGGTGCTGCAGTGAGCCCGCAGCCGACAGCCACAGCCACAGCCGCAGCCGCAGCGGCAGCCGCTGCCGAAGGGTGGCCCAGGCCGACGCCACCCTGCAGCCGATGCGCTGGTGGGACCTCGAGGACCTGCTGCCGCTGGAACGTGACCTGTTCGGCGCCGGTGCCTGGTCGGCCGAGGCGTTCTGGTCCGAGCTGGCTCATCCGTCGACACGGTGGTACCTCGTCGCCCGAGCGGGCGAGCCGGGTGGGCCTGTGGCCGGCTACGCCGGGGTGATGGTGCGCGACGGTGAGGCGGACGTGCAGACCATGGCCGTGGCCCCGGCCGCGCAGGGCCGCGGCCTGGGCGCCACCCTGCTGACCGCCCTGCTCGAGCGCGCCACCGAGCAGGGCGCGCGCCGGTCACGCTCGAGGTGCGCGCCGACAACGCTGCCGCCATCGCGCTGTACCAGCGGCACGGGTTCGCCCGGATCGCGGTGCGGCGGGGCTACTACGAACCCGAGGGGGCCGACGCATGGATCATGCAGCGATGACCGGTGCCCTGGTGCTGGGCATCGAGACCTCGTGCGACGAGACCGGGATCGGGCTGGTGCGCGACGGGTTGCTGCTGGGCGAGGCGATCGCCAGCTCGGTCGAGGCGCACGCCCGGTTCGGCGGCGTGGTGCCCGAGGTCGCCAGTCGGGCCCACCTCGAGGCGATGGTTCCCACGATCGAGCGGTGCTGCGCACGCGCCGGGGTGCGGCTGGGCGACGTCGACGCGGTGGCGGTGACTGCCGGTCCGGGCCTGGCGGGGGCGCTGACCGTCGGGGTGGCCGCGGCCAAGGCGCTCGCGTTCGCGCTCGGGGTGCCGCTGTACGGGGTGAACCACCTGGCGGCTCACGTGGCCGTCGACACCCTCGAGCACGGGCCGCTGCCAGGTCCGATGATCGCCATGCTGGTCTCGGGCGGGCACTCCTCGCTGCTGCTGGTGCCCGACATCACCGCCGAGATCACCCCGTTGGGGCGCACCATCGACGACGCCGCCGGCGAGGCGTTCGACAAGGTGGCCCGGCTGCTGGGGCTGCCGTTCCCAGGGGGACCGCACATCGACCGGGTCGCCGTCGGCGGCCGGGGTGACGCGATCGCGTTCCCGCGCGGGCTGACCGCCGCGCACGACCTCGACAAGCACCGCTACGACGTGTCGTTCTCGGGGCTGAAGACCTCGGTGGCCCGATGGGTGGAGCGGGCCGAGGCGGCCGGCCAGCCGGTGCCGGTGGCCGACGTGGCCGCCTCGTTCCAGGAGGCCGTGGTCGACGTGCTGACCCGCAAGGCTCTGCTGGCCTGCCGCGAGAACGGTGTCGAGCACCTGCTCATCGGTGGCGGGGTGGCGGCGAACTCCCGGTTGCGGGCCCTGGCCGGTGAGCGCTGCGAAGCCGCCGGGGTGCAGCTGCGGGTGCCGCGGCCGGGGCTGTGCACCGACAACGGGGCGATGGTGGCGGCGCTGGGGTCCCTGATGGTCGCGGCCGGGCGGACGCCGTCCGAGCTCGCTCTGCCGGTGGACTCCTCGCTGCCGGTCACCACCGTCCAGGTGTGAGGGGCGGCAACCATGAGCCACGCGGCAGACCCGACCTCGACCTCGACCTCGGGCTCGACCTCGCCGCGGCCGATCCCGATCGTGCTGGACGTCGACACCGGTGTCGACGACGCCTGTGCCCTGCTGTTCGCCGCCCGGCATCCGGGCCTCGACCTCCGCGCGGTCAGCTGCGTGGCCGGCAACACCGACGTCGACGCCGTCGTGGCCAACACCCTGCTGGTGCTCGAGGCCGCGGGTCGGTCGGACGTGCCGGTGGCGCGCGGCGCCGAGCGACCCTTGCTCGACCCGGCGCGGCCGGCTCGACACGTCCACGGCGACGACGGCATGGGCGACCTGGGGTGGCCGCGTGCCGCCGGCGCCGCCGACCCGCGGCACGCCGTCGAGCTGCTGCGCGACGTGCTGCTGGCCGCCGCCGCCGACGGCGAGCCGGTCACGCTGGTCCCGCTGGCCCCGCTGACCAACATCGCGCTGCTGCTGCGTAGCTACCCGCGGGTGGCGGCCGGCCTGGCCCGGATCGTTTTCATGGGCGGCGCAGCACTGGTGGGCAACGCCACGGCGGCTGCGGAGTTCAACATCTTCCACGACCCCGAGGCCGCCGCGATCGTGCTGGACGCCGCCGCCGAACTGGGGGTGCCGGTCACCATGTACGGGCTCGACGTCTTCTACGAGGTCCGGGTAAGCCAGGCGCGAGGCTGCCGTGCTCGCGGCGTCCGAGCTGCCCGCGGCCCGGCTGGCGGGCCGGCTCGTCGACTTCCAGTGCCGCCGGTTCGAGACCCCTGACGCCACGGTCGGCGATGCCGGCGCGGTGTGCGCGGTGGCCGAGCCCGGAGGGGCTGACCACCCGCCGGCTGCCGGTGCGGGTCGAGCTGGCCGGCACCTGGACCCGCGGTCAGACCGTCGTCGACCAGCGGGACTGGCAGGGCGACCTGGCCCACGACCCGCACGGCCTTGCCGTCGCCGTGATCGACGTCGCCCTCGGTGTGGCCGGCGAGCAGTACGCAGATCTGTGGCGCCGCATCATGTCGACCTGAGCCGTCGTCGACGGAGCCGGGTCGACCGGAGGCCGGGTCGGACCTGGCCGCCGTCAGGGCAGCGGCCGAACGGCGAGCACGCTCTGCCGACCGTCGACCCGGGTCAGCACGATCGTGGCCTCGGTGTCGCCGGACAGCCGCAGCTGGCGACGCAGCTGCTCGGGCTCGACGGCGGTACCGCGCTTCTTGATCGTCAGCCGGCCGACGCCCCGGTCGCGCAGCCAGGTGCGCAGCGTCTTCAGCTGGAACGGCATGACCTCCTCGACCGTGTAGCCGCGGGCCAACGGGGTGCGGACCAGCCGGTCGGAGGTCACGTAGGCGATCGTGGAGTCCACGAGCCGGCCCTCGACGGCGCCGGCCACGTGCCCGACCAGGTCGGACCTGATGACTGCGCCGTCCGGCTCGTACAGGTAGGCGCCCACCGGGCCGACCTCGGGCTCGGGCAGGTCGACGTCGGTGACCTCGGCGGGCCCGGCCTCGCTACCGGCGCCACCGGGTCCGACCGGCGCGCCGTCGATGCGCGCGCCGGGCGCGGTGGTCGGGCTGCGCTCGGCGGGCAGCACGAGAGCTGCCCGGCGGACGCCGTCCCGGGCGAGCAGGCCGAACCACAGCCCCGCCTCGACGACGTCGCCGCCCACGGAGACCCACTGCGCCTCGGCGCCCTCGGGCACCAGGTGGTGCGGGATGCCCGGCGCCGTCTTGAGGCCGACCGCGGGCAGGCTGTCGGTCAGCGCGAGCACGAACGACAGCGGCGGTGAGCCGGCCCGCGGGTCGAGCAGCCGCTTGCCGCCGGGGCGCGGTCCGCCGCCGTGGGCGCCGCTGGTGCGCCGGGCAGGGTCGACGAAGGCGCCCTGGACGCCGGACAGGTCGGTGGTCGGTGGCGTCCTCGCAGCGCACGACGGCCTCCGGCCAGTGCCGAAGGTTGAGGGTGGCCACGGCGGCGGTCAGCTCGTCGCGCTCGACGGCCACCACCTCACGGTCGAAGGTGGCCAGGGCCATCGCGTCGGCCCCGATGCCGCAGCCCAGGTCGGCGATGCGGGTCAGCCCGGCCGAGGTGAAGCGCTGCGCGTGCCGGGCGGCGACCGACAGCCGGGTCGCCTGCTCGAGCCCGGTGGGGGTGAACAGCATGCCGGCGGCGAACGGCCCGAACTTGCCGACCGCCGCGGCCCGCAGCCGGGACTGGGTCAGCGCCGCGGACACCAGGCCGGCGTCGTAGCCGTCGCGCGCGCAGCCGTTCGCCCAGGGCGATCGCGGTCTGCTCGTCGTAGGGGGGCAGCGACTCCAGCAGTGCCCACCCCTGCTCGGTGAGCAGTGAGGCGACGCCGTCCAGATCCACCCCCCGATCCTAAGGGCGACCGGGGTCGGCCGACACCGGCCGGGGCGCCCCGATCGGGCCACCGGCGACCGCTTGCCGGGCCACGCGATTGGCACTCGAGTTGACCGAGTGCTAACGCCTCGCCTAGATTCAGAGCTGGCACTCTCGACGTGAGTGTGCCAACTGGAGGCCGTCGGCACCCGCGACGACGTCGGCCTCCGAACCCCATTCGACTCACGACATTCCCACAGGGGAGGCAGCACGTGTCCGTCTCCATCAAGCCGCTTGAGGACCGCATCGTCGTCAAGCCCCTCGACGCCGAGCAGACCACCGCTTCCGGCCTCGTGATCCCGGACACCGCGAAGGAGAAGCCCCAGGAGGGTGAAGTCCTTTCGGTGGGTCCGGGTCGGTTCGACGACGCCGGCGCCAAGCGGATCCCGCTCGACGTCAAGGTCGGCGACACCGTCCTGTACAGCAAGTACGGCGGCACCGAGGTCAAGTACTCCGGCCAGGAGTACCTGATCCTGTCGGCGCGCGACGTTCTGGCCGTCATCGAGAAGTGACCACACGCTAACCACGACCGCCCCGATCGGCCGGCTACCCGCCGATCGATCGGGGCGGTCGTCCGTGGAAGGACAAGTGCCGCATGGCCAAGACCCTGGAGTTCAACGACTCCGCCCGCCGCTCTCTCGAGCGCGGCGTCGACGCGCTCGCCAACGCCGTGAAGGTGACCCTGGGCCCGCGTGGCCGCAACGTGGTCATCGACAAGAAGTGGGGCGCGCCGACCATCACCAACGACGGCGTGACCATCGCCAAGGAGATCGAGCTCGAGGACTCCTACGAGAACCTCGGCGCCCAGCTCGCCAAGGAGGTCGCCACCAAGACGAACGACGTCGCCGGTGACGGCACCACCACCGCCACGGTGCTCGCCCAGGCCATGGTCCACGAGGGCCTGCGCAACGTCACTGCCGGCGCCGGTCCGGCTGCGCTCAAGCGCGGCATGGACATCGCCGTCCAGGCGATCAACGACCGCCTGCTCGAGGTGGCCCGCGACGTCGAGGGCAAGGACGAGATCGCGCACGTGGCGACCATCTCGGCCCAGGACCGCACCATCGGCGACCTGATCGCCGAGGCGTTCGACAAGGTCGGCAAGGACGGCGTCATCACCGTCGAGGAAGCCTCGACCACCGCGATGGAGCTCGACTTCACCGAGGGCATGCAGTTCGACAAGGGCTACATCTCGCCCTACATGGTGACCGACCCCGAGCGCATGGAAGCCGTGCTCGAGGACGCCTACGTGCTGATCAACCAGAGCAAGATCTCCTCGCTCAACGAGCTGCTGCCGCTGCTCGAGAAGGTCCTGCAGACCGGCAAGCCGCTGTTCGTCGTCGCCGAGGACATCGACGGCGAGGCGCTGTCGACCCTGGTGGTCAACAAGATCCGTGGCACGTTCACCGCGGTCGGCGTCAAGGCGCCCGGCTTCGGCGACCGCCGCAAGGCGATGCTGCAGGACCTGGCGACCCTCACCGGTGCCCAGGTCGTCTCGGCCGAGGTGGGCCTCAAGCTCGACCAGGTCGGCCTCGAGGTGCTGGGCTCCGCCCGTCGCGTCGTGGTGACCAAGGACAACACCACGGTCATCGACGGTGCCGGTCCGTCGGCCGACGTCGAGGCCCGGGTCAACCAGATCCGCGCCGAGATCGAGAACACCGACTCGGACTGGGACCGCGAGAAGCTGCAGGAGCGGCTGGCCAAGCTGGCCGGCGGCGTCTGCGTCATCAAGGTCGGCGCTCACACCGAGGTCGAGCTCAAGGAGAAGAAGCACCGCATCGAGGACGCCGTCTCGGCGACCCGCGCGGCCATCGAGGAGGGCATCGTCGCCGGCGGCGGCAGCGCCCTCGTGCACGCGGCCTCGGCTCTCGACGCCCTCGACGCTCGAGGGTGACGAGGCCACCGGTGTCCAGATCGTGCGTCGCAGCGTCGTCGAGCCGCTGCGCTGGATCGCCGAGAACGCCGGGCTCGAGGGCTACGTCGTGGTCGAGAAGGTGCGGGCGCTGCCCGTCGGTCAGGGCCTGGACGCCTCGACCGGTGAGTACGTCGACCTGATCTCGCGCGGGGTCATCGACCCGGTCAAGGTGACCCGGTCGGCGCTGCGCAACGCCGCCTCGATCGCCTCGATGGTGCTGACCACCGACACCCTGGTGGTCGAGAAGAAGGAGCACGCTCCGGCGGAGCAGGCCGGTGGCCACGGCCACGGCCACGGTCACTGACGAGAGTCACTGACGAACGACGAAGGGGGCGCCCGGCCATCGGCCGGGCACCCCCTTCGTCGTTCCTCGTGCTCAGCCGGCGTCGGAGACCAGCACCCGCTCCCGGCTGCGCCGGGACAGGATCTGCTCGCGCTCCTCCTCGGTCAGGCCGCCCCAGACCCCGTAGGGCTCCCGGACCGACAGTGCATGCCGGCGGCACTGCTCGATCACCGGGCAGGTGCCGCAGATCGCCCGGGCCGCCGCGGCCCGCCGTCGCCGGGCAGAGCCGCGTTCCCCCTCGGGGTGGAAGAACGTCGCAGACTCCGCGCCGCGGCAGGCGCCCTGGTACTGCCATTCCCACAGGTCCGCCACCGGTCCGGGGAGTCGTGAGATCTCGGCCATCGTCGTGTCGACCCTCGCTGTCTCGAGCCGGTGCCTGGCGCTCCGACGTCGACGTAGCAACTAACGTCCGCCCCGGCTGGTTCCCGATCCCGAGAAGGCTTTCTTCCGCCGCCGTCCGATGATCACCGACCGTGATCGAACTGGCAGGAGCGGTGACGTCGTCCATCGAGGTGATCTGCGTCCTAGTCCTCAGGTTGCACCCCCTGCCTGACGACATCTCCTTCTGTCAGGCGACCGCGTGGGCGGTTGCGCCGGGCTCAGTGCCCGGCTGACGAGCGTGGAGAGAGGTGTGGGAGTGGCGACGGTGTTGCTGTGCGATGACTCAGCGCTGGTTCGCGAGACCCTTCACCGGGCCTTGGTCGCCGTCCCCGGGGTCACCCGGGTCGTCGACGTCGGCTCGGGCGAGGAGGCGCTGCTGCGCTGGCCCTCCGAACGGCCCTCGCTCGTCCTCATGGACGTGCGGATGCCCGGGATCGGCGGGGTCGAGGCAACCCGGCGGCTGATCGCCCGTCATCCCGAGGCGCAAGTTCTCATGATCACTGTTGCCGAGGACGCCGACGGCGTGGCTCGGGCGGTCGCCGGCGGCGCCCGCGGCTACCTGGTCAAGGAGTCGACCCGTGAGGAGCTGGCGGCCTCGGTCGTGTTCCTGCTCGCCGAGTCGTCCATGCGTCGCACCATCCCCTCACCCCGCAACACCGACGGCGGGGCCGTGATGCCGGTGCTGACCGAGCGCGAGCTGCAGGTGCTGACCGGCATGAGTCGCGGCCGCAGCAACGCCGAGATCGGCAAGGAGCTGTTCCTGTCCGAGGACACCGTCAAGACCCACGCCCGACGGTTGTTCCGCAAGCTGAGCGCCGCAGACCGGGCCCAGGCCGTGGCCGTCGGCTTCCGCTGGGGCATGGTCCGGTAGGACCGCTGGTCAGGACGGGTCCGGTCGAGGACCGCTGGTCAGGACGGGTCCGGTAGGACCGACCGGACGGCCGGTGGGGAGGGGCGCGCTGGGTCGGTATCCTTGACGAGGTGAGCATCGTCGAGGACCACGCCGCCGCGCCCGCCCCCCTGATGACCCCGCCTCCCGTGACCCCTGATGCCGCGAACGGCGTCCCGTCCGCCGCTGCCACCGATGCCGCCGAGCCCATGCGCGAGGCGGCATCGCTGTTCACCGGCCTGGGGCTGACCTACGACGACGTCCTGCTGCTGCCGAACGAGACCGACGTGGTGCCCAGCGAGGTCGACACCACCTCGCGACTGACGCGCGGGGTGTCACTGCGGCTGCCGATCGTCTCGGCCGCGATGGACACCGTCACCGAGGCCCGGATGGCGATCGCCATGGCCCGCCAGGGCGGGCTCGGGGTGCTGCACCGCAACCTGTCGATCGCCGATCAGGCCTACCAGGTCGACCTGGTCAAGCGGACCCAGACCGGCATGATCTCCAACCCGGTCACCATCGGTCCGGACGCCACGTTGGAGCAGCTCGACGAGACCTGCGGCCGGTACCGGGTCTCGGGGCTGCCCGTGATCCTCACCGACGGCATCCTGATCGGCATCATCACCAACCGCGACCTGCGGTTCACCCCGATCGCCGAGTGGGCGACCACCCTGGTGCGCGACGTCATGACGCCGATGCCGCTGGTGACCGCTCCGGAGGGCATCCACCGGGACGACGCGATCATGCTGCTGCGCCAGCACAAGCGGGAGCGGCTGCCGATCGTCGATGCCGCCGGCCGGCTGGTGGGGCTGATCACGGTCAAGGACTTCGTCAAGTCCGAGCAGTTCCCGCACGCCAGCAAGGACGCCGACGGCCGGCTGCTGGTCGCTGCGGCGGTCGGCTACTTCGGCGACGCCTGGGAGCGGGCGACCACGCTGGTCGAGGCCGGCGTCGACGTGCTGGTGCCGGACGTCGCCAACGGTCACGCCCGGCTGATGCTCGACATGATCGCCCGGCTCAAGTCCGACCCGGCGACCCGGCACGTCCAGGTGCTGGCCGGCAACGTCGCCACCCGGGCCGGGGCGCAGGCCCTGGTCGATGCCGGGGCCGACGCCGTCAAGGTCGGGGTCGGCCCGGGGTCGATCTGCACCACCAGGGTGGTCGCCGGGGTCGGTGTGCCCGCAGGTCACCGCGATCTACCAGGCGGCGCTGGCCTGCCGCCCGGCGGGGGTGCCGGTGGTCGCCGACGGCGGGCTGCAGTACTCCGGCGACATCGCCAAGGCCCTGGTGGCCGGGGCCGAGTCGGTGATGATCGGCTCGCTGCTGGCCGGCTGCGAGGAGAGCCCCGGCGACCTGCTGCTGGTCAACGGCAAGCAGTACAAGAGCTACCGGGGCATGGGCTCGCTGGGGGCGATGAGCTCGCGCGGCAAGAAGTCGTTCTCGAAGGACCGCTACTTCCAGGCCGACGTCGCCACCGACGACAAGATCGTGCCCGAGGGCATCGAGGGCCAGGTGCCCTACCGGGGGCCGCTGTCCGGGGTGATCCACCAGCTGGTCGGCGGCCTGCACCAGTCGATGTTCTACGTCGGCGCCCGCACGGTGCCCGAGCTGCAGGCGCGTGGCTCGTTCGTCCAGATCACGGCCGGCCGGCCTGAAGGAGAGCCACCCCCACGACGTCCAGATCACCGTCGAGGCCCCCAACTACACCGGCACCCGCTGACCCGCGCTGACCGCCGGCCTGTATCATGCAGAACGTGAGCCAGGGCTCACTCCTTGCAGGACATCGACGCCGAGAGCCCTCGCTATCTGCGCCATGAAGGCCTCGGGGCGTACCCGTAGGCCCAGCAACGGCAGTCGCAGCACACGCGATGCCTCCAGCGTCACCTCGTTGGCCCGGAGGGCGTCGTCGACCGGGTCGAGTCCCGACAGGTGCTGTCTGCCGTCGATCTCGACCACCAGTCCGCCGTCGAACTCGACGTCCAGGTAGGCATTGCCGTTGGGTAGTCGGCGCAGGCTCTGCCGTCGCGGCACCGGTAGTCCGTGGCGGCGGCAGAGGCGGCCGAAGTCGAGCTCGCCCAGGGACTGGGCCCCGTCGGCGATGTCGTGCACCACCTGGCCGATCAGTGACCGTCTGCGGGAGCGAGCGCACCGCTGACCACTGCTGCAGCAGCTGCCCTCCCGTGACCAGCCGTTGCTGGACCGGAAGACACAGCGAGCAGAGCGGCCTGACGGTCGCGACACGGCCCATTGCGCGGCACGGATCGCGGCCATCGCCGGCACGATTCGCGGCACCCCGCTGCGGTGCGAGGGGCCCGAGCGTGCGGTGCTGGTGCAGCCGGCACCGACTCGAGGGGGCGGATGTGGCTGCGGGTGGGCACCGAGACGTGGAGGACCGACTGTGTGAAGCCGGTCATGCCGTGGGCGAGCAGGGCGGAGACGCCGTCCAGGACAGCACCCGAACCCGACTCCCACACCGCCCACCACCAGCGGCCGACCTCGGCGAGGCGGGTGCCCTCGACGATGACGGTGTGGCGGCCGGCGATGTGCCAGCGACCTGCGGCGCACCTCGGCCTGCACGGCGAACCGGTCGACACCGATCCGGCGCAGCTGGCAGGCGGTGCGACGACGCCGCCCTGCGGGTCGGCGATCGGCGTCACCGTCCGGGTGCGCGACTGCCGGCTCGCCGCTCCGGTGATGCTCACCCCGCATCGTGCTGGCAACCCCCGCAGGGGTGCCCACCTTCGTCCACAGGCAGGCCACGTCGGGCGGCAATGTCCTGCAAGACGGAGCCAGGGCTCACGGTTTGCAGGACATCCTCAGCGGTTGCAGGACATCCTCACGGTTGCAGGACATCCTCACGGTTGCAGGACATCGACCCCGGGTCGTCAGGGACGGCGGGGGGTGGGGCTGGTGGGGACGGGCGTCGGTAGCCTTGGGCGGTGAACGAGATCGAGATCGGGCGAGGCAAGCGCGGCCGTCGGGCCTACACGTTCGACGACGTGGCGGTGGTGCCGTCGCGTCGCACCCGGGACCCCGAAGAGGTGTCGGTGGCCTGGCAGATCGACGCCTACCGCTTCGAGCTGCCGGTGGTGGCGGCCCCGATGGACTCGGTGATGTCGCCCGCCCAGGCCGTCGCCATCGGTCGACTCGGCGGCCTCGGGGTGCTCGACCTCGAGGGGCTGTGGACCCGGTACGAGGACCCCGAGCCGCTGCTGGAGGAGATCGCGACGCTGCCGTCGTCCAAGGCCACCGCCCGGCTGCAGCAGATCTACGCCGAGGAGATCAAGCCCGACCTGATCACCGAGCGGGTGCGGCAGATGCGCGCCGGCGGGTTCACCGTGGCCGGGGCGCTCACCCCGCAGCGCACCCAGCAGTTCTGGAAGACCGTGGTCGACGCCGGCGTCGACCTGTTCGTGATCCGCGGCACCACGGTCAGCGCCGAGCACGTCTCGGGCCGGGTCGAGCCGCTCAACCTCAAGCGGTTCATCTACGAGCTCGACGTGCCGGTGGTGGTCGGCGGCTGCGCCACCTACACGGCGGCGCTGCACCTGATGCGCACCGGCGCCGCCGGCGTCCTGGTCGGTTTCGGGGGCGGCTCGACCCACACCACCCGCACGACCCTGGGCATCCACGCCCCGATGGCCACCGCGATCGCCGACGTCGCCGCGGCCCGGCGCGACTACATGGACGAGTCCGGCGGCCGCTACGTGCACGTCATCGCGGACGGCGGTATGGGCCGGTCCGGAGAGATGATCAAGGCGGTGGCCTGCGGCGCCGACGCCGTCATGCTCGGCACCGCGCTGGCCCGGGCCGACGACGCGCCCGGCGGCGGGCACCACTGGGGGCCCGAGGCCTACCACCCGCAGGTGCCGCGCGGCGAGCGGGTGCGCGGTGGGGTCGGTGGGCTCGCTCGAGCAGATCCTGCTCGGTCCCGCGCCAGCAGGCCGACGGCACCACCAACCTGATCGGCGCGCTGCGCCGGGCCATGGCCACCACCGGCTACTCCGACGTCAAGGAGTTCCAGCGGGTCGAGGTCGTCGTGTCTCGACGTACCAGCCCGAGCAACGCCCGCTAGCCGCGAGCGCGTAAGGTACGCCCGTGCTGGACAGCCTGCCTGGAGACGAACCACCGCGCGGCGGTGGGATACGGACGGCGACCCTGGTGGTCAGGATCGTCCTGCTGGGGGCCGGGGTGCTGCTGGCGCTGGCCTGGGTCAGTGGCATCTTCGCCGGGTTCGGGCACACCGCATCGACGCTGCGGGGCGATGCTCCCGACGCTGCCGGCACCCGAGCTGGTCTGCCACGTCTACGTCGCTCCGTCGCCCTCGGCGGTCGTGGTCCCGACGCCGGTGACTGCCGTGCCCTCGGCCTCGGGCTGCCGCGCACCGCGACCGCCGTCGCGTCGGTGAGCGTCGCCTCGCCGACGGTGTCGGTGGCCCCCCCGCCGCCGATCCCGACCGGGACGGTGGCGCCAGTGACCGGCAACGCGGCGTCGGCGGCGGGATCACCGGCGGCGGGCTCGACCCCGTTGGACGCGGCCGTGGCCTGGCGGGACGCCATGCCGGTGCACGAGCGGCTGGTCGAGTCGCGCACCTACGCCGCGCCCGGCGGGCCTGCCGGCCGACGCCCGCACCTTCGGCTGGTACGGCCACGACGGCGACCTGCAGGGTTGGTGACGGTGATCCCGGTCAACGGTGGCTGGGAGGTCTCGCAGGCGGCCTACTGCCCCTGATCCTCGACGGTGTCCGTGGAGGTGGGCGCTACGAGCCCGCCGTGTCGTGACGCCCGGGCTCGTCGTCGGCCGCCTCCTGCAGAAGGGCCTCCAGCTGGAGCTCCCGCCGCCGTCTGATCTCGACGTCGTGCTCGACACGCCAACCGGGGTTGGCGTTGTTGAGGGCGGCCATCACGTCGCTCTGGTGGCACCCCAGGCCGTGGAGCCGCTCCATCACCTCGGTGGCTGTGAGTGCCCCGTCGGAGTGCCACGCCGGGCCTTGCGGTGGGCTCAGCGCCACGTGGTAGCCGAAGTCGTCACAGCTGATCTCAAGAGCCATGGCCCACCAGCATCTCCAGCCAGTCACGTTCGTCCTGCAGCACCACCGCACATGTCGCCCGGGTGAGGGGGCGACGTCCCGTCCGGGCTCCGGGCCGACATGGTAGATCGGCCGTCCCTCGGCCGTCCATGGGGCCAACCGCCCCCGGGTCGGACAGTAGGCTGGCCGCCATGGGCGCTGCTCCTCAGTCACCGCGCGGCAGGTCCACTGCCCGCAAGGCGAAACGCCGCTGCCAACTGCTGGCGAGACGGGCGGCCAACGGGACCACTCCGGAGGGGGCGACCGCCGTCCGACCCAGCCGGTCGGCGAAGCGGGTCGCCGTGCGAGCGGTGCCGGGCTCGCGACCCGGGGGACGACGCCCGGTCACCTCGGTCCCGACCAGCGTGCGGCGGCTCTGGAGACGATGCGCACCCAGCCCGTCGACGTGCTGGTCGTCGGCGGCGGGGTGGTCGGTGCCGGGGCCGCGCTGGACGCCGCCACCCGCGGCCTGTCGGTCGCCCTCGTCGAGGCCCGCGACTTCGCCAGCGGCACCTCGTCGAGCGCTCGAGCAAGCTGATCCACGGCGGGCTGCGCTACCTCGAGATGCTCGAGTTCGGGCTGGTGCGCGAGGCGCTGCGCGAGCGCGGCCTGATCCTGACCCGGCTGGCGCCGCACCTGGTCAGCCGGTGCCGTTCCTGTTCCCGCTGACCCACCGTGGCTGGGAGCGGCCCTACGTCGGCCGCGGGCATCATGCTCTACGACGTCGATGGCCCGCCGGCGGTCGCGGCGCCGGGCTGCCGTTCCACAAGCACATGTCGCGGACGCCAGGCGCTGCGGGCGGCCCCGGCGCTGCGCAAGGACGCCCTGGTCGGCGCCATCCAGTACTACGACGCCCAGCTCGACGACGCCCGGCACACCATGAACATCGTGCGCACCGCCGCCGCCTACGGCGCGCAGGTGGCCAGCCGCTGCCGGGTGGTGGCCTTCGTGCGCGAGGGCGAGCGGGTGGTCGGCGTCCGGGTGCGCGACTTCGAGCACGGCGAGGAGTTCGTGATCTCGGCCCAGCAGGTGGTCAACGCCACCGGGGTCTGGACCGACGAGATCCAGGCCATGGTGGGCGAGCGCGGCCAGTTCCGGGTGCGGGCGTCCAAGGGCGTGCACCTGGTGGTGCCGCAAGGACCGGATCCAGTCGAGACCGGCATGATCCTGCGCACCGAGAAGTCGGTGCTGTTCGTCATCCCGTGGGGCCGGCACTGGATCATCGGCACCACCGACACCGACTGGAACCTGGACCTGGCCCACCCGGCGGCCTCGGCCCGCGACATCGACTACATCCTCGACCACGTCAACACCGTGCTGCGCACCCCGCTGACCCACGACGACATCGAGGGCGTCTACGCCGGGCTGCGGCCGCTGCTGGCGGGCGAGAGCGACGCGACGTCCAAGCTGTCGCGCGAGCACGCCGTGGCCCACCCGGCCCCCGGGCTGGTGGCGGTCGCGGGCGGCAAGTACACGACCTACCGGGTGATGGCGGCCGACGCGGTCGACGCGGCCGTGCGGGCGCTGGACTTCAGGGTGGCGCCGTCGTGCACCGACGAGGTGCCGCTGATGGGCGCCGACGGCTACCGGGCGGCCTGGAACGGCCGCGCCCGCACCGCTCGCCGCACCGGCCTGCACGTGGCCCGGATCGAGCACCTGCTGCAGCGCTACGGCTCGATGACCGAGGAGGTGCTGGCCCTGTGCGCCGCCGACCCGTCGCTGAAGGCGCCGCTGCCGGGGGCCGACGACTACCTGCAGGCCGAGGTGGTCTACGCCTGCTCGCACGAGGGGGCCCGCCACCTGGACGACGTGCTGGCCCGCCGCACCCGGATCTCGATCGAGACCTGGGACCGCGGGGTCTCGACGGCCCCGCAGGTGGCCGCACCTGATGGCCCAGGTGCTGGGCTGGAGCGCCGAGCAGGTCGACCGCGAGGTGGCGCACTACCTGGCGCGGGTCGAGGCCGAGCGCGCCTCGCAGGAGCAGCTGGACGACGAGACCGCCGACGCGGTGCGGGTGGGGGCCCCCGAGATCGTGCCGTTGGCCTGATCAGCCGTTCGAGGTGGGGCGAACGGGGCTGAAATGGTGACGGCCCGGACCGCCCGCTCAAGGAAAGTCGCAGGACGGTCGAAGGGGTGACATCTAATCGGATGTAACCCCTGGGAGCTTGCGGCGATGACCATCATCAAGGCCACGTGCCCGTGCTGTGGCGACGTCGAGCTGACGCGCGAGGTGATGCGCCTGGTGGTGCATCCGGTCAAGGAGCGCTCGTTCTACAGTTTCACGTGCCCCACCTGCCAGGACATGATCCGCAAACCTGCGGGCGCCGAGGTGATCCGGCTGCTGAAGCTGGGGGGCGTCGAACCCGAGCGGGTCGACATGCCGGCCGAGGCCCTCGAGGTGCACAACGGCGCTGCGCTGACCCAGGACGACCTGCTCGACTTCTGCCGTGGCTGCAGAGCGCGACCGCGGTCGCGGCCGCCGCCGGGGTGGGCCTGCACGGCCGCCTCGACATCTCGGGCCGGCAGAACAAGTCGGGGTCGCGGTTCGGCCGCTACTTCTGAGCCCGCTACTTCTGAGTCCGCTACTTCTGAGTCCGCGACTTCTGAGTGGTGTCACTTCACAGTCTTGCCTTGTCACCTGGGCCCGGGTGACGTATGACGAACCCATGACTGTGGTCGCGCCGTCCTGGGTTCCGCACTCGCCGGCGTGACGGCGCTGACCGCTCGGGTGGCGTGCTCGTCCGGCGCCTCGACGGTGACGGTCATCCGTCCGGCGACCGGTGAGCCTCTGGCCGAGCTGCCGCTGTAGCGGCCCGGACGACGTCGTCG
The DNA here is from genome assembly GCA_963738495.1 of uncultured Actinomycetota bacterium. Classification (GTDB taxonomy): domain Bacteria; phylum Actinomycetota; class Actinomycetes; order Actinomycetales; family Kineosporiaceae; genus CAVTWW01. The sequence goes on from CAVTWW010000001.1 coordinate 855,933, forward strand.
CCGCCGTCGGCCGGGCTCGCGCCGTCCAGCCTGCCTGGGCCGCCCGGCCGGTGCACCGAGCGGGCCCAGGTGCTGCTGCGGGTGCACGACCTGGTGCTGAGCCGCCAGGACGAGATCCTCGACCTGCTGCAGCTCGAGACCGGCAAGTCGCGGCTGCACGCCTTCGACGAGGTCGCCGACGTCGCCATCAACGCCCGCTGGTATGCCGAGCCACGGGGTCGACCTGCTGGCCGACCGTCCGTTGCGCGGACTGGCTCCGGTGGTCAGCACGACCCGCGAGGTGCACCACCCACTCGGGGTGGTCGGCGTGGTCGTGCCCTGGAACTACCCGTTCACCTTGGCGGTCAGCGACGCGCTGCCGGCGCTGCTGGCCGGTAACGCCGTGGTGCTCAAGCCCGATCCCAAGACCTCGCTGACCGCACTGCTGGGGCTCGCGCTGCTGGTCGAGGCCGGTCTGCCGGCCGGTCTGTTGCAGGTGGTCACCGGTGACGGCGCCATCGGCGCTGCCGTGATCGACGAGGTCGACTTCGTCTGCTTCACCGGGTCGACCCCCACCGGGCGGCTCGTGGCGGCCCGGGCCGCCGCCCGGCTGGTCGGCTCGTCGCTGGAGCTGGGGGGCAAGAACGCCCTCTACGTCGCGGCGGACGCCGACCTCGACCGGGCCGCCGACGCCGCCGTCCGCGACTGCTTCACCAGTGCCGGCCAGCTGTGCGTCTCGATGGAACGACTGCTGGTGCACCGCTGCGTGGCGGACGCCTTCGTGGAGCGGCTGGTGGCGCGGGTCGGCCGGCTGCGGCTGGGTGCCGGGCTCGACTACGACACCGACCTGGGGTGCCTGATCAGCCCCGAGCACCTCGACCGGGTGGCCGCGCACGTCGCGGACGCCGTGGCCCAGGGCGCCCGGGTGCTCACCGGGGGCCGGGCCCGGCCCGACCTGGGCCCCACCTTCTACGAGCCGACCGTGCTCGACGGGGTGCCCCGTGAGGCGGCGTGCTACGCCGGTGAGACCTTCGGCCCGGTGGTCGCGGTCTACCGGGTGGAGGACGACGAGCAGGCGGTGGCGATGGCCAACGAGAGCGAGTTCGGGCTGAACGCCGGCATCTGGACCCGGGACCGCGCCCGCGGCGCCCGGCTGGCCCGCCGGATGCGCACCGGCACCGTGACCGTCAACGAGGCATACACCGCGGTGTGGGGGTCGGTGGCGGCCCCGATGGGGGGCCGGGGCAGCTCCGGGCTGGGACGACGGCATGGGGCCGAGGGCCTGCTGCGGTTCACCGACTCGCAGTCGGTGGTGGTGCACGGCCGCCTCGGCTACGGCCCGCTGTTCGCGCGGGGGGGCGCCACGTTCGCCACGGTGATGACGCGTGCCCTGCAGGTCGCCCGCGCCCTGCACCTGCCCTGGCCGTGACGACGGTCGTGACCCTGGGCGGCGGCCACGACATGATGGGCGCATGACGGACTGGTCCACTGCGCAACTGCCCGACCTCAGCGCGTTGACGGTCGTGGTGACCGGCGCGAACTCGGGCCTGGGTCTGCAGACCAGCCTCGAGCTGGCGCACAAGGGTGCCGTCGTGGTGATGGCCTGCCGTGACCGCAGCCGTGGGCAGGCGGCGGTGGAGCAGGTGCAGGCCCAGGTGCCGGGCGCGCGGGTCGAGCTGGGCAGCCTCGACCTGGCCGACCTGGCCGAGGTGCGCGCCTTCGCCGAACGGCTGCTCGCCGAGCACCCCCGGGTCGACGTGCTGGTCAACAACGCCGGCATCATGGCCACGCCCCGGTTCACCACGGCCGACGGGTTCGAGGGTCAGCTGGGCACCAACCACCTGGGCCACTTCGCGCTGACGGGGCTGCTGCTGCCCGGTCTGCTGGCCGCCGGCAGGGCCGGGGTGAGCCCGCTGGGCGGGCGGGCCCGAGTGGTGACCGTCGCGAGCATGGCGCACCGCAGTGGACGGCTGCACCGCGACGACCTCATGCTCGAGCGGGCCTACCGGCCGTGGCAGGCCTACGGCCAGAGCAAGCTGGCGAACCTGTTGTTCATGCGTGAGCTGGCCCATCGGGCCGCGGCGGCCGCCGTCCCGCTCGCCAGCCTGGCGGCCCACCCCGGGTACGCCGCCACCAACCTGCAGACCCCGGCCGCGGCCTCGGTCGGCGCCGGTCGCGCCGCCCAGGTGCTGTTCGGGCTGCGGGCCCGCGGCAGCGAGCTCGGCAACCGGATCATGGCCCAGTCGGCGGCCCAGGGGGCCCTGCCCTCGTTGCGGGCGGCTGCCGACCCCGGATCGCGCAGCGGCCAGTACTACGGCCCTCCCGGCGTTCGAGACCCGGGGGCGCCGGTGGCGGTGGGCGCCACCCGGGCGGCGATGGACGACGTCGACGCCGCCTGGTTGTGGCAACGCTCCGTCGAGCTGACCGGGGTCGACACGGCGAGCTGGCGCGGGACGAACCGATGATCCGAGGCGGATCGCATGAGGAACCCGATCTCGTTCGTGCCGCAGCGCGCGCTGACGTCGCTGGTGCACCGCGCGGCCGACGTGAACGTGCCGGTGGCCCGGGCCGCGGTCGCCAAGCTGCGCAGCCAGCACCGGGACGACTCCCCGGCGCAGCTGATCGACTGCCCTGTCCCGACGTTACCTGGGCGTCGTCACCGGCATCGGGGCCGCCGCCGGTGGCACCGCCGCCGTCCCCGGGGTGGGCACCGTCGCCTCGATCGCGGTGACCGGCGCCGAGGTGGCGGGCTTCGTCGAGGCCACGGCCGTCTACACCCTCGCCGTGGCCGAGGTGCACGGCGTCCGGCTCGAGGACGTCGAGCAGCGGCGGGCGCTGGTGTTCGCCGTCCTGCTGGGTGAGTCCGGGGCGGTGCTGATGGAGAAGACCGCCCGATCCGACGCGGCCTGGGGTCAGCTGCTGCCGCGCGGGGTGCCGCGGGTGGCGGTCGAGCAGGCCAACAAGGTGATGAACCGGTGGCTGCTGCGCCGGTTCGGGGCCCGCCAGGGGGCTGCCGCGCTGGGACGCCTGGCACCGTTCGGGATCGGTGCCGCCATCGGGGGCGCGGCCAACGTGGCGCTGGGGCGCAGTGTCGTCGTCCAGGTCCGCCGGGCGTTCGGCAGCCCGCCCCTGGAGTTCGGGCGTCCGCTGGGTGAGCTGCCGGTCGGTCCCACCGGCTGAGCGGTCAGGTGGGGCGGCTACGGTGGTCGGGTGTGGCGGACGGCTCTGCGGCCCCGATGGCTGGTGCTGTTCGTCGTGGTGCTCGCCCTCGCCTCGGCCATGGCGGCCCTGGGGGACTGGCAGCTGCGGCGGGCGGGCGAGCAGGGCCGGGCCGCGGTCCAGGCCAGGGCCGCCCAGCCAGTCGTGCCGCTGAGCGACTACTGGCCCCGCGCACCACGTTCCCGGCCGAGGCCGGGGGGCGGCGGGTCAGCGTCACCGGGCGGTGGGACCACGCCGGCCAGCTGCTGGTCACCGACCGGCTCATCCGGCGATGCGGGGTTCTGGGTGCTGACCGCGCTGCGGCAGCCCGACGGCTCCGGCGTCGCCGTGGTCCGGGGCTGGGCGGCCCGCGCCGAGGATCCGGCGCTGGCCGCCATCGACCTGCCGGACGGCGACGTCACCCTGACCGGGGTGCTGGTGCCCGACGAGGCCGGAAGCAGAGCGCCCGCCCGGAGCGGCCGCGACGCTGCCCACCGACCGCAGCGACCGGGTCGACCCGGTGGTGCTGGCCAACCGGTTCGACTATCCGCTGGTCACCGGCTATGTCGTCGCGGACTCCCCGACGTCCGGCCTGGTCGCGGTCGACGTGCTCACCGGCGGTGGACTGGCGTGGCAGAACCTGTCGTACGCGCTTCAATGGTGGCTGTTCGCCCTGTTCGGCCTGTTCCTGTGGTTCCGGTTGGTGCGTGACGACCATCGTGGTCTGCTGCCCGGCGCCGCCGTCCGCCGGCTACCCGCTCCTGGAGACTCTCGTGACCTCGGTGAACCCGACCACCACCACTCCCGCCGTGCTGCCGCAGGCCGGCCCCCTGCTCCGCTACCGGGTACTGGCGTACGCCACCGGGGTCTTCCTGCTGCTGCTGACGGCGCACGTGCTGATCAAGTGGCAGCAGTCCGCGTCGCAGGGGATCGGCTTCACCGAGGCCAAGGGCCTGGGCGCCTGGCTGCCCGGCGGGGAGCACTGGGTGCCGATGGTGCACGGCTACCTCTACCTGGCCTACGTCGTGGTGGCCGTCGACCTGTGGCTGCGCACCCGGCTGCCGGTCGTCAAGACCGCCCTGGTGGTGCTGGCCGGCACCGTGCCGTTCATGTCGTTCGTCGCCGAGCGATGGGTGCGGGCCCATGTCGTGGTCGCCGGCGCCTCGGACGCGGGGGCCCCGGACGGCGGAGCCTCGGGCCCGGGAGCCTCGGTAGGCTCAGCCGCGTGACCTCAGGCCCCGCCGCAGACCTGCCCCCCGCCGTGCCCGCGACCGTGGGCGGCACGACTGCCGGCCATCGCCCGGTACTGGTCGTCGACTTCGGGGCGCAGTACGCGCAGCTGATCGCCCGTCGGGTGCGGGAGGCGGGCTGTTACTCCGAGATCGTGCCGCACACCTGGTCGGTCGCCCAGCTGCTCGAGCGCGACCCGGCGGCGGTCGTCCTGTCCGGCGGGCCGGCCAGTGTCTACGCCGACGGGGCGCCGCAGGTCGACCCTGCGCTGTTCACCAGTGGGGTTCCGGTGCTGGGCATCTGCTACGGGTTCCAGGCCATGGCCCTGGCCCTCGGTGGCACCGTGGCAAGGACCGGCGGTCGGGAGTACGGCGGCACCGAGGTGACCGCTCACCCCGGCGGCCTCGACGCTGCTGGCGGGCCAGCCCGAGGGCCAGTCCGTCTGGATGAGCCACGGCGACTCGGTGCAGCCGGGCCCCCAGGGGTTCCGGGTCACCGGCAGCTACCGGCGGGCGCGACCGTCGCCGCCTTCGAGGACGACGTCCGGCGGCTGTACGGGGTGCAGTGGCACCCCGAGGTCAAGCACAGCGCCTTCGGGCAGCAGGTGCTGGCCGGCTTCCTCACCCGGGGCGCCGGGCTGACCCCCGACTGGACGACGGGCAACGTGATCGCCGAGCAGGTGGAGCGGATCGCGGCCCAGGTCGGCGGCGACCGGGTGATCTGCGGGCTGTCGGGCGGGGTCGACTCGGCGGTGGCCGCCGCGCTGGTGCAGCGGGCCGTCGGCGACCAGCTGACCTGCGTCTTCGTCGACCACGGGCTGCTGCGCTCGGGCGAGGCCGAGCAGGTGGAGAAGGACTTCGTGGCCGCCACCGGGGTGCGGCTGGTCGTCGTCGACGCCCAGCAGCGGTTCCTGGCCGCGCTGGCCGGCGTCAGTGACCCCGAGGCCAAGCGCAAGATCATCGGTCGGGAGTTCATCCGGGTCTTCGAGCAGGCCGCCCGTGACCTGGTCGCCGAGGCCGGTGCCCATGGCCAGGAGGTGCGTCACCTGGTGCAGGGCACCCTCTACCCGGACGTCGTGGAGTCCGGCGGCGGCACCGGCACCGCCAACATCAAGAGCCACCACAACGTCGGTGGTCTGCCCGAGGACCTGGCGTTCGACCTGGTCGAGCCGCTGCGTGCGCTGTTCAAGGACGAGGTGCGGGCGGTCGGGCGCGAGCTGGGCCTGCCCGAGGCGATCGTGGGCCGCCAGCCGTTCCCCGGGCCCGGGCTGGGCATCCGCATCGTCGGTGAGGTCACCCACGACCGGCTCGAGACGTTGCGGGCCGCCGACGCCATCGCCCGCGCCGAGCTGACCGCGGCCGGGCTCGACGAGGCGATCTGGCAGTGCCCGGTGGTGCTGCTGGCCGACGTCCGCTCGGTGGGGGTGCAGGGGGACGGTCGCACCTACGGCCACCCGGTCGTGCTGCGCCCGGTGAGCAGCGAGGACGCCATGACGGCGGACTGGACCCGGCTGCCCTACGACGTGCTGGCCCGGATCTCGACCCGGATCACCAACGAGGTGCCCGAGGTGAACCGGGTGGTGCTCGACGTGACGAGCAAGCCGCCGGGCACCATCGAGTGGGAGTGAGCGCCGCGACGGTGCAGCGGGTCGTGCTGCGGCACCGCGTCGAGGCCGCCGGTACTGCTCGATCCGTGGCGCGCTGGCTCGACCACGGCGACGACCCGCAGCTGGTCGTGCCTTCGGCGTCGCTGCGAGGCGTCTGGTCGCGGGTGGTGGAGCTGTCCGTCGGGCCGGTCCACGTGCTGGGCGCCGACCTCGGCCCGCCTGCCGGGCATCGGACGACGAGGTGCCGGACGACGGCCCGGTGACGGGGTGCCGGACGACGCGGCGACGAGGTGCCGCTCGGGTTCTTCGACCATCTGAGCGCGGCGCCGCCGTCGCCGGAGCCGGTGCGGGTGCAGCGCTGCGGCGTCTACGCGGTGGTCGTCGCCGACGAGCGGGTGCTGCTGACCCGGCTGGCCGGTCGCGGCCGCTGGACCCTGCCCGGTGGCGGTATCGACGTGGGGGAGCACCCGCGCGACGCCCTGGCGCGCGAGGTCGACGAGGAGACCGGGCTGCACCTGCTCGGCGCCGACCCGGTCGAGCTGCGCACCTCGCACTGGACCGGCCGGGCCCCGAACGGACGGCTCGAGGACTTCCATGCGGTGCGGTTCCTCTACCGGGGACAGGTGTCCGGCGGTGACCCGATGGTGCGTGAGGTCGGGGGAACCAGCGACCAGGCCGCCTGGTTCGCGCTCGCGGACCTGGTCACCCTCGACCTGACCCCGATGGTGGCGGCGCTGGTCGCCGACTGGCCCGACCTGCGGCCATGACCGTTGACCTGCGGCAGTGGGCGGCGTCCGAGAACCCGCGAGAGCGGGCGGTGTCCGCCGTCCGGGCTGCCGCCGAGGAGCTGGCGGCGGGGGGGGACGACGGTGCGGACGCCTGGCGGGCGGCGGCGATCGTGGCGGCCCTCGACCGGGCGGTCGACCTCGGTGACGACGAGCTCGTGCTGGCCCTTGCCGACGGGTACGGCTCGCTGCTGACCCTGGCCCCCCGTCGGGTCGACGGCGGTGTCGAGCTGGTGGCCGTCGGCGTGGTGGAGCGGCGCCGGCGGGGCGCCTTCGCCACCCCGCCGGCGTTGGCGCAGGTGCTGGCCACCCACGCTATCCCGTCCCCGGGCACTGATGGTGGCGGCCCTGGTGACGGCGGCAGCGGCGTCGAGAAGCCGGTCCGGTGTCCGCAGGTGGTCGACCCGGCGTGCGGCACCGGGGCCTTGCTGGTGGCCGCGCTGCATCGCCTGGTGGCCGTGGGACATGCTGCGGCACACGCATTGTCGAGCCTGCACGGGGTGGACGCCGACCCGGTGGCGGCCCGGCTCTGCCGGGCGGTGCTCGCCGTCCACGGTCGCCGTCTTGAGGCCGTGCCGGACCTCGGGCGGCTGGCCCGGCAAGTGGTGGTGGGCGACGCCCTGGTAGGCCCGACCCCGGCGTCCGAGGTCGATGCCGATGCCTGTGGTGACGCTGCCGGCGATGATGACGACTTCGTGTGGCACTCGGTGTTCCCTGACGTGCTCGACCGCGCCGGGGTCGAGCCGGAGCCGGTCACCGGGTGGCGCGGCGGCTTCGACGTCGTGGTCGCCAACCCGCCGTGGGAACGGCTGAAGGTCTTCGCCCGTGAGGGGGGCGCCCGACGGCGGCCTGGGGCGACGAGCGCAGCCGCCGGGCGGGCGAACGCCCGTCGACTGCGTGACCTGGGCCGGCATCCGCTGACGGTCGCCGGCGAGGTCAACGCCTACCTGCCGTTCGTCGAGACCTGCTGGCGGTTGCTGGCCCCGACCGGTCGGGCGGCCCTGGTCGTGCCGGCGGGGATCGCCGCCGACCGGGGTGCGGCGCGGTTGTGGCAGCGGCTGCTCGCCACCGAGTCCCTCGAGCGCGTCCACCTCCTCGACCAGGTCGCCCTGTTCGAGCAGGTCAGTGCCCGGGTCGGGGTGGCGGTGGTGGTGCTGCGACACGGCGTTCCGCGGGCGGCGGCCGACGTCCCGCCGGGTCGCGGGTCGGGGGCGGAGGTGATCGTGGGGGTCGGTCGATCCGGCGGCGCCGCCGGTCGAGCGGGCCTGGCGGCTGGACGGAGCGTTGGCGCGGTTGGTGAACCCGAACACCGCGACGCTGCCGCTGTTCGGGTCGGCCCGGGACGCCGAGCTGGTGACCGCGGCCCATCGGCGGTGGCCGGTGCTGCTGGGGCGTGACGAGGCCGGGGTCGTGGTGTCGGACCCGTGGCAGTTGCAGCTGGTCAGCTCGCTGCACATGACCCGCGACTCCCGCTGGTTCGCCGCCGCACCGGGGTCCGGGGTTGGTGCCGTTGTGGGAGGCCAAGCACGCGGGCCTGCTCGACCCTACGGGGGCGGACGCGGCGGGGTCGAGGTACTGGGTGCCGGCCGAGCTGATGGACCAGCGCTTCCCCGCGCTGACCGCCCGCGGTTGGCTCGGCGGTGTACCGCAACGTCACCACCGCCGACTCCCCGCGCACCCTGGTGCCGTGTGCCCTGCCGTTGGTGGGGGTCGGCAACTCGCTACCGTTGCTGTCGGCGCCGCAGCTGCCGCTGCTGCTCGCCGTCCTCGCCTCACTGCCGGTGGACTACCTGGTGCGGCAGAAGCACGCCGGGGCCAACCTCAACTTCTTCAAGCTCGAGCAGGCGCCGGTGCCCCCGCCGCAGCACTACCTGGCGCCCGCGCCGTGGCAGCCCGGACCGACGGTCGCGGCGTGGATGCTGGACGCCTTCGCCCGCGCCCATGCTTGGGACGACGGGTTGTCGGCGCTCGCCGCCGAGCTGCGAGGCGCCGGGGTGGAGCGTGCCCGAGCAGTCGCTGCCGCCGCTGGAGCGGCGCCGGGCGTTGGCCGACCTGGACGCCGCGCAGGCCCCGTGCTGGGGTGGGGCGAGGCCGACCTCGCGCACGTGCTGGCGTCGTTCCCGGCGTTGCGCCGCAGGGAGTCCCGCGGCTGCGAACCGGGGACCGCCGAACTCGTCCTGACTGCTTTCCGGGAGTTGTCCGGGCGTTCCCTGGGCACGGCGCAAACGTAGGCGAGGGCGATCGTCGTCCGGGGCGGCCCTCGCTGTCGATCTCGGGCAGGAACCACGGCAGAACGGACGGTGACGACACATCGACTCGTTGGGCAAGATCGCCCCTCCTCGTCTAGGTTCAGGGCTGGCGCCGCGGTCACCGCGGCGAACGGATGCAGGGTGCGTACGGCATCCTGTGACGGCGTGCGAAAGGGACCTCGAGGGCCATGACCCTGTTCGACATGATCAAGGACGTACTGACGACCTCCGACGCCGAGAAGGCACAGAAGGCCAAGGAGATCGCCGACCAGGCGCAGCAGGCTGCGGCCGACGCGCAGGCGAAGGCAGACGAGGCTCAGGCGGCCGTGGACCAGGCCAACGCCGCCAGTGTGCCGGTGCGGATGTCGGCGTCGACGCCGGCTCCACCATCGCCGCCGCCATCGAGCAGGCACGTGAGGCGCAGGCCGAGGCCGAGCGTGCTGCTGCCGAGGCGAAGGCCGTCCAGGAGGCCCACGACGCCCACGTCGCCGAGGTGCGCCGTCGCGGCTGCTGCGGCCGCCGCTGCCACCGCCCACGCCGCCGAGCTTCGCACCTACACCGTGGTCTCGGGCGACACCCTCAGCGGCATCGGCCACAAGTTCGGCGTCAGCTACCAGGACATCGCCAAGCTGAACCACATCGCCAACCCCGACCTGATCTACCCCGGCCAGGTCTTCAAGATCCCCCACAACTGACCTCGACCCTGCTGGCGCTGCGCGTCGCAGGCAGGTCGAACTGGAGCAGGTCGAACTGAAGGAGGGCCTCCGTCCGCAGGGTGCGGATGGAGGCCCTGGCCTTCGTCGCATGGTGGGCGGGACGTCAGTCAGCGGCGGGACCGGACGGCGCTGAGGATGCCGGTGGCGACCATCACGGCCCCGGTGGCCAGCACCACCAACAGGGCGACCAGGCCGCCGTCCACATGGGTGTTCGTCAGCCGGGACACGATGACCGCGAGGCTGATCGCGAGGGCGACCAGGCCGGCGACCACGGTCCGGACCCGGACCGGGGTGCCGTTCATGGCGTCACTCCTTGACTCGAAGAGGATGCCTGGCCTACCAGGCTCGAGGTGGCTGCCGGGCCGACGACGCTCAGGCTCGGTGCCTGGCTGACGAGCTCGACGTCGCCGACCCCGACGTTGACGTCGACGATCAGGCGTGGGGTCACCGGTCCCGGAGGTCACCGTCTCGGTGACGTTGCCGCTCAGCTCGCGGCCGTCGATGCGGCTGCTCACGTGCCCCATGCCCAGGTCGACCGTGATCTTCACCGGAACCCCGGTCGGCACCAGCACCCGCAGCTTGCCGGCTCCCAGCTGTACCGGCACGGTGACCGGGTTGGCCGTGGTCGCCGTGGCGATCAGCCTCGGCGAGGTGAGGTCGACGGTGGCGTCGCCGGCGCCCAGCCCGTAGCCGTCGCCGACGGCGGTGGCGGCGGTGGGCGCCCAGGTGCGGGGCAAGCTGTGGTCCAGTTGCCGGACGGCGACAGGTTGCCGAGCCCGACCACGGCCAGCAGGATGGCGAAGAAGGTCAGCGGGCCACCCCGACGTCCCATCACCCCCGCCGTCACCATCCCCAGCCCGAGCACCCCGAGCGCCACGGCTGCCGCCGACGGCAGGGGCCGCGGTGATCGAGTGGGCCCAGCGGTCCCAGGCGAGCACCGCCGGTGCCGGCGATGAGGGCGGCCCCGACGAAGGCCAGGCTGAAGCCGGGCGGGCGGGGTGGCGTGGCGGCCGGCCGGTCGCCGGCGGCGTGGGGTCGGGCACCGGCGCGATCGCAGGTGCCGGGTGCCGACGTCGCCGGACCGTCGCCGGGCCGGGCGCCGGGAATAGCGTGGTGGTCGATGTGGTGGTCGACGTCTGCCCCTCGGCACTGTCGCGCCCACCGATCGCGGGCTCGTAGGCGGTGGCGGCGGATCGCTGGACGCCGAGCTCAGCGTCGTCGGGTACCCGGGGTGGGGCTGGTGGCGCCCGGGTACCCGGCGACGGTCCCGTAGGCGGGGTTCGTCGGGTGCTGGGCACCGGGCGTCGGTTGCCCGGGGCCGACAAGGCGGGCTGGCGCCGGGAGCGGTGACCGCCCACCAGATCACGCCACCCACGAGCGCGATCGCGAGGAACGGCGGGGTGCCGCCATGTCGTAGCCCCAGCCGGCGAACCAGCCCGGCGTGCTCGACAGGCCGATCAGCGCGGTGAAGGCGGCGCCGAAGAAGCCCGGCGCTCAGCCGGCCGTGCGCCGCCTCCTCGACATGGATCCGACCGTCCGCCTGGGGCAGCAGCAGCCAGCCCAGCGCCGTAGGCCAGCACGCCCAGGCCGCCCAGCAGGGTCAGCGCGACGAAGCCGCCGCGCACCAGCAGCGGGTCGACGTTCCAACGCCGGGCCAGGCCCGCGGCGACGCCGGCGGCCCAGCGGCCGTCATCGGGGCGCACGACGTGCAGTGCGCGCAGCTGGGTGTAGGGCTGGCCGGACGTCGAGGGCTGACCGGACGGCGAGGGACCGGGGCCAGGGTCGGCGCAGAAGGCATGGACGGCGCCGGGCCGGGGCCGGGGTGCGGCGCAGAAGGCGTGGACGGCGCAGAAGGCAGGGCCGGCGCGGGCGGCGGCCCGGAGGGTGCCACCGGAGGCAGGCCGAGGGACAGTGACGCTGTCGGCTGCTCGGAGAGGTCTGCCGGTTGGGCGGCCGGACCATCGGCCGGGTCGGGATCTGTGACGTCGGCCGGAACTGGAGCCGTGACGTCGGCCGGAACTGGGGCCGTGACGTCGGCCGGAACTGGAGCCGTGACGCCGGCGGGGTTGTCCGTCGGGACGTCGGCCTTGGTCTCGGCTGCGGAGGTGGTGATGCCCGGCTCCGACGTGGGATCCGGTTCAGGGATGGACGGGATTGTGCTCATACCTCGAGCCTGGCCCGTCGCCGAGAGCGGCGCCATCAGGGGACGCCCTGAACGGACCCTGATCCCACTGACCGCTCGTGATCTGCCAGGGGCCGGCGAGGTCGGTCGGCCGAGAGTCGTGCAGGTGCTGGGGTGGTCGACCGAGAGTCGCCCAAGTGCTGGGGTGGTCGACCGAGAGTCGCGCAAGTGCTGGGGTGGTCGGCCGAGAGTCGAGTTGGGCCTCGAATAGTGCGTGTCCCGAGCCAAAACGCGACTGTCGTGGGGCCGCGGTGGCATAGACCAGGTGGGCAGGTGGGCAGGTGGGCAGGGGGCAGGGGGCAGGGGCAGGGGGCAGGGTGCGGAGGGTGGGGTGAGGGTCAGGGGTGGGTCAGGGGGGTACCTGATCCCGAAGTGGGCGCCGATCCGCGACGATGGTCGAGTGACGCCTCATCGCCTGCTGCCCCGCGTCCGCCGTCTGCGGCGCTCGCGGCAGGACCGCATGATCGCGGGAGTCGCGGCCGGGGTCGCTCATCACCTGGACCTCGAGGTGCGCGCCGTCCGGGTGGCCTTCGTGGTGACCGGCGTGCCAGTGGTCTCGGTCTGGTGCTGTACGTGTGGTTGTGGGCGCTGGCGCCCGACGTCGAAGGCCCCGAGTCGGACGACGGCCGCGTCGGCGGCGCCGGCTCGATCACTGATTCCGGTGCGGATGGGCGCCACAGGAGTGACCGCCCGGGTCGGCTCTGGGACCGGGGGACAGGGACCGGGGGGCGGGGCTTCGGGCTGAACGGCGGGACTGCGGCTGCCGGGTGCGGGACCTCCGGGGCGGCTGCGGCCACGTCGTCCACGCCCTGGCCGGCAGCTGCAGGCCCGCGAGCTGGTGGTCGGTGCGCTGCTGGTGCTGGGGGCCCTGGCGGTGCTGGGAGCCCGGGTCGGGCTGCCGGTCTCGCTGCGCCTGGTGCTGCCGGTGCTGGTGGCGCTCGGGGGCCTGGCGATCGTCTACACCCAGCTCGACGAGGTGCAGCGCGACACCTGGACCCGTCGCGCCGGTGCCGACGGCAAGCTCGTGGTGACCCAGATCGCCGTCGGGCTGGTGCTGGTGCTGGGTGGGGTGCTGTTCGTGGTGCAGCGCAACGCCGACCCGGCGGTGATGGTGCAGGTGGTGCTGGTCGTGGCCGCGATGCTGGCCGGGCTGGGGCTGGCGCTGGCACCGTGGGCACTGCGGCTGTGGCGCGACCTGGACGGCGAACGCGCCGCCCGGGTGCGTGAGAGCGAACGGGCCGCCATCGCGGCCCATCTGCACGACTCGGTGCTGCAGACGCTGGCGTTGGTGCAGCGCTCGAGCAACGACCCCACCCAGGTGCAGCGACTGGCCCGGGCCCAGGAGCGTGACCTGCGGGACTGGCTCTACGGGTCGGCCGCGGGCGCGGCGTCGGCGCCGAGCACCGGGCAGCGGTGGGCGCTCGGGACTCGGCCGCGCGTGCGCCGGGTGGTGGCCGAGGTGGAGGACGACTACGGCGTGCCGGTCGACGTCGTGATCGTCGGCGACCTGCCCATGGACGACGCGTCGAGCGGCCTGGTCGCGGCGCTGCGCGAGGCGGTGCTCAACGCCGTCCGGCACGCCGGCGCCCCGGTCAGCGTCTACGTCGAGGTGAACCCCGGGTCAGGTCGAGGCGTTCGTGCGCGACCGCGGCCCCGGCTTCGACCTGGCGCTGGTGCCGGCCGACCGGCTGGGAGTGCGCACCTCGGTGATCGACCGGATGCACCGGCTGCACGGCACCGCGACGGTTCGCAGCGGCGCGGGTGAGGGTACCGAGGTGGCGCTGGTGCTGCCCGTGACCCGGGCGAAGGACGGTGAGGGTGAGGGACAGTGAGGACATGACGATCCGGATCGTGCTCGTCGACGACCATGCCATGGTGCGCAGCGGGGTGCGCTCCGAGCTGTCGGCCGAGGCCGACATCGAGGTGGTGGGCGAGGCGGCCGACGTCGACGAGGCGGTCGCCGTCGTGCTGGCGCAGCGTCCCGACGTGGTGCTGCTCGACGTCCACCTGCCCGGCGGGGTCGATCGCAGCCCGGGCGGGCGCGACGTGCTGCGCCGCTGCGCCGAGCAGCTGGGTACGGCCGGGCACGCCGTCGCCGGGGCAGCACCCGGTGCGGGCGGGAACGCCTCCCCGGTGCGGTTCCTCGCGCTGTCGGTCTCGGACGCCGCGCAGGACGTGATCGCGGTGATCCGGGAGGGCGCCCGTGGCTACGTCACCAAGACCATCTCGGGGCCCGACCTGGCGGCGGCGATCCGCCGGGTGGCCGACGGGGACGCCGTCTTCTCGCCGCGGCTGGCCGGCTTCGTGCTGGACGCCTTCGGCGGGTGCCGTCGAGGTGGCCGCGGTGGACGACGAGCTCGACCGGCTCTCGCAGCGCGAACGCGAGGTGATGCGGCTGATCGCCCGCGGCTACGCCTACAAGGAGGTGGCCCGCGAGCTGTTCATCTCGGTCAAGACCGTCGAGTCGCACGTGTCGGCAGTGCTGCGCAAGCTGCAGCTGTCGAGCCGGCACGAGCTCACCCGCTGGGCGGCGGACCGGCGACTGCTGTAGCGGGACCGGTGCCGGTGCCGGTGCCGTGGCAGGTGCCAGGGCCGCCGGGACCGCCGGCCCTGGGTGCTCGGTGATCGCGGACGTCGGCCGGGCTCGTGCAGGTGGTCGACGGGGTCGGTCACCAGAGCCTCGAACTGCGGTCGCACCGAGTACCAGCCCACGCCGAGCCGTCCGTGCGCGGGGTCCCACACGGCGTAGGCGCTGGCTGCGGCGACCACCCGCGGCCCGGGCCTGCGCCGAGCCGGGCAGCTCGTAGTGCTCGCCGGGCAGCGGCTGGTTCCAGTACAGCCGCGAGACCGCGAACTCGGCCTGGGCCACCTGGCCCGCCCGCCAGGCCTCGAGCAGTGCCTGGCCGGCGTTGAGGTGGTCCTTGTGGTGCTCGGCCAGGTACGACATGGTCGAGAACTCCGCCTGCGGAAAGCGTTCGGCGAAGGCCGCGATCACGTCGGCGACCTCGGGCACGGTGGCCCGGCTGCCGCCGGGGGAGGCGTCGGTGTCGAGGTGGGCGGGGTAGACGTCCGCTGCGGAGCGACGCCCAGAGCGGCTGCTGCGGAACGCATCTCGCGCATCCGGGCGGCGGCGATCTGGTCGCGGTCGACGACCCGGCCGAGCCGCCGTGCCGATCGGGTACGGCGGCTCCGGTGGCGCGGCCGTCGGTCAGGGCCACCACGATCACCCGGTCGCCCCGCTGTACCCGGTTGGCGATCCACACGCCCAGGCTGAGGGTCTCGTCGTCCGGGTGTGGGCTCAGCACGATGTCGACGGGCGGCCCGGGCTGCGGGGCGGGGATGGGCCGGGTGGCGGCAGCGGCTCGCGCGGCGCCCAGGCCGGGCCGGTGAGCCGGGTGGCGTGGGGTCGGCTCGACTGGCGCCCTGGTCACCCAGCTCGCGCTCACCCGAGGACGGGGTCGACGGCTCAGGCGGAGGGAGGGGCCTGACCGTGCCCGGACGAGGGCTGACGACGGCAGGGACGACGGGGACGACGGCTGGCGGTGCCGGCCGCGGCAGCACTCGCCGATGGTCGTGCGGCGCAGCTGCGGCGCCGGGGTGCCGGTGCCGCAGGCCGTCAGGCGGCGACGGCGACTGCCGTCAGCGAGCGCCGGCGACGAACGGTCGCAGCACGGGTCCCCCCGCAGTGCTGTCGGGCCTCGTCGGTCCTCACCTCGCGTTGACGTCTGCCGGCCGGATCCGGTTGTCGGGAGTGTCGTGAAGGTCGTCGGGCAGCGGTCAGTTGCCGTCGGGACCGTACGGCGACTGCCTAGGATGCCGTCATGTCCTTCGTCTATCACCTGCTGGTCGTCGCCCACCTGCTGGGCATGGCCGCCGTCGTCGGCTCCTACTTCGTCGTGCTGCGCAACCCCCGGATCGTGCCCGGCATGGTGCACGGCGCCCTGCTGCAGCTCGTGACCGGGCTGGCTCATGGTCGGTCTGCGCGAGTCGAAGGCCTACGACGACCCGGACGGCCCTGGACCACGCCAAGATCGGCGTCAAGCTGCTGATCGCGCTGGTGGTGACGGTCGCTGGCCTGGATGCACCGCAAGCGCGGTGAGGACGCCCCGGCCGGGGTGGTGCACGCCATCGGCGGCCTGGCGATCGTCAACGTGCTGGTCGCCGTCCTCTGGGCCTGAACCGGTCCACCGGTCCGCGCTGACCGAGGTCTCGTCGTCCGGGGCCGGGTTCAGCCCGTGGCGACCACCTTGTAGGCCTCGGCCAGCCGTCCCTTCGGCAGGCCGAGGCGCTCGGCGGTCAGCTCGCCCCAGCCGCGCAGCATCTTCTCGAGCTCGTCCATGTGCCCGGTCTGGCTGACGTGGGCGCGCAGCGCCGCCACCTTGCGGTCGAAGGTGTCGGTGATGTCGACGTGGTGGTCCGGGGTGTGGTGGGCCATCAGCCAGACCTCGCGCACCGTCCACGGCTCCAGGCCCTCCTGCTGCAGCAGCTCGGGGTAGGCGAAGGCGTTGCGCGCGGCCGGGTACACCGCCCGGATCGCGGCCTCGCCGGCCGCCAGGTGGTCGGGGTGGCTGGCGCCGATCCGGTCCCAGTTGCGCTCCGGCGACTGGACGAACATGCGGTCGGGGCGCACCTGGCGGATCACCCGCACGATCGCGCGCTGCAGGTCGTGGTCGGGCTCGAGCCACCCGTCCCGGAAGCCGTCGACGAACCGGACGTCGGTGACGCCGAGCTCGGCGGCGGCTGCGCGCTGCTCGCGCTCGCGGATCGCGGGCATCTGCTCGCGCGGGGTGTCGTCGAACCCGCCCTGCTCGCCACGGGTGCAGAGCAGGTAGGTCACCTCGACGCCGCGGGCGGTCAGGGCGGCCACGGTGCCGGCGGCACCGAAGTCGAGGTCGTCGGGGTGGGCGGCGACGCACAGCACGCGCGTCACGTCGGCGTCATCAAGGGGCACGGACGACGATGCTATCGGCGTACCCGGTGGCACGGACGACGATGCTAGCCCCGCAGGGCCACCGCGACCGCCGAGCAGCCGCAGGCCCACAGCACGCTGGTGAAGGTGCCGATGATGAACCGCTCGGCCGCCGCGGGGGAGCGCAGCTCGGGGTAGCGGGCCAGGCCCTTGACGGCCAGGGCCAGGGCGATGCCCTCGAACGAGCCGGTCAGCAGCGAGGCGGTCACCGCGGTCCGCTCCAGGACGCCCACCCAGGCGCCACCGTGCAGCACGTCGGGATCGGCGGGGCCCGGGTGGTGCGCCGGCCGCGGCCGGGTCGCCGGGGTCGGCCAGCCGCAGGGTGGCCATGGCGACCGGGCCGCCGCCGAGCACCGCGGCCACCGCAGGACGACGACGCGCCACGACCCGGCGGACCGCCTCAGGTGGATGCCGCCGGCGGCCAGCGGCGTGGTTCCAGCGCGTACAGGGCCCGCGGCGAGCACCGGGCCGGCGTCGAGCCGGTGAGGACGCGCGGGCGCCAGCCTGCCGCGAGCGGCGCCGGGCCCGGCGGTGCAGCGCGCAGGTGGCGGCGTCGGTCGCGGCGGCAGCGGCGGGCGGGCTCAGTGCCCTCGGCCAGGGCCAGCAGGGCCGGGCGGCCGCGGTGCGGGCGCTGCGTTCCTGCTGGTGCAGGGCGATCCCCAGCCGCTGGGCCACGGCCTGTCGGCTGACGCCCAGCTTGGCGGCGGCCTCGGCGGGGGACAGGCCGCTGTCGGCCAGGTCGATCGCCTGCCAGGCCGCGGGGCTGCGCCGCTCGACCACGGCCGCCAGCAGGGTCAGGACGGCGTCCGCCTGCTCGGCGCCGGTGGCGTCGTCGCCGCCCGGATCGCCAGGTGCTGCGGCCGGCGCTTCGCGGCCTCGACGGCCTGCCGGGCCCGGGTGAAGGCCGGTCCGCGACCGGCGCGGCTCGTGGCCGGCAGCGGCTGCTCGACCTCGCCGATGCCGACGCCGATGTGCCAGCTGACCTGCCCTCACGAGGCATGAGGATCGCATCGACCACCGACACCGGGTCGGCGAGCACCCCCTGCAGCTCGTCGCCCGCCGTCCGCTCGAACGGCAGTATCGTCGGGACGGCGGCCAGCTGGGCCAGGGCCTGCTCGACCAGGTCGGGGCTGCGGCTCGACCGACGCTGGTCCACGGTCATCACGTACGCCATGCGTCAAGTCTGAGGACTTGCCCTGACAATAGCAAGCCATATGACTTGCCGAGTATCACCGGGCGACGGATCCGGTCAGGTCGTCGAGGATCTCCCCGATCCGGCCGGCAGCGATCGACAGGTGGCCGTCGTCGGGCAGCAGGTGGGCGGTGGCGTGCGGGATCGCCTCCGCCAGCCAGCTGCCGTGGGCCGAGGGCACCATGAGGTCGAGGTCGCCCTGCCAGATGGTGACCGGGGTACCGGCCAGGGCCGAGAGCTCGAAGCCCCACGGCCGGGTGAAGGCCAGGTCGTCGTCCAGCCAGCCGTCGACGCCGGGCGCGAGGGCGCCCCCGAAGCTGGCGACGACGTCCTGCGCCAGCACGCCGGTCATGACCGCCCGGTCGACCGCGGGCAGCAGGGTCTGCATCGCGTCGGCGATCTGCTCGGCGGTGGCGCCCAGGATCTGCGGCCTCTCGGCGTCCAGGAAGGCCCGCAGCGGCGGCCTCGCCGGCCAGGGCGGCGCCGAACTCGTCGATGTTCTCCTGCCCCATGCCCGCCAGGAAGTCGAGCCCGGCCGCCTCGTAAGGGCCCGACGCCCGGCGACGGTGGCGGCAGGCGGTGATCCGGCTCCGGCAGCAGGGCCGCGGTGGCCAGGCTGTGCGGCCCGCCGCCCGAGCCGCCGAACACCGTCGCCGTCGTCGACGCCCAGGTGGTCGAGCAGGACGGCGACGTCGGCAGCGACGTCGGCCACGCTGCGCCCGGGCTGCCGGGTCGAGGCGCCGTAGCCGGGCCGGGTCGGGGCCAGGAGGCGCAGGCCCCGGTCGGCGGCGGCCGCGACCAGCAGCCGGCTGGGATGCCCGCATCCCGGGGTGCCGTGATGGTCGACGACCACCGGGGCGCTGTCGTCGGTGCGTGTCCCAGCCGACCAGGTAGGCCTCGAGCCGGCGGCCGTCGGGCAGGTCGAACTCATCGTCGTTGCACGTCTGCGTCGCTCACCTGCCCAGTCTGGCTCACGACCGGGCTCTGGGCCCGCCGGCGGCGCAGGCAGGGGTGTCGGCCGCGACCCGTAGGCTCGTCCTCGAGATGAGCACCCTGTTCGACCTGCCCGAGGTCAACCCTCCGCCGTCCGCGTCCGCCGAGCCGCCGCGCGTCCAGCCGCGTCCCGACCGCCACTCGCGGCCGTCGCGACGTCGTCCGGCTCGCGGTACGACCGCCGCAGGTGGTGCCGGGTCGGGCCGAGCAGCTGCTCGACGGGCTCAACCCGCAGCAGCGCGCAGGCGGTGGTGCACAGCGGCGGCGCCGCTGCTGCTGATCGCCGGCGCCGGGTCGGGCAAGACCCGGGTGCTGACCCATCGGATCGCCTACCTGCTGGCCGAGCGCGGGGTGCGGCCCGGTGAGGTGCTGGCGATCACCTTCACCAACAAGGCCGCCGGCGAGATGCGCGAGCGGGTCGCGTCGCTGGTCGGCCCGGCGGCGTCGTCCATGTGGGTCTCGACGTTCCACTCGGCCTGCGTCAAGATCCTGCGCCGCGAGGCCTCGAAGGTGGGGCTGCGCAGCGGGTTCACGATCTACGACGCCGCCGACTCGCAGCGGCTGATGGCGCAGGTCTGCCGCGAGGCCGACCTCGACCCCAAGCGCTACCCGCCGCGGGCCTTCAGCGCCCAGGTCAGCAACCTCAAGAACGAGCTGGTCGACGAGGACTCCTACGCCGCCGGCGTGACCGAGGGCACTCACGTCGAACGCACCCTGGCCGAGGTCTACCAGGCCTACCAGCGGCGGCTGCGACAGGCCCACGCCATGGACTTCGACGACCTGATCATGACGACGGTCAACATCCTGCAGGCCTTCCCCGAGGTGGCCGAGCACTACCGGCGCCGGTTCCGGCACGTGCTGGTCGACGAGTACCAGGACACCAACCACGCCCAGTACGTGCTGGTGCGCGAGCTGGTCGGCGGCTCGCTGTCGGCCACCATCCGGGCCGCCGAACGGGCCGAGCGCGGCGAGGCGGCGGTCCGACGGTGCGGCAGAGCGGAGACGGGGCGCCGCCGAGCGGCCGACCTCGCATCGGGTGGCGCCGGCCGAGCTGACCGTGGTCGGCGACGCCGACCAGTCGATCTACGCCTTCCGCGGGGCGACGATCCGCAACATCCTCGAGTTCGAGGTCGACTACCCGAACGCGACGACGATCCTGCTCGAGCAGAACTACCGCTCGACCCAGACGATCCTGTCGGCGGCCAACGCGGTGATCGAGCGCAACCCCGACCGCAAGCCGAAACGGCTCTGGACGGCGGCCGGTGACGGCGCTCGGATCATCGGCTACGTCGCCGACAGCGAGCACGACGAGGCCGCGTTCATCGCCGAGGAGATCGCCGCCCTCAGGCGCAGCGACGGGGTGCGCCCGGGCGACGTCGCGGTGTTCTACCGCACCAACGCGGCGTCGCGGGCCTTCGAGGAGGTGTTCGTGCGCGCCGGGGTGGCCTACAAGGTGGTCGGCGGCACCCGGTTCTACGAGCGCCGCGAGGTCAAGGACGCCCTGGCCTACCTGCGGGTGCTCACCAACCCCGACGACACGGTCAACCTGCGGCGCATCCTCAACGTGCCCAAGCGCGGGATCGGCGAGCGGGCCGAGGCGTGCGTCGCCGCGCTGGCCGACCGGGAGCGGATCGGCTTCGGCGCGGCGCTGGCGCAAGGCCGACCAGGCGCCCGGGCTGGCCACCCGGTCGCTGCACGCGATCGAGGCCTTCGTCGAGCTGCTCGACAACCTGCGCACCCTGGTCGAGGGCGGTGCCGGCCCGGCGACGATGCTCGAGGCGGTGCTGGTGCAGACCGGCTACCTCGACCGAGCTCGAGGGCAGCCGCGACCCGCAGGACGAGTCCCGGGTCGAGAACCTGGCCGAGCTGGTGGCCGTCGCCCAGGAGTACGAGGACGGCAACCCGGAGGGGTCGCTGGTCGACTTCCTGGCCCAGGTCTCGCTGGTGGCCGACGCCGACCAGGTGCCCGACGAGGCCGTGGCCGCCGGCGCGCACGCGGCCCAGGTCGAGCTGGCCGAGCGGGTCGACCCGGGCGTGGTCACCCTGATGACGCTGCATACCGCCAAGGGGCTGGAGTTCCCGGTGGTGTTCCTGACCGGGCTCGAGGACGGCAACTTCCCGCACATGCGCTCGCTCGGCGACAACCGACGAGCTCGGCCGAGGAGCGCCGGCTCGCCTACGTCGGGCATCACCCGGGCCCGCGAGCGGCTGTACGTCTCGCGGGCCGCGGTGCGCAGCGCCTGGGGGCAGCCGTCGTACAACCCGGCCAGCCGGTTCCTGGCCGAGATCCCGGTCGAGCTGCTGGAGTGGCGGCGCGGCGACAACGCCGTCGTCCAGCCGACGTCGAGGCCTGCCTCGGAGCGGCTGTCGCAGCGGCCCGGGGTGCGCTCGCCCGGCAACCGCGCCGTCGTCCATCTCGAGCCGGGGGACCGGGTCACCCACGACAGCTTCGGTCTGGGCACCGTGGTGCGGGTCGAGGGCGAGGGGGACAAGGCGGTCGCCCACGTCGACTTCCGCGACGAGGGCACCAAGCGGCTGCTGCTGCGCTACGCCCCGGTCACCAAGCTCTGAGGACCGGCTGACCGACCCCGACCGGCCCGCCCGACTCCGGTCCGGCCCGACCCGATGCCGACCCGCCACGACTCAAGTCCAGCGAGAGTCGAGTAGCGGGGCGCGGGATCGGCGTGTCGCCGACGCTCCCGACTCTCGATGTTGTGAAGCTCGTCCCCGCGGGGACGCTTCACTACGAGGGCGTCCCTGCGGGGACGTTTCACCATGGCGGCGCTCGTGGCGCCAGGTGTCCTCTGGCGCCGGGACGTTTGCCTCAGGGGGCGATCCCGGCGCCGACCGACCTCCTTCGAGCAGCTGCCCTCGGGTGCGGGTCTCGACGTTCGGGGCGAACCTGTGGGCCCATGAGCCTGGTGCGTCGCGGTCCTGGTCTTCCTGCTGGTGGCCCGTCCGTGGCGGCTGCTCCGTCGCCCGTGGGGTCGGCATCGCCGGGTTCGGTCGGTCGATCCGGTGTGGTGAGGGCCATATCTGGGCGGCCCGCTGCGCAGCGACTAGCCTCGAGACCGGCCGTCGGACCGTCGACCGTCGAGACAAGGGGCCACGCGATGTCGTCCGAGCAGACCCCAGTTCGCCTGGTCCGGTTCGACAGCGCCGCTGCGGATCGTCGTCGCCAAGCCGGGGCTGGACGGTCACGACCGCGGGGCCAAGGTGGTGGCCCGGGCGCTGCGGGACGCCGGCATGGAGGTCGTCTACACCGGCCTGCACCAGAGCCCCGAGCAGATCGTCGACGCCGCGATCCAGGAGGACGCCGACGCGATCGGGCTGTCGGTGCTCTCGGGGGCGCACCTGACCCTGTTCGCCCGGGTGGTGCAGCTGCTCGCCGAGCGCGAGGCCGACGACATCGTGGTCTTCGGCGGTGGCATCATCCCCGAGGCCGACATCGTCGAGCTGGAGCGGCTCGGCGTCCGCAAGGTCTTCACCCCCGGTGCCCCGATGCGCGACATCGTCGAGTGGGTGCGGGGCAACGTCGTCCACCACGCCGCCGCCTGACCGTCGAGCCCCGCCGGACGACCGTTGGCCCCGCCCCGGACGACCGCCGGACGATGCAGAAGGCTCGCGTGACCCAGCGCACGCATCGGCGGGTCGGTGCAGTCCGCCGGCCGCGGCTAGGCTGACGCTCGTCCCGATCGCCTGGCGACGGGTACCCCGAACCTGTGAGCTCCCCTGACCGTCATCGGTTGCGTCGTCACCCTGGAGGAACGCGCTCGTGGACCTGTTCGAGTATCAAGCGCGCGACATGTTCGCCGCGCACGACGTACCGGTGCTGGACGCCGTCGTCGCGACCACTGCAGCGCAGGCCCGGGCCGGTGCCGAGAAGCTGGGCACACCCGTCGTCGTCGTGAAGGCCCAGGTGAAGGTGGGCGGTCGCGGCAAGGCCGGCGGGGTGAAGGTGGCCAAGTCGCCCGAGGAGGCCGCAGGCGCGGGCCGGTGAGATCCTGGGCATGGACATCAAGGGCCACACCGTGCACCAGGTGATGATCGCCCAGGGGGCCGACATCGCCGAGGAGTACTACGTCTCGGTGCTGCTGGACCGGGCCAACCGTTCCTTCCTCGCGATGGCGAGCAAGGAGGGCGGCATGGAGATCGAGCAGCTCGCGGTCGAGCGGCCCGACGCCCTGGCCAAGGTGCCGGTCGACGCGCTGGTCGGCATCGACGCCGCCAAGGCGGAGGAGATCGTGGCCGCGGCCGGCTTCGACGCCGACGTCGCGCCGCAGGTCGCCGCGGTGCTGGTGAAGCTGTGGGACGTCTTCGTCAGCGAGGACGCGACCCTGGTCGAGGTCAACCCGCTGGTCAAGACCGGCGACGGGCGGATCGTGGCCCTGGACGGCAAGGTCAGCCTGGACGAGAACGCGAACTTCCGGCACGCCGGCGCCGAGGCGCTGGCGGCGGCGGACGTGGATGCGGCCGACCCGCTCGAGGCCGCGGCCAAGGAGAAGGGCCTGAACTACGTCAAGCTCGACGGCTCGGTCGGGCATCATCGGCAACGGCGCCGGCCTGGTGATGAGCACCCTGGACGTGGTCGCCGGGGCCGGGGAGGAGTTCGGCGGCGTCAGGCCGGCCAACTTCCTCGACATCGGCGGCGGCGCCAGCGCCGAGGTGATGGCGAACGGGCTGGAGATCATCCTGTCCGACGCCGCAGGTCAAGAGCGTGTTCGTGAACGTCTTCGGCGGGATCACCAGCTGCGACGCGGTCGCCAACGGCATCGTCGCGGCGTTCGCGCTGCTGGCCGAGCGGGGCGAGCACGTCGACCGAGCCGCTGGTGGTGCGCCTGGACGGCAACAACGCCGAGCTCGGCCGGCAGATCCTCACCGACGCCGGCACTGCCGGGCCTGGAGCAGGTCGACACCATGGACGCCGCCGCCCGCCGGGCGGCCGAGCTGGCCGCCGGCCAGGGACAGGGAGCCTGAGTCGTGGCCATCTTCCTGACCAAGGACAGCAAGGTCATCGTCCAGGGCATGACCGGCTCCGAGGGCCGCAAGCACACCCAGCGGATGCTGACCTCCGGCACCCGGATCGTCGGGGGCATCACCCCCGGCAAGGGCGGCCAGGCCGTGGAGTTCGACGGCGGGGTCTCGGTGCCGGTGTTCAACTCGGTCGCCGAGGCCGTCGCCGCCACCGGCGCCGACACCTCGGTCATCTTCGTGCCGGCCAAGTTCACCAAGGGCGCCGTCGTCGAGGCGGTCGACGCCGAAGCTGCCGCTGGTCGTGGTGATCACCGAGGGCGTCGCGGTGCACGACACCGCCGCGTTCTACCAGTACGTCGTCAACAGCGGCACCACCCGCATGATCGGCCCGAACTGCCCGGGGCTGATCTCGCCCGGGCAGTCCAACGCCGGCATCATCCCGGCCGACATCGCCCACTCCGGCCCGATCGGGCTGGTCAGCAAGTCGGGCACGCTGACCTACCAGATGATGTACGAGCTGCGGGACCTGGGCTTCTCCTCGGCGGTGGGCATCGGCGGCGACCCGATCATCGGCACCACGCACATCGACGCCCTCGAGGCCTTCGAGGCCGACCCGGACACCAAGGCGATCGTGATGATCGGCGAGATCGGCGGCGACGCCGAGGAGCGGGCCGCGGCCTACATCAAGGATCACGTCACCAAGCCGGTCGTCGGCTACGTCGCCGGGTTCACCGCCCCCGAGGGCAAGACCATGGGCCACGCCGGCGCCATCGTCTCGGGCTCCTCGGGCACCGCCCAGGCCAAGAAGGAGGCCCTCGAGGCCGCCGGGGTCAAGGTCGGCCGCACGCCGTCCGAGACCGCGCGCCTGTATGCGCGAGATCCTCGCCGCGCTGGGCTGACAAGGCGAGGCCGAAGGGTTCAGGGCAGGTACTGCTCGGCCAGGTAGGTGGTCCAGGCCAGGTCGTGGTCGTCGTGGTGCAGCCACACGTACACCGGACGGCCCGCCGCGGGCGCCTGCTCGGTCCTGGTGACCAGCTGGGACGACGTGACGGGCGTGGCCGCGACGGTCCCGGCGAGGGCGGTGGCGCCGTAGAGCGGGGCCCCGGTGACCAGCGGGAACGTGTAGAGCCGGGGGTTCTGGTTGACGATCGCGTAGTCGGCCTGGGGCAGCGCGGGGTGGGCCTTGAAGTAGGCGGTGGCCTGGGCCCCGATGTAGAAGGTGAGCCGGTCCACCGTCAGGGTGACCACCTGGTCGCTGCCCCGCCGGATGCCCTTGACGACGGCGAAGTCGTAGTTGCGCGACCAGGGCGTGGTGACGAAGGACGCCTTGTCGGGGCTGGGGGCGGGGCCGCGGCTGCCGTGGACGGCGTGCTCGCCGGGCCGGTTGCCGCCACAGGCGCCGGGCCCGCCGACGCCTGCGTGCCAGGGGTGGCCGTAGGGTCGAGGGCGGTCGAGCCGGCCAGGGCGAGGGGTTCGACGGTGGGGCCGCGCAGGCCGGCGCCGAGCCCGGTCGCGATACCTGCCGCCAGGGCGGCGGCCAGGACCACCGAGACCAGCTGGGCGCTGGGCCCGCCGGTGGCGGCCTGCCAGGTGCGGGGCCTGAATCCCTCACGCAGATCGGTGACCCGGCGGTCGGTGGCCCGTCGTTCGACGGCGTTGCGATCGCCACCCTCGGGTGTCGTCGGATGGGCCACCGCCCGGCTCGCGGCCGCGATGATCGACACGCTGCGTTGCGTGGGCGGGACGGGGCTGGACGACGTCCGACGGTCGGCGCGACGTCCGCTGCGGGTGCTCTCGGTCACGACCCTCCCTAGATCAACCCCGTGTAGTCGAACTTCAACAAAGAGTAGTCGGTGACCGAGCCCGGAACACCGTGCCCGGCGCGTCGGTCTCGGTGTTGTCGGCCACGCGCGTGACCATGGACGGGTGACAAGCCTGCTGGAGCGCCGTGGGGACGCTCGGTCGTCGCGCCCCCCGCTGCGCACCCGGCGGCGACCGGTGCGATCGCTGCCGGGCAGGCCGCGGCGCTGTCGTTCGGGGTGCTGCTGGTGCCGGTGGTGCTGGGGTGGGCGGCCGGGGCTGCCGGTCTGTCGGGCTCCGGTCAGGCCTGGCCGCAGGTGCTGCGGGTCAGCGCCGGGCTGTGGCTGTCCTCGCAGCGGGTGGGGCTGACCGTGGCCGGGGTCGGGCTGACCCTGACGCCGTTGCTGCTCACCGTCCTGCCGCTGGCCGCCTGCAGCTGGGCCGCCCGACGGATGGCGCGCCGGCTCGACCCCTACGCCGAGCGGATCGAGGCGGGCCACGCGACGCGCGGCCACCGCGGCGCCGCCGTCCGCGCTCGCCGCTCTGGCACTGACCCACGGCGCGATCGGGGCGGCCCTGGCGCTACTCGTCACGGACGCCGAGCTGCAGGTGTCGGTGTGGCAGGCCGCGCTCGGCCCGGCTGTGGTGGCCGGGCTGGGAGCGCTGCTGGGTGCCGCGGCCTACGAGGCCGGTGGCCTTCGGGCCGGGGCGGTGCTGCTGGTGCACCGACTGCCCGAGCCGCTGGCGGGTTGGGTGAAGCCGGCCCTGGCCGCGATCGGGGTGGTGCTGGCGGGGGCGAGCCTGACCGTGCTGGTGAGTCTGGTCCTGGGAGCCTCGCGGGTGGCCGGGCTGCAGCATCTGCTCGGTGGCAACAGCGTCGACACCGCCCTGATGGCCCTGGGCCAGCTGGCGGTACTGCCCGACCTGGTGGTCTGGACGGCCGGTGCCCTGGTGGGCCCCGGCTTCACGGTGGGCGCCGGTACCTCGGTCACCCTCGTGGGCAGCACCTTGGCGACGCTGCCGGCGGTACCGGTGCTGGCGGCCCTGCCGGCTCCCGGTGCGGCGCCCGCCGCCGCGCTGATGCTGCTGGCGCTGCCGGTGCTCGGCGGCGCCGCGGCCGGGTGGCTGCTGCTGCGGCTCGAGATGGACTCCCCGCTCAGCTGGTTGTTGACCGACCTGGCCGGGATCGCCCTGCTCGCCGGTCTCGGGCTGGGTGGGCTGGGTTGGGTGGCCAGTGGTTCGGTCGGGCCGGGACGGCTGGCCGAGGTGGGCGTGGCGCCGACTGCCGGTGCCGCCTTCGTGCTGGCGGCGGTGTTCGTCGTCGAGGTGGTGCTGGGGGCGTTGGTGGTCGTGGGGGTCGTGCGCTGGGGTCCGCACCTGGCGGCGGCACTCACCGGTGGTCGGGCCGGATATCGTCGTCGTCCGTGACCGGTACGTCGTCCCACCCCGCTGCCGCACCGCTCGACCCTCGTCGTGGGGTCGTCGTCCTGGCCTCGGGCTCGGGCACCCTGCTGCAGGCCCTGCTCGACGACTCGGCCGGCTACCGGGTCGCCGCCGTGGTGAGCGACCGGCCCGAGGCGCCGGGCCCTGCAGCGGGCCCGGGACGCCGGGGTGCCCACGGCCGTGGTGCGGCTGGCGGAGTTCGCCGACCGCGCCAGCTGGGACGCGGCCCTGGCCCGCACCGTCGAGGCGTTCCGCCCGGAGCTCGTGGTGCTGGCCGGCTTCATGCGGCTGCTGGGCCCCAGCTTCCTGTCGGCCTTCGGCGGTCGCACCCTCAACTGTCACCCGGCGCTGCTGCCGGCCTTCCCGGGGGCGCACGCCGTGCGGGACGCCCTGGCCTACGGGGTCAAGGTCACCGGCGCGAGCGTGATCCTGGTGGACGACGGCGTCGACACCGGCCCGGTGGTGGCCCAGTGCGCGGTGCCGGTCGAGGACGGCGACGACGAGGCCACCCTGCACGAACGCATCAAGGTGACCGAGCGTCGACTGCTGGTCGAGTCCGTCCGGGCTCTCGGCGGCGGCTGGACCGTCGCTGGTCGCACGGTACGCCTGGCCGCCCGGACGGACGGCGGAGCAGTCCCCTCGACGGACGGCGGATCAGCCGCCCCGATGGCCGAAGGAGCACCATGACCGAGGACGACCTGGGCCGGCGCCCACTGCGACGGGCCCTGGTGTCGGTCTACGACAAGACCGGTCTGGTCGAGCTGGGCGCAGGCCCTGGCGGCGGCCGGGGTGGCGGTGGTCTCGACGGGGTCGACGGCGGCCCACCTGGCGGCGGCCGGAGTCGCCGTGACCCCGGTCGAGCAGCTCACCGGCTTCCCGGAGTGCCTCGACGGGCGGGTCAAGACGTTGCACCCACGGGTGCACGCCGGCCTGCTCGCCGACATGCGCCTGCCCGACCACGTGCGCCAGCTGGCCGAGCTCGACATCGAGAGCTTCGACCTGTTCGTCGGCAACCTCTACCCGTTCACCGCGACGGTGGCCTCGGGGGCCACCCCGCAGGAGTGCGTCGAGCAGATCGACATCGGCGGCCCGGCGATGGTGCGGGCCGCGGCCAAGAACCACGCCAACGTCGCCGTGGTCGTCGACCCGGCGCGCTACGGCGACGTCCTCGCCGCCCTCGCCGCGGGTGGGTTCACCCTGGCCCAGCGCAAGCGGCTGGCGGCGCGGGCCTACGCCCACACCGCGAGCTACGACGTCGCGGTCGCCAGCTGGATGGCCGGCGGCTACGCACCCGACCCCGAGGGCGAGGGCTTCCCCGACTGGGTGGGCGGCACCTGGAACCGGCAGACCGTGCTGCGTTACGGCGAGAACCCGCACCAGCAGGCCGCGCTGTACCGCAACGAGCGGGGCGGGCTGGCCACCGCCACCCAGCTCGGCGGCAAGGAGATGTCCTACAACAACTACGTCGACATCGACGCCGCCTGGCGGGCGGCCCACGACCACGGGGACCGGCCGACGGTGGCGATCATCAAGCACGCCAACCCGTGCGGCATCGCCGTCGGCGACGACGTCGCCCAGGCCCACGGGCGGGCGCATGCCTGCGACCCGGTCTCGGCCTACGGCGGCGTGATCGCCACCAATGTCACGGTCAGCGCGGCGATGGCGGAGCAGGTGGCCGAGGTGTTCACCGAGGTGCTGGCGGCACCGGACTTCGAGCCCGAGGCGTTGCAGGTGCTGGCCGGCAAGAAGAACCTGCGCCTGCTCAAGGTGCCCGCCGCGCCGTCCCTGGGGGTCGAGATGCGGCCGGTCAGCGGCGGTCTGCTGATGCAGGTGACCGACCGGATCGACGCGGCCGGGGACGACCCCGCCGCCTGGACCCTGGTCGCCGGCCCCGCCCTGGACGACGCCGCCCTGGCCGACCTGGCCTTCGCCTGGCGGGCGGTGCGGGCGCCGAAGTCGAACGCCGATGCTGCTGGCCGACGGGCGGTGCCACCGTCGGGATCGGCATGGGCCAGGTGAACCGGGTCGACTCCTGCCGGCTGGCGGTCGCGCGGGCCGGGGATCGCGCCCGAGGCTCGTTCGCCGCCTCGGACGCCTTCTTCCCCTTCGCCGACGGGCTGCAGGTGCTGCTCGAGGCCGGGGTGAGGGCCGTCGTCCAGCCGGGCGGCTCGATCCGGGACGACGAGGTCGTCGCGGCGGCTGCGGCGGCCGGGGTCAGCATGTACCTGACCGGCACCCGGCACTTCGCCCACTGACGGGGTGAGGTGATGGTGCGCTGGGAGGTGCCGCCGACCCGGCGGCTGGCGTTCGTGGCGGTGCTGCTGGTCACCGGCTGCGGCGGTGGTGGTGACCGCCTTCATCGACTTCCGGCGCGGGGGGTACCTGCTGGCGCTGGCGCTGGCGCTGGCCGCGGTGCTGCGCGCGATGCTGCCGGACCGGTACTGCCTGGGGCTGCTGGTGCGCTCCCGGCGCATCGACGTGGTCACGGCGGCGACCATGGCCGCTGGCGCTGTTCGTGACGGTGTCCGTCGTCCCGAGCTGAGCGGCGCCTCACGCGGGGTGGCCGTCTGGGCCCACCGGCCTGTCCGGGCCCTGCGGGAACCGCGTAGATTGGCCGATCGTCACCACCTGTAGCAGCGCCCGCCGGCGCCGCATCCCGGATCGGAAGGACGCCGCATGACCGAGCCCGCTCCGCTCGCTCCGCCCGAGGGGCTGACCCTGACCGCCCCCGCCGCGCCCGCGGTGGTGGCGACGACGTCCGCGCCCCGCATGGCCCCGCAGGTCGAGGCGGCCGCCCTGCCCGGGCTGGATGCCAAGGTGGACTCCTACCTGACCTCGCTGGTGGCCGCGGCGCCGCGCTCGCCGGAGTTCACGGCGAAGGCGGACGACGTGCGGACCATGGGGGACGCCGACATCCGGCGGGCGGCCGAGACCTCGAACAACCTGCTCAAGACGCCGGTGAAGGCGCTGAACAGCGGCCCCGTCTCCCAGACCTCCAAGGTCGGCCAGACCCTGATCGAGCTGCGACGCACCGTCGAGGACCTCGACCCCTCCGGGGCCCACGGCGCCAAGAAGTTCCTCGGCGTCCTGCCGTTCGGCGACAAGGTCACCGACTACTTCCGCAAGTACCAGAGCTCGCAGGCCCATCTCGACGCGATCCTCAAGTCGCTCTACGACGGCCAGGACGAGCTGCGCAAGGACAACGCCTCGCTCAACCAGGAGAAGACCCAGCTCTGGACGACGATGGGCCAGCTCAACCAGTACGTCTACCTGGCCGAGCGGCTCGACGCCCGGCTCTCGGCCCACATCACCGAGATCGAGGTCGGCGACGCCGAGAAGGCCAAGGCGCTGCGCCAGGACGTGCTCTTCTACGTGCGGCAGAAGCACCAGGACCTGCTGACCCAGCTGGCGGTGTCGATCCAGAGCTACCTGGCGATCGACATCGTCATCAAGAACAACCTCGAGCTGGTCAAGGGTGTCGACCGGGCCACCACGACCACCATCTCGGCGCTGCGCACCGCGGTGATCGTGGCCCAGGCGCTGAACAACCAGAAGCTGGTGCTCGACCAGATCACGGCGCTGAACACCACGACGTCCGGCCTGATCGAGCGCACCTCGGTGATGCTCAAGGACAACTCGGTCGCGATCCAGGAGCAGGCGGCCTCGGCGACGATCGGGCTGCCGCAGCTGCAGGCGGCGTTCCAGAACATCTACCAGACCATGGACGCCATCGACCAGTTCAAGATCGAGGCTCTGGACACGATGGCGGCCACGGTCGGCACCCTCGAGAACGAGGTCGTCAAGTCGCGCAGCTATCTCGAGCGGGTGGCCAAGCAGGACCAGCGGGCAGCCTCGGGGTCGCTCGACATCACCACGACGCGCCGCTGAGCCGTGGCCTGGTTGCGTGACCTGCTGGGGCGGATGTCGGGACGCCCCAGTGCCGACGGCGGCACCGGCTGCAGTTGACGCTGCCACCGGTGCCCACCAGCGACCAGCTGCTCGCCGACGTCACGGTCGATCGAGGCCGAGGTGCTCGAGGCGGCCCGCACCGGGCGGGTCTCGCCCGTGGTCTCGGCCCGGGTCAGCGCCATCTGCAGCAACGGCGCGCCAGACGATCCCGCGGCTCGATGCCTTGGGCGGGGCGGGTTCTCGCGACGGCCACTCCGTGATGTCGACCGTCACCAGCTACCTGCCCGAGGCGCTGGGCACCTATCTGCGGCTGCCGCGGGAGTTCGCCGACCGTCGTCCGATCTCGGGCAACAAGACCTCGCTGATGGTGCTGGTCGACCAGCTCGACCTGCTCGACCGCACCATGCGCGACTTCCTGGACGCCGCGGTCCGCCAGGACGCCGACGCGCTGGTGGCGCACGGCGCGTTCCTGGCCGACAAGTTCGGCAGGTCCGGCCTCGACGTGTCCGGCCTGACCCTGGGCGACCCGGCCGGGGGACCGGCATGAACGCGCCGTCCTCGCTGGAGCGCCGCCCTCGACGAGCTGGCCGCGGTCGGTGGCCCGGGCCGGGCTGGACGACGAGGCCGTGCGCGCCGAGGGTGCCGCGCTCGCGGCGGCGCTGGCCGAGTCGGTTCCCGGAGCGCCGGCGGCCTGGGTCGCGGTCGTCGGGGGCGACGTCCAGGCCTTCTTCGACGCGGCGGTGCGGTCGCGGCGTTGGCGCGACTCGGCGACCGACCTGCTGGCCCAGCTCTCGGCGAAGGCCTCGCCGGTGGCGGGGGAGTACGCCAAGGCTCTGGTGGGGGTCACCGCCGCGGCGTGCGACCTGGGCGAGCCGACGGTGCGGGCCGTCGCCAACGCCTCGATCGCGGCGGCTGCCCAGCTGCGGGCGGCCGGGGTGCGGGCCACGCCGGTGACGACCGCCGTCCGGCTTCTCGTCCTCGCTGGACCGCCCCGGCAGTCGTCCGGGCAGACCACCGGGCCAGCCGGCTCGCGCAGGCGAGCGGGGTGGCGGCACCGGTGGCGGCCGCGACGGCGCAGCCACCGCGCAGTCTCAACGAGCTGCTCGCCGAGCTCGACGAGCTGATCGGGCTGACCACGTCAAGCGCGAGATCCACCGGCAGGCGGCGGTGCTGCGGATCGAGAAGCTGCGCGCCGAGGCCGGTCTCAAGCAGCCGACCATCACCCGGCACCTGGTGTTCGTGGGCAACCCGGGCACCGGCAAGACGACGGTGGCCAGGCTGGTGGCCGGCATCTACCAGGCGCTGGGGCTGCTCACATCGCGGCCAGCTGGTCGAGGTCGACCGCAGCGAGCTGGTGGCCGGCTACCTGGGGCAGACCGCGACCAAGACCGCCGACGTGGTCGCCAAGGCGATCGGCGGAGTGCTGTTCATCGACGAGGCCTACAGCCTGGCCGGCGACCAGTACGGCCAAGAGGCGATCGACACCTTGGTCAAGGAGATGGAGGACCACCGGGACGACCTCGTCGTCGTGGTTGCCGGGTACCCGGCTCCGATGGCGACCTTCATCTCGACGAACCCGGGTCTGGCCAGCCGGTTCCGAACCCTGATCGCCTTCGAGGACTACACGGACGACGAGCTGGTCGCCATCTTCGAGCAGCTGGCCGAGCAGGCCGACTACGCCCCGACCCCGGAGTGCGTCGTGCGCATGCGTGAGCTGCTGGCCACCGTCGAACGCGGTCCCGGGTTCGGCAACGGCCGGTTCTCGCGCAACGTGTTCGAGACCGCGGTGGGCAGCCACGCCTGGCGGCTGCGCGACGTCGAGTCGCCGACGCCCGAGCAGCTGCGTCAGCTGCTGCCCGACGACCTGGTCGAGGCGCCCACCGACGATCCGCCGGCGCTGACGCGAAGACGGCGGACGAGAGACCGGGGACGACGAACGACTGCGGACGACGACACGACTGCGGACGACGACACGACTGCGGAGGAGACGGTTTCGATGACCGACCGACCGGTCGACACCGACGACGGGCACCGAGCCCGTCGCCGCCTCGGGGGAGGACACCGCATGAGCTCAGACCACCGCTCCCGCCTCGTCGACGGCCGCGCCGTCCGGTGCCCCGGCTCGAGGTGCCGACCCCTGACGGTGGCGCGTCGCGCCCGCTGGCGCGCCTCCTTCGAGGGCTCGCCCGGTCGACTTCGTGTGGTCGCTGCGCTGGCCGCCCTGGCGTCGCTGGCCTTCGCCCTGCTCGGCGGTGGCGGCTACCTGATGTGGTCGAACAGCGTGAAGGCTGCCCAGGCCGACACCACCCAGCTGGTGCTGGTCCAGCGGGTCCAGAACGACCTCGATGGCTGCGGACGCGCTTGGCCTCCACCGCCTACCTGGCTGGTGGGCTCGAGGACGCCGCCACCCGTAGCGGCTACGAGGAGAACATCTCCGACGCAGCCTCGCAGTTGGCTCAAGGTGGCGGCCGGCAACCCGCAGGACGCCGATCAGGTCGCCACGGTGAACGCGGCCATGACCCGTTACCTCGACCAGATGTCCCTGGCGCGCGGGGCCAACGGGCAGCAGATGCTGGTCGGTGCCGCCTATCTGCGTGGTGGTGGCAAGATGCTGCGCAGTCGAGATCGTGCCGACGCTCGACCAGCTGAGTGCCCTCACCCGCGGTTCGGGTGGACGAGGACTACAGCCGGGCCAACCAGGCCACCGGCTTGATGCTCGGCGGCGCGGTGGTCGCCCTCGTCGGCGGCGGACTGGCCCAGATGTGGTTGGCCCGACGCACCCACCGGTACCTCAACGTCCCGGCAGCCGCCGGAGAGCCTGGCGATCGTCGCTGGCTGCCGGGCTTGGGGTCGGCTGTGCTGTCTGCCGCGGCCAGGGACGCCGGTGACGTGGGCAGCACAGCTACGCGGCGACCGCCGCACTGGCCGAGGCGCGGACCAAGGCCTTCGACGCCAAGGCGAACGAGGCGCTGGGTCTGATCGCCCGCGGCAACGGGAAGACTCTACGAGGTCGTCAGCGCGGCTGATCTCGCCGTGGCGCAGGCCGCCCTGGCGAGGGCGGTGGCTGCCGGCGCGGACCGGCGTCTCAGAAGGCCCTGACCGCTTGGGCGATCCGTGCACCAGAAGGTGCGCGCAGGCGGACGACGCGGGGATTGGGTCGGGCGCCGCAGCTGGCCGTCGGCAAGGAGCCGGGCTCGTCGAAGCGATGCCTTCGAGAACTTCGACACCCAAGCGAAGGCCGCTCTGGACCTGCAGAAGGGCCAGACTGCGCAGGGGCTCAGGCGGCCGGGCGTTGGCTGGCCTGGCTCGGTGGCGTTGAGCGTGGTCGTGGGACTGCTGGCGGCCGCCGGGGCTTGGGCCGGGTTCGCCCAGCGTTGGGAGGAGTACCGATGAGGCCCGACTCATGTCGATGCGGCAGGGCCGTCTCGTCGCCTGGTCGCCGCCATGCCCCACTGTCTGCTGACGGGATGCCTGTCGGCGCCACAGCTGCCGACGACCGAGGCCCCAAGCCCGTCCACCGACGGCCACGTCGAGCGCCGCAGCTCGGCGTCGGCCTGTTCCGACGCCAACGACTCGCCGAACGTCCTGAAGACCTACGCGCCGAACCTGGCGGGGCGACGGTCGCCGGGATCAAGGACGCGGGGCAGACTGATCGCCGGGGTTTCGGCCGACACCCAGCAGCTGGGGGCGGTCGTGCCCGGGGAACCCGTCCGACCTTCGAGGGCTTCGACATCGACATCGTCATGAAGATCGCCGCGACAGATCTGGCCGGAGCCTCAGCAGTGACGAACTCAAGAAGCGCGTCCAGTTCAAGGTGATCACTGCAGCCGCACGGGTGCCCGCAGCTGTCGACGCACCCTGAACTCATCCGGGGTCACCACCGACGGGGTCGACATCGTGGCTCGGGCCTTCACGATCACGTGCGCCCGGTGGCAGCAGATCGCCTTCTCGGCGCCCTACCTGATGGCCAAGCAGCGCCTGATGGTGCGCTCTGGTGTCGTGCCGGTCAATTCAGCCGAACCGTTGACGGCCCTTGCAACGGCTGTCCCCAAGGCAAAGGTCTGCGCCCCGCGGGGTCGACCAGCTTGGACCCGATCAAGAGCCGCTCCGACCTCCACCAGACCCCGGCGGCCAGCCACACCGACTGCCTGGCGTCTGCTGCAGCAGGGCAAAGTCGACGCGATCATCGGCGACGACGCCATCCTGGCCGGCCTGAGTGCCCAGGATCCCTACTCCGCGTGCTGCAGACGCGACTAAAGGGCGGGGCGGTGCAGCCGTACGGAATTGGTGTCAACGCCAAGCAGAGGGACCTGGTGGGCTTCGTCAACGGGGTGCTCGAGACGATGCGCACGGAGGCAGCTGGACAGGCCTCGTACAACGCTGGCTGTGCCCGGCGCTAGGGACAACGGGAACCAGCGCCACTCAGCCGACGCCGAACTACTCGCGCGGGTGAGATGGTGGACGTGCGCAAGCCGGCTCCGACGCCGCCCGGGGGGCTCGGTCAGAGTCCACCGGTCGACGCGGTGCGGGGGTATCTGGGTGAGCTGCTCACCTGGGTGACCCAGACGCGGCGCGAGCTCGACGGCCTGGACGCCGCCGCGCTGCGCTCGGCCGAGCCGGACTCCTACACCGGCGACGTGGTGCTGGCGATGGCGTTGTGGCAGGCGGCGTCCGACCGTTCCCACCGGCTGCAGCTGTTGTGGGACAACGGCCGGGCCGACAGCTCCGGGCGTGAGCAGATGATGCGGGTGATCTGGTCGCGGGCCGAGCCGGCCGCCCTCGGCAGCCCCACCCCGGCCGGGTCGCACCCAGCGGCGGGACCACGTCGGCTCGGGCGGCGGGCTGGCCCCGGCCATGACGTTGCCCGAGACCTGCCGGCTCACCGACGCCCTGGCGACGCAGCTGCGGGCCCGGCTCTCGTTCGACCCTCGGGCCGCCGAGGCCGGCGCCCGGATCGCAGCCGTGCGGGCCGGCATCGAACGGCTGCGTGAGCTCGTCGTCCCGGAGCCGACCTGGGCTCCGCAGGTGACGGTGCTGGCCGCCCGGGCCGACGACCTCGCCGTCCGGGCCGCCCGGGGCGCCGACATCGAGACCCCTCTCACCGACCTCGAGGCCGACGCCGCCCGCTGCGAGCGGGACCTGATCGTGCGGACGGCGAGTGCGCGTCAGCGCGAGCGGGACGCCGTCCAGGCCGTCATCGACCTGAAGGCCGAACAGGTGAGTGCCGGGCAGCTGCGGGACCGGTTGGTGGCTCGCGAGCAGGAGCTCGAGGCGCTGGTCGCCGAGTGCGTCGCCACGGTGACTCCGGCGCCGCGCCCTGCGGTGCCCGAGGTCTCGGCCCTGGGACCGATCCCCGCCGACGCGGCGCGGCCTTGCGGCCTACCGGCAGCGGCTGGGTGACGTGGAACGCGCCATGGACCAGCTCGAGAAGATCTACCGGGCCCCGCTTGGGCGTGCTCGACGAGCTGACCCAGCGGTTCGAGGCCTACCGCATCGTCGCCAGTCGCGCCGTGGTGCGCGGTGGCGCCGGCAGCCGAACCCGTACGGGCCGCGATGCGGGCCGCTGAGACATTGGTGCGACAGCGGCCTTGCCCGCTGACGCAGGCGAGCGAGGCCGTGACCGCCTTCCAGGCGGTCGCCCGAGGAAGAACAGACCAGACGCACCGGCGAAGCGGGGAGCGTGCGATGACCGCCACCAAGTGCCAGCAGCCCGGCTGTACCGGCACCATCGAGGACGGCTACTGCGACGTCTGCGGCAGCCCGGCAGGGGCGCCGGTCGCACCGTCGTCCGGCTCGGTGGCCTCGGGCTCGGCGTCGCCCGGCCGCTCGTCGTCCGGCAGATCGTCGTCCGGCTCCGGGTCGTCCGGGTCCTCGGGGTTGGGGGCGAGCCCGCTCGGCTCCAGCCGGGTGACCTCCTCGAACCGGCTCGCGAGCGCCCCGATCGGCTCGGCCCGTACCGGTGGCACCAGGGTGACGCGAAACCTGGCCGGTACCAGCCGGTTGCGCGGCGCCCGGCTCGGCGCCGGTCTGACCACGGTGCCGCCGGTGCCCCGGATCGACCCCGAGAAGGCGCTGCTGGTCGACCCGCAGGTGCCCGAGGACCGTCGGTTCTGCCCCAGCTGCGGGACGCCGGTGGGCCGCTCCCGCGAGGGTTCACCCGGTCGGACCGAGGGCTTCTGCCCGCAGTGCCGCAACCCGTTCTCGTTCGCTCCCAAGCTGACTCCCGGCACCGTGGTCGCCGGGCAGTACCAGGTGGCCGGCTGCCTGGCCCACGGCGGCCTGGGCTGGATCTACCTGGCCCGTGACACCGTGCTGAGCGGTCGCTGGGTGGTGCTGAAGGGCCTGCTGAACGCCGGGGACGCCGACGCCTACGCCGCGGCGGTGGCCGAGCGGCAGTTCCTGGCCGAGGTCGAGCACCCTCTGATCGTCGAGATCTTCAACTTCGTGCAGCACGAGGGCGCCGGCTACATCGTCATGGAGTACGTCGGCGGTACCTCGCTGAAAGGCATTCTGCAGAAACGGATGCAGGCCGCCGGCGGTCGCTACGACCCGATCCCCGTCGACCAGGCGCTGGCCTACCTGGTCGAGATCATGCCCGCGTTCTCGTACCTGCACGACAAGGGCCTGGTCTACTGCGACTTCAAGCCCGACAACCTGATCCAGGTCGGCGATGCGGTCAAGCTGATCGACATGGGCGGCGTGCGCCGGATCGACGACGTCGACTCCGCGATCTACGGCACGGTGGGGTACCAGGCGCCCGAGGTCGCCACCGTCGGTCCCTCGGTCGCCTCCGACATCTTCACCCTGGGGCGGACCCTGGCGGTGCTGGTGTTCGAGTTCCGCGGCTACCAGATCGACCTATGCCACCTCGTTCCCGCCGGTGGCCGACGTGCCGGTCTTCCAGCAGCACGACGCGCTGTACCGGCTGCTGGCCAAGTGCTGCGCCCCCGATCCCGCCGACCGGTTCGCCTCTGCCGACGAGCTGCGGGTGCAGCTGCTGGGGGTGCTGCGCGAGGTCGTCTCGGAGCGGGCCGGCGACGCGGCGGCGGCGCACAGCTCGCCGTCCCTGCTGTTCGAGCCCCCGGTGGTCAGCGGCGACACCCTCGACTGGCGCAGCCTGCCCCAGCTGCGCGGGACGCCGGGCGACGCCATGGCCACCACCCTGGCGGGCATGTCCGTGGACAACCCGGTCGCCCGGCTGGCTCAGCTCGCCAAGGTCGCCTCACCCACCACCGAGGTGCAGCTCGACTACATCCGGACGGCGCTCGAGGCTGGACGGCCCGAGCTGGCAGAGAGGCGGCATCGCCGGGCTGCTGCAGCGACGACCCCTGGGAGTGGCGCGCGGCCTGGCTGTCGGGGTTGGCCGCTCTCGGCGGCGGACGACGTCACGGCGGCCCGCGGCTACTTCAACGCCGTCTACGGGCAGGTGCCCGGTGAGCTGGCCCCCAAGCTGGCGCTGGCCTCGGCCTGCGAGCGCAGCGGCGAGGCCGACCTGGCCGAGGGCTTCTACCTGACCTGTGCCCACACCGATGCCGCCTACGTGGCGCCGGCCGCTTTCGGGCTGGCCAGGGTGCGGTCCGCCCGCGGTGATCTGGACGGCGCCCTCGCCGCCCTCGACCTGGTGCCGGCGACCAACCGCGGCTACGTCGAGGCCCGTCGCCAGCGGGCCGGAATGCTCGCCGCCTCGGGCCGGGGCCTGCCGGGGTTGTCCGCGGCGCTGGCGAGCCTGGACGGGGTGACCATCGAGTCCGCTCGACCGGGCTCGGCTCGAGGCCAACGTCCTCGACGTCGCACTGCGTACTGTGGTCGCCCAAGGGGCCCGACCCGAGCATGACCATCGGCGGCGTGGCGGCGAAGGAAGGCCCGCTCCGCGAGCGTCTGGAGTCCGCTTACCGCAGACTGGCCACCATGGCCGACGACACGGACGAGCGCATCCGACTGGTCGACGCCGCGAACGGCGGTGCGGCGGTGGACGTGGCGCTGACCTGCCCCGGCTGCGGTGCGGCCACGCTGGGCGAGGAACGGTTCTGCGAGGCCTGCGGTCGCGAGCTGCCGCCCGTCGTCCCGCCCGCCGCCGCTCGCCCGTCCGCGCCCTGTCGCCCGGCGGCGCAGGCGGGGCGGCGCAGGCGACCCCGCGCTGCCCGTCGCCGCCCTGCCCGACCCCGCAGGCCGGCCCGCAGGAGGGCCGCCCCAGGACGGTGCCGCTCACCGACCTGCGGGTGCTCGACACCGACCTCGACGCCTCGCCGTCGTCCTGCGCCCGTGCACCGCCGGTCACTACAGTCGACGGCTACTGCGACCAGTGCGGCGTTGCGTGCCCCGCGGATCCGGGACCACTTCGCCGACCTGCCCTCGCCCTGGGTGGCAGCGGTCTGCGATCGAGGCATCCGGCACGCCCGCAACGAGGACGCGATGGCGGTCGCGGCCAGCATGGCGGACGCCGAGAGCGGCGGCCGGGCGGTGCTGGTGGTGTGCGACGGCGTGTCGAGCGCCCCGCGGTCCGAGATCGCCAGCCTGGCGGCAGCGCGCGCCGCCCGCAACGCCCTGGTCTCCGGGCGCGACCTGACGGCGGCCGGTGCCGCGGCGCAGTTCCAGGCCAGTGGCGGCCGCACCGGTCCCCACGATGTGCCGACCATGGCCATCACCATGGCTGCTGTCGCAGCGGCCGCCGACGCCGCGAGCACGGCTGCGCCACATGCCGAGCTGGCGGATCCTGACTTCGCCGGGTCGGCCTGCACCCTGGTGATGGCGATGGTCGAGGCCGCGCCCAGCGGCGGGGTGCGGGTCAACGCCGGCTGGGTCGGCGACAGCCGCGCCTACTGGCTGCCGGACGACGTCGCCGCGACCGCGCAGCAGCTGACGATCGACGACTCGTGGGCGGCCGAGGCGATCGCCCACGGCATGCCCCGTGAGGACGCCGAGCGGATGCCGCAGGCCCACGCCATCACCCGGTGGCTGGGGCCGGACTCGCCCGACCCGATGCCGAAGCGCTCGACGTCGACGTCGTCGACCCCGGCTGGGTGCTGGTCTGCTCCGACGGGTTGTGGAACTACACCTCGCCTGCCGAGGGCCTGGCCGCCCTGGTGCGCCGGATGTCGAGCGCCCGTCGGGGGCGCAGGGGCGGCGCGCACCGATCACCCCGTTGGTGCTGGCCGAACGACTGGTCGTCTGGGCCACCGAGCAGGGCGGTCACGACAACATCACCGTCGCGCTCGCGAGAGTGAGCGGCCAGGGCAAGGGTTCGACACCGAAGGACTAGGCAGGAAGGGATCAGACATGGCCGAGTTCACCGCAGAGGTGTTCCAGAACGAGTTCCTGCCCGAGGGCGGCACCGACGTGCATGCCGTCGTCACCCTCACCTGCTCCGGCGCCGGTGCGGCCGGGCAGTCGAGCGAGGGGGACGCCGGCGAGATCATCGTCATCGACACTTCGGGATCGATGCAGGGTGACCGGATGGCGGCCGCGATCCAGGCGGCCGCCGCGGCCGCCGTCGACAGATCATGGACGGCACCTGGTTCGCGGTCGTCGCCGGCACCGACGGCGCCTCCCGGGCCTTCCCCTACCCGAACGCCCCCGCCGCGATGGTGCGGATGGAGCCCGGCGCCCGCGCCGCCGCCCACCAGGCGGTCTCGCGCCTGATGGCCGGCGGCGGCACCGCGATGGGCACCTGGCTCAAGCTGACCAGGCGCATCTTCGACTCGGTGCCGGGCATCACCCAGCGGCACGCGATCCTGCTCACCGACGGCAAGAACCAGAGCGAGAGCGACGAGGCCCTGGCCGCGGCGATCCGTGAGGTGGCGGGCTGCGTTCCAGTGCGACTGCCGAGGTGTCGGTGCCGACTGGGACGTCACCGAGGTGCGCAACGTCGCGACGGCGCTGCTCGGCACCATCGACCTGATCCCGCAGCCCGACCAGTTGCGGACGGCCTTCGCGCGAGCTGATGCAGGCCGCGATGGCCCGCGGTGTGGCGGACGCCCAGCTGCGGGTGTGGGCACCGCAGGGCGCCCAGGTGCTGTTCGTGCGGCAGGTGGCCCCGAGCGTCGAGGACATCACCGGCCGCCGGGTCGAGGTCAACCCGTTGACGTCCGGGTTCGCCGACCGGTGCCTGGGGCGACGAGTCCCGGGACTACCACGTCGGCAGTGCGGCTGGCGGCCAAGGGGGTCGGGGCCGAGCAGCTCGCCGCCCGGGTGCAGCTGGTCGTGCGTGATCAGGTGGTCGCCCAGGGCCTGGTCAAGGCCCTCTGGTCGGACGACGAGGCCCTGACGACCAAGATCAACCCAGCGGTCGCGCACTACACCGGCCAGACCGAGCTCGCTGCCGCGATCCAGGACGGGCTGGCTCGGCCAAGGCCGCCGGCGACGAGGCCACCGCGCGGGTGCGACTGGGCCGGGCGGTGCAGCTCGCCGAGTCGACCGGCAACGCCGAGGCGACGTCGAGGTTGCGCAAGGTGGTGGACATCGAGGACGCGGCCACCGGTACGGTGCGTCTGCGTCGTGATGTCGACAAGCTCGACGAGATGGCGCTGGACACGGCCTCGACGAAGACCACTCGGGTCAAGTGAGGCGTTCGACGAGGTAGGCGGAGAACATGGCGACCTTCACCTGTCCCGACGGGCACGACTCCACGGCGGGCGACTACTGCGACGTGTGCGGTGCCCCGATCACCGGCGGCGCCGCATCCAGTGGCGGCGCAGCGACCGGCGACGTGTCGACCGGTGCCGCAGGGGCGGGCCCGGCCGGGACAGGTGGTGCTGCCGGCGATGCGGGTACGCCGCCACCGTTGCCGGTCGTCGCGCCGGGTCGCACCTGCCCCAACTGCGACGCCTCGAACATCGCCGCTGCATTGTTCTGCGAGAGCTGCGGCTACGACTTCACCACCGGGCAGTTGCCCCGCCCCCTCGACCCGCCGTCCGGGCTCAGTCTCGACCCGGTGACGCCGCCGTCCGGTGCCGCGGTGGCTGCCCCGCTGACCCTGCCGCCGGACGCCGACGCCGTGGCGCCCTGGGTGGTCGAGATCTGGGTGGACGCCGACTGGTACGCCGGGCAGGACGTGCCCGAGGCGTGCCCAGCCCCGGAATGCCCACCAGTCGTGGTGCTGCGCGAACGAAGCGTGCTGGTGGGCCGGCGCTCGATCAGCCGTGGCATCAGCCCAGAGATCGAGATCAGTGGCGACACCGGGGTCTCGCGCCGGCACGCCCAGCTGACCACGGACGGGCAGCGCTGGTGGGTGGAGGACCTGCAGTCGGCCAACGGCACCTACCTCGGTGCGGCGGGCAAGCCGCTGCCCGAGGACCCGATCACCCCGGGGCAGCGCGTCGAGCTGGCCGAGGACGGCCGGGTCTACGTCGGCGGCTGGACCAGGTTGGTGGTTCGTGAGGCCACCCCCGGCGACCTGATCGTCCCCTACGGCTCGTAGCCATACCCCGGCACAGATGCGCCGGGGCCAACCTCACACTGCGGGGGTACGGCGGGGGCCTGCGGAGTCGCTAGCCTCGACCACGACGGTCGTAGCACCGACGCTGCGGCTCAACGACGCGCCGGCGACCCGCGCCGGTGGACGAAGGGGAGTGGCGCACACATGGCGCGCAAGGGTATTGCGACGGTTGTCGGTGCGGGTTTCTACGGTTCGACCACGGCCCAGCGCCTGGCCGAGTACGACATCTTCGACAAGGTCGTCCTGACGGACATCCGTGACGGCTGGGCCGAGGGCCTGGCCCTCGACCTCAACCAGTCCCGCCCCATCGAGGGCTTCGAGACCCAGGTGGTCGGCAGGACCACGACCGTGGACGGCGAGGGCTACGAGGCCATCGCCGGCTCGGACGTCGTCGTCATCACCGCGGGTCTGCCCCGCAAGCCCGGCATGAGCCGGATGGACCTGCTGGGCGTCAACGGCGGCATCGTGCGCGGCG
Source organism: uncultured Actinomycetota bacterium (assembly GCA_963738495.1). Taxonomy (GTDB): domain Bacteria; phylum Actinomycetota; class Actinomycetes; order Actinomycetales; family Kineosporiaceae; genus CAVTWW01. The sequence continues at coordinate 899,067 of CAVTWW010000001.1, forward strand.
TGGCCGAGAACGTGGCGCGGCACGCGCCGGACGCCGTCGTCATCGTGGTGTCCAACCCGCTCGACGAGATGACCACGCTGGCGCAGCTGGCCAGCGGTTTCCCGCACCAGCGGGTGATCGGCCAGGCCGGCATGCTCGACACCGCCCGGTTCAGCTACTTCGTGGCCGAGAAGCTCGCCGTCCCGGTGGGTGCCGTCACGACGCTGACCCTCGGCTCGCACGGCGACACCATGGTGCCGGTACCGAGTGCGTGCACCGTGAACGGCCAGCCGCTGTCGTCGCTGCTCGACGCCGCGACCATCGAGGACCTGGTGGTGCGCACCCGCAACGGTGGCGCCGAGGTGGTCGCGCTGCTCAAGAGCGGGTCGGCGTACTACGCGCCGTCCGCCGCCGCCGCCCGCATGGCTCGCGCCGTGGCCGAGGACTCCGGCGCCGTGATGCCGGTCTGCGCGTGGCTCGACGGTGAGTTCGGCATCAGCGGCGTCTACCTCGGGGTCGAGGCCGAGCTGGGCAAGGGCGGCATCCGCAAGGTCGTCGAGCGCGACCTGACCGAGACCGAGCTGGCCGGCCTGCGCGCGGCCGCCGACGCCGTCAAGGGCAAGGCCGCGGACGTCGCATCCCTGTAGGTCGAGCCCTGCTCGACGTCGTGGACGTGACGACCTCCCGTCAGTGCGGGCGGCGTCCGGCCTGTCGGGCGCGATAGCCCGACGGTGTGGTGCCCAGGTGGCGACGCACGTCACGGGACAGGTGGGCCTGGTCGCTGTAGCCCAGCTCGGCGGCCAGGTCTGCCCACCCTGGCCACTGCCCGTCTTCGCCGTCGGGGCCCACCGCTGCCGCCGCACGCTCGGCCGCCTCGATGATCCGCCACCGACGGATCACCCACGCCGGGCTCGCGCCCACGAACTCGCCGAACAGGCGTTGCAGCGTGCGCACGCTCACCCCAGCGGCCCCGGCCAGCTGCTCGACGCGGTGCACGCTCCGGTCGGTCTCGGCGATCCGGGCCACCCTGGCGACCTCTCGGGCCTGCCGCAGCAGTGCGGGGTCGCGACCTCGGCCGTGCTCTCCAGCGCAGCCCTAGCCGGTCGACCCGCTGCGTCTCGGTCGGCTCGGCCACGACCTGCGCCACGAGCGGGGCGTCGTCCAGCCCGAGGGCGTCGTGGAGGGTGAGCGCCGGTCGGTGATCGTGCGGGCGGGTCGGCCCAGCAGGGCGCCGAGCCCGCCGGTGGTGGTCTTGGCGGCCACCGTCCAGCCGGTGCCCGTCAGGCGACGCTGCGAGACCCTCGTGATCAGCCCGTAGACCCGGCGCCCGGGATGGTCGGGGTCGGCGCCGACGTCGTCGAGCGTGCCGATGCTGATGTGGCCGCTCGGGTGGTTGAGCACTTGCTGAACATGGGTCTGACCGTCCGGCAGGTGCCAGCTGACGGCCCAGAACCAGTCGACGAGGCCCTCGAGTCCGTCGCCGACGGGGTAGCGGTGCAGGACGGCGTAGCGCGCCATGTCCGCCGGGTCGATGATCCCCCGGGTGTCGGAAGGCGGAACGCTGGGCACCCGACCACGCTAGTCCAGGGGACCGTCGGTGACGGCGAGCCGGTGCGCTGTCGCGAACGTTCAAGGCACGGCCGGCACGATCTCGTACGGTGTCAGCCATGACGAACCAGATCGACGAGATCCCCTTCTTCCCCGCGGTGGCGCCGGCTGCGTGCACCGAGGTCACTCGGCATGGGCGCTCCTGGCCCCGGTACTCGACAGCACTGGCCGACGTCGTCGAGACGTCGGCCCCGCTCGAGGCTCCCACGCCGTGCCGGTCCTACTCGGTCGGTGACCTGCGTGACCACGTTCTGGGCTGGCTGCAGTTCTTCGCGGTCGCCCTGGCGGACCCGGACCGCACCGGCCCCCGGCTCGAGCCGGAGGCCTATCGTGCGGCCCAGGAGTCGCGGCCGCTGCCGGACGTCGTGCGCGACAGTGCGGCCCGCATCAGAACCGCGTTGGACGGCGGGGTGCTGCAGCGGCGGGTCGTGATGTCGCAGTCCCAGATGGACGGCGCAGCTGTCGTGGCCATGGCGCTGGGCGAGTACGTCGTCCACGGGTGGGACCTGGCCACGGCCACCGGAAGGCCGTGGCAGCCGTCGTCCCAGGCGTGCGAGGCCTCGTTGCAGTTCTTCGCCGGCACGGTGGCGCCCGAGTACCGCTCGGCGGACGGTGCCGAGGGCATGTTCGGACCCGAGGTCGAGATCTCGCCCGACGCCCCGTCGCTGCAGCGGTTGCTCGGCTTCGCCGGCCGCGACCCGCACTGGGCTCCGCCTGCCTGACCCGGCTCCGCCTGCCTGACCCGGCTCCGCCTGCCTGACCCGGCTCCGCCTGCCTGACCCGGCTCCGCCTGCCTGACCCGGCTCCGCCTGCCTGACCCGGCTCCGCCTGCCTGACCCGGCTCCGCCTGCCTGACCCGGCAGTGATCAGCCGTTGCGGGGGTCGGATGAAGTCTGGCGTCAACGGTGGGGTTTGGTGCTGTCGAGCTGCACCAAACCCCACCGTTGACGTTCATCCACAGCCAGGAGGCGGCGCCGAGGCCGGAGTCGGCCCCACTGCGGCACAGTCTGACGGTGGTCGATCCCCGTCTCAGCGCCGCGGTGGCGGAACTGGCGCAACGCCAGGCCGGGATGGTGGGCCGCAGTCAGCTGCTCGACCTCGGTGTGACTCCAGGGGCGATTCGAGCCCAGCTCGATGCCGGGCGCTGGCGTCGTCTCTGGCCAGGAGTCATCGCGACCTTCACGGGGCCGCTGCCCCCGATGGCCCGGGTCTGGGCTGCAAGCCTGCACGCCGGCCCCGGGGCGGTCCTCTCCGGAGGTACTGCCCTCTGGTTGGCCGGGGCTGTCGACGCCATGCCTGCCGTGATCCAGGTCTGTGTGCCGCACGGACGCTCCGTGCTGGCGGTGCCGGGAGTCGGCATCGTCGGCAGCCGGCGACTGCTGGGCCAGACCCAGCCGGCCGCCCAGCCCACGCGCATGCACGTCGAGGACGCGCTGCTCGCGCAGGTCGAGGTGATGCGTTCCTCCGGGGAGGTGGTCGGGCTGGTGCTGCAGGTGCTGCAGCGCCGGGCGACGACCGGGGACCGGCTACGGTCTGCCGCTGCCGGCCGAGGCCGACTGCGGTGGCGGGCGTTGATCCTCGATCTGACGGACGAAGCCGCCCAGGGTGTCCAGTCCCGGCTGGAGTCTCGCTTCCGGCGCGATGTCGAGCGGGCGCACGGGCTGCCACGCGGGGATCGCAACGCGGCCGAGGTGGCGCCGCAGCCACCGTTCGGCGCGGCCAGCACGCACGGTCCTGGGAAAGGCGAGCGGGTCGGCGAGCGGGTCGGGGAGCGGGACGGCGACAGATCCTGGGACGGGCAGGGTCGTGTCCGGTACCGCGATGTGCGCTACCGGCGGTACGGACTCGTGGTCGAGCTGGACGGTCGGCTCGCACACCCGGTCGAGACGGCCTGGCGCGATCGTTGGCGTGACAACGACACCGTGATCGAGGGCGACCGGACGGTGCGCTACGGCTGGCACGAGGTCGCAGCAATGCCCTGCAGCGTCGCCGTCCAGGTCGTGGCCGCCCTTCGAGTCGGCGGGTGGCGCGGGACGGCGCGCGCCTGCGGCTCCCGATGTGCCGTGGCCGCCCAGGCAACAGACCGACCCGCCTGACTGTCAGGCCTGACTGTCAGACCTGGACTGTCAGACCTGGACTGTCAGACCTGGACTGTCAGACCTGGACTGTCAGACCTGACTGTCAGACCTGGACTGTCAGACCTGGACTGTCAGACCTGACTGTCAGACCTGACTGTCAGACCTGACTGTCAGGCCTGGACTGCCGGGAGCCGGAGCGTGGGACGTGGGTCGCCGGAGTGGGTCTGGACCCTGACCTGTGGGCCTCCGCAGGTGAAACGGGCTCAACGGTGGGGTTTGGTGCAGCTCAACTGCACCAAACCCCACCGTTGCGTCGGCAACGTCCTTCCAAGGCGGGTGTCGGGTCCCGGTCTCGAGTCAGGCTCGAGTCCGGTCAGGCTCGAGTCCGGTCAGGCTCGTTGCCGGTCAGGCTCGTTGCCGGTCAGGCCTTGGCCTTGGCGGCCAGGTGGCGGTACTCGCCGGTGATCAACGAGTAGGTGGCGCCGGCGATGGCGGCACCGGCCAGGGGGGCCAGCCAGAACAGCCACAGCTGCCCCAGCGCCCACGAGTCGGTGAAGAACGCGACCCCGGTCGAGCGGGCCGGGTTCACCGAGGTGTTGGTGACCGGGATCGAGATCAGGTGGATCAGGGTCAGCGACAGGCCGATCGCGATGGGGGCGAAGCCGGCCGGCGCGCGACCGTCGGTGGCGCCCAGGATCACGTACAGGAACACCGCGGTCAGCACCACCTCGATCACCAGCGCCGCGAGCAGGGTGTACTTGCCGGGGGAGTGGTCGCCGTAGCCGTTGGCCGCGAAGCCCGAGGTCTTGGCGTTGAAGCCGGGCTTGCCGCTGGCGACCACGTAGAGCGCACCCGCGGCGACGACTGCGGCCACGACCTGGGTGACGACGTAGTAGGGCACGTCCTTCCAGGCGAAGCGGCGCGCGACCGCCAGGCCCAGGGTGACGGCGGGGTTGAAGTGACCGCCCGAGACGTGCCCGACGGCGTAGGCCATCGTGAGCACACTCAGGCCGAAGGCGAGCGCGACGCCGAGCAGGCCGACCCCCACCTGCGGGAAGGTCGCCGCGAGCACCGCTGTTCCGCAGCCGCCGAACACCAGCCAGAACGTGCCGAGGAACTCCGCGCCCAGACGCGAAGACATGGCGGGGGTACTGGACATGACGAACCCTTTCGGTGGGGGCGCACCTGCGCCGGTCCGGCGGTGGGCGCACGTGCGCCGGGTATGGGCGATTGTGCCGGTGAACGGCCCCGAAATCGATCATCCGACCGATCCCCACCGAAGATTTTGTCCGATGATCGGCAGCGCGCTGCCGCCGTCCCCTCCCGGCGGTGGCCGGCTGGGCGGACCGAGGGGACGACGTCACACCCGGGCCCGGGCCGAGCACGCGCCCACGTCGGTAGGCTTCGGCTCGCAGAGCGCGGCCGAGGACGTCGGCCGGGCGCACGAGTCGAGTCGAAGGCCGAGGGGCGACGTGTCGAAGATCAAGGTGGCCGGTCCGGTCGTCGAGCTGGACGGCGACGAGATGACCCGCATCATCTGGCAGTTCATCAAGGACCGCCTGATCCACCCCTACCTCGACGTCGACCTCAAGTACTACGACCTCGGCATCGAGCACCGCGACGCCACCGACGACCAGGTGACGATCGACGCGGCCAACGCCATCAAGCAGCACGGCGTCGGCGTCAAGTGCGCCACCATCACCCCCGACGAGGCCCGGGTCGCCGAGTTCGGCCTGAAGAAGATGTACGTCTCGCCGAACGGCACGATCCGCAACATCCTCGGCGGCGTCGTCTTCCGTGAGCCGATCATCATCAGCAACATCCCGCGGCTGGTGCCGGGCTGGACCAAGCCGATCGTCATCGGCCGTCACGCCCACGGCGACCAGTACAAGGCCACCAACTTCAAGGTGCCCGGCGCCGGCCAGCTGACCATCACGTTCACCCCGCAGGACGGCTCCGAGCCGATCGAGCACGTCGTCGCCGACTACGGCGCGGACGGCGGCGTCGCGATGGGCATGTACAACTTCAACGACTCGATCGCGCGACTTCGCCCGGGCCTCGTTCGCCTACGGGCTGCAGCGCCACTACCCGGTCTACCTGTCGACCAAGAACACGATCCTCAAGGCCTACGACGGCGCCTTCAAGGACATCTTCGCCGAGATCTTCGAGGCCGAGTACAAGGCCGACTTCGAGGCCGCCGGCCTCACCTACGAGCACCGCCTGATCGACGACATGGTCGCCGCGGCCATGAAGTGGGAGGGCGGCTACGTCTGGGCCTGCAAGAACTACGACGGCGACGTGCAGTCCGACACCGTGGCCCAGGGCTTCGGCTCGCTCGGCCTGATGACCAGCGTGCTGATGACCCCGGACGGCAAGACGGTCGAGGCCGAGGCCGCGCACGGCACGGTGACCCGGCACTTCCGCCAGCACCAGCAGGGCAAGCCCACCTCGACCAACCCGATCGCCTCGATCTACGCCTGGACCGGTGGCCTGAAGCACCGCGGCAAGCTCGACTCGACCCCCGAGGTCACCGGCTTCGCCGAGACCCTCGAGCGGGTCTGCGTCGAGACCGTCGAGAGCGGCAAGATGACCAAGGACCTGGCCCTGCTGGTCGGCCCCGACCAGGGCTGGCTGACCACCGAGGACTTCCTCGCCGCCCTCGACGAGAACCTGTCGACCGCCATCGGCTGATCGGTGAGGATCTTGGCTGCATGACCACATCGAGTGGGCGCAGATCTGCTGGTCTGACGCCAGAAGACTTGCATTCTGTGCCCACTCCGACATGTCTCGTCGCGGCCTGGGGCTCGATGAGGGGTCAGGGCGCCGTCCAGGTAGAGCCAGCGGCCGTCGAGGCGGACGAAGCGGCTGCGTTCGTGCAGCTGTCGCACCGGGCCTCCTCGCGCGCCGGGGCCGGCCTCGCGGAACCGGGCGACGAACTCGACCTCGAGCCCGGTCGCCGTCCGGCTGGTGGGCCAGCACCTGCAGTCCCAGCCAGGTCGGCGTCCGGGTCGAGGTCGAGACTCGCCGGTCGGTGCGACGGGGCCCAGGTGGCCAGCAGGTAGTCGACGCGCCGTCGGTGCGGCGCGGGTGTGGGCGGTGTAGCGCGAGCGCATGAGCGCTCTCGGCGTCCGGTGCCTGCAGGTACTGCCGCGAGTCGGGTTCGAGGTAGCGGCCGCAGCACTGCGGGTACGACGACGGCGCCGAAGGTGCCGGTCCGCCCGCAGGGGCATGCCTCGTCCACGGGGTGAGGCTACTGAACGTCGTGCCGGCCGCTGTGAGGGCGCCCTGCGGTCAGCGGAGTAGGACGGCGGCATTGTCACCGACCGGTCCAGGCCTCAGGCTGTCGCGATGGGCTTCCTGGACGACGTCACCGTCGAGCAGCTCGACGCCGACCCCTACCCGATCTACGCCCGGATGCGGGCGGAGCAGCCGGTCGGGTTCGTGCCGTGCGTCGACACCTGGTTCGTCACCCGGCACGCCGACGTCACCCGGGTCGCCGAGCGGGTCGAGCAGTTCACGGCCGAGAGCCTGACCGAGACCCCGGTCGAACGCAGCTTCGGCAAGCCGACGATCATCACGGTCGACGGTCCGGTGCACGCCGAGCTGCGGCGCAGCTTCGACACCTCGTTCCGGCCCAAGCGGGTCGAGAGCTACGTCGACGCCCTGGTCCGCCCGATCGCCGAGCAGTACCTGGCCGAGCTCGAGGCGGCGGCCGGCGCGGAGACCGGCGAGCCGGTCGAGCTGATGGCCGACTACCTCGAGCCGATCTCGACGCGCAGTCTCGCCGTCGTCCTGGGGTTGGGCGGACGTCGACATGCCCACGCTGCGCCGGTGGTTCCACGGGCTCAGCCTGGGCGCCACCAACTACGAGCGGGACCCGGGCAAGCAGGCCGTCGCGGACGCGACCGCGGCCGAGATCGACGAGGTCGTGGTGCCGCAGCTCGAGCGGCTGCGCCGTGAGCCCGACGACTCGACCATGTCGCACATGCTGCACGCCGGGGCGAGTGAGCCGCGCCCGGTCGAGTTCGTGCTGCCGAGCCTGAAGGTCGCGATCCTCGGCGGCATGCAGGAGCCCGGTCACGGCGCCGGCACCGTGCTCGCCGCGCTGCTCGACCCGGCCAACGCGACGCAGCTCGCCGCCGTCCGGGCCGAGCTCGCCGACGGGGGCAACAGCCTGGTGGTCGCGGCGGTCGAGGAGGGGGTGCGGTGGGTGGCGCCGATCGGCACCCAGCTGCGCACGGCGGTGCGGGACGTCGACCTCGGTGGCGTCACGATCCCGGCCGGGGCATCGGTGGCGGCGGTCCTGGCCTCGGCCAACCGCGACGACCTCGATCTTCCCCGACCCCGACCGGTTCGACCTGTTCCGCCACGTCCGATCGGTCGACCAGGGCCTTCGTGACCAGAGCAAGGGCCAGGCCGGGTACGGGTTCGGCAGGCACTTCTGCTCCGGGCACTCCTTCGCCCGCCACCAGATGCGGATCGCCGTCGAGGTGCTGCTGCAGGCCCACCGCACGACTGGCGCTGGCGGGCACCGGCGCACCCGTGCGGTTCCAGCGGGTGGGAGTTCCGGGCACCCGCCGAGCTGGACGTCGTCCTCACCGGGCTCTGACCGCTGTTGGTAGTCTGCAGGCGCCGCGACTGGCGCGAAGGTGGGGTCACCACCAGGGAGCGGCGAGCGATGTCAACCCTCTGGATCGGACGCCTGGGTCCAGGGACCGTCCGATACCGCCCGGCCATGTGACGTCGCCCGTCCACGTGGTGCCGTCCGTTCACGAGGAGTTCGCCTTGCTCGACCAGACCCTCCGCCTCGAACCGGACGGCGTCCGCCGTCGTCACCGACTCCCCGCTCGCCACGGTCGACCCCGAGCTGGCCGCGATCCTGGACGGCGAGCTCGCCCGCCAGCGCGGCACCCTCGAGATGATCGCGAGCGAGAACTTCGCCCCCCGCGCCGTGCTCGAGGCCCAGGGCAGCGTGCTGACCAACAAGTACGCCGAGGGCTACCCGGGCAAGCGCTACTACGGCGGCTGCGAGGAGGTCGACAAGGCCGAGAACCTGGCCCGCGAGCGGGTCAAGGCGCTCTTCGGCGCCGCCTACGCCAACGTGCAGCCGCACTCCGGTGCCCAGGCGAACGCCGCCGCGATGCACGCCCTGATCACCCCCGGCGACGGCATCCTCGGCCTCGAGCTGGCCCACGGCGGCCACCTGACCCACGGCATGAAGCTCAACTTCAGCGGCAAGCTCTACAAGGTCAGCTCGTACGGGGTCGACCCGCAGACGTTCCGGGTCGACATGGACGTCGTGCGCGAGCAAGGCGCTCGAGAACCGGCCCAAGGTGATCATCGCCGGCTGGTCGGCCTACCCCCGCCAGCTCGACTTCGCCGCGTTCCGCGCCATCGCCGACGAGGTCGACGCGCTGCTCATGGTCGACATGGCCCACTTCGCCGGCCTGGTCGCGGCCGGGCTGCACCCCAACCCGGTGCCGTTCGCCCACGTGACGACCTCGACCACCCACAAGACCCTCGCCGGTCCGCGCGGCGGCATGATCCTGGCCGGCACCACCGAGCACGAGAAGAAGTTCAACTCGGCGGTGTTCCCGGGCCAGCAGGGCGGCCCGCTGATGCACGTCATCGCGGCCAAGGCGGCGGCGTTCGGCATCGCGGCGACCCCGGAGTTCAAGGAGCGCCAGGAGCGCACCCTGCGCGGCGCCGCGATCCTGGCCGAACGGCTGCTCGCGCGACGACGCGAAGGCGGCCGGGGTCTCGGTGCTGACCGGCGGCACCGACGTGCACCTCGTGCTGGTCGACCTGCGCGACTCGACCCTGGACGGCAAGCAGGCCGAGGACCGGCTGCACGAGGTCGGCATCACGGTCAACCGCAACGCCGTGCCGTTCGACCCGCGCCCGCCGATGGTCACCTCCGGCCTGCGGATCGGCACGCCGGCGCTGGCGACCCGGGGCTTCGGCGACGAGGAGTTCACCGAGGTCGCCGACGTCATCGCGGCGGCGCTGCAGCCCACCTGCGACGTCGAGGCGCTGCGGGCCCGGGTGGCCAGGCTGGCCGAGGACTTCCCGCTGTACCAGGGCCTGGAGTCGTGGTGACCGCTCAGAAGCTGGACGGCAAGGCGGCCGCGACGGCGATCAAGGCCGAGCTCAAGGTACGGGTCGACGCGCTCAGGGCCCGGGGCATCACCCCGGGCCTGGGCACCGTGCTCGTGGGTGACGACCCGGGCAGCCGCGCCTACGTCGCCGGCAAGCACAGCGACTGCGCCGAGGTGGGCATGGCCTCGATCCGGGCCGACCTGCCCGCCGACGCCACCCAGGCCGACGTCGAGGCGACCGTGGCCCGGCTCAACGCCGACCCGGCCTGCACCGGCTACATCGTGCAGCTGCCGCTGCCCAAGGGCCTCGACGCCGACCGGGTGCTCGAGCTGATGGACCCCGACAAGGACGCCGACGGCCTGCACCCGACGAACCTGGGCCGCCTCGTGCTCAACGTGAACCGGCCCATGACCTCGCCGTTGCCGTGCACCCCGCGGGGCATCGTCGAGCTGCTCACCCGCAACGGGGTCTCGCTCGCCGGGGCGCAGGTGTGCGTCGTCGGTCGCGGGGTCACCGTCGGTCGCCCGCTCGGGCTGCTGCTGACCCGGCGCGACGTCAACGCGACCGTGACGCTGTGCCACACCGGCACCAAGGACTTCGCAGCGCACGTGCGCGAGGCCGACGTCGTGGTCGCCGCGGCCGGGGTGCCGCACATGGTCACCGCGGCGATGGTCAAGCCGGGGGCAGCCGTGCTGGACGTCGGCATCACCCGCGTCGTCGACGCCGAGACCGGCCGCACCAGGCTCGTCGGCGACGTCGCGCCCGACGTGTTCGACGTGGCGGCCTGGGTGGCGCCGATGCCGGGCGGAGTCGGCCCGATGACCCGCGCCATGCTCATCGCCAACGTGGTCGAGGCCGCCGAACGCGCGTAGTCCTCCTGATCCTGTCGATCACAGTGGGCGTCGGCGTTCGACGACAGTGCCGTTGACGTGGCAATATAAGGGGAAATTGAAGTAGGTGTGATGACTCTTATATCAAGTACGGCACATGACGTTCTACTCAGAGCGGGTGTCCAGGTTGTGGCGCCCGACCGAGCTGACATGGGCGCAGTCGTCGTTGTGCGCCTACCTCGCGACTCTGGGGAGGAGCTCCGCGAACTGCCGCTCACGGTGCGGCGCTGTCTGGGGGCCTTGACTCCGTCGAGGGTGCGGGCGGTGCTCGAGCAGGAAGGTCCTGATGCTCGGCTGCTGCTGGTGGCCGACACCGCCACAGTCGGGACTCTCGACCTGGCTCGCGACCTGGGGGTTTCGGTGATCGCTCTGGGCGGTGCGCGGCGGGCGGGCAAGGCAGGACCTCGGGGGCACCTGGTGATCGCCGCCGGCGAGGTCGTTCCCTTGGGCGAGGCTGAACGCGACAGCGAGGTGACCGCTGCGTTGGAGCCGGGCCCCCCGCGATGGGGGCGTCTGGCTGTCGTCCGGGTGCTGGTGCTGCTGGGGACCCACACCCAGAAGCAGGTGGCCGCGTTGGTGGGGTTGAGTCAGCCGCGAATCTCGCAGATCTATCGTGCCCTTGCCCGTGACGGTCTGGTGTCAGCGAACGGTCGGCAGGTCCTGGACTGGAACGGGTTGGTCGACCACTGGCTGACGTCGTACCCGGGTCCGGGTGGGGTCACGACCTACTGGTTCGGGCTGGCCCCGGTCGGTGAGCAGGCTCATGCCGTCGTCCAGTATCTGAAGCGCGACGGGCAGGGGGCGGAACAGGTGTTGGTGTCGGGGGATGCGGCAGCCGACCTGCTGACCCCCTGGGGACGGCCGGCGACCGCCGTGGTCTACGCCCGTGCCGGCGCCGATCTGCGCGACCTCAGACTCACCCCGTGCCCGGCAGCGGAGGCCACGGTGAGCTTGACCGTGCCGCAGGACCCCGGTGTCTGGCTGATCCCGCCGCCCTGGCGGCCCTGGTCGGCAGCGGCCCAGCCACTGGCCGACCCCTTGCAGATCCTGCACGACCTGGGCAGGTCACGAGCGGTCGACGCAGACCAGACGGTTGAGCGGCTGCGGGCGGAGTTCCGGGTGCGGGCGCAGCAGTGGAGCGACCCCGCGACCTCGTCCTGGTCCTCGGCAGGTGCACTGGGATGACCGGTGACAATGGGGGTGCGGCGTTCGCAGTCCTGCTCTCGGCCAGTCGCGCTCAGGACGCCGGATACCTGGCCGCTCATGACGTGCAGGTCTCGTGCGAGGCTGCGGCGCTGGAGTACCGACTGATTGGTGGCATCAGCGTCACGCTGTTGACCTGGGTTCACGGCGTCCTCGCGCCGAGCCACCGGCCGCAGCTGGTCAGCAACGTCGCAGTCGGCGCCCACCTGGTCGTCGACGAGGTGCCGGGCCTACCGCTTGCCCTGGCGATGCCTGCCACCTGGTGTCAGGCGACCGTCCAGCTGACCAGCGGTCGGCTTCTCGACCTGCATCTGCCGTTGGCCGACGTGGTCGCCGCGCTGTGCCTGAAGGCATACGCCTACCGCGACCGCCGACTGGACCGGGATGCGCTGGACATCTGGCGGCTGCTCGAAGCCGCCCATGCCGCCGGTGTTCACGCCGCGGACTGGAAGCTGACGGGTGCCCGACTCGACGCGGCACGGATCCTCCACGACCTGTACGGCCGACTCGGTAGTGCGGGGCCTGAACGGGCGACCAGCAGCAGCGGCGAGCGACAACGGATCCGGGCACTGCTGACCGAGGTCGTTGCTCGACCTGACCGTGCCGGACGACCTTCGTGATCACGGTCGCGACGGTCAACGTCAACGGGATCCGGGCCGCCGAGCGCCGCGGCATGCCGGCGTGGTTGCAGCAGCGCAACCCCGACGTGCTGTGCCTGCAGGAGGTGCGCGGTGACGACGACCATGTGACGGCGGCCGTCGGACCGGGCTGGCACGGCGTCCATCAGTCGGGGGCGGTGGCCGGGCACGCCGGCGTCGCCGTCCTCAGTCAGGTTGCGCCGCAGGGGGTTCGCCTCGGGTTGGGGGACGGGGAGTTCGCTGCCGGTGGGCGGTGGGTCGAGTCCGACCTGGCGCTCGAGGCCGGCTCGCAGGGGATCGGCAGGGTGCTGACGGTGGTGAGTGCCTACGTGCACACCGGGCAGGCGGGCACCGAGCGGCAGGAGCAGAAGTACCGCTTCCTCGCCGAGGCGACCAAGCGGCTGACCGAGCTGCGCGGTGCCGGGCACGAGGTGCTGCTGACCGGTGACCTCAACATCGCCCACCGCGAGGCCGACCTGAAGAACTGGAAGGGCAACCGCGGCAAGGCCGGCTTCCTGCCCGACGAGCGGGCCTGGTTCGACGACCTGCTCGACGGGGGCTTCGTCGACGTGCTGCGGGTGCACGCCGGCGACGTCGCGGGGCCGTACTCGTGGTGGTCGTGGCGAGGCCAGGCCTTCGACAACGACAGCGGCTGGCGCATCGACTACCAGCTCGCCACAACAGGTCTGGCCGCTACTGCCGTGGACGCCGTCGTTGACCGGGCGGCGAGCTACGCCGAGCGCTGGAGCGACCACGCCCCCGTCGTCGCCCACTACGGCCACCGGGCTGCAGACGGCTGACTACTGGGTCGTCAGGGTGATGCGTGACCTTGCCGGTCTGGGTCGAGGGGTCAGTGGGTTCGATCAGCAGTTCGTAGGTGCCTGGCTGCATGAAGACCGCAGCTGTTCAAGCTCGACCCGTCGAGGCACCGGTCGGAAGCGATGCCGACCCGTACCACCCCAGGGCGTTCTGCAGGGTCAGGTCCGCCTGGACGTCACTGACGGCGCTCCAGTTGAGGATCGTTCCGGTCGTCACGGTGAAGGTCAGCCTGGCGTTCTGCCCCGGCTGTTTGAAGGTGACGGTGCTCGCCTTGCCCAGGGTGGCGGTCTGCTGGATGTCGGCGACCTGGGCGAAGCTGGTGGTCAGCGAGCCGGTCGATATGCCGGTGTGGAACACCAGGGTGTAGGGCTGGGTCGGGCTCGGGGTCGGTGGCACCTCAAGGAAGCAACCCACGATGGGAACACAGTTCCAGCCAAGGTTGATGTACCAGCCGGCGGGGTCGACGAGGTCGACCGTGAGTGCGTCCATAGGTGAGGAGGTGGTGAATCCGGTGACCGTCAGCATCGGGTGCTTGCCCGGTTGGGTCGTGTAGGTCAGCCGTGGTTCCTGACCCCTGGTCCAGGTCATCCGGTTGGTGGCCGCGGCCTTCTGGACCGGGTCGGTGACCAGGTGGACGATGATGTCGAAGCTGCCGCCGTAGGTGGCTCCAGGGACCGCCTGCAGAGTCACCATGATCGTTGACGCGCTGGTCAGGGCATCGGTGCGGACGTAGGACGGGACCACCCCAGTTGCGAGGTAGGTCCCGTCCGCTCGCGCGACGACGGCGTTGTAGGCGCTGTTGGGGACCGTGACGTTGCTGGCCTCGAGGAAGATGCGTTGACCTGCCTTGGCCGAGATCCGCAGCTTGGTCACGTCGCCCACCCCCCGGAAGGTGACATGGGTGACGGCGTCCGGGGCCACGGTCCTGACCGTCGTCTGAGGGTCGAGGACGACGATGGAGATCGAACCGATCGTCGTCGAACCTGGGAGCACCACGAGGCGCCACGGCTGGCCCGGGTTCAGCTCTGCCGGAGCGACGAAGGAGTAGTTCGGGGCGTTCGTCGGGTTCAAGGAGATCGGTGAGCCGACTGTGGCTCCTGCTTGTTCGAACTGCAGGGTCGCTGTCACGTCCCATGGAGCAGTGGCGTTGCTCAGGCTGAGCGACTTGACCACGACCATCGGCAGTGGGGCCCTGGCCCTGCCAGGAGAAGTGAAGTAGAGAGCGGTGTTGGGCTTGGTGGCCCGTGCAGACAGCCTCTCGTCGATCTGGACCGGCACGACCACTTGCGGGAGTGCAGAGATCGTGAGGGTGGCTGTTCCCACCGTCGGCCCTGACGGGTCGAATCTCATCGTCCAGGTGCCGGCTGGGCCGTTGGTCGAGAACTCGTAGTTGGTGGTGGGGTTGCCGTCGGCCAAGGTGGCAATGGTCGTCACGATCCCGCTGGGGCTGATCAGCTCCAAGGTCGCCGCCGGCCATCCGGTGGGGTCGCTGGTCAGTGCCACAGCGCTGGCCTGCACGCTGAACCGTTGTCCGGCAACCGCTGTGAAGGAGTAGCTGCGGCTCTGCCAAGGAGTGGATCCGTCGACCACGATCGGTGTCCCGAGGGTCGCCGGTACGGCGGGTGTCTCGGGGACGGCTGTGACTCGGAAGACGACGGTCCCGGCGCTCTGGCCGTCTGAGGACACCACGAAGGTGTTGCTGGCAGTCTGAGACATGATTCGGTCACCGTAGATCGAGACCGGTGCCGTGCTGGTGGCGCCGAGACCCTCGTTCTGGCCGTACGGCACCCGGTTCTCCCAGCGCGAACGTGGCCGATCCGGCGGAGCCGTCGCCATGGGCCAACGTCGAGGACATCACGTCGACCTTGAGGTGGGCGTTGGGCACCTCCGTGAACGGCATGGCGACCCGAACCCACGGGTTGTCGAATTGTGCTGTGACCACCGTGCCCAGAGTGAGTAGGCGTGTGTCGTCCACGACGTCGACGAAGGTAATGGTGACGGAGCCAGTGCTCGCCAGAGTGCCGTCTACCAGCACCGTGTAGTCGGTGTCGCGCATGGGGACAGCTGTGAACGGTGGGTCGGTCGCGAAGGTGTCCGGGAAGTCCGGTTGGTCGGCGCCTTCGGCGGTCACCGTGTAGCTCGACGTCCACTGGTTGGGGGGCGCCGGGAACGTGGAGCCTGTTGCTTTCACGCCCAGTCGGTGCCCCGGCACTCCGTGGAAGGTGAAGCGTGCTTGCTCGCCAGGCTGGGTCAGCGTGACGACGATCGGTGTCGACCAAGGAACAGCCCGAGTGGGCTGGTCGACAACCAACGACGCGGTGAACGGCAGGGTCCCTGTCGCCTGGACGGCTCTGATCCTCAACTCGATGGACCGGTCCGCAGAGTTGGAAGGCAACTCAAAGGTGGGGGCCACGCTGTAGGGGCTGGTGTTGCCGAAGTAGGCCGACGTGGTCGGGTATGAGTACGAACCCACTGCCACCCATGCGGTGAGTTCGACCATGACCGGCGACGCCGAGTCTGCAGCCTGGAGAAAGAGATGTTGATCAGCTGGGACGTCGATGTGGTAGGCGATCTCGTCGGTGGTGTTCAGGAGCTCTGCTGTGACCTGGACACCCGGAGTCAGGGTTCCGGCGTCGATCGTCACTGCTGCCGCGGGTGTCGCAGCAAGTGCGGCGAGAGCGAGCGAGGCCACCAGGGCGAGGCTCAGCCGGGCCCGGAACGAACGCACAACCTTCGACATCATCGTCGACCACATCCCGATCCACGCGGCGCAGGAACCCGAAGACCTTGCTGATCATGCTGGTGCAGTCGTTCAGCGTCCTCGTCCCGCTGTGTCTGCCGTGCAGGTCAGCGGTGCCGGTCACCCGTTCGGCCTAGCCCGAACGCATGGCAGTGCTCGACGTGAGCAGGTCATATCACCCCCGACGGGGCAACGGCAGGTCAGTGGGCCGTCAGGACCGGACGCGGGGTGACGGCGGTGAAGACCTCGCCGATCTCGAGTCGACGAGTCGTCGATTCACAGGTCGAGCAGGGTTCGTAGAGTGCGTCTCACCGACAGCAGGGTCAGTTGATCGACGGTGCCGAGGCGGTGGTCGCCACGACGGACGGCGATGCTGCGCACGTGCTCGGGCTGCACGTAGCTGGTTCTCGTGAGTCCGTTCTCGAGTGTCGGATCGATCTCGATCCGCCAGGGGTAGTCGCGCTTCGTCGTCGTCAGAGGGCAGACCATGCGGAGCGGCCCGGTGAAGCGCGGCGGAGAGACGACCAAGCCGTAGTGGTCGAAGCCGGCTTCCGGGTCGACGGGTTCGCCCAGGTCGAAGTGCCAGATCTCACCGGTCAGCATCGGTCGGCCAGTCGCTGTCGGTCGCCCGCTGCCAGGCTTCGACCGAAGCCGCCTCGGCCTCCTCCTCCTGCGGAGACCGGGACTGGTGGATCGTCTGCCACTGTCGCCAGAAGAGGTCGGCCTCCAAGAGATCCAGGGCGCGAGCAACGACGTCCTCGGCAGTGTCGACCTGGAGCTGCCTGCCCAGCTGGGCCAAGCGGTCTCTCGTCGTCTTGTTGACCCGCACTGTCGTCGTCTCCGCCATGCCTGAAGTCTACGATTTGTAGACGGCACTGGCTACGCTGGGCAGGGATGACGGCGGTGAATCGCTGGGGGGAGTCGACCACTACGTGCACTCTCAGACGCTCGGGATCACCGCCACCTGCACAGTCAGGCAGCCGAATTACCGCATTGCAGGTTTGCGGCCCAGCATGACATGCTGTGCCCATGACTTTCCATGGGTATGTCGCGATGCAGTCGCGGGGGTTGGTCGCCTTGCCTGCGGAGCTCCGTCGCCGGCTTCATCTGGACGAGCCGGGAGCCCAGGTCGAGATCACTGAACGTGAGGACGGGGTCCTGGAGCTTCGTCCGGCGTTGCCCGTGCAGGCTGATCAGCGGTGGTTCTGGGGCGACCGCTGGCAGCAGCGTGAGCGTGAGGTCGACGATCACACGAGTGCGGGCGAGGTCACCGTGCACGCCGACGGTGACGCGTTGCTGGCCCACGTGGACGGCCTCGGCAGCCCCGAGCGTTCGTGAAGTTCGAGACGACCCCGGCCTTCGACGGCGACATCAAGCGGCTCAAGGCCGAACATCGGGCCACCTTCGTCCAGGTACTGCGCGAGAAGTTCATCCCGGCCTGCGACGCCTACGCCGCAGACCCTTCGGCCGCGTGGCCACGCTCCTTGCGCGTCAAGGCCGTTCGCGGCGCCGCCGGGGTCCTCGAGATGACCTGGTCCTTCGCCAGCCCCGACGGTCGGGCCACCTTCGAACTCGTCACCGTCGAAGGAGAGCTTCGATGCCGCTGGCGTCGAGTCGGCGACCACGACGTGTTCGACAGCCCCTGAGTCGGGGTTCCTCCACTGGTGTCAGGGACTGCTGGATCGGCTGCAACATGTCGGGGATCAGGCAGCGGGGGCGACTGCCGTGAAGAGCTGGGCGGTCTCGAGGGCGGTGACCATGACCACCTGGGAGCCGTCGTCCGGGGCCGGGCCGACGAAGGCCGACTGCCCGGGGGAGAGCCGGACGGCGGACTGCGCCCGCTGCCACCGACTGGCCGGACACGGCGACCTCGACGAGACCGCTGACGCACAGCAGCACCTTGCGGTGAGTCCGACCGGTGCCAGGGACGTCGACGTCCCCGCGGGGACGTCGACGCGGCCCAGCTGGAACTGCTCGGCCGGTGACAGCCACGCGGTCTCGTGATCGCCGAGCGCGACCTGCGGCACGTCGCGGACCGGGCGGGAGTCGCCGTCCACGATGTGCAGCAGCTCCTCGACGGCGACGGCCTTGTGGGTCAGCCCGGCCCGCACCACGTTGTCGGAGTTGGCCATGATCTCGACCCCGACCCCGTACAGGTAGGCATGCGGCGCTCCCGCCGGCACGTAGAGCACCTCGCCGACCTCGAGGCGCACCAGGTCGAGCAGGAACGGCGCGGTGACCAGCGGGTCGGCGGGGAAGTACCCGCACAGCCGGCGGGCCCACTCGATCGCGTCGGCGTCGGCCGGGGCCAGCGCGGCGCGGTCGGCGAGGACGGCGGTGCAGGCGGCCGCGACGTGGCGCACCAGCCGCGCCCGCTGGTCGGCCGGCCAGGTGACCAGCACCCGCAGCACGTCGACCATGGGGTGGGCGCCGGCCTCGCACTCCTTGATCGCGGTGCGCAGCGCGGCGAACACCGGGTCGTCGTCGCCGAGCCCGCTGCCATGACGGCCAGCAACCGCTCGGTCTCGTCGACGTGGCGGAACCCGCACAGGGCGTCGAGCGGTTGCAGGGCGTACACCAGCTCGGGCTTGGGCCAGGCGTCGACGTACTCGTGGTCGCCGAGGGCGTGCAGCTCGCCGGTGAAGGCGGCGCGGGCGCGTTCGGCGGTGGGGTGCACCTGCAGCGAGAGCGGGTGGTCGATCGCCAGCACCTTGAGCAGGTAGGGCAGCCGGTCGCCGAACTGCCGGCGCACCCGCTCACCCAGCACCGTCTGCGGCTCCTCGGCCACCAGGGCGTCGAGCGGGCGGGCCACTCCCAGATGGTCGACCAGGAACGAGGGATCGCTGGGGTGCGCGCCCAACCACAGCTCGGCCTCGGGCAGCCCGCTCGGCCGGCGACCCTGCAGGGCGGCCAGCACCGTGGTCGACCCCCAGTCGTAGCCGCGGATCGGGTTGCGCATGACCTGCGGCCAGACCTGATCCACGCAGCTGAGCCTAACGCCCACCCTCGATGCCTCCTCCGGTCCGCTCGTCCCGACAGGGTTGGCAAGTGACCTTGCGACAAGTAACCTTGTGACAGTGGACGACGAGGCCGACCAGCCCGAGGAGCCCATCATCCTCGACTCCGCGCACCGCCACGGCGTGACCGAGGACGACATGCTCCATGCGTTGCGGTTCGCCGTCTACCACGTTCGACAAGACGATTCCATGACCATGTTCATCGGCCCCGACCGAGCAGGGACGCTCATCGAGGTCGAGGTCGGGGTCGTGATCTGGTGGGGTGGCGAACTTGCTATAGCCCACGCCTTACGCCCAGCCCGAACCAAGTACCTCAGGTGACCCCATGCGACGCTCACTGACCGACCTCATCGCTCACGCCGACGAACTCGCCGACGCCTTCGAGAACCACGACCCGAGTCCTGGGGACTTCGGGGCGCCCCTGCCGCCGCTGATGGCGGTCAAGCTTGCCGCGTTCCGCCGCGCCGCTGCGGAGAAGGAGTTGGCCCAGGCCATTCACGCTGCCCGCGAAGCCCATCTGTCCTGGCGCGAACTCGGCGAGGCCATCGGGACGAGCGGCGAAGCGGCCCGCCAACGGTACGCCGCATCCTGACCCGTGCCGGCTTCTCCCTTCTGATGACGTGCTCAGTGATGCACCGCGGCGAGCAGCGACGTGTAGGAGGCGACCAGCAAGGCGCGTTCCTCGGCGACCCGGGGGTCGGTGACGTCGCAGCCGTCGGCGACCCAGGCGTCCGAGACCCGCATCGCCAGGGCCCGGTCGCGGGCGGCGGGCGACATCGCCGACGCCGGGCGCTCGTAGACGTAGGCGTAGAGCGCGGCCAGTGACGCCACCAGCCGCGACTCGTCGTCGTCCGTGCGTTCGCGCTGCAGCACCCGGTGCTCGTGCCACCAGTCGACCTCGAGCCGCGCCGCCTCGACGGGGTCGATCGGCAGGAGGTGGACGGCGGCGACCAGGGCGTAGAAGCGCCGCATGTACGCGCGAGCAGCGTCCGGGTCGTTGTCGGGGTAGGGCGCCCAGACCTGGTTGGCACGCAGCACGAACCAGGCGCCGCGCAGCGTCGCGGGCCACGACAGACCGAAGCCCACCCGCACCATGCCGACGGCGGCCCGCAGCACCAGTCGCCAGTCCCGCCGGTAGTAGCCGACCCAGGCGTCGCACTCGTGCCCGCCCAGCCGAACCGGGTCGAACGACCAGGGGTCGGGCGACGTGGACCCCGACGACGCCGGGCCGGCCGAGGCGTCCCCGGACGACGGGCTCACGAATGGCCCCGCAGGTCACGCAGCGCGTCCTCGATCCCGCGGTGGAAGGTCGGGATAGGCGTAGATCATCTGGGCAGGGTCTCGACCGGGACCCCGGCATGCACGGCGACCGCCAGCGCCCCCAGCACCTCCCCGCCGACCGGCCCGACACTGGTGGCCCCGACCAGCACGCCCCGCGTCGGCGTCCTCGACCAGCTTGACGAAGCCCTCGTTGCCCGCCTTGTGGATCCACCCCCGGGCCGAGCTGGGCACCTGGCTCACCCCGATCCGCACGGACAGCCCGGCCGCGACGGCCTGCGGCCTGGGTCAGCCCGACGGCGCCCACCTCGGGGTCGGTGAAGGTCACCCGTGGCAGCGCGTGGTAGCGGGCCGATGGGCCGTCCTGCCCCAGGATCGAACGCGCCACGATCCCGGCCTGGTACATGGCGACGTGCGTGAACGCGCCCTTGCCGGTCAGGTCACCTACCGCCCAGACGCCGTCCGCGCCTGCATGGTGTCGTCGACGTCGAGCCAGCGGGCGGTGGGGTCGAGCCCGACCGTCTCGAGGCCGAGCTCGTCCAGGACGGCGCGGCGACCGGTGGCCACCAGCAGCTGCTCGGCGACCAGCTGCTCACCGGCCACCGTCACGGTGAACCCGGCCGGCCCGAACCGTACCGACGTGGCGGCGGCGCCGGTGCGGACCGTCAGCCCCTCGCGGGTCAGCACCTGGGCCAGCAGGGCGCCGGACTCGGGCTCCTCGAGCGGCAGCAGCCGGTCGGCGGCCTCGACGACCGCCACCTGGCTGCCGAAGCGCGCGAACACCTGGGCGAGCTCGACCCCGATCGCGCCCCCACCCAGCACGACCAGCGAGGCTGGCGGCTGCTCGGCCTCGATCGCCTGCCGGTTGGTCCAGAACGGGGTGTCGGCCAGGCCATCGATCGGGGGGACGGCGGGCCGGGTGCCCGTCGCCAGCACCACGCCGCGCCGTGCGGCGTAGACCTGGCCGTCCGCTCCGCCGTCCATCCCGCCGTCCACCTGCACCCGGCCGGGGCCCACCAGGCGCCCGGTGCCACGGACGAACGTGCCGCCCTTGCCGGTGAACCGCTCGACCGCGACGGCGTCGTCCCAGTTGTCGGTCGCCTCGTCGCGGATCCGCCGCGCCACCGGCGTGAAGTCCGGGGTCACGCTCACCGCGCCGGCCATGCCCGGGATCCGGCCCGCCTCGGCCAGCAGGCCGGCGGCGCGGATCATCATTTTGGACGGCACGCACCCCCAGTACGGGCACTCCCCGCCCAGCAGGGTCGACTCGACGCCGACCACCGACAGGCCGGCCTGCGCCAGCCGGCCCGCCACCTCCTCGCCGCCGGGGCCCATCCCGACGACCACGACGTCCACGCTCCTGATCCATCACAACTCCTCGACCACGAATGCCTCACCACCGATGCCCCCGACCCACGGGGGCATCGAGGCGGTCGTTCGCATCGTCCGAGCTCGGTGCCTGGTTAGGTAAGGGTTACCTCAGGGATATCCCCGATGGAAGCGCCCGAGGGCCGCGACTGCCAGGCTGGCCGTGACCAGCAGAGTGACCAGCATCGTGACGAACCGCCGGACGGCGGGGCGTCGAGCTCGAGGAGACCGGTGGACCGTCTGACGCAGTTCGTGGTGAGGCACCGTCGCTGGGTGTTCGCCTTCTGGCTGGTGGCCCTGGTGGTCGGCGGGGCCTCGGCGGGCAAGCTCAGCGAGCGGCTCACGTTCGACTTCTCGCTGCCCGGGCAGGAGGGGTACGAGACCGAGCTGAAGCTGGCACAGGCCTACGGCACCTCGAGCTATCCCATGTACATCCCGGTGCTCACCGCGCCCGCGGGGCAGACGGTGGCGCAGCACCGCGACGACGTCACCGCCGTCAGTGACGCGCTGCGCACGTTGCCCGGCGTCCGGGTCCTCGACTACGGCAGCACCGGTGACACGGCCTTCCTCACCGCCGACGGGCGCAGCACCTTCCTGCTGGTCTACGCGCCGCAGCCGCAGGGCTTCGTCGACCCGCTGGCGGCGCAGTTCGACACCACCCTGCAGACTGCGGCGAAGGCGGCCGGGCTGCAGGCCGCGGTGACCGGCTACAACCAGCTCTCGGCCGGCAGCGACACCAGCGAGGGGCCGAGCATCCTGGCCGAGACCCTGATCGGCGCGCTCGGCGCCCTGGTCGTGCTGGTCTTCGTGTTCGCCTCGTTCCTGGCGCTGGTGCCGCTGATGGTGGCGGCGGTCTCGATCCTGTCGACGTTCCTGATCGTGCTGGGCCTGACGACGTTCACCGGCGTCAGCTTCGTCGTCCAGTTCTTGATCTCGCTGGTGGGGCTGGGCGTCGCGATCGACTACTCGCTGCTGGTGGTCTCGCGCTGGCGCGAGGAACGCGCCCACGGCGTCGAGCAACACCGACGCCGTCGCCACGGCGATGAACACCGCCGGCCGGGCCGTGATGGCCTCGGGGCTGACGGTCGCGATCAGCCTGATCGCGCTGATCGTGGTGCCGGTACCGCTGCTGCGCAGCATGGGCATCGGCGGCATGCTGATCCCGGTGGTCAGCACACTGGTGGTGCTCACGCTGCTGCCTGCCATGCTGGCGGCGGTCGGTCCCCGGATCGACTGGCCGCGGATCCGGCACGAGGACCACGCCTCACGGGGCTGGTCGGCCTGGGCCCGGGCCGTCACCCGCCGGCCGTGGCTGGCTGCCGGCGCCGCGATCGTGGCCCTGTCGTTCGCGATCGCCCCGGTGTTCGGCATCCAGTTCGGGCAGGCCAGCTCGGCGTCCCTGGCCAGCAACGGGGTCGCGCACGACACCCTGGCCGCGCCTGAAGGCGGGCGGCGTCGGCACCGGCGTCCTCACCCCGATCACGGTGCTGGTCGAGGGCGGCGACCCGGCCGCCTTCGTGGCCGCCGCGACGAAGGTGCCCGGCGTCCGGACGGCGGTCGCGGCCCCGCCCGGCACGGGACGGCGCGGTGGACGTCGAGGTGGTGCCGGACGTCGAGACCAACGACAACCGCAGTGTCGAGACCGTCGACCGCGGTGCGCGACGCGGTCAAGGACCTGCCCGGCTTCGTCGGGGTCGGCGGTGCCGGGGCGACGGTGCAGGACTACAGCGCAGCCGTCTACGACCGGTTCCCCTACGTGCTCGCGGTGATCGCCGTGGTCACGTTCGTGCTGCTGGTGCGCACCTTCCGGTCGCTGCTGCTGCCGCTGAAGGCCGTGCTGCTCAACCTGGTCAGCGTCGCCGCCGTGTTCGGGTTGTCGACCTGGTTCTGGCAGGACGGGCCACGGCTCGAAGCAGATCTTCGGGATCGCCGCAGACCGGGGCCATGACCTTCTGGCTGCCGGTGCTGATCTTCGCGTTCCTGTTCGGGCTGTCGATGGACTACGAGGTGTTCATCCTCGCCCGCATGCGCGAGGAGTACGACGCCACCGGCTCGACCCACGGTGCGGTCATCACCGGACTGGGGCGCACCGGGCGGCTGGTGACCTCCGCGGCGCTGATCCTGTTCTTCTCCTTCGCCGCGCTGGCCTCGGCGCCGGGCACCGACATCAAGGTCTTCGCGACGGCGCTGGGGGTCGGCATCCTCGTCGACGCCACGATCGTTCGGGCGCTGCTGGTGCCGGCCCTGGTCACCCTGTTCGGCAGCTGGAACTGGTGGCTGCCGCCGTCGGTCGCCCGCCTGCTGCGGGTCGAGCCGTCGGCCCGCACCTGGGCCGGACCGGCGTCGAACCCGTCGCCGCAGCGGGTGCCTCCGGTCACTGCCTCAGGCCCCAGGTGACACGACACCAAGCCTGACGGGTGCCGGTCGTCGTCGGACAGGGACGAACGGCCCCGCCCGGCCCGGCCGCTCGACGTACCGTCCCAGGTAGTGCCGGACGTCGGCGTCCGTGGCGCTGGAGAGGACTACTCGATGTTCCAGGTACGCATCCACGGCCGGGGTGGCCAGGGAGTCGTGACGGCCGCCGAGATGCTGTCGTTGGCGGCGTTCGTCGAGGGAGGAGTACGCGCAGGCGTTCCCGAGCTTCGGCTCCGAGCGCACCGGGGCGCCGGTGGTCTCGTTCTGCCGGATCGACGACCGTGAGATCCGGGTCCGCGAGCCCATCGCCGAGCCGGACGCCGTGATCATCCAGGACCCCACGCTGCTGCACCAGGTCGACGTCTTCGGCGGCCTGCGCCCCGAGGGCTACGTGCTCATCAACACCGAGCGCACGTTCGACGAGCTGGGGCTGACCGAGTTCCTGTCGACCTTCAGCCGCCAGCGGATCCTCACCGTGCCGGCGTCGGAGTTCGCCCGCGAGCACGTCGGGCGCCCGCTGCCCAACGCGGCCCTGCTCGGCGGCTTCGCCGCCATCAGCGGCCTGATCACGCTGGCCTCGGTCGAGGCCGCGATCCGGCAGACCTTCAAGGGCGCCGTGGCGGACGGCAACGTGCGCGGCCTCGGCCCAGGCCTACGAGTACGTCGTCGACGAGATGAAGGAGCTGGCCGATGCGTAGGCAGCTGGAGGGCTCCCGGGCGGTCGCCGAGGCGGTCGCGCTGTGCCGGCCCGAGGTGATCTGCGCCTACCCGATCTCACCGCAGACCCACATCGTCGAGGCCCTGTCGCAGCTGGTGAAGAGCGGCGAGCTCACCCCGTGCGAGTACGTCAACGTCGAGAGCGAGTTCGCGGCCATGTCGGTCGCCATCGGCTCGAGCGCCACCGGTGCCCGCACCTACACCGCGACCGCCAGCCAGGGGCTGCTGTTCATGGTCGAGGCCGTCTACAACGCCTCGGGCCTGGGGCTGCCGATCGTCATGACGGTCGCCAACCGCGCCATCGGCGCCCCGATCAACATCTGGAACGACCACAGCGACGCCATGTCCCAACGCGACAGCGGCTGGATCCAGCTGTACGCCCGCACCAACCAGGAGGCCGTCGACCTGCACGTGCAGGCCTTCCGGCTGGCCGAGGAGCTGTCGCTGCCGGTCATGGTCTGCATGGACGGCTTCATCCTCACCCACGCCGTCGAGGCAGGTCGAGCTGCCCGAGCAGGCCGACGTCGACGCCTACCTGCCGCCCTACGAGCCGCGCCAGGTGCTCGACCCGGCCGAGCCGGTCTCGATCGGGGCCATGGTCGGGCCCGAGGCCTTCATGGAGGTGCGTTACCTGGCGCACGCCAAGCAGATGCAGGCGCTCGAGCTGATCCCGCAGATCGCGGCCGAGTTCGCCGAGCGGTTCGGCCGCGACAGCGGCGGGCTGCTGCACCCCTACCGCTGCGAGGACGCCGAGACGATCGTCGTCGCGCTCGGCTCGGTGCTCGGCACCATCGCCGACGTCGTCGACGAGCAGCGCGAGCAGGGCGTCAAGGTCGGCGCGCTCGGCATCGGCTCCTTCCGCCCGTTCCCGCTGGACGCCGTGCGCGAGGCGCTCGCCGGGGCGCAGCGGGTCGTCGTCCTCGAGAAGGCTCTGGCGGTGGGGATCGGCGGCATCGTCTCGGCGAACGTGCGGATGGCGCATGTCCGGTCATCCACCTGCACGGGTACACCGTCATCGCCGGCCTGGGCGGGCGGCCGATCACCAAGAGGTCGCTGCACGCCATGCTCGCCGACGCTGCGGCGGACCGGCTCGACCACCTCACCTTCCTCGACCTGGACAAGGACCTCGTGGACCGAGAGCTGCAGCGACAGAGGGAACGTCGACGTTCCGGTCCCTCGGCCGAGAACCTGCTTGCGCGATGTCGGCGCGGTTGCGGCGGGGCCGGTCTGATGGGGACGGCGCTGCAGGAAGGAGTCATGAGCGGACAGCAGGTGAAGTTCTACCAGGTGGGCAGTTTCGCGGTCGGCAACCGGCTGCTCGACCCCGAGCAGCGCAGCGTGCAGTCCGACCCGGGCCGTAGCAACTCGCTCACCTCGGGCCACCGGGCCTGCCAGGGCTGTGGTGAGGCGCTCGGCGCCCGGTACGCCATGGACGCCGCGATGCGCTCGACCGCCGGTCAGATGGTGGCCGTCAACGCGACCGGCTGCCTCGAGGTGTTCTCGACGCCCTACCCCGAGACGTCGTGGCAGATGCCGTGGCTGCACTCGCTGTTCGGCAACGCGCCGGCGGTCGCCACCGGGGTGGCCGCGGCGCTGAAGGTGAAGGGCCGCACCGACATGCGGGTCGTCGCCCAGGGCGGGGACGGCGGCACCGTCGACATCGGGTTCGGCTGCCTGTCGGGCATGTTCGAGCGCAACGACGACGTCCTCTACATCTGCTACGACAACGAGGGCTACATGAACACCGGCATCCAGCGCTCGGGTGCCACCCCGCCGGCGGCCCGCACCATGACCACCCAGGCCGTCGGACCCGAGCCCGGGCAACGTTTTCGGGCAGGGCAAGAACGTGCCGCTGATCGCGATGGCCCACGAGATCCCTTACGTGGCAACGGCGACCGTGGCCGACCTGCGCGACCTCGAGGCCAAGGTGATGAAGGCCATGTCGATGCGGGGCGCCCGCTACCTGCACGTGCTGGTGCCCTGCCCCCTGGGCTGGGGCAGCGCCTCGGGCCTGACGATCCAGGTGGCCCGCCTCGCCACGCAGAGCGGCGCCTTCCCGGTGTTCGAGGCCGAGGGGGGCGAGGTGACCGCGGTCTCGACGATCCGCCACCGGGTGCCGGTCGAGGACTACCTCAAGGTGCAGAAGCGCTACTCCCACCTGTTCTCCCCGACCCGGCGGGACGACGTGATCGATCGGCTGCAGGCCATGGCCGACAAGAACATCCGCCGCTTCGGCCTGCTCGGTGCTGACGCCGAGCACGGTGCCGATGTCGATCATGGTGCCGTGCCCGAGGAGGAGACGGCGTCATGATGGACAAGCCGTTCGCAATCACGTTGGACGTGGGGTCGAGCCTGGCCAACCACACCGGGTCGTGGCGCACCGAGCGGCCGGTCTACGTCGACCGGATGCCGCCGTGCAACGACGCCTGCCCGGCCGGGGAGAACATCCAGGCCTGGCTCTACGGCGCCGAGGACGGCGGCTACGAGGCCGCCTGGCGCCAGATCATGAAGGACAACCCGCTGCCCGCCGTCATGGGTCGGGTCTGCTACCACCCGTGCCAGACCGCCTGCAACCGAGGCAGACTCGACGAGACGGTCGGCATCAACTCGGTCGAGCGGTTCCTCGGCGACCTGGCGATCGAGAAGGGCTGGCAGGTCGAGGTGACGGCGCCGCCGTCCGGTCGCAAGGTGCTGGTCGTCGGGGCCGGGCCGTCGGGGCTGTCGGCGGCCTACCACCTGGCGCTGATGGGGCACGAGGTCGAGATCCACGAGGCCGGTCCGGTCGCCGGCGGCATGATGCGGTTCGGCATCCCCACCTACCGGCTGCCGCGCCCTGTGCTCGAGGCCGAGGTGGCCCGCATCCTCGCCCTGGGCGTCACCTTGCGCCTGGACACCACGGTCGACGACATCCGCGCCGCCGATGGCGGAGGGCGGGTTCGACGCGGCGTTCCTGGCGGTCGGCGCCCACATCGGCAAGCGGGCCTACATCCCGGCCGGTGAGAGCGCCAAGATCCTGGACGCCGTCTCGCTGCTGCGCTCGATGGACGGCCAGGAACAGCCGATGCTGGGCCGGCGGGTGGTCGTCTACGGCGGCGGCAACACCGCGATGGACGTCGCCCGCACCGCCAAGCGCCTCGGGGCGACCGAGGCGGTCGTGGTCTACCGCCGCACCCGGGACCGGATGCCGGCCCACGACATCGAGGTCGAGGAGGCGCTCGAGGAGGGCGTGCATGATGCGGTGGCTCTCGACCATCACCCATGTCGACGCCGGCACCCTGCTCGTCGAGCAGATGGAGCTCGACGAGACCGGATTCCCGCAGCCGACCGGTGAGACCGAGGTGCTGGCCGCCGACACCCTCGTGCTGGCTCTCGGCCAGGACGTCGACCTGTCGCTGCTCGACGGCGTGCCGGGGCTCGAGGTCGAGCGACGGCGTCGTCCAGGTGGGCCCGAGCATGATGACCGGCTACCCGGGCATGTTCGCCGGCGGCGACATGGTGCCGGCCGAGCGTACGGTCACGGTCGCGGTCGGCCACGGTAAGAAGGCGGCCCGCCACGTCGACGCCTGGCTGCGCAGCACCGACCAGGCGGGCGCCGAGAACGACGGGGACCACGGCACCGGGACCGGCTCCCGTCGTCCGATCCCGCTGCGGGCCGAGCTCGCCGCCTTCGAGCGGCTGAACACCTGGTACTACGCCGACGCCCCCATGACGGTGCGACCGGTGCTCGACCTGGCCCGGCGCCGCGAGACCTTCGACGAGGTGGTCGGCGGTCTCGACGAGTCGAACGCGCTGTTCGAGGCCCGGCGCTGCCTGTCGTGCGGCAACTGCTTCGAGTGCGACAACTGCTACGGCGTCTGCCCCGACAACGCGGTGATCAAGCTGGGGCCGGGTCAGCGCTACGAGATCGACCTCGACTACTGCAAGGGCTGCGGCATCTGCGCCAACGAGTGCCCCTGCGGTGCGATCCGGATGGACCCCGAGACCACCTGACGGCGGACACGGCTTGGGCGGGCCGAACTTCGGTGTGGCGCCGTTGCGGCTGGTCCGGGGTGCGGTTGGCCGGGCGCAGCGGTTCGAGCGGGTCGTCACCGCTGCGGCGTGGGCCTGCCCACCGGGCCGGCACGGCGTCCAGCTCGTAGGCCAACGCGTAGGCGGCGGCCTCGTAGTTGACCCGCCAGCCGCGGAAGTGCGGCCACGCCTGCTCCGCCGTCCGCTCGGTCTCGAAGCCGACGGCGACCAGCCGGTCGTACCCCTCCCGGAACTCGGCCTCGGTCAGCTGCAACGGGCCGTCGGGCAGCGGGTCCTCGTCCACCGGGATGCCGGCGGTGTGGGCGAGCCGCTGCAGGCACAGGAACCCCATCCGCAGGCAGAGCCGGGTCTGGACCGGGGTGGTCGAGGGCGCCACGGCGGCCTGCAGGGCGGCGGCGTCGAGCACCGCGAGCAGCGAGACCACCCACGAGGTGAGCGGCCGGGGGGAGCGGAACCGCAGCAGGACCGGGTAGCTGGCGTGGCTCTCGGCGATGTCGGCCGCCCACCGCTCCCAGGCCGAGTAGAACGTGGCCAGGTCGACCCCGAGGAACCCGTAACGGGTGCGGGCCAGCAGCTCGGGCCCCCAGGGCGGCTCACCGGCGCGGGCACTCAGCAGCGTCACCTCGGTCTCACGCCGGTTGAACGAGGCGTACAGGGTGGGCAGGTAGGCGATCTGCAGCGTGATCACCCCGAGCCCGGTCAGTGCGGCGACGCCGTCGACGAACGTGGACCACCCGCCGTTGGTCGTGGTGAAGCCCAGGGTGAGCATCGACGAGAGCGTCTCCCGGGCCGCATGCTTCAGGCTCGCACTGGCGGGTAGCAGCAACAGGGTGAACCCGACCCAGAACGAGCCCAGCCAGGCCGCCAGCTGCGCCAGCAGCAGGATCGGCGCCTCGGCCGTGAGGACCGAGTCGCGACGGGGGTAGTCCCGGATCCGGCGGACGCCCACCTGGAAGGCCATCACCACGGCCCGCTCGAGCAGGCGCATCTGCCAGTCGAGCCGGCCCCGCAGCACCAGCAGGGTGCCCACCACGCTGCGGGCCGTCACCGCCACGACCACGGCGCCGACGACGGCGCCGATCACCGAACCGTAGAGGACCACGACGCCATCCTGCCCGCCCGGCGGGCGGATACAGCCTCAGCGAGTCCCGCCCACACGCCGAGGGGTCACAGACAACGGATTCGAGCAACTCCGAATCGCAATCTGTGACCCCTCGGCGGGCTGGTGCGGGGTGGTGGTCAGGTGCGGCGGCGCTTGATGGTCGAGGCGATCCAGCGCACCGGGTCGTACTTGACGTCGGCCACGCGCTCCTTCATCGGGATGATCGCGTTGTCGGTGATCTTGATGTGCTCGGGGCAGACCTCGGTGCAGCACTTGGTGATGTTGCACATGCCGAGCCCGAAGTCCTCCTGCGCCTGGTGCTTGCGCTCGTCCGGGCCGAGGGAGTCGCAGGGGGTGCATGTCGAGCTCGGCGATCCGGGCGAAGAACCGGGGCCCGGCGAACGCCGGCTTGTTCTCCTCGTGGTCGCGGATGACGTGACAGGTGTTCTGGCACAGGAAGCACTCGATGCACTTGCGGAACTCCTGGCTGCGTTCCACGTCGACCTGCTGCATCCGGTACTCGCCGGCCTTGAGGTCCGGCGGCGGTGCGAACGAGGGCACCGAGCGGGCCTTGGCGTAGTTGTACGAGACGTCGGTGACCAGGTCGCGCACGATCGGGAACGCCCGCAGCGGCGTGACGGTGACCGTCTCGCCCTCGACGAACGTGCTCATGCGGGTCATGCAGAGCAGGCGGGGCCGGCCGTTGATCTCGGCACTGCACGAGCCGCACTTGCCGGCCTTGCAGTTCCAGCGGACGGCGAGGTCCGGGGCCTGGGTGGCCTGCAGCCGATGGATGATGTCGAGCACGACCTCACCCTCGAAGACCTCGACGTCGAAGTCGGTCAGCTGCCCGCCGTCGTCGTCACCGCGCCAGACCTTGAAGTGCGCCGTGGCCATCAGGCAGTCCCTTCCGTCGACGTCGTCTGCAGGCGTTCCAGCTCGGCGGCCGTCATGTACTTGCCGAGCTCGTCGGGGTCGAACAGGCGCAGCAGCTCGACCGGCATCTCGGGCAGCGGCTGACGGCGCAGCGCCACCGAGTCGCCGTCCAGCGAGGTGATCAGGTTGACCTGGCGCCACTGCGGGTCGGCCTTGGGGTAGTCGCCCCGGGTGTGACCGCCGCGGCTCTCCTGGCGCTCCAGGGCGCACCTGGCGATGCACTCCGAGACGATCAGCATGTTGCGCAGGTCGAGCGACAGGTGCCAGCCCGGGTTGAACTGCCGGTGCCCCTCGACCACGACGGTTCCGGCCCGCTCCTTGATCTTCTGCAGCCCGGTCAGGGCGTCCGCGACCTCGGCCTCGGTGCGGATGATGCCGACCAGGTCGTTCATCATCTGCTGCAGCTCCTGGTGCAGGGTGTAGGCGTTCTCGGTGCCGGTGCCCTCGAACGGGGCCACCGCCGAGGTCGCGGCCGCCGCAGC
>CAVTWW010000002.1:0-16713 GCA_963738495.1 uncultured Actinomycetota bacterium
GACCAGCCAGCACGCCGGCGCAGGCGTCGTCGAGGGAGACCCACTCGACCGGCATGTCGAGCTCTTCGGCGGTGCGTTGGTGGCGGTCGGCCTCGGGCACCGGCGACAGTCCGCGCGCGACGAAGCAGCGCAGCGCCTCGCTCGAACCGCCGGGTGAGTTGAACCAGTCGATCAGCACCGCCCAGTCCTCGGCGACCAGGTCGGCCTCCTCGGCCAGCTCCCGCTGCGCCGCCACCAGCGGCGGCTCACCGGCGACGTCCAGCAGGCCGGCCGGGATCTCCCACAGCTGCATGCCGACGGGGTGGCGGTACTGGCGAAGCAGCAGCACGCGCTCGTCGTCGTCGATCGCCACCACGCAGACCGCGCCGGGGTGGTCGAAGAAGACCACGCCGGACGACGCCGCCATCCCCGAGGTCGACGGTGTCGCGCACCAGGTTCCACACCATGCCCTGGTGCAGCAGCTCCTGCCCGCTCACCGGCCGCGGGGCGAACTGGTCCTCGAGCGGGGACCGGCTCACGCGGGTGCGCTGAGGGAGTCGACGTCGATCAGCTGCTCGGCCCGCCGCCGGGCGACCGCCGCGGCGATCAGGCCCGAGAACAGCGGGTGCGCCCGGTCGGCGGCGGGGACTTGAACTCCGGGTGGGCCTGGGTGGCGACGTAGTAGGGGTGCACCTCACGCGGCAGCTCGACGAACTTCCACGAGCGAGCGGTCCGGCGAGACGCCGCTGACCACCAGGCCGGCCTTCTCGAGCTGGTCGCGGTAGCTGTTGTTCACCTCGTACCGGTGCCGATGCCGCTCTACGACCCGCTCGCTGCCGTAGACCTCGCGCGCGATGGGTCCCCTCGGCCAGCACCGCCGGGTAGGAAGCCCAGCCGCATCGTGCCGCCCAGGTCACCGCCGCCGGCGACGATGTGCTCCTGCTCTTCCATGGTCGCGATGACGGGATGCTCGGTCTCCGGGTCGAATCGCGGCTGCTGGCCCCCGCCAGTCCCACGACCGTGCGGGCGTATCGATGACCATGCACTGCAGGCCGAGGCACAGCCCGAGCGCGGGATGCCGTTCTCGCGCGCCCATCGCAGTGCGCCGAGCTTGCCCTCGATGCCGCGGACGCCAAAGCCGCCGGGAACGAAGATCGCGTCGACCCCGGCAGCATGCGACCCGCACCTTCGGCTCTCGCAGGCGTCGGAGGCCACCCAGCGAATGAGCACCCTGGAATGGTGTGCGAAACCCCCGGCTCTCAACGCCTCCGAGACCGACAGATAGGCGTCGGGCAGGTCGACGTACTTGCCGACCAGGGCGACCTCGACCTGGTGACGCGGCCGGTGTACCCGGCGCAGCAGCTCGTCCCACGCGCGCCAGTCGACGTCGCCGAACGGCAGCCCCAGCCGGCGACGACATAGGCGTCGAGGCGTTCGGCGTGCAGCACCTTGGGGATGTCGTAGATGCTCGGGGCGTCGACCGCGGCGACCACGGCCTCCTCGTCGACGTCGCACATCAGGGCGATCTTGCGCTTGACCCCGGCCGGGATCTCACGGTCGGCGCGGCAGACGATGGCGTCGGGCTGGATGCCGATCGAGCGCAGCGCGGCCACCGAGTGCTGGGTCGGCTTGGTCTTCAGCTCCCCGCTGGGCGCCAGGTAGGGGATCAACGAGACGTGGACGAAGAACACCTGGTCGCGGCCGACGTCGTGGCGCACCTGACGGGCCGCCTCGAGGAAGGGCAGCGACTCGATGTCGCCGACGGTGCCACCGATCTCGGTGATGATCACGTCGGGCGGAGCCTCACCGGCGAGGGGCGTCGCCTGCGCCCGCATCCGAGCCTTGATCTCGTTCGTGATGTGCGGGATCACCTGCACGGTGTCGCCCAGGTACTCGCCGCGGCGCTCCTTGGCGATCACCGTGGAGTAGACCTGCCCGGTGGTCACGTTGGCCGAGCGGTCCAGCTCGACGTCGAGAAAGCGCTCGTAGTGCCCGATGTCGAGATCGGTCTCGGCGCCGTCGTCGGTCACGAAGACCTCGCCGTGCTGGAACGGGTTCATCGTCCCCGGGTCGACGTTCAGGTAGGGATCGAGCTTCTGCATCACCACCCGAAGCCCGCGTCCTCGCAGCAGGTGCCCCAGGCTCGAGGCCGTCAGGCCTTTGCCGAGCGAGGATGCCACCCCACCGGTGACGAAGATGTGCTTGGTCCGGGCCGTCGGTTCTGTGCGCTCCGCCACGGGCTTCGAGATTATCAGCGACCGGGCCCCGCTGCCGACGCTTGACCGTAGGCGGCACCCACCAGCGTGTCGTAGCAGCCGATCACCTGGGCCACCGCGTCGTCGTCACCAGGCAGCTGCTGCGCCGCCGCGTGGGCCCTGACCTGCAGGTTCGCCGTGGCGACGGGGTCGGCGAGCAGCGCCTGGACGGCGTCGGCCAGGGCCATCGGGTCACCCGGCGGCACCAGGACGGCGCCGTCGCCGACCACCGCCGCGGTCCCGCCGGCGTCGGTGGCCACGATCGCGGCGCCCAGGCGCAGGGCCTCCTGGACGACGAGGGGCTGGCCCTCCCAGCGGCTGGGGACCACCACGACGTCGGCCGCGCTCAGCCAGTCGGCGGCGTCGTCCCGGTGCCCGAGCAGGGTCACCGGCAGCTGCTCGGCGCGGATGCGATCGGTGAGCGATCCGAGCAGCGGGCCGTCCCCCACGACCACGGCCGTCACCAGGACCTGCCGGCGACGCAGCTCGGCCACGACGGACAGCAGCAGGTCGACGTCCTTCTGCGGAGCCAGTCGGGCCACGGTCACCAGCAGCGCTGCCCCGGACATCGGCGAGGCCGCCACCGTCGGCCCGGCCGCCACCGTCGGTGAAACCTCAGCCGTCGGTGAAACCTCAGCCGTCAGCCCGGCCCGCAGCCGGCGGGCCCGCTCGGGATCGACCGGGCGCTGCCCGGGGGCCGGGATCAGGGCCCGTTCGACCCGACGGGCCCCCAGGGCGCGCATCCGCTCCCCCAGGTCGGCCGAGACCACCAGCACCACCGCCGCCCGGCGCGCCACCAACCGTTCCATGGCGGCGCCGATCCGGCCCCCGGCACCACCGGCAGGGGGTGCGTTGTGCAGGGTCACCACCACCGGCGTGCCGCCCGCGGCGAGGATCGCCAGCGCCGCCGCGCGCAGCCCATGGGCGTGCACGACGTCGACCTCGGCGGCCGCCGGTCGCAGCCGGCGCACAGACTGCAGGTCGTGCCACGGATGGGGTCGCTCCCCAACGGGCAGCTCCAGCCGGGCCAGTCCGGTGGGTGCCCCACCACCATCCACTGCGGCCCAGGCCGACGACGGGCCCGCGACCACGACCCGACGACCGCGGGCCGTGAGCCCGGCGGCCAGAGCGCCGACATGCCGGCCGGTCCCGCCCGCCGTCGTCGCCACCACGAACAGCACGGACGACGCGCCGCCTGAACCCTCGTCCGACCCCTCGTCCCACCCCTCGTCCGCCCCTTCGCCCGATGCCCGGCCCGGTCGCCGCAAGTGGGCCACCGAGCCCGGGTCGAGCAGCCGGATCGTCGCCGCGCCCACCACTACCGCCACCGCCGCCGCCACCAGCGCTGCGCCGACGGCGGGCAGCATCGCCTCACCGGCGCTCGAGAGCACGACCGCGCCGCCGGCGCGCCCCACAGACCCTGCCACCGCCACCAGCGCGAGCCCCACCACCAGGCTGCGGCCGACGCCTCTGCTCGCGGCCCGGCCGGCGACCCGGCGAACCATGGCCAGCAGCGACACCCCGGCAGCCAGCGTGGCCACCGACCCGGCGGCTGCGAGGGTCGAGGCGGTCCGGTCGCCGTCCCGCCCGAGAGCCACCAGCACCACGGCCGTCAGGGCACCGGCCGCCCAGCCGCCGGCCGCCGCCCGTCCGGCCCGGGCGGGCGCGTCGAGGGAGTAGAGCAGGCGGGTCAGATGCCCCAGCAGCCCCCACCCGACCACTCCGAACGCCGCCGCCGTCAGCGCCGGCCCCAGGCCGGGTGCCTGCTGCCGGTCGAGCCGGGCGAAGAACGCCGCCATCGCCGGTGCCACCGCCACCACGACCGCGGCGCCGAGGCTCGAGAGTGCGACCACGCTGCGGGTCGAGGCCGACGCCAGCCGGGTGAAGCCCGCCCGGTCGCCCTGGGCCGCCATGGTGGCCAGCACCGGGTACGTGGCGGTCACCAACGGCACCACGAGCACCGCGTAGGGCAGCAGCTGCAAGGTCTGGGCGTAGCCGAGCACCGTGACCGACGGCTTGTCGCCCCGCAGGTCGGCCAGCACCAGGCTCACCAGGACGAACGCCTGCTGCCCCACCAGGGCCAGGGTTCCGGCCGCAGCGAGGCGACGGCCGTGTCCGGCGACTCCCGCGGGCAGCCGCAGGGTCGGCCGAACCCGGATCCCGGCTCGCCACACCGGCACGAGCAACGGCACCGTCATCACCAGGACCCCGGCCGTGGTGCCGAGGGCCAACCACCACAGCGCGGCCGAGTGCCCGGCCCCCGTACTGTCGGCCAACCCCCTGGTGGCCCTGCCGTACCCCAGATAGGCCACCACGACGACCAGGCTCGACAGCAACGGGGCGAGGGCGGGCGCCACGAACCTGTGGTGAGCTTGCAGCAGCCCGGTCAGCACGGCGCCGACGCCGTACAGCACCACCTGCGGTGCGAAGATCGCGATCATGGCCGCGGCCAGCTCCCGCTGTCCCGTGCAGGAGTCGGCGGGCAGCAGCCGGCTCGAACGGGGCAGCCAGCAGCGCCAGCGCCAGTCCGGCCGGGGTCAGCACGACCAGCACCCACCCCAGCAGCCCGCCGGCCAGGGCGTCGACCTCCGCGTCGGCCTCGGCCCGGGACCGAGCCGCCGCCACCAGCGGGACGACGGCGCTGGCCAGGGTGCCACCGGCCGCCACCTCGAAGAGCACGTTCGGCAGCAGGTTCGCGGTGGTGTAGACCTGCCCGACACACCCGCTGCCGACGGCGCCCGAGAACGCGAGGGACCGCCCGAAGCCGGCCACCCGGGCCACCACGGTCACCGCCGCGATGACCGCCGCCGAACCAGCGAGGGTGGCGGTCCGCTGCTGCGAGCGCGTCACCGGGGGCGGCGCCCGAGGGCGTCCAGCTCGCGCAGGACCGGGGTGGACTCGATCACCCTCGTGAAGCTCAGCCGTTCGCTGGCCAGGGTCAGCGCGACGATGCCGGCCAGGGCCAGACGGCGGGTGCGTGGTGATCCGCCGACCACGGCGGCGGTGCCCAGCAGCGCCCCGAGGGCGTTCGCGCCGCCGTCGCCGAGCATGGCCCCTTCGGCCAGGTCGGTCGGCAGCAGTGCCGCTGCCGCGCCGGTGGTCACTGCTGCCAGTGGCGCTGCAGCGCCGCCCGTCAGCGCGACGGGCGCCGCGAGCAGGCCCACCTTCAGACAGCGCCCCGGTCGCAGGTCGAACAGGTTCGCCAGGTTCGCCGACCCGGCGACCAGACAGGCGTCCGCCCCGGCCTGCAGCAGGCCTCCTGCCCCGCGGTCGGGCTCCCCGCCCGCGCTCCCCGGCCCCGCCGCCCGGACGATCCCCGCCACGACGAGGCCGGTCGCCGCGAGGCCGGCGACCTTGATCGCCCCGGTGGTGACCTCACCCCGTCGCAGCGCCGCCAGATGCCCTCGCAGGCCCTTGCTGCGGCCCCTCTCGGCCAGGTCGTCCAGGACCCCCACGCCCCCGGCGCCGGCAGCGGCGACGGCTCCGGCGACCCGCACCTGTACCGGCAGCCCCGGCGTCACCAGGGCGCCGAGCGCCAGCGCCCCCGCCATCACCGGGCCCTCGAGCAGGGTCAGCGGCTCGCCGCGATGGTTGTTGCGCTGCCATCGAGCGGCTCCCCCCGGCGGGCGACCGACCGCGACCGACCACAGCCCCCGAGCCAGCAGGGCCCCCAGCCCGACGCCGGCCGCTGCCCGGCCCAGGCGGGCTGCCGCCCCGGTCACGGGGCCAGCACCGTCGTCGGCAGCGGCGCGCTGGCACCCCGGCCGTAGCCGTAGGCCCCGGCTGCGCCCGCCAACTGCTCCCGCAGGGCGAAGACCACGGCCAGGGCACCCATCGGGGTACCGCCGGTGTCGACCGTCGAGACCCGCTTGACCAGGTCCGCCTCGTTGCGCACAGCGGAGACCACGCCTTTCGCGGTGGCCGAGGACGCCGGCCCCTCCACGACCGCACCGTCGCCGGCGGCGTCCAGCTGGGCCGCCAGCTGGACCCACTGCGGGGAGTCGTCCACCGTCGGCGAGGGGCTCTGTGCCGCGCCGGCGACCGTGGCGTCGATGACGCTGGGGGCGACCAGCACCACCTGGGTCGCCTTCCCGGTGAAGTCCGCGGCGATGTTGATCATCCCGGCCTTGGCCAGCTGGTTCAGCTCGGCCTCGGCGTCCGGGTCGGGCTGCGACGACAGGGCCGGGTTGGCGGTGAGCACGTCCCGGGCGAGGACCGCGCCCAGGGAGGCTGCGGCCGCAGGTCGGGCGGACGGCGAACGGGTCGGCGTCGGCTTGGCGGCGGTCCCTGCCCCCAGCAGCCCCGCCTCCGTGGCGGTCGGGGTCGACGCGGCCGACGACCCGGACGGCGTCGAGGTCGGGTCCGCCGACGACGTCGAGGCGGGCGTCGCGGGCGACGACGTCGCCAGCCTGGCCAGCAGCGCCGTGCGGTCGTTCGCCGCCTCCGGCGCCGTCCACGCCGACCGGATCTCGATGTGGGTGGTCACATGGGCTCCGGCGGCCTCGAGGGTGGCGATCGCGACCTTGACGGTGTCCCCGTCGGCGTTGGGCAGGCTGACCAGTGCCACCGACCGTCCCAGCAGCTGCCGGGCCACCAGGGTCGGGGTCAGCTGGGTGGCGAAGTCGTCGCGTTCCTTGAGTGCCTTGGCCGCGGTCTCGAGGTCGGCCTTCTGCTGGGAGTTCGTCGCCGTCAGCCGACTCACCTCGTTCTGGAACTGCTGGTCGATCGGACCGCCCAGCGGCCCGGCCCCCAGCACGATCCCCACCGCCAACGCGACGAACACCGAGACCAGCGAGACCACGTGGTACCTGAAATCGATCATGAAAGCAGTGTCCCCGCCGACCGGAGCACGGACCCCAGACCCCGGAGCGCCTCGGGTTTGGCCTCGACGAAGAACGAGCTGACGAATGCCCACAGCTCGTTCAGCCGTGCACCCATGAAGGCGTAAAGGATCTGTCCCTTCGGCGTCGAGGCCATCGCCGTCGCGACCGCGATCAGGCCGGCGACCAGCAGCATGCTCAGCTGGCCGTTGCTGATCCGCTGGCGGTACAGGCGCGAGACGCCCTTGGCGTCGACCAGCTTGCCGCCGATCCGCAGCCGGATCAGCCAGGTGCTGGCCATGCCGGACCGTCCCTTGTCGAGGAACTCCTCGAGGTTGTTGTGACTGCCCACCGCGACGATGACCGAGGCACCACGGTCGTCCGCCAGCAGCATCGCCACATCCTCGCTGGTCCCGGTCATCGCGAAGACCACAGGGGTGATGCCGAGGTTGCGAACGCGCTCCAGCCCCGGGGCCCGCCCGTCCCGGTAGGCATGGACGACGACCTCGGCGCCGCAGGTCAAGGCCCGGTCGCTGACGGAGTCCATGTCGCCGACGATCAAGTGCGGGGTGTACCCGGCCTCGAGGATCGCGTCGGCGCCCCCGTCGACCCCGATCAGGATCGGTCGGTTCTCACGGATGTAGGGGCGCAGCGTGGCCAGGTCCTCGCGGTACTGGTAGCCCCGCACCACGATCAGCACCGGGCGCCCGTCGATCTTGGTCCGGACCGGCGGCACCCGGGCGCCGTCCAGCAGCAGGGCGCGTTCGCGTTGCAGGTAGTCCAAGGTGTTGGTGACGAATGCCTCCAGCTGGGTGGCCAGACCGGCGCGGGCCTCCTCCATGGCGGCCGAGACTCCCACCAGGTCCTGGGTCTTCCCCACGCCGACGACGTCGTCCCCGCGGTACACGACACCGTCGCTGAGGCGCAGCGACTCACCCTCGCGCAGCACTGTCGTCAGCTCGTCACCGAAACTGTCGACCAGCGGGATCCCGGCCTCGAGCAGGGTCTGCGGGCCCAGGTTGGGGTATCTGCCCGAGATGCTCGCCGCCGCGTTGAGCACCGCAGCAGGTCGGCAGCTGACCAGGGTCTCCGCCGCCACCTGGTCGAGGTCGAGGTGGTCGATCACCGCGATGTCCCCCGGACGCAGTCGCGCCGTCAGGTTCTTGGTCCGCCGATCCACCCTCGCGACACCGACGATTCCGGGGCCGTCCTGCGGTCCCGGCGCCCTTCGCAGCAGCGGCAGCCTCACGTGTCGATGGTCCCACGGGTACGCCGGTCGCGACCTGCCCCGGTCGCCTGCCTGCCCCCGGAGGCCGTGCGGGCCGACGGCCGCACCACGGCCCGGGCCTCGGTCGCGGCGTCCGTGCGCGCGGCCGCCAGCAGCTCCTCGGCATGGGCCTGGGCGGTGTCGGAGTCGGCCATGCCGCCGAGCATTCGCGCCAGCTCCCGCACCCGCTCGTCCGGGTCGAGCACCCGCACCCCGCTCTCGGTGACGTGTCCGTCGGTCTCCTTGCGGACCAGCAGGTGGCGGTCGGCGTACGCCGCAACCTGGGGCAGGTGGGTCACCACCAGCACCTGGCTGGTCCTGGCCAACCGCGCGAGCCGACGCCCGATCCCGAGCGCGGCTGAGCCGCCCACCCCCGAGTCGACCTCGTCGAAGACGAACGTCGGAACCGGGTCGGCCGCACCGAGCACCACCTCGATACCGAGCATCACTCGGGACAGCTCGCCCCCCGAGGCGCCCTTGGCCACCGGTCGCGGCGGCGCCCCCGGGTGCGGCGCCAGCAGCAGCTCGACGTCGTCGACCCCCTCGGCACCGGCCAGCAGCCATCTCGGGCCTGATCCGGTGTCGACCTGCAGCGCGCCGGCCTGCTCCGCCTCGGCGGACCTCTGCTCCACAGCGACCTCGAGCCGCGCATCCGGCATCGCCAGCTCGGCCAGCTCGGCGCTGACTGCCCGGCCCAGCTCCTCGGCGGCCACCGTCCGGGCCCGGCTGAGGCGCCCGGCGAGCTCTCCCAGCTGCGCCCGCAGCACCCTGCAGTGCTCGGTCATCTCGACCAGGCGGTCGTCGTCGCCGTCCAGCTCGAGCAACCGCAGGCCCGGCCGCACGGGCCCAGTCCAGCACCGCTTCGACGTCCTCGCCGTGGGCTCGCACCAGGGCACCCAGGGCGGCGCGGCGATCCTCCACGGCAGCCAGCCGAGCGGGGTCGGACTCGACACTCTCGGCGTACCCCGCACACTCGGCCGCCACGTCACCGACGAGGACGGCGATCTCGCCCAGCCGGTCGGCGAGCGTCGCGAGCTGGGCGTC
This sequence comes from uncultured Actinomycetota bacterium, assembly GCA_963738495.1. Lineage (GTDB taxonomy): Bacteria > Actinomycetota > Actinomycetes > Actinomycetales > Kineosporiaceae > CAVTWW01. The sequence goes on from CAVTWW010000002.1 coordinate 9,366, forward strand.
GTGATGCCGGACGGCGTCCAGGCCCCGGCGTGCGGAGCTCAGCAGCGAGGCGGCATCGGCGTCGCCGACCGCGGCACCGGCGTCCCCGCTCAGGGCCGCGTGGGCCAACGCCGCAGCCGCCTGCAGCTCCTCGGCATGGCCGAGGCGCTGCGCCTCGGCCCGCAGCTCGACGTCCTCCACGGCTTGGGATCGACGCGCTCCACCTCGGCCAGACCCAGGCGGAGCAGCTCGGCCTCCTGCACCCGCGCCCGGGCCTGCGAGCGGTGAGCCTCGAGCTCGTCGGTCATGCGTCCGCAGCCGGCGCCACGTCTGCCGGTACTCCGTCAGCAGCTCGGCGTGGCCCACCCCGGCGAAGCGGTCGAGCGCCTGCCGCTGCTGGACCGTCGACCGCAGTCGCAGCTGGTCGCTCTGGCCGTGCACCGCGATCAGCTGCTCGGCCAGCTCGCCCAGCACGCCCACCGGCACCGAACGCCCCCCGAGATGGGCCCGGCTGCGCCCTTCCGCGGTCACGGTCCGCGACAGGATCAGCTCGTCGTCCTCGAGCTCGCCCCCTGCCTCACGGGCCCGCTCGGCCACCGCCGACGTGGGGTCGACCCGCAGCCGACCCTCGACGCTGGCACTCGTCTGACCACCCCGGACGGCGGCGGCATCGGCCCGCCCACCGAACAGCAGGCCCAGGCCGGTGACCACCATGGTCTTGCCGGCGCCGGTCTCGCCGGTGACGACGGTCAGCCCGGGCCCCAGCTCGAGCACCGCGTCGCGGATGACCCCGAGCGCACGAAGGCGCATCTCCAGCAGCACGACCCCCACCCTAGGCGTCCGGTCCGTCAGGCTCGCCCCGGTTGTCCACCGCCACGCCAACCGTGGACGGGCAGCGCGAACTTGGCGACCAGCCGATCCGTGAACGGCGGCCGTGAGAGCCGGGCCAGTCGCACGGGCTGTCCCGAGCGGCGCACCTCCACCCGCGAGGAGGGCGGCAGGTCGATCGAACGACGGCCGTCGCACCACAGCACCCCCGGCTGGCTGCCCAGCACCTCGACCGCCAGGAGCGAGGTCGGCGCTACGACGAACGGTCTGGCGAACAGGGCATGCGCACAGATCGGCACCAGCAGCAAGGCCTCGACCTCGGGCCAGACGACCGGTCCGCCGGCCGAGAAGGCGTAGGCCGTCGATCCGGTGGGCGTGGCCAGAACCACTCCGTCGCAACCGAACTCGGTCACCGGTCGACCGTCGACCTCGAGCACGACCTCGATCATGCGTTCCCGGTCGCGCTTCTCGATGCTGGCCTCGTTCAGGGCCCAGGTGCGGCCGACGACGGCGCCGTCCAGGGTCACCGTGACGTCGAGGCTCATGCGTTCCTCGACCTCGTAGTCACGGGCCGCCACCCGGTGCACCGTGTCCGCGAGGTCGTCACGCTCGGCCTCGGCCAGGAACCCCACGTGTCCCAGGTTGACCCCCAGCAACGGCACGTCGCTGTCGCGCACCAGTTCGGCGGCCCGCAGGATCGTGCCGTCGCCGCCCACCACCACGACCAGCTCGACGCCGTCCAGCGGGGCCGCCGGATCGGCAGGTCGTGCCACTGCGCAGGCAGCGGGGCCCAGGCGCGACAGCTCGTCCGGCAGCATCACCGGGGTCACCCCGGCCTCCGCCAGACCCGTGACGAGCTCTTCAGCGGCGCCCAGGGCGTGGAACCTGCCGGTGTGCGCCAGCACCAGCACCGTGCGTTCGGCAGCGATTGCCGACACGTCTGCCCCTGCAGAGACGGTGGGACCGGACGACGTCATTCGGGCCCCTGCGCGACTGCCCGGTCGAGGTCGTCCCGCTGCAGGGCGGGGGCCCCTGCCTGCAGCCACACGAAGTACTCGACGTTCCCGCTGGGGCCGGGCAGCGGGCTGGCGGTGACGGCGCGGGTGCCCAACCCCAGTCCCTGAGCCGACTCGGCCACCGACGCGACCGACTCGGCCCGCAGCTGCGGGTCGCGCACCACACCCCCGGTGCCCAGCCGCTCCCGCCCGACCTCGAACTGAGGCTTGACCATGAGCACCAGGTCGGCCTGCGGCTGTGCACAGTCCCGACCAGTGCCGGCAGCACCAGCCGCAACGAGATGAACGACAGGTCCGCCACGACCAGCTCGGGCCGGTAGGCCAGCTTGTCGGGGGTCAGCTCTCGGATGTTGGTCCGATCCAGCACGCTCACTCGGGCATCCTGCTGCAAGGACCACACCAACTGCCCGTAACCCACGTCCACGGCGATGACGTGGCGCGCCCCACGGCGCAGCAGCACGTCGGTGAATCCGCCGGTGCTGGCACCGGCGTCCAGGCAGTCTCGTCCCTCGACCCCCAGGCCGAGCGGCCCGAACACGTCGAGCGCGCCGGCCAGCTTGTGCCCGCCCCGACTGGCGTACCCGGGGTCGTCGTCGACGGCGGCCACCACCAGGGCGGCGCCTGGATCGACCTGGGTGGCCGGCTTGGTCGCGGGCTGCCCGCCGACCTGGACCCGGCCGGCACCGATCAGCTCCTCGGCATGCTGACGGGAACGGGCCATACCCCGGCGCACGAGCTCGGCATCCAGCCGCCGCAGGCGGCCCACGTCAGCCCTCGACGTCGGCGAGACGGTCCTGCAGGGTCCGGTGCACCGCTTCGAGGATCGGCAGCTGCTCCTCGAGGGGGACCGCGGCATGGGCCACGAGCTGGGCGATGAGCGCGTCGACGTCCTCGTCCCCGGTCACCGGGGGCTGCGGCTCCTCGGCAAGGGCCGGGTTCGTCGCCGAATCCCGTTCCGGGACGGCGGCGTCGTCGGGCGCCGACGGCACCGGACGCCGCGGTAGCTCGGGTCCGGACAGGTCCTGGCTGGTCATCACCGCTCCAAGGGACAGGCGATCGCGTCCAGGGACGAGCGATCGGATCGGACGATCGGGCGCCGGGTCAGGGCCGGCTGCCGCCACGCTACCGCGCCCAGGGGGCTCCGGCGCTGCCGGCCGCCAGAGCCCGCAGCACCTCGGAGTGGTCCAGACGCGACGCCCGATCCTGGTCGGCGTCGGCCACGGCCCACCGCAGGGCGCAGGCCGCACGCAGCACGTCCAGCGGGTCCGCGGCGGCCACCGGGCGCAGTACCTCGGCCGCCTCGGTCCCGGCGAGCTCCACCACGCTGGCCCGGCACCGCATCCGCAGCCCGACCCCGGCCGCAACTGCCGGCTCTCCTTCGGGCGCGACGGTCGGATGGGCCTGCATCAGGCTGAACAGGTCGGCGCCCAGATAGCTCGGACGCTCGTGGGCTCCGGCCTGCAACAGGTCACCGGCCGAGCTCACCCCGGTGAGGACCACCAGCGACGGGATCTTCGCGGCGCAGCCGCCTTCGATGTCGGTGTCCAGCCGGTCCCCCACCACCAGCGGCCGGGTGGCGCCGTACCGACGGGCTGCCTCGAGGAAGGGCTCCGGCGCGGGCTTGCCCGCCACCGCGTCCGGTCGCCTCCCGCTCGCGGTGGCGATCACCTGCACCAACGAGCCGTTGCCCGGGGCAGGCCCGTGCACCGTCGGGAACGTGGCGTCCAGGTTGCTGGCCACCCACGGCAGACCGGCCCGGACGGCGCGGGTGCCTTCGGCCAGCAGCGGCCAGTCGATCGTCGGGCTGAACCCCTGGACGACGGCGGCGGGGTCGTCGTCCATCGTCGCGACGGGGACCAGCCCTTCGGCCCGAAGGGCGCTCTGCAGCCCGGCACCGCCCACGACCAGCACCCGCGACCCCGCAGGCAGCCGACGGGCCAACAGGACGGCCGCCACCTGGGCCGAGGTGAGCACCTCGTCGGCGGTCGCCGGCACTCCGAGCGCGCTGAGGTGCTCGGCCACCGAGTCCGGGGTGCGACTGGCGTTGTTGGTCACGAAGCACCGAGGCATACCGGTCGACCGTGCGGCCGCCAGCGCCTCCACCGCCCCGGGGACGGCGTCCGGCCCCACGTAGACCACGCCGTCGAGGTCGAGGATGGCCAGGTCGTGCCGCACGGTGAGCGGTTCGGCCGAACCCAGCAGCCCAGTCACGGGGCCTCCTCCACCTCGTCGGACACCCCTACCCCGACGGACGCGTCCACCTCGGGGGCCTCCTCCTCCAGCTCGTCAGCCTCCTCCAGCTCGTCAGCCTCCTCCCTGTCCACCGGCGGAGCCGCCTCGCCCAACGGCTCCCCCACCGGGGCGGCGCTCAGCTCGAGATCGTCAGGCACGCTCGGTGCCGACAGGAAGGTCGGCACGACGCCACCCAGGGATCCCAGGTCGAGGGGGACGGCGCCCCCCGCCTCCGGCTCGGAGTCAGGAGTCTCGTCCTCCGGCTCGTCGTCCAGCAGGTCGGTCCAGTCGGCCGGAGGATCGGCCAGCTGCGCCAGCTCCGGATCGAGCCGCTCGGCGGCTCCGGTCTCGCCGTTCTCGTCCACCTCGGCGGCCAGCTGCAGCCATTCGCGAGCCTCCTCGTGCCTGCCGGCGGCGGCAAGGGCGTCGGAGTAGGCGGCCCGCAGACGTGCCTGCCAGGGCGGTGCCGGACGACGGCGCAGCTCCGCCACCTGCAGCGTCAGTACCGCCGCCTCGGGCTGGCCGAGGTCCAGGCGGGCACCGGCGGCGACGATGCGCATCTCGATCTTGCCGGCCTCGTCCAGCTGGCCCGCCTCGGCCGAGGTGGCCACCGCCAACGCCCGCTCCGGACGCCCCAGTCCACGCTCACAGTCGGCCATGATCGGCAGGTGCACGTTGCTGCCGGAGACCCGGCGGGCGGTACGCAGCTCGGCCAGGGCCTCGGCGTAGCGACCGCTGCGGTAGGCGGTCAGACCCGCCGCTTCGCGGACCACGGAGAGTCGGCCGGCCAGGTCACGTGCCGCGGCGGCATGTGCCCAGGCCAGCTCCGGGTCGTCGTCGATCAGCTGCCCGGCCATGACCAGGTGCCGCGAGACGTCCTTCGCCGTGTGGGCAGCCAGGCCGAGCAGCTCCCGGCGCACTTCCTTGTCGAGCTCGGCCCCGGTGACCTCGTCGGGCAGCAACGGACGTGCCGGACCGCTGCGTCGGATCCTGGGGCCGATGCTCGGGGCAGTAGGAGTGCCACGGCCGGTGCCGCCGGGCCTACGGGCACCTCCGCGCTCGGGAAAGCGGCCCTGGGCGCCGACCGGGCGTGTTCCGCGCTCGGGGCGAGCACCGTCACCACCACGGGGCCCACCGGAATCGGGTCTGCCCCCACGGTCCGGCCGATCGCCACGATCCGGCCGATCCCGACGGTCAGGCGCATCCCCACGGTCCAGCCGATCCCCACGGTCCGGCCTGGTGTAGCCGCCGGCACGTGCCGCACCGGCGGAGCGTTCGCCGGCGAAGGACCCGGCAGAGCCCGAGCGTTCGCCGCCGCCTGCACGGCCCCCGGAGAAGGGTCGCCGATCGCCCGTCGGCGGTCGCCGGTCACCCGTCGGTGGACGCCGGTCACCCGTCGGTGGACGCAGGTCACCCGTCGGTGGACGCAGGTCACCCGAAGGCGGACGCCGATCACCCGAAGGCGGACGCCGGTCACCCGTCGGTGGACGCCGATCGCCGGAGCCGGCAGCTCGATCCGGGTAGCCTCGCGCACCCGTGGCAGGACGACCTTCGCCAGTAGGGCGCTGATCATTCGTCGGTGGGCGCTGGGCACCATAGGCGCGGCCACCGCCACTCGATCGGTCCCCGCCGCCGGGACGGCGATCTCCGAAAGAGCGTGCACCGCTGTCCGGGCGGTCCGCGTAGGACCGCCCGCCCTCACGACCGTCGCCTGTGGACGGGCGCCGGTCCCCGCCGACAGGTCCACGACCCGCGTAGGACCGTCCACCCTCACCGCGGTCGCCCGTCGAGGGGCGCCGATCGGGGGCGCCGCGACCGCTCCCGGAAGGACGGTCAGTGGTGAAGGGCCGGCGTTCACCCGACGACGGCCGGGAGTCCCCGTACGAGCGACCGCCGCCGGCTGCTCGATCCCCGGCTGCTGGGCGGCCCCCGCGGTCGGGTCGTCCACCCGAAGTGGGACGTCGATCCTCGAACTGCCGGGGTCCTCCGTCAGGCCGCCCGGCGCCTGACCGACCCTCCGCACCGGGTCGGCGCTCCTGGAAGGATCGTGACGCACCTCCTGGCCGCGACTGTGGACGCCCGGAGTCCGGCCGACCTACCCCGTCACCGGGACTGTCGCGGCGAACCCAAGTGCGATCTCCGCCGGCACCTGAGGTGCTCCGTGGAGCAGCTCCACGGCCTCCCCCATAACCTGATCCCGCACCGCCGGAACGTGAGGCATCACCCCCACGAGACGCAGAACCGCCGCCTGAATAGCCGGAACCACCACGCGAAGGCGAACGATCCGCGCTTCGGGGGGCCGAACTGGAACGCCCTCGCCCTCCGCCGGACCCTATGCCGGATCCCCCGCCGGTCCTGCCCTGTCCCTGCCGTGGTCTGGATGCGCCGTCCGAGTTTCGCTGCGGTTCCACAATCTCTCCCACTGGCTTGCAGTTGACGACAAAACAGTTGATGGCGGTCACCGTCACGGTGACCGCCATCAACTGAAAGATGTTCGGCGACGTCCTACTCTCCCACCCGTCCCCGGAGCAGTACCATCGGCGCAGGCAGGCTTAGCTTCCGGGTTCGGAATGGAGCCGGGCGTTTCCCTGCCGCTATGGCCGCCGAAACTCTATTGAGATGTCGATCGGAACCCGACCGTATCTCGGGAACCGCACAGTGGACGCGAGCAACAGAATTTGTTGTCAAGTTGTCGGCTTATTAGTACCGGTCAGCTCCATGCGTCTTTCGTCCGCACTTCCACATCCGGCCTATCAACCCAGTAGTCTAGCTGGGAGCCTCTCGGGCCGAAGCCCATGGAAACCTCATCTTGAAGCGAGCTTCCCGCTTAGATGCCTTCAGCGGTTATCCCTTCCGAACGTAGCTAATCAGCGGTGCCCTTGGCAGGACAACTGACACACCAGAGGTTCGTCCGTCCCGGTCCTCTCGTACTAGGGACAGCCCTTCTCAAGTTTCCTCCGCGCGCAGCGGATAGGGACCGAACTGTCTCACGACGTTCTAAACCCAGCTCGCGTACCGCTTTAATGGGCGAACAGCCCAACCCTTGGGACCTACTCCAGCCCCAGGATGCGACGAGCCGACATCGAGGTGCCAAACCATGCCGTCGATATGGACTCTTGGGCAAGATCAGCCTGTTATCCCCGGGGTACCTTTTATCCGTTGAGCGACCGCGTTTCCACATACCACGGCCGGATCACTAGTCCCGACTTTCGTCCCTGCTCGAGATGTCTCTCTCGCAGTCAAGCTCCCTTGTGCACTTACACTCGACACCTGATTGCCAACCAGGCTGAGGG
>CAVTWW010000003.1:0-569420 GCA_963738495.1 uncultured Actinomycetota bacterium
TTATTTGGAACAGGTCCATGGACTTTGGCAACGAATCAAAGTATTGCAGTCAATGGCACACAAACTTACAATCTCCGCGTAAATGTGACGCTTAATTTGGATGATGCCAGTGGAGATAATCGTTATGATGAATGTGGAAGATCGTTAGAGATATCCAAAAGTTGGAGAAGGATTATTCAATGATTCGAGATTAATATTGATCGCGATGGTATCGCTGATAAACGCGATACCGCTTGTGCAGATTTGCCATATCTCGTTCATAAGAAAAGTGTAATTGGTGTTACACCAACCGGATTGAATACTTTCGAAGTAGCATATAGAATAGTTGTTGAAAATAAAGGTGGATTAAATGCTCAATATAGTTTGGTCGATGCTCCAGCATTCGATAATGATATTACTATTCTAAGTGCAAATTATACCGGCGATGCACCAGGTAATATTGGTAATCCTGGTCCGATTAACATAGGTGGATTTGGTCCATGGTTAATTGCAAACTTCCAGAGTATTGCAACAGGAGCGACACATACCTATATTGTTCGTGTGATGTTTCTATTAATTTGACAGACGGAATTGGTGATAATACGTATTCGTATTATGAAGAGGTACTGGAATTCCAAGAGCAGGTGAAGGCTTGTACAATGAGGCAAGAATGGATGTAGCAGATTGGATATGGTTTCAGAATTTCAACCGTATGTACTGACATTCCTGTACTCGAGCATACGAAGAGTTTAGTTGGTGTTACAAACACTGGTTTGAATTCTTATATGGTAGAATATCAAATAAATGTCAATAAACGAAAGGTGGAATTGCAACGCAATACAATTTAAGTGATGCACCTAATTTTGACAATGATATCGCAATCACTTCTGCAAATTATGTTAGCAATGCAAGTGGTAATCCCGCAAATCCGGGTCCGGTCAATTTATTCGGCACAGGTCCTGGACAATTGCAACAAATCAGAGTATCGGAGCATTTGCAACACAGACATACAATATCCCGTGTGCATGTTTCTATAAATCTCGAAGATGCAAAAGGGGATAACATTTATAATGCATGTGGACAACGATTTGAAAACAGTCCGATAGCGAGAAGGTTTATTTAACGAATCCAGATTGGATATTGATCGCGATGGAATAACTGATGAACGAGATGATGCTATTGCAGATATTCCTTACCTTATTCATTTTAAGGAATTAGTCAGGAGTTCGCAACTTAGGCGTAAACGAATTCCGGCTGAATTTAAAATTACGGTTCAAAATAAAGGTGGGATTGCGACACAATACAATTTAAGTGATGCACCGGGTTTTGAAACGAATACTGTTATTCTAAATGCAAATTATATCAGTAATCCAAATAGGCAATCCGGCAAATCCAGGAGCCAGTTGCGTTATTTGGTTCAGGTCCATGGACTTTCGCGACCAATCAAAATATAAATGCCAGGTGACTTTCAGACGCTACAACATTCGTGTAAATATTTCAATCGAGCTGGAAGATGCATTTGGGGATAATTACTTTACTGAATGTGGAGATTTAATGGTATACCAAGAGTCGGTGAAGGATTATTTAACGAATCCAGATTGGATATCAACCGTGATGGAATTACAGATCAAAGAGATACAGTCTGTGGAGATCCTCCATTACTCGTTCATACCAAAAGTTTGGTGGGTGTTACCAATACAGAGTCCAATACGTATCAGGTAGAATATCGAATAGTAGTTGAGAATAAAGGTGATTTAGTCACTACTTATAATCTAAGTGATGCTACCGGTTTCGACAATGATATCGCGATCTTAAGTGCAAATTATAATAGCAATGCTATTCAGTAATCCGGCAAATCCAGGACCAGTTGCATTGTTTGGTTCAGGTCCATGAGATATTGCTACCAATCAAAGTATCGGAGAAGGTATAATACAGGTTTACAACATTCGGGTAAACGTCAGAATAAATCTTGAAGATGCAATCGGTGATAATCGATATGATGAATGTGGAAAATCAATGCGAATACCTAAAGTTGGAGAAGGATTATTTAATGAATCCAAGACTTGACGTAGACCGTGATGGAATCACAGATAAACGAGATACTGCTTGTGCAGATATTCCATACATCCTTCATCGCAAAGAATTAGTTGGAGTGACAACAACAGGAGTAAACAAATTCCAGGCAGAATTCAAAATCATAGTGGAGAACAGAGGTTCAGTTGCAACGCAATACAACTTGAGTGATGCACCGGGTTTTGAAACGGATGTTGTGATTTTAAATGCTAATTATTCCAGCAACGCAATTGGTAATCCGGCAAATCCAGGACCAGTTGCATTATTTGGTTCAGGTCCTTGGACTTTAGCAACTAACCAAAATATTAATGCTGGTGAAATTCAGACCTATAACATTCGCGTAAATATTCCAATGAGACTCGAAGATGCAGTTGGAGATAATTACTTTACTGAATGTGAGAGTTCAGATGGTATACTAGAAAGTGGTGAAGGATTATTTAACGAATCCAGATTAGATATAAACCGTGATGGAATTACTGACCAGAGAGATACTGTGTCGGTGGTCCGCCATTACTTGTCCATAGCAAAAGTTTAGTTGGAGTGACAAGCACCGGTTGCACATCATTCCAGGTAGATTATAGAATTGTTGTCGAAAATAAAGGTGACATGATCACTACTTATAATCTAAGTGATGCACCTAATTTTGATAATGACGTAACAATTATAAGTGCGAGTTACACCAGTAATGCAGTAAGTAATCCAGCTAATCCAGGACCGGTAGCATTATTTCGCACAGGACCATGGACGCTTGCAACAAATCAAAGTATTGGAGAGGGTATTGTTCAGATTTACAACATTCGTGTAAATGTATCTGTCAACTTAGACGATGCAAATGGTGATAATCGCTTTGACGAATGTGGAAAATCATTGAGCAGACCAAAAATAGGAGAAGGATTATTCAATGAATCCAGATTAGATGTGGATCAGAGATGGAATTACTGATAAGCGTGATACTGCATGTACCAACTTTTGCCTATGTTATTCACAACAAAACAATCCTTGGCATTACGAATACTGGAGGTAATAATTATAAAATTGTATATGGAGTCGAAGTGAAAAACTTAGGTGGTGGTTCGGGTCAGTATGATTTAGTTGATATCCCAGGATTTGATGATGATGTATCCCAAACTTCTAAATGCGAACTATACTACAACAGCGGTTGGTAATATTGGTAGTCCGGGTCCGGTTGGATTATTGGCAGCAGCCATTGGGCACTTGCTAATGATCAACTTATTGGTGAATTTTCAACTCATTTTTATACACTTACTGTGTCAATGCAATAATTGATTTGTCAGCACCGGAAAGTGTTGGTGATGAGATTCTGAGACCATGTGGTTTTAGAACTCCTGGAACACCTTCTTCTGGTGAAGGATTCTTTAATCAAACTACATTGGATATAAATAATGATGGTATTCCGGATCAGAGAGATACTGTTTGTGATGACATTAAATTGGCTTGCTTGGGAGATAGGGTGTGGAATGATCTTGAACCAAATGGAATTCAAGAACAAGGAGAACCAGGTGTTAAAAATGTAATTGCAGTATTGTATGATTGTGCAACAGGTCAGATTGTAAGAGATACTACTGATAGTAATGGAAATTATTTCTTCTGTGATCTGACTCCTGGCAGAGATTATTTCGTAAAATTTGAACTTGGCTTGCTGACTCAAAGTTTTGGATTTACTTCAAAAGACAAAGGAAGCAATGATGCTGTTGACAGTGATGTCAATATCTTAGGTGCAGGGCCATGTACTAGAATTGATATTGGAGAAATTGATAGTACTTACGACGCTGGATTAGTAGAATTGGCAACTATTTCAGATTTTGTATGGATTGATTGTAATTCTGATGGTAAGCAATCTTTTGGTGAATCTGAAATTGCCGGAGTAGTCGTTACACTATATGATGCAGCGACTAAAGTTCAAGTCAAAACTATGGTTACAGATGCAAATGGTTTATATGTATTTAAAAGTTGATGCCGAAAGATACTATGTGAAATTCCAGTTGCCTTCAGGATTCATATTTACAATTTCCAATTCAGGTTCAGAATTTGAAGATAGTGATGTGGATAATAGTAATGGTCCAAATACAACTGCATCCACTCATTTAAGTCCTTGGAGAAATTGACAGAACCTGGGATGTTGGTGTGATTAAATGCTCAACAGTTGCGGGTGATGTCTGGTTTGATGTAGATCTTGATGGAATTTATGATACTGATGAAAAGGGTATCAACGGACTTTATGTCTTTTTGGTGGATGCATTAACTGGTAAAGATGTTGACAAAGTAATTACAGGTACTAAGCCAGGTACGCCTTCAGATGATGGATATTAGATTCAATTGTGTTAAACCAGGAGATTATTTTGTGCGATTTGAAAGACCTGGACATCTTGGAGCAAGTCTTGCATATCAGGGCTCAGATAGAAAAAAGGATAGCGATATCACACATGAAAATGGTTTGAATACAACCCAGACATTCCATGTAGCAATGGACGGATGTGGTCTTGGAAATTTAATAAATCCACGGACCTTGGAGATCTTGATGAAAATATAGGTGGCGGATTCCAGACCAAATCAACAATTGGAAATACCGTATGGATCGATCAAAATGCAAATGGTATTCAGGATGATGGGGATTCTCCCACTTCCAGGTGTTAAAGTAACTGCATACAATAGCAAGGGAACTATGGTAAGTCAAAGTATGACTGCAACTGATGGACGTTATGTTTTGGACGGTATGACTCAAGGTGACTTTTATGTAAAATTCGAAGTACCGAATCAGAAGTATTTAGTTACGAAAGCACATGCAGGAGTGGATGATATCGATAGTGATGTCGATGGTACATATGGTTATGGAAGTACGAAGATGTATAAAATTCTTCCTGGTGAAGTCAGACCGAATGTAGATGCTGGTGTAGTTGGTACTGCTCTTGCATTGGATTGGTTAGGCTTTACTGGTTCTTATAATGGTGATTTCTCTGAGTTGAATTGGACTACAGGAGTTGAAATCGACAATGATTATTTTATTGTTGAGCGCAGACATGAATCTGATAATAACTTTAAAGAAATTTCAAGAGTTCGTGCAAGTAGTAATCCAAATCTTTCCAAACACGATTATGAATACAATGATTTTGATGTCAACAGAACTGGTATTTATTATTACCGTTTGAAACAAATGGATAAAACGGGAGAATTTACGTATCGTGAGTTGATTTCAATAAATGTGGATTCTCCAGATAAATTGAATGTAATTATCTATCCGAATCCGGTAAATGATTTGTTGAAAGTTGAATTATGGATACCACAGGATGGTGAACTTGAAGTGACTGTATTTGACCAAAATGGAAAGAAAGTATTGATTGCTCCATTTAATGAATTTAAAAACAGAGGCAAATACAATGAATTGCTGAGTACAAGTACTTTGATTCCTGCACAATATGTTTTGCAAATCAAAACAACGAGTGAAGTAATCCAGAAAAAGTTTACTGTATCTAGATGATCTAATTAAATTTTGAAATAGAAAAGGCCTGGTTAATAACCGGGCCTTTTTTGTTGGAAAAAGATAATAAAGTCAGCGATCAGGTAGTGAGCTCGAAATAATTTGCTATACACAGTTTATTGTGGCGTCGAAGTATAAATAAGACTTTGGGATAAATATAAATCACTATTTTAAAGTAATTTAAATATTAAAAATAAAATATATATTAAATTATTATAATATTTAAGAGTTTATTAAGAACTTCGTTATCCGCTTGGATTTTAAACAAGATCCTGCGCCCTGAAATTTAGAAATTAATCATTCTTGGATAGTATTGATGAATTGAATTCAACATTCAGTCATTTGCATTTTTTAACTGACTTCAAGAATGGAATATGGAGAAACAGAAAAACGGAAAAGCAGAGAAACAAAAAAACGGATTGACGATTATTTACTGCCCACGGAATATTACATATTTTATTAGAAATGGAATGTTCAAAACTCAATAAAAGCTATAAAACAATTCAACAATTTAGCAATTTAACAATGTAAATCATACCCCTCATTGACAAATTTGATTTCCTTGAGGAAGAGCTTATTCATCCCAGAATGAGCTCTTTTTTTTGAGTGAATGAAATTCAAAGTGATAACTCCATACTTGATTGATATCAAAATAGAATTAAAAAAAGCATCCCCTGACTTTAGTCAGTTGAAAAATCAAACCAAGGGCAAGAAACAATAAAAATCATGATGTAATAATCTTCATTCTATTACAATTGACTTTAGTCAATTGTAAAAAGGATTGATAATGACACCGCTGAATAACAATGAAGAAGAATAAAGGAATCATTTTTTTTGCAACTGACAATGTTCTGGGCGGGATCGAGCACCTCGAGCAGGGCTGCAGCCGGGTCGCCGGACCATCCACCCGTGTTCAGTTTGTCGATCTCGTCGAGCAGTATCACCGGGTTCATCGTCTTGGCCTCGCGCAAAGCACGCACGATCCGGCCCGGCTGGGCGCCGACATAAGTACGCCGGTGGCCGCGGATCTCGGCCTCATCACGGATCCCGCCCAACGCGACGCGCACGAATCTGCGTCCGAGCGCGTGCGCCACGCTTTCACCCAACGAGGTCTTGCCGACACCCGGAGGACCGACAAGCACGATGATGGCCCCGTGGCCACGACGCGGCCCGACGTCGGCGCCATCGCGGGCGTCGATCGCCCGCGTCTGGCGGAGTTTGCGGACCGCGAGCCACTCGACGATGCGTTCCTTGGCGTCATCCAAACCGGTTGTCGCCTTATCGAGCACGGCCCGCGCGCCGGCGATGTCGAGGGAGTCGACGGTGCGTTCGTTCCAGCTGATGTCGAAGACGGTGTCGAGCCAGGTGCGTATCCAGCCGTGTTCGGGACTCTGTTCGTTCAAACGCTCGAGCCGGTCGATCTCACGAGCGATCGCCGTATGCAATGCGTCGGTGCCGGCATGTCCTTCCATCAGGGTCTGGAGACGAGCTCGATAGGACGCCGTCGCAGTGATGGTCTGATCGGTCTCGCCCAACTCCTTGCGGATGGCGGCCAGTTGTTGACGTAACAAATATTCGCGCTGCTGTTTGTCGACTCCGGCCGACACGTCGTTGCGGATTCGGTCTCGTAGGTCGGCCTCGATCAACGCCTCTTTCGCCCAGGTCAGTGCCAGCCCTAGGCGTCGCGCGTACGTCGAGGGTTTCGAGCAGCTCCACCCTGCGACTCGGGCTCAGGTCGGGCCAGTAGTTGATCGTGTCAGCGAGCACGCCGGGTTCGTCGATGCCGTGGAGTCCTTGCACAAGGCGGCCGGCGCCCTGACGTTCGAGAAGGGTTTGCACCGTGGCTCGGTATTCACGGGCGAGTTCGGTCAACGCCAGGGCGGAGCCAGAGCTCTCGTCATGGACCGATTGCTCGACCGCCGGGGTCGCCTCGACCCACAGGGCTGAGCCCGGCAAGGGCGAGCTGACACCTGTTCCGATCGTTGCTCGTTGGACGCCGACGCACGACGAGCGCTCGATGGCCGTCGGGTAACTCACCACTGGTTTCGATCACCGCAACTACGCCGACTCGGGCGAACCGACCGTCGACCCGAGGGACGAGCAGAACCCGGTTTCCGGTGGAGCCGGCGGCGGCTGCGGCGGCTTTGGCGTCGTCGGTCTCGAGCACGATGGTGACCACCATCTGGGGGAGGATCACGCCGCCAGACAAGGGAAGAACGGGCAAGGTCAGAGATGTTGTCGTCGACATTGGCAAGCTCCGGGGTCGACCCAAGCGGGAGATCCGCGTGGGTGTAATGAAGTAATTGAAGCAACGACGAAATGGCCCCGCTCATTCCCGCTCATTCCCGCTCTTCTTGCCGCAACTAACTTGACCGGCCATGCCCGAGAACTGGACTCCTCGCGACAGCCTGCGTGAAGCCGGCGAGGTCTTGATCACCGAGAGCGCGATCTCCGCCGCGGTTGGTCGTCTCGCCGCCGAGATCACCGCCGACTACGCCGGTCGCCAGCCCCTGCTCATCGGAGTGCTCAAGGGCGCCTTTGTGTTCCTCGCCGACCTGATCCGCGCCATCGAACTACCGACCGAAGTCGATTTCCTGGCCGTGAGCAGCTACGGCGCCTCGACGAGCTCGAGCGGCGTCGTGCGAATCCTCAAAGACCTCGATCGTGCCATCGAGGGTCGAGACGTCGTCCTCGTCGAGGACATCATCGACTCCGGTCTCACGTTGGGGTTCTTGGTGCAGAACCTGCTGAGCCGGGGCCCCGCCTCGTTGCACGTGTGCGCCCTGCTGGTGCGAGAGGGCGTCGAATTGCCGGCGGTCGTACAGGACCGGGTGCGATACACCGGGTTCGTATTGCCACCCTCGTGGGTCGTCGGGTACGGGCTCGACGCCGGCGAGCGCAACCGCCACCTGCGTGCGATCCACACCTACGTCGCGCCGCCCCCACCGGTCTGACCCGACTCACGCGACCGGCCGGGTCATCAGAACTGACGAAACAGCATTCAGCATTTCTGAGCCAACACTCAGCTTCGGGATTCACAACGTGGGAAAGACCCGTATCCTTCTGCCTCAGTGAAAAAGATCTTCCGAAGCACCGGTCTGTACGTCGTGCTCGCCCTTGTTGTGCTGATCGGGGCGACGATGGTGTTCTCGCACGGTGAAAAACGCCAGACGCTGACGCTCACCGACTTCCAAACTGAGCTCGAAGCCGGCAACGTGCTCACCGCCGTGATCCAGGACAAGTCGAACGAAGTCCTCGGTGTGCTGCGTGATCAAAGGAAGTACAAGGTCACCTATCCCGCTCAGTACGCGGACGACGTCACCGATGATCTGAAGGCCCACAAGGTGCGCCAGGTCAAGGTGAACCCGCAGAACACCAATATCTGGCTGACGTTGCTGTTCAACCTGTTGCCGTTCTCATCATGATCGGCGTCTTCGTCTGGCTGATCAACTCCTTCCAGGGCGGCAGCAGCCGAATCATGCAGTTCGGCAAGGCAAAAGCGAAGATGCATCCAAAGGACGCGCCCAAGGTGACCTTCGCCGATGTCGCCGGAGCCGACGAGGCGATCGAGGAGCTCCGGGAGATCAAGGAGTTCCTCGAGAACCCGGCCAAGTTCGCCGCAGATCGGCGCGAAGATCCCGAAGGGCGTGCTGCTGTACGGGCCTCCGGGAACCGGCAAGACCCTGCTGGCCCGGGCCGTCGCCGGTGAGGCGGGGGTGCCGTTTCTGTCGATCTCCGGGTCCGACTTCGTCGAGATGTTCGTCGGTGTCGGCGCATCCGTGTGCGCGACCTGTTCGAACAGGCCAAGTCGAACGCGCCGGCCATCATGTTCGTCGACGAGATCGACGCCGTCGGCCGTCACCGTGGGGCGGGTCTCGGCGGTGGCCACGACGAGCGGGAGCAGACCCTCAACCAGCTCCTCGTGGAGATGGACGGCTTCGACCACACGCCGGGCGTGATCCTCATCGCGGCCACGAACCGCCCCGACATCCTTGATCCGGCGTTGCTGCGGCCCGGCCGATTCGACCGCCAGATCGTGGTCGACCGTCCCGACCTCGAAGGCCGCAAGGCGATCCTGCGGGTCCACGCCAAGGGCAAGCCGCATCGGCCACCGATGTCGACCTCGACGTGATCGGCCCGTCGCACGCCGGGATTCACCGGCGCCGACATCGCCAACCTGATGAACGAAGCGGCGCTGCTCGCGGCCCGCCGCAACAACGACAGTCATCGGCATGACGCGAGATGGAGGGGGCGATCGACCGGGTCATCGCCGGCGCCGGAGCGAAAGAGCCGGGTGATGTCCGACGAGGAGAAGACGCGTCATCGCCTATCACGAGGGCGGCCACGCGCTCGTCGGTCACGTCCTTCCCAACGCCGACCCGATCCACAAGATCTCGATCATCGCCCGCGGCCGGGCGCTCGGCTGGACGTTGGCGTTGCCGCCGAAACCGACAAGTACCTCGTGACGCGGTCGGCCCTGCGCGACGAGCTCTGCCATGTTGCTCGGCGGGCGTACGGCCGAGGAGCTCATCTTCGGCGAATCCACCACCGGTGCCCAGAACGACATCGAACGGGTCACGCAGATCGCCCGGTCCATGGTGACCGAGTTCGGGCATGAGCGACCTGCTCGGCCCGCAGTCTCTCGGCGAGAAGAATGGCGAGGTCTTCCTCGGGCGTGACTTCGGTCGTCAAGCGAACTATTCCGACGACATCGCCGCAACGATCGATCTCGAAGTCCGGCGGCTCATCGACTCCGCTCATGCCACCGCGGCGGAGATCTTGCTCACGCATCGAGACACGCTTGACCGCCTGGCCACGGCGTTGATGGAAAGGAGACACTTGACTCCGCCGAAGTCAACGAGATCTTCAAGGACCTGCCGAAATGGACGAAGAAGCCCGACCACTCGGTGATGCCCCAGGGTTTCGGCGGCATGCAGGTACCCGTGACCGCCAGTCCACGAGTGCTCGAGCCGGTGGCGGCGTCAACGCCTGCCGACGGAGGTGGCAATAGCGACGTCGATGCCGAGCCGCCAGTGCCCCCGCGACGTCGCCCGCCACGGCTGCCGTCGTGGCCGTGGGCCCGTCTGCCGCAGGTGCGCCCCCGAGCCGGTGGAGCACCGACCGCCTGAGATGAGAACGGTGCGCCGGTTCCGTCCGGCTTCACGGGCGGGTCGATTTGCACCCCCCCGCTACGCTGTCCACCCGTGCGTGCGGTGGTGATGGGGGTGTTGAACGTCACCCCGGATTCGTTCTCGGATGGGGGGCGATATGCCGACTTCCCTGCAGCTGTCGCTCGTGGTCTCACATTGTTCGCGGAGGGTGCGGCGATTGTTGATGTCGGCGGCGAATCGAGCCGGCCGGGCGCCGCGGCGGTATCGGTCGACGAGGAGCTGGAGCGAACGATTCCGAGTCGTCGCCGCGCTGGTCGGCACGGGAAAAGGTCGCGTCTCGATCGACACGACGAAACGCGAAGTTGCAGAGGCCGCCATCGGCGCCGGGGCGACGTTGGTGAACGACATCACCGGTGAGCTGTGGCCGGTCGCGGCCGAAGCCGGTGTCGGGTGGGTCGCCATGCATAAACAAGGCACACCGTTGACCATGCAGGTTGATCCCCACTATGACGACGTCGTGGCGGAGGTGCTCGATTGGTGCGTTCGCCGGGCCACGCTGGCCCGCAGTGCCGGTGTTACTGAAGTCTGGATCGACCCGGGCCTCGGTTTCGGCAAAAGGCGCGAGCACAACCTTTCGTTGTTAGGTCACGTGCGCCGCTTTGTCGACTCCGGCTACCCGGTGCTCATTGGTGCAAGTCGTAAGTCGTTCCTCGGCGACGTCACGACGTTTCGGGGCCAGACCTCGGGGCCGAACGAGCTTTCGAGGCGTCACTGGCCGCCGCGTGCTGGGCGCTGTCGGAAGGCGCAAACATGGTTCGGGTGCACGACGTTGCTGCCGCGGTGCAGGCCGTGCGCCTCGTTCACGAAACGGTGCCCTGGGCGTCGGCTGAGAGCACCGTTCGGGGTGCAGCTTGATGAGAGGCAAATGGTCGAAGGGCATTGAGCCGCGCAACTTCTGCTGGGTCGTAAAAGACCAGCTGGCGATCTGTGAGCGCCCGGGTGGTTATACCGCCAACCATCGGCGAGTTCGCAGACACGAAGAGATCATCTGGATCCGCGAGCAGGGGTTCGCCCGGGTCGTGTCGATCATGCCATCGCCGCACAACCTTCACGCCTACCAAGAGCTACAGGTTCCGTACGAACATGTGCCCTTCGGGATACACGATGACGTCCGTGTCGTGCTTTCGACGCTTTTCCCCAGGCTTCGGGAGTGGCTGGCCAGGGGCGACAAGCTGATCATCCACTCCGACGAGATCAGCGACAGGTTGCAGGGCTCGATGGCCGGGTACCTGCTTTACGCTGGGTATCTGTCGAACGGCCCGCAAGCCATCGCCGTCATCGAACAGCTCATGAGCCGGCAGCTTGGTTCCGTCGGGCGCGAGTTGGTGACCATCGCGCTCGAAGGAGTCGGAAGACCACTATGAACCCACCCGATTTGATTCGTTTGCGCGGGCTTCGCGCCGTCGGTGTGCACGGCGTCAATCCCGAGGAACGAGGCGGGCGCAGCCTTGGGAGGTCGACCTCGACATCGAGCTCGACTTGGCTCGGGCGGGTGCGACCGACGACCTCGACGACACCGTTGATTACGGTGGTGTTTGTGTCGCGGTCGAGCGGATCATCATCGGGGAACGCCACCTGCTGCTCGAACGCCTCGCGCAGAGGATTGCGGAATGTGTTTTGGGCGATCCAAAGGCCGCGGCCGTGACGGTTGAGATCCGCAAGGTGCGCCCCCCGGTACCGGTTGATCTCGACACCTCCGGTGTGCGGATCACCCGCCGTGCGACCCGGCCTGAGGCCTCGGCATGAAACAACGGCGCTGATGCTTGCCTATCTGGCGCTCGGTTCCAACCTTGGGGATCGGCGCAGGCATCTCCAGGACGCCGTGCACGGTCTCGATGGCCCCGCCGGCCTTCATCGCGGCCAAATCCGCCATGATGTCAACGGCACCTTGGCGATTGACGCCGACAAAGGCCGCATCGGGGGCGTGTGGCAGATCGGCCAGCGACCGGAAGCAGGCGATGCCACCGATGAAATCGCGCTTGGGATGCACCGGCCAGATGTCGCCCTTGAACCCCGCCTTGATGCATTGGGCAATCACGTTTTCGGCCCAGACACCGCCCAGAACGGCGATGGATTTCGGGCGGAACAATCGGGAAAGGTCGCGCGTCATTCGTCGATCCGCCGTTCAAGATGGCCAAGGTTGCGGTCGGGATGCACGATGTCGCGCACCCGGCCTTTCAATTCTTTCACATCGGGAAATCCACCTTCGGATTTGCGATCCCAGATCAGGGTGCCATCGACGTGAATCTGGTAGATACCACCGTTCCCGGCACCATCGTGACCGAAGCCAATTCGTCGGAAAATGTCGAAAGCAGTTCCTGCGCCATCCAACCGGCCCGCAACAGCCAGTTGCATTGCACACAATAGGTGATGGTAACGTTGGGTTTCATTCAGGCCCCCTGCCCGCGCAGCAGTTCGCGGCTGATGATGTGGCGTTGGATTTCGGACGTGCCTTCCCAGATACGTTCGACACTTGCATCGCGCCAGATGCGTTCCAAAGGCAGTTCCTCCATCAGGCCCATGCCGCCGTGAATCTGGATCGCCTCATCGGCCACCATCGCCAGCATTTCGGTTGCTTTCAGTTTCACCATCGCCATATCGCCGTCGGTGACGGTTCCCGCGTCGTATTTCCAGGCCGCCTCCAGCAGCATCAGTTCGGCCGCTTTCAATTCCATCGCCATATCGGCCAACTTGAAGCTGACGCCCTGAAACTTGCCGATCTTCTGGCCGAATTGTTCGCGGCTGGCCGCCCAATCGAGCGCATGGGCAAAGGCGCGTTCGGCCCGACCTAGCGAGGTGGCGCCACCTGCAGCCGGGTCGCGCCGAGCCAGGTATTCGCCAGTTCAAACCCTTTGTGCGCCTCGCCCAGCACGGCGTCGGCGTGCAGGCGGCAGTCGTTGAATTCAAGGATGGCATTGGTATAGCCGCGATGGATACGTTGCGATAGCCCTCGCGCACGGTGAACCCCGGCGTGCCCTTGTCCACCAGAAACGCGGTAATGCGTTTCTTTTTGCCCCGCGCTGTTTCGTCCTCACCCGTCGCCATGAAGGCGATGGTAAAGCCAGCGATGTCGGCGTGGCTGATGAAATGCTTGGTGCCGTTCAGCACCCAGTCGCCGCCATCCTGACGAGCACTTGCCTTCATGCCGCGCAAATCGCTGCCGGCCCCCGGTTCGGTCATCGCCAGACAATCCCACGTTTCCCCGCGAATGCAGGGCGCAAGATAGCGTTCGCGTTGTTCGGGTGTTCCGGCGCAGAGAATGTTCGATGGTCTCGCCACGCAGGTCCAGTGCAGGGCATAGTTTGCCTTGCCCAACTCGCGTTCATACAGCAGCCAGGTCAGCGTATCCAGGCCGCGCGCCACCAAATTCTTCGGGCACATTGGCGGCGTAAAGGCCGGCGTCGATCGCCTTGGCCTTGATGTCCTGGATCAACTCCATCCGCAAAACGCCGGTACGTTCGACCTCAGCTTCATGGGGAAACAACTCGGCTTCGACAAACGCCCGCGTCGTCTCGACGATCATCCTTTGTTCGTCGGAAAGGGCGAAATCCATCACTTCACGCCTTTCAGCCGTGCCTCATGTTCGTTCAGCAATCGCCCCGGCGGCCCAGTTGCGTTCCTTGAGCGCGCGCATCATCCCGATCAGGTTGCCGTCGCGGATCCGCTCAAGTTCGCGGATCGTGTGGTGGCCCGATTGCGCGTCGGACTGGCCGGCGATCAGCTCGACCAATTCATCATTGAATTCGGGCACATCGGTCAGTCGCGTCCACGGCCATTGCAGACAAGGCCCGAACTGCGCCATGAAATGCCGCATGCCCGCCTCGCCACCGGCCACGCGATAGCCTTCGAACAACCCCATCTGGCCCCAGCGCAGGCCAAAACCAAAGCGGATGGCGTCGTCGATGTCTTCGGTGGTGGCGATGCCGTCCTTGACCAGCCACAAGGCCTCGCGCCAGACGGCCTCAAGGAAACGATCAGCGATATGGGCGTCGATTTCCTTGCGGATGTGCAGGGGTTTCATGCCGATATTGCGCAGCATCTCTATCGTGTTTTTCACCAGATCCGCACCATTGGCGGGCGAGGGCACGACTTCGACCAGCGGGATCAGATAGACCGGCACGAACGGATGGCAGACCATGATGGTCGCAGGGTTCGCAGCACCTTGCTGCAGTTGCGAGGGCATGAAGCCCGAGGTTGACGACCCCAGCGTCACATTGGGCGCGGCAGCTTGAATCTGTGCGATCACCTTGTGTTTCAGCGCCAGGTTTTCCGATACCGATTCCTGGATGTAGTCCGCGCCTTGCACCGCTTCGGCAACGCTTTTGGCGAAATGTCAGTTTGCCCTCTGCTGGCATCGGCACGTCGAACAGCGCTGGCAATGCCGCGCGCGCATTTGCCAGGACTTCGCCGGTCTTGCGTTCAACCTCCGGGTCGGGATCGAAGATGGCAACCTCGTGCCCATGCAACAAGAACCGCGAGGCCCAGCCCGCACCAATGACTCCGCCACCAATTATTGCTGCCTTCATTTTGCTGCCCTTTTTACCAAATCCAGTTTCTTTCGCACTTCTTCCGGCCCGATCACCCGCGCCCCCATCCGCTCGATGATGCCAACCGCCCGATCCACCAATTGTTCGTTGGTGGCCAGCACGCCCTTGTCGAGCCACAGGTTGTCTTCCAGCCCGACGCGCACGTTGCCGCCTGCAAGAACTGCCGCAGCAACATAGGCCATTTCGTTGCGACCAATGGAAAACGCCGACCAATTCCAATCGGCGGGCACATTGTTGACCATCGCCATGAAGGTGTTCAAATCATCCGGCGCGCCCCATGGCACACCCATGCAAAGCTGCACCAAGGCGGGCGAGGTCAGGACACCCTTCGGATACCAGTTGTTTCGCCAGCCACAGGTGCCCGGTGTCAAACGCCTCGATCTCGGGTTTCACGCCCAAAGCCGTCATCATGCCGCCCATCGCCCGCAACATGCCGGGTGTGTTGGTCATCACATAATCGGCTTCGTTGAAATTCATCGTGCCACAATCGAGCGTGCAAATTTCCGGCAGACATTCCGCAATATGGGCAACCCTCTCGGCGGCTGAAACCATATCGGTATGCGGCAAAACCGGCATCGGCGCGTCTGGGGCGCCAAAGAAAATGTCGCCGCCCATTCCCGCTGTCAGGTTCAAGACAACATCGGTGGCCGAATCCCGAATTCGGTCGGTAACCTCGCGATACAGCGCCAGATCGCGGCGGGGCTTGCCCGATTCCGGGTCGCGAACGTGGCAGTGCACAATAGCAGCCCCAGCTTTTGCCGCTGCAATCGCACTATCGGCAATCTGTTTTGGGCTGCGTGGAACATGTGGAGATCGGTCCTGCGTGCCGCCCGAACCGGTTATTGCGCAGGTGATAAAAACTTCACGGTTCATTGTCAGTGGCATGGCAGGCTCCAATGGTTGTCAAAATCAAACTAACGTCGCTTGAAAAAAACTATTTTGATGTTTTACGCAGAATATATGACAAAAAACGCAAACAATGTCTTTGTTAGCGACGAAACCCCGCTTTCCATTGCCATACTCTTGCTCAATGAAACCTCGTTGCTGGAGGTCGCTGCAACAATAGACCCGATGCGCGCCGCCAACAGATTTGCTAACCGCACCATATTTAGTTGGACGGTTGCAACACCAGAAGGCCAGCCGGCAAGACTGACATCTGGCGTGCTGTTCCCCGCCAATCTGGCGTTTCGGGACCTGCCGCATGCCGATATGTTGTTTGTTCTGGCAGGGTTCAATCACCGCATTCATGCACCGCAAGACCTGACGCGCCACCTAAGCCAGATTTCACGGCGTTATCGAACTGTTGGCGGCGTCGATTTCAGGCGGCTGGGTGCTGGCGCGGGCCGGGTTGCTGGATGGATGCCAAGCGACTGTACATTGGGAAGACCTCGACGAATTCGCCCAAGCCTTTCCAAACATCGACGTGGTTTCGGACAGGTATGTTGTCGATACCAACCGCATCACAATCGGCGGCGCCATGCCCGCACTGGATTTCATGTTGTATTTAATTGGTTGCCGATATGGTAACGATCTGGCCAAGCAAGTGGCCAGTGCCTTTATCTATGACGAAAACACAAGCGGTCGGCAGCAACAAGGCACGGCACTACGAGTGAAATTGGGCGACGGCCTAGTGGAAATGGCGGTTCAGATGATGGCGGAGCGCCTGGAGGAACCGCTTTTGATGCCGCAAATTGCCCGCGTTTTGAATATTTCGCTGCGGCAATTGGAACAAAGGTTTCAGGCATCGCTTGCCACTAGCCCGGCGCGATACGCGCGTGAATTGCGCTTGCAAAAAGCGGCCCGCCTTGCCCGCGATAGCGCGCTGCGATTCACCGATATAGCCCTGCAATGCGGCTTTGCCTCACAAGCAGTTTTCACCCGGTCTTTCCAGTCAAGATTTTCACTGACACCGATGAATTATCGCCGCAAATACGGAACCTTGATCCTTAAGCCGATGGCTTGAAAACGAAATGACGGGGCTAGGCCCCGCCATTCCTGAATTTCGGCACTGCACTTTGCTGCAACGCTTCGTTGAAGCCTAGTGCGTTAGTCCAAAAAATGTCGCTTCAAGCGGCAATTCCAGAAAACGCACAGCCATAGTGGCCAACAACGCAACCATTAAAACAACTATAACTGGTACCCCCGCATCGTCCCGCTTAGCGGAACGAAAACCTTGATCCGCAAACAAATAAGTACGCATTCATTTCCCCCAAAACGCTGGATCACTTACGCAAAAACCGACATGAACAATGCCGGACACAACGTGGGAATGCCTGCAAAAGACAATCAATTATCTTGAAAAGCGCCCCCACGCTTGGCCTATGCATACTGCGAAAAGGCTGATTCTGCAAACCTTTCGCAGTCACGCCGTCGTGATGCCTACGGTTATGCTTAATAATCCGGCAATGCTGCCAGTAATGGTTTGGCCGCGCAACACCGGCCCTACACCTTGGGGTGTGCCGGTAAAAATTAAGTCGCCAGGACGCAAACCTATGTCGAAAGACAATGCAGAGATAATTTCGGGAACGCTCCAGATCATCTGGTCAAGGTCGGAATCCTGCTTGATCTGTCCGTCAACCGCCAATTGGATTCGGCCCGATGCCAGATGGCCAATGCGCGAAACCTGGCTTATCGCGCTGACAGGGGCAGATCGGTCAAATCCCTTGGCCATGTCCCAAGGCCGGCCGTTTTCCTTTGCCTCGGCCTGCCGGTCGCGCCGCGTCAAATCAATTCCAACAGCATAGCCCCAGACATGGCTCAAAGCGTCATCAACGGAAATGTCATTCCCGGCCTTTGCAATAGCAATCACCAGTTCGACTTCGTGGTGCAGGTTCTCGGTCTTGGGCGGATAGGGAATGGTCGCGCCGTCTTCGACAAGACTGTCGGCAGGT
Organism: uncultured Actinomycetota bacterium; assembly: GCA_963738495.1. Lineage (GTDB taxonomy): Bacteria > Actinomycetota > Actinomycetes > Actinomycetales > Kineosporiaceae > CAVTWW01. The sequence continues at coordinate 18,158 of CAVTWW010000003.1, forward strand.
TTGCCAAAGAAGAAAGGCGTAGAGCGCGCGGCGTCGCCGCCCATCTCGCGGATGTGTTCGGCATAGTTTCGTCCTACGCAATAGATACGGCGCACTGGAAAACGTTTGTTGCTGCCGGCAACGGCAACCGAAGGCAGTTCGCCAAGATCGAAAACAAATTTGGCCATCTAGATTGATATGCGCTTGAAAGCATCGCGCAACGCGTCACTCCAGGCTTGCGACATGGCGATGAATTTCTCGTTGCCCGATTCGATCCGTTCCTTTTGCGACACTACGCATTCGCCTTCACGGATGACGCATAAATCAAGCGGCATCCCGACCGAGATGTTGGATCGCAGCGTTGAATCCATCGACAAAAGCACCGCTTTGCGTGCGTCTTCCAGGCTGGTGCTGCGCTTGACCACCCGATCCAGAATTGGCTTGCCGTATTTGTGTTCGCCAATCTGCAGGAACGGCGTGTCGGTTGTCGCCTCGATGAAATTGCCCTCGGGATACAGCAGAAACAACCGCATCGCCCCGCCCTTGCGCTGTCCGGCCACCAACATGCTGGCCGTAGCACTTTGTTTCATGCTGCGCATCTTTTCGCCGATGTCGTTGGTGACTTCGGCTAGGGTCGCACCAACAATCTCGGCCACTTCCAGCATCGTATTCGCCTCCATAATCGAAGGCGTTTTGCTTTGTTCGGGGTGATTTATACCCTCGTTCAGCCGCGCGATTGTGGTTTGCGTTACCGACAGGCTGCCCGCCGTCAGGATGACAATCGCGCGCTCGCCGGGTTTTTCGAAGGTAAACATTTTGCGATAGGAAGAGATATTGTCCAAACCCGCGTTTGTGCGGGTATCCGACATCAACACGCAACCGGCTTCCAGCAACAATCCAACACAATAGGTCATTCTTCTGCGAACCCTGCCATTTTCGGCGAACCTTATTGCTGCATCGATTTCAACCGCAACCGTCACATCAAGACTTTCGGTTGCCTCGCCGCGCGACAGGCCGCGAATTGGGGCGGCGTCATAGGCATCGGCCCCCGAACCAAGCCGAATATAACGTTCGTCGGGGCAGCACCGATTGGCCGGGTCAAACCCCACCCAGCCCAAGCCACCGACAAAAAGTTCCGCCCAAGCGTGGCTGGCCAGTTCTGCCGCCCCATCTTCACGCGCAAACAGATAGCCGCAGACATACCGCGCTGGAATGCCCTGGCAATTGGCGACCGAAATCAAAGCATGCGCATGGTCCTGACAAACCCCCAGCTTTTGTGCCAGAGCTTCTGCGGCGGTGGTGTGCATGGCGGTGGAACCCGGCCGATATTCGATGGCGTCCGACACCGCTGCCGAAAGCAAATGTGCTCGGTCAAGCTCGTTTATGCTTGTTCGCCCCGCCAATGCCGAAAGCGACAGGTCACGCAGCCCCGTGTCGGGACGCGTCGTCGTTGTGGGCCGCATATAGGATAGCGGCGAAATCGTTTCACGGTGCCCCTTCAAAACCCCCGCCATATCGGCAGTCTCAACAGTTCCTTCGACCGAAATAGCCAATTCGGCGACCGGTCCAGCAACCGAAAGTGTGCGAATCTGGTCACCCGCCCCATCGCGGAAATAACTGCCAAAAGTGCCGGTTTGTGAGCTTACGTGCCATTCAATGACATTCTGCCCCTTGAACGAAGCAGGCGTCAGGCGGTGGCTTTGCACAACAAATCGCACGGGATTGGAAAACCGATACGTCGAGTTATGGCGAACGTTCAATCGCATCATGCCGCCCTGAACAGGTAGGATTGCGAAACTTCGCCACCCAGTTCCGAATTCGCGCGAATGAACCGCGTTAGAAATTCGTGCAATCCTGCGGTTATGATTTCATCCACTTCGGTTTCTGCCAATCGCGCCAGCGCCGCCCGTGCCAACTCCTGCGCCCGCGTCTTCTTGCCATAGGCCAGCGCCAAGCGGTCAAGATGGCGCACGGTTTCCTCGGCGCAATGCAACAGCGATCGCGGACAGGCTTTGTTCAAAATCAGGAAATGCGCTATTTTCCCCGGCGTATAATCACCACCATAGGCCCAGTGAAACGCGCGGTATGCCGACAACGCCCGCAGCAGCGTTGTCCATTGATAATTGTCGCGCGTGCCGCCAACCCGGTCGGTCACTGGCAGCAGGACGTAATATTTCACGTCCAACAATCGCGCCGTGTTGTCGGCCCGCTCTAGATAATAACCAAGATTTAGAAAGTCATAGCCATCTTGCTGCAACTGCGTGCTTTCGATTGCCCCGCGCAGCAATGCGGTACTGCGTTTGGTCCAGTCACACAGCGTCGGGATATCGACTTTGGCTTTTTGCCGCGACTTAATCGCCCGCAACTCTTGAAACGCAGTGTTAAGCGCGAACCACACTTCCGAGGTCAGGGCCGTGCGCACCACACGACCGTTGTCGCGCGCAGTCTCGATACAGCGCGCCACCGACGAGGGATTGTCGCGGTCGAAAAACATGAATGTTTCGACCTTGCCCTGTTTTGGCTCACCATATTTCTGGCGGTACAAATCCAACGACCCGGATGCCGCCAGAATACTTTCCCAATCGTTCTTGTTGCCCTTGCCAGCACTTGGCATCAACGCGATGCGATAGCCTACTTCCATCAGCCGCGCCGTTGTTTCGGCCCGCTCCATGTAGCGGGTAATCCAGAACAGGTTTTCGGCGGTGCGACTAAGCATTTTGGTTCAATCCACCATGACCCAAGTGTCTTTGACACCGCCGCCCTGTGAAGAGTTGACCACCAAAGACCCGTCTTGCAACGCCACCCGCGTCAATCCTCCGGCGCACAGATTGATGGAATCACCCACCAGGCAATAGGGTCGCAAATCAACGTGACGCGGGGCCAGACCTTTGTCGACGAAAGTTGGGCAAGTGGACAGTGCCAAGGTGGGTTGAGCAATGAAATCTGACGGATCCGCCTTGATCCGATCGGCATAGGCGGCAATCTGCGCCTTGGTCGAGGCAGGCCCAACCAGCATACCATAACCACCCGATCCGTGCACCTCTTTCACCACCAGTTCGTGCAGGTTATCCAGAACATGCGCCAATTCCTGGCTTCGCTGCATTTCCACGTCGGCACATTCTGCAGAATTGGTTCTTCACCCAGATAAAACCGGATCATCGCCGGCACATAGGTTAGATGGCCTTGTCATCAGCCATGCCGGCGCCGGGTGCCGAGCAGATCGAAACACCTCCGGTTCGATAGACATTCATCAGACCTGGAACACCCAACATGGAACCCGGCCGGAACACAGGGGATCAAGATAGGAATCATCGATCCGGCGATAGATGACATCCACCTTCTGCGGGCCGCTGGTGGTGCGCATAGAGACCGAAATCACCGTCCACGAACAAATCCTGCCCTTCGACCAGTTCAACGCCCATCAGATCGGCCAGAAACGAATGTTCGTAATAGGCGCTGTTCAATCGAGCCGGGCGTCAAGATCACAATCGTCGGATCGCCATTGCATTTGGCTGGCGCGACGCTGCGCAGCGTCCGGCGCAACATATCGGGGTAATCATCGACCGGGCGCGATGCGGTTTTGGTGGAACAGATCGGGGAAAATCCGCATCATGATTTCGCGGTTTTCCAGCATGTAGGGAAACGCCAGACGGCGTTCGGCAATTGTCCTCCAGAACGAAAAACTCATCCGGACCGTGCGCACCAGATATCGACCCCGACAATGTGGGAATAGACCTTTTCCGGCGGCGTGAACCCCACAACCGACCGTTCAAAGGCCTCGTTACCAAACACCAGTCAGGCGGGAATTACTTCCAGCACGCAAATTTCGCCCCGATCGTAGACGTCGCGTAGGAACGAATTCAGCGCCTGTGCGCGTTGCTTCACACCGCGTTCGAGTTTTTGCCATTCAAAATGGGTGAACACGCGCGGCATCATGTCGAAAGGGATCAATCGCTCCGGGGTCACCGCCTTCGCCATAGACGGCGAAAGTAATGCCAATCCGACGAAACAGCGCCTCGGCCTCGGCCTGTTTCAGCGCCAGCAATCGGGGGCATGGCCTGGACCCACCCCAGCAGTCGCGATAGGGCGTTCGAACATCGTCGCCGTCAAACATCTCGTCGAAAAACGCGATGGCATCCTCCGTTCAATGCCGAAAACTTGGCATTTCCAGCCAGAATAGGTAACCACCTCCGCTTTGCAAAGCCGCGAAGTTGCCATATATCGATGCGAACTGCCCTAAAATCAGGCAGTTCAACAAAATCGGCCTGCGCAATCGGCGGCAAGTGCCCGCTGACTTGTTGCCAATCGTCCCCGCCATTGGCGCTGACCCACAAATTTCCAGTCGTCGAGCCCATCGCCAAATGGTTGCCGCTGTCATCGACCGTCAACGCATGGCGATAAATCAGGTCATAACTCGCCCCTTGTGGCAGCCCTCTGTCCAGACTTTCGAAAGTTTTGCCGCCATCGCGGGTGCGGGTGACCACCATCTTTCCATCGACCGGCACCCGATATTCGTCTTTCTGGGCCGGGGCAAACCAGGCGGTGTCGGGGTCATCCGGATGCACGGCAACGCCAAATCCAAACACCGACGGTTTCACATCGTGAATTTCCTCAAAGGTCTCTGCCCCATCGCTGGAAACAAAAATACCGTTGTGATGCTGGCACCAGACCTTGATCCGGGTGGTTCTGACTGATCGCGATGTAATGCGGGTCTTGACTGACAGGGTCATAGGCCAGATCGGGTGGCAGATAATCGTTGCGCAACCCCTGCCCGGCCTGCCGCCAAGTGGTACCTCCGTCATCTCGACTTCCAGACACCACCGCACGACACACCAAGTGTCAGTTTACGACTGTCACGCGGATCGACACAAATGGAATGAATACCAGGATGGTCATAGCCACCGCCAAACCATTTTTCGCGTTCGGGCCTGTCCCAAAGGCTGGTGATCAACGTCCAGTTTTCACCACGGTCGTCGCTGCGGAACAGCCCGCCGGGCAAGGTGCCGGCCCAGATCACCCCAGGCTGGTCCAGGGCCGTCCGGGAACGATGTTCCAGATCATCTCCAGCGAGGCCGCCTTGTCGTCGCCCTCGACTACTGGATAGGCCGGGGCCGCGAATTCGGCCCAGGTCGCACCATCATCGTCAGAGCGGTGAAACTTGCAGCCGAAATGCGCCGTGGCTTAGAGCAACATAGATTGCCCCGTCACGACCGTCTTTCATAACCGATGTTACCGGCCCCGCCAGAAATGCTGGCGGCCCGGCATGCCAGCCTGCGCCGTTTTTGCGGAAGGTGAACAATCCCTTGCGGGTTCCGACCAACAACGTTGAAGCCATTTTATCCCCCTGAAAGTGCTTGAAAAAATATAGATTTCGTCGTTCTCGTGCACGTTGTCGGCAAGTTTCAGTCGATCTTGTATCGCAGTATTGTTCAGAAAAATGTTCACGTGTTTGCGCAACCGGCCCTGATCATCCAGCACATAGGATTGCAGTAACGGGTCGTCTTTGAACACCTGACGCATCACCTCGGCCAGAGTTGCTCCACTGGCCGAAACCGCTGGTCTCGTCAGGTGCCGTTGCAGATTGGAACCGAAAATTACCCGCGCCATTTTCCACCTTTTGCAACAGCGATGATGCGACAAGGAAGTTCTTCAAAGCAAGGAAAACTGTCCATGCCTCTATTGAAGTGGACTGGTGCGCTGGGAGGGGCTCGAACCCCCGACCTCTTTGATCCGAAGTCAAGTGCTCTATCCAACTGAGCTACCAACGCGACCGGACCGGCATTTAGCGCGAAAGTCGTGGCAGTTCAACCGCCGCCAACCGAATTAAGAAAAGGATGGTGCAATGGGGAGGGATTTTGACCCCCGGCCACCTGATTCCTAGTCAGGTGCTCTATCCAGCGAGCTACCACTGCAACGCGGGTTCAAATATAACTGGGCTCAAAGGTTTGCAAGGGGCAAAAGGGCTACAGCCTAACCCGGCAAAAATATCCGCAAACATCGTGCCCTTGTCAGAGGTTTCCGCCAGTTCCAGCACGCCGCCATGCCCGCGCACCAGATCGACGGCGATGGCCAGACCCAGCCCGGTGCCACCTTTGCGGGCACCGCCTTCAAAGGGTTTGAACAGGTTGGCTTTGGCGCGGTCGGTAAATCCTGGGCCGTTGTCGCGGATCAATATCTCACATCCGCCGTGCGTTTCGCTAGCGGAAATGCGAATTTCGCCGTCTTTGCCGCTGCTTTCAATCGCCTGACGGGCATTGCGAACAAGGTTCATCAGCACGCGAAACATATGGTCGGGGTCGGCGGTCGCCTCGACACCAGCGCCGATGTCCGACACCAGATCAACCTGTTGACCGTTGCGCGACAAATCGGCTTCAAACACATCCTCCACCAGCAGGCCGATGTTGACCTGCGATTTCTCCGGTTGCATTTCCTCGGCTTTGCCAAAAGCCAAAGTGTTTTCGCACAAGTTGATCGCGCGCGAAATCGAACTGATCAATTTCGGTGCCGTCCGGGCCACAGTCGGGTCATTGCTGGTTTCCATTCGGTCGGCCAACAATTGTGCGGTGGTCAGCATGTTGCGCAGATCGTGGCTGATCCGCGCCACGGCGCCACCCAATGTCGCCAGCCGTTCCTTGTGGCGCAACGACGACGAAAGCTGCGTTTGCAAATCCTGCAGGGCCGATTTCCGCCTTGCGCAACTCGGTGATGCCCGCCGCCGGAGTGATGATGCGGCGCGGGTCATCGGGGGCCGCGCCATAGGCGATCATGTTCTCGACCACCTTGGAAATCGGCCGCACGATGAAACGACGCACCGAAAAGAACAGCAACGCGGCAGTAATGGCCGAAATGAAGGCTGACAGCCAGAAAACCCTTGTTCCATAGGCAAACATTGCGTTGCGCAGCGGTGATTCCTGCTGAGTTGTTTCCAAATCAATGCCGGCACCTTTTAGCGGGGTGCCGATCACGCGAATAATGCGGTTGCCGCCAAAAAATATAGTTCGCATGGCGTCTTTGATCAGCATGACCCAGCCCTGTTCGCGCAAGTCAAAGGTCTCGGCAATGTCGCCGTGCATCGGCTTGGACAAGATCATTTCCCGCATGTCGCCGCGACGCAGCACGATGCTCAGCACTTCGGCGTTGTCCAACAGTGCATCGGCCAGTTCGGGCGAGATCATATAGTCGGGCTGTCGATCAGCGACAACGATGCCAGTTGCGCCAGTTCCACCCGTTCCTGCAGATAATTCAGCCGGAACCGGGCCACCGATGGCACAAAGATCAACACCTCGGCCAACATGACAAAGATGATCGTCAAAAACAGGAAGCGGCCGGAAAGGGATTTGAGAAACAATAAGCAGCTTTCTGTGTGGCGCAGGTTGGCGGGGATATTAGGGGTTGGGGCTGATATGGGCAACAGGTGCATTTGAGGAGAGGGTCTGCCCGTTATTGGCTTGCCCTTCCAAGCAAACAAGCAGAAGATCTTCGACAATCGCAATTACCACTATGCATTGGCAGAACCCGACAATTGACAGCAAGCGATCGCTGCCATTCCTGCACAAGAAGGATTTTTGGACAATGCGCTACCCTCAGAATTGGCAGAACAGTGACAGCACGCCGCAAACGGCAAAAATCGCCCCGCATTCTTTGCCAAACCCGCGTTGACAACCCCATAAACCACCCCTAAACAGCGGGCTTGGAATTTGAGGGGGCGAATCCGCTGCGGCGGGGTTCCACCCAACGAGGCGCAGGAGACGAAGATGAAACGCACTTTTCAACCGAGCAACAAGGTTCGTTCGCGTCGGCATGGTTTCCGTGCCCGTATGGCCACCAAGAATGGCCGCAAGGTTCTTGCCCGTCGGCGTGCTGCTGGCCGCAAGGTTCTTTGCGCCTAACTTTCCCTTGAAAAGCGACCTGACATTGGCCCCGGCTGCGAAGTCCGGGGCTTTGCTTTTTCATCTGCGCAAACGCGCCGAATTTCTGGCCGCAAACAGCGGCAAACGCGCGGCGATGCCGGGACTGAACTTGCAAGCGCGTTTGCGCAACGACGATAACCCCGCCATTCGCGTCGGTTTTACCTGTTCAAAAAAGGTCGGCAACGCGGTGCCCGCAACCGTGCCAAGCGGCGGTTGCGCGAAATCGCCCGACTAGCCCTTGCCTCAAGGGAAAACCCGGCTGGGATTATGTGCTGATCGGCAAAGCCGAAGCGACCGCCAAGCGCCCATTCACAGACCTGCAGACCGACCTGACCCGAGCTTTGGCACGGGTGCACGGATGAGCCCGTTGGCCCATGTTTTCGCGGTTCCGGTCCGGCTTTATCGGCTGATCTTCTCCCCCTGGGTCGGGTCGAACTGCCGCTACCAACCCACCTGTTCGGCCTATGCCTTGGAGGCCTTGGAAATCCACGGTGGATTTTACGGTTCCTGGCTGGCCGCCAAAAGAATTGCCCGCTGTCACCCGTTCGGCGGCGATGGCTACGACCCGGTACCGCCTTGCAAGGACCACGACCATGCTTGACAGCCAAGACGTGATTTACCCGCTGTTCGCCGGTGCGCCCACCGAAATGGGCCTTCAAGAAACTGCGACAACGCATAGTCAGCCAGACGCGCGAGGCGATTGAAAATTATTCCATGGCCAAGCGCGGCGACAAATGGCTGGTCTGCATGTCGGGCGGCAAGGACAGCTATACCCTGCTGGCCGCGCTGCTCGAGTTGAAATGGCGCGGCATGTTGCCGGTGGACCTGCTGGCCTGCAACCTGGACCAGGGCCAGCCGGGGTTTCCCGCGACCGTATTGCCGGAATTCCTGACCAAAATGCAGGTGCCCCACCGGATCGAATATCAGGACACCTATTCCGATCGTGATGGATAAAATCCCCGCCGGCCGCACCATGTGCGCCCTGTGTTCGCGACTGCGTCGCGGCAATCTTTACCGCATCGCCCGCGAAGAAGGCTGTTGCGCCATCGTTCTGGGCCATCACCGCGACGATATTCTGGAAACCTTCATGCTCAACCTGTTTCATGGCGCGAAACTGGCCAGCATGCCGCCCAAATTGCTCAACGACGAAGGCGACTGTCATGGTCTTGCGCCCGCTCGCCTATGTGGCCGAGGCCGATTGCGAAGCATTTGCCGCGCGCGATGAACTATCCCATCATCCCCTGCGACCTGTGCGGGTCGCAGGAAGGGCTGCAGCGCCAACAAGTGAAGGCAATTCTGGACGGCTGGGAAGCCAACAACCCGGGCCGCCGCCAGGTGATGTTCCGTTCGCCTTATGAACGTGCGTGCCAGCCATTTGCTGGACAGAAACTTGTTTGATTTCGCCGCCTTGGATTCGGGCAAAAGCTGATCGCCAACATTTTTGCCCACGTTAACCCATTCGTTCTTGTTTGGTTCTAGTCTGGTCCCACGAATTACAGGTATTCAGTGTGGAAATCATGGCGCTGGCATTGCAAAAACTCGTTGAAACTCCCGTTTTTGTTCCGAATTTGCCCGACCGCGACCAGCTTATACAATTTGCCCGTTCCATTCTGCCACAATCGGAACGGCAGGGAACCGACCTGTCGGTATTAACAATTGCACTGGAAAACCCCGACAATGGCCTGATTGATCTGCACTTGCAACGACGCGCATCCGTGGTTGCATCCGGGCGGGCGACTATCTGGCGATGCCCTCAATGCGTGAATATGTCGTCGTTCTGACAGCGGGGTGCAGCGCACTTGCGGCCAATGCGGTCGCACAGCGTATTGCCGCTGCTTTGGCAAAGCCAACTTCCGCGACGGCCTCAGACGGCCTGACCTGTGCCATTGGCATAACCAGCACGCGCGACGATATACTTGACATGGAACGCATACTGGCCAATTCCAACGCCGCCGTCGAACGCGCCCGGTCGGCCTTGCCGCCGGCAATTCAGCATTTTTCTCGTGCCGACCAGTCGTATGTGAATCAACACATTCTGGTCGCCAACGAATTAGAAAAGGCGTTCGACAACGATCAAATCGAACCTTGGTTCCAACCACAAATCGGCTTTGCTACCAACGAAATAACGGGGTTTGAGGCTTTGGTTCGCTGGAACCACCCGCACCGCGGCGTGCTTTCGCCCGCGGCATTTCTGGATATTGCCGAACAAACCGGCCAGACGGAACGTTTGGGCGAAATCGTTCTGCGCAAAAGTCTGGCTGCCTTGAACCACTGGCAACAGGCTGGCCTTGTCGTTCCGCGCGTCTCAGTCAACCTCTCGCCCAAACAACTTGCCAATCCCAATCTCGCCAAACTGATGCAATGGGAACTTGATCGCAACGCGCTCGAACCGTCGAGACTGGCAGTTGAGGTGCTGGAATCCGTTTTGGGCCACACCAGAGAGTGCACTGTCCAACGCAATTTACAATCGCTGAAGTCAATCGGTGTCTTGATTGATCTGGATGATTTCGGCACCGGAAACGCCTCTATCGTCAACATTCGTCGATTTGGCGTGCATCGCATAAAAATCGACCGCTCGTTCATTTCCGGGTTGGAACAGAACGACGATCAGCAGAAAATCATTTCTGCCATGGTCACCATGGCCAATGCCTTGGGCGTGCAAACCCTTGCCGAGGGTGTGGAAACCCCTGCCGAAGAATTTGTCTTGCGCAAGTTGGGCTGCCATTTTCTGCAAGGCTACACGCTGGCAAAGCCGATGCCTGCAAAGGACGTCATCGAATTTGCCGCAAGCTACCGCGACATTCGCCAAACCGCCTGACCGCCCTGTCGTTGCGTTGCAAATGGTCGCAAAACTGCAATTCACCTTGACCTTTTCCCCCAGCGCCTGTTGAACACGCCCCAGCACTGTACCAGCCTGCCGGGGTAAGAAATGGACGAACAAAACAAGAGATTGATCTTGGCAACTGCCTTGAGCTTTCTTGTCATCTTGGCTTGGACTTTTTGGTTCGCCCCAACCGAAACGCCGATCACTGAATTGGCTGATCCTGCTGCAGTCACCGCCCCACTTAGCGCGGAAAACAACGCGGCACTGGTTCCCACCTTACCGCAATCACCGCAAGAATTGCGCGACAAGGCCTTGGCTCGTTCATCCCGCGTCGAAATTAACACGCCCAGCCTGATCGGCTCGCTGTCGCTGACAGGCGGGCTGATTGATGACCTGCGTCTGGTGCAATATGGTGAACAGCTTGCCGCCGACTCCGACCGCGTTACCCTGTTGTCACCCAATGGCGGCCCGGGGCCTATTATACCTTGCAGGGTTGGGCACCCTCGGCTGGCGGAAAAGTGCCAGGTTTTGATACGAAATGGGTGCTGGAATCCGGCGACGTCCTGACCGAAACCACACCGGTGACGCTGGAGTGGGACAATGGCGCCGGCCTGATTTTTCGCCGCACGATCAGCGTGGATGACGACTACATGTTCACCATGGTGCAGAGCGTCGAAAACCGGACGGAGCCCGGTCAGCCTGCAACCCTACGGCATCATCGCCCGTCAGGGCCGACCCGAGGTTGCCGGTATCTATCTGCTGCACGAAGGCATCGTGCGCGCATCCGACGGCACGATCGAAGAAATCGACTACAAGGACTTGCCCGATTTTGCCATCGATCCTTCCGAAAATGCCCCGAGCAGCACCATCGACGTCACCGACAACGGCTGGATGGGCATTACCGATAAGTACTGGATGACGACGCTGATCGCCGAACCAGGCCAGCCTTTCAAGTCGGTGGCCAAATATACTGTCGCCAGCGACACCTATCAGACCGATATGCGCCTGCCGACGATCGCCATCGCGCCCGGCGATACCGCCACCGCCACCACGCTATTTCGCCGGCGCCAAGGAAGTAGACACCATCACGCGCTATCAGAAGGATTTGGGAATAAACCAGTTCGTCGATTCCGTGGACTGGGGCTGGTTCTTTTTCCTAACCAAGCCGATTTTTGGGTCCTGCATTTGCTGAACGGGCTGATCGGCAATATGGGCTTTGCCATCATCGGCCTGACCCTGATGATCAAGACCTTGCTGTTCCCTCTGGCCTACAAATCCTATGTCTCGATGTCGAAGATGAAAAAGTTGCAGCCCGAGATGGAGAAATCAAGGAACGCGTTGGCGACGACCGGGTCAAAATGCAGCAGGAGATGATGGCATTGTACAAGAAGGAAAAGGTCAATCCGGCCTCGGGTTGCCTTCCGATCCTGTTGCAGATCCCGATCTTCTTTTCGCTCTACAAGGTGCTTTTTGTCACAATCGAGATGCGCCACGAGCCCTTTGTCGGCTGGATCCATGACCTTTCCGCCCCCGATCCGACCTCCATCCTCAATCTGTTCGGCCTGTTGCCCTGGGCCGCCCCTTCGGCCGGTTCGGTCCTGGCCATCCTGTCCATCGGCGTTTTTCCGATGCTGATGGGAATCTCGATGTTCATGCAGCAGAAACTCAATCCGGCACCAACCGACAAGACGCAGGCGATGATCTTTGCATGGATGCCGTGGATATTCATGTTCATGCTGGGAAAATTTGCGGCAGGTTTGGTCATTTACTGGGTGGCCAACAACACGATCACATTCACCCAACAATACACCATCATGCGCAGCCAGGGCGTAAAACCCGACATCATGGGCAACATGTTTGGCCCTTTCGGCAAGAAACCCACCTGCGCGTGAATGGCGCATTAGCCAATATCTGGCGTCACCCGATCAAGAGCCACGGTCGCGAAGTCGATTGGTGCAGGTTGACCAAGGGTCAGACGATGCCATGGGATCGGGTCTGGGCCGTCGCGCACGAAGCCAGCAAGTTTGACTGCAGCCCGCGAATGGGCGGCATGTCCGAATTTCGTCCTTTGCTCGAAAGCCCCTGAATTGCAGGCAATTTCCGCACTTGTTGATGAAACGACCGGTCTGGTGACCTTGACCCATCCGGCGCTGGAACGATTGCCGGTCAACCCCGACTGGCCGCAAGATGCCGGTAGACTGGTTCGGTGGAGCGCCGCTTTCGTTCCCGCCAACCGCGCCGCGCCTGCCTATGTTGCAAAAGCTACGCGCGGCATGACCGATACCGATTTTCCTTCGTTATCGATCCTGTCTCATTCCTCACTGGAAGATTTGTCCATGTGGGCAGGGATCTGTCGGTTGAACGCTTTCGCGGCAATCTGCTGGGTTGACGGGTGGCAGCCATGGCCGAGTTCGAGCTTGATGGACAGCGAAATCGCCATCGGCAAGGCCCGGTTTCTGGTACGTGAACGCATTCGCCCGCTGTTCGGCCACTGCGACCAGTCCCGAAACCGGCAAGGTCGATTTCGACATGCCGGGCTATATCGAAAGCCAATTGGGGCCACCGCGATTTCGGCATCTATGCCGAGATCATCGCCGGTGGCACATCTGCTCGGCGATGACGCGATCAGGTCTGCAATGATGGACGCCGCCTTTCCCATGCACCAATGCCCCCGTGCCGAAACCGCGAACCGGCCGACTGCTGTTTGCAGGGCCTGTCGATTTTCTCAAAGGTGTGGTCCGCATGGACGGCCTGCCCGAGGCGGACCGGCCCGAAGTGTGTTTCGCCGGTCGTTCCAATGTGGGAAAGTCGAGTCTGATCAATGCGGTGACCGGCCGCAAGGCATTGGCACGGGCATCGAACACCCCGGGCCGGACCCAGGAAATCAACTATTTCACTCTGGGCGATACCCGTTATCTGGTTGACCTGCCGGGCTATGGCTATGCCGAAGCGCCGAAATCCGTCGTCGAGAACTGGCAGCGCCTGCTGCGCAAGTACCTGGCCGGTCGCGCGAACTTGCGGCGGGTCTTTCTGCTGATCGACGCCAGGCATGGTGCCAAGGCGGTAGACGAAGAAATCATGGCCCTGCTCGACAAGGCGGCGGTTTCGTTCCAGGTGGTGCTGACCAAATCCGACAAGCCAGGGGCTGCGGACCTGGCCACCTCGATTGCCGCTACGCAAAATGTCCTGACGCGGCATGTCGCAGCCTATCCCTCGATGATCCTGACCTCGTCTGAAAGTGGTTTGGGTCTGGATATCCTGCGCGCTACAATTGCCGCGATCGACTGACAGGAACGGAGACGGGTTTGGAAAAGTCATCTTCAATGAACCGCGACTGGGTCGCGACGGCCCGGACGCTCAGCGAGGCCCTGCCGTTCCTGCAGCGCTATGACGGCGCCACCGTCGTGGTCAAGCTGGGCGGCCATGCCATGAGTGACGCCCATGCGATGGAGCGTTTCGCGCGCGATATCGTGCTGATGAAGCAATGCAACGTGCATCCGGTGATCGTTCACGGCGGCGGTCCGCAGATTGACCAGATGCTGGAGCGTCTGGCGATCAAGTCCAGCTTTGTCCGGGGCAAGACGGGTGACCGATGCCGAGACTGTCGAAATCGTCGAGATGGTGCTGTCGGGCAGGATCAACAAGGCCATCTGCCAAGCGATCAGCGCCCAGGGGGGCAAGGCGGTGGGATTGTCGGGCAAGGATGCCAATCTGATGATCTGCGAACCGGACGACCCGCAACTGGGCTTTGTCGGCAAGCCGGTCGAGATCAACCCCGAATTGTTGCGCACCTTCATCAGCAATTCCTTCATTCCCGTGGTGGCGCCGATCGGCGTCGGGCGCAATGGCGAGACCTTCAACGTCAATGGCGACACCGCAGCCGGCGCCATCGCCGCTGCGATGAAAGCCGACCGGCTACTGCTGCTGACCGATGTCTCGGGCGTCAAGAACGCCCAGGGCGAAGTGCTGACGCAATTGTCGAGTGCCGATGTCCGCGACCTGACTGCGTCGGGTGTCATTTCCGGTGGCATGATCCCCAAGACCGAAACCGCACTGGCCGCCATTAAAGGCGGCGTTCGCGCTGTCGTCATTCTCGACGGTCGAAGCGCCGCTCCTGCTCCTGCCCTCCCGTCGAGGCGTTCGCGCACTGACGCGCCGGCGCAACGGAGCACCGAGCACCGAGCACCGGCCGATCAGCCTTGCGGACTTCGCGCCGTCGCGAAGCCGTTCCCCCGCCTCCCCCCAGAGGAGAAGCCATGAGCAGCACCGCCAGCACGCCCGTCCGCCGCACCGCCCTGCACGACGTCCAAGCCGCCGCCGGCGCGGCCTTCACCGACTTCGCCGGCTGGCTCATGCCGCTGCGGTACGGCAGCGAGCTCGCCGAGCACCACGCCGTCCGCACCACCGCGGGCCTGTTCGACCTGTCCCACATGGGGCAGCTCGAGGTCACCGGCCCGCAGGCCGCGGCCCTGCTCGACCACGCGGTCGTCAGCGAGATCAGCGCGATCACCGTCGGGAAGGCGAAGTACACGATGATCTGCCGTGAGGACGGTGGCATCCTCGACGACCTCATCGTCTACCGGCTCGCCGACGAGCACTACCTCGTCGTGGCCAACGCCTCCAACGCGGACGTCGTCACCGCCGCCGTGCTCGACCGGGCCGCGGGGTTCGACGCGACGGTGCGGGACACCCGCGACGACTGGAGCCTACTCGCCGTCCAGGGCCCGAGCGCCGCGCAGGTCCTCGGCCGGGTGACGTCCGCCGACCTGGACACCGTCCGGTACTACGCGATCGCGGCCGCGGAGGTCGCCGGCCGCGGCACCCTGCTCGCGCGCACCGGTTACACGGGCGAGGACGGCTTCGAGATCTTCTGCTCCCCGGCCGACGCGGCGGCGATCTGGGCGGCCCTGCGCGAGGCCGGTGACGGTCTCGACCTCGTGCCCGCGGGGCTCGCCTGCCGCGACACGCTCCGACTGGAGGCCGGGATGCCGTTGTACGGCAACGAGCTCACTGCCGAGCTCACGCCCTACGAGGCGGGCCTGGGTGCTGTCGTCCGCCTCGACAAGCCCACCTTCGTCGGCCGGGACGCCCTGCAGGCCCGGTCCTCGCGGCCGGTCGAGCAGGTCCGGGTCGGGCTCGTCATGCCCGGACGGCGCGCCGCCCGCACCGGCTACCCGGTCCTCGACGACGAGGGCCGCACGATCGGCCGGGTGACGAGCGGGGCTCTGTCGCCGACGCTCGGCCACCCGGTCGCGATGGCGTACGTGGACAACGGGTCCGCCGAGGCCGGTACCGCGGTCCACGTCGACGTCCGCGGGCAGCACGTGGCCGCGACCGTCGTCCCGCTGCCCTTCTACCGCCGTCCCCGCTGACCCGACGCTCGACCCGACCGAGACCCAGGAGACCGTGATGACCTCGAACGACCTGCCCGCAGACCTGCTGTACAGCCCCGAGCACGAGTGGGTGAGCGTCACTGACGGTGTCGCCACCATCGGTATCACCGCGTTCGCCGCCGACGCCCTCGGCGACGTCGTGTACGTCGACCTGCCCGCCGTCGGCACGGCCGTCACGGCGGGCGCGCCCTGCGGGGAGATCGAGTCGACGAAGTCCGTCAGCGACCTGTTCTCGCCCGTCACAGGCGAGGTCACCGACGTCAACCCCGCCGTCGTCGACGAGCCGGGCGTCCTCAACAGCGACCCGTTCGGCGCGTGGCTGCTCCGGGTCCGGGTCGGGTCCCTGCCCGACCTCCTCGACGCCGCGGCCTACCGGGCCCTCACCGACGGACAGGGCTGACATGACGACCGACGCGTTCCCCGCCGACGTGTTCGACGACGTCCTCGGCCGCCCCCTCGACGCCGTCGACCCGGAGATCGCGGCCGCTCTCGAGGCCGAACGGGTCCGGCAGGAGACCACGTTGGAGATGATCGCCTCGGAGAACTTCGCGCCCGTCGCCGTCATGCAGGCGCAAGGCTCCGTCGCGACGAACAAGTACGCCGAGGGCTACCCCGGGCGTCGCTACTACGGCGGCTGCGAGCACGTCGACGTCGTCGAACGCCTGGCCATCGAGCGGGTCACAGGGCTCTTCGGCGCCCGGCACGCCAACGTCCAGCCGCACTCCGGTGCACAGGCCAACACCGCCGTCTTCTTCGCACTGCTCGAGCACGGCGACACCATCCTCGGCCTCGACCTCGCCCACGGCGGCCACCTCACTCACGGGATGCGGCTCAACTACAGCGGCCGCAGTTTCCATGTCGTCCCCTACGGCGTCGGGACCGACGGCCGCGTCGACATGGACGCCGTCCTCGCCCTGGCCCGCGAGCACCGCCCTCGAATGATCATCGCCGGCTGGTCCGCCTACCCGCGGCATCTCGACTTCGCCCGTTTCCGCGCGATCGCCGACGAGGTGGGCGCCTACCTCATGGTCGACATGGCGCACTTCGCGGGCCTCGTCGCCGCAGGGCTGCACCCCAGCCCCGTCCCGCACGCGCACGTCACGACGTCCACGACCCACAAGACCCTCGGCGGGCCCCGCGGCGGGATCATCCTCACCGACGACGACACCCTTGCGAAGAAGCTCAACACGGCGGTCTTCCCCGGCCTGCAGGGCGGCCCGCTCGAGCACGTCATCGCCGCGAAGGCCGTCTGCTTCCGGATCGCCGCAACGCCCCAGTTCGCCGACCGTCAGCGCCGGACCCTCGCCGGCGCACGCATCCTCGCCGACCGGCTGTGCGCCGACGACGTCACCGCCGCCGGCGTCCGCGTCCTCACCGGCGGCACCGACGTCCATCTCGTGCTCGTCGACCTCGTGGACGCCGCGCTCGACGGGAAGCAGGCCGAGGACCGGCTCCACGAGGTCGGCATCACCGTCAACCGCAACGCCGTCCCCAACGACCCCCGACCGCCCATGGTCACGTCGGGCCTGCGGATCGGCACGTCCGCCCTGGCCACGCGTGGGCTCGGGGACGACGACTTCACGGAAGTGGCCGACGTCATCGCGGTGACACTGCGCGCTGAACCCGGGCACCCGCTGGAACGCCAGCGCGAGCGAGTCACACGCATCGCAGCGCGCTATCCCCTCTACCCCGGCCTCGGAGCGATCTGAGCCCGGGGCCCTATCTCTGGCGTTGCCACATGACGGGATGCGGCGGGTGCGCCGAAGCACATCGGCGTCTTCGAGTGCCCGCAACTCGGCTGCTGCGGCGCCGACGTCGTCTCGCGGGTTGCGCCCGCGGCGCGGCGCGCGTTCGCCTGTGCGTGCCCGAAAGTCGCGAGCCCTCGCTGATGCGATGAAGGAGCCGAGGGTGGGGCCTCGCTCCGCGTGACCCTCCGCCGGATGCTGGAGGTGTTCTCGTCAATCGACGAAGGAGGCCCCGGTGAAAGGCTACGTCGCGTCGGATCGTTCAGGGCAGGAGCAGGAGTACGCCGGTCGGCAGTACCTCGGCATCGATCTGCACCGTGCCCGTAGCGTCATCGTCCGCACCACCGATACAGGTGACGTCTTGGAGGCGGTCCAGATCCCGAACACGCCGTTGGCGTTGGCGCAGGTGATGACCCGCGACGGGGAGCACCCGAGGTCGTGCTGGAGTCGACCTACGGCTGGTACTGGGCCGTCGACACCCTCCAGGACCTCGACAACGGACCCGCGGTGCATCTGGCGCACCCGCTCAGGGTCAAGGCGTTCGAGTACCGGCGGGTGAAAGGCGGACCTCGAGCCGGGGCACGCCGGACGTGCGTGAGGTGGTGGACATCGCTGGCCTTCCCGAGGGTGGGTCGCCGGACCGGTGCGGTCAGGCGACCGCGTCGCAGAGGCGGCGCAGCCGCGGGATCGGGATGCGGTAGTTGACGGCCGCGGCGGCGCCGGCACCGTCGGAGCCTCCGTCGCCCCACTGCAGGAGCGAACGGTCCTCGCCCGGGTCACCGTCGACCAGCGCCGGCTCGCCGCCGAACGGCAGGTGGCCGACCGCCTTGAGGGAGAGGCCGAACTGCTCGGTCCAGAAGTACGGCCTGGTCGTCGGTCGGCACCGCGTCGGGCTGCAGGAGGGCTGTCGCCGCGTTGCGGCCTGGCTCGATCGCGGAGGTCCACAGCGGCACCCGCCGGATCCCGGCCGGCGTAGGGACCGCGGCGACGTCTCCGGCGGCGACGACGTCGGGGCGGACCCGGCCCGCGCGCATCGGCCACGAGCAGCGCCGCCCCGCAGGAGGCCGCTCGAGGCGAGCCACTCGACGTTGGGCAGGTCGCCGACGGCGGTGACCACGAGCGCCGCCTCCAGCGAGCGGCCGTCGCGCGAGGACGACGCGGGTCGCCGCCGTCCACGCGCTCCAGGCGCGCCGCACCCGCCGTCGTCCAGGCGCAGGCCGCGGGCGAGCGCCAGCGGCCACGAGGACGTCGGACAGGTGCCGGCCGAGCTGGTGCACGAGCGGGCGCCCGCGGGACACGAGCGTGACTGCGCACCCCGCGTCGAGACAGGCCGAGGCGATCTCCATGCCGAGCGGGCCGCCGCCGACGACGACGACGTCGGGCCGCGACGGCGATCCGCTGCGCGCAGCGCGAGCGCGTCCTCGAGCGTGCGCAGCGTCAGCTCGTCCGCCGGGTCCGGTCGCCCTCGGTGAGCCGGCGCGCCCGGCAGCCGGTCGCGATGACGAGACCGTCGTACGGCAAGCCGGTCGCCGTCGTCGAGGAGCACCGTGCGAGCCTGCGGGTCGAGCGCCGGTCGCCCGTACGCCCCGCAGCTCGGTCGCTCCGTGCGTCGGCGGCGGGCAGCAGGTGGCTGGTGAGGTCGCCGTCGTCGCGCAGCAGCGCCTTCGACAGCGCCGGCCGGCTGTAGGCCGGGTGCGGTCTCGTCGCCGACGAGCGTGAGCTCACCGTCGAACCCGACGCGCGCGCAGGGTGTCGGCCGCGGTGACCCCGGCGATGCCGTTGCCGACGATGACGATCCGCCGCGGCGACGCGCGGCGTCATTCGAGCCGCAGCGCAGCGACCGGGCAGACCGCGCACGGCGGCGCGCGGCGGCGGCCGCGGCGGCGCTGCCGGCCTCGAACTCCTCGACGTCGATGACGAGCTCGCCCTCGTCGTCGAGGTGCATGAGGTCGGGCGCCGCCTCCTCGCAGAGGCCGTGGCCCTCGCAGCGCGGGCGGTCGAGCACGATCCTCATGCCGGGCACCACCTCGAGGACGGGCAGCGACGTCGATGCTGCGCGTGATGTTGTTCGGGCACGCGCGCCTCCTCGCCGACGACGAGCCGCTGGACACGTGCGTGGCGAGCGCGTCGATGATCGCGTGGCGCCTCGAGCCGGGCCAGGCCCTGGCCGGCGCAGCTGTGCGGCGCCGTAGCCGAACGACAGGTGGTCGACCGGGTTGCGCTCGACGAGGAAGGCGTCGGGGTTCTCGTAGTGGCGCGGGTCGCGGTTGCCGGCGCCGAACAGGAGCGCGGCCTGGGCACCGGCGGGGATGAGCGACGCCGTCGATCTCGACGTCCTTGGTCACCCGTGCGGCCCCAGACGTGCACCGGCGCCCAGTAGCGCAGCACCTCGTTGAACGCGGCGGGCACGAGCGAGCGGGTCCTGCCGGACCAGCTCGAACTGGTCGGGGTGGCGCGGCGAAGAGCGCGACGATGTTGCCGATCGCGGCGATCGTCGTGTCGACGCCGGCGCCGAGGTACTGGTGGATGATGTGGCCCGGCCGTGCCCGGCGGGATCTCGCCGCGCGCCTCAGCCTCGAAGATGCCGCGGCCGACGGAGCCCGGGCGCGAGGTCCTCGGCGGTGACCTGGGCAGCACCAGCCGTAGAGCTCGCCGGCGATCGGGAAGTTCTCCATGGTGCGCTGGTTCAGCGGGCCGATCACCTCCATGGCGGCCTGTCCCCAGCGCAGCATGTTGTCCCGCACCTCGCCGGTGAAGCCGATGAGGTCGGCGACGACCTCGAGCGGGAAGGCTCGGGCGAGCGCGTCGATCGCCTCGAAGGAGCCGCTGCTCGACGAGGTCGGCGACCAGGGCGTCGGCCTTGGCGTCGATCTGCCTTCGAGCCCGCGCAGGGCGCGCGGCGTGAGGTTCGCCGAGAGGGTGGCCCGCAGCTGCGTGTGCACCGGCGGGTCGGAGGCCAGCGACGTGCCCTGGAGTGCGTCGTTGACCATCGGGTTGAAGCCGATCGACGACGAGGAGAAGGTCTCCGGGTCGCCGAGCGCGTCGCGGATGACGTCGTAGCGGGTGAGGGCGTAGACGTCGTTGGCGCGGCAGGTGGACCACTGCGGCGGTCTCGCGCAGGGCGCGCGTAGGTCGGGGTAGGGGTCGAGCAGGACCTCGTCGGTGCGAAGAGGTCGAGGTCGACGACGGCGGAGACGCGGTCGAAAGTGATCATGGCTGTCAAAGTTGAATGAGCCCACGCCGTCAAGATTTGTCAAACGCCTGTTTGCACTGGAGGCAACGCAGTAGCGGTCGCAGGCCTGCCGTCACTCGTCATCGACGAGCAGGTAGCACCAGGAATCGGTCAGCTCCTCGCAGGCAGATGTTCGCGCGGCGTGCGCCAGCCGACCGCGAAGTAGCGCCGGGACAGGTACTCCAGCTCGCCGAAGGCGAGCACGCATCGGATCCGTCGCCGGTCCCGGCGGGAAGCGACCGGCCTGGTCGAGGCCGGCCATCATCTCCCCGACCGCGCCCTCGAACCACCGTTCGGTGGTGGCGACGACGTCCGGCTCGTAGGCCGCCTGGTACGAGGCGAGCAGGTACGGCTTGATCACGTCCCACTGGGTGAACTTGCGGTCCAGCCAGGCACGGATGAGGTCGCGCGACCCCGAGGCGACCACCGCGGTCAGCGGCGGGTCATCGGCGCGCAGTGAGGATCGCGTCGACCTTCATGAGCAGGGCGCTCATCACCTCCGCCTTCGAGGAGAAGTGCAGGTAGAAGGTCGTGCGGGTCGAACCGGCCGCGGTGGCGATGTCGTCGATCGTCGTCGCGGCGTAGCCCTTGGTCTCGAACAGCTCGAGCGCCCTGGCGAGGAAGAGCTCCCGGGTCATCTGCTTCTGGGCGGCGCGGAGGGACATGGCCGGATCATAGCGGCAGTCCATCCAAACATCACTCGTGTCAATACTCTTGACAGACTGTCAAGTGAATGCCTTACTGTGATGCGCTTCACACCGGACTCGCGCCCCGCGGGCTGCGGCGACCGCAGACGATGAAGGGACGTGCCGATGCCGGGCGACCGACACGCACCCGTTCGACCGTCAACACCGTCCTCGGCCCGGTCCGCCGCCGACCTCGGCGTGGTCGCCGTCCACGAGGCGCTGCTCTCGGTGCTCCCCGGCGCCCAGTACGCCTACGACATCCGCATCGATCGGGCCGAGGTCTTCGCGGTCGCTCGCCGCCAGCTGCACCGACTTCCGGGCCGCAGGGCGGCGGGACCATCGTCGACAGCACCGGCATGTTCCACGGCCGCGACCTGCGGCTGTACGAGGCGCTCTCCCGGGCGACGGGGGTGCACATCGTCGCGTCCACCGGCATGGGCCCGGAGGAGATGCTCGGCGGCTACTTCCTCACCCCCAGACCAACCCGCCGACGCCGTGGCCGGCCGAGAAGTTCGCCGACCTGTTCGGCAAGGAGGTCACCGAGGGCATGGTCGTGCCGCGCCTGGAGCGCCGCGCTCCGGCCGGCCTGGTCGTCACCGCGGTCACGCGCGGCGGGCATGACCCCCACCGACGAGAGCCTGCTTCCGTGGCGCGGCCCGCGCGGCGCTGGCCACCGGCGTCCCGGTCTCGATCCGGTTCGGCGCCGACGCGATGCACGACCTCGACGTCGTGCTCGACGAGGGGCTGCCGCGCCGACCGCGTGGTGGTCGGCGACCTCGACCGCGCGGACGCCGTCGCGGCAGGGGCCCCGCTGGAGGTCGCCGTGCGCGCGGCGCCTACGTCGCCATCGACCACATCGGCGTCAACGATCGACGCCGCACTCCTGACCGACGCCGAGCGCGTCGCTCTCGTCGTCGACCCTGGTCGATGCGGCCACGGCGACCGGATCCTGCTGTCGTGCAACGCGACCGGGGTCGCCAAGGGCCATGCCGCGGCACGACGTCGCCCTACGGCCACGTGCTGACGCCGTTCGTCCGCACTGCTGCGCGCGGCCGGCGGCTCAGCCGACGACGACGTCCGACGGATCCTCGTCGACAACCCCGCCGACCTGCTCACCGTCACCGCGACGCCGTGAAGGTGAGCGCCGTGCACACGTGAACACCGTGCTCGGCGCCGATCGCCGCCGAGGAGCTCGGCTTCGTGGCGATCCACGAGCACATCGGCTACGGCATGCCCGGCTGCGAGCTGGACACCCGCTGGTGGAAGACGCCCGAGCAGCGCTACGAGGAGACCGTCCCGAAGCTGCGCCAGTTCCACGAGAACGTGCCCTACGGCGGCACCTTCGTCGACGCCACCGGCATCTGCAACGGCCGCGACGTCGACTACTACAAGTCGCTGTCGGCCAAGACCGGCGTGCACATCGTCGCCTGCACCGGCTTCGTCGGCGGCGACACGGCGCTGCCGTTCTTCGAGCGGGCCAGCGTCGAGTACCTCGACCGAGCAGTTCATCCACGAGATCACCGTCGGCATCGGCGACACCGGCGCCAGGGCCGGCATCATCAAGGTCGGGCGTCAGCCGCGGCTTCCGGATGACCGAGCTCGACATGCGCATCTACCGCGCCGCGGCGCGGCGGCCTCGCAGACCGGGGCGCCCGATCTTCACCCACCTCGCCGTCGACTCCGAGCCGGCGCTCGACGATCTTCGCCGAGGAGGGCCTGCCGCTGGACCGCGTGCTGTTCGGCCACGCCGACGACGGCGTCAGCCAGGGCAAGACCACGCGACGAGCTGGATCGTCGAGCAGGGCGGCCGGATCGGCTTCGACACCTTCGGCTACGACCTCGAACTGCCCGACCCGCCGTTCTGGGCCCGCGCCGCGCAAGGAGCGCCTCGACCACTTCCTGCGCTTCCTCGAACGCGGGCCTCGTCGACCAGCGTGCTCGCCTCGGCGGACGCCAACTGCAGCCCGCTCGGCTGGCCCGGCGTCAAGGGCCACACCGTCAACTACCTCTTCGAGCGGCTGCTCCCCGACCTGCGCGCCGCCGGCGTCGACGAGGCCACGATCGACCGGATCTTCGTCGACCAACCCCGCCGACTTCCTCACCATCCGCGCTGACCGCCACCGACAGCCACGCACCGCAGAGAGCGAGCGACCATGGACTCCCAGGACCTGAAGAACCTCGAATCGCCGTCGTCGGCGGCGGGTACGGCGGCGCCTGCCGCGGCCAAGGCGCTCAGCCTGCTCGGGCGCCGACGTCACCGTCTACGAGCAGGCGCTCGCAGATCCGGGAGGTCGGCGCCGGCATCGGCCTGCGCCCCTCGACGATGGACCAGTTCCGCCAGTGGGGCATCTTCGACGCGATCGCCGCGGTGAGCTCGCCGAGCGACTCCTTCGAGATCCTCACCGCCGACCGGCCACCCATCATGAAGGAGGAGTGGCCGGGCATGGAGACTACGCGGTCGACGACACACCCACTTCATCCACCGCGGCGACTTCATCGACGCGCTCCTCGGCGTGCTGCCCGAGGGCATGGTGCAAGCTGGGCCACAAGCTCGACGAGCATCGACGACCACGGCGACCACGCGACCGTCACGTTCGCGAACGGCACGACGGTCACGGCCGACCTGGTCGTCGGCGCCGACGGCATCACGCTCGCCGGTGCGCGAGCAGCTGTTCAGCGACAAGCCGCCCGTCTTCGCCGGCGAGCACGCCTACCGCGCCGTCATCGCCGCCGACGGCAGCCTACGGCCTGGTCGTCGACGGCAACCTGCGGATGTACATCGGCCACGGCACGAAGGTCTACTTCCTGCCGCTGCTCCACCGCGGCGAGGTGTCGTTCGACGTCACCGCCCTGCGCGCCGGACAGCACCCTGGGCGCCGCAGCGTCACCAAGGAGGACCTGCTCGAGGTCGGTCGAGGGCTTCGACGAGCGGATCGTCACGATCACGCGCGACCTCGACATGGACGAGGTCAACGTCCGCGCGGTCTACGACATCGACCCGGTCGACACGTGGCACTCCGACTCCGTCGTCCTGCTCGGCGACGCCGCGCACGCGATGTGCCACCACCAGGGCCAGGGCGCCAACTCGGCGATCCTCGACGCCGGCGCGCTCGCCGACGCCCTCGGAGGCGGCCGCTCGGTCACCGAGGCGCTCGCCCCGTACCAGGCCGACCCGCAAGCCGATGACCGACGAGCTGCAGCGCATCTCGCGCCAGGGCTGGAGCGAGGACGAGATCAACGACGTCTTCCCCGGCCAGAAGCCAGGCGAGCGCCGGGTCGCGAGCCTGAGCCGTGACGCCTGCATCCCCGAGATCGCCGAGGTCCTCGCGACCCTGCCCGCGCCGCCCGCCGGGCCCGCTCGACCCGGCCGCGATGCGCGCCGGCCGAGGAGGCGCACGTGCCCCGCTCGACCGAGCGGCTGCCCGCTGCACGCCGTCGAGGACGTGGCCGCGCGACCGCCGCCGGGCGAGGTGCCGGTGCGGATCTACACGCCGGCCGAGGCGCGAGTCCTACGGTCTGCTCGTCTACTTCCACGGCGGCGCGTTCTTCCTGGGCAGCCTCGACACGCACGACCACGTCGCCCGTTCGCTGGCCAACGCGACCGGCTGCGCGGTCGTCTCGGTCGGCTACCGGCTGGCGCCCGAGCACGCCTTTCCCGCCGGGCTCGACGACTGCTACGCCGTCGTGCGGTGGGCCGCCGCAGCAACGGCGACGCGTCTGGGCTGGGACGGCGCGACCCTCGCCGTCGCCGGCGACAGCTCGGGCGGCACGTTCGCCGCCGCCGTCGCCGCCATGGCGCACGACGACGGCTTCGACGCGCATCACCCACCAGGTGCTGTACTACCCATCGCTCGACCTCGACTTCGATGTCGACCGCTACGCCGTCGCTGCGCGAGAACGCCGTGGGCTACGGCCTGGAGACCGCTGGGCTGAAGCCGTTCAACGCCTTCTACCTCGACAGCGGCGCCGATCCGGCCGACCCGCTCGTCTCGCCGATCAAGCGCCGGCGACCTCACCGGGCTGCCGCCCGCGCTGATCGTCACCGCGGAGTACGACCCGCTGCGCGACGAGGGCGAGCTGTACGGCGAGCGGCTGCAGCGAGGCCGGCGTGCCGGTGACGCGTCACGCCGGTACGCCGGGCCGGCCACGGCTTCGTGCAGCACTTCTCGTGGATCCCGGAGTACCACCGCGGCCTTCGCCGAGACCGGCCGACTTCCTCCGGAGCGTCATGACGCCGACGTCGACATCCACCCGCTCGTCTCGCCCGTGGGGGCGGTTCGGTCTGTACAGCTTCTTCATCGACGCGCCCGAGCCGGCGATCGTCGACACCGGCATCGCCTCCTCGCCGGCCGAGGGCATGGCGCCCGCGCTCGAGGCGCTCGGCCGCCGCATCGAGGACGTCCGCTGGATCCTGCTGACCCACGGTCACATCGACCACATCGGCGGTGCGCACGCGCTGTGGGAGCTCACCGGGCCGCCAGGCCCAGGTCGTCATCCACGAGGCCGACGCGCCGTTGCTGCGCGCGCGCCGCGCCCACGTCGACGAGTACCTCGACGGCCGCGGCCAGTACCTGCACGACCCCGAGGGCGAGGCCAGCAGATCGCGGCCGCGCAGGCGCGCGCATCTCCGGCGAGATGGAGCCGACCCTGCTCGTCGCGCGGCGGCGAGACGCTCGTCGCTCGGCGGCGGACGTGACGGTCTCCGTGCACGCGCATCCCCGGTCACACCGCCGGCTCGGTCGCCTACGTCGTCGACGGCCAGGACGACGTGTTCGTCGGCGACGCGGTGCAGATGCACGGCGCCGCGAACGGGTTCCCGGGCTACGTGGACCCGGACGCCTACCGCGTCGAGCCTGCAGTACCTGCGCGACGAGGTGCGGCCGCGGCACCTGTACCTCGGGCATCCCTACCGCGACGCCGACGGCGATCCCGTACGGCGTCGAGCTCGACGCCGCGCAGGCCGCGCGCGGCGCTGCAGGAGAGCCTCGACATCGAGGCCCGCATCGCGCGACGCCGCCACGTCGACTGACTGCGCCGCGCGGGCCGACCGCAGGCGACGGCTCGCCGTACTCGCCCGTTCGCTCGCGTCGCCGAGGACGCTCGGCTACGACGGCGACCCGACCCTCGAGCCCTCCCCGTTCTTCACCACGATGCACGGCTACCGCACGCCTGTCCGCGCCAGACCGAACGAGAGGAGCAGCCGCTGATGACTGACGTCACGACCATGCGAGGCCGGCGGCCAGCCGATCGTCGTCCGCAAGGACCTGCGCGTGCCGATGCGCGACGGCGTCGACTGGCCGCCGACGCCTATCAGCGGCACCGGAGGACGAGCCGCGTCCCGGCGCTCGTCGCGCTGAGCCCGTACGGCAAGGAGCTGCAGGCGCTGGCGCTGACGATGCCGCCGCAGCGGCGGCCCAGCGCCGCATGTGGGACGGCTGCATCGAGGCGGGCGACATCGCCCGCGTCGTCGGCGAGGGCTACGTCCACGTCATCGGCGACGTGCGCGGCTCGGGCGCCTCCGAGGGCGAGCACATCGGCAACTACAACGCCGGCGGCGTGTCGCTGGGCCAGGACGCCTACGACTTCATCGAGTGGGTCGCCGCGCAGCCGTGGTGCGACGGCAACGTCGGCATGATCGGCATCTCCTACTTCGGGTCGATGCAGGTCTCGCCGCCGCCGAGCGACCGCCGCACCTCAAGGCGATCTTCGTCAGCGGCGGCCACTTCGACTTCTACGAGACGACCTACCACGGCGGCATCATGTGGTTCATGCCGCGCGCCGCCCGCGAGGGCCGCGGCGGCGACTCCGGCTGGGCGTTCACCGACCGCGATCAAGTCGCGCATGCTCGAGACGTACTCGCCCGACGAGATCGCAGGCCGCGTCGCCGAGCGTCTGGCCGACCCCGATGTCGCGGCATGGCCGAACCTCGTGCACGTGCTGCACTACCCGAAGCACCACGAGGCCTGGTTCGACATCATCATGAACGAGCTCGACGGCGACGTGGTACGAGGAGCGCAACCCGATCAACCTGGCGCGCGAACATCGACATCCCGGTGTACCTGCAGATCAACCAGGGCCGAGGCTGGACGGTCGACGGCACGCATCGAGCTCTTCGAGGTGCTGAAGGGCCCGAAGAAGCTGGAGATCGGCCCCTACCCGCCGATGCAGACGCGCCCGTGGGTCGAGGAGCACGACACGATGTTCCGCTGGTACGACTACTGGCTCAAGGGCATCGACAACGGGATCATGGACGAGCCGGCCGTGAAGGTCTTCGTCGAGGGCACCCGCGAGGCGTGACCGCCGACCACTGGCCGCCCAAGGACGATCGAGTACCGGTCGCTGCTACCTGCGCCCGCGGCACAAGCTGTCCACCGAGCCCGAGCTCATGGGCGCCGAGCACGCCGCACCCGGACGGCTTCTACCAGGCGCCGCTGACCGTCACCGACAAGGTCGAGAATCTCGGCTGGGCCACAGCCCCGTTCGAGGAGCCGGCCGAGATCATCGGCACCGGCGCGGCGCACCTGTTCGTCGAGATCGACCAGCCGGACACCAACTTCATCCTGCGGCTGTGGGACGAGGCGCCCGGCGGCAAGCGGCAGCTCGTCACGACCGGGCTTCCTCAAGGCCTCGCACCGCGAGCTCGACGAGCGCACCACCGAGGGCAATCCCGTACCACCCGCACACCCGCGGCGGTGCCGGTCGAGCCGGGCGTCGATCGAGGAGTACGTCGTGCGGCTCTACCCGTTCGCCGCGACCGTTCCGCCCGGCCACCGGCTGGTCGCCGAGCTGATGTGCAACGAGCCGCTCGTCGACGAGCACAACTCGCTGCTGCCGCCGGACGCCTTCCACCTGCCGGTCGGGCGGCCGGTCACGCACAAGATCTACCGCGACGCCCAGCACCCCTCGCGGCTCGTGCTGCCCTTCACATCGCGGCCAGACCACGGGTGATCGCCTCGGCGGCCGCACCGAGCGCTCCGACGAGCTCCGGGACGCGTTCCTTGCGGTAGCGGACCGTCGGCATGCTGACCGAGACGGCGGCCACTGCATCGCCGTCCCGGTCCAGCACGGCACGCCCGACCGCGGCCAGCCCACGCTCGGACCTCTCCAGGTTCAGTGCGACCCCGGTGCGGCGTACCGCGCGCAGGTCCGCGTGCAGCCGCCTGAGATCCGGCCGGAGGTCCGGGTCGGTCCGCGAAACGCTCGGGGGCGTAGAGGGCGTCGACCCGCTCGCTGCTCAGCGCGGCGAGCATGACGAGCCCGCCGGTCACGGCGTGTGCGGGGAAGACCATGCCCTCGCGGCTGCCGACCCGCAGCGCCTGGTCGCACTCGACGGACGCGATGAAGCGCACCGTCGTCCCGATCCGGACCGACAGGTTGCACGGTCTCGCCGAGGGTGTCGACGAGGACCCGCAGCGGCTCCAGGGCCGCGGCCCGCAGCCTGCGCGGCATCCGACGTGCGAATGCCCGGAGAGCTCGAGAACCGGCCCGGCGTGGTAGACGCGGTCGCTCGGCCTGCACGGCGAAGTCGCGGTAGACGAGGGTCTGCAGCAGCCGGTGCGCCGTCGAGCGGGCGACGCCCAGTCGCTCGGCGGCCGCGGACGACCGTCAGCGGCCCCTCGAGCTGAAGCACGACGGCGAGCCGCAGGGCGTGGTCGACGCTCGTCACCGCGTACGGCGGGCGGCTGCTTCATGCCGCCGGGCCTCGCCATCCGGCCGTCCCTTCATGGTCCTGCAGACGTTCTGCTGTGCAGAATCTATATGTTCCGCTCTGACGCCACGGGACAGCGAGATCGGTCCATGACCGACACGCCGCCGTTCACCGTCGTCGCCGTAGAGGGGCCCGACCAAGCCACCGGTCACCCCGGAGCTCGAGGAGCTGTACCGGGGCTTCGAGAAGGAGCTGCTCGTCCCGCTGTGGACCGAGATCGGCGACCTGATGCCGCTCCACCCGCAGTCGCAAGGCGACCGCCGCACCTGTGGCGAGTGGGACGACGCTGCTGCGCGCTCGCGGCCCGGGCCGGCGACCTGGTGCCCGGTCGGCCGCGGCGGCGAGCGCCGCGCGATCGCGCTGGCCAACCCGGGCCTGGGCGGCCGGCCCTACGCCACGCCGACGCTGTGGGCGGCGATCCAGTACCTCATGCCGGGCGAGGACGCCCCGGAGCACCGGCACACCCAGCACGCGTTCCGCTTCGTCGTCGAGGGCGAGGGCGTGTGGACGGTCGTCGGGCGCGACCCGGTGCCCATGCGCCGCGGCGACTTCCTGCCGCAGGCCGGCTGGAACTGGCACGCCCACCACAACGCGACCGACGACGCCGATGGCGTGGATCGACGGCCTGGACATCCCGTTCCAGTACGACGATCGAGAGCGCAGTTCTTCGAGTTCGGCCGCGACGAGATCACCGACGCGGAGCGGGCCACCCCCGACCGCTCGCGGTCCGAGCGGCTGTGGGGGCACCCCGGCCTGCGCCCGGTGTCGCGCCTCGGGCCGACGCCGGGCACGCCCGCTGCTCGCCTACCGCTGGGTCGACACCGACGCGGCGCTCGCCGACCAGCTCGACCTCGAGCGGCGAGGGCTTCGCCGGCATCGTCGAGCCCGGCCACGCCGCCGTCCGGTTCACCAACCCGACCAACGGCGGCGACGTGCTGCCGACGATCCGCGCCGAGATCCACCGGGTCGCGCCGCGGCGCGCGAGACCGCGCCGCGGCGCGAGGTCGGGTCGTCGGTGTTCCAGGTGTTCGACGGCTCCGGCCCCGTCACCGTCGGCGAGCACGCGTGGTCCGTCACCCGCGGCGACCTGTTCGTCGTGCCGTCCTGGCAGCCGTTCTCCGTTCGTCTCCGAGGCCGGCGCCTCCGACTCCGACTCCGGCGCGCTCGACCTGTTCCGGTTCAGCGACGCCCCGATCTTCGAGGCGCTCAACCTCGTCCAGCACCGACCGACACCGAGCACGCCACGGAAGGACCACTCGATGAAGCTCGCCACCGTCCGCATCGTCCGACGGGCTCCGGACCGCGCGCCGTCCGCGTCGACGGCGACGACCCTCGTCGACTCGGCTCACGCGACGTCGGCGCGCTCCTCGCCGACGCCGGACTGGCGGAGCAGCGCCGCGGCGGCCGGCGCGGCCGTGAGCCTCGGCCGACGGCGTGAGCTTCGCGCCCGCTGGTGCCCGGCCGGGCAAGGTCGTGTGCGTCGGGCTCAACTACCGCAACCACATCCACGGAGATGGGCCGGGACCTGCCCGAGTACCCGACCCTGTTCTCCAAGTTCGCCGACACGCCTCGATCGGCGCGACCGACGACATCGTGCGGCCCGCCGAGACCGACGAGTTCGACTGGGAGGTCGAGCTCGCCGTCGTCATCGGCAGCACCCGTGCGCCGCGCCGACGACGCCGAGGCGGAGGCGGCGATCGCCGGCTTCACCGTCCTCAACGACATCACCTGCCGCGACTGGCAGTTCCGCACCAGGGAGTGGCTGCAGGGCAAGAACTGGGACTCCACCACTCCGGTCGGGCCCGTGGCTCGTCACGCCCGACGAGCTGCCCGGCGGCGTCCGCCCGACGCTCGCGATGCACCTGCAGGTCGACGGCGAGCGTCATGCAGTCGGACACCACGGCCGACCTGCTCTTCGACCCGGTCGCGCTCGGTGCGAGTACGTCTCGACGATGGTCCGGCTCAACCCCGGCGACATCATCGCCACCGGCACGCCCGGCGGCGTCGGCCACGCCCGCAAGCCCGCGCGCTACCTCGACGGGCGGCGAGAACGTCGTCACCGAGATCGAAGGCATCGGCCGGCTGGAGAACCGCGTCGTCGTCGGCACGACGGGCGCCTGATGGCGCGCACCTCGAGCTGACGCTCGGCGTTGGATCGCACGCAGGGCACGACCCTGTGCGCGAGCGCCGTCGCGGTCTCGACGAGGACGCGTTCGGCGCGCCCGACGGCGCTGCCCGGCTGGACCCGCGGCACGTCGTCGCCCACCTCGCCGCCAACGCCGAAGCGCTGCGCAACCTGGTGCACTGGGCGCGACCGGCGAGCGAGACGCCGATGTACTCCTCGCCCGAGCAGCGCAACGCCGACATCGAGGCGGGCGCAGCCGCCCGCGGCCGAGCTGCGCGCGTGGTTCGACCGCTCGGCCGCGACGCTCGACGACGCGATGCGACGCCCTGACCGACGCCGCAGTGGGCGGCCGAGGTGCGTCACCGCCCAGGGCCGCACCGTGCCGGCGTCGCGAGATCCCGTGGATGCGCGCCCGCGAGGTGATGGTCCACGCCGTCGACCTCGGCACCGGCGTCGGCCTTCGCCGACCTGCCCGAGCGACTTCCTCGACGCGCTGCGCGACGACATCGTGGCCAAGCGAGCGCGGCCGATGTCGGCGGTCCGCGCTGCCGTGGCTCGGTGCGGCCCGTGGATCCGTCCCGGCGACGTCACGGCGTCGCCGGGCCGCTCGCGGCACGTCGGCCGCCTACCATCGCCGGACGGCGCCCCGTCGGCACTGCGTCCGACCTGCCCGCCGGCTGCTGACCTGGCTCCCGAGTGGCGTAAGGAGTACCTCATGACCGAGCACGCCGACGTCATCGTCATCGGCGGCGGCATCGGCGGCCTCGGCCGCCGCGCTCGCCCTGTCCCGCAGGGCTCCGGGTGCGGGTCTACGAGCGGGCAGCGGAGTTCGGCGAGGTCGGCGCCGGCCTGCAGATCGCCCCCAACTGCACCCGGATCCTCGCCGACTACGGCCTGCTCGACGAGGCCAAGGCGCTCGGCGTCCTGCCTGAGGCCATGGTCATGAAGGACGCCGTCGACGGCACCGAGCTCACCCGGCTCGACCTCTCGACCTCGAGACGACCTAGGCTAGCCCTACATGGTGATCCACCGCAGCGACCTGCACGGGCTGTTCCTGCGATCCTGCCAGCGCGCCGGCGTCGACCTGATCACCGACCAGACGGCGTCGGGCTACGAGACAGCGGCGAGCGGCGCCGCGGTCACCTTCGAGGACGGCCACCGAGGAGGCCGAGGTCGTCATCGCAGCCGACGGCCTGCACTCGGTCGCCCGCGCCGCCCTCGTCGGCGACGAGCCGGTCAACTCGGCGTACGTCGCCTACCGCGCCGCCGTGCCGTTCGATCAGGTGCGCGAGAACGACGTCTCCGAGACCGACGTCGTCGTCTACGTCGGGCCCCGCTGCCACTTCGTGCAGTACCCGCTGCGCGGCGGCGAGATGTTCAACCAGGTCGCCGTCTTCCAGTCGCCCAAGGCGCTGGCCGGCGAGGACGACTGGGGCACACCCGACGAGCTCGACGCGGCCTTCGCGGGCACGTGCGCAGATCCAGAAGGGCCTCCCGCTGATGTGGCGCGACCGCTGGTGGCGGATGTTCGACCGCGACCCGATCATGAACTGGGTGCACGGCCGGGTCGCGCTGCTCGGCGACGCCGCGCACCCGCCGCTGCAGTACATCGCGCAGGGCGCGATCATGGCGATCGAGGACGGCTGGGTGCTCGCCGAGCACGTCGGGCGCCAAGCGCGGTCCGGACACGACCGCGTCGGCGTCGACTGGGACGCCGCGCTCGCGGCGTACAACGCGGTCCGGCCCGAGCACTGCCGACGGGTGGTGACGACCGGCCGCGCCTGGGGCGAGCTGTGGCACCTCGACGGCGTCGACGCGCCAGCAGCGCAACGCGGTCCTCCGCGCGCGAGACACATACGACTACTCCTTCACCGACTGGATCTACGGGCCGACGGCGCTGACGCCGGAACAGGAGCCGGCGATGTTCAGCGACGATCCCGCTCGACTCCGTGCAGGTGCCGCCCGTCTGAGCACGGCGAGCAACGTCTGCAGCGGGTCAGGTCGTCTCCTCGGGCCAGGTGAGGTCGATGGTGATCAGGACGAGGTCGATACCGCCGTCGAGGGCGAGCTCGCCGACGACCTCGAGGTAGGGCACGAGCCGGCCGGTGGTGATCAGGACCCGCCATTCGGTGCGGCCGGGGACGTAGAACGGAAGGTCGTCCCAGCGGGTGCGGAAGATGTCGACGATGGTGAGCAGGTCCGAGGCCTGGAAGTCGCTGCGGGACGGCGTCACACCTGCCCGCTCGGCGGGCAGGAGACGGTCGACCTGCTCGAAGAACTCCCTGGTGACCCGGACGTCGCGCCGGTCACTCACCGGAGGCGATCTGCCGGGACCTCGCGTCCCGACCAGAGTCCCGATCGGCCGCGAAGGCAGCGGCCCTGGCCTGGAGGGCGGAGAGCCGGCCGGCGGGCAGGTCGGTGGGGTCCCACACGATGCTGGCCTCGAACGCCTCCTGGCGCTCGGCGGGTGTCATCGCGTCGAGGTCCTCGACGGTGATCCTCCGGTCGGCCATGACGTCATCCTCTCGCACTGGACACCTCCGCGGTAGGCACGCCGACCGTAGACGGAGGCACCGACAGTGCCTGCGCGACCGGTGCCGGCCCGGCGACCGGCACGGCGCTCTGCTCGCCGCGGCGCAGGATGTCGACCGCTCGCCGGATGACCGAGGATCGGGTCAACGGCACCCCCTCGCCCGAGAGCTCGGCACGGGCCTGACGTTGGAGCGCGACCCGCAGGCCGCCGGTCTCGACCAGGACGGCTTCCAGGTCCGCGACCGCGGCGCCGTCCTCGCCGTCCCGATCGTGGTCAGCCGGGCTCCGCCGGGAGGTCGCGCCGAGTCGTCCCACCACGGCCCCGGGCAGGACAACCGGGCCGGGCTGCGGGTCGCCGGGTCGGCGGCGACTGCCAGCAGCGCCGGGACCGCCGCCTCGGCCGGCCAGCCGGCGTCCAGGACCGCCGCGGCCAGCACGTCGGCGAGCCGGTCCGCCGTCCACAGACCGGCCGGTAGGCCGAGGTCGGCCCGAAGCCGGGCGCAGCGTGCCGCGACGTCCTCGAGGTCGGCCAGGCCGAGCGTGGCCAGCACCTGGGCGCGCCGTGCGCTGCGACCGGCCACGTCCCCCGGCCTCTCGCCCCGCACGCGACACCCGGCCCGTCGAGTCGGTGGAGGAGGGCCCGGGAGGAGGGGGTGAGTTCTCGGTCGAAGACTCTCGGTCGGGCCGCACCGTTGCGGCCACCCTGGCCGCACCCGTGCGGCCACCCCTGGCCGCAGATCTGCGGCCACCCCCAACACGGCGACACTCCCCCACCGGCGTCCCACCGGTCGTCGGCGACACCGCGGGCGGTCCGCCGGCGCCGGGGGTGGCCGCATCCGTGCGGCCACCCCCACCCGACCTGGGCGCCGGCCGCTGCCGGCCCGGGCGGGTGCTGCGGACCAGGTACCGGTTGGTCAGGTTCAGCCCGTCCCGCGACCGGCGGGTCACCTCGACCGCGCCGATCGCGACCAGCTCCTTCAACGCCCGGTCCACGGAGTCGACCGACTTCTTCCGCAACCGGTCCGCCAGCGTCCGCCGGGACGGCATCCGCTGACCCGACGTCGCACCGAACCTCAGCAGCACCGCGTACAGCCGGACCGCGGCGTCCGAGACGTCCGCGTCCAGGACCCACTCCGGGACGATCGAGAACCGCTCCTCCAGCACCAGGGAACCCGCGCCGCCGACCACACCAACGGCCGCTGGAGCCACGTCAGCCTGACGTTCCGCACTTCTCGTGACCGATTTGGCCCCCCACGTCGGTTGGCCTGTCAGTTGGGTGTGGGCGTGGTGTAGGCGGTTGCTGGGACGTGGAGGAGGTCGAGGACCTTGTGCTGGAGGGGGGTCAGTTCGGGTTCGAAGGTCTGTACCACCTCGTCGCCGTGGACGAGGTGGTGGCGGTCGACGTGGTTGAAGATCTCCAGGATGCGTTCGGCGCTGGGGGCGGTGCAGTTGCGGAACTCGGGGTAGAGGGGGATTCCGGCCAGGGCTTGGGTCTTCATCGAGGTGCGGATCTCGCGTTCGATGAGCGCCTCGGTGAGCAGGGCCAGGAAGTGGCACAGCAGGAGCGCCTCGACGCGGTGGGCGTTCTCCAGGAACACGGGGGCGACCTGTTGGGGTCCTTTGAGGATGTGGTGGCGGCGTTCGAGGTTGGGCTGGTAGCGGTAGGCGGCCAGGACCTGCGCGGGGGTCATCGCGGTGTCGTTGGTGATCAGGGGGAAGCAGCCGTCGGTGACCGCGTCGTAGGCGACGGTGTCGGCGCGGACCGTGGCGGTGATGGTGTAGACCGGTTTTTCTGTTCTGCGGTAGCGGGTCTGGCTGCCGGGGCGGCCGCGGCGCTCTTGCCGGAACGTGGTTTCGGTCGATTCGGTGATGGTGTGAGTGACCCAGCGGGTGGCGCCGGCCTGGTCCAGGGCGGTGATGGCGGCGGTCTCGGCGGCCACCCGGGTCTTCAGCCGGGTCTTCGGGCTGGACAGCCGCACTTGGAGGGCGTCGATCGCGGCGAGGCCGGCCTCGATCCGGGCGGCGCGGGCCGCGGCGTCGCGGGCGGCCTTGGGGCTGGAGTGCACCCAGATCACCCGGTAGCCGTCGACCGAGGGTGTGGGGGCTTGGAAGGTGCGCCAGACCCGGTCGGGGTCATCGAGGCGTTCACCGGGGCTGCGGTGGGCTTCGGTCCAGGTAGGGGCATGGGTCTGGGCCCAGTCCCGGAACCAGGTGTCCTCGCGTCGGCCGTGCGGGATGACGGTGACGAACCGTCCACCGTGGGAGGCGATGTGGCCCATCGCGTCGTGGGAGCACAGCTTGGAGTCCGCGACGTAGAGGAAGTCGGCCCGTCCGACCAGGGCCCGTAGCTCGTCCCAGGTGGGGATGTGGGTGACGTCGTCGGGGGTGTTGCCGTCCGCGACCCGGTAGGCGATCGGGACGGCCCCGTCCGCGCAGATCGTCAGGATCAGCAGCAGCTGTTTCAGGTCCGGCCGGAAGTCCTTGTTGTGGCCATGGCGGATCGCCGGGGTCGCCTTCCCACCGCGGGTCCGGCCGTCGGCGTCGGGGTAGGCGCCGGTCAAGGTCACGGTGGTGGAGTCGTTGTGCAGTTGGGTGACGTCCAGGTCGAACTCGTGGATGGCTGCCAGCACGGTCGCGGTGATCAGGCTGGCCCGGTCGGTGTCGAACAGCCGGTCCAGCATCCGACCGACCCGGTCATCGTTCAACGCGGCGGCGTCGCCGGGTTTAAGTCCCAGGACCGCCGGGTCGTAGTCGGCCGCCCATTCCCCGAGGGCGTAGACCGGCCGATGCCCGGCCGCGATGTTGGCCACCACCACTCGGATCACGCTGGCGGGTGGCAGCCGCAGCCGGGCGTCGTCGTGGGGCAGGTAGGCGTCCAGGTGCTCGGTCAGGCCGAGGCGGGCCAGGAAGAAGTTCACCACCGGCAGGCACCCCAGCCGCTGGCTGCGCAGCCCGAACCGCTGCGGTGTCGAGGGTGTGGTCATCGCGGTGCCTCCTTGACCTCGAGTCCCGGTATCGGTCAGCATATGCGCTGACAGACCCTCGTCGGGGGACTCGCAGACCCAGCGAATCGAGGTGTCGTGCCAACGCGATTGGAACGCTACGAACGCCGCTACCGCGCGCTGGCCGCCGAACTGGCCGAGATCGGCCTGATCAGCCCGGGCAGCGTCGTGGTCCGCACCACCACGTGCGGGAAACCGGGCTGCCGCTGCCAGGGTGACCCACCCCAACGGCACGGCCCGTACTACCAGTACAGCCGGGCCGTGGCCGGCAAGACCCTCAGCCGCCGCCTCGACGCACACCAAGCCGAGCTCTACCGCGAGTGGATCACCAACCGCCACCGCCTCGAACAGATCATCACCCAGATGGAGCAGGTCTCAGCCCAAGCCGCCGAGATCATGCTCCGCCAGGAACCGAACCCACAGGCCCCCCGGCCACCGAAAGAGCGCTGACCAGCCACGATGGGGGGCCAAATCGGTCACGAGAAGTGCGGAACGTCAGTCACAACGCCCCGAGTACCCGAAATACAACCGGGCCGGGGCCTGACCCGCGGCATCGGCGGTCGAATACCCGTACAACACCTGCGACAGGTACGCGGCGGCGTCATAGTGCTTGGCCGCCGACGTCGACGTCAGGCGTAGGAGTTGACCTGCTTGCCCCAGGTCCAGGTCTGCAGGTTGTTGTTCGCATCCACCACGTGCGACAGGTTCCACCGCCACCCCAGCTGGCACTGGTGGCCCGCCGCCAGCCAGCACGGCTGCCCCGAAACGGTCGCGGTCACCGGCACCGCCAACGTCGACGACGTCGCCGGCGCCCCCGCCGCATACACCTCCTGACCGAAAACCCACCGGGTGCCCTCGGGGTCGGTGACCACCCAGGACGTGCCGTAGAAATCACCGTTGGAGTTCGACGAAGCCACCGCCGGGATGACCTTCACGACCTTCCACCCCGGGTCGGACTCCGGATGCCACACGAAAGTACTGTCCTGCACCAGCAGCGAGGTATGCCCGTTCAACGAGATCGTCGCGTTGTAGCTGGCCCAACACAGTTCCGTACCCGTCGCGCACGCCTTGTAGCGCCGCTCGATGAACGGGACCGGCATCTCCCAATCCGAACCGACCACCCAGGCCTGGTTGTTGTCGGCCATCGCCAACCCGTCCACCGACCCCAGTCATACGACAACGCCAACGACGGTGCCGCTGGGATGCCCTGAGCTCTCCGGACTGAGGACCCAATAGGGTTCTTCTCGAGAGGAGATTGGTGATGGCGAGGAAGCGGACGAGTTTTACTCCTGAGTTCAAGGAGCAGTTGGTGTTGTTGTATCGGGAGCAGCGGACCCGTAAGACGGTGTCGCAGGTGGCCCGGGAGAATGGCGTCGGTGCCGAGACTCTGCGGAACTGGGTCAAGGCGTACGAGGCGGCGCATCCGGACGCGGAGGAGCCGTTGACGGTCTCGGAGCGGGCGCGGCTGCGGGAGTTGGAGAAGGAGAACCGGGACCTGAAGTTGGAGCGGGAGTTCCTGGGAAAAGCGGCGGCTTATGCAGGTGATCGGTGTCAAGCGGGAGTGTCGGTCAGGCGTTTGAGGAGCGCGTCGTAGATGTCTCGCCGGCCGGTTTGTCCTTTGGTGTCGGCGTCGTCGCGTTGTGCCTGGAGCGTTGGGCGGTGCTCGATGGTGGTGAAGAACATGGTGCAGGACTCGCAGATCGTCTCGTAGCGGCAGTCGAGCTCTATGGGGCGGGCGCAGTAGCCGTTGCCGAGGAGCCGTTTGGTGGCTTCGGCGCGTAGCGTGCGCATGGCGGGGCCGGCGGCGTCGGCGGGTAGGACTGCGGGTTGGCTTGCTGCGTAGAGGGTTTCGACTTTCTCGGTGACGGCGAAGTACTCGTCGGCGACGGTGCGGTCGGCGATCCGGGCGTAGACCATGGTCATCGATAGGTCGTGGTGGCCGAGCAGCGCGGCGATGGCCTCCAGGCTCATGCCGCGGTTGATGGCTTGGGTGGCCAGGGTGTGGCGCAGTTGGTGGGGGTGGACGTGCCCGATTCCCGCGGCGGTGGCGGCCTTCTGGACGGCCTTGTCGACCCGGGTCGGCGGGATCGGCCGGCCCCGTTCGGTCAGCAGCAGGTCGGTGGCTTGCCAGTCGGGCCGAGCGGCGATCCAGGTGTCGAGCAGGTCCTTCAGCTGGGGGTGCAGCGGGATGTATCTGTCGGTGTGGAGCTTGCCGACCGGGGTGCGTAGCCAGTAGCCGGTGCCGATTTGAACGATCGCGTCGACGCTCAGCCCAAGCAACTCACCGCGACGCATCCCGGTCCGCATCAGGGCGGTGACCATGAGCCGGTCCAGCGGATCGGGGAGGTCTCTCGTCGCGGTCATGAATGCCGCGGCCTGGGCGTCGTCAAGGAACCGCGGCAGTGGCTCGTCCAGGCGCGGCCGGTCACTGCGGTAGACAGGGACGCGGGCGGGGGTGTCGTCGTAGTCCCACTCGATGATCCGGGTGAAGAAGGTGTGCAGGTGTCCCATCCGCATCCCGAGCGTCGTCTTGGTCAGCGGCTTGCCGCGGTAGCCGGGCCGGTCGGCCAGTTGCTGTTTGTATGCCTCGACGTGCTCGCGGGCGATGTCGGCGACCCGGGTGACGGGTCGGGTCGGCGGCGATCAGGGACGCGCCGAACTGGCGCAGCGTCGTGTCGAACAGGACCACCGAGGAGGGGCGCAGTGATAGGGCGCACTGGCGCAGGTAGCGACGCATCGTGGCCACCATCACCGGCGCGGACGCGGCGAGCTGGTCCCAGTCGATCTCGTTGACCGGCCTGCCGGTCCAGCGGCGGCGGATGTCCGGGGCGGGCGCCTGTCCGCGGTGGAACATCACCGCGTCGAGCCCGAACAGCGGCGTCGACAGCGTCTTGGGCCGGTAGCCGCGCAGCGCGATCACGGCGTCATGAACGGCAGCGCGCGTCTGGTGATACTGCTGGGGGCCGAGCCCGTCCGGGCTGCGACCGGTGACGATGCAGATCTTCGCCAGCCACGCCCACATCCGCTCGATCTCCTGGGGACAGAACCCGAGTGAGGCAGCCTGCACATCGAACCGGTCGGCCTGCTCGGGGTAGGCCTCAGCGCAGGTACTTACCCCACCGGCACCCGGAGGCCACCGCGAAGTCGACGTCCACGGCCACCGCGCACGCGACGACCGCGTGGCCGACGAAGGACATCACCTCGGTGCGCACCTGCCGGCGCTGGGCGACGGGCGTAGCGCGCCAGCCCTCCAGGTCGCCGAACCTGCGCAGGAAGCCGGCCACCCCGGCCCGTCTGGTTCGGCGCGCTGCAGGTGTCGATCCCCGCTGGACGTATCGGTCGGCCGCGGCCGGCAGCGAGACCCACGCCGATGCGCGGTCGGCATCCGGCGGTTGAACACGGACTGCGGCACTGCTCACGTCTCCTCCTGATCTCCGCCATCGAGGATGGCCATCGCCTTGAGGTACTCCCCGGCGAGCCAGTCGTTGGACAGGTGCAGGTAGATCCGGGTCGTCTCGATCGAGGCGTGACCGGCCTGGGCCTGGATCGCCTCGAGCGCCATCCCGGCTTCCCGCAGCCGGGTGAAGCAGGTGTGGCGCAGCTCGTGGCAGGACGCGTGCGCCAGCCCAGCCCGACCCCGCGCGCCGGCGAGGACCTCATCGAGCCCAGCCGCGGTCAACGGCTGTCCGCGGTGCGGGCCCTTGAGCACGACGAACACGTGGTCATCGACCGACTCCGCCGGTCGCTCCCGAGCCAGGTACTGCGTGAGGGTGGTGAAGAAGACATCCGCGACCGGCACGAGCCGCTGATGGCCGCCCTTGCCGTCGGCAACGAACACCCGCCGGTCCCCGACCTGCACGTCGCTCGAACCGCAGCCCGAGCACCTCACAGCGGCGCAGCCCGCCGTGCACCATCGAGCGCGACCATGGCCTTGTCTCGGTCGGTGCGCAACGCGCCCATCAAGGCGCACCACCTCGCCCGGGGCCAGCACCCGCGGCAGCTTGCGCGGCGCACGGACCAGCGGTGTCCCGCGCCGTGCCCCCTGCCCGGCAGCTGAACCTCGTGCATGCCGCGCGCCGAGGCTGCGTGGGACCGGGTTGCGGTCACAGATCCCGCGCAGGAACAGGTAGTCGAACAGC
This sequence comes from uncultured Actinomycetota bacterium, assembly GCA_963738495.1. Lineage (GTDB taxonomy): Bacteria > Actinomycetota > Actinomycetes > Actinomycetales > Kineosporiaceae > CAVTWW01. Next base: position 59,433 of record CAVTWW010000003.1, read on the forward strand.
GAGGACACGGTGGCCAGGCGCCGTTTGATCGTCGACGCCGCCAGCCCGGCCTCGCCGTCCGCGAGCCGGATCACGTTCCCGCCCCGCCGCGGAGCGCGTTGGGCCTCAATGAAACCCAGCACGTCCGTCACCGTCACCTGCGTCGGTGGCTTGCCGACGAGGGCGAAGAACACCTTCAGGTCGTACACCTGCGCGCTCAGGGTATTGGCCCGGACCCGAGCCGCGGTGAACCGCAGATACTCATCCAACAGCGGATCACCCAGGCTCGGCGCCTGCCCCGACGAGCGGACCAGACACGGCAGGAAAGACCCGACCCCAGACACGTCGACCTCCTCGACGGACGCCGTCACCGACAGCCTCCACCCGCCCCCGTCCAGGCCCGTGTCCGACGCACCGATCACCTACATATCAAGCCCTTCTTCGCCCAGGAGTATCGGTGAGCGAGAAGTTCGCGTTCATCGATGTGGAGAAGGCTACCCGCAACGTCGATGGCTCGTTCCGGTACACGATCACCCAGATGTGCACGTGGTTGGCGGTGTCGCTGTCGGGGTTCTATGAATGGTCGGGTCGGCCGGCGTCGGCCAGGGACCAGCGTCGGGCCCGGTTGAAGGTGTTGGTGGCGGCGATCTTCGCCCGTCACGAGCGGCGGTACGGGTATCGGCGGATCCACGCCGAGCTGGCCAGGTCCGGGTACAGCTGTTCGCCGGAGCTGGTGCGAGACCTGGTGCGGGAGCTGGGGTTGGTGGCGTGCTACCCGAAGCGGAAACGGACCGCGACGACGGTGCAGGCCAAGGAGTGCGCGCAGATCCCGGACCTGGTCAACCGTGACTTCACCGCCGCTGTACCGGGCGCCAAGCTGGTCGGAGACATCACCTACGTGCGGACCTGGCAGGGCTGGGAGTACCTGGCTCTGGTGACCGACTGCGCCTCCCGCAAGATCGTGGGCTGGGCGATGGGTGAGAACTACAAGACCCCGCTGATCACGGCGGCGATCCGGATGGCCGCAGCGAACCTGGTCCTGCCCGACGGTGCGGTGTTTCATTCCGATAGGGGCTCCAATTATACGAGCGAGGAGTACGCTCTGGTCCTGGAGGAGTTGGGTATCAAACGGTCGGTCGGACGAACCGGAATATGCTACGATAATGCCCTTTCCGAATCCGTCAATGGAGCATTGAAGGTCGAGCTCATCAACCGCGTCGAATACGCCACTCGCGAGCACGCCCGCGCAGATGTCGGCCGCTACATCGAGTTGTACTACAATACTCAAAGACTTCACTCCACCCTGGGCTACAAGACCCCACAAGAAGTCATGGACGAGTACCACCAGAACCACACAGCAGCCTGAAATATCCAACGATCAAGCGTCCGGAAAACGCGAGGCAGCCCACCTCAACGCCGCGCTCCTCACCACCGGCGCCGAAACCGGCTTCTGGGACGACAACGGCCGCCCTGCACCCTGGCCCCACGACATCGAAGACTGGACGCCCTACCAGCCCGACCCCCCACGGCCCACGCGACTTCTAACTCCCACTGGCCTCAAACCCTTGACACGTACCGTGCCGCCGTTCTTGCCGGGACTGAGCCACTGGGCGTTCTCGTGCTTGCGTCGGGTCGCCTGCCCCTGCCTGGGGGTGGGTTGGTTCGAGAAGGAAGGACTTGCCAACGTGGCGGTCGACTACAAGAAGATCCTCCAGCTGGAGGCCGCGGGTGTCTCCCAACGTGGGATCGCGGATGTGTTGTCGTTGCTCGAGGAACACGGTCGCGGTGGTGGTGAGCACCGCCAGGACCCGGGGTGTCCTCTACGAGGACATCGCAGGGATGGAGCCCGCGCAGGTGCGGGCCCTGCTGGTGACGGAAGCCGAGCGGGTCTGTGATCGGGTCGCACCTGATCTGGCGGAGGTGCATCGTGAGCTGGCACGCCCGAACGTGACGCTGCAGTTGTTGTGGGGCGAGTACGCCGTCCGGGTCAGGGACCAGGGTGGAGTCCCGTACTCCTACCACGTCCAGGTCGATACGAACTTCTACTCGGTGCCCCATCACCTGATCGGCAAGCGTCTGGACGTGCGGGTCACCTCCCATGTCGTGGAGGTCTTCGACGGCGCCAACCGTGTGGCTTCCCATCCGCGGGTGCGTGATGCCCGCGGCTGCTACCGCAGCGTTGAGGAGCACATGCCCCCCGCGCACCGAGCCCAACTGCGGGACTGGACCCCAGCGAGGTTCACGTCCTGGGCCAGCGAGATCGGACCCCAGACCACGGCGGTCATCGACGCGATCCTGGCCTCGAAGAAGATCGTCGAGCAGTCGTTCCGGTCCTGCCTGGGCGTGATGTCGTTGGCCAAGAAGACCGGCGGGACCGCACGCCTGGAGGACGCCTGCGCCAAGGCACTGGCCATCACCCCCGCCCCGTCCTACACCCTCGTCAAACGCCTGTGGGCCTCGTGGGAGCCCCCGCCCGCCGCACCACCGCGATCGCTGGGGGATGCCGGGTTCGTGCGTGGCGCCGACTACTACGCCGAGACGGAGCAGTCATGATCGACATGATCACCCGTGACCGGCTCAAGGAGATGCGCCTGACCGGCATGGTCGAATGCCTCGACCAACTCGCCAGCCCCGACACCACCGCCCTGACGACCGTCGACGTCGTCAAACTGATCACCGACCGGGAATGGGAACGACGACGCAACTCCAAGCTCGCCCGCCTGCGCCGCGCCGCCGACCTCGCCCAACCCCACGCAGACGTCACCGACCTACGAGTCCTGCCCGACCGAACCATCGACACCGATCTCGTCGGGCGACTCGCGGTGGGCAACTACATCGCCAAACACGAAGACGTCATCGTGCTCGGCCCGACCGGCTCGGGCAAGTCTTACCTCGCCTGCGCCCTGGGGAACAAGGCAGCACAACAGTACAAGTCCGTGCTCTACCTGCGTGCGGTGGACCTGTTCGACCGGCTCACCCTCGCCGAACGCGCCGGTAGTCGATCACAGACCCTGGCCAAGCTCGTCAAGGTCGATCTGCTCATCCTCGACGAATGGTTCACCAGCCCACCAACCGTCGAGCAGGTCCGTCACCTGCACGCGCAGAACTCGTCTGGGGACCACACGTACGAATTACCCGCCCGAGGCGACTGCGGAATTCGGGAAACATGGGCGACTCGACTATATCCCAGCGACTCTCTGGATAGACTCAACGCACTCTCTGACATTTCTGCTTGGCCGCCGAAAGAACAATCGGTAATTGGGTTCTTGAATTGCCCAAGCCCAGTATCGTTTTTGATTTCCGGTCGAAATGATTAGACCGAATGCCGTGGCTTCGACTCCAGTGATCTCATGGCTAGGAATGCTCCTAGTCTTCTGCATTGGGTTCCTGATTCCTACATTCTCTTGAGAGACATAGACCCTACTTCTCGTAAAATCCAGGAAGGCGAGTCCGATCAACGCATAGGTCGCCCCGCCAAGCGCGAACCCAAACTTTGCCCACCATGGGGCGGCTCGCCAAGCCTCATTGGCGATCAGGGGTGCCCCGATCATGCCTAGCCCGATCGGTAGCGTAACGAGACCTGCCAGGACACAGACCGCGAGCATCGGCCAACTTGGCCCGAATTGGCGCTCTTCCATTGGCCCTATCCTCTTTGATCTTCCGCGTTCGCGAGTTGGCTTCCGAAATAGAAACCGGCCGAAATACTTCCATTCCAAGCAAGATTGCGACCTGTGGACGCGATCTGGAGTACCTTCCCCACGCTATGCCGACCCGCTGCATTGGCCATGACAATGGGGCTAGAGCGAACAAACTCCCCGAATGATTGGACATGACTTCCACCTTTAGCCAACCATCCGCCACCCCGGGCAAGGAAACCACCTCCTGCCACCCCGACAGAATCGAAGGCAAAGGACTTCCAACTGGCGCCATCCGCCAGGGAGTTCGCATCATGCAGGTTATAGATCAGGTGCGTGCCAGCATAAATGGCACCCGCGGCCAAGCAGACCACCGCCGCAACGACGACGCATCCAACCGCGACCGCGACACTCAAGGATTCCCAGAAATGATCATGAAGGTAACCGAATAGACCTCCTGCGGGGCTATCACCTTTCGGCGTCGAAGGACCGGACGATGGCGAACGCGGACAAGCCCATCGGCCGCAGAGCCTCTGGCCCTGCCCAGCCCCACTCGGGCTCCCTTTCGGCTCACTACTCGGCGCAGCTGAGCTTCCGGCGCCATTCGATGATGCCGGGGTCGACATAGACGTTCCGCAATGCCCAGGTAGGCCGCAGACTGGCGTGCTTCCCGGCTCGGGGTAGGGGTAGGTGACCTGGCGGTTTAGGCCGACAGTGCAGGTGCCGTCGTCTTGGCATGGAAGCTTTAGACCTGTGGGGTCCGTAAAGGTGGTCGGATTGTCCGCGGCGTAGGTGTAGGGGTTGGCACGCTGAGGGCTAGCGCTGTCGACGAGTGGGTCGGTGGCTAGGAAGTGGGTGAGGTCGGGGTTGTAATAGCGGGCGTTGAGGTAGTCGAGTCCGGTGGCGACGTCGCGGGTTTGGGCGAGCCAACCCTTGTCGGTGGGTGCGGTCCAGGTGGTGGCGCGGTTGCCGCCGTAGGGCAGGTAACGGTCCCGGGTAGCGACGCCGGTGCCGGCGTCGACGCTGATGGCGGCGGATCCTTGCCGGTCGCCGAGCGTCCAGGTCAGGGTCCCGTTGCCGCCGTTGATGCCGGCGGGGCCGGTGGTGGCGCGGACGGCGACAGCGACGCCAACGTGGGTGTAGGGGCGGACGGCGCGGGTGTTGGCTGGTAGTGGTGCGGAGCCGGCGGGGACTGGGGCGGGTTGGTGGAGTTCGGTGCCGTCGGTGAGGTAGGCGACGGTTTCGGTGGGGGTGGTCCGTAGGAGTCGGCTACCGCTGGGCCCGTAGATCATGCCTTCGGTGGTGGTGCTGCCTCCGGTGTCGGTGACGGCGACCAGGCGGCCGAGGGTGTCCCAGGTGTAGGTCGTGGTGGTGGTGAGGCCGGCTCCGGTGGTGGCCTTCCTGGTGGTCAGACGTCCGGCGCCGTCCCAGGAGTACCCGGCGGTGTCGCCGGTGCCGGTTCCGGTGCCGGCGGCGGTGGTGGAGGTGGGGGCGTGGGGTCCGCCGGTGTAGGTGCCGGCGTTCGGGCCAGTCAGAGTGATGTCGTCGTGGGTGTAGGTGGTGGTGACGGTGCCGATGCCGGGGGTGGTGTGGGCGCGGGTGAGCATGTTGGCGGCGTCGTCGTAGGTGTAGGCCTCGCTGAACGGGGTGGGGCCGGTGGCGTCGGCGGTGCAGTTGCCGCCGGCACTGGTGGATCCGACGCCGGCGGTGAGGGTACCGGTGGTGACGGCGGCGGTGAGGCGGTTGCGGGTGTCGTAGGTGTAGCACTCGCGTTGGGCGCCGACGGTGTCGGTGACGGAGGTGACCTGCCCGGACGGGGTGTACGTGATCGCGTCGTTCTGGACGTTGTTGGAGGCCGCGTTCGAGGGCGTGGCCGCGGTCATCGACGTCATCCGCAGGGTGGACGGGTCCCACGTGTAGGAGCGGAGCACGGACCCGGTGGCGCCGGCGGCGCCGAGGGTGCGGGAGGAGACCTGCCCGGCGCCGGTGTAGGCCGAAGCGGTGACGTACCCGGCGACGGGGCTGGTGGTCCCGGCCGGGAACGCCGGTGAAGTGGTGGAGTAGGCGGTGGTGGTCGTTTCGGCGGGTAGGCCACCGGCGGCGGGATAGGTGTGGGTCAGCAGGCGGTCGGCGCCGTCGTAGGTCGAGGTGGAGGTCCAGGTCCCGGAGATCCCGGCCAGAGACCCGCCGGCGCCGTTGCCGGAGCCGGTGCCGCCGGGGGCACCGACGGTGGTGGTCCCGGAGGCGGTGGGGAGGGTTTCGTCGACCCGGGTGGTGCGGTAGCGGGTGTCATAGCCGTAGCGGGTGGTGTACGGGGCGCCGTTGGTGCCGGCGACGGACCCGACGTAGGCGGTCGCCGACGTCAGGGTGCCCTTCAACGCAGTGGTACCACCGAGCGGGATCCCGTCATAGGTGTTCGCGGTCAGCAGCGGGCCGGAAGCCGAGGTCCCGGCGTAGGTGTTCAGGGGCCGGCCGAGGGCATCGATGGTGGTGTAGATGTCTTTGCCGGAGGCGTCGTGGGTGTGTTTGATCTGCCCACCGGGCCAGTAGTCGGTCAGTGATCCACCGGCAGCGGCCGGCGCCGCATCAGGGTCGGTGGTGGTCAGGCGTCGGCCAAGGAAGTCGTAGCCGTAGGTCGAGGTGGTCCAGGCGGTCGGGCTGGTCGGGACCTTGAGGGTGGTGAGGTAGCCGTGCCGGTCGTAGGTGTAGCTGGTGGTCAGCCCCGCCTTCACACTCGTAGTGGTGCGGCCGGCGAAGTCGGTGGTGGTGGTCGTGGCGGCCAGTGCAGGCTGGTTGGTGGCCGCGTTGGAGGGCGGGGTGACGGTCGTTTTCGGGCCGTCATACGTCATGGTGGTGGTGGCGAGGTACCCGTTGGCGCCTTTGAGGTTGCTGGAGGTGGCCCGGTCGGTGTCGTCGCGGCCGTAGGTGGTCTGGGACGGCCACGCGGCGACGACGCCGGCGTTGTACAGGGAGATCGGGACTCCGTTGGCGCCGCTGGTCGCGGCCGGGGCCATGTCGGAGAAGGTCTGCCCGCGTTCGTCGTAGCGGGTCCCGGACACGATCGCGGTGGTGCCGTTCGGTGCCAGGGTCTGGGACTGCCAGGGGCGGCCGAGGGCGTCGATGTAGGCGTAGGAGGTGATCGGGGTGGCGCCGGCGGCGGGGTAGGTCTGGGTCGGACCGAGGACGAGGCCGTCTGTTGCCAGTCGTAGGTGTAGACCGTGGAGTTGTAGGCATCCCCGGGCCGTTTCACGGTCAGCAGCTCACCGAGGCCGTCGTAGGTCAAGGTGGTGACCCGCCGTTGGCGTCGGTGACGCTGACCGGTTGGGCCCGGCCGGAGTTCAACACCGTGCGTGGTCGCGGCGCCGGTCGGGTCGGTGACCGTGATCGAGGACAGCGGCTGCCCGGCGGGCTGGCCGTAAGAGGTGGTGGTGGCCGCCCCGGCTGTGGCATAGGTCGCTGCGGTCCCCGTGGGGGGGAAGACGTAGTTCTCCGGCGCGATCGCCCCGATCACCCGCCCGGCGCTGTCGTAGGCGTAGGCGTGACCGATTCTGGTGGCGCTGTCGGTCCAGTCCAGGGTCCGGGTCAGGTTCCCTGAGACCGGTGGATCCCCTTGCTGCGGGTCGTCGAACGAGGCGTCGTAGAAGAAGTCCCGCCGCGCGATCCGGTTCGCGGCCGGAGGCTGCACCCCCGCCCCGGTGGGGCAGGCCACGTTGAAGGTGGCGACGTAGGAGGGGTAGTCGACCAGCCACGCGGCGGTGTTCACGGCATAGTTGGTGATCGTGCAGGTGACCCCGGTGGCGCTGACCGGGTCGCCGGTGTCGTTGACGGACTGCACGATCCCGTACGTGGAGTTGTACTGCGAGGTCACTTGCCGCAGGTACACCCGGGAGGTGTTGCCCGAGGTCATCCCGGTCTGGGTGTCGTTCTCCCTTACCATGATCGCGTTGTGTTGGGACAGGCCGGTGGTGCCGTTGATGACCGGTCCGGTGGGGCCGGTGGCCACGAACTGAGCCCAGTAGTTGTGGAAGTCTTCGGTGTACTCGAACCCGGCCACGGAGTTCATGCGTTGGTGTTCCAGCGGCAGGCTCTTCAGGTAGTAGGTGTCGGCGAAAGTGCGGGTGTTGCGGGAGTCGGTGACCACGTTGACGGTCTTCGTGGTCCCGGTGGCGGTCTTGTCCCCGTTCAAGCCACGGAAGAAGCGGTACACATCGGTGGTCTGGGTCGCGGCGTTGGAGCCCTTGTGGACGGTGACCTTGTTGTAGCCGCGCCAGTCTCCCCACGATTGCTGGGCGATCGGGGTGATGGGGTCGTTGTCGGAGTGCCAGCCGGCGGCATCACCGGTGTTGACTCCGCCGTAGGTGTAGCTGGTCGGCATCGGCGGTGCCCCGTACCGGTCGGTGACCGTGACGTTCGTCGTCAAGTACTTGTAGAACCAGCCTTTGCCGGAGTCGGCGCCGTTCGTGGTCCACCGCGGGTAGCAGTCCTTGGTCTGGGTGTCCGCGTGCCCATACATCGCCGTCGTGGAGCAGGCGTCGGGTTGGCCGTAGGTGACCTGGATGTGCGAGCCCAGCTCGGTGAAGATGTCGTTGACCCGCCAATGGTTGTACGGCGGCACCGACGACGTCGCCCCCAAGTTGTCGAACCGGTTCGCCAGATTCACACCTTGGAAGGTGATGATCGGCAGCACCACCGTCGGTGACGCCGACCCGGTCCGCCGCAGGTTCGCCAGGTACAGCGAGGAATCCGAGGTGTCCGAGGTGGCCGGGAACGTGTGGTTCAACTCCACCCGGTCGACATACGCCCACCCCGACCCCGTCCAGGTCTGGGCCAAGGTGTAGTCCAGGCGGTCCAGGATGAAGAACACCGGACTGACCGGCCCGGACGGGCACGTCCCGGACCCACCCGAACACCACAAGTCCCACGGAGTGTCCGGATAGTGCGCCTTGTTCACCGCGTCCGGGTACGGGCAGGCAGCGAAGTCAGTCGCCTGGTTGTCACAACGCCCCGAGTACCCGAAATACAACCGGGCCGGGGCCTGACCCGCAGCATCGGCGGTCGAATACCCGTACAACACCTGCGACAGGTACGCGGCGGCGTCATAGTGCTTGGCCGTCGACGTCGACGTCAGGGCGTAGGAGTTGACCTGCTTGCCCCAGGTCCAGGTCTGCAGGTTGTTGTTCGCATCCACCACGTGCGACAGGTTCCACCGCCACCCCAGCTTGCACTGGTGGCCCGCCGCCAGCCAGCACGGCTGCCCCGAAACGGTCGCGGTCACCGGCACCGCCAACGTCGACGACGTCGCCGGCGCCCCCGCCGCATACACCTCCTGACCGAAAACCCACCGGGTGCCCTCGGGGTCGGTGACCACCCAGGACGTGCCGTAGAAATCCCCGTTGGAGTTCGACGAGGCCACCGCCGGGATGACCTTCACGACCTTCCACCCCGGGTCGGACTCCGGATGCCACACGAACGTGCTGTCCTGCACCAGCAGCGAGGTATGCCCGTTCAACGAGATCGTCGCGTTGTCGCTGGCCCAACACAGTTCCGTACCCGTCGCGCACGCCTTGTAGCGCCGCTCGATGAACGGGACCGGCATCTCCCAACCCGAACCGACCACCGAGGCCTGGTTGTTGTCGGCCATCGCCAACCCGTCCACCGACCCCGAGTCATACGACAACGCCAACGACGGTGCCGCACCCTTGGGGGACGCCGCCGCCGGCACCGGATACGAGTACGTGAACGATCCCGACTGCAACCCCGTCGACCACGCCATCGAGGCCCGCAACGGAGTCGCCGACCACGTCCCCCCACCACCAGTCGTGATCGAGTTCGCCACCACCAACGTCCCCGCAGCCGGCGCCACCGCAGCGGCCGCCCCACCGCCCGTCGTGCCGGTCCCAGCCGCTGCCGGTGCCGCAGTGGCTGGGTCACCAGCCACCGAGACCGTCGCCAACAACCGTTGCCCCACAACGTCCCTGCGCGTCACCAACGGTGACCCCACCGAGCACGCCGGATCGGTCGGAGTCGTCAAGATGCAATCGGGGTAGGAGAACAACTGCAACCGCTCCGCGAAATCACCACCGAACTCGTGCGCGAACCCCGAATAGTCGACCCCCACCTCAACCAACCCCGCACCCGGATCCCCATCAGTGCGTTCCAGGCGGACCGCGACACCATGACCACCCAGACGTTCAGCCTCCGAAGCCCCCAGCGAGCGAGCCCGCACCGACGCCGGGATCGACGCGGCCCGGTCCACCACACCCACACCCGCCGAGTCCACCCACACCGGCAGGGCCCCAGCCCGCCCCGGCGCCCAACCCACCACCGCAGCAGCCGTCCCCGACCCCTGAGTGCCGGTCAGGCCAAGGCCCGTCGTCGGGGCCTTCCACAACGGCATCACAGGAACCGGGACATCCACCCCGACCGATGGAACCGTCTTGACCACCGGACCCGTCTGCGTCACCGGCCCCGGCACCTGCCCCGCCCCGGCAGAACCAGCATCCACCCCCGCCACACCCGCCACCGACGGCGACGCCAGTGCACCGCCAGATGGCAGTGCACTGCCAGATGACGGTGCACTGCCACCCGTCGGCGACGGCATGCTCGCCGGCGAGGACGGCGTCCCGGACGGAACCGGCGACACCGTCGCGGACGAAGGCGAGGCGGCTGAGGGGGAGGGTGAGGGTGGGGGTGTGGCTGCAAAGGCGGCGCTACCGGTGCCGGACGCGATCACCACCGAAACCAGCGAGCCGACCAAGAACCGCCTGGTACGCATACGCACCCCGCACACCCGGCCGGCGCCATCGCCAGCACGTGACTCACATAGGAGCAGAACACGACACACCCGCACAAGAACTTGACACTTGTCTTCGCTTGACCTCCGGATTCGTCAGGCCCACTTTGGGCCGTTCGTCGGGGGCGTCGGCGACCGGGGCGTCCGCGTCGGGCTCGGACCGGTGGCCACCGGTCCGAGCCCAGCCAGGTCGGCCATCGCGTTGTAGGCCTGCCCGGGCGTGGCCGAGGTGCCGGCCAGCTCGCAGTCCATGCGGGCCGCCCGGGCGAACGACATCTGCGTGCCCAGCTCGGCCAGGTCCAGGCTGAGCCGGTCGGTGCGCCGTATCCCGGACAGGCCCAGCATCACCAGCAGCGGCGCGAAGTTGCGCCCGCAGCCACGGCACCCCACGTGCCACAGGATCAACGCGACCGTCCCGGCCGCCGTATGCAGCTTCCGCGGCCCTGGGAATCAATGGTAGGCATGACGGCGCGCTGTGGAGGCAGAGGGTGCCTGTTGATGGCCTGCGGCCCAGGCGCTTGCAGCAACTTCAGCCTGTGACTGAGGCGACCAGATCATCTGGCAGGGTGTTCTTGGTGGGAAGGGCGCAGGGTTTCCCTGGTTCGACAATCACGAACAGCCCGCTACGGTGCCCGACATGCGGATGCTTTCCGACGGGACGCTCGTCGTCCTGGTCGGCCCCTCGGGGGCGGGCAAGAGCACCTGGGCGGCACGAGTTCGTGGGGCCCGAGGCGACGGTGTCCTCCGACGCGCTGCGGGCGGTCGTCGGTGAGGGCGAGCACGACCAGAGCGCCAGCCGGGACGCCTTCGACCTGCTGGACCGCATCGTCGCCGCCCGGGCTGCGACGACGGCTGACGACCGTCATCGACTCGACGGGGCTCGACCGCCCCAGCCGCGACCGCTGGCGCGCGATGGCGAGCGCTGCCGCGGTGCCCTGCGTCGCGGTGGTCTTCGACACCCCGGCCCCGGTGTGCCGGCGCCGCAACGCGGCGCGGGGCGCGGCCGGTGCCGGCCGGGTGCTGGCGCAGCAGGTCGCCGAGTTCGCCGAGCTGCGGCCGAGACTGGACGGCGAGGGCTTCGACGAGGTGATCGTGGCCGAGCCGGTGCGGGTGGTGCCCCGTCGGTGGCGGCTGCCGCCCGGGCCCTGCCGGTGACGTCGCAGGTGACCGCGCGAGCAGTCCGACGCCGTTGTCCGGGCTGCGGTTCGGGCTGGCCCTGTCGTCGTTCGCCGTCCCGGGTGGTGCGGCGCAGCTGCGGGACCGGCTGGCCGAGGTCGTCGCCCGGGCCGAGGCGGCCGGGTTCACCTCGATCTGGGTGATGGACCACCTGCGCCAGATCCCGCAGGTCGGCCGGCGCCTGGGACGACCTGCCCGAGAGCCTGACCACCCTGGGCTACCTGGCCGCGGCCACCCGGACGGCGACGATCGGTGCCCTCGTGCACGGCGTGACTTTGCGCAACGTGGCGCTGCTGGGCAAGAGCCTGGCCACGCTCGACGTGCTCAGCGGTGGCCGGCTCTGGTGCGGGCTCGGGGCCGGGTGGTTCGAGGCCGAGCACAAGGCCTTCGGGCTGCCGTTCCCGCCGGCCGGCGAGCGGCTCGACCTGCTCGAGGACGCGCTGCAGCGTGCTGCCGCTGCTGTGGGGGCCCGGCCGCCGTCCTTCGGGGGCGCCGGATCCAGGTGCCCGAGGCGATCTGCTACCCGCGACCGCTGCGGGGCCGGATCCCGATCCTGGTGGGCGGCCGGGGGGAGCGGCGCACCCTGCGGCTGGCGGCGCGGTACGCCGACGCCTGCAACCTGACCGGGGACTCGAGGCGGTGCGCCGCAAGGTCGCCGTGCTGCACCGGCACTGCGCCGACCTCGGTCGGGACCCGGCCGCGGTCGAGGTGACGCACCTGTCGACCGTGCTGGTGGCGGCCGACCCACCGAGCTGGACGGTGTCGTCGCCCGCCGTCGCCCGCCCCGTGGTGTGCCGCGCTGGACCGCCCGGGTCAACCCGGGCACCGTCGAGGACCACGTGCTGCGGGCCCGCGCGCTGCAGGCCGCCGGCGTCCAGCACCTGATCGTCAGCCTGGACGACGTCTGGGACTCCCCGGCCCTGGAGCGCTACGCCGACGTCATCACCGCCGTAAGGTGATCGAGGTCGTACGGATCGGCCTGTGGGAGAACGGCAGCGCCCGCAGGTGCGGGTCCGTCACCGAGTTCAGGAGCAGATCGGGGACGGCCGTCCGGACCCCCAGGAAGGGGGGACGAAGAAGGGCTCGGTGGGGGCGTCGGCGACGCAGGGCAGCCCCGCTGCGCGTTGGGCCCGGGCCAGGACGGCCAGGGCCCGTGCCATCGCTTCCTGCCTGTCGGACCAGTCCTGCAGTGCGAGAACGGCTGTCAGCGGTGGCAGCAGCTCGCCCGCCAGGGGTAACCGGGTGAACAGGGTGCCTCGCCACTTGGGGTAGGGCGGCCAGCGGCGGCAGAGCAGGAAGGCCAGGTGCATCGCGATGTCGACCAGCCGGGCGCCGATGACGCGGCTGCCGAGGTCGTCGCCCCGCTGACCGGCCCGCCCGAGCAGCGGCAGGTCCTCACCGAGGCGAGTCCAGTCGGCGGCCAGGACGTAGCGCCACACGTCGTCCGGGTACCACGCCAGCTTCTGCCGCAGCCCGGTCAGCACGCCGAGGTCGTCGCGGAAGACCTGGCCGGCGGTGACCTCCAGGAGGGCCTGGCCGGTCAGGCAGAGCCAGTCCGGACCGGTCAGCGGGCCCGAGGCGTCCAGGCCGAGGTGCGAGCCGACGAACTCCTCGGCGGTGGTGACCTCGACGCGCACCCGGACCATTGGATCCCGGGCGAGTGCGAAGCGGACCGGCAGCCCACGGTAGGTGGGCGGCAGCTGCTGCTCGAGAAGACGCTCGACACCGTCCACCGCATCTGCCTCGACGAGGAGGGTCAGTCGCAGACCCCAGTCGTGGTCGCGGGAGGTCTCGTCGTCCAGGCCGAGCACGTCCGACCCGCTGCCCAGCCGCCCGGCCGCATGGGGCGGCCCGGGTGTCGGGCGAGCAGCACCGGCGCCACGAGGTCGTCGTAGTAGTCGTGGGCCAGGCCGATGCCGTCCGTCATCTGCCCCATGGTGCCGTGGGGCGAAGCGGGTCCGGGTCAGACGGGGTAGACCTCGACGCGGAAGCCGTTGAGGACGGCGGTGCCCGAGAGCGGGTCGACGTCCGGCGGGGTGAGCACGTTGATGTTGACGCCGGGGGGGGTGCGGCGGCGACGCCGAGCCGGGTCGCCGTCCGGGCCGTGGCCCCAGCCGTGCGGGAGCGAGACGACGCCGGGCCGGATGCGGTCGGTGACCTCGACCGTGGACCTCGAGCTCGCCGACCGGCGCGGTGACGCAGGGCCGGGCGACCGTCGGGCAGACCGAGCGCGGCGGCGTCGTCCGGATGGATCTGCAGCGTGCAGCGGTTGGTGCCGCCGGCCAGCGCAGGCACGTTGTGCATCCAGCTGTTGTTGGAGCGCAGGTGGCGTCGGCCGATCAGGACGCAGGCCGTCGGTCGGCTCCGTCCAGCGCGGCGCGCAGCCGGGCGCAGGTCGGCCATCAGCGGCTCGGGGCGAGTTCGACCTTGCCGCTCGGCGGTGCGCAGCACTTCCGGCAGCCGGGGCTGCAGCGGGCCGAGGTCGATGCCGTGCGGGTGCGCGGCTGAGCCGGTCGAGGGTGAGGCCGTCCGGGTCGGGCGCCGAACGCGTCGCCGTACGGGCCCGAGCCGAAGCATCATGTCGAGCGGCGCGCTCGCTCGCCGGGGCCGGCCGCCGAGCATCGGTGAACATCGTCGACCGGGCGGCCGCGCCACGGGTGAGTCGGGGTCGGCCGTCTCCTTGGCCAGCGTCGTCGCGATGACCTGCGTCGTCGACCAGGCGCGGGTCGGCCGTCGACGCCGACGCCGAAGCAGCGATGCGCGGCCAGCCGGGAGAGGATCTGCCACTTCGGCGGGCCGTCCTCGACGGCAGCGGCGGGACACCGGCGGTGAAGAGTTGGCGACGTTGCGCACCGCGAGCTGGTTGAAGGCGAAGTCGAAATGGGGGCGCTGCGGGCGGCGGCGGCGGCAGGATGACGTCGGCGTGCCGGGTGGTCTCGTTGAGGTAGGGGTCGACGCTGAGCATGAACTCCAGCCCGGTCGAGCGCCGCGTCGAGCCGGTCGCCGTCGGGCGCCGACAGAACCGGGTTGCCGGCGATCGTGATCATCGCCTCGCATCTGGCCGTCGCCCGGGGTGTCGATCTCCTCGGCCAGCGCGGCGGCGGGCAGTTCGCCGAGCGCCTCGGGCAGGCCCGCGACGCGGCTGGCAAGCGGCCGACGGGTGGCGGCCGCGCCCGGCGTGTTCGGCGAGGAGTTGCGCTGGCCCCGCGGCGGCCGAGCGGGAACATCGCCCCGCCCGGGCGGTCGAGGTTGCCGGTGAGGATGTTGACGACGTCGACCAGCCAGCAGGCCAGCGGTGCCGAACTCGACTGTGGAGGTGCCGATCCGGCCGTAGACCGCGGCCGCGGCGCGGCCGCCAGCTCGCGGGCCAGGCCGCGGATCTGCTCGGCGGCAATGCCGGTCAGCCGGGCCGACAGCCTCCGGGGTGAACCCGCCGGCGGCCGGCGCAGCGGCGTCGACGCCGTTGACGTGCTCGGCGAGCGGCGCCGAGGTCGCGCAGGCCCTCGTCGAGGAGCACGTGGACGAGCCGGCGAGCAGGCAGGGCGTCGGTGCCGGGCCGGATCGGCAGGTGGCGGTCGGCGGCTTCGGCGGTGCGGGTGCGTGCGCGGGTCGACCACGATCAGCCGGCCGCCGCGCTTGCGCAGCGCCGCAGCCGGCCGGGCATGTCGGGGGCGGTCATCAGCGACCCGTTGGACGTCAACGGGTCGGCGCCGAGGACCACCAGGCAGGTCGGTGCGGTCGAGGTCGGGGATCGGGACGGTGAGCGGGTCGCCGAACATCAGCACCGCCGCGACCTGTTTGGGCATCTGGTCGATCGTGCTGGCGCTGAAGACGTTGCGGGTGCCCAGGGCCCGGATCACGGCCCGGCGTAGAGCGGACCGGCCAGGTTGTGCGCGTTGGGGTTGCCCAGGTAGACCCGAGCGACTCGCGGCCGTGCTCGGCGACGACTCGGCCCAGCCGCTCGTGCACCGCCTGCCAGGCCTGGTCCCAGGTGGCCGGCTGACCGTCGACCAGCGGGGTGCGCAGCCGGTCGGGGTCGTCGTTCAGCCGGGCGATCAGCAGGCCCTTGGGGCAGGCGAAGCCCTGGCTGAAGACGTCGTCCCGGTCACCCCGCACCCCGGTGACGTGCACCCCGGGCACCTGGTCGCCGACGGTCTCGACGAGCAGGCCGCAGGTGGCCTCGCACAGCGGGCAGGTGTGGGCGTGGACGGTCGTCGCGGCCCCGTCCGACGTGGCGGAGGTCATCGTCGTTCCACCGTGGTGGTGCCGAGGCCCTCGCGCCAGGAGTCGACCAGCAGGTGGTCCTTGGCCTCGGACAGCCGCACCACGCTCGCCTCGGTCAGCTCGAGGCGGAACAGCTCGAAGTCGTCGTCCGGCGCCTCGTTGCCACCGGCCCGGACCGTGTCGCGGAACCGGTCGCGGTCGGCGACCTCGGTCAGCTCGACGGCGCGACCGGCGACCTTGGCGTCCCCGCTCCAGCGGTCGGGGTCGTCGGAGCCGGAGTGGATCGCCACCCGGGGGTCGCGGCGCAGGTCGGCGAACCGGCGGTTGCCGGTCATGCCGCCCAGGTAGAGCTCGCCGCCGGTGATCGGCACCTCGGTGCCGCTGATCCGGGGGCTGCCGTCGGCCCGCAGGGTCGCCATCGTCAGGTGCTTGTGCGCCTCGAACCGCTCGCGGACCATCGCCGCCAGCTCGGGCGCCTGCTCCTCGAACTGCCGCCATGTCGCCATGACTCACCTTGACACGCCGCACCGACAACCACGAGGGCTACGAGGGGCGTGACCGGCGACCGGCCCGGGCGGCGAAGGCGTCGAGCGCTGCCAGGACCTCGGTGGAACGCCACACCTGGTTGCGCTGCGCCGAGGCCTGGGTCACGATGCCGGCATCCAGCAACGGCCGCACGTAGCGGCTCACGTTGGCGATCGTCACGCCCAGCTCGGCTGAGATCGTCGCAGCGTTGAGAACGGGACGACGCAGCAGGAGCTCCAGCAGTTGCCACACCCTCGAGTCGCGGCGGGCCCGGACTGTCTCCTGCCAGCCGGCGCGGATGTCACGGAGCTCCTCCACGAGCCTGCGTCCGTTGGTGACAGCACGGAACGAGGCGACGCAGAACTGGTCGACGATCGGGAACGGGTCGCCGAGCCGGTAGGTCTGCAGCGCCTCGAAGTAGGCGTCGGTGTCGGCGAGCAGTCCCGCCGACACCGGGACGGTGACGTTGCGGGTCAGGCTCTTCCCACACAGCATCGCCTGCACCAGGGCTCGCCCGGTGCGGCCGTTGCCGTCGGGGAAGGGATGGATGGTCTCGAACTGGGCGTGGGCGACCGCCGCCTGGACGAGAACGGGCACGTCGTCCCGGGCGATGTAGTCGACCAGGTCGGCCAGAGCCGGCTCGATCCGGCTGTGGTGCGGCGCGACGTACTGGGCCTGATGGGGACCCAGGTCGCTGCCCCCCACCCAGACCTGAACGGTTCGCCAGTGGCCCGCCCGCTGTGGGTCGAGCTCGGACATCAGGGCGGCATGCATGGCCAGGATCGCGTCGGCGTCCAGGCTGCCTGCCAGGGCCAGTGCGGCCGACATGGTGCGGGTGTTGGCGAGGATCTCGGCAGCGTTGCGTCGCCCGGTGCTGTCTGGTCCGGGTGGAACCAGCTCGGCCTCGGCGATGGCGCGGGCGGTGGCGGTGAGGTTCTCGATCCGTGAGCTGGCGGCCGACTCCGAGCGCAGCAGGACGGCCGAGAAGGGGGCGATCTCGCCGCCCATCTCGGTGTCGAAGCGCGTGATCTCGACAGCGGCGTCCTCGACCACAGCGGCGAGGTCGCCGGGCAGGTCGAGGCGCAGAGGTGCGATCACTGCCGGGACGGCGGCCAGGAACCGGCCCTGGTGCCGCCGACGGGCCGCCCGTGAGGCCCCGGTGGCCAGGTCCAGCGCCCAGGGCAGAGACTCGTGGCCGACGGCTGGCCATGGCCCTGCTGCTCCCTCCAATGGGACCTCATCTGATGCCATTCGTGCTCCTTAACTTCAGATCAGAGCCTAACTGAAGTCTACATCGGTCGTCGACCTCAGATGCTGGAGCGCGACACCTCGGGGACCACGGGGCGTAGCGGGAGGCTGGTGTACGGTAGTCGCGTGCATCTGGTGCGCCTGCTTCTTGGTGGCCGCGGCGGGACCCTCTAGGGCTGGTCCTCTCGTCGCGGTGGTTCGTGTGCGCCGGCCCTTGTCAGTACTGAACAGGGACAACTCCCCGCACCCGGAAGAGGCACTCTCATGAGCGACAACCAGCGCCCCGCAGGTATGAGCCCCGCAGGTATGAACAACATCCAGCGCCCCTCGGGCATGCGCGTCCAGAAGTACCGGCCCTACGCCGACCAGATCGCGGTCGAGCTGCCGGACCGCACCTGGCCCACGAGGACCATCACCACGGCCCCGCAGTGGTGCGCGGTCGACCTGCGTGACGGCAACCAGGCTCTGATCGACCCGATGAGTCCCGAGCGCAAGCGGCGCATGTTCGAGCTGCTGGTACGCCTGGGCTACAAGGAGATCGAGGTCGGCTTCCCCTCGGCCAGCCAGACCGACTTCGACTTCGTGCGGCAGCTGGTCGAGGAGGACCTGATCCCGGACGACGTCGTCGTCCAGGTGCTGACCCAGGCCCGCAGCCACCTGATCGAGCGCACCTTCGAGTCGATCAAGGGGTCCAAGCAGGCGGTCGTCCACCTGTACAACTCCACCTCGGTGCTGCAGCGCAAGGTCGTCTTCGGCATGGACCAGGACGGCATCGTCGACATGGCGCTGGACGGCGCCCGGCTGTGCATGAAGCTGGGCGACGCGGCGCAGGCCGACGGCACGAACGTCTTCTTCGAGTACTCCCCGGAGTCCTACACCGGCACCGAGCTGGAGTTCGCGGCCCGGATCAGCAACGAGGTGATCGGGGTCTTCGAGGCCGCCCCCGACCGCAAGGTGATCATCAACCTGCCGGCCACGGTCGAGATGGCCACCCCGAACGTCTACGCCGACTCGATCGAGTGGATGCACCGCCACCTGGCCGACCGCGAGAACGTGGTGCTGTCGCTGCACCCGCACAACGACCGCGGCACCGCGGTGGCGGCCGCCGAGCTGGGCTTCATGGCCGGCGCCGACCGCATCGAGGGCTGCCTGTTCGGCAACGGGGAGCGCACCGGCAATGTCTGTCTGGTCACCCTGGGGCTGAACCTGTTCAGCCAGGGCGTCGACCCGATGATCGACTTCAGTGACATCGACGAGGTGCGCCGCACGGTCGAGTACTGCAACCAGCTGCGGGTGCCCGAGCGTCACCCCTACGGCGGTGACCTGGTCTACACGGCGTTCTCGGGCTCGCACCAGGACGCGATCAAGAAGGGCTTCGAGTCGATGGCGGCCGACGCGCTGGCGGCCGGCACCGACGTCGACCACCTGGTCTGGGGGGTGCCCTACCTGCCGATCGACCCCCGCGACGTCGGCCGCAGCTACGAGGCCGTGATCCGGGTCAACAGCCAGTCCGGCAAGGGCGGCGTGGCCTACATCATGAAGCACGAGTACAGCCTGGACCTGCCGCGCCGGCTACAGATCGAGTTCAGCCAGGTCGTGCAGCAGCACACCGACGACTCCGGCGGCGAGGTGTCGCCGTCCGAGCTCTGGCGCATCTTCAGCGACGAGTACCTGCCCTCCGACACCGAGCATGCCGACACCGACCACTGGGGCCGCCTGCGGGTCAAGGGCATGCGCGCCACCAGCGAGGACGACGGCCAGGACCGGCTCTCGGTGGACGTCGAGGACCGCGGCGAGCTGGTGCACCTGGACGGGCGCGGCAACGGCCCGATCGCGGCCTTCGTCGAGACGCTGGCCGGCATCGGGATCGACGTCCGCGTGCTCGACTACAGCGAGCACGCGATGAGCGCCGGCGGCGACGCCAAGGCGGCGGCGTTCGTCGAGTGCGCCGTCGGCGAGCGGGTGCTGTGGGGGGTCGGCGTCGACCCCAACATCGTGCGCGCCTCGCTCAAGGCCGTCGTGTCGGCCGTGAACCGCGCCGAAGGTCGCCCCGTCTAGACGACAATGGGCGAGTGCCCCTCTACCGTGACGAAGCGATCGTGCTGCGCACCCAGAAGCTGGGCGAGGCCGACCGCATCATCACGTTCCTGACCCGCGAGCACGGGCGGGTGCGGGCGGTCGCCAAGGGCGTGCGCAAGACGACGTCCCGGCTCGGGGCCAGGGTCGAGCCGTTCATGCTCGTCGACGTGCAGTTCTACGAGGGGCGCTCGCTCGACATCGTCAACCAGGCCGAGACGCTGGCCCCGTACGGGCAGTCGATCGCGACCGACTACCCGTCGTACACGGCGGGGACGGCGATGCTCGAGACGGCCGAGCGGCTGACCGAGACCGAGAAGGAGCCGGCGCTGCAGCTGTACCTGCTGCTGGTGGGCGCCATGCGTTCGCTCGCCGCCCGTGAGCACGACCCGGCGATGGTGCTCGACGCGTTCCTGCTGCGGGCCCTGTCGATCGCCGGCTGGGCGCCGTCCTTCGTGGACTGCGCCCGGTGCGGCGCTGCTGGGCCGCACCGCGGGTTCGCGATCGTCGCCGGCGGGGCGGTGTGCCCGCCGTGTCGGCCGGCCGGGGCGGTGGCGCCGAACCCGGCAACCCTCGAGCTGCTCGCGGCCCTGCTGACGGGGGACTGGGGGGTGGCCGACGCCAGCGAGCCGGCCCGCCGGCGCGAGGGCAGCGGCCTGGTCGCGGCCTACCTGCAGTGGCACATCGAGCGCCAGATGCGCTCGTTCCGGTTGGTGGAGCGCGCGTGAGCGCGCCGGTCGGTGGAGCGCCGCGCATGAGTCGTTGGTCGTCGTCCCGCTCGGTGGCCTCGACCCGACAGGCGCCGGAACCGCCCCCGCCGCACCCGTCCGGTGCCCGCCCACCGGCGGTGCCGCTCGAGCTGGTGCCCAAGCACGTCGCGATCGTGATGGACGGCAACGGTCGCTGGGCCAACGAGCGGGGACTGCCGCGCACCAAGGGGCACGAGGCCGGCGAGGCGTCGCTGCTCGACGTCGTCGCCGGGGCGATCGAGATCGGGGTCACCCACATCTCGGCGTACGCGTTCTCGACCGAGAACTGGCGAGCGCTCGCCCGACGAGGTGCGCTTCCTGATGGGGTTCAACCGCGACGTCATCCGGCGCCGGCGGGACCAGATGCACGCCTGGGGGGTGCGGGTGCGCTGGGCCGGGCGCCGGCCGCGGCTGTGGCGCAGCGTCGTCACCGAGCTCGAGGCCGCCGAGCAGCTGACCCGACACAACGACGTGCTGACGTTGACGATGTGCGTCAACTACGGCGGCCGGGCCGAGATCGCCGACGCCGCAAGGGCGATCGCCCGCGAGGCCGTCGCCGGGCGGCTCGACCCCGAGCGGGTCGACGAGCGCACCGTGGCACGCTTCCTCGACGAGCCCGACCTGCCGGACGTCGACATGTTCCTGCGCACCTCGGGCGAGCAGCGCACCTCGAACTTCATGCTCTGGCAGGCTGCCTACGCCGAGCTGGTCTTCATGGACGTGCTCTGGCCGGACGTCGACCGTCGCACCCTGTGGCGGGCCGTCGAGCAGTACGCCTCACGGGACCGGCGCTACGGTGGCGCCGTCGACGCCGCCGGCCCTGGTCCCGCCGGCGACACGGACGCCTGAGGAACGCGCGGTCAGTGTCATTGCCACAGAGCGGCGACCGGTAGTCCGAACAACTGGGACGAGTGCTGGGCGGGAGGTGCCTCGTAGGTTCGCTGGGCAATCGTCGTAGATTCGCTCTTGATCGTCCGTAGGTTCGCTGTAGAAATTTCGTAGGTTCGCTCGCGATCTGTCCCATTGGTGAGAAGTCGACGAGCTGCCTTCAACAGTCCGTTTCGGGGGCGCTCCTGGTACATCGAAAGCATCGGCCGGTGATCTCGACGGTGTGGTCGACGGCGGTGAAGCCGTACTCGTCGGCGACGGCCGACGCCCAGGCCTCGACCGTCTCGGCGTTCAGCTCGACGGTGTGGCCGCACTGGCGGCACGTGAGGTGGTGGTGGTGCTCGGTGGTGTCGCACGCTCGGTAGGTGACCTCGCCGTCCGCGCCTCGAACGGTGTCGACCTCGCCGGCCTCGGCCAGGGACGACAGCGTTCGGTAGACGGTGGCCAGGCCGATCCTCGTTCCGGTGGCACAGATCCGGGCATGCAGGGCCTGTGCGCTGACGAAGCCCTCGGCCTCGCGCAGGGCGGTGACCACGTCGTCCCGCCTGGTCACGACAGTGCCCCGGCCGTGAGCCCGCTCACGACAGTGCCCCGGCCGTGAGCCCGCTCACGACAGTGCCCCGGCCGTGAGCCCGCTCACGACAGTGCCCCGGCCGTGAGCCCGCTCACGACAGCGCCACCACGAGGCCGATGAAGGTCAGGCCGGCGCCGGTGGTGAGCATGGTGAGCCGGGTCGGGTGGTGGGCGTGGGCCTCGGGCAGGATGTCGCCGGTCGCCAGGTAGAGCAGGAACCCCGCAAAGAAGGCGAGATAGAGGCCGAGGGCCTGCTCGGGGATCTGGAACAGCAGGGTCGAGGCGGCGCCGAGCAGGGGAGCGGCGGCGTCCAGGGCCAGCATCACCCGGGCCCGCTTGGTGCTGTTGCCGTGGCGCAGCATCAGGGTGACGGTGTTGAGGCCGTCCGAGAAGTCGTGGGCGATCACTGCGATCGCCACCGCCCAGCCGAGCGCCGTCCCGCCCTGGAAGGCGAGCCCGATGCCGAGGCCGTCGACGAAGGAGTGGATGACCAGGGTGGTGGCGGCCGCCAGTCCCATGACGGGGCGGTGGTGGTGCTCGCCGTACTCGGCGCCGTGCCCCTCGTGCAGGCCGACCGCACGCTCGACCAGGTGCAGCAGGGCGAACCCGGCCACGAAGGTCACTGCGGCTGCCGGCAGTCCCAACAGCGTGGTACCGCTGCTGAGGCGGTAGACCTCGGGCAGCAGGTCGAAGGCCACCAGGCCGAGCAGGACGCCGGCGGTGAACCCCATGATCAGGTGCAGTCGGTCGCGGTGCCGCAGTGCGAACAGCCCTCCGAGGGCGGTCGAGAGCACGGTGATGGCGGCGACGAGGACGGGCACGGACCGACCCTAGCAAGAATGAGAACCATTCTCGACCGTCGGAGAAGGGGACGGATGCCGCGGTGACTAGGCTGCGGGGGTGCTGGTGATCACGCGCTACCAGGTGGCGCCGGACGACGAGCCGTCGTTCCGGGTCGATGCCACGGCGGCGCTACGCGTGCTGACCGAGCGGGTGGGCTGCCTCAGCGCCACGCTGGGCCGCGCCGTCGACGAGCCCACGCTGTGGACCCTGACCACGACGTGGCAGTCGGTGGGTGCCTACCGCCGGGCGCTGTCGAACTACGACGTCAAGCTGGTCGCCGTCCCGCTGATGTACCGCGCGATCGACGAGCCCAGCGCGTTCGAGCCGCTGCTGCAGTGGTCGCCGACTGCGGGCTTCACCGAGCCCGCCCCGATCCGGGCCCCCGACGCCGGCTGGGCCGGGCCCGAGCGCTGACGCGACGGCCCCAGGGGTGCCCGACCGGTAGCCTGGGACGCTCCGATCACCCCAGCCAGGGGTGCCGCATGCTCACCTGGAGTCACACGTGGCTGGCAAGCCGTCCGAGTCCCGTCTCGAAGCCGTGGTCAACCTCTGCAAGCGCCGCGGGTTCGTCTTCCCGTGCGGCGAGATCTACGGCGGCACCCGCTCGGCGTGGGACTACGGCCCCCTCGGCGTCGAGCTGAAGGAGAACATCCGAGCGCCAGTGGTGGCAGACCATCGTCCGCGGCCGCGACGACATGGTCGGCCTGGACTCCTCGGTGATCCTGCCCCGCCCGGTGTGGGAGGCCTCCGGTCACGTCGCGACCTTCACCGACCCGCTCGTGGAGTGCCAGTCCTGCCACCGCCGCTTCCGCGCCGACCACCTCGACGAGGACTTCGAGGCGCGCAAGGGCCGGCCCGCCGAGAACGGCCTGGCCGACGTGCCGTGCCCCAACTGCGGCACCAAGGGCGCGTGGACCGAGCCCAAGACGTTCTCGGGCTGATGAAGACCTACCTCGGCGCCGTCGACGACGAGTCGGGCCTGCACTACCTGCGCCCCGAGACCGCCCAGGGCATCTTCGTCAACTTCACGAACGTCGAGGCGTCGCCCGCAAGAAGCCGCCGTTCGGCATCGGCCAGGTCGGCAAGTCGTTCCGCAACGAGATCACGCCGGGCAACTTCATCTTCCGCACCCGCGAGTTCGAGCAGATGGAGATGGAGTTCTTCGTCGAGCCCGGCACCGACGAGAACTGGCACCAGTACTGGATCGACCAGCCGCGCTGCGACTGGTACACCGACCTGGGCATCAGCCGCGACAACCTGCGCCACTTCGAGCACCCGAAGGAGAAGCTGGCGCACTACTCCAAGCGCACCATCGACGTCGAGTACCGGTTCGGCTTCAGCGGCAGCGAGTGGGGCGAGCTCGAGGGCATCGCCAACCGCACCGACTTCGACCTCAAGGCCCACAGCGAGGCGTCCGGGCGCGACCTTTCGTACTTCGACCAGGCCAGCGGCGAGCGCTGGGTGCCCTACGTCATCGAGCCGGCCTTCGGCCTGACCCGCGCGATGATGGCGTTCCTGGTCGACGCCTACGACGAGGACGAGGCGCCCAACACCAAGGGCGGGGTCGACAAGCGGACCGTGCTGCGGCTCGACCCGCGGCTCGCGCCGGTCAAGGTCGCCGTCCTGCCGCTGTCGCGCAACGAGGAGCTCTCGCCGAAGGCGCGCGACCTCGCCGCTGAGCTGCGGCAGTACTGGAACGTCGACTTCGACGACGCCAGGCGATCGGACGGCGCTACCGGCGCCAGGACGAGATCGGCACGCCGTTCTGCATCACGGTCGACTTCGACACCCTCGAACGACCAGGCGGTGACGATCCGCGAGCGCGACACCATGGCGCAGGAGCGGGTCGCCCTCGACCAGGTGGCGGGGTACCTGTCGGCCCGGCTGCTGGGCTGCTGACGCCGCCCGCCGTCCGGGTGGTGCTGGGCCCGGGACCGGCCCACGACCTGCTGCGCCGTGAGGTGGCGCAGTGGGTGGGGTGTGCTGTGACGGACGTCGTCCTGGGGCACCGGTGCCGGCACTGCGGTGGCGACGACCACGGCCGGCCGCTGGTGCTGGCTCCGGCGGGCGACCTGCAGGTGAGCCTGAGCCGGACCACCGGTCTGGTCGCGGTCGCCCTGAGCGAGGCCGGGCCGGTCGGGGTCGACGTCGAGACCGCCGGGGCGGCCGCCTTCGACGGGTTCGACGACGTCGTCCTGCATGGCAGTGAGCGGTTGCGGCCGGGCGAGCCGGCCCGGACGGCAGTGCAGAACACCCGGATCTGGGTGCGCAAGGAGGCCGCGCTCAAAGCCCTCGGCTCAGGCCTGCGGACCGATCCGCGGGACCTGTCGGTGAGCCCTGCCGACGCGGGTCGAGGGTTCTGGTCGGCCGACCTCGACGCAGGCCCGGACCACCAGGGCGCGGTCGCGGTGCTCGCCGCCGATGCCGTGTCGCTCACCCTGGTGCGACTGTGACGCCGGCTGGCGCGCGGCCTCAGCCGGGCAGCTTGGGCAGACGCCTCGTGAACAGCCACTTCTCGGCCAGGTCGACCAGCGGGGTGGCCGAGAAGGCCTGGGCGTGCGCCCAGAACGCCGTGGTGGTCACCAGCCCGTAGGCGTGCTCCGTCGTCCAGGCCCGCAGCAGCGGGAAGAAGGCCTCGTCGCCGACCACGGTCCGCAGGGCGTGCAGGGTGAGGGCGCCGCGCTTGTAGACGCGGTCGTCGAACATCAGCCGCGGCCCGGGGTCGCCGACCACCAGGTCCTGCGGCAGGGCGGCCAGGCGAGCGTGGTGGGTGCGGGCGCGGGAGTCCGCGCTCGATCCGCCGCTCGCCTGCGACCAGAGCCACTCGCTGTAGCAGGCGAAGCCCTCGTGCAGCCAGATGTCGCGCCAGTGGGCGACGGTCAGGCTGTTGCCGAACCACTGGTGCGACAGCTCGTGCGCGACCAGGCGCTCGTTCTCCCATCCGGCCGCAGCGTGGTTGGCACCGAAGCTCGACAGCCCCTGCGCCTCGAGCGGGATCTCGAGCGGGTCGTCGGTGACCACCACCCGGTAGTTGTCGAACGGGTAGGGCCCGAACAGCTGCGCGAACGTCGCCAACATCCGGCCCTGCCGGGCGAAAGCCGTTCCTGCGCCGACCTTCACGTGTGGTGGGTGCACGATCTCGACCGGGACGGCGCTGCCGTCGGGCCGGGCGGCGCCCGTCGAGACGTCGGTGACGACGTAGCGGCCGATCTGCACGCTGGCCAGGTAGGACGCCATCGGCTCGGCCTGCTCGTACACCCAGGTGGTCTGGCCGCCCCTGGTGCTGCGGGCGGTCAAGGCGCCGTTGCCCGCGACGTGGTAGCCGCTCGGGGCGGCCAGGCTCACCCGGTAGGACGCCTTGTCGGACGGGCGGTCGTTGCAGGGGAACCACGACGGGGCCCCGTGCGGCTGCGAGCCGACGAGGACGCCGTCCGACAGCTCCTCCCACCCGGCGCCGCCGTGCACCCCGTGCACCGGACGGGGTTTGCCGGCATAGGTGACCTGAACGGTGAGCGCGGCGCCGGCCGTGGCGACCGCGGCGAGCCGCACGTCGAGGCGGTGCCCCCGGTGGGCGTACCGGGCCGGTGGCCGGCCGTCGACCCGCAGCCGGGACACGTGCAGCCCCGCCAGGTCGAGCGACAGCTCGCGCAGCTCGGTGAGCGCCACCACCGACAGGGTCGCGGTGCCGGCGAGATGGTTGGTGGCGACCTTGTAGACGAGGTCGAGGTCGTAGTGCTGCACCCGGTAGCGATGGTCACCGTGCCCGATCACGTACTCGGTCCCGGGCGCGCCGTTCCCCTTCGCGCCGTTCGGGGTCACAGCAGCTCGAGGGCGCGACGCAGCTCGCCCAGCCGGGCCAGCTCGGTGTCGACCGGCCCGACGACCTCGTGGTCGACCACCGTGGCCACCTGGGCCGCCAGCGACTGCCGGGCCCGACGGGCCCGGCGCCGGCCGCCCACCGCGGCGAGCCGCCGTCCGGCCGTGGCGACCAGCAGCCCGACCAGGGCGCCGCCGACGGTCAACAGGCTGGGCAGCGGGAACTCGTGCCAGTACGGGGTCGGCGGTTCGGGGATCCGCAACCACGCCAGGCCCCAGAGCGCCAGCAGCCAGGCCACCCCGACCAGCAGCGCCGCCGAGGTGAGCCACTGCAGGCCGCCGAGCAGCCGCCACCACCGGGGCGGGTCGACGTGCAGGTCGGTCCGCCCGGCAGCGGCGTCCAGGGCGTCGGGCAGCCCGCCGCGGGTGGCCAGCACCGCCTGCTCGACGGATCGGCGGGCGGCCTCGGGCAGGCCGCTGCCGGCCTGCTGGGCCAGATGTCGCAGCGCCTCGTCGAGCTGGGCGAGTGCGAGCGGGTTCGCCGCGATCGCGGTCCGTCGTACCGCCGGCACCACGCCGGCCCCGGCCGTACCTCCCGCAGCAGCTCCCCCCGTAGCCGCACCCCCCGCGGTCGCACCCCCCACGCTCGCTGGGCTCACGGTGCGGCGCGATCCCAGCCCCAGCCGGGACAGCGGGTCGGGCTTGGCCCGGCGCACCCAGCGCAGCAGCGGCCATCCCACCGCGAGCGCGGCCCGGTGGCGGTAGCCGGCCTCGACCGCGGCAGCGACGGCGCCGCCGCCGGCGGCCTCGGTGGCTGTGGCCACCAGGCGCGCGCGAACCTCCGCGGTCACCGACCGGTCGGTCAGACCGGCCAGGGAGGTCGTCAGGTCGGTGGCGAGCCAGTCGAGGTCGGCATCGATGCGGGTGACGACGGCCCGCCGCTCGGCGACCCGGGCCGTCAGCTCGCGACGCAGCGCCTCGACGCCCTCGCCGGTGGTGGCCGAGACCGGCAGTACCCGGACGGCGGTCAGCCCGTCGTCCGACAGCAGCCGCCCCAGGTGGGTGACGGTGCCGGCCCGGGCCTCCTCGTCCAGCCGGTCGACCTGGTTGAGCAGCACCATGGTCACCGCGCCGTGCCCGCTGAACGTGCGCAGGTACCCCTCGTGCAGCGCGGCGTCGGCGTACTTCTGCGGGTCGACCACCCAGGCGAACACGTCGACCACCCTCACCAGTCGGTCGACCTCGGCGCGGTGCGCCACGGCGGTGGAGTCGTGGTCGGGCAGGTCGAGCAGCACGAGCCCGGCGAGCTCGCCCGGTTCGTGACGCTGCCGGTTGGGGATCTGCAGCCAGTCGAGCAGCTGGTCGGCGTCGTCGCCGTAGACCGCCGCCAGCGGCGCCGAGGTGGTCGGCCGGCGGATGCCGGTGGTGGCCCACTCGGTGCCGGTGACGGCGTTGAACAACGACGACTTGCCGCTGCCGGTGGCCCCCGCGAGGGCGACGACGGTGTGGCTGGTGCCGTGGCCCAGCCGCTGGGCGGCGGTGTCGGTGGTGCTGCGGATGCGGGCCAGGACCGCCTCGTCGAGGCGCCCCTGGCCCAGGACGGCGATGTCGCGCAGGGCGTCGAGCCGGCTGCGCAGCTGGTCGACCTGGGCGTTCGGCGCGGTGGTCGCAGGTAGGGTCACCTCTCACCGCCGACGACGGTCTCGGGCACGACGGTCTCGGGCACGACGTCCCGGGTCACCGCGGTGGCCAGGGACCGCAGGTGGGCCGGAGCGGCGGCGTCGATGCCCAAGCCGCCGACCGCGGTCCGGTAGCGGGCCGCCTCGGCGTCGTAGACGGCGGCGACGTGCCTCTCGAGCGAGGCACGGGCCTGCTGCGCCAGGCTGCGGATCGCCTGGTCGCCCAGCAGGGCCTCGAGCAGGGTGTGGCCCAGCGCGCTGGCCCCGCCGGCCACCGCGACCTCGGCGCCGGTGACGCCGCCGGTCTGGGCGAACACCACCATCATCACCACGGCCGCCACCCCGTTGACGCCGAGGGAGACGATGCGGGCGGTGGAGCGGCGGTCGCCGCCGACGTCGCGCACCAGGTCGAGCAGCTCGCCCTGCCAGTCCCGGACGGCGGCCGCCGCGCGGGCGTCGAGCTCGGCGGAGGAGCGGGCGAGCTGCCCGCCGGTGTCGGCGGTGACCAGGTGGTCCCCGCCGGGCCGGGCCCGCCACCGGGTGACGACCTCGTCGGCCGCGGCGTCGCCGCGGGTGCGGATCACGGTCTGGACGACGTGCTCGACGGCGTCGGTGAACTCGGCATGGGTGCGTCGCCGGCCGGTCAGCACCCCGGTCACCTGGTCGCGCAACCGCCCCAGCCCGGTGCGCAGCTGCCGGAACAGCTCGCCGGTGCCCAGCAGCTCCTCCCAGCGCGAGAGCACCTCGCCGCGCAGCAGCTCACCCGCCTCGATGTCGCGGTGCACCTGGCCGAGCGCCTCGGCGTAGGCGGCCTCGACGTCGGCGAGCAGGTTGTCGGTCACCTCGACCTGCTGCGCCACGACGTCGGCCAGGAGGGCGGCGCGGCGGGCGAGGTCGGTCAGCGAGCCCTGCAGCGACCGCCGGATCGCGGCCGCCCGGGCCTCCTGGTCGGTGCCCAGCCGCTCGAGCCACTGCCGCAGCGGGGCGACCGCGGCGGCGGGCAGCCGGCCGTCGAGGAGTCCCTGCTCGGCGACGGTCACGACCGGCGTGTCGGCCAGACCCTGCTCGCCCAGCATCTCGCCGAGGTGGTCGGCCAGGACCGTCGCCCCCTCGGGCGGAACCCGGTTCAGCACCACGAGCAGGGGGGTGCCCCGGCGCCGCGCCGCCGCCAGGAAGTCCCACGGGACGGCGTCGGCGTAGCGGGCCGCGGTGGTCACGAAGATCCACAGGTCGGCCGCGGCCAGCAGGTCGGCGGCCAGGGCCCGGTTCTCGACCGAGACCGAGTCGATGTCGGGGCTGTCGAGCAGCGCCACGCCGTCCGGGACCGCGCTGCTGGCGACGAGCTTGACCTCGCGGTGGCCGCTGGCCTCGCCCTGCAGCACCCGGGCCAGGCCCGGCAGCACGTGCCCCGCCTGGAACCAGGCGGCGGCGCCCGGGTCGTGCACCAGGACCGGCGCCATCGTGGTGGGCCGCAGGTAGCCCGGCCGAGACACGTCGGCGCCCAGCACGCTGTTCGTCAGCAGCGACTTGCCCGAGCCGGTCGAGCCGCCGATCACGACCAGGGCCGGGGCCTCGAGGTTGCCCAGGCGTGGCAGCACGTGGTCGTCCAGCTCGCGGACCATCGCGGCGGCGTCCTTGCCGGCCGAGCGCCCCTCGGGCAGGGCCGGGTCGAGGCGCAGCGCCGCCAGGGCCGAGCGCAGCTCGGTGGCGGTGCTCAGCAACGCGGCGACGTCGGTTCCCATGGCGGGCACGACGCTATCCGACCCGCCCGCCGCCCGCCGCCCGGGCTCCGTTCCGAGGGGCTCACCGGGCCGGTGGGTCGCTGACCGTCCACGGGCCGATCGGGTTGCCGATCCAGCGGGTCTTGTCCGGCACCGACTCGCCGCGCATCACCAAGGACACCGGCCCGACCGTGGCGTGCCGCCCGATCACGGCCGCCGGCAGGATCACCCCGTTGGGGCCCAGGGTCGAGCCGGCGCGCAACGTCACGGTGTCCATGCTCAGTACCCGGTCGTGGAACAGGTGGGTCTGCACGACGCAGCCCCGGTTGACGGTGGCGCCGTCCCGCAGGTCGATCAGGTCGGGCTCGGGCAGCCAGTAGGTCTCGCACCACACCCCGCGGCCGATGCGGGCCCCCATCGTGCGCAGCCAGAGGTTCAGCACCGGCGTGCCACTGGCGGCGCGGGCGAACCAGGGGGCGGCCAGTACCTCGACGAAGGTGTCGGCCAGCTCGTTGCGCCAGACGAAGCTGCTCCACAAGGGGTGGTCGTGGCGGGCGACCCGCCCCACCAGCAGCCACTTGGCGGCGGTCGCCAGCAGCGCCGCGACGGCGCCGGCCGCCATCAGGACGACGCCCGCAGCCAGTGCCGGCAGCGTCCAGCCGAACCGGCCGCCGCGCTCCACCAGCGCCAGCAGGACGGCGACCACGGCAGTCACCAGCAGCACGTGCAGCACCAGCGGCAGCACCCGGCAGGCCTCGACGGCAGCCCGGGCCACCCGCATCCGGCGCGGCGGGTGGTAGGTGCGGGTGGAGTCGGTGCGGGCCGCGGTGCGGCGCAGCAGGGCCGGGGGACTGCCGAGCCAGGAGGTGCCGGCCTTGGCGGCCGCGCGGTGCGGTGCGGCCGAGAGCACGGCCACCAGACCGCGCTTGGGCACCTTGCGACCGGGGGCGGCCATCCCCGAGTTGCCGACGAAGGCGTGCTTGCCCACCTTGACCGGCTCGACCCGCAGCCAGCCGCCGCCCAGCTCGTAGCCGCCGATCAGGGTGTCGTCGGCCAGGAACGCACCCTCGGCGACCGTGGTCAGCTTGGGGATCATGAGCACGGTCGAGGCCTCGACGTCCGGCCCGATCCGGGCCCCCAGCGCCCGCAGCCAGGCCGGGGTCAGCGTGCTCGAGTAGAGCGGGAACAGCCAGGTGCGGGCCTCGTCGAGCAGCCGCATCGTCGACCAGGCCTGCCAGGCCACCCGGCCCTGCACCGGGTGGACCCCGGGCCGAAGGCCCACCCCCAGCAGCCGGGTCAGCAGCCAGACCCCGGCGGTCAGGGTGAGCGCGGCGACCAGGGACGACGGGGTCGCCCACAGGGCCGCCGTCCGTAGCCCGTCGCCGAGGTCCGTGCTGTGGCGCAGCGCCCGCCAGGCCACCGCCAGACCGCTCGCCACCGACGCCACCGGCAGCAGGGCAATCACCAGCGAGGTGGTGGCGTAGGCGGTCAGCCAGCGGGGTCGGTTGTCGGCGGGGGAGTCGTGGAACGGGCCTCGCGCCCGGCCGATGCGCTGTGCCGGCGCACCCGACCAGTACTCGCCGTCCGGCACGACCCCGAACACGGCCGAGCCGGGAGCGACCTCGGCCCCGGCCCCGACATGGGCCCCGGGGGCCAAGGTGGTGCGGGCCCCCAGCCGGGCCCCGGCCCCGACGTGGACGGCGCCGACCCGCAGCCGGCTGCCGTCGACCCAGTAGCCGGCCAGGTCGACCTCGGGCTCGACGGCACAGGCCTCGCCGAGGTGCAGCAGCCCGGTGACCGGCGGGACCGTGTGCAGGTCGACGTCCCGGCCGACGGTGGCGCCCAGTAGCCGGGCGTACCAGCGCATCAGCAGGGCGCCCGAGATGTTGGCCGCGCCCAGCTCGTCGACGAGCCGCTCCGCCAGCCAGATCCGCAGGTGGATCTTGCCGCCGCGCGGGTAGGACCCCGGGCCGATGCCGCGCAGCACGACCCGGGCCCCGAGAGCGGCCAGGGCGATCCGGCCCGGTGGCAGCAGCAGTGCCACCCAGCCCAGTCCGATCAGCCACCAGGGCGCGGTCGGGGCCCACGCCAGACCGAGGGTGTGGGCCAGTGTGCTGCCCGCGGCCACCCAGGTGACCCAGCGCAGGCCGGCCAGGCTGCGCAGCGGCACCGTGGCGACCACCTGCCCCACCTGCGTCTTCAGCCGTAGCGGCGGGACGTCGGCGTTGAGTCGCCCGGTCGGGGCCGCCATGTCGTCGAGGTGGCGGGCGATCGCGGCCAACGTCGGGTTGTCGTAGATGTCGGCCACGGTGATCTCGGGATGGGTGCTGCGCAGTCGCGAGACCATCTGCGCCGCAGTCAGGCTGCCGCCGCCCAGGTCGAAGAAGTCGTCGGCGGTGCTGGTCACCCTGGCGCCCAGCACTTCGGCCCACAGGTCGCGCACCCGGGCCTGGGTGGCCGCCAGCTCGAGCGGGGGCCCCTCGTCGCCACCGCCGGGGGGCGGCCAGGGCAGAGCGTCCCGGTCGATCTTGCCCGAGGTGCGGGTCGGCAGGTCGGGGACGACGAGGAGCCGCGGCACCAGGGCCGCCGGCAGGTCCCGGCGCAGCGTGCGGCTCGAGGCGGCGGCGTCGAACGGCACGGCGGCGCCCGGGTCGAGGGTGAGGTAGCCGACCAGGATCGCGTTGCCCGACCCGGTGCGTCGTACCGCTGCCGCAGCTGCGCTCACCCCGGGCAGAGCGAGCAAGGCGCTGTCGATCTCGCCCAGCTCGATCCGCCGCCCGCCCACCTTGACCTGGTCGTCGGCGCGGCCCACGAACAGCAGGCCGGCCTCGTCGTAGCGCACCAGGTCGCCGCTGCGGTAGGCCCGCTGCCACCCCAGAGTCGGCATCGGGGCGTACTTCTCGCCGTCCTTGGCCGGGTCGAGGTAGCGGGCCAGGCCGACCCCGCCGATCACGAGCTCGCCGATCTCGCCGGGCGCGACGTGTGCGCCGTCCGCGTCCACGACGGCCAGGTCCCAGCCGTCCAGAGGCAGCCCGATCCGCACCGGGGGCTCGCCGGACAGCCGGGCCGCGCAGGCCACCACCGTGGCCTCGGTCGGGCCGTAGGTGTTCCAGACCTCGCGCCCCGGGGTGGCCAGCCGCGCGGCCAGCTCGGGCGGGCAGGCCTCACCGCCCAGGATCACCAGCCGGACGTCGGCCAGCGCCTCGGTCGGCCACAGCGCGACCAGGGTCGGCACCGTCGAGACCACGGTGACGTCGTTGGCGGTCAACCACGGCCCCAGGTCCATGCCGCTGCGCACCAGCGACCGCGGCGCCGGCACCAGGCAGGCGCCGTGACGCCAGGCCAGCCACATCTCCTCGCAGGAGGCGTCGAAGGCGACCGACAGGCCGGCCATCACGCGGTCGTCCGGGCCGATCGGGTTGTCCTGCAAGAAGATCCGCGCTTCGGCGTCGACGAAGGCAGCGGCGCTGCGGTGGGTCACGGCGACACCCTTGGGCTTGCCGGTGGAGCCCGAGGTGAAGATCACCCAGGCGTCGTCGTGCAGGCCGGGGTCGGGGGTGACCGGGGCGGCGTCCGGCCGGCGGACGGTGACCGCCAGGTCGTTGCCGATGACGGCGGCGACCCCACGGGGCCCGGCCTCGGCGAAGACGGTGCGGGCCCGTTCGTCGGGGTCGTCGGCGTCGACCGGCACGTAGGCGGCCCCCGCCAGCAGGGTCCCCATGATCGCGACGTAGAGCTCGGTCGTGCCCGAGGCGATCCGGATGCCGACCTTGTCGCCGACCCCGACCCCCACGGCGCCCAGCTCGTCGGCCACCTGCTCGGCCTGCTCGGCGAACTCGGTGTACGTCAGCACGGACGCGCCGTTGTCGAGGGCCGCCCGGTCGCCGTGCTCGGCCACGCTCTGCCGGAAGATGTCGAGCAGCGTGCGCGGGGGCGGCGCCTGGTCGGCGCGTTGCAGCATGGGGCCAGTATCGCGGGAATCGGTGGCCCGCCAAGGCGGTTGCCCCGGTCGTGACCAGTGCCGAGCCCGTGACCCCGGGCGTCGTCCAGATCGAGATCTGGTCGGACGTCGTGTGCCCGTGGTGCTACATCGGCAAGCGCCGGGTCGAGGCGGCGCTGGGCACCTTCGCCCATCGCGACCAGGTCGAGGTGCGGTGGCGCTCGTTCCAGCTCGACCCGAACGCCGACGCCTTCGACCCCACCGTCCCGCCCGTCGAGCTGGCCGAGCACTTGGGGGCCAAGTACGGCGGGGGTCGGGCGGCCGGGCTGCAGATGCTGGCGAACGTCACGCAGATCGCCGCCGGTGAGGGACTGCACTACGACCTGGAGCACGCCCGGGGTGGCAACACCGCCGACGCCCACCGGGTGCTGCACGCCGCCCTGGCCGTCGGTGGCCCGGCGTTGCAGGGCACGGTCAAGGAACGGCTGCTGCAGGGGTACTTCTGCGAGCGCGAGAACATCAGTGACCCCGACACCCTGGTGAGGCTGGCCGAGGCGGCCGGCCTCGATGCCCGCCTCGCCCGGCAGGTCCTGGACGGCGACGCCTACCGCGACGAGGTCGCGGCCGACCAGGCCCAGGCCCACGCCTTCGGTGCCACCGGGGTGCCGTTCGTGGTCGTGGACCGGCGGTACGGGGTGTCCGGGGCCCAGCCGGCGGCCGTGTTCACCGACGTTTTGGCGCGAGCCTGGCAGGAGCGCTGACGGCTCCTGGGCGCCGTCGGGGTCACTTGGCGGGCCCCGCAGCCGCTCAGGCCCCACAATGGCGTCGTGATCAGACGTGGCTGGGCCCTGGGTGTGGTGTCGGCGGCGGTCGGAGTGCTCTCGGGCTGCTCCGGCGGCAGTGCTTCGTCGTCGTCCAGCGGGGTGGCCCCGTCAGCGGCCCCCAAAGTGACGGTCGCGAGCACGGCCAGGTCGGCGTCGGTGGGCCCGGTGGAACCCTCGCCCACGCTCACCAGCCGGGCGCCGACGTCGTATGCGTTCCAGACCGCGAACCACAACATCGCCTGCGCCATGGCGCCGTCGGGGGTGCGGTGCGACATCAAGACCCACACCTGGACGGCTCCGGAGAAGCCGACGACCTGTGCGAACGACTGGGCCGGTGGCATGCAGGTCGCCGACAAGAAGGCCTCCTTCACCTGCGCCGGCGACACCCTGCTGGGCACGGGGGCGACGGTGGGGCGCAACACGATCATCCGCAACAGCGGGTTCGTGTGCGCGGTGGTGACCACCACCGTCACCTGCACCAACCCTGCCGGGCACGGCTTCAAGCTCTCGGTCGCCTACACCAGCACCTTCTGACAGGCTGACGCAGGTGTCGAACAGGTCGAAGCTGCTCCTGACGGCGATGATGTCGACCGCGCTGGTGCTGGCCGGGTGCGGGTCCTCCGCCACCACCGAGAGTGTGGTGCTGCCGGACGGCGGTGGTGGCGGTGCCACCAGCGCACCGGCCTCGACCGGTGCCGCCGCTGCCGACGGCTCCCCGGTCGGCGGGGCGCCACGCTCGGGCAGCGGCGCGCTGGGGGGAGCGCTGGCCAGCGCGCTGGCCGGGGCCGGTGGCTCGGGGAGCGCCGCAGGGACGGCGGCCGTCTCGGGAACGGGTGCGGCCGCCTCGTTCACGGTGATCGCCCCGCCCGGTGACATCGGGGTGTTCCAGCTGCCCAGCGGCAACCTCGCGTGCACGGTGCAGCCGGACGGCGTGCGCTGCGACATCCTGCAGCGCACCTGGAAGCCCAGTCCGCAGCCGGCGAGCTGCGAGTTCGACTGGGGCCAGGGCATGGTGGTCGGCCCCGACGGCGCCGACTACAGCTGCGTCAGCGACAGCCTGATGGGCAGTGGGCCCACGGTCGCCTACGGCACCCTGGTCAAGGGCAGCGACTACGCCTGCGCGGTCACCGCGGCCGGGGTCGACTGCTACAACCTCACCACCAGGCACGGGTTCCGGCTCTCGCGCACCCTCGCCCAGGCCTACTGACCGACGACCGGCGGCCCACTCACCGGCCGGGCCCGCCGTCGGCAGGCCCACTCGCCGGGCGGGCGCGCCGACCGGTCACAATGGCGGCATGACCTTGAGCATCGGGCGGCACACGGTGGCGACACCGGTCGTGCTGGCACCGATGGCGGGGATCACGAACCAGGCCTACCGCAGGCTGTGCCGGGAGCAGCTGGCCGCGGCCGGCGGTGAGGGCGTGTTCGTCAGCGAGATGGTCACCTCGCGGGCGCTGATCGAGCGCAACGACGAGTCGATGCGGCTGATCCAGCACGACGCCGACGAGCACCCGCGGTCGGTGCAGCTGTACGGGGTCGACCCGGGCACCGTGGCCGCCGCCGTCCGGATGCTGGTCGACGAGGGCCGGGCCGACCACGTCGACCTCAACTTCGGCTGCCCGGTGCCCAAGGTGACCCGCAAGGGCGGGGGCTCGGCGCTGCCGTGGAAGTCGGGGCTGTTCGCCGCGATCGTGGGCCAGGCGGTTCGGGCCGCGGCGCGTGCCGACGTGCCGGTCACGGTGAAGATGCGCAAGGGCATCGACGCCGACCACCTCACCTACCTCGAGGCCGGTCGGATCGCCGAGGACCAGGGGGTGGCCGCCGTCGCCCTGCACGCCCGGACGGCGGTGGACTACTACTCCGGGACCGCGCACTGGGCGGCCATCGCCGAGCTGAAGCAGGCCGTGACCACGATCCCGGTGCTGGGCAACGGCGACATCTGGACCGGGAGCGACGCAGTGGCGATGATGACCCGGACCGGGTGCGACGGCGTCGTCGTCGGTCGCGGCTGCCTGGGTCGGCCGTGGTTGTTCGCCGACCTGGGGCACGCCCTGGCCGGCCGGCCGGCCCGGGCGCAGCCCACCCTGGGTCAGGTGCTGGCCACGCTGCGGCGCCATCTCGAGCTGCTGGTCGAGCACTACGCGGTCGGGTCCGACGACGCCGAGGGCCGGGCCTGCCGCGACATCCGCAAGCACATCGCGTGGTACCTCAAGGGGTACGCCGTGGGTCACGAGACCCGCGCCGCACTGGCCATGGTCGACAGCCTGGCCCGGTTCGACCACCTGGTCGGCGAGCTGGACGGCGACCAGGCCTACCCCGGGGTGGTCGCCGAAGGCCCCCGTGGCCGCACCAGCGGGGCCCGTGCGGTGAGCCTGCCCGAGGGCTGGCTGGACAGCCGCGAGCTGGACGACCTGGACGCCGCCACGATCCGCGACGCCGAGCTGTCGGTGTCCGGTGGCTGAGGGGTACGGCGACTTCGACGTCCGGCGGTGGGCGGTGGAGCCGCCCAAGAACCCCCATCGGGGGGCGTTCGCCCGGGACCGGGCCCGGGTGCTGCACTCGTCGGCGTTGCGCCGGTTGGCCGCCAAGACCCAGGTGGTGGGCCCGGCCACGGACGACTTCGTGCGCAACCGGCTGACCCACAGCCTCGAGGTGGCACAGGTCGGCCGTGAGCTCGGGGGAACCCTCGGGTGCGACCCCGACGTCGTCGACACCGCCTGCCTGTCGCACGACCTGGGTCACCCGCCGTTCGGCCACAACGGCGAGGACGCGCTGGCGGCGTGGGCGGACGACATCGGGGGCTTCGAGGGCAACGCCCAGACGCTGCGGGTGCTGACCCGCCTCGAGCCCAAGATCTTCGACCTGCGACGGGGGGTCGGTGTCGGCCTCAACCTGACCCGGGCCAGCCTCGACGCCTGCACCAAGTACCCGTGGCCCCGTGGCGGGGCGCCGTCCGGGGCGTCGCCGTCCAAGTTCGGGGTGTACGACGACGACCTGGCGGTGTTCGGCTGGTTGCGTGAGCCGGAGCCGGGGACCAGCCCCCGCAGTACCGCCCGGTGCCTCGAGGCCCAGGTGATGGACCTGGCCGACGACGTCGCCTACAGCGTGCACGACTTCGAGGACGCCGTCGTCGGCGGGCACCTCGACCCGCGCCGGCTGACCGGTGGCGAGGCGGCCGCGGCGGTCGTCGAGCGTGCCCGGCAGGCCTACCTGCCGGACGCCGACCCCGCCGCCCTGGCGCAGGCGCTCGCCCGGGTGCAGGCGCTGCCGGTGTGGGTGGGCGGGTTCGACGGCAGCCGGCGGGCGATGGCTGCGATGAAGGACCTGACCAGCCAGCTGATCGGGCGGTTCGTGGCCGCCGCCCACGACGCCACCCGGGCCCGCCACGGGCCGGGCCGGCTCACCCGCTACGGGGCCGACCTGGTGGTGCCGGACGGGACGACCCATGAGATCGCCGTCCTGAAGGCCGTGGCGTCGGTCTACGTCATGACGACCGAGAAGCGGCGCCCGCTCTACCAGCGACAGCGCGACCTGCTCACCGAGCTGGTCGAGGCGGTGCTCAAGCGGGCGCCCGAGGTGCTCGAACCGGTGTTCGGCGAGGACTGGCGGGCGGCCGAGCAGGTGGCGGTCGACCCCGACCGGGCCCGTCGCCGGGTGGCCGTCGACCAGGTGGCCTCGCTCACCGACGCCCGGGCCGTGGCCTGGCACCGGGAGCTGTGCGGCTGACGAGGCTCAGACCGACGCCGTCATGACGGCCTCAGACCGGGGCGACGGGCAGGTGCTCGTCGAGGAACTCCTCGATGGCCTGCAGGTCGGCCGGCTGCAGGCCGTGCTGGGAGTGGGGCCGCATCAGCAGCAGCGGTACCCCGGCGGCCTCGAGTCGTTCGCGCTCGGGCCCGTGCGCGGGCACCGCGTCGTCGTCCGTCCAGATCAGGGGGCGGCCCTCGTTCTCGACCACCTCGATGGCGGCCTGCAGCTTGCGGGCGATGCCGGCCGGGTGGTCCGTGACGTCGACGGCGGTGAAGGCGGTGGGTGCTGCGGGCAACGACATCAGTCGTTCCACCTGGGCGATGTGGTCGACCCAGGTGGTCGCCCAGCGCACCTCGACGCCGCGGTGCTGCATCTCGCGCACCCGTGCGATCAGCTCCGGCGCCCAGTGCAGCCGGTAGGCGATCCCGGCGACGTAGGCGTCGCCGTGCTGCGGATCCTGGCCCCAGCCGGGTTGGGCGGCGTTGAGCACGCCGTCGACGTCGAGCAGCCAGACGGGCCCGGCGTCGGTGGTGGGGTGCATGGGGACAGTGTGCCGGACGGACGGTCCCCGCGACCTAGACTCCGGGCGTGAGGATCCGGCGCGAGGACGTCGACCTGGTCCGGGAGCGCACCCGGATCGAAGAGGTCGTCGGTGAGTACGTCGCGCTGCGCTCCGCCGGGGTGGGCTCGATGAAGGGGCTGTGCCCCTTCCATGACGAGAAGACCCCGTCCTTCCACGTCCGTCCGCCGGTGGGGCTGTGGCACTGCTTCGGCTGCGACCAGGGCGGCGACGTCTACTCCTTCGTCCAGCAGGTCGACCACCTCACCTTCGCCGAGGCCGTGGAGCGGCTGGCGGCCCGGATCGGCCACCCGCTGCAGTACGAGGACGACGCCGGCGGGCGCGCCCAGCCTCGTCGTGACGAGGTGGGACGACGACAGCGGCTGCTCGAGGCCAACCGGGCGGCGGCAGCGTTCTACGCCGAGCAGCTGTCGACCTCGCCGGACGCGATCGCGGGGCGGCAGTTCCTGTCCGATCGCGGGTTCGACCGGGCCGCCGCCGAGCACTTCGGGGTCGGGTTCGCCCCCCGGTCCGGCGAGGCGCTGCTGCGGCACCTGCGGGGGCGGGCGTTCACCGACGACGAGCTGGTCGCCGCAGGGGTGGCCGGGCAGGGGCAGCGGGGTCCGTACGACCGGTTCCGGGGGCGGCTGCTGTGGCCGATCCGGGACGTCGCCGGCGACGTGGTGGGCTTCGGCGCCCGGCGGCTGTTCGACGACGACCGCATCGAGGCCAAGTACCTCAACACCAGCGAGACCACGCTCTACAAGAAGTCGCAGGTGCTCTACGGGGTCGACCTGGCGAAGAAGGCGATCGGCCGGGAACGACAGGTGGTGGTCGTCGAGGGCTACACCGACGTCATGGCCTGCCACCTGTCCGGGGTCGAGACCGCGGTGGCGACCTGCGGCACCGCCTTCGGGGGCGAGCACGTCCGGATCGTGCGCCGGCTGCTGGGCGACGACCGCACGTTGGGGTCGGACGGCCGGCTCGGCGGTCAGGTGATCTTCACCTTCGACGGTGATGCTGCAGGCCAGAAGGCGGCGGTGCGGGCCTTCGACGAGGACCAGCGGTTCGTGGCGCAGACCTATGTCGCGGTGGCTGCCGACGGCATGGACCCCTGCGAGCTGCGGCTCAACCGCGGAGAGCCGGCGGTGCGGGCGTTGCTGACGACCCGGACGCCGCTGTTCGAGTTCGTGATCCGTTCGACCCTGGACAACCTAGACCTCGACACCGCCGAGGGGCGGGTGGCCGGGCTGCGGTCGGCGGCAGGGGTCGTCGCCAGGATCCGGGACGCCGCGCTGCGTCAGGAGTACGCCCGCTTGCTGGCGGGCTGGGTGGGCACCGACGAGTCGACCGCCCGCTCGGCCGTGAGCCGGGCCGCTCGCCAGGGTGACTCCGCCGGCAGCTCGGGGGGTCCTGGGACAGGTTCGAGTGCCGGCCGCCGGGGTGCCGCAGGACCGGGTGCCGCAGGACAAGGTGCCGCAGGACCGGGTGGCGCGAGCGGGTCCGGATCGGGAGGTTCGGGATCGGGTGGCTTCGGTGGCGCCGGCTCGAGCGGTCGCGGCGACCGAGGGGTCGGGGCGCCGTCCGGGCGGACCTCGGGGCGACTCGATCCGCGGGACCCGGTCACCAGGCTCGAGAAGCAGGCCTTGGAGTGCATGCTGCAGGTGCCCGTTGAGCTCGCCGACGGTGACGCCGACCAGCTGCCCGAGACCGCCTTCGAGATGCCGGCCTTCCGGGCGATCCGGCAGGGAATCGTGGCTGCCGGTGGCATGGCCGTGGGCGGTGCGATGCCAGTGGCGGAGTGGGTGAGCACCGTTCGGGAGCAGGTCGGTCTCGCGTTGTCCGACCTGGTGACCGAGCTGGCGGTGACGCCGTTGCCGGTGCCGTCGGCCGATGCGGTGGGCACGTATGCGACGTCGGTGGTGCTGCGGCTGGCCGAGCTGGATGCCAGTCGGGCGGTCGGCAGTGCGCGCAGCCGCATGCAGCGGATGGCGGTCACGGACCCCGGGTACCACGAGGTGTTCGCCGAGCTGCTGGCCATCGAGGCCCGCCACCGCGCCCTGCGCGACCGGCTCGGCGGCACCTGAGCCGGTAGTCGGGTGTGGATCCCACGTCGGGTGCGGGACGACGTCGTGGTCTCGTCCCCAGGCGGTCAGTTGTCGGCGCCAGAGTAATTGTCACGTAACGTGTTTCGGCGACTACGCCTGATCTGAGACTGTCGGTGGTGGCTTGTAGGTTGTGGGTGTGGGACACGACCAGCAGCCAGGGCCCGGCGAGTGCGCCGATGGTTCGGGTTGGGGTGGTGGGGTTCCCGATCTGGTGACCGCGTTGCAGCTGTTCGGTCAGGCGACGTCGTTGGCGAGTGGTGCTTCGCTGGCGGCGATGTCGTTGGCCGAGAAGCGTGAGGTGTTGGCGGCGATGGTGGTGGCGCGGACGGCGATGGAGGCGGCGTACCTGCATGTGTTGTCCCAGTTCGACCGTACCCCTGGTGTGGTGCCCGGGGTGTCGCGGCGGTTCGGGTTCGCGTTCTTGACGCAGAAGATGAACTACTCCGCCGGGGCGGCGGCGGCTGATGTCGCCGCCGCCCGCCAGCTCGACCCGACCGGGTCCGGCTACGACCCGGGCCTGCTCGCCGAGACCGACCCCACCCACGCCAGCCACCCGACCAGCGGCGGGGCCGACCCGAGCTGCGGGACCGACCCGGGCGACTGTGACGACGACGATGCGGGTGCGGGTGGGTGTGTGGCTGACCCCGATGGGGTCTACGCGGCGGCGAGTGAGATCCGGGGTGAGTGCGGGGCCTGGGGGACGTTCGGGACGGCCACCGGGTCGGCCACCGAGGCGGGCGCCGGGTCGGGCGCCGGGTCGGCCACCGGGGTGGGCGCCGGGGTGGGCGCCGGGGTGGGGGTGGTGGGTCTGCCGCGGATGGGTGCCGCGCTGGCGGCGGGCCTGGTGACGCGGGCTCATGTCGATGTCGCGGTGAGGTGCCTGGCCCGGGTGCCGGAGCATCTGGCGAACCGGGTCGATGAGTTCGGGGTGTCGGGGCGGGTGAAGATCGACGTGTTCCTCACCCGGGTCTCGCGGGAGCATTCCCCCTCGACCACCGACCGGATCGCGAAAGAGCTGTTGGCGGCGTTGGACCCCGACGGCCAGGACTCCTTCGACCCGCTCGCGTACCAGCGGCGGACCCTGTCCCTGGTCACCGACTCCACCGGCATGACCTCGATCCGGGGCCTGCTCGACCCGGTGAGCGCGGCGGTGGTGCGCGCGGCGTTGGCGCACTTCCGGTCCCTGACCGCCCACCACCCCGACCCCACCACCGACACCACCGGCAGCGACAACGACGGCGACGACGGCACGAGCGACGGGGGCGACGGGGGCGACGGCGGCCGTGGCGGCCGCAATGGTGACGGTGTCAGTAGTGGTGGTGGCGGGTGGGCGGTGCCCGGGCAGCAGGCGTTCCCGATCCGCGACGACCGGTCCCGGGGGATGCGGGACGTCGATGCCCTGACCGCCCTGTGTGAGGCGGCCCTGCGGGCCCACTACCCGTCCGTGGCCGAGGGCGGCCCGGGGTGTCAGCCCGCGGCGCCGCTGGTGAAGGTGGTCATCACCGCCACCCCCGAACAGGCCGCCGCCGCCCGCCGCACCACCCCCGGCCCCCTCGACCACCACGGGCTCCCGCTGCGGCCACCCGGCCGGCACGACCCCTGGGACCACCCACACCCGGCAGGCCAGGACCCGCGAGGCCAGGACCCACCGGACCACGACCCGAAGGGACACGACCCGAGAAGGCAGGACCCGAGAGGACAGGACCCGAGCGGACAGGACCCGAGCGGACAGGACCCGCGAGGTCAGGACCCGAGAGGACACGACCCGAGGGGGCAGGGCTCACCGGAAGATCCACCGGACCGGTCGGGAGACCGGCCGCCCGGACCACCGGGACTGGCTCACGAGAGCGAGTCCGGGGACCCGATCACCGCCGGGACGCTCGGGCGGTTGCTGTGCGACGCCGACCTGCAGACCGTCGTCCTCGGCCCCGACCGCGCCGTCCTGGACCTCGGCCGCACCCGACGCCTGGCCACCCCCACCCAACGGACCGCACTCGTCGCCCGCGACCGCGGCTGTGTCGTGCCGGGCTGCGGCATGCCCCCCTCGGCGTGCGAGGCCCACCACGTGATCTGGTGGCGCCACGGCGGAACCACCGACATCGGC
Source organism: uncultured Actinomycetota bacterium (assembly GCA_963738495.1). GTDB lineage: Bacteria > Actinomycetota > Actinomycetes > Actinomycetales > Kineosporiaceae > CAVTWW01. The sequence goes on from CAVTWW010000003.1 coordinate 102,643, forward strand.
AACCTCGCCCTCGTCTGCGGACGACACCACACCCTCATCCACACCGGCGACTGGGTGCTGCAGATCACAGCCGGGGTACCCCACGTGGTCGCGCCGTCATGGATCGACCCCAGCCGCACCCCCCGCCGCAACACCCTCTTCGACGCCGAGACCCAGGCCCGCCGACTCGGCCAGACCATCGGCCGCCAGCAACAGCTCCCGTACGACTGACGGTCGGCCTCGTCATAGGGTGATGGCATGTCATTGCGGTGGCCAGGCTCACGGCGTCCGGCACTTCCGCACGACGTGGCCGAGCTGCTCGGGATCGGCGCCAAGGAGCGGGTTCTCGCCTGGTCGCCGCTGGTGGGCAACGGCTACGCGGTGGCCACCGTCCAGGGTCTGCACGTACTCAGCGCGCGGGGACGGGTGATCGCCAAACCGTGGGTCGAGGTCGACCACGTGGCGTGGGACCAGGACTCCCGCACCCTGGCCGTGTGGTGGGTGGGCAGCCGGACGACGACTCCGCTGGAGCTGCCCGAGAGCTCGTTCCTGCCCGAGGTGGTGCACGAACGCGTGCGGGCCTCGGTGGTGACCTCGCTCGAGGTGATGGCGGTGTCCGAGGGTCGTACCCTCAAGGCTCAGGTGGCGCTGCGCAAGCATCCTGACGGCACCCTGACCGTGCAGGCCGTGCCGGCTCGGCCCGCGGACGCTGCTCGCCCCGAGCTGGTGGCTGCCATGGCCGGTGCCGCTGACCAGCTGCGTCGGGACGCCGGACTGCCCTCCTCGTAGCCTGCGGTCTGGTAGGTGTACGCCATGACCGGAATCGACGTCCACCAGCACCTGTGGCCGCCGCGTCTGGTCGAGCAGCTTCGTCGCCGGGTCGAACCCCCCAGGCTCGACGGCTGGAGGCTGCTGCTGCCCGGCTCGGCGCCGTTCGACGTCGACCCCCTCGACCACGACGTCCGGTCCCGGTCGAGTCTCGACCCCGACCTGTCGCTGGCGGTGATGTCCCTGTCGGCGGGCCTGGGCGTGGAGTACCTCGATCCCTCGGACTCGACCCCATTGCTCGACGCCTGGCACGAAGGGGTCGCCGAGCTGCCGGACCGGTTCGCGGCCTGGGCGTCGGCCCGGTTGGTCGACCCGGATCCCGGCGAGGTGGCTGCCCTGCTCGAGGGCTCGTTCGTCGGTCTCGAGCTGCCCGCCACCGCGATGTCGACCCCGGCCGCCGTCGAGGTACTGGCTCCGCTGCTGCAGGTGGCCGAGCAGGCGGACAAACCGGTGCTGATCCACCCTGGGCTACCGATCGGCGGATGGGGCGTACCGAGCACCGGCCCGCCAGGGGCGGGCCCTCCCAGCGCCGGCCCGCCAGGGGCGGGCCTACCGAGCGCAGGCCTGCCACCCTGGTGGACGCCGGTGATCGACTATGTCGGTCAGCTGCACGCCGCCTGGTGGGCGTGGACCGTGGCCGGGCGCGCGGTGGCTCCCCGACTGCGGATCTGCTTCGCCGCGGCGGCCGGGCTGGCCCCGGTGCACCACGAGCGGCTGGAGGCGCGGGGCGGTCAGCTCGACGCCATTGACCCGCTCACCTTCGTCGACGGGTCGTCCTACGGGCCGCAGGCGCTCGACGCCGTCATAAGGGTGCTCGGCATCGACACCGTGGTGCTCGGGAGCGACCGTCCGTACGCGACCGCACGACTGCCCGGTCTTGGGCCGGCGGCCGACCATGCCATCCGGGTCGCCAACCCGACCCGGCTGTTGACCGGCGCGACAAGCCGTCGTGCCGGTGGTACCGCACGATCCTGAGAGAGGAGTTCGCCATGAACCAGATTCCGTCGACTCACACCCCGTCGGCACCCGAACCGACCGTCGCCGGCCAGGCGCCGGTGGGTCCGACCGGTCCCGGGTCCGACCTGGTCTCGGCCCCGGTGCCGCTGCCGGTGCCGCTGCCCGGCCGTGATCTGGCACCTGCCGAGTTGGCCGACCTTGCCGCCGCGGTCGCGGCGAACCCCCGGCTGTGGGAGCACCACGTGGCCTACGACGACGACCACCGCCACTATGCCTCGCTGTGGCGGGACGCCCATGTCGACGTCTGGGTGCTGTGCTGGACGCCGCAGAACGACACCGGCTGGCACGACCACGACATCTCCTCGGGGGCGGTCAGCGTCGTCCGCGGCACGATCATCGAGCACAACCTGCGGGTCGGCGGCCCCGAGAAGGTCACCGAAGCCGGCGCCGGCACGACCTTCTGGTTCGGGCCGGAGCACATCCACCGTCTGACCGGTCTGGCGACAGGTAGCGTCTCGATCCACGCCTACTCGCCACCGCTGTGGCGGTTGGGGCAGTACGTCGTCAACGAGGACGGGGTGCTGCAGCGGGCCTCGGTGAGCTATGCCGAGGAGCTGCGGGTGCTCGACGTCCTGCCCGAGCAACGGGCTGCCGAGCCGGAGCCGGACCTGGCCTGCTGACCGGGTGGCCCGCTGACCGGGTGGCCCGCTGACCCATGGCCCACTCACCGGCTGCCCACTGACTGTCGGTGGAATGACCGGTGGCGGGCCTCGCGAGGCGGTGGGACGCACCCGCCGGATGAGCGGGCGGGAGGGCAGAGGCTGCTAGAGTTCTGTCCGCCCGATCCCGTGTAGCTCAACGGCAGAGCAGCCGGCTGTTAACCGGCAGGTTGAAGGTTCGAATCCTTCCGCGGGAGCCCCCCATGTCCGGCCGATCAACGAGGTAGTGCATCCTCGGGCCGTGGATCCCGTCACCGCCCCTGCTGCCGACCCGCACTCCGCCGACGCCGTCCTGAACGCCGGCGCCGCCGCGTTCGGCGCCGAACCGTGCCGCCGGCGGCTGCCGGGGGAGCGCACGCACAACGGCCGCACCGAGGTGGCCGGGGTGGACGTCGTCCTCAAGGTGCATCCGGCGCAGGACCGTCCCGACATCGAGCTCGAGACGGCCGCGCTGCTGCACCTGCAGGCCGACCCGGCGGTCGCCGCCCTGGTTCCGGCCCCCGTGGTCAGCCCCCGCACCGGCGAACTGGTCGTCGACGTGGCGCCGGTCGGCGAGACCGGGTCGGTGACCGGATCCGTGACAGGGTCCGTGACCGGGTCGCTCGGCGGGGCCGGCGCCGTGGTGCGCGCCGTGACCTGGACGCCGGGCCGCACGTGGTCCCAGGTGTCGCCGGACTCCGGCCCGCCGAACGGGTCGACCGCGCCGGGGCTGCCTGGGGAACCGACCGGCACCGGTCGGCTGGGGGAGCCGACCGGTAGCGGTCGGCTGGGGGAGCTGGGCGCCCTTGTCGCCCGGGTCGACGCTGCCCTGGCCGACCTGTCGCACCCCCGGGAGCGCCCGCTGCGGTGGAACCTGGCGACCGCCTCGGCCAACCTCGACCTGGTCGCCCGGATCGCCGACCCGGGGACGGCGGCCCAGGTGCAGGGCATCCTCGAACGGGCGCGGGACGTCGTCGAGCCCGCCCTGGGGGTGCTGCCCCAACAGCTGATCCACAACGACGCCAACGAGGCCAACCTCGTGATCGGTGACGACGGCCGGCTGCACCTGATCGACTTCGGCGACCTGTGCGTGGCACCCCGGATCTGCGGCCTGGCCGTGGCCGCCACCTACCGGCTGGCGGACGCCGCGCTCGAAGGTCGGCCGTTGTGGCCGGTGCTACGGCCGATCGTGCTCGGGTACCACGGTCAGGCGCCGCTCACGCCGTCCGAGCTGGCCCTGCTGCCGCAGCTGGTGCGCACCCGGGCAGCAGTCAGTGTGGCGATGTCGGCCTGGCAGTCCTCCCAGGACCCCGGCAACGACTACCTGCTGGTCAGCAAGCGGGCGATCGAGGGGCTGCTGCAGGCACTGCCGGTCGCGGCCGACTCGCTGCTGGTCTGCCGGCTGCGCGACGCCGTCGGCTACGAGCCGCACCCCGGGGCTCGCGCCGTCCGTGCGGGGCTGGCGAGGAGGACCGCCGCGCCGGTGCTGGGTGACGGGTGGCTTGCCGGGCCGTCCCGGGTGCTCGACTGGTCGGGACCGATGGGGGCACAGGCCTACGGCGACGGTGCCGCTGCTCCCGGCGGCAGCGCCGCCGAGGTCGAGCAGGTGCTCGAGGTCGAGCAGGTGCTCGAGATCGGACGCTACTGCGAAGACCGGGAGGTCTACCGCACCCCGGCCTTCGCCCCGTCCGTCGAGGGTGGGCAGGCGCGGACCCTGCACCTGGGGGTCGACCTGTTCGCCCCGCCCGGAACCCCGGTACAGGCGGCATGGGACGGCGTCGTGCATGCCTTCGGTGACAACGACCAGCCCCTCGACTACGGCCCCGTCGTGGTGCTCGAGCACTCGCTGCCCGAAGGATCTGGCCCCGAAGGATCTGGCCCCGAAGGATCCGATGCCCCAGGAACAGGTGGCAGCTTCTACACCCTCTACGGTCACCTCAGCCGCGAGAGCCTGGCGACTCTGTCCGTGGGGCAACGCGTGTGCGCGGGGGAGCAGATCGCGACGATCGGCGGCCGGCACGAGAACGGTGGCTGGCTGCCGCATCTGCACCTTCAGGTCCTCACCGACCTGATGGGTCTGGGGCTCGACGTCCCAGGGGTCGCGGCCCGCGACGACCTGGCGGTCTGGGCCAGCATCAGTCCGGACCCCAACCTGTTGCTGGGCCGGCCCGAGGGGATCGCCGCGCGGGTCGAGCTGACGGCCGAGCAGATCCGACACCGTCGGGCCACGTCGATGTCACCGGCGTTGTCGCTCAGCTATGCCGAGCCGCTGCACATCGTGGCCGGTCGGGGGGCCGAGCTGATCGACTCCCAGGGCCGGGCCTGGCTCGACCTGGTGAACAACGTGGCGCACGTGGGCCACGCGCACCCCCGGGTGGTGGCCGCGGCCGCGGCGCAGAAGGCGGTGCTCGAGACCAACACCCGCTACCTGTACCCGCAGGCCGTGGAGTACGCCCGGCGGCTGGCCTCGTTGCTGCCCGACCCGTTGAGCGTGGTGTTCCTGGTGAACTCGGGCTCCGAGGCGAACGACCTGGCGCTACGGATCGCCTACGCCCACACCGGGTCTCGCGACATGCTGGTGCTCGACCACGCCTACCACGGCAATCTGACCTCACTGGTCGATCTGTCGCCCTACAAGTTCGCCGGACCGGGTGGGTGGCCCTGCCCGCCCACCACGCACGTGGTGCCGATCCCGGACGCCTACCGCGGTCGCCATCGCAGCGACCCCGGGCAGCCGTCGTCCACGGTGGTGCCGGCCTACCTCGCCGAGGTGGACGCCCGGCTGGACGACATCGCCAGGACCGGGCGCGGCGTGGCCGGACTGATCGCCGAGGCGATCCCCGGGACGGCGGGTCAGGTGGTCCTGGCCGACGGCTTCCTGGCGGGTGCCTTCGAGCGGGTGCGAGCCACCGGCGGTGTCTGCATCGCCGACGAGGTGCAGGTGGGCCTGGGGCGGATGGGCAGCTGCACCTGGGGGTTCGAGCTGCACGGGGTGGTGCCCGACATCGTGACCATGGGCAAGCCGATCGGCAACGGTCACCCTCTCGGGGCGGTGGTCTGCACCCCGCAGGTGGCGCACTCGTTCTTGACCGGCATGGAGTACTTCAACACCTTCGGCGGCAACGCGGTCTCGGCCGCGGTCGGGCTGGCGGTGCTGGACGTCGTCGCCGACGAGCGGTTGCAGGCCCGGGCAGCCCTGGTCGGGGGCCGGCTGCGGGCCGGCCTGGCGGCCCTGGCCGAGCAGCATGAGCTGGTCGGCGACGTGCGCGGCCACGGCCTGTTCCTCGGCGTCGAGCTGGTCGCCGACCGGCAGACCCGGACGGCGGCCGCAGCGGCTGCCGGTGCCGTCGTCGAGGGGGTGAAGCGCCGCGGCGTCCTGCTGTCCAGCGACGGTCCGGAGCACAACGTGCTGAAGATCAAGCCGCCGATGGTGCTCGGCGAGAACCGGGTGGACGACGTCGTCCGTGCCCTCGACGAGGCCCTGAGCGAGGTCAGAGCAGGGGTCAGAGAACGGGGCGTGGGCTGAGCACCGCCATCGTGACGAACAGGGCCGCCGCGGCCAGCACCCCGACCAGGGCGAGAGCGACGACGGCCGTCATCACCGTGGTCGGGTGGTCGTGGCCCGCCCGGAAGCCCCGCCCGTCGTCCTGGACGGGTCCGGTGTCGCCGGTGTCGGCCGTGCCGTCGGTCATCGCCGCAGTCCGCCTCTGGTGTGCTCGGGGTGTGGGTCACCCGTCGGCAACCGGGCTCGGCGGCTTGAGCCGTTGCGGCTAGGCTTCTGGCGGCCGCGGACCACGCAGCCCGGGGCGGTAGCTCAGCCGGTCAGAGCAGGGGACTCATAATCCTCCGGTCGTGGGTTCAAGCCCCACCCGCCCCACCTCGCCCACGTGGGTCGTCGGCTGCGCCAGTCGCGACCGCAGCCCGCTCAGAAGGATGTCGAGACCGCTCTCGAGCTCGGCCGCGCCGTCGTAGCCGGCCAGGGCGGGGGCCAGGCTGCGCAGCAGCGGAAAGTCCTTCAGGGGCAGCCGCTGCAGACCCAGGCGCAGCAGGTCGTCGGTCTCCTCGGGGTTGTCGACCACCTCCTGCAGCTCGTCGAGCACGTGGCCGTGCAGGAAGCCGAAGAAGGACCGGTAGACGTGAAGGGCGTCGACCGGGGTGAACCCGGCCCGGGTGAGCAGCTCGAGGGTGGCCTCCAGCGGACGCAGGGTGCCTGGTGGCCGCAGGGCCAACGGGGTGGCCAGGGGTCGGGTCACCAGCAGCGGGACGACGTGGGGATGGGCCAGCGCCAGGTCGCGGTAGGCGCGGGCCACGGTCCGCAGCTGGCCGGCCCAGTCGGGGTCGTGGGTGTCGACGGCCAGCTGCCCGAGGACCTGCTCGACGAGTCCGTCGAGCAGGTCTGCCTTGCTGGCGGCGTGCCGGTACAGGCTCATCGGGTCTCGACCCATGGCCTGCCCCAGACGCCGCATCGACAGGGCGTCCACGCCGTCCCGGTCGACGATCTGCAGCGCGGCCGCGAGCAGGCGCTCCCGGGTCAGCGGCAGGGTGTTCGCTGCGGGCTCGACGGACCGGGCAGTGCGGGAGGGCGTCCCGGTGCCGTCACCGCGGGCGCGTGTGGCCATGGCCGTCCCTCTCGGGTCAGGAGGTACTTTCCTCTTGGCCTACGTCGTTGACGGCGCAGGAGGACACGACTACCGTGGCAGTCACGTCGTAGAACTACGGCGGCAGTGCGGTCGGGTGAGCATCGTGCCCGCGCACTCATCGCCTTCGCCGAGACCCCGCGGGGCTCAACGGGATCCGTCCCTGAGCGCGTGGAGGCACGCCATGATCGTCGTCCTGGGTCTGATCGTTCTCGTCCTGGCCGTCGGGTTGGGTGTCGCCGGGGTCTCGGCCAACACCGGCGCCGACCACGCCGTGGGGGACGGGTTCTCGGTGATCGGCCTCCAGGTCACGGGCCTGTCCACCGGTCAGCTGTTCCTGTTCGGCATCGCCGTCGGCGTTTCGGCCATGCTGGGCCTGAGCATGCTGATGGGCGTCTTCGGTCGCCGGCTCGCCTCGCGGGGCAGCCGGCGAGAGCTGCGCACGGCCCGTCAGCAGAACGAGGCTTTGTTGCAGGACCGCAGCAAGCTCGCCGGCCTCCTCGAGGCCGACCGTCGCACGAACGAGCTCTTCGACGCCACCGCCGCCACCCCCACGGCTGACGCAGCGGCACCGGGCAGCGCCGCACCCTCCGCCCCCCAGCCGCCCAGGACGGCCTGACGTGCGTCGGTACGTGCCCCTGGTCTACCTCGTGATCGGGGTGCTGGTGGCGGCTCAACACAGCTACCTGGCCAACGCCACCACCCTCAACCGGCTGCTGTCCGCCGTCCTGGCAGTCGTGCTCTGGCCCTTGGTGCTGCTCGGGGTCAACCTCACCATCGGCTAGCAGCACGTCCCCGCTCGCCCCTGAAAACCCGCTACCGAAAGGAAGTCCGCCGTGTTCACTCTCGGTGTCGTTCTGTTGATCATCGGTCTGGTGGCCAAGATCGCCATCCTGCAGACGATCGGCCTCGTCCTCCTCCTGGTGGGCGCCGCCCTCTACCTGATCGGTCGCACCGGCCGCGCAGTCGGCGGCCGGCGGCACTACTGGTAGGCCGGCCCGGGCTCTCGCGAGCCGGAGCCACTCGCCATGGGGTCGTTCGACCCCGCAGACCTCAGCAAAGGGATCACCATGGGCATCGGGATCACTCCGCGGCGGCCCGCGGATGTGACCTGTTGTCCGCCGCTCAGCGTTCGGCGGCGAGCCGCCGGACGACTCCGGCTCAGCGTTCGGCGGCGAGCCGCCGGACGACGGCGCTGAAGACCCCCGGCAGCGCAGCGGCCGCCGGCACGATGGCCCGGCGGCCCCAGGCGGGCCGAGTGATCTGCACCAGGCCCTGGGTCAGCAGGGTGTGCTCCCAGGTCAGTCGTCGCCAGCTGCGTTCGTAGGCCTGCGGGGTGTCGGCCGCCACGGCCTGCACCGCCGCCCGTGCCTGCGCCAGGCCGAGGGAGATCCCCTCGCCGGTGAGGGCGTCGACGTACCCGCTCGCGTCGCCGACCAGCAGCACCCGGCCGGCCACCCGCGCCGACGTCCGCTGCCGCAACGGCCCGGCGCCCCGCACGTCCGAGGTCGGCAGGGCCGCTCCCAGGTTCTCCTGCAGCTCGGTGAAGTCGGCGAGCTGCTCGGCAAACGGAGCCCGCCGTGCGCTCAGCACCGCCACCCCGACGAGGTCGTCGGCGACCGGGGTCACGTAGACCTCGGCCGACGGACCCCAGTGCACCTCGACCCGGTCCGTCCACGGGGCCACCGCGAAGTGCCGCCGCTGTCCGTAGCGGCGCAGCTCACGGGGCCGCAGCTCGTGGGGCCGCAGCTCGTGGGGCGGCAGTCCGTTCCGCCGCTGCCCGGGGAACGGTCCTCGAGCCGCGGCAGCCAGCCCCAGAGCCGTCCGGGTCGGGGAGTGCAGGCCGTCGGCGGCCACCAGGTACCGGCCGCGCACCACCGGCCCGGCCGCCCCGCGCGCAGCGGTGGTCGGCACGCTCACGTGACCTGCGCCGCGGGCCCGGTCGCCGTACGAGGGCTCGTCGACGCCGGACGTCGGGGTCCCGGCGGCCAGGGGGAGCACCTCGACACCCGCCTGCTCCACCCGGCTGCGCAGCGCCGCGTGCAGGGTGGTGCGACGGACTCCCAGGCCGGGCCGGCCCGGGAAGGCAGCGTCCGCCGAGCGGGCACCGTCGAGGTAGCGGATGCCGAGGAACGGCCGACCCTGCGGGTGGACGTCGAGCTCGGCCAGGGCCGCCACCCCCACCGGCATCAACCCCTCCCCGCAGGCCTTGTCGACCGCGCCGGAGCGCGGTTCGAGCACCACGACGTCCAGGCCGCAGCGAACGGCGTACAGGGCCGTGGCCAGACCCACCGGGCCGCCGCCGACGACCACCAGGTCGTGGGTCACCCGATCGACCCTCACGAGGGCTGCGGGGCTCGCAGCGCCACCGACAGGGCCTCGTCCTCGACCCGGATCCGCACGGCGAGCAGTGCGGCGTTCAGCAGCGTGAAGCCCAGGGCGGTGAGCCACGCGGAGTGGACCAGAGGCAGGGCAGCCCCTTCGACGACGACGGCGACGTAGTTGGGGTGGCGCCACCACCGGTAGGGCCCGGTGGTGACCAACGGCGCGCCCGGGACGACGATGACCCGGGTGTTCCAGCGCCCGCCCAGGCTCGCGATGCACCACCAGCGCAACGCCTGCGAGGCGGCCACCAGTGCGAGCATGCTGCCACCGAGGACGGCGACGAAGGGTCGGTCGAGCCCGACCACCTCGACCACGCACGCCACCAGCAGGCCGCCGTGCAGCACCACCATGAACGGGTAGTGCCCACTGCCGTACTCGGTGCCGCCCCGGGCGAAGGCCCACCGCGCATGTCGTTTCGAGACCACCAGCTCGGCCAGCCGCTCCAGCGCGACCAGCGCAACGAGTGCGGCGAAGAGCGACTGCGAGGTGCTCACCGCTCGGCCGGCATGCTGTCGTCGTCCGGCGCCCGCAGCAGCACCAGCTCGAGGCAGAAGCCCGGACCCATGGCCAGCAGCACCCCGTGGCTGCCGGGGGCCGGCGGATGCTCGCGCAGGGTGTCGGCCAGCACATGGAGCACGGACGCCGAGGACAGGTTGCCGATCCGGTCGAGGGACGCCCAGGTGACGCCGAGCGCCTCTCGCGGCAGCCACAACGCTGCCGCCAGCGCCTCGAGCACCTTGGGGCCACCGGGATGGGCCACCCACCACCCGATGTCGTCGAGGGTCAGCCCGTGCTGCTTCAGGAAGGCGTCGACGTCGTCCCGGACGTGGGTCTCGACCAGGCCGGGCACCTCGACGCCCAGCACGATGCGCAGGCCCGAGGCGCCGACGTCCCACCCCATGGCCCGTTCGGTGTCGGGGTAGAGCCGACTGCGCGAGGCGACGACCTCGACCCCGGGGTTCGGGCGGTCGGCACCGGTCAGCACCGCCGCCGCCGCGCCGTCCCCGAAGAGCCCGCTCGCCACCAGATTGGCCGCGGAAGTGTCGTCGCGTTGGACGGTCAGGCTGCACAGCTCGACGGCCATCAGGACGGCGACCTCACCCGGATGCCCGACGAGGTAGTCGTGCAGGCGGGCGATCCCGGCCGCGCCGGCGACACACCCGAGGCCCACCAGCGGAAGCCGCTTGACGTCACTGCGCAACCCGATGCGGGCCGCCACCCGGGCCTCGAGCGAGGGGACCGCCAGACCGGTGATGGTGCACGAGGCGATCAGGTCGACGTCCTCGGCGCTCAGGCCGGCCTCGGCCAGGGCCTGATCCACCGCCCGGGCACCCAGGTCGACCGCGACCCGGATGAACTCGTCATTGGCCTCACCGAAGTCGCGCAAGGTCGCATAGCGCTCCAACGGCAGCGCGAGGTGGCGGTGGCCGACGCCGGCGTTCGCATGGAACCGGCGCAGCAGTGCCACGTCGACGTCCTGGGCGCCGACGACGTCGACGAACGAGTCGGTCAGCTCGCTCTGGGGGTAGCGGTGCTCGGGCAGGACGGCGGACACCGACACGACCCGGCTCATCGGTCGGTGCCGCGTCTCATCAGCTCCGGCGGCCCAGGGGGCTGGGCCAGGACCGCCGTGGCGAGCTCGGTGAGCTTGATGTTGTGCATGCGGGCGTAGCTGCGCATGCGGTCGAAGGCCTGGTCGACCGAGATCCCGTGGGTCCGGGCCAGTACCCCCTTCGCCTGCTCGAGGACCACGCGGGTGTTGAGGGCGCTCTGCAGCTGCTCGCTCAGCACCTCGCTGCGCCGGATGGCGCGTTCCTGCAGCAGGCCGATGGTGGCGACGTCGGCCAGCGCCTGCACGACCGTGACGTCCTCGGGGCTCAGCCTGCCGGAGTCGGAGCCGAACAGGTTGATCGCTCCGATGACCGTGCTGCGCAACCGCAACGGCAGGGCGTGCACGGACCGGAAGCCGAGCCGGGTGGCCCGCGGAGCGAACAGCGGCCAGTGCCCCCCGGCCGTGCTCAGGTCGGCGTTGACCACCGGCGCCCGGGTGACGAAGGCGTCGAGGCAGGGACCCTGCTGGTGCTGCACCTGGAACAGCTCGAGCAGGGTGCTCTGCTCGTCGGAGGCCGCCATGAACTGCAGCTGCCCGTGGTGGTCGGCCAGCAGCAGCCCCACGGCCGCGACGTCGACCAGCTCGGCGGTGCGCACCGTCACCGTGTGGAGGAACTCGATCAGGTCGAAGTCGTCGACCAGGGTGTCGGCCATCTCGACGAAGACCTCCGCCAGGCGTTCCCGGGAAACCGTGGCCATCAAGGCCTCCTTGTTCGCTTCATCGTAAGGTGCCGGTCCGTCGTAGGGGCCTTCGGAGGGGGTCATCCGTCGTCCACCGCCAGTCGCAGCAGGCCTGCGACGACGTCCGCGGCAACCGCCGAGAGCGGGCGGTCGACGGCGAAGGCGTGCGCCCGCAACCGGGTCATGGCATCGGTGAGGGAGATGCCCAGGTCCACCGTGACCATTCCCTGGGCCTGGTAGATGACGTAGTGCGGGTTCAGTGCCAGCCCGACGCCGGCCGGGGTCCGGTCCTGGCCCGACCGGGCCTGGCCGTCGAGCAGGGCGTCGAGGGCCACCTCGGCGAACGTCAGCGCCAGTGCCAGCGAGCCCGGGGCCAGCCACCCCGACTCGACCCGGTACACCTCGAGCACCCCCAGCCGGGCGGCGCCCACCTGCAACGGCAAAGCGAACACGGCGGCGGCTCCCAGCGCGCGCGCAGCAGCGGTGTAGGCCGGCCACCGGCGGGCGACCCCGTCGTCGAGGGAAGGCTCGAGGACCGGCGATCGCCGCGCATAGGCGTCCAGACACGGCCCTTCGCCCACCAGGAACTGCACGTCCGCCAGCGACCGGGCGGTGGTGTCCGAGGCCGCGACCACCGCGCCGACCCCGGCCTCGGTCATGACGGTCACGCCGGCACCCGAGGCGGGCAGGTGGCGGACCACGGCAGCGCACAGCTGCTGCAGCCAGCCGACCACGGTCCCCGGCTCACCCGGTGCAGGTTCGGCGCCGACCAGGGCGCGGACGTCGGCAGCCCGTTGCTGCGGCGTCGTCATGGAGCGTCGCTGCGCAGAGGTGTTCGCTGGTCGGGTGCGGTGCGACCCACCGCCCTGTGGTCGGCCGCCTCGGGATCGCCCAGGACGAGGCGGCCCCCGCCGTGCCGCTTGGCCTCGTACATGGCACGGTCGGCGCGGTTGACCAGACCGACGGCGGTGTCGCCGACCGAGCTGGTGCAGACCCCGATGCTGACGCTCACCCCGAGCGCCAGGTCGCCGGGCCCGGCGACCTGGCGCAGCTCGGCCTGGATCCGCCGGCCCAGACCGCTCACCCAGCGGGCCACCTGGGCCGGGTCGCCACTGAGGTCCTCGCAGACGAGCACGAACTCGTCGCCCGACAGTCGCGCCAGGGTGTCGTTGGCGCGCAACGTCCGCCCCAGCCGTCCGGCCACCTCGGCCAAGACCTGGTCGCCCACCGCATGGCCGTGGGTGTCGTTGACCCTCTTGAAGCCGTCGACGTCGATGAACAGCACCACGACCACGCTGCCGTGCCTGGCAGCGGTGAGGATCGCGTGTCCCAGACGATCGAACAGCAGCTCGCGGGTGGGCAGACCCGTGAGCTGGTCGTGGTTGGAGCGGTGCTCGATCTCGAGGTAGGACGAACGCCACCGCTCCCGGTCGGCGGTCAGGACCAGGTAGGCGGTGGCGAGGTCGACGCAGAAGCTCGCCGCCGACAGCTCGACCTCGGTCCAGGCATGGGCGTCGTGACGGTAGAGGTCCAGAACTCCCCAGGTGCGGTCCCGCGCGACGATCGGCACCGAGAGGACAGCCCGTACTCTCGCGGCCACTGCTCCTCGGGCCAGCTCCGGCCAGCGGTGGGTCACGGTGACGTCCTCGATCGCCACGGTGTGGTGGCCGGCCATGCTGTCGTGGCACGGCCCCCGCTGGAACCTCGCCTGCAGCAGCTGCATCGGAGTGGCCCAGGCCGGCTCGGCGTGCAGCACCCGCAGGTCCGACCCGTCGAGCAGCATCACCCCCGCCCCGTCGGCCGGGACCACGTGGAGGGCAGCCCGACAGAGGCTGCGGAGCAACCCTTCGGTCGTCACCCCTGGGCTCGTGGCGGTGCTCGCCAGGCCGGTCGCGGCGGACACCATCCTGAGGTCGATCTCGCCGGGCAGCCGGGGTGCAGGGGACGGGGCGCCGGGTCGGTCTGTCATCGTTCGCCCCTCGCTGCACCGTCGACAAAGGTGCTGCCAGGGTCCGGGGCAACATCACGACCCTAGGTGAGTCAGCCGCCAGGCGCCAGGGAAGGCTCCTGCCCGCGATAGGTGATGGAACCGAACGTGACGACGCCCTCGCCCGCGTAGACCCCGATCACCCGGCCGGTGAACGAGCCGCCGGCGGACTCCGCCGTCCAGAACCTGCCGTCCACCTCGGCCAGCTGCACCCGGTGGCCGCCGGCCGCGGCGACCAGGCGGATGCGGTCGGCTCCGGCCGCCTCGGGCGAGAAGCCGACCGGGGGCAGCTCGGTCTCCAGGGTCAGGGTGATCTCGCCCTCGGGCAGCTCGGTGCTCCAGGTCTGCCGCAGCGACGGCAGGGCGGCGACGGCGGTGACCGTGCGACCCCGGGCCTGCAGCGCCAGGTAGAGGTTCTCGTCGTAGCGCAGGGCCAACCCGCCGCAGCCGTCGGCGGCGTCGACGGTGACGGTGGTCGTGCTGACCAGGTGCCGCTGACGGCGACCGACGAACGCCGGTCGCGGGTCGCTCAGGTCGTCCCCGGTCGCCGTCACCACCAGACGGCCACCCGCGACGCGGGCCACCGTCGTCGGTTCGTTGCGAGGGGTCAGCCACCCGTGGTCGGCCAGACCGGCGCCGTTCTGGTTGCCGCCGTTCTGGTTGCTGCCGTCCTCGGTGCCTTGGCCGTCCGTGACACCGAAGTCGAAGGTCTCGGTGAGGACCCCCGGCCGGGGGTTGAGGGCCACCGGCTCGGGCTGCGGCCAACCGTCGACCCAGTGCACCCGGGTGGCGAAGGTCTCGCGACCCAGCGGCGAGAACTGCCGGGTCATGCCCAGCGGGCGCATCCCGAGCAGCACCAACGCGTCGTCGCCGTCCGGCAGGCGCACCAGGTCGGCGTGGCCGGTGTTCTGGATCGGCCGAGTGGTGCTGCGGGCACTGAGCACCGGGTTGGACGGCGCGCCCTCGAACGGTCCCTCGATCGAGGGACCCCGAGCGATCGAGACGCCGTGACCGCGTTCGGTGCCCCCCTCGGCGATCATCAGGTACCAGTGATCGCCCCGCTGGAAGACGTGCGGGGCCTCGGGGAACTGCAGGCCGGTGCCGCTCCAGAGCGAGCGTGGGGCCTCGAGCGCCGTCCCGGTGGCCAGGTCGACCCGCACCTGCTGGATCCCCTTGTGCCGGCCCAGCTCCTCGCCCGACAGCACCAGTCCCGAGTACGTGACGTAGGCGTTGCCCTGCTCGTCCCAGGCCAGGTCGGGGTCGATGCCGTCGACCCCCACGATCGTGGTGCCGTCGTCCCACGGCCCGGCCGCCTCGCTCGCCCGGTAGACGACGCACTGCTTCGGGCTGCCCGCGATCGTGACGATCACGTGGAAGACCCCGTCGCGGTGGCGGATCGTCGGCGCCCACACTCCCAGCATCGTCACCACGTCGGCGACACCGAGCTGTTCGGTGGTGACACCGACGTTGCCGATGTGGTGCCAGGTCTCGAAGTCCTCGCTGCGGTAGACCGGGATACCCGGCACGTACTCGAAGGTCGAGGTGACCAGGTAGTAGACGCCGTCGACCTCGACGACGCTGGGATCGGGGTCGAACCCCGGCACCAACGGGTTGTAGATGGTCGTCACGGGACCGGGTTCAGCGTCAGGGTGTGCGACAGCGGCAGGTCGACGGCGGTGGTGCCGGCGCGCAGCAGGTACTCCCCGGCCTCGTACTGCCAGCCGTCCTGCCAGTACGCCAGCAGCCTCACGGGTACGGTCACCTCGACCGAGGCGCTCTCGCCGGCGGCGAGGCGCACCGGAGCGAAGCCGACCAACCAGCGCACCGGGCGGTCGACGACTGAGTCCGGCTTCTCGGCGAAGACCAGCACGACCTGCTTGCCGGCCCGCCCGCCGCAGTTCTCGACCCCCACGGTCACGGTGACACCCTCGCCCGGCGCCGCCGTCGCGGGGCCCGCGATCGAGGTCAGCGGCAGGTCGGTGTAGCCCTGCCCGGCACCGAACCAGTACGCCGGCGTCGCCGCCGGGCTCTGGGCGACCTGACGCAGCCAGGCGCGGTAGCCGACGTGGATTCCCTCGTCGTAGTCGACCTCGCCGTTCTTGGGCTTGGTGTCCAGCACCGGGACGTCGGCCTCGGTGGCGCCCCAGGTGGTGGGCAGCCGGCCACCGGGCTCGGCAGCACCGGTCAGCACGTCGGCGATCGCCGACCCGAACTCCTGCCCGCCGAACCAGCCGACCAGGACGGCGGCGACGTCGTCCCGCCACGGCATCAGCACCGGCGAGCCCGCGTTCACCACGACCACGGTGCGGGGGTTGGCCGCGGCCACCGCCCGCACCAGGTCGTCCTGGCGACCCGGCAGCGCCAAGGAGGCGCGGTCCCAGCCCTCGGACTCGACGATCGCGTTGGTGCCGACCACGACCAGGGCGACTTCGGCGGCACGTGCCGCCGCGGCCGCCTCGGCGATGTGGACCTCGGGGTCACGGTCCTGCGGCTCGGTGCCGAAGTGGAACGACAGCGCCCCGAGCAGGAAGTCGCCGCGGTCGGCGAGGTTCAGCTCGAAGATCACGTCGAGGGGCTCGCCGGCGGTGAAGGTGACGGGCACGGTCGCGCTCGGCGGGCTGAGGAAGGCGGCCCCGAGGTCGTCACCGACCGGGACCAGGTGCTCGTCGAGCACCACCTCGCCGTCGACGAGCACCCGGCCCGAACCGACGGTGGCGAACCCGAGGCGCAGGACGCCGCTCTCGACCGGTGTCAATCGGGCGCTCAGCTCGACCTTGGCCGAGGCTGCGATCGGGGCGTCACCGCCGAACCACACCAGCGAGGTCGTGAGCCGGTCCTCGGCGAAGAGTTCGCCGCCGTCGGCGTCCAGGAACCGCACCCGGGCCCCGGGGCCACCGGTGACCGGGTTGGTGATCTGGTCGGCGGGCAGCGGACTGAGGGTGGTCTGCACCACTGTGCCGAGGGAGTAGCTGACCTTCGCGTTCGGCAGGGCGGCGCGGAGGCCGTCCAGTGGGGACAGCGTGTAGGCCGGCAGCACGGTGGCGCTGCCGCCGCCCTGGGTGCGGGCGTGGGCGGCGTTGTCGCCGATCACCGCCACCGACGCCAGCGATGCGGCGTCCCAGGGCAGTTCGGCCCGGCCGTGCTGCTGCCGGTTCGCCAGCAGCACGGTGCCCTCGATCGCCGCCTCACGGGTGAAGGCGACGCCGTCCTCGACCCAGGTCGGCGCCGTGACGTCGGAGCCTTCGAGGGCCCCGACCCGCTGCGCCAGCAGCAGGATTCGGCGCACCTTGCGGTCGACGGCGGCCTCGTCGATGCTGCCGTCGCGAACCGCCTCGACCAGAGCCTGGCCCCACGGGCCGTCCGGACCGGGCATCACCAGGTCCTGGCTGGCCTTCGCCGACTCCAGGCTGCGCACCGCCGTCCAGTCGCTGACGACGACTCCGTCGAAGCCCCATTCGCTGTTGAGGGGGGTCTCGAGCAGCTCGTTCTCGGTGGCGGTGACCCCGTTGATGCCGTTGTACGAGCTCATCACGAGCCAGGCGCGAGACTCCACGATCGCCCGCTCGAAGGCGAGCAGGTACAGCTCGCGCAGGGCGCGCTCGCTCACCTGGGACGACGCCGTGAAGCGCTCGTCCTCGTAGTCGTTGGCGATGTAGTGCTTGGGGGTGGCGCCGACGCCGTTGTCCTGCACCCCACTCACGTAGGCGGCGGCCAGGTCGGCGGTGAGCACCGGGTCCTCGCTGTAGCACTCGAAGTGGCGCCCGCCCAGCGGGGAACGGTGCAGGTTGATGGTCGGGCCGAGGACGACGTCGACGCCCTTGCGGCGGGCCTCGACCGCCGCGGCTGCACCGTAGCGTCGGGCCAGGTCGACGTCGAACGAGGCGCTCAGGGCGGTGGCCGACGGTAGGTTGAGCGAGGGGTCGCGCTCGTCCCACTGCTCGCCGCGGACCCCCGAGGGGCCGTCGGAGACCAGGATGTTGCGCAGCCCGATCTTCTCGATCGGCCAGGTGTTCCAGAAGTCGCGGCCGGTGAGCAGCTGCACCTTCTCCTCGAGGGTCAGGGCCGCCAGCGCCTGCTCGATCCGGGCCTGGTCCTCGACGGTCGGGGTGGTCTGGCTCATCCTTGGATCTCCTCGGGTTCGCGTCGGGTGTCGGAAGCGAGCTGGGCGCTGAGGCGCTGCCGCTCGCTGCGTCGCTTCTCCTGCCGAATCGGGTCGGCGACGGGGGCGGCAAGGAACAGTCGCTTGGTGTAGGGGTGGTGCGGTTCGAGGGTGACCTGCTCGGCGTCGCCCCACTCGACGATCTCGCCGCTGTACATCACGGCGACCCGGTGGCTGAGGTGTCGGACGACATCGAGGTCGTGGCTCACGAACAGGTAGGCGACCCCGGTGCGCTCCTGGATCTCCTTGAAGAGGTCCAGCACCTTCGCCTGGGTCGACAGGTCGAGCGCCGAGACCGGCTCGTCGCACACGATCAGCTGCGGGTCCAGGGCCAGGGCCCGGGCGATGGCGACCCGCTGCCGCTGGCCGCCCGAGAACTCCCGCGGCAGCCGGTCGCCGGTGTTGGAGGGAAGGTGCACCGCGTCGAGCAGCTCGCGAACCCGGCGTTTGGCCTCGTCCTTGGCCACCTTGCGGACCATCAGCGGCTCGGTGAGGATCTGCTCGATCGTCAGCGAGGGATTCAGCGAGGTGTAGGGGTCCTGGAAGACGACCTGGATCTCGCTCGAGAGCTCGCGCCGCTCGCTGCGACCCAGCCCGCTGATCTCGCGGCCCTTGTAGGTGATCGAGCCGCCGGTGACCGGGGCGAGCCCGAGCACCGCCCGTCCCAGGGTGGTCTTGCCCGAGCCCGACTCCCCGACCAGGCCGACGCACTCGCCGGGGCGCACGTCGAGCGAGACACCCTTCAGGGCTCGGAACGACGGCTTGCGGAACCCGGCGCCGGGGTACTCGACGACGACGTCCTTGACGTCCAGCAGCAGGGTCACGACTCGGCTCCTTCAGGGCCGTCGGCGGCGATGCCGCGGGGGGAGCCGACGGTCGTGAGCGGGCCACGGACGTGGGACTCCGTGAGGATCGCGTCGAACAGGCTCCGGGTGTACGGGTGCTGCGGCTCGGCGAAGATCGACCGGACCGGACCGGTCTCGACGATCCGGCCGGCCCGCATCACGGACACCCGGTCGCAGAGGTCGGCGACGACCCCGAAGTTGTGGGTGACGATCAGCACCCCCATCCGGAACTCGCGCTGCAGGTCGCGCAGCAGGTCGAGCACCTCGGCCTGGACGGTGACGTCGAGGGCGGTGGTGGGCTCGTCGGCGATCAGCAGGTCGGGGTCGCACGAGACGGCGCCGGCGATCAGCACCCGTTGGGCCATGCCGCCCGAGACCTGGTGGGGGTAGGAGGCGAAGGTCCGCTCCGGGTGGGGGATGCCCACCTTGGCGAGCAGCGCGAGCGCCTTCTGCTTGGCCTCTGCCTTGGACAGTCCCAGGTGGGCCCGCATCGGCTCGACCAGCTGCGACCCGATCGTGAACGAGGGGTCCAGGTTCGACATCGGCTCCTGCGGGATGTAGCCGATGCCCTTGCCGCGCAGCTCGGTCATCTCGCGCTCGGACAGGTTCGCCAGGTCGGTGCCCTCGAAGCCGATGGCACCGGCCGCGATCCGCCCCCCGGTGGGCAGCAGCCGCAGGATCGACCACGCGGTCTGGGTCTTGCCCGACCCGGACTCACCGATCAGGCCGTGCACCTCACCCCGGTGGACCGTGAGTGAGACGTCCTCGACGACGGTCTTCAGCGAGCCGTCCGGCTGGTCGTACCCGACCGCCAGGCCGGTGACCGAGAGCAGCTGCTCCCCGGCCGGGGGCGCCGGGTCGGGGTGAACGATGACCGGCTCCGAGGTGACCGTGAAGTCGGCGGCCGCCACCGTCCGTCTCCTGCCCTTCTTCTTCCGGCCGCTGCCGGCCCGCTCGAGCTCGTCGCGCATGGCATTGCCGAGCAACGCGAGGGCGACACAGGTCAGGGCGATCACCAGCGAGGGCCACAGGACCAGGAGCGGCTGGGTGAAGACGTTGGTGAACCCGTCGTTGAGCAGGCCGCCCCAGGTGGGGATGGACGGGTCGCCCAGGCCGATGAAGTCGATCCCAGCCGAGATCGCGATGGCGATGCCGGCGATGTTGGCCGCCAGGATGATGACCGGGGCTCGGACGACCGTGAGCACGTGGCGCCCGATGATGCGGGCGTCCGACAGCCCTGCCACCCGGGCGGCATCGACGTAGAGCTCGTTGCGCACGGCCGAGACGGCCGAGTAGACGACCCGGTAGAACGCCGGGGCGATCAGCACGCCGAACACGGCCATGCCGGAGAACTCCGACGGGCCGAGCACGCTCTTGGCGGCCAGCAGGACGACGATGCCCGGCAGGGCCTGCAGCAGGCTGGTGGCAGCCGAGCCCACTGACTCGAACGCCTTGCCGTAGTAGCCGGCGACCAGCCCGCTGAGAATGCCGATCACGGCCGCGATCACCAGGGTCTCGACGGCCAGGGTGACCGAGAGTCGAGTGCCGAAGAGCAGTCGCGACAGGACGTCGTGGCCGGAGCTGTCGGTACCCAGCAGGTAGGAGCCGCTGGGACCGGTCAACGTGTCGTAGGCGCTCGCCTTGTCAGGGTCGTGCGGGGCGAGCAGCGGCGCCAGGATCGCGCTGAGCACCAGCAGGATCAGGAACGCCAGGGAGCCGACGCCGGAGGGGTTCTTGAGCAGTCGCCGGAACAGGCTGACCTTGGCTGCGTTGCGACCGGTCTGGTCGAGAGTCAGCGCGGCAGCGGTCTGCTGCAGCGAGACCGGGTCGGGGATCAGTGGCGGCTCGGTCATGACAGCCTCACCTTCGGGTTGAGGAAGCCCTGCAGGAGGTCGACCAGGAGGTTGACGACGACCACGACGATGGCCGTGACGAGCACCAGCCCCATCACCAGCGGGACGTCGCCCTGGCCGGTGGCGCCGACCGAGACCTGGCCGAGGCCGGGGATGGCGAAGATCTGCTCGATGATCACCGCACCACCGAGCAGGCCGACGAACTGGATGGCCAGCATCGCCAACGCGGGCCCGCCGGCGTTGCGCAGCACGTGCTTGTAGACGATCCGGTTCTCGGACAGGCCCCTGCTGCGAAGGGTGCGGACGTAGTCACGATCGAGGGCATCGATCATGGCGCCCCGGATCTGCTGTGAGACACCGGCGATCGAGCCGATGGACAGCGCGATGATCGGCAGGGTCACGGTCGAGACCCAACCGGCCGGGTCGTCGGTCAGGTTGACGAAGCCGGTCGGCTTGAAGAGCTTGAACTGGATGGCGAAGACCGTGACCAGCGCGAGGGCGACCAGGAAGTTGGGGATCGCGAAGCCGAGCACCGACAGGATCTGCACGGTCCGGTCGATCCACCCCCGGCGGGTGGCGGAGAGCACGCCCAGCACCACGGCGACCAGGCCGGACAGGATGGTGGCGCCGATCACGAGCTCGAGGGTGACCGACAGCCGCGAGGTGATCGCCTCGGTGACCGGCTGCGAGGTGAACCACGAGGCGCCGAGGTCGCCGTGGACCGCCTGGGAGAGCCAGTCGGTGAACTGCGACCAGACGGAGCGGTCGAGGCCGAGCTCGTGCGTCTTCTGCACGACGGTGTCCTCGGTGGCCTCCTGGCCCAGGATGCGCCGGGCGATGTTGCCGCCCGAGGCGTGCAGCAGGAAGAAGGTGAGGAAGGTGATGACCACGATCAGGACGACACCGGCGAGCAGTCGCCGCAACACGAATCGAAGCACGGTTCTCCTTCGGACGCTGAGCCGGACGGCGGGGCGGAAGGCTCCTGTGACTGGGGTGAGAGCAGGTGGTGGGCCGGCGAGGACGCAGCGGCCCACCACCTACGTGGTGGGGCTACCGGGTGAGGGCTACTTCACCGGGGTGATGCTGTAGAGGTACGGGATCGCGTTGCCGGCCTGCGCCTTCGCGGAGATCTTCGAGCTCTGGGCCCAGAAGCCCTTCAGGCGGTAGTACGGCGCCATGATCCCCTGGTCGACGACGTAGGCGTTGAGCTCCTTGGTCGCCGTGGCGGCTTCGGCGTCGGACCCGGTCTGCAGCGTCTTGACCCAGGCCTCGATCTTGGGGTCCTCGACCTTGAACGGGTTGAAGGTGGCCGTCTTGGTGAGCAGGAAGTTCGCCTCCTGCCACGCGGTCGGGTCCTCCTGCAGCTGGAAGTTGGCCGCCGCGTACTTGCCGCCGAGGATGTCGGCGATGACGTTGTTGATCGGGACCGTCACGTACTTGACGGTGATCCCGACTGCGCCCAGGTACTGCTTGAGCAGGTCGTTCTGCACCTGGCCGAAGCCCGGCACCTGCGGCAGCGTCATCTCGAAGCTGGGGAAGCCGGCCTCGGCGAGCAGGGCCTTGGCCTTGGCCGGGTCGTAGGTGTACTGAGTGTCGACGGCTGCGTCGTAGCCCGGCGAGTAGGTCGGGAAGACCGAGCTCGTCACGGTGCCGTTGCCCTGGGCCGCGGCCTTGAGCATGCCGCCCCGGTCGACGGCGTAGTTGATCGCCTGGCGGACCTTGGGCTCCTTCAGGGCCGGGACGAGCTTGCCGCCGCGGTCGAAGATCGCCAGACCGGACCAGTCGAGCTCGTGGTCGACCAGCGTGAAGCCGGCGCCCTTGATCTGCGGGGCAGTGGCGGAGTCGAGCACGTTCATGCCGTCGACCTGGCCGCCCTTGATGGCGTTCACCTCGGTGGCCGGGGTGCTGAAGACCTTGATGGTCAGGTTCGCCCAGTGCTGCTGGTCCTTGGCGAAGTACTTCGGGTTGGCGGTGTAGGCGTACGACGACCCGACCACGGTCTTGGTGGTGTCGAGGATGTACGGGCCGCTGCCGACGGGGTTGGTCTTCTCGTCGGCGGCGCCGAAGTGCTTGGGGCTCTCCATCAGGCCGGGGGCCTGGGTGAGGTAGGTGAGCAGGGCCGGGTCCGGCGCGCTGAGGGTGAGCGTCAGCGTGGTGGCGTCGGTGGCCTTGGCGTCCTTGAGGGCGCTCAGGAACGACTTGTTCGGGGCAGTGCCGTCCCGGAAGCGGACCAGGTTCTTGGCTGCGGCGTCGGCGTCGAACGTGGTGCCGTCGGTGAAGGTGACGTCGCTGCGCAGCTTGAGCGTCAGCACGGTCTTGT
Organism: uncultured Actinomycetota bacterium; assembly: GCA_963738495.1. GTDB lineage: Bacteria > Actinomycetota > Actinomycetes > Actinomycetales > Kineosporiaceae > CAVTWW01. The sequence continues at coordinate 125,583 of CAVTWW010000003.1, forward strand.
CGGCGTTGTACGTCCAGCTCTCGGCGAGCCAGGGCACCACCTTGCCGTCCGGGTCCGCGTGCATCAGCGTGTCGTAGACGGCCTGCTGCAGCAGAGCCTCGTTGGCCCAGCCGGCGCCGTTGGCGGCGTAGCTGGTCGGCTGCACGAGCGATCCGAGCACGATGCTGCCCGTCGGGGCGGCCGCGCCGGCGCTGCTGCTGCCGCCGCCGGCTGCGCCGGTGCTGCCGCTGCTGTTGGTGCCACTGCCGCCGCCACCCGAGCAGCCGGCGAGTCCCAGACCCGCTACAGCCGCCAGGGCGATCAGCCTCTTCGAACGCAACATCGTGGTCCTTTCCGGGGTGACGCCGCCCCTCTCGTGGGTGGCTTTCGGGAAAACTAACAGTTCGACCGAGCGCTTGGTAGATATTGAAGGTCTCGAATCGTTAACGTTCTCGACATGTCGTGGTGACACCACGATCTGCAACACGCCCGGATGTGCAACACGCCCGGATCGGCAACACCCCTGACTGATCGGCAACACCCCCGGACTCACACCCGACCGACTGCCGCCACGGCAGCCGCCCTACTGTGACCCACGATCCGCCCGAACGAGCGCGGCCAGCGATGTCGGCCGAGCCGTCGAACCAACCGAGGAGGAACCCGATGGCCTTCGTCAACAGGCCCAGGGGCGCCTACGCCAAGACGGCCGGTCGCCGCGCCGAGATCATCGACGCGACCGTCGCCGTCTTCGCCGAGTCCGGCTTCCACGGCGGCACGATCCGCGACATCGCCGAACGGGTCGGCATCAGCCAGGCCGGCCTGCTGCACCACTTCGCGGGCAAGGAGGCCTTGCTCGAGGCGGTGCTCACCCATCGGGACGAGCTGGCCAGGGACCGGCTGGGTCCCGAGATGCCCACCGGCATGGCGCTGCTCGAGGGCTTCGTCGAGCTCATGACCTACAACGCCACCACCCCGGGCCTGGTGGCGCTGTACGCCGTGCTCTCGGGTGAAGGGACGGCGCCGGAGCATCCCGGTCACGTGTACTTCCGGGACCGCTACTCCTGGGTCCAGGAGCTGCTCGAGCAGGCCGTGCTCGAAGGTCGGCGGCGGGGCGAGCTGCGGGCCGACGTCGACCCGACGACGGTGGCGCGCACGGTCATCGCGCTCTGCGACGGCCTGCAGCTGCTGTGGCTGTACGAGGACGGCTCGTTCGACATGGCCGGGCCGGTCCGGTCCTACCTCGACACCCTGCGCCCCCCGTGCGAGCCTCGCGAGTGACGACCAGCGCCCGATGAGTCCGCGAGTGAGAGGCCCGGTGCCGAGTTGACCGACCGTCCTGAGCGTGCCGACCGTCCTGACCTGGTCCTGGGCCCGGTTGTGGCGACGACGGCCGGTGACGTCCGGGGCCGCACCTGGCCGCACGGCCTGGCATTCCTGGGCCTGCCGTACGCCGAGCCGCCGTACGGCGAGCGGCGTTTCGCGGCCCCGGTCCCTCGGGCCCCCTGGTCCGGGGTCCGCGACTGTCTCGCCTACGGCCCGACCCCGCAGCGCCGGCCGATCGCCGAGGTCACCGCGATCCCCGAGCCGTCCATCCCGGGGGACGACGTCCTCACCCTCAACGTGTTCACACCGGACGTCCTCACCCCGGCCGAGGCCGCCACACGCTCGGCGACCTCAGGTCTGCCGGTCCTGGTGTACCTCCACGGCGGTGGCTTCGTCGCCGGCTCGCCGGCGAGCCCCTGGTACGACGGCGCCGCCTTCATGCGGGACGGGGTGGTCGTCGTCACCGTCGCCTACCGGCTCGCGTTCGAGGGGTTCGGGCACCTTCCGGACGCACCTGCCAACCGTGGCGTGCTCGACCAGGTCCTTGCCCTGCAGTGGGTGCGCGACAACATCGCCGCCTTCGGTGGTGATCCCGCCCGGGTCACCGTCGCCGGGCAGTCCGCCGGCGGCGGCGCCGTGATGCACCTGATGGTCGCCCCCCTCGCCCGGGGGTTGTTCTCGGGCGTCATCGCGATCTCGGGCGCCCCCGGTGACACCAGCCTCGAGGCGGCGGCGGCGGCCACCGCCGACCTCGCCGCCACGCTCGGCGTGACGGCGGATCGCGCCGGGTTCGCCGCGGTCGACGAGCTGGACCTGATCACCGCGCAGGGAATCGGCGCCGGGTTCGGCGGCCCCCCGGACGTCGACGGGCTGCTGGCGGTGGTCACCGACCTCGTCTCAGGGCTGCGCAGGGGTCCGGTCGTGGACGGCGAGGTGCTGCCCGGCACGGTCGCCGAAGGACTGGGCCGTGGTCACGGCTCGGAGGTCCCGCTGCTGGTCGGCGCCACCCGCGACGAGTTCTCCGGTCTCGTCCTGGGGGCCCGGGTGCTCTTCGACGACTGCGACAGTCAGACTCTGCTGCGACGCGCCGGGCTCGACGCCGCGACGGCGTCCCGGTATGCGGCCCTGATGGCCGACCGGCACCCGGCCGAGGTACTGGCGCAGTCGGTGACCGACCGCATGTTCCGCCGGCGCGTCATGCAGTGGGCGCAGCTGCGGGACGGCGCGCAGGCCGCCACTTTCGTCTACGACTTCGCCTGGCGCAGCCCGGTCGACGGTCTGTCCGGACACTGCCTGGACGTGCCGTTCGCCTGGGACGTGCTCGCCGACGACGACGTCGCCCGACTGGCCGGTGAGGACCCGCCGCAGTCGCTGGCCGATCGGGTGCACGGCGCCTACGTCGCGTTCATCCGCGACCGCGACCCGGGCTGGCCTCGCTGGTCGCCGCGGCAGCCGGTCATGACCTGGGACACCGTGGGTGGACTCGGCGACGCGGGCGCCTATGCCGGCGCCCTGGCGCTGCTGGCCCCGACGGACGGCGAGCAGGCACCCCGCCCCTGACCTCGCCCCGCCCTGGTCAGGCGGTGGGCTGGTCTCAATGCCGAGCGGCTGCCGCGGACACCTCGTCCGTCAGCAGCCGGCGCAGGTCGACGAGCGCCGAGGCCCACTCCGGTGAGTGGAGCAGCGCGTCCTGGTGGGTGGTGACGATCGCGTCCAGCTGCTCGCGCCACGCAGCGCCCTGACGGGACAGGTGGACGCTCGCGCGCCGCCGGTCGGACTCGCTCTGGCGGCGGTAGACCAAGGAGCGCTCCGCGAGGCCCGACACGAGGCGGGTCACCGAGGCGTCCGGCATGAACAGGGACCGCGCGATCTCGCCCATCTGGCGCGGGACGTCGTCGCCCAGCAGCCGCAGCAGCCGCCATTCGTCGACCGTGGCATCGGCCTCCGCCAAGGCTGCCGAGACCTGTCGTGCCACCCGGCGTTCCATCTGGAAGAGCCCCTCGATCACAGAGCACTCTGTCTCCGCTGCCGCGGGGGGCACCTGGTCGGCCATTGACCGCACTCCAGTCAGACGGAGACTCTTCGTCTCGGAGGGGGATACTCGCGCTGATGCACATCGAGGCTAGCCTGATCGACCCGCTCACCGCGCGCCTGGTACCCCGGCCGCTGGCGAGCGGCTCCCCGGGCGTGCGCGCGGCGGCCTCGCTGCGGATCGGTCTGCTGGTTCCGCAGTCGGGCCCGATGGGCATCCTCGGCCCGAGTGCGGTCGACGCGGCACTGCTCGCTGCGCACGAGTACAACCTCGTCGGAGGAGTGCTGGGTCGCCAGGTCGAGCTGGTCCTGGTCGACTCCGGTCGCCGCCCGGCGTCGGTCGCCACCGAGGTCCTGGCCCTGGCGGCCGAGGGAGCGGTCGACGCCCTGGTCGGGTTCCACACCAGCGACGTCCACCAGCAGGTCCTTCGAGCTCTGGCCGATCCCGGGCTGCTGCGCCGCATCGACTACGTCTTCACTCCTCCCCACGAGGGCGGCCGACTGCGCTCCGGCGAGCACCGGCTGGGGCCGGGCCCCGCTCGCCAGCTGGGGGCGGCGCTGCCGTGGGTGATCCGTCGGCACCGCACCCGGCGCTGGGCCCTGGTCGGCACCGACTACGTCTGGCCGCAGGCGGTGCACCGTGTGGCCCGGCCGCTGCTGCACCGTGCCGGGGTCGACGTGGTGCTCGACCTGATGGTGCCGGTCGGGCAGGTGCCGCAGCACTGCGCCCGGATCGCCGACCTGCTGCGCCAGTCCCGTGCCGACGCCGTCCTGCTCAGCGTGGTGGGCAGCGACCTGGCGGCCGTGAACCTGGCCCTGCGCCGGGAGGGTCTGCATCGCCGGCTGGTGCGCCTGTCGTTCGCCCTCGAGGAGAACGCGTTGATGGCCTGCGACGGCGACGACACCGGGCTGCTCTACGCGGCGATGCCGTCGTTCACGTCGTTGACCGACGACCGCAGCCTTGCCCGGATGGAGAGCCATCGCGCCCTCTTCGGCCCCCACGCTCCGGTGCTGGACACCTACTCGCACAGCCTCTACGAGGGGATCCGCAGCGTCTGCGACGGTCTCGGGCACCCGGCCCCGGCCCCGGCGCCGGTGCACCTGGCCCGGGCCCAGGGACTGCAGTTCGAGGTCGTCCACACCTGCCGCTGAGAGGCGCTGCGGCGTCGCGGCTGTGGCGGTTGCGGTTGCGGTTGCGGTTGCGGTTGCTATGCGACCTTGACGCCGGTTTGTGTCGTCTTGTCGCACCCTCGCTCGCCGGACCCTAGGCTCCGTCCCCGGAGCAGTGGCCGACGGTGGCACCCACCAGTGACAGGAGCCTTCGTGAGTCTCGTGGTCAGGTCCCTGCACCCGACGCCGGAGGAGTACGACTACGTCTTCGGGGGGCGGCAACCACGGTTGCGGGTGGCGCCCGGCACCGTGGTCGAGCTGTCGACGCAGGACTGCTTCGGGGGCGCGGTGCGCAGCACCGGCGACCTGCCCAGCCGGGTCTGCTCCCTGGCCTCGCTCAACCCGGTCACCGGACCGATCGCCGTCGAGGGGGCCGAGGTCGGCGACACGATCGCCGTCCACTTCGTCGAGATCATGCCTGCCCGGGACTGGGCGGTCTCGAGCACCTTCCCCTCCTTCGGAGCCCTGACCGCGACCGCCTACACCGCGATGCTGCATGCCGCTCTGCCGGAGCGGGTCTGGCTGTACGAGATCGACAAGGACTCCTGGACCTGTCGGTTCACCGCGGGCAACGGCGCCGTCTTCGAGCTGCCCCTGGACCCGATGCACGGCACGGTCGGGGTGGCGCCGGCGGCGGGGGAGGTGATGATGAGCCTGACCCCCGCCGCCCACGGCGGCAACATGGACACCCCGGAGCTGAGGGCGGGAGTGACGGCCTACTTCCCGGTGAACGTGGCAGGCGGCCTGCTCTCGATCGGGGACGGTCATGCCCGCCAGGGCGAGGGCGAGGTCTGCGGCACGGCGGTCGAGTCGGCCATGAACACCGTCGTCGTCGTCGACCTGGTCAAGGGCCACGGCTCGCCGTCGTCCCCGCGCCTGGAGAGCGACACCCATCTGGTCACGACCGGCTCGACCAGGCCGCTCGAGGACGCCTTCCGCATGAGCCAGCGCGACCTGGTCGGCTGGACGGCAGGCCTGTTGGGCCTGGACGACCTCGACGCCTACCAGCTGGTCAGCCAGGCCGGCCTGGCGCCGGTCGCGAACGTCGTCGACACGAACTACACGATGACCGCCAAGCTGCCCAAGGCGGTACTGGGTGCGGCGGTCGCGTACGGCGGCATCCACGACCGGTTGCGGGCCACGGCGGCGCAGTACCTGACGCAGCGGTAGCGCTCGCAGGATCGGACCGCCCGGCGGATAGCGTGGCGGCATGACCCTCCCGCTGCCCCAGGCCGCTCCTGCTGACGAGGGGGTCGATGCGGCCGGAGTGGACGCCTTCGTCGCGGCACTCGAGGCGGCGCCGCAGATCGAGCCGCACAGTCTGATGCTGCTGCGGCACGGGCGTCACCGCCACCGCCGTCGCGTTCGCGGTCCAGGAGGGGCTGTTCGGCCTGGACGACACCGTGCTCAGCCACTTCCCCGAGCTGGACGACGAGGTCACCGACCCACGGAGTCGGGGCATGAAGGTGCGCCACCTCGCCGCGATGGCGAGCGGGCACCAGGACGAGACGATCGAGCGGGCGATGGTCGCCGGGGGTGGCGACCTGGTGCGGGGGTTCCTCACGCTGCCTCCGGACCATGACCCGGGCAGCGTCTTCGCCTACAACCAGCCGTGCACCTACACCCTGGCGGCCATGGTGCAGCGCGCCTGCGGCGGGTCGCTGACGCAGTACCTGCGACCCCGGCTGTTCGACCCCCTGGGCATCACCGACGTCGGCTGGCAGCGGGGCCAGGGCGGCGCCGAGCTGGGGTTCTCGGGGCTGCACGCCACCACCGACGCCGTCGCCCGGCTAGGGCTGCTCCACCTGCAGGGCGGGCGGTGGCAGGGCGACCAGCTGCTGCCCGAGGGCTGGGTCGAGCTGGCCACCCGGGTGCACGTCGCGACCCCGCACCAGGCCGGCGCCGACTGGCAGCAGGGGTACGGGTTCCAGTTCTGGCGCTCGCGGCACGGGTACCGCGCCGACGGCGCCTACGGCCAGTTCTGCGTGGTGCTGCCCGAGCTCGACGTCGTCCTGGCGACGACCGCCGCGACCAAGGACATGCAGGCGATCCTCGACGCAGTCTGGCAGCACCTGGTGCCGGCGATGCACGACGAGCCGCTGACCGGCGCCGTGGCCGCCGACCGCGCCCTCGCCACCCTCCTGGCCGGACTGCGGCTGCCGGTGGTCGCCGACGTTCGGCCCGAGCCCGCCCCCGGCCGGGTCTGGAGCGGACGGCGTGCCGACGTCGGCGGGCAGGGCCCGCTCGAGCGGGTCGGGATCACCCGGGGCGACGAGGGCTGGGACGTCGAGTTCACGGACTCCGTTGCGTCCTACCGGGTTCGGCTGGGGACCGGCGACTGGGCCGTGACCGAACCCCTCGACCCGGACGGCGCCGCCGTCCCGTTGGCGACCAGTGGTGGCTGGTCGGACGACGACGTCCTGCACGTCGACGTCGTCTTCCTCGAGACCCCCCATCGGCTGCGGGTGTCGTGGACCGGCGACGGGGGGTCGCCTGCCACCCAACGGTGGCTGACGACCCCCCTGCATGCCGGTCATATCAGTCAGCTGCACTCGCCCCGGGTGCCGGTCTGACGGGTGCCGGCCCGGTCTCGCCCGTCGCGGATCAGCTCCACCCGGAGCCCGACCAACGGCTGCCGGTCCAGGTCGAGCCGGTCCAGCGGCTGCCGGACCACCCGGATCCGGTCCAGCGGCTGCCGTCCCAGGCCATCGTGGTCCACCGGCTGCCGGTCCAGCGGCTGCCGGCCCAGTCGTTGCCGGTCCAGCTCGAGGCGGTCCAGCGGCTGCCGGTCCAGGTGTCGCCGGTCCAGCGACTGCCGTTCCAGATGCCGCCGTTCCAGGACGTGGCGCTCGCCTGAGCCGCGGCCATCCCGGCGCTGTTGAACGGCTGACCGAAGATGTCGAACTGACCGGTGAGGCTGACCCCGTTGTCGCTCACGTAGACCCCGCCGCGGGCGGCGTCCAGGGTGCCGGTGCCGGTGCTGGCCGCGGCCGTCTGCACCGAGACCGACAGCAGCGCGGACAGGGCCTTGTTGGCGTTGACAAGACCGTTGCCGCGGGTGAGCGCGGTGGGGGTCGGCTTGCCGTACCAGGTGGCGTTCGCCTTGATCAGGGCCTTGATCGTGTCCGGGGTGGCGGTCGGGTACTTCTGGGCGATCAGGGCGGCCACCCCCGAGACCTCGGCCGCCGCCTCGCTGGTGCCCGAACCGCGCTGGAACTGGGTGCCGACCTGGCCGGTGTTGGTGGCCAAGGTGTCGATGAAGGAGCCCTGAACCCTGGCTCCCAGGATGTGCACCGCCGGGGCGACGACGTCGACCGGTCGGGCCGTGGTGCCGTGGTTGGCGAACGAGGCGACGACGTCGTCACTGGTGGCCAACGTGTTCTCGGTGTCCAGCCCGCCGACGGCGAGCAGGTAGGGGTCGTAGGCCGGGTTGGCCAGGTTGGTGACCGCGACGCCGTCGTTGCCGGCGGCGACGACCACCACGATCCCGTGCTTCCACGCCTGTTCGGCGGCCTGGGCGAGCGGGTCGACGGTGTAGGCCTGGGTGCTGTTGGTGCCGAAGCTCAGGTTGAGCACCTTGATGTTGATGCCCGGGTCGTGGGCGTGCTGGGTGACCCAGTCGATGGCGGCGATCACCTGGGAGACGTCGGTGGCGCCGTCCGCGGCGCCGACCTTGACGTTGATGATGCCGGGCGTCGGGGGCGACCCCGACGAACTTGGTGGTGTCGCTGTAGCCGCTGGCGTTCAGGCAGGTGGTGCAGCCGGTGGCCGAGGCGGTGGCGGTGGCGTCGCGGCCGGCGATCAGGCTGGCCATGAACGTGCCGTGGCCGAAGGCGTCCAGGCCGGGAGTGGTGGCGCCGACCGAGTCGAACGACAGGTCCGGGCCGGTGATCACCTTGTTGGTGCCGCTCAGGGTCGGCAACCGGCGAGACCCCGGTGTCGATGACGGCGACGTCGACCCCGGCGCCGGTGTACCCGGCGGCCCACGCGGCCTGCGCCCCGACCAGCTGGGTGAACGAGGACGACGAACCCACGTCGGAAGGGTCGTAGCCGAGCGAGGGGACCACCGACAGCGGCTTCATCGACGCATCGGGCGAGACCGAGACGACGTCCGGCAGCGCCTTCAGCCGTGCGAGCGCCGCGTCGGATCCGCTGGCCGCGAACCCGTGGATGATGCCGAGGTGACGGCCGACCTTCAGGCCCAGCCCGGCGGCCCGGGCCTCGAGGGACGCCTCATGCCCCGGTGCCGCGACGACGATCACGGCCGAGCTGCTGCCGGAGTCGGAGGTACCCGGGTGGGTGGTGGCCGCGGCCGATCCGGCGACCGAGGTGGCCGCCAGGACGGCGGCGCCCAGGGCCGCCACCTGAAGGGGTTGCCGTACCGGTTTGCGGCGCTGACTCTGCACGTCGTCTCCTGAAGTGGCGATGGCCAATCACACCTGAAGTGACTGATCGAACACACTGTGTTACTGCGATCACCTCGAGTAGAGGGCATGTCCCGGCGGCGGTACCAGCCTTCCGGCGGGAATCCACCCCATCGGCGGCAGCCTGGGTCGGTCGGGACCCAATAGGTAGCCAGGCTAATGAGTTATGCTAACGACATGACCGATCGACCCTCGCCGCCGGTGACCGGCACCCCAGCCGGCTCCGACGACCCGGTCCCGGGGGCCCATGAGGCTCCGGTGCTGGCGGCGGAGCTGCGACTGTCCTTGATGCGGGCGGTGCGTCGGATCCGGGCCGAGAAGGCCGACCTCGACCTGTCCGACGGCCAGCTCTCGGTGCTGGCGGTGCTGCACGCCCGAGGGGCCCTGACCAACCGTGAGCTGGCCGACTTCGAGCACGTGCGGCCACCGTCGATGACCCGCACCGTCGCCTGTCTCGAGGAGCGGGGGCTGGTCGCGCGCGCCGGCCACCCGCAGGACGGACGGCAGGTGCTGGTCAGCGCGACCGAGGCCGGCCGCGCCATGGCGCTGGACACCCGTCGGCGCCGGGAGGCCTGGCTGGCCCGACAGCTCGAGCAGCTCGACCCCGCCGAGCGTGAGCTGTTGGCCCGCGCCGGCACGGTCCTGAGGAGGATCGCCGACGCGTGAGTCCGACCTTCCGCTCGCTGCGGATCCCCAACTACCGGCTGTGGGCCGCCGGCGCCCTGGTCTCGAACACCGGCACCTGGATGCAACGGGTCGCCCAGGACTGGCTCGTGCTGACCGTACTGACGCACGACTCGGGCGTCGCGGTGGGGATCACGACCGGGCTGCAGTTCGCTCCCACCCTGCTGCTGGCCCCGGTGGCCGGCGCGGTGGCCGACCGGTTGAGCCGGCGCAAGGTGCTGCTGGCCACCCAGCTGGCCTCGGGGCTGCTGGCCCTGGTCCTGGGGGTGCTGGTGCTCACCGGGGCCGCCACGTTGTGGCACGTCTACGTGCTGGCCGCGCTGCTGGGAGTGGTCGGTGCGATCGACGCACCGGCCCGGCAGGCCTTCGTGTCCGAGATGGTGCCGATCGAGGACCTGCCGAACGCGGTGGGCCTGAACAGTGCCTCCTTCCACGGTGGCAGGCTGCTCGGGCCCGGTGTGGCCGGCCTGCTCATCCACTGGTTCGGCACCGGCCCGGTCTTCCTGATCAACGCGGTCTCCTTCGGGGCCGTGCTGGTCTCGCTGCTGCGGATGCGGGTCGCCGACCTGCGGCCGGCTCCGCGCCCGGCTCGAGGTCGGGGGGCGGTGCGAGAAGGGCTGCGCTACGTGCGCCACCGGCCCGACCTGGTGCTCACCCTGGTCCTGGTCGCAGTGGTGGGGACGTTCGGCCTCAACTTCCAGCTGACGACGGCGCTGATGGCCCGGACCGTCTTCCACAAGGGCGCCGGGGAGTACGGACTGCTCGGTTCGGTGATGGCCGTCGGCTCGCTCGCGGGGGCCCTGCTCGCGGCGCGTCGCGAGAACCCGCGGCTGCGTCTGGTGGTCCAGGCCACCCTGGCCTTCGGCGTCCTGTCCTGCGTCGCGGCGCTGATGCCCACGTACGCCCTGTTCGCGACCGCGCTGGTGCCGGTGGGGCTGGCGGCGCTGACCCTGATGACGGCGGCCAACGCCGGCGTCCAGCTGGCGACGGCCCCCGAGATGCGGGGCCGGGTGATGGCGCTCTACTTCGCCGTCTTCATCGGTGGCACCCCGATCGGGGCGCCGCTGATCGGCTGGGTGGGCGAGCACTTCGGGGCGCGGTGGACGATCCTGCTGGGCGGTCTCGCCTCGCTCGCAGCCGCTCTGGCGGTGGCCGGCTGGCAGTGGCGCACCGATCGCCGCGCCCGGGAAGGTCAGGCCCACCCCCGCTCGACACCGAACGACGCCATACTGGCGGCGTGACGACGACGCGCCTCGTGCCGGGACCCGTGACGTGACAGGCCATCACACCCTGGGTGAGACGGAGCGGGCCGTGCAGGAGCGGGTGGCCGGCCTGCCGGTCGACCACGCGGCGATGGCCGCGATCGCCAACCTCTACCGGGCGGCCGGAGCGGTCCGCAACCATTTCGAGCGCACGGTGCTCACCGAGCACGAGCTCACCTGGACCGGCTGGGTGGTGCTGTGGGTCGTCTGGGTGTGGCGCGACATCGAGACCCGGCACGCCGCCTCGGAGGCCGGCATCTCCAAGTCGACCCTGACCGGGGTGGCGACCACCCTGGAGGCCCGCGGCCTGCTGGAGCGCCGGCCGTACCCGGACGACGCCCGCCGGGTGCTGCTCTCGCTCACCCCGGCCGCCGAGTCCCTGATGGCCGGACTGTTCCCGCGCTTCAACGCCCAGGAGAGGTTCGTCGTCCAGTCGCTGTCGCCGGACGAGGTCGGTGGCCTGGCCGACGGGCTGCGCCGGATCGTGCAGCACCTCGAGGGGGACAGCGTGTCGGAGCGGCCGAACGCCCCGGCCCGCCGCCCCACCACGTGACAGGGGCGCCTCAGCCCTCGGCGGCCACTCAGACTCCGGCGGCCACTCAGACTCCGGCGGGAACTCAGACTCCGGCGGCGCGGGCCAGGGCGTCCCGGTGGTCCTGCAGCCACTGCCAGGTGCGTTCGGCGCGGTCCCGGGCCTGACCCGCGACCCAGTGCTCGGCGAAGGCGACGTGGCCTCGTGCCACCTCGCTGGCCACATGGTCGTAGGCCCAGGTGTGGCCGAGCAGGATCGCCTCGACGAGGCTGCTGCGCTGGTCGGCGTCCGCCTGGTAGGCGTCCAGGAAGAGGCGCAGCCTGGCCAGTCCGCGCCCCTGTCGTACGTCGGGCACGTCGGGCTCGGCACGCAACGGGCACCAGAGTCGCGCGGCGAGTGCCAGGTCCCACGTGCGTGACCCGGGGCCGGCCAGGTCGAAGTCGATCAGGGCCACCGCCACCCCGTCACGGAAGACCACGTTGTCGAGGTTGGGGTCGTTGTGGCTGATCTGGGTGGTGCGGAACGGCGCCGGCACCGGCCGGCCCCAGTCCGCCGCTTGGGGGGCGAAACCCGTTGCGGCGTCGTGGAACCGGTGCAGCAGGCCCGCAAAGCTCGCCAGTGCCCCGTCGCCGAGGGCCCAGTCGGGGTAGGGAGCCATGGGCGCGGTGCCCGACATGTACTCGAGCACCTCGCGGCCGGCCTCGTCGACGCCCAGGAATGCGGGGGAGCCGTCGAACCCCACCTGCTCGAGATGGCGCAGCAGAGCGTGGGTGGCCGGGCTGGTCGGTCGCAGTGGCCGCCGGACCGTGTCGCCGGAACGCACGATCCGCCCCCGGTTCGCCGTCCCGCCGGCGAAGGGGATCTCGACCTCCCGCCCGATGCTCACAGCCGGCCGGTGGTGGCCGGGGTCGTGGGCTCGGGCCGGTCGCGCAGCAGCTCGACGGCCAGGTCGCGGCTGAGCACCAAACCGTGGACCATGCCGCTGTTCAGGGCTGCCTGCACGGCGGAGGCCTTCTGCGCCCCCCAGACCAGTGCGGTCACATCTTTGATCCGAGCCAGGGCGTCGGCCCGGATCCCGACCATGCGGTCTTCGAGGGGGGTCGCCACCGGCCGTCCCGCGGCATCGATCAGGACGCCCGAGATCTCGGCGCAGACTCCGGCCTGATAGAGGGCCTCGGCCTCGGCGGCGTCCAGCGCATCGAGCACCGTGGATCCGCCGGGGTGCCAGGCCCCGATCCCGACGAAGGCCTTGGTCACCAGGCTGATGCGCGCCAAGGCTCGGGCCACTTCGGGCTGGTCGGCCAGCGCGCGGGCCAGTTCAGGGGTGGAGACGATCATCGGGGTGTGGAAGTAGTGGGCCGCACCGCCGCCGGCCCGCGCGACGTCCCGGACCAGGTCGACCGAGCTCGCCTGGGTGTCGTCGCGGTGCAGTGCGCCAGTCAGCTGCACGACCTCGCAGGGAGCCAGTCGGACCACAGCCGCAGCCATGGCTGTCAACGACCTGCCCCAGGCCAGGCCCAGCACGTCCTCTGTGGTGACGATCTCGGCGAGCAGGGCGGCAGCCGCAGCGCCGATGCCGGCACGGACCACGCCCTCGTCGTCGTCCCGGACGTTCACCACGATCGCCCGGAGCAACCCGAAGCGTTCCTGGATCGAAGCCGAAAGGTCGGTGTCGATGTCGCCCGGCCAGCCGATCTCGATCCGCACCAGGCCGATGGCCAATGCCTGGTCGAGCATGCGGGCGATCTTGAACCGGCTCAGCCCGGTGCGGCTGGCGATGTCGCTCTTGGACTCGCCCTGCAGGTAGTACCGCCGGGCCACGGAGGTCATCAGCACCGTCTCGGCGGGCCCGGTGAGCGCGTTGACCATGGGGGACCTTTCGGACACGGACGCTCGTTTCGAGCACCTTAGATCTCAGTATTGCATCGCCCTTGCCAGGGCGAGGTTCCATCCGCAACGATCAGCCGCAGCGACGTTTGAGTCTGCGGGTGCTCAAATGAGCACCTACCTGAGGTTGGTCGGCGATGAGCCCGGCCCTACCGGATCGAGAGGACGACAGATGAGTCTGAGAGCAACTCGTGGTTTCCGGTTGGCGGTGCTGGCATCCGGAACGCTGGTCACAGCCCTGGTGGTCAGCAGCTGTGCCGGCGCCGGCGGTGGCACCGGTGGGGACACAGCCTCGGGTGGCGGTGGCGGCAAGTCGATCAACGTGCTGATGGTCGCCAACCCGCAGATGACCGACATCCAGAAGCTGACCGCCGACTCCTTCACCAAGGACACCGGGATCACGGTCAACTACACGGTGCTGCCCGAGAACGAGCTGCGTGACAAGGTCACCCAGGACGTCGCGACCAAGGCGGGCCAGTACGACGTGGCGACGGTCGGCATGTACGAGGTGCCGATCTGGGCGAAGAACGGCTGGCTGAACGACCTCGGGACGCCGGCGCAGGCGGACGCCAAGTACGACTACGCCGACATCCTGCCCTCCATGGTCAAGGGCCTGTCGGGCGAGGACGGCAAGGCCTACGGGCTGCCGTTCTACGGTGAGTCCTCGTTCCTGATGTACCGCAAGGACCTGTTCGCGGCCAAGGGTCTGACCATGCCGGAGCGGCCGACCTGGACCCAGGTCGCCGACTTCGCGGCCAAGCTGGACGGCGCCGAGCCGGGCATGAAGGGCATCTGCCTTCGTGGCCTGCCGGGCTGGGGCGAGGTCTTCGCCCCCCTGACCACCGTGGTGAACACCTTCGGTGGCACCTGGTTCACCAAGGACTGGAAGGCCCAGGTGAACTCCCCGGAGTTCGTCAAGGCGACCAACTTCTACGTCGACCTGATCAAGGCTCACGGTGAGCCCGGAGCAGGCCAGGCCGGCTTCACCGAGTGCCTGACTGCCATGAGCCAGAACAAGGTGGCCATGTGGTACGACGCCACCTCGGCGGCCGGTTCGCTCGAGGACCCGGCGGTCAGCAAGGTGGTCGGCAAGGTCGGCTACGCCTACGCCCCGGTCGAGCAGACCAAGACCTCGGGCTGGTTGTGGGCCTGGGCCTGGGTCTCGCCCAAGACCAGCAAGAACACCGACGCCGCGAACAAGTTCATCCTGTGGTCGACCAGCAAGGAGTACGAGTCCCTGGTCGGCACCAAGCTGGGCTGGGCGCGGGTGCCCTCGGGCAAGCGGGCCTCGACGTATGCCATCGCGGAGTACAAGACCGCCGCGGCCGCCTTCGGTGACATCACGCTGAAGTCGATCCAGGAGGTCGACCCGACCAACCCCGGCGTCCAGCCGCGGCCGACGGTCGGCATCCAGTTCGTCGACGTCCCCGAGTTCGCGGACCTGGGCACCAAGGTGGCCCAGGGCGTCTCGGCGGCCATCAGCGGCCAGCAGACGGTGCAGCAGGCACTGGACGCCGGACAGAAGCTGGCCGAGGACGTGGCCAAGAAGTACGCCAAGTAGCCGCTGCGCGGTGACGTCGTGGGGCCGGGCGGATGTGTCCCCGTCCGGCCCCACGACGACCTACCGGCAGCGGCCCGCCGTTGCCTGCCTCCGTACGCGTGCCGAGGAGTGATCGCCTGATGTCCACGTCCCCACCCACGTTCGCCGACACCGCCTCCGACTTCGGCGCACGACTCAACCCGATCCGCCCGGGTTGGCAGGCACGCATGCGTCGGCGGGCGCCACTGCTGCCGGCGCTGATCTTCACCGTGATCATGACCCAGCTGCCGTTCCTGGTGACGATCGTGATCTCGACGTTCCACTGGAACGTGCTGCGCCCGGACGAGGAGTCCTTCGCCTGGCTCGGCAACTACGTGACCGTCTTCACCGACGCCCGGCTGCGGTCGGCGGTGTTCAACACCGTCGTCCTGACCTCCTCGACAGTGATCTTGAGCATGGTGCTGGGCCTGGGGCTGGCGATCCTGCTCGACCGCCGTTTCCCGGGCCGTGGGCTGGCCCGCACCCTGCTGATCGCCCCGTTCCTGGTGATGCCGGTCGCGGCCGCGCTGCTGTGGAAGCATGCGCTCTACAACCCCGACTACGGCCTGTTCAACGGCGTCCTGAACTCGATCTGGAAGGCCTTCGGTGCCGAGCACGGCCCGATCGTCGACTGGGTGTCCAACCTGCCGATGCCGGCCGTGGTGGCTGCCCTTGTCTGGCAGTGGACCCCGTTCATGATGCTGATCCTGCTCGCCGGCCTGCAGGCCCAGCCCGGCGACATCCTGGAGGCCGCCCGGGTGGACGGCGCCTCGGCCTGGCAGATGTTCCGCTTCATGACCCTGCCCCACCTGCGTCAGTACATCGAGCTGTCGGTGCTGCTGGGCTCGATCTACGTGGTGCAGACCTTCGACGCGGTCTACACCATCACCCAGGGTGGACCAGGGTCGGCGACCACCAACCTGCCGTACGAGATCTACCTGACGATGTTCCGCAAGTACGAGTACGGCGAGGCCGCTGCCGCCGGCGTGGTCGTGGTGGCCGGCACCATCCTGGTCGCCACCTACGCCCTGCGCGCGGGCTCGTCCCTGTTCCGCGAGGAGGCGAAGGCCTGATGGCTGCTGTCACCGGCACCACGCCCGGCACCCCGGCAGGCAGTGCCGCCGCCGCCAGGGCGCTGGCCCGCCGCCGCCGCAAGGACGTCCGTGAGGGCGAGGCCGGGCAGGCCGCCCGGGGCGGCCCGGTCTGGACCGCGATCGCCTGGGCCGCGACCCTGATCTTCTTCGCGCCCGTCGCGTGGATGGTGCTGACCTCGTTCCACGCCGAGGCCGACGCCGCCACCAACCCGCCGTCCCTGTTCGCGCCGTTGACGCTGTCGGGCTACCAGGCGCTGTTCACCCGCGGGGTGGCGCCGTTCCTGCTCAACTCGATCATGGCGTCGGTGACGTCGACGGTGCTGGTGCTGGCCCTGGCCATTCCGGCGGCCTACGCCCTGGCGATCAAGCCGGTCGAGAAGTGGACCGACGTGATGTTCTTCTTCCTGTCGACCAAGTTCCTGCCCGCCATCGCTGCCCTGCTGCCCATCTACCTCATCGTCAAGCAGATCGGCATGCTCGACAACATCTGGGCCCTGATCCTGCTCTACACCTCGATGAACCTGCCCATCGCCATCTGGATGATGCGCTCGTTCCTGGCCGAGGTACCCCGCGAGATCATCGAGGCCGCCGAGGTCGACGGCGCGGGCCTGATCCGGCTGCTGGCCAGCGTGGTCTGGCCGGTCGCCATGCCCGGCGTCGCCGCCACGGCCCTGATCTGCTTCATCTTCTCCTGGAACGAGTTCATGTTCGCGGTCAACCTGACCGCCACCCGCTCCGCCACGGCGCCGGTGTTCCTGGTGGGCTTCATCACCAGCGAGGGACTGTTCCTCGCCCAGCTCTGTGCCGCCGCCACCCTGGTCTCCCTCCCGGTCCTGATCGCCGGCTGGGCCGCACAGGACAAGCTGGTGCGAGGCCTGTCCCTCGGCGCCGTCAAGTGAGCCCGTCAACCAGGAACGTGAGAGAGGACAACCGATGAGAGCGGCAGTCATCACCGGAGTGGGTCAGGTCGAGGTCGCCACGGTCCCCGACCCCGTCGCGGGCCCGCGGGACGTCATCGTCTCGGTGGAGGGCTGCGGCATCTGCGGCACCGACCTGCACATCCTGCAGGGCGAGTTCGCCCCGACGCTGCCGATCGTGCCGGGGCACGAGTTCGCGGGCACCGTGGTCGAGGTCGGCAAGCAGGTCACCGAGCTCGCCGTCGGCGATCGGGTGGCCGTCGACCCGTCGCTGTTCTGCGGGGAGTGCTTCTACTGCCGCCGGGGCCGGGGCAACCTGTGCGAACGATGGAACGCGATCGGGGTCAGCGTGCCCGGCGGCGCCGCCGAGTTCTGCGTCGCCCCGGTCGCCAACTGCGTGAAGCTGCCCGACCATGTCAGCACCACGGACGCTGCCCTGATCGAGCCGTTGTCGTGCACGGTGCGGGGGTTCGACGTGCTCTCGCCCCGGGTGGGCGACCACTACCTGATCTACGGCGCCGGCACGATGGGGCTGATGAACCTCGAGCTGGCCAAGCGGGCCGGAGCCGCCAGCGTCGACATCGTCGACCTCAACCCGGCGCGCCTGGAGACCGCACGGCAGCTGGGGGTCTCGTCGGCCGTCACCTCGGCCGACGAGCTCGACCGCGCCCGCGGGTGGGAGATCGTGATCGACTGCACCGGCGTGGTGGCCGCGATCCAGGACGGCCTGGGTCGGGTGTCGAAGGGCGGCACCTTCCTGCAGTTCGGCGTCTCGGACGAGAACGCCGTCGCGACCTGGAGCCCGTTCAAGATCTACAACCAGGAGATCCGGATCGTGGGCTCGATGGCGGTGCTGCACTCCTACGAGCGTGCCGCCGACCTGTTCGCCGCCGGCGTCCTGAAGCCCGAGATCATGATCAGCCATCGGTTCCCGCTGCAGGACTACCCCGCCGCCCTCGACCAGTTCGCCAAGGGCATCGGCCGCAAGATCCAGGTCAACCCGTCGGCGCCGCCCGCCGGGTGAGCCCCGGTCAGGACGTGCGGACGTAGCTCCACGGCCGGCCGGCCGGTGAGGTGGCGCTACGGGCGTACTCACGCCCGGCGATCGAAATGATCTCTGGTGGAACGTTGTCCGAGGTCTCCACCTGCAGGCTGTAGCCGTCTTCGGTCTCAATGGTCACGTCGTTCATGGTGACCACTCTGCCGGTCCCCACCGACAGTGGCGGTCAGCGGCTCGCCGTCCGGGGGTGTTCGTCCGGTCGCGGGTTCGGTCGTACGGGGGGTTGCGCTCTGCCGGCACAGGGTCGGGCGGGCAGAGCGACCTCAGGTGAGGGCCGCCTGGTCGCAGGAGGCCTGCTCGAGGGCGGCGATCCGGCGGGCGAGGTACGGCGAGAACCAGCCGGCGTACTTGGCGTGCAGCTGCGGCAGCCGCCAGTCGGCCCCGGTGACGGTGCCGCGGCAGGTGGGGGTGGCGCAGGATGCGGGCGATCTGGGGGAGCACCATGGCCACGCCGATCGCGGCGGCCAGGTATCCCACGAACTCGGGGCTCGGCACGCGTCGAGTCTGTGACCCCGGTGCATATGAGCGTGCTCGGCCTCGGTCATGTCCAACCATCCGACGAATCGGGCACAAACGGCCTTCCAGGTATCGGTGCGTGGTCACGACTCGGTCAGGTGAGTGGCGGCGATTCGGGCATGACTACGTTCTGTAGTGTCGACTTGTCACCTCGGTGAAGGTGTGGCAGAGTCGGTGGTGCACCGGCGCCACTGGCGCCGGTGCACCAGTTTGCGGGCCCATTCATCCTGAGAACACCTAGGGGACAGGGGATTCGGCAGAGCCACCTGCATGTGCAGCAGCAGACGGCGTTCGCCTGTGTGGCGGTGGTGAGCGGCGCTGGGGCCCATGGCGACGCCTTCGGAGAGTGGCGCCAGAACCTTTCTCGTCACTGTGTGTCAACCCCGCGAGGACCAGTTTCGGACAACTGGGCGCGGCCAGTAGCGCATCGTCGCGGAGCGTGCGAAATTGAGGCTCGCACCTGAAGGGAGCCCCATGGACGAGCCGATCCCGGCGAGCGCGACAGTACGTCGCCTGCTCGTCGGTTCGCGGCTGCGCACCTTGCGGGAGGCGCGCGGCATCTCGCGCGAGGACGCCGGGTACGTGATCCGGGCGTCGGAGTCGAAGATGAGTCGGCTCGAGCTCGGTCGGGTCTCCTTCAAGTTGCGTGACGTCGGCGATCTGCTGATCCACTACGGGGTCACCGACCCCGCCGAGCGGGATGCGCTGCTGGGCCTGGCCGAGGCGGCCAACGAGCCCGGGTGGTGGCGTGACTACGAGGACGTCACTCCGGGCTGGTTCACCAACTACATCGGGCTCGAGGAGGCGGCCACCCAGATCCGCACCTACGAGGTGCAGTTCGTGCCGGGCTTGCTGCAGAGCGCGGACTACGCCCGCGCCGTGATCGCCTCGGCGGTCCCGCCACCGTCGCCGGACGACGTGCTGCGCGGGGTCGCGCTACGGGCCTTCCGGCAGCGGGTGCTCTCGCGGCCGTCGCCGCCGCACCTGTGGGCAGTGCTCGACGAGTCGGTGCTGCGCCGTCCGGTGGGCAGCGCCGAGGTCATGCAGGAGCAACTGCGGCACCTCGTCCAGCTGGCGACCTCGCCGTCGGTGTCGCTGCAGGTGCTGCCGCTGCGCTTCGGGTCGCACGCGGCCGCCGGGGGTGCCTTCAGCATCCTGAGGTTCGCCGATCACGACCTGCCGGACGTGGTGTACGTGGAGCAGCTCATGAGCTCGCTCTACCTCGACAAGATCGAGCAGGTGGACCGTTACACCGAGGTGCTCAACCGGTTGAGCGTCGAGAGCCTGACCCCCGAGGACACCGTGGAGTTCCTCAAGGGGCTGCTCGAGGAGTAGCCGTTCGTTGTGGTGCGCGCGGGCCGGGGATCTGGCCCAGCCGGCCCGCGCGCAGTCCGGGGTTGCGTCGACGTCTCGGTGCCCTCGGTCGAGCGGCGTCTCCTGGTCGAGCGGCCTCTCGGTCGTATGGGTCCTCAGTCGAGCAGGTGGTCGAAGTCGCCGTCCTTGGCGCCCAGGATCAGGGCGTGGATCTCGGCCCGGGTGTACACCAGGGCCGGGCCCGAGGGATGCCGCGAGTTGCGCACCGCCACCCGGCCGCCGACCTCGATCTCGGCCAGCTCGACGCAGTTGCCCTGAGGGCCGCTGCGGGCGCTCTTGCGCCAGGTGGCGCCGGTCAAGGCGGTGGCGGGCATTCCGTTGTGCACGCCGTCACTGAGGTCCACGACTACTCCATTCCCGATGCTGATCGCCTGCCGGAATGACGCGGCACGCGCTGCTGCATGTGCATCTGCCCGAGCGTCTGCACAAGGCCGATGCTAGGAACGTTGTGAATGGTGCGCAAGTGCACAAATGTCATCGAAGCGTCAAATCAGTGCCAAGGGGTGACCCGTTCATCGCGACGTCGCCCTCAGGAGCACGGCGACGCAGCCGTCGGGTCGGACAAGGAACTGCTGGTCAGCGACCTGGAGCGACGTGGGAGCGACGCCCGGTCACGCCGTGTGGGCGGCTGGCAGCCGGACCCGGGGTCGCCCGGTGATCGAGTGGAAATCAGCATCGTCGACGTCGTGCAACCATTCGACTACCCGCTGTTCGCGGACGCCCGGGTCCCGTACCAGGGGGCAGGTGGGACAGCTGTCGGGCGTGGGGCGGTTGGCCAGGACGCAGCAGACCCGACGCATCGCCAGTTCCACCGCCGGTCCCAGGTCGGGGCGCACGACGACGGCAGGAGCGGTCGACGGGGCCCGTAGCGCCGTGCCGTCCAGGAACGACGCCAGCCAGGACGCGTCGACGGCGCCGAGGCGTTCCCGGTGCAGTCGCAGTGCCTGGGCGCCCAAGGAGTCCAGGAGCAGGACGGCCATCGTCCCGGCCCCGATCCGGCCCCACCGCCGGCTCTCGGCGGCGACCGGTGCCAGCAGCTCCATGACCTGAGCCCCGGCCCGGCGGGGGTCGGCCGGCCGGGGTGTGGGTGTGGGCCCCACCCACACCCCGGTGATCCGGGCGTCGTCCGACAGTCTCACTCCTAGCTGGGCGGGGGTGAGCCTCACCTCGACGCGGTCGTGGGCGAGCGGAGCGAGGATGCCGCTGGTCACGGCCGCGAGCGCCAGGTGCAGCGGGTGCAGCGCCGCCGCCCGGCGACTGCTCGAGGCGGGCAGCCTGGCGGCCAGGTCGGTGACCGTGGTCGGGTCGCCGAGATCGGCCAGCGTGAGGCTGCCCGGAGGTCGAGACCCGCGGACGACGGGCACACGAGGGCTGAGGCGGTCCGCGGCCGGGGGGTTCCTCCGGGACGAGTCGGTTCTCATGGCGCGTTCCTCTCGGGCACGTTCCTCTCGGGCACGTGCCGCTGGACGGCGGTCATGCCGTACTGAGGTCACCAACGGCCGGCAGCCCGCAAAGGCTCAATCCCCGGGCCGGACGTCGGGTGCTAGTCCTCTGTCGAGCCGCGCCACCGCTTGGTCTGCCCCCGGCGCTTCTTGGCCTCGACCCGGCGTTGCACCGAGGCCCGGCTGGGGCGGGTGGGTCGACGTCGCGGGGGCGGCGGCGCGAAGGCCGCCGCCAGCAGGTCGGCCAGCCGGCGCTCGGCGGCCTGGCGGTTCTGCAGCTGGGACCGCTGCTCTGACGCGGTCACCGTCACGGTGCCGTCCACCAGTCGACTGCCCAGCCGGGCGAGGGCCCGTTCCCGCAGCCGGGGGTCGACGGAGGGCGACCCGGCGAGGTCGAAGGTCAGCTCGACCCGGGAGTCGGTGGTGTTCACCCCTTGGCCGCCAGGCCCGGACGAGCGCGAGAACCGCCACGACAACTCGGACTCGGGGATCACCACCGAGCCTGCCTGCAGGTCTCCCGTCACACCGACAGTGTCCTCGATCCGGTGGCCACGGTGAGGTCCGGGCGGGTGGTCGACGAGGTCACCACGGCGGGCCACCCGGTGGGTCGTCGGCCTGCAGTCGGGTGAGGTAGGCGCGCCAGGCGCGCAGCTCAGGGTCGTCGGGCTCGGCGGCGTGGGCGACGTCGTCTGCGGCGCGGCCCGATCGGCTGCGGCCGGGCCGCGCGCCCGACCTGGCGCGGGCCGGTCGCGGGGGCAGGCCCCTGAGCTCGCGCACCAGGGTCACCCACACGTAGCTGCCGAGCGCGGCGAACAGGGGCCACTCGCCGGTGTAGACCCAGCTGAGGGCGTTGCCGGCCAGGGCCCTGCGCAGTTCGACGTACCCCGCCGCCAGGCAGCCGCAGACAGCGACCACGGCGAACAGGTGGAGCCGCCAGGCTCGCGCCACCAGGCCGGCTCTCACGCCTGGCTCGCCGAGGCTCGTGCCAGGGCGGCCCGCTCGGCCGCCAGCTGCGCGTCGAGGCGTCGTCCGGCCCGGGCCTCGGACTGCAGCCAGGCCTGGACGGCGACCGCGATCCAGACGGCGTCGATCACCATGCCCGAGGACCACATCAGGGCGCCGCCGAGCTGCTGGTCGGCCAGGGCTGAGGTGATGATCGGTCGCTCGATGCCGGCATAGGCGGGGTAGAGCAGGCTCGGCGAGGTGTAGATGAAGAACCCGGTCATGGTCTCCGGCGCCATCATCAGCACCAACGAGAGGACCTTCGCCAACGGTCGTGGTCCGTGCGGCACCGGATTGGCGCCGACGAGCGGGTAGAAGTACAGCAGGCCGGCCGTGAGGTAGAGCGGGTGCTCCAGGTAGCGGTGCACCGGCTCATGGGTCACCGCGTAGTTGTAGAAGGGCGTGAAGTGGGTGCCCAGCAGCGTGGCGGTGAACAGCAGCCACGTCACGACCGGGTTGCTCAGCCACCGGACGGCGCGGCTGCGCAGCACCGGCAGGAGCCACTGACGCCGTAGTGCCCTGCTGCTGACCTGCAACCCCAGCAGCACGGGTGCCCCGAGCAGCAGCATCGGGGCCACCACCATCATGAGAACGATGTGCTGCACCATGTGGGCCCAGAACAGCACACCGTCGTAGACCCCGAACGGACCGTCGACGACGATGGCTGCCAGTGCCAGTGCCGCCACGAAACATGTTGTGCGCCACCGTGGCCACGGCTGCAGCGGCCGCCGTCGACCGACCGACCGGACGGCCGCGAGGTAGCACCCGAGAGCGAGGAGCATCGCGAGGGTGGGCTCGGGGGCGACCGACCAGGAGGAGAGGAAGGTGCGGGTCGACGACACACCTGATGGTAGGGCGGGGAAGACCGGCCCGGCCAGAGGCTGAGGGAGCTTGAGAAAAGCCGGGAAACGGGTGACGACCCGGTCCGAAAGGCGTCATGAGAGTCCTTGTGGTCCAAGGATTTCGAGGGTCGGAATGGCCATGGAAATGGCCGGACCCAGGCTCCAAGGTAAGGGGACGGTAAAGTCCTTGACGTGGGTCTGAGGGAGCCCCACTATGTGTCCACGTCGGCACAGGGGCCGACGTGGGCCGAGCGGGTGAGCTCCATGAAATCGTTGATCGGCCTGGCCTCCACCGTCCTCGGTGGGGTGCTGGCTGTGGGCATGACCGGGGCGGCGTTGGCCCACTCGTCGGCCCCTCCCAAGGAGCTGCGGGCCGTCGTCAACGGTGTGGCGGACACTCCTCAGGGGTCGCTGCCGCACGCCTTCCTCAACCTCGACGTCTGGCCCGACAGCCTGGCCGGTGAGCACGGCGACGACGGTGGGCCGCACCCCGACTGGGTCTCCTACGGCCCCTCGAGCAACCTGGTGCTGCCGGCCCACTCCCTGGTGACGATGACCATCAAGCAGTACGACACCGGCGAGGCGATCACCAACCCGTACTTCGCCGAGGTGCACGGCACCGTCGACGGCACCGCCACGGTGGACGGGCAGCCGGTGAGGGCGGTCGACCCCGAGACGGTCGGGCACACCTTCACGGTCCATGCCCTGGTCACGGACCAGGACCCCCTCTTCGTGTCGGTGCCGCTGCCGGCGGTCGCGGACGAGGCGCCGGTGCTGGCCAACGGCTATGCCGCCCCGCACGTCATCACCTTCTCGTTCATCACCGGCGGCGCCGGCGACTACGTCTGGCAGTGCGAGTTCCCTTGCGGTGACGGCACTTACGCCAGGTTCGGCGGCCCCATGTCGGAGCAGGCCTACATGGCCGGCACGGTCCGGGTGGAGGCGAAGGCATGACCGTGACCGAGTCCCCGCCGGGCGCCGCGGCCGCCCCGGAGCCGGACGACGACCGCCCGGCCTGGCGACGTCCGCCGGTCTTCCCGATCCTGGTGATCTGGGCCGGACTGACGGTGCTGCTGGGACTGTTCGCCTACTTCGTGCCCGCCCGGCTGATGGGTGAGCCCGCGTCCGACCGGATGCTCGAGGTGCAGAGCACCTTCACGGCCTTCAGCCTGGCCTCGGCCCCGGTGGCGGGGCTGGTCTGGGCCGTCACGCTCTACAGCCTGGTCGGCTGGCGCCACAAGGGCACCGAGATGCCCACCGAGTCGGGGCATCCGCTGCGCGGCCATGGCCGTACCCAGCTGATCTGGGTGCTGCTGTCGGCGGTGCTGTGCCTGTTCCTGCTCGTCTGGGGGCTGGTGCTGCTCGACCCGCCCGAGAGCCCCGCAGACGCCGCGACGCCCCCGCTGGTCGTCGAGGTCACCGGTCAGCAGTGGACCTGGACCTTCGCCTATCCGGGGAGTGGGCCGGGTACCTCGCAGGTCGAGGCCGCCGGTGAGCCGGTGCAGACCGACACCCTCTACCTGCCCGTGGGGCGGCGGGTGGTCTTCCACGTGACGTCGAAGGACGTCGTCCATTCGTTCTGGGTCGGGCCGATGGCGGTCAAGGTCGATGCGAACCCGGGTGAGACCACCGTGGTCGACGTCACCCCCAACAAGGTCGGAACCTTCCCGATCCGGTGCGCCGAGCTCTGCGGCCTGTACCACGCCCACATGCAGACCACAGTCCACGTGGTCGGCCCGGCCGAGTTCGACAGCTGGCTGACGACCCTGCGGGCCAGCGCGCCCGGTCCGGTCGGGCCGTCCCCGGAGGCGACACCATGACGACCGTGACGACAGTCGTCGGGGCCCCGGCCTCGACCCCGGGACCGGTTGCCGGCGGGTTGATCCGGCGGCTCAACGTGCTGACCGGGGTCGCCCTCGGCCTGCTCCTGGCAGTCGCGGCGTACTGGCTGTGCGAGGAGTTCCTGCCCGAGCCCGACACCGGCAACCACAAGGTGGATGCCACCACCACCATCACCCTGGTGACGTGGGCGGTCGGGTTCCTCATCGGGGTCGGTGCCTTCATCGGCCCGTTCCGGTGGCTGACGGGCCGCGACCTGTCGCACGAGGACGAGATGTTCCTGGCCGGCAAGGACCAGGGAGTCTCGCGCTACTTCAGGTTCACCACCGACCACAAGGTGGTGGGGATCCAGTACCTGGTGGCCGCCATGGCCCTGTTCGCGGTCGGCGGCACCATGGCCATGATCATCCGTACCAACCTGGCGACGCCCGGCTCGCAGCTGCTGGGCCCCACCGAGTACAACACCACCGTCGGGCTGCACGGCATCATCATGATCATCGCCACGATCATCATGGTGAGCGGGCCTTTCGGCAACTTCATCCTGCCGATCATGATCGGTGCCCGAGACATGGCGTTCCCCCGTCTGAACGCCCTGAGCTTCTGGATCCTGTTCGCGGCGATCCCGGTGCTGCTGTCGGCGTTCTTCCTCGGCGGTATCCCGACGGGCTGGTCGGCCTATGCGCCGCTGTCGGACCAGGCGCCTCCGGGCATGGACGCGTTCCTGGTGACGATCGTGCTGTTCGCCATCTCGAGTGCGGTGGCCGGGGCCAACATCACCACGACCGCCGTCAGCATGAGGGCGCGCGGCATGACCTGGGTGCGGGTGCCGATCTTCGTCTTCGGCACCGTCACCAGCGTGGCCCTGGCCCTCATCGCCTTCCCGATGTTCATGGTCGCGATGATCCTGCTGGCCATGGACCGGACCATGGGGGCCACCTTCTACGTCGCCTCGCACGGCGGCAACGGGTGGCTGTACTCCAACCTGTTCTGGCTGATGGGTCACCCCGAGGTCTACGTGATCCTGCTGCCCGCCTTCGCCGTGCTGCTCGAGCTGGCCCCCGTCTTCGCCCGCAAGCCGTTGTTCAGCATCAATGCGGCGATCTTCGGCATCAGCGGCATCGTCGGGCTCAGCCTGTTCGTGTGGGCGCACCACATGTACATGGCGGGCTGGGCGCCCGCGCTGAACGGGCCGTTCATGGTGACCACCGAGATCATCTCGGTGCCGACCGGGCTGCTGATCCTGGTGCTGCTCGGCACCATCTGGCGGGGCCGGATCTGGATGCGGCTCCCCGTGATGGCGGTCTACGCGGTGCTGTGGAACTTCATCATCGGCGGCATCACGGGCATCTACCTCTCCGACATCCCGGTCGACGAGGCGACCCACGGGTCGATGTTCGTCACCGCGCACTTCCACTACACGCTGATGGGCGGCGCCCTCACCGGCGCCATCGGCGGCCTGGCCTACTGGTTCCCCAAGATGACCGGTCGCATGCTGGACGAACGGTACGGAAAGATTGGATTCTGGCTCGCGCAGATCGGTTTCAACGTCACGTTCCTGGGCATGTTCATGGTCGGACTGGCCGGCCAGCCGCGGCGGGTGGCCGACTACGACACCATGTTCGCCGCCGGCAACCTCGTCTCGACCGCCGGGGCCTACGTCATCGGGATCGGCATGCTGGTGTTCCTCCACGCGGTGCTGCACTCGTGGCGCAGCGGCGAGCCGGCCTCGTCGAACCCGTGGGGCGCCAAGACCCTGGAGTGGCAGGTGCCCACCCCGGTACCGCTCGAGAACTTCGCCGTCCTGCCGGTCGTCACCTCCGACTTCTACGGCTACGGCGAGGAGGACCAGCACGACGGCTCACGCGACGGCACCGACCCCGAGCTGGTCCTGGTGGGCGGCAGCCCGGCGACGCCGGCAGACCTGACCGCCGGCGATGCCCGGGCCGAGACGACTGCGGCCACGAGCGTGCCGACGGGCGGTGAGCCGTCATGACCGCCACGACCCACGACGACCCGACCCACGTGGGCGGTCCGGTCTCGGGTCACCACGAGAGCCCGGACGTCGTCGGCGCCCGGCAGCGGCTCGGAGTGGTCCTGCTGATCCTCGCCGACGTGGCCTTCGTGCTGTCGCTCGTGTTCGCCCACCTCTACCTGCGACAGCTGAACACCGGGGGCGGGTGGATCCCCAAGGGCGGTGGCACCGAGAGTGTCGGCTTCGGCTGGGTGATCGCCGCGGTCATGGTCGTCGGCTGGGCCGCGTATCGCTGGGGCGAGCGGGGTGCCCGGGCGGGCCGCACGGCACGGCTGGTGGTCGGCACGGGGCTGGCGGTCCTGGTCGCCGCGGTCGACCTCGCGCTGCAGGTCTACCAGATGGCGGCCTCGACCCTGCGGGCCGCCGACGGCGCCTACGCCTCGTCCTTCATGGCCCTGTCCGGCTACCACGCGTTCCACGTGCTGCTCACCGTCTTCATCGCGGTGGGTGTCTGGAACCGGGCCCGCCTCGGGCGCTACTCCGGCAACCACTGGCAGGTGCGGATCGTGGGTTACTGGTGGGCCTGGGTGGCCGTCTCGGCAGTGATCACTGCGGCCACCCTGTCCCTGACGACCAGTCCCCATGTGGTGCCCTGAGACTCGTGGTCCGGCGTCGACGGGATCGCGCCGGCGCCTGGTGCGCGGGACGGCTCACCCCGGTGGCGGTCGCGATGCTGCTCGGCGGCTGTGCCCTGGTGCTGACCGGCTGCCTGGGCCGGACCGGTGTGGCCGCCGGCTCGGCCCCTCAGCGCTACCCGCTGGGAGTCACTCGGTACCCGGTCGCGGAACGGGTACCGCTGCCGACGTTGTCAGGCCCCACCCTGGTCGGCGGGACCGGCTCGACCGCGCCGCCGCGGGGCGCAGTCCTGGTGCTGAACGTCTGGGCCTCGTGGTGCGAACCCTGCCGCAGCGAGTCGCCGGTGGTGGCGAGCGCCGCGCGGCGTTGGGCCGCGTCAGGGGTCCGGTTCGTCGGTCTCGACGAGAACGACTCGGCGTCGGCGGCGAAGGACTTCGCGCGCTCGGTGGGGTTCGACCATCCGCAGCTGGTGGACGACGGGGTGCTCCTGGGCCGGCTGTCGCCCTGGTTGCCGGACGCCGCCCCGGGGACCCTGCTGGTCGACCGGCAGGGCCGGGTCGCCGCTCGGGTGGTCGGTCCCGTCACGGCCGACCAGCTCGAGGGGCTGCTGCGCGAGGTCACCGGCTCATGAGCCTGCCGGCCGGCTCGTCGTGAGCATCGCCGCCCGCCTCGACCACGGTCCCGTCACCGGCTGGCCGACGGCCCGGGCCTACCTGGCACTGACCAAGCCCCGCATTATCGAGCTGCTGCTGGTCACCACGCTGCCGGCCATGGTGCTGGCGGCGCGTGGCCTGCCGTCGTGGGGGCTGGTCCTGGCCACCCTGGGTGGCGGCGCCGCGGCGGCCGGCAGCGCGAACACCCTCAACTGCGTGGTCGACCGCGACATCGACGCCGTGATGCCCCGTACGTCCCGCCGTCCCATGCCGCTGGCCGAGGTCTCGACGCGAGGGGCGCTGGTCTTCGGCACGGTGCTCGGCGTCGGCTCGGTCGCCGTGCTCTGGGCGGCGACCAACGCCCTCGCTGCCGCGCTCACCCTGCTCGCGATCGTCGTCTACGTGGTCGGCTACACGATGGTGCTCAAGCGCCGGACGCCGTCCAACATCGTCTGGGGCGGCAGTGCCGGGTGCCTGCCCACGATGATCGGCTGGGTGGCGGTGACAGGTCGACCGGCCTGGGCGCCGGTGGTGCTGTTCGCGGTCGTCTTCTTCTGGACCCCGCCCCACTTCTGGGCGTTGGCGATGCGTTTTCGGGACGACTACGCCGCCGCCGGGGTGCCGATGCTGCCCGTGGTCGCCGGTCCCGACGTCGTCGTCCGGCGGATCATGCGGTACGCGGTGCTGACGGTGGCGACGTCGCTGCTGCTGTGGCCGGTCGCCGGCACCGGATGGCTCTACCCCACGGCGGCAACGGTTCTCGGCGCCTGGTTGCTGCGGGAGGTCGTCGTGCTGCGCCGCGACGTGCGGCTCGGGTGGCCCGTTCGGCCGATGCGGCTGTTCCACGCCTCGATCGCCTACCTGGCGCTGCTGTTCGTCTGCATCCCGGTCGATGTGCTGCTGCAGGCCCGGGCCGGCACCGTGGTGGGCACCTGGCGCGAGTCCGGCGTCGAGGTGCAGGTGCGGTGGCTGCCCGACGTCCTGGTCGGGGACGGGGCGGTCACGGGGGCCGGCGACGGCACGGTCGAGGCGACGTTCACCCCTGTCTCGCCGGGGTTCCATCTCTACGGCACCGAGCTGGACGACGCCGGGGCCGGTGGCGTCGGGCGGCCGACCCGGCTGCTGGTGGGCGGTTCGTTGCGGTCGACGGCCGCGGTGCGGGCGGAGCCGGCCGCGGCGGAGGCCGAGCTGGCCGGGGTCGACGGGCCGGTGCCGCTGTTTCCGGCCGGGCCGGTCACCCTGCGGGTGCCGGTGCATCGCACGGCGGCCGGTCCCGACGGGACGGCTGCCCGGGCGACGATCACCTACGCGGCCTGCGACGCCGCGACCTGCCTGCCCCCGGTGGTGGGTCGGCAGCTGGTGCTGTCGCTGCCCGTGCCCTCCTGAGCGTCGTGCGGGGGCGGCGCGCTCCGAACGGGGTCGGCCCGGTCGGGGTCGGCCCGGTCGGAGTCGGCCCGGTCGGAGTCGGCCCGGACGGTGGTTCTGCTGCGACCGGCCGCCGTGCGCGTGCGGTGCTGCTCGTCCTCGCCGTGCTCGCCGTCCTCGGCGCACCTGTGGGGACGGCTGTGCCGGCGGCGGCGGCGGTACGGGCGGCGGGGGCACCGGCGGCGTTGGCACCGGCGGCGTTGGCACCGGCGGCGGGGGCACCGGCGGCGCTGCCGGTGCTGGCCCACGCCGGGATCACGGCCACGCAGCCGGCCCAGGGCAGCCGGGTCGAGGTCGCGCCTGGCGCGGTGTCGGTGCGGTTCAGCGAGGCGGTCGGGTTCGACTCCGGCTCGCTCACGGTCGTGGGTCCCGGCGGCGAACGGGTCGACACCGGACGGGTGCTGCGTCCCGACGGTGACGACCGCGCCGTCTCGGTGGGCCTGCGCCGCCTCGTCGCCACGGGCTCGTACGTCGTGACCTGGCGGGTGGTCTCGGCCGATGGCCATCCCGGGGCCGGCACCTTCACGTTCGGCTACGGCGCCGCGGCCGAGCCGGCGCCGCTGCCACCCCGGGGTGACCCCTGGGTGGGCGGGTGGCAGGTCGTGCTGCGCTGGCTGAGCCTGGCCGGCGTGGTGGTGCTGCTGGGCGCCGTCTGCTTCGTGACCGGGCTGTGGCCGGACGGCGTGCGACTGCGGTCGGTGCAGCGGCTGCTGGTCGGCAGCTGGGGCACGGCCGTGGTGGGCACCGCCGGGTCGTTCGTCGTCGCCGGCCCGGCCGGGGTGGGCAGGTCGGCGTCGGCGGTCGCCGACCTCTCTCTGCTCACCGTCACAGCCGGTACCGGTTTCGGCCGGCTGCTGCTGCTGCGGCTGTTCGTGCTGGCCCTCGCGACGGCGCTGTGGCGCGCGGTCCGGCAGGGCCGGGCCCCCGGCCGGTGGGACTGCTTCGGTCTGGGTCTGCTGACGGTCGAGACGTTCTCGTACGGCGGGCACGCCGGCCAGGGTGACCTGACCCCGGTGGCGACCACGGTGGACGCGCTGCATCTGGCCGCGGCGGCGATCTGGCTGGGAGGCCTGGCGGTGCTGGCGCTGGGCCTGCGGGACCATCAGCTGACGGCGGTCCTGCCCCGCTGGTCACGGCTCGCGGCGACCAGCGTCGTCGTACTGGCCCTGACGGGGGCCTACCAGGCCTGGCGTGGGGTGCGGACGCCGGCGGCGGTGCCGGCCACCGACTACGGCCGGCTGGTGCTGACCAAGGGGCTGCTGTTCGTGGCCCTGCTCGCGGCCGCCCTGGTCAGCCGCCGGCTGCTGGTCCGGGGGTCGTCGCTGCGCGGGGTCGCCGTCGAGCTCGGTCTGGGGGCGGCGGTGCTCGTGGCGACCACCGGACTGGTGACCACGATGCCGGCCCGGCTGGCCTATACGCCGCAGCATCGCAGGACCGTGACCGCCACGAACCTGGCAGCCGAGCAGGTGCGGCTGCACTTGCAGGTGGGTCCCACCCGCCCGGGGTTCCAGAACCTCGACCTGCAGGTCAGCGACGGGAGCGGGCGGCCGCGTCCCTTCCTGTCGGCCTCGGCCGTCCTGACCGAGGTCGAGCACGGGTGGGGACCGATCGCCGTCACCCTGACCCCCGACGGGCGGGGCGGGGCCCGGGCCGAGGCGGTCGCCGTCCCGGCACCGGGCACCTGGACCCTGGTGGTCTACGTGCGCACCGGGCCGCTGACCACGTTCGTGGGGCAGGACTCCTACCTCGTGGAGCAGTGACCCAGGGTCACCGTTCGGCGCGGGCCCTTCTGTGTGATGACCCTGCGTGGTCTAGTGGGGGGATGGTGGGGCCCGCGGGCATCGATCGGCGCTTGCTGCTCACTCTGGGTGCGGCGTCGTTGGTGAGTGCCTGCTCGGGGCGGGCCTCGGCCCAGCAGTCCTCGCCCTCGCCCTCGCCCTCCCGTCCGTCACCGGCCGCCTCACTGGTGGCAGCCTGCCGGCCGCCCGGCGCGGCGGAGCGCCGGGGCGCCGCCCCGATGGACCACCTCGAGTGTCACGGCGCCGAGATCGCCCTGACCGTCGACGACGGTCCGCACCCGGTGTGGACCCCGCAGGTGCTGGCGCTGCTCGAGCGCCTGCAGGTGCCGGCCACCTTCTGCGTCGTCGGGCAGCAGGCGGCCAGGCTGCCGTCGCTGGTGGCCGACGTGGTGGCCGCCGGTCACCAGGTCGCCAACCACACCCATACCCATCGCACCCTTCGGACGGCGAGCGCCGGCACGGTCGCGGTCGAGATCGAACGGGCGCAGCACGCCATCGCCACGGCCACCGGTGGCGCGGTCGAGCCGACCCTGTTCCGGGCGCCCGGAGGGGGCTGGTCCCCGACGGTCCTGGGCGAGCTGGCGGCCCGCAGCATGCGACCCCTGGGCTGGTCCGTCGACCCGCGGGACTGGTCCCGCCCCGGGGCACCGGCCATCGTGGCGGCGATCACGACCCAGGTACGGCCGGGCTCGATCATCCTCGAGCACGACGGCGGCGGGGACCGGTCGCAGACCGTCGCCGCCCTGACCGAGGTGCTGCCCCGGCTGCTCGACCAGGGCTATCGCTTCGTCCTGCCCTGACGCTCGATCCTGCACTGCCCCTTCGTCCTGCACTGCCCCTTCGTTCTGCCCTGACCCGTCGTCCTGCCCTGACCCGTCGTCCTGCCCCGACCCGTCGGCCCACCGGGGGAGCCGTCGGGCGACCCACCGGGGAGCCGGCCGTGCGACGAGTGGTCACGCAGGACGCCTAGACTGCGTCTTTCACCTGACCTGACCCTTTGGAGCCTGCGCATGTCCGCAATCTCCCGCGAGGAGGTCTCCCACCTCGCGATGCTGGCCCGGATCGACCTGACCGACGCCGAGCTCGACCGCATGGCCGGTCAGCTCGACGTCATCCTCGGGGCGGTGGCCAAGGTGGCGGAGGTGGCCGGTGCCGACGTCCCCGCGACCAGCCACCCGATGCCGCTGACCAACGTGACCCGCTCCGACACCCCGCGCCCCGGCCTGACCGCCGAGCAGGCGTTGTCGGGTGCTCCGGCGGTCGAGGACGACCGGTTCCGGGTGCCGCGCATCCTGGAGGAGGACTGATGACCGAGCTGATCCGGCACACCGCCGCCGAGCTGTCCCAGGCCCTTCGCGACGGCAGCGTCAGCGCCGTCGAGGTGACCCAGGCCCATCTCGACCGGATCGCCGAGGTCGACGGCGGCCGGGACGGTGACGGCCGGGCCGTGGGGCGCAGCGTCCACGCGTTCCTGCACGTCGCCGGCGAACAGGCTCTGGCGCAGGCCCGTTCGGTAGACACCGACCGGGTCGCCGGGGTCGAGCTGCCGCTGCTGGCGGGCGTGCCGATCGCGGTCAAGGACGTCATGGCCACCCAGGGGCTGCCCACCACCTGCGGCAGTCGCATCCTGCGCGGCTGGGTGCCGCCGTACGACGCCACCGTGGTGCGCCGCCTCAAGGACGCCCGACTGGTGGTGCTCGGCAAGACCAACATGGACGAGTTCGCGATGGGCTCCTCGACCGAGCACTCGGCCTACGGCCCCAGCCGCAACCCCTGGCACCTCGACCGGATCCCGGGCGGCTCGGGCGGTGGCTCGGCGGCGGCGCTGGCCGCCTTCGAGGCGCCGCTGGCCACCGGCACCGACACCGGTGGCTCGATCCGCCAGCCGGCCTCGGTGACCGGCACCGTCGGTGTCAAGCCCACCTACGGTGCGGTCAGCCGGTACGGGCTGGTCGCCCTGGCGAGCAGTCTGGACCAGGCCGGCCCCTGCGCCAGAACGGTTCTCGACACCGCCCTGCTGCACGAGGTGATGGCCGGTCACGACCCGCTGGACTCGACCTCCCTCGTCGGGCCCTACCCGGACGTCGTGGCCGCGGCGCGCCGGGGAGCGCACGGCGATCTCACCGGCGTCACCGTCGGCGTGGTCCGTGAGCTCAGCGGCGAGGGCTACCAGAGCGGCGTCCAGGCCCGCTTCGACGAGGCGGTGACGCTGCTGACCGACGCCGGCGCCAAGGTCGTCGAGGTCGGCTGTCCCAGCTTCACCAGCGCGCTCGCCGCCTACTACCTGATCCTGCCGAGCGAGGCCAGCAGCAACCTCGCCAAGTTCGACGCGATGCGCTACGGGCTGCGGGTGCTGCCCGCGGGCGTCGACGACCCGACCGCCGAGCAGGTGATGGCCGCCACGCGGGCCGCCGGGTTCGGCGACGAGGTCAAGCGCCGCATCATCCTGGGCACGTACGCGCTGTCGTCCGGGTACTACGACGCCTACTACGGCAGTGCCCAGAAGGTGCGCACCCTGATCCAGCGTGACTTCGCGGCCGCGTTCGCGCAGGTCGACGTGCTGGTCTCGCCGACGTCCCCGACGACGGCGTTCCCGTTGGGCGACAAGCTCGACGACCCCCTGGCCATGTACCTGCAGGACGTCGCCACGATCCCGGCCAACCTGGCCGGGGTGCCCGGCATGTCGCTGCCGACCGGACTGGCCGACGAGGACGGGCTGCCGGTGGGGCTGCAGATCCTGGCTCCGGCGATGGCCGACGACCGGCTCTACCTGGTGGGCGCGGCCGTCGAGGCGGCACTGACCGCCCGCTGGGGCGCCGCGATCCTCGACCGGGCGCCGGCCCTGGAGCCGGCCCCGACCGCTGCCGCGGCAGCCCGCGAACCCCTGGAGGTGGCCCGGTGACCACGACGACGAGTGCGGCGACGACGAGCAGGGCGGCGACCGAGCCGGTCATGCCCTACGACGAGGCGATCGCCCGCTTCGACCCGGTGATGGGCCTGGAGGTGCACGTCGAGCTGAACACCGCGACCAAGATGTTCTGCGGCTGCGCAACGGGTTTCGGGGCGGACCCCAACTCGCAGGTGTGCCCGGTGTGCCTGGGCCTGCCCGGCGCCCTGCCGGTGCTCAACGAGCGCGGGCTCGAGAGTGCGATCCGGATCGGGCTGGCGCTCAACTGCACGATCGCCTCGTGGTGCCGGTTCGCGCGCAAGAACTACTTCTACCCGGACATGCCCAAGAACTTCCAGACCTCGCAGTACGACGAGCCGATCGCCTCGAACGGCTACCTCGACGTCGAGCTGGACGACGGCACCACGTTCCGGGTCGAGATCGAACGGGCCCACATGGAGGAGGACACCGGCAAGTCCTCGCACGTGGGGGGTGCCACCGGCCGCATCCACGGCGCCGACTACTCCCTGGTCGACTACAACCGGGCCGGCATCCCGCTCATCGAGATCGTCACCAAGCCGATCACCGGGGCGGGGGAGCAGGCGCCGCAGATCGCCCGCGCCTACGTCGGTGCGTTGCGAGACCTGTTGCGCGCGTTGGGGGTCAGTGACGTCCGGATGGAGCAGGGCTCGCTGCGCTGCGACGCCAACCTCAGCCTGCGGCCCGACCCGTCGGCGCCACTGGGCACCCGCAGCGAGACCAAGAACGTCAACTCGCTGCGCAGTGTCGAGCGGGCCGTCCGGTACGAGATCACCCGGCATGCCGCCCGGCTGGCCGCAGGACGGACGGTGGTGCAGGAGACCCGGCACTGGCACGAGGACACCGGGGTCACCACCTCGGGCCGCGAGAAGTCCGACGCCGAGGACTACCGGTACTTCCCCGAGCCCGACCTGGTGCCGATCCAGCCCGACCCGGCCTGGGTCGAGCAGCTGCGGGCCGGCCTGCCCGAGCTGCCGGCGCTGCGCCGGCGCCGGCTGCAGGGCGACTGGGGGCTGACCGACCTCGAGATGCGCGACCTGCTCAACGCCGGCGCCGTCGAGCTGGTCGAGGCCACCGTCGCCGCCGGCGCGGCGCCGTCCGCCGCCCGCAAGTGGTGGTCCGGTGAGCTGGCCCGCCGGGCCAACGCCGACGGCGTCGAGCTGGGCGCGCTGGCGATCACCCCGGCCGAGGTGGCCGAGCTGGCAGCCCTGGTCGAGTCGGGGCGGCTCAACGACGCCCTCGCGCGCCAGGTGGTCGAGCACGTGCTCGCCGGGGAGGGCGGCCCGGCCCGGGTGGCTGCGGCCCGCAGTCTCGAGGTGGTCAACGACGACGGTGCGCTGATCGCGGCGGTCGACCGTGCGATCGAGGCCCACCCCGAGGTGGCCGCCAAGGTGCGCGACGGCAAGGTCGCCGCCGCCGGGGCCCTGGTCGGTGCCGTCATGAAGGAGATGCGGGGCCAGGCCGCCGCGGCCCGGGTGCAGCAGTTGGTCCTGGAGCGTCTGGGCCAGAGCTGAGGCGGTGCGGGCTCGCCCGGCCGTCAGAGGGTGCCGGCGGCCCGGTTGCGGGGGGCCGGCACCGGCGGCGGCGAGGTGAGCCTGCGCGAGGGCGTCGCGCTGTTCTCCAGGGACATGTCGTACCGGGTGACCTGACCACGGCCGCGGCGCTTGGCCTCGTACAGGGCCAGGTCGGCCCGGTTGAGCAGGGCGGCCGGCAGGTCGTCGGTGACGGCCGGGGCCACGCCGATGCTCGCCGAGGGGTAGAACCGCTGCGAGGCCAGCTGCACCGGCTTCGACACCTCGTGGTGGAGGCGGTCGGCCAGCCTCTCGGCCTGGTCCTCGTCGGTGACGCTGCCCAGCAGGACGGCGAACTCGTCGCCGCCGAGGCGGGCCACCAGGTCGTCGGCACGCACCCCGGACTGCAGCCGGGCGGCGGTCACCGAGAGCAGCTCGTCGCCCACCTGGTGCCCGTAGGTGTCGTTGACGACCTTGAAGTAGTCCAGGTCGACGTACAGGACGCAAGGCCGAGGCCCGGTGCCGGTGATCCCGCGGGCCAGTGACCTCTCGAGGGTCGCCAGGAACGTGGCACGGTTGGCCAGGCCGGTCAGTGCGTCGTGAGAGGCCTTGTGGACGGCGTCCTCCAGGGCCTCGTGCAGGGCGCTCACCGTCTGGGAGTCCTGCACGGCGAGGGCGGCGTGCTCGGCAAGGGTGACGGCGAGGGACTGCTCGAGGTGGGTCATCTCGTGCCCCTCCTGCCGGCTGCCCAGCATCAGGAAGCCGATCTGGCGGTCGCCGTGACGGACCGGGACGGCGACGGCGGTCCGGACCGTCGGCACCCCGTAGCGTCGGGCCTCGGCCTGGACGGCGAAGGCGTTGTCGACCACGGGCTGACCCAGCCGCTGGGCAAGGGTCCCGATGCCGTCCGGGTCGACGCCGTGCCGGCGATGGCTGGGCGACTGGGCGCCCGGGTGGCCGCCCGCGTGGTAGCCGATGGTCGACACGAGGTCGGCGGTGGTGATCCGCAGCACCGCCAGGTCGCACTCGACCAGCTCGCAGGCGGTGGTGGTGATCGCGTCCAGCACGTCCTGCAGCTGGCTGCGGGCCGCGATGGCGCGTTGGATCCGGGAGAACCGGTCCAGGGTCAGCTGGCGCTGCTCACGGACCTTGGTCAGCAGCTCGCTGACCTGGTCGGTCGTCCGTTCGCTGACCTCGCGCGCGGAACGCTCGGAGCCCAGGGCCCGCAGCAGGTCCAGGGTCAACGTCAGCACGTTGGCCATGGCGTTGATCATGGCTCGTTCACCGGCGCCGAAGTCCTCGCCGGCCCGAGCGGCCAGCAGGTAGCCGTCGCTGAGGCCGCCGAGCTGGGCCACGCAGACGTCGGCGGTGCCGACCCCGGGCACCTCGATGAACTCCGCGCCCCCTCGGCAGACGGCCAGCAGCTGCTCGACGGGCACCTCGTGGCGACCGAAGCCGATGCAGCTCACGATCCGGCCGCCGAGCACGACCACACCCGCCTCGGCGTCGGTGGCCGCGGCGACAGCCTCGGCCGCGGTCCGCACGGCGTCGCCCTCGCTGCGGCAGGTCGAGACGGCACCCAGGAACGACACGAGCTGCTGGGTGGTCCAGCTGGCCAGGATGCCGCCGCCGGTGGGTGCCCCGAGCGGGGACGGTTGCTCCCGCTTCACGAGACCGCCAGGACGACGAGCGTCTGGTTGTGGAACCCGCTGATGCCGCGGGTCCGGGCGATCTCCCCGTAGGTGTAGAAGCCGATCGCCGGGACACCGTCGGTGCTGCGCCCGATGAAGTCGACCTCGTCCTGGGTGGAGCCGCCCAGCACCGCCCGGCGGGCGATGCAGTCGAAGGCCAGCACGCCCCGCGGCCGCTGGCCGCGCAACCCGTCGACCGCCTGGCGGCAGGCGTCGTCGGTGGCGCCCAGCACGGAGTCGACGTCCCCGGTCATGATCCAGGTCAGCCCTCCCTGGGGCACCGGTGCCACCAGGTTGAGGGCACCGGTGGCGAAGTCGGCGCCGGTCACGAACCGCACCAGGTCCTGGCCGCGCCCCGAGATGCCGAGTGGGTGCTCGAGGGCGAACTGGGTGAAGGCCGCGGGGTCGGTGTGGGCCTGCGGCGGTGCGTCGAGCACCCGCAGGTAGACGTCGAGGGCCGGCTGGTCGTCCAGGCTCAGCACCCGGTTCGCCGCGGTCCCGGTGACGACCAGGGGGTCACCCACCCGGCGCCAGCCGTGCCGGACGCCGATGCCCAGGGCGCCTTCGCTGCGCAGGCGGACACCGACGACACCGTCGCACAGCACCCGGTCGCCCTCGGGACCACCGATGAGCTGGTAGGTCTGCTGCATCGCCAGATCGTCGCCGGCGCAGCCGCCGACGAGGGGGATCGCGGCCCCGGTCACCCGGTAGACCCCGGTCACCATGGCCTGCTGGTCGCCGGCCAGGCCGTCCGAGAGCAGCAGCACGACCTCGTTGCCGCCGTCCACCGCAGTGCGCAGCATCGGCTCGTCAGAGCCGTACAGCAGCTCGCCGACGCGCTGGCCGGTGTCGGCCGAGCATTCGGCCAGGCCGGTGGCCGCGGCTGTGGTGACCCTGAAGCCGGCACCGCCGAACAGCATCAGGGCCAGGGAGGTCTCGCGGCTGTGGGTGCCGGCGATCTCGCCCGAGGTCGTGCACCCGATCAGCTGGGTCTGCTGGGGCAGCACCCCGCGCACCCCCTGCGCGACGGCCGCCAGGTCGTGCGCGGACGACGCGAAGACCACAGCCAGCGCCACGTCGGACGTGTCGTGGCTGCCCAGCGCCTCGCGGGCCGCCTCGAGGCCGGCCTGGGCGCTGCCGGTGCCGACCGAGGAGCCGGCGGCGCACCAGCGAGGACGGGGAGTGGTCACCGTGCATGGATCGACATCGTGGCGGCCACCTTGAGTCCGGGCGCCGACTAGCCTCGCCGCATGGTCGCCGCCAGTACCCGCCCCCGTGTCAGCGTCAGCGTCAGCGACGAACGATGGACCGGGTTGTGGCCGCACGAGCAGGCCCCGGTCGAGCTGGTGACCTGGGACCTGTCGGGACCGGTGCCCTCGCCTCCGCCGTCCCTGGTCGTGCTGCCCTACGAGAACGGCGGGGACGTCGCCGTCCGGCTGCGCGAGGTGGTCGGCCTCGAGGTGGTGCAGACCTTGACCGCCGGGTACGAGACGGTGCTGCCGCACGTTCCGGACGGCGTCACCCTGGCGAACGCCAAGGGGGTGCACGACGCCTCGACGGCCGAGCTGACCCTGGGGCTGGTGATCGCGTCGCTACGGGGGATCGACCGGTTCGCGGTCGAGGCCCTGGAAGGGCTCTGGCACTACCGGCGTCGTCCGTCCCTGGCGGACCGGCGGGTGCTGGTGGTCGGGGTCGGGGGGCTGGGGACGGCGATCGCCGACCGGCTGGCCCCCTTCGAGGTCTCGCTCACCCGGGTCGCCAGCCGGGCCCGCCTCGACGACCGCGGACCGGTGCACGGGGTCGACGAGCTGGGGGTGCTGCTGCCGCACCACGACGTGGTGATCCTGGCCTGCCCGCTGACCGAGGCGACCCGCGGGCTGGTGGACGCCGCGTTCCTGGCGGCGGTGCCGGACGGCGGCCTGGTGGTCAACGTGGCCCGGGGACCGGTAGTGGTCACGGCGGACCTGGTGGCCGAGGTGGGCACGGGCCGGCTGACGGCCGCCCTCGACGTCACCGACCCCGAGCCGCTGCCGCCGGAGCACCCGCTGTGGCGCACCCCCGGGGTGCTGATCAGCCCGCACGTGGGGGGCAACAGCACCGCCTTCGAGCCCCGCGCCCGGGCGTTGCTGCGTGACCAGCTGCGGCGGTACGCGGCCGGTGAGCCGCTGCGCAACGTCGTCCGGGCGGGCGGCCGCTGAGAGCCCCTCGGGCGGCTTCCTCGGGTTCGTGCGGCCGGGATCTGGAAGTTGTCGGTGGGTGGTAGTTCACTGTCGGCATGACAGAGCTCGTGCTGGCCATCGGTACTCGTAAGGGACTCTTCCTCGCCCGCGCCGACGCGGCGGCGCCCACCAGCTGGCAGGTCGAGGGGCCGCAGTTCCTGATGCGTGAGATCCCCGCCGTCGCCTTCGCGCCGCCCGGCGCGGGCGTCCCGGGCGATGGCGGGGACGGCGGGCCGCCGCGGCTGCTGGTGGGGGTGCGCAGCGAGCACTGGGGGCCCACCGTGGCCCGCAGTGACGACCTGGGTCTCACCTGGCAGGAGACCGACCACGGGTCCGTGGTCTTCCCACCGGACACCGAGGCGGCCCTGGCGCGCGTCTGGCAGCTGCAGCCCGACCCGGCCCGGCCGGGCGTCGTGTGGGCCGGCTGCGAGCCGACCTCCTTGTGGCGCAGCGAGGACGGCGGCGAGACCTTCTCGTTGGTGCGTGGGCTGTGGGACCACCCGCACCGCCCGAACTGGCACCCCGGGTTCGGGGGGGCCGCGGTGCACACCGTGGTCACCGACCCCGGCGACGCCGACCGGGTGCTCGTGGCGATGAGCACCGGTGGCGTCTACCGCAGCAGCGACGGCGGGGCGAGCTGGACGCCGTCCAACGTCGGGATCAGCGCCTACTTCAACCCCGACCCCTACCCCGAGTACGGGCAGTGCGTGCACAAGGTGTCGGTCGACGCCTCGGGCGTCGACACCCTCTACGCGCAGAACCACCACGGGGTCTACCGCAGCGACGACGGCGGCACCCGGTGGCAGTCGATCGCCGACGGGCTGCCGAGCGACTTCGGGTTCGTCTCGCTGGCGCACCCCACCCGCCCGGGCACAGCCTGGGTGGTGCCGTTGGTGGCCGACTCGCAGCGGGTGCCGCCGCAGGGGCGACTGCGGCTGCAGCGCACCGACGACGGCGGCCGTACCTGGGCCGAGGTGGGCGAGGGGCTGCCGGACGACGCCTGGACCTGCGTGCTGCGCGACGCCGCCTGCGTCGTCGACACCAGCGCCGGGGGCGCTGTCGGTTCGACGTTGTTGGCGGTGGGCACCCGCGACGGCTGCGTCTACGCCAGCACCGACGACGGTCTGACCGTCGTCGAGGTGGTCAGGCACCTGCCCGACGTGCTGAGCGTGCGGGCGGTCGCCGTCCCCGGATCACCCGGCTCGTCGACAGCGACACCGTGATCACCGTCGAGGTGGTGCTGCCCGGGGTCCTCGCCGAGGACGCCGGGGGAGCGCACGCGCTCGACGTCCGGTTCGAGGCGCCCACCACCGGGGCCCGGGTGTGCGAGGTGCTCGACGGCCTGGCCGCACTGCACCCCCGGCTGGGTCGGCGCCTGCGCGACGAGCAGGGTGTCGTGCGTCGTCACGTGAACCTGTTCGTCGACGGTGACGACATCAGGGCCACCGGCGGACAGGACACCCCGGTCCGCCACGGGTCGACCCTGTACGTGCTGCCCAACGTCGCCGGGGGCTGACCGTCCGCCGTGCCCTCGGTCGAGGGCCGACCGTCGCGACCGGTCAGTCGTCGGGGTCGACCCAGTCGAAGGTGCGGGTGACGGCCTTCTTCCACTGCCGGTAGTACGTCTCGCGCCGGGCCTCGTCCATCGCCGGTACCCAGCGGCCGCCCTCGGCCCAGTTGCGGCGCAGGTCGTCCTCACCGGCCCAGTAGCCGACCGCCAGCCCGGCCGCGTAGGCCGCACCGAGGGCGGTGGTCTCGTTCACCTGGGGGCGCACCACCGGCACCCCCAGGATGTCGGCCTGGAACTGCATCAGGGTGTGGTTGACGACCATGCCGCCGTCCACCTTCAGCTCGGTGAGCCTCACCCCGGAGTCGGCCCGCATCGCCTCGACCACCTCGCGGGTCTGGTAGGCGGTGGCCTCGAGGGCGGCCCGCGCGATGTGGCCCTTGGTGACGTAGCGGGTCAGACCCACCAGCACGCCGCGGGCGTCACTGCGCCAGTAGGGGGCGAACAGCCCCGAGAACGCCGGCACGAAGTAGGCGCCGCCGTTGTCGTCGACCCCGCGCGCCAGCGTCTCGACCTCCGCGGCGTCACGGATCAGTCCCAGGTTGTCGCGCAGCCACTGCACCAGTGACCCGGTCACCGCGATCGATCCCTCGAGCGCGTAGACGGCCGGGGCCTGGCCGATCCGGTAGCAGAGGGTCGTGAGCAACCCGTTCCGGCTGGTCACCCGCTCGGTGCCGGTGTTCATCAGGAAGAAGTTGCCGGTGCCGTAGGTGTTCTTGCCGGTGCCCGGCTCGAAGCAGACCTGACCGAAGGTCGCCGCCTGCTGGTCG
Source organism: uncultured Actinomycetota bacterium (assembly GCA_963738495.1). Taxonomy (GTDB): domain Bacteria; phylum Actinomycetota; class Actinomycetes; order Actinomycetales; family Kineosporiaceae; genus CAVTWW01. The sequence goes on from CAVTWW010000003.1 coordinate 167,709, forward strand.
CCCAGGTCGCCCGCGATCGGCACCCCCGGCAGCTGCCCGCCCGGGTGCCCGTACCCGTAGACCTCGGACGACGAGCGGATCTGGGGCAGCATCGACAGCGGGATCCCCATCTCGGCGGCGATCGCCGGGTCCCACTGCAGGGTCTGCAGGTCCATCAGCATCGTGCGGCTGGCATTGGTCACGTCGGTGACGTGGATGCCGCCGTCCAGACCGCCGGTGAGGTTCCACAGGAGCCAGGTGTCCATGGTGCCGAACAGCAGGTCGCCCGGTCCGCGGCCGCCCGGGCGCCGTCGACGTTGTCGAGGATCCAGCGCACCTTGGGGCCCGAGAAGTAGGTCGCCAGCGGCAGCCCGACCGTGGCCCGGTAGCGGTCGGCGCCCCCGCCCGCCGCGCCCAGCTGCTCGCAGATGCGGTCGGTCCGGGTGTCCTGCCAGACGATCGCGGGGTGCACGGGGTCACCTGTGCGCCGGTCCCACACCAGAGCCGTCTCGCGCTGGTTGGTCACCCCCACCGCGGCGAGCGAGGCAGCCGTCAGGTTCGCCTTGGCCAGGGCTGCGGCCACCACCTGGCGGGTGTTGTCCCAGATCTGGACGGCGTCGTGCTCGACCCAGCCGGCCCGGGGAAAGCTCTGGTCGTGCTCGCGCTGGGCGAGCGAGATCGACCGACCGGAGCGGTCGAAGATCATGCAGCGGGTGCTGGTCGTGCCCTGGTCGATCGCGGCCACGTAGTCCGACATCGTCGTCCCCTCTGCCTGCGGCCCGGACTGCGGCCGGTTCGCGCTCATTCTTGCGTCGCGAGCGCCTCGTCGTAGCGGCGCAGCGCCAGATCGGCGAGGGCGTCGTCCGGTGCCAGCGGGCCGCTGACGCGGTCGGCGCCCATCGTGGCCAGTCGGGTGGCGAAGAAGCCCGGCGCCAGCAGGTAGCCCGCGATGGTCACCGCCCCGCCGGGGGCGGCCGCCCGGGCCGCGGCCACGGCGGCGGCCACTGCGGGCTCGGCGGCGGACAGGTAGGCGGCCGTCACCGGCTGCCCGCGCCGCCGGCCCAGGGCCGCGGCGACCAGCTCGACGTCGGCCACGGCCCGGGGGTCGCTCGACCCGGCGGCCGCCAGCACGACGGCGTCGTCCGCCTGGGCCCCGCACTCGCCCAGCCGTCGCTGCAGCACGTCGACCAGGGCCTCGTCCGGGCCGAGTGCGGCGGCCGCCACCGCCAGAGCGCCCGAGGTCGCGACGACGCGGGCGATGTCGACGTGCACGTGGTAGCCCGCCGAGAGCAGCAACGGGACGACGACGCTGCGCCGGCCCGCAGCGCTCAGCCCCGCCACCACGGCCGCCAGGGCCGGCTTCTGGACGTCGACACTGGCGGCGGCGACCTCGATCCCGGGCCGGCGCGCGCCGATGGCCAGTCGCAGCTGCGCCAGGGCCCGCCGCCCGGCCGGGTCGCCGGTGCCGTGCCCGCAGGCGACCAGTACCGGCAGATCCTCAGGGGCCACGAGCCCATTGTCGCCGCCGGCAGCGGGGTGACAGCACGCGCCCCGGCGGGCAGGCTGCAGCCATGACGGCGAGCGACCCCGTGCAGGTCTACCGCGGCGATGAGCTGACCGAGTCCGACCCGACCCCGGGCATGCGCCGGCAGCAGGCGTTCGCCGTCGAGGGACTGTGGGCCGGTCTGGTCCACACCGACCCCGGGGCGACCTCGGGCTGGCACCACCACGGCGACCACGAGACCAGCCTGTACGTCGTCGAGGGCGTCCTGCGGCTGGAGTCGGGGGCCGGGGGCGCCGAGGTCGTCGAGGCCGGTCCGGGCGACTTCCTGCGGGTGCCCCGGTGGGCGGTGCACCGCGAGTCCAACCCGACCGGCGCCCGGGCGACGGCGGTGATCGCCCGCGCCGGCTCGGGGGCGCCGACCGTCAACGTCGAGGGCCCCGCCGGCGACGGGTCAGGCGCGCCGGCGTTCTAGACTCCGGGCGTGACCACCTCGAACAACGACTCCGCCCCCTCGAGCGCCGCCCCGGCCGGCCGGCACGATCTCAAGCCGCGCAGCCGCGTCGTCACCGACGGGCTCGAGCGGGCCGCTGCCCGCGGCATGCTGCGTGCCGTCGGCATGGGCGACGACGACTTCGCCAAGCCGCAGATCGGCGTGGCCAGCTCGTGGAACGAGATCACCCCCTGCAACCTCTCGCTCGACCGGCTGGCCAAGGCCAGCAAGGACGGCGTCCACGCGGCCGGCGGCTACCCGCTGGAGTTCGGCACCATCAGCGTCAGCGACGGCATCTCGATGGGCCACGAGGGAATGCACTTCTCACTCGTCAGCCGTGAGGTGATCGCCGACAGTGTCGAGGTCGTCATGCAGGCCGAGCGGCTCGACGGCTCGGTGCTGCTGGCGGGCTGCGACAAGTCGCTGCCCGGCATGCTGATGGCGGCGGCCCGGCTCGACACGGCCTCGGTGTTCCTCTACGCCGGCACGATCCTGCCCGGCCTGGCCAAGATGTCGGACGGCAGCGAGCGCGAGGTCACCATCATCGACGCGTTCGAGGCGGTGGGCGCCTGCGCCCGCGGCCTGATGAGCCGCGCCGACGTCGACGCGATCGAGCGCGCGATCTGCCCCGGCGAGGGCGCCTGCGGCGGCATGTACACCGCCAACACCATGGCCTCGGCCGCCGAGGCGATGGGCATGTCGCTGCCGGGGTCGGCCGCCCCGCCCGCCACCGACCGCCGCCGTGACGGCTTCGCCCGCAAGTCGGGTGAGGCCGTCGTCGAGCTGATCCGCCAGGGCATCACGGCGCGCGACATCATCACCCGCACGTCGCTCGAGAACGCGATCGCGGTGGTCATGGCCTTCGGCGGCTCGACCAACGCCGTCCTGCACCTGCTGGCCATCGCGCACGAGGCCGAGGTCGAGCTGAGCCTGGCCGACTTCGCCCGGATCGGCGAGAAGGTGCCGCACCTGGCCGACGTCAAGCCGTTCGGCTCCTACGTGATGACCGACGTCGACCGGGTGGGCGGGGTGCCCGTGGTGATGCGGGCGCTGCTGGACGCCGGGCTGCTGCACGGTGACGCCCTCACCGTGACCGGCCGGACCGTCGCCGAGAACCTGGAGCGGATCAACCCCCCGGACGTCGACGGCAAGGTGGTGCGGGCGTTGACCTCCCCGATCCACCGCACCGGGGGCATCACCGTGCTCGAGGGCTCGTTCGCCCCGGAGGGTGCCGTCGTCAAGAGCGCCGGCTTCGACTCCGACGTCTTCGAGGGCGTGGCCCGGGTCTTCGAGCGGGAGCGCGCCGCCCTGGACGCCCTCGAGAACGGCACGATCGTCGCCGGCGACGTCGTCGTGATCCGCTACGAGGGGCCCAAGGGTGGCCCCGGCATGCGCGAGATGCTCGCGATCACCGGTGCGATCAAGGGGGCAGGGCTGGGCAAGGACGTGCTGCTGGTGACCGACGGCCGGTTCTCGGGCGGCACCACCGGTCTGTGCGTCGGGCACGTCGCGCCCGAGGCCGTCGACGGCGGCCCGATCGCCCACGTGCGTGACGGCGACCGGATCCGGCTGGACGTCTCCAAGGGCACGCTCGACCTGCTGGTCGAGGCGGACGAGCTGGCGGCCCGGAGGGTCGGCTGGCAGCCGCTGCCGCCCACCTACACGCGCGGGGTGCTGGCCAAGTACGCCCGCTTGGTGCGCTCCGCCTCGGTCGGGGCGGTCTGCGACTGACTCTCGGGTCAGCGGCCCGGGTCGGCGGCGACAGGGCTGGGATAGGGTCGGTCGGCATCAGCGCCCGGCGCTGGACGAGGCTGCCCGGAGGTTCGCGATGAGCTCGTTCGCCGCCAGCTGGGCGACCTCCCTGACGGCGTTCCTGGCGGGGCTGTCGTGGTTCGCCTTCTACCGTCGCACCACGACCTCCCTGGTGCGACGGATCGCCCTGCTGCTCACGGTGTGGGCCGGCTGGGAGGGCTGGAGCGGCCTGCTGCGGGTGCAGCTGCACCCGGGGCCCGTCGCCGACGCCGTCCTGCTGGCGGTGAGCCTGCTGCTCTCCTGGTGGTCGATCGCCGCGATGACGCGCGTGGTCGTGGTGAGCGGCCACTGGGTGCAGCGGATGGCCGACGCCGGGCTGTCGGCCGTCTGCATCGTCGCGGTCTTCTGGGGGACCGTCGGGGCCGACCACTCGGCGAACGCCGACGTGCTGTCGGCCCTGCAGCTCATGGCGGCGCTGACGGCGACGGCCCTGCTGCTGCAGTCGCCGCAGCTGCAGGGCACCCCGATCGTCGACCAGCGCTTCCAGCGTCGGCTGACGGCTGCCACCGTGGTCGCCGGCGCCTTCTCGGTGGCGGCGGCCACCAGCTCGTTCGTCGAGGCCGGGGGCCGGCTGCCGGGTATCGCCCCGGCGTCGATCACGACCCTCGCCTTCGTGCTGCTGAGCCTGGCGCCCTGGGTGCCCGAGAAGAGCGCCCCCGGGGTCGCCCGGTCGGCCCGGGCAGCGCCGAGGGGTGCCCTACGGCATGATCCTGATGGCGACCCCGGCGCTGCTGTTCATGGCAGTGCGACACGGGATCGGCCCGGTGGTGCCGGTGGCGATCACGGTCGGGGCGATCTGCCTGGCGGTCTCGCAGGGCGTCGCCCTGAGGGAGAACGCCCGCCTCTCCTCGGCCCTGGAGTACCACCAGGCCCGCATGAGCGCGTTGGTCGACAACTCGGGCGACGTGATCCTGGGTCTCGACCCGCTGGGCCGGGTGGTCACGGTGAACCCGGCGGCGATCCAGCTGCTGGCCCGCTCACCGCTGGCCCTGATCGGGCAGCCGGTGGCTCACCTGGCGCTGCCCGACCAGCGGGCGTCGGTGCAGGCCGAGGTGGACGACGTGGTCTCGGGGCGGCAGGACTCGGCGCGGGTCGAGCTGACCCTGCAGGCTCCGGCCACGGGCACCGTCGAGCTGCGGCTGCGGGCGGTCCCCGGGGGCGCGGTCGCGAACCTGTCCGACGTGACGGACGCCGTCCGGTTGCGCGAGCGACTGGCACGGCTGGCCCGCCAGGACCAGCTCACGGGGCTGGCCAACCGCTGGACGCTGGAGTCCGAGCTGGCGGCCTGGCTGGCCGACGGGCGACGGGTCGCCGTCCTGTTCGTCGACCTCGACGGCTTCAAGGGCCTGAACGACCGGTTCGGTCACCTGGCCGGTGACCTGGTGCTGACCACCGTCGCCGAGCGGCTGAGCTCGGTGCTGCGGGCCGGCAGCGGCACTCGCCCCCTGGTGGCGAGGTTCGGGGGGGACGAGTTCGTGCTGGCGCTGCCGGACGCCGGCGTGGTCGAGGCGACCGAGGTCGCCCAGCGGGTGCTCGACGCGTTGCGTCCCACGTTCCCGATCGCCGACCGCGCCGTGCAGATCGGCGGCAGCGTCGGCATCTCGGCCACCGACGACTTCGTCGACGGTCCGTCGAGCGAGACGGACCGGGCCCCGGACGTGCTGCACCGGGCCGATGTCGCCATGTTCGCGGCCAAGCAGGCCGGCGCCGGGCACCTGCAGATCTGGACGCCCGAGGTCGAGGAGCGCGCGGTGCGCCGCGTCGACATCGCGATCGGGCTGCGGGGGGCGCTCGACACCGGCCGCCTCGCCCTGGCCTACCAACCGATCGTGCGGCTGTCGGACGGCGTGATCGTGGGGGCCGAGGCCCTGATCCGGCTGGCTCCGGCCGGGGTGGCCGCCATGACCCCGGGGGCGCTGGCCGGCCTGGCCGACCTGGTCACCCCGGCCGAGCTGGTCGAGGTCGCCGAGGACACCGGGGCCATCGACGAGCTGGGGCGCTGGGTGCTGTCCGAGGCCACCCACCAGGCGGCCCTGTGGCGGGCGATGTCGCGGGACGTGCACGTGAACGTCAACATGTCGGTGCGCCAGCTGTCCGACCCCTCGTTCGTCGACACGGTGCACGCCGCCCTGATGGCGGCCCGGTTGCCGGCGGACCGGCTGACGGTCGAGATCACCGAGGGCCAGCTGCTGATCCTGGGCAGCCCGGCCGAGCTGACCGTCCGCCGGCTGCGCGACCTCGGGGTGCATCTGGTGATCGACGACTTCGGGGCCGGGTACTCCTCGCTCGGCTACCTGACCCGGTTGCCGGTCAGCGGCGTCAAGATCGACAAGTCGCTGCTCGAGCAGGTGGACGTCGACCGGCGCGCCCGGCTGGTGCTGCGAGCGGTGATCGGCCTGGTCACCGGGCTGGGGCTGACGGTGGTGTGCGAGGGGATCGAGACCCCGGCCATGGCCCGGCTGGTACGCGACCTGGGGGCCCAGACCGGCCAGGGCTTCGGCTTCTACGGCGCCCTGGCGCCGGAGGACATGCGACGGGTCCTGGACGACGACGTCACCCCGGCGATCGGGCAAAGAGCCACAGGTCGGACCATCGATCTCACATCGCGAGATGGCGGCGGCCTGCGGTTGACACGGCCCCCGAACCGGTGAACGGTGGCACCGTGCGCGACCTGATTCTCGTACTCCGGCGGCGCGCCGGCTGAGCTCCGCTCCAGCCGTGCGCGCAACCCCTCGTATGCCCATCATCGGGCCGAGGGGTCTTTTCGTTTCTGGAGTACCCCGACACATGACGAAGCACCCCGACACAACGACGAGATCGACACACACCGAGGGAGATCCGATGTCAGGCCACCGAGGCGACGAGCCCACCACGACCACCGGCGAGGCGATGACCGGGGCGAGCAGCCTCGTCCGTTCCCTCGAGGCGGTAGGGGTCGACGTCGTCTTCGGCATCCCGGGCGGTGCGATCCTGCCGCTCTACGACCCGCTGATGGACTCCCGCCAGGTGCGCCACATCCTGGTGCGCCACGAGCAGGGCGGCGGCCACGCCGCCCAGGGCTACGCCCAGGCCACCGGTCGGGTCGGGGTCTGCATGGCCACCTCGGGTCCCGGTGCCACCAACCTGGTCACCCCGATCGCCGACGCCTACATGGACAGCGTCCCCATGGTCGCGATCACCGGGCAGGTGCCCAGCAGCGCGATCGGCACCGACGCCTTCCAGGAGGCCGACATCTCGGGGATCACCATCCCGATCACCAAGCACAACTACCTGGTGACCGACCCGGCGCAGATCCCGCGCACGATCGCCGAGGCGTTCCACATCGCCAGCACCGGCCGCCCCGGCCCGGTGCTGGTCGACGTCTCCAAGGACGCGCTGCAGGCCATGACCGGCTTCACCTGGCCGGACCGGATCGACCTGCCGGGCTACCGCCCGGTGGCCCGGCCGCACAGCAAGCAGGTGCGCGAGGCGGCCCGGCTGATGAGCGAGGCCAAGAGGCCGGTGCTCTACGTCGGTGGTGGCGTGATCAAGGCGCACGCCAGTGCCGAGCTGCGCCGCCTCGCCGAGCTCACCGGCGCCCCGGTGGTGACCACCCTGATGGCTCGGGGCGCCTTCCCCGACTCCCATCCCCAGCACTTGGGCATGCCCGGCATGCACGGCTCGGTGGCGGCGGTGGCGGCCCTGCAGCAGGCCGACGTCCTGGTCAGCCTGGGCGCCCGCTTCGACGACCGGGTCACCGGCAAGCTCAGCTCCTTCGCCCCGAACGCCACCGTCGTGCACGCCGACATCGACCCTGCCGAGATCAGCAAGAACCGGACCGCCGACGTGCCGATCGTCGGCGATGCGAAAGACGTGATCATCGAGCTGATCGCGGCGGTCGAGGGCGAGATCGAGGCCGGACGGCGTCCCGACCTGGGTGCCTGGTGGAGCCAGCTCGACGACCTGCGCGAGCGCTACCCGCTCGGGTACGCCGAGCCGCCCGCCGGTGAGGTGTCCCCGCAGCGGGTCATCAGCCGGATCGGTGAGATCGCCGGACCGGACGCGCTCTACGTCGCGGGGGTCGGCCAGCACCAGATGTGGGCCTCGCAGTTCATCACCTACGAGAAGCCCGGCAGCTGGATCAACTCCGGCGGTCTGGGGACCATGGGCTTCGCCGTCCCCGCGGCCATGGGCGCCAAGGTCGGCCGGCCCGACAAGGTGGTGTGGGCGATCGACGGCGACGGTTGCTTCCAGATGACCAACCAGGAGCTGGCGACCTGTGTCATCAACGACATCCCGATCAAGGTCGCCGTCATCAACAACTCCAGCCTGGGCATGGTCCGGCAGTGGCAGACGCTGTTCTACGACAAGCGCTACTCCAACACCGACCTGCACACCTCGGCCGACGGCAGGCGGATCCCCGACTTCGTGAAGATGGCCGACGCCTACTCGTGCGTCGGGCTGCGGTGCGAACGGCCCGAGGACGTCGACGCCACCATCGAGAAGGCCATGTCGATCAACGACGCCCCGGTGGTCGTCGACTTCGTGGTGCATCGCGACTCGATGGTGTGGCCGATGGTCGCGGCCGGGGTCAGCAACGACGACATCCAGTACGCCCGCGGCATCAGCCCCACCTGGGACCGTGAGGAATGAGCGCGGCTCCGAGCTCGAGAACCGTTCCTGCGCAACGAGACCGAGAGGCCCGTCCATGAGCAAGCACACGCTGTCGGTGCTGGTCGAGAACAAGCCCGGCGTGCTGACCCGCGTCGCCGGGCTGTTCGCCCGGCGCGGCTTCAACATCCATTCCCTGGCGGTCGGCCCCACCGAGCACGCCGACGTGTCGCGGATCACCGTGGTCGTCGACGTCGAGGAGCTGCCCCTGGAGCAGGTGACCAAGCAGCTGAACAAGCTGATCCCGGTCATCAAGATCGTCGAGCTGGAGCCGGCGGCGTCCGTGCAGCGCGAGCTGCTGCTGGTCAAGGTGCGTGCCGACCTGCAGTCCCGGTCGCAGGTGCTCGAGACCGTGCGGCTGTTCCGGGCCAAGGTCGTCGACGTCGCCCCCGACGCCGTCACGATCGAGGTCACCGGCAACCCGGACAAGCTCGAGGCCTTCCTGAAGGTGCTCGAACCGTTCGGCATCCGCGAACTCGTACAGTCGGGACTGGTGGGTATCAGTCGTGGCGGCCGATCCATCGCCGACCGCGCGCTGCGCTCCGCCTGAGTCGAACCACTTGTCGAACCACGTGCCGAACCACGTGCCGAACCGCCAGCCGCACCACCGCACCACGAACGCCGGGTGACCACCCGGCCCCGATGGCACCACCAACGAATGGAGATGTTCTTCCGTGGCCGAGATGTACTACGACGACAACGCCGATCTGACCGTGATCCAGGGGCGCACGGTCGCCGTCCTGGGCTACGGCAGCCAGGGGCACGCGCACAGCCTGAGCCTGCGCGACTCGGGGGTGGACGTGCGGGTCGGTCTGACCGAGAACAGCGCCAGCCGGGCCAAGGCTCAGGCGCAGGGGCTGCGGGTCGTCACCCCTGCGCAGGCCTGCGAGGAGTCCGACCTGATCATGATGCTGGTGCCGGACCACGTGCAGCGCCACGTCTACACCGAGGCTGTCGCCCCCAACCTGGTCGAGGGTGACGCGCTGTTCTTCGGCCACGGCTTCAACATCCGGTTCGGCTACATCACCCCGCCCGAGGGCGTCGACGTGGCGATGGTCGCTCCCAAGGGCCCGGGCCACCTGGTGCGCCGCGAGTTCGTCGACGGCCGGGGCGTGCCGGTGCTGGTGGCGGTCGAGAAGGACGCGACCGGCAAGGCCTGGCCGCTGACCCTGTCCTACGCCAAGGCGCTCGGCGGGCTGCGGGCCGGCGGCATCAGGACCACGTTCACGGAGGAGTGCGAGACCGACCTGTTCGGTGAGCAGGCTGTGCTCTGCGGCGGCGCCTCGCAGCTGGTGCAGTACGGGTTCGAGACCCTCATCGAGGCCGGCTACCAGCCTGAGGTCGCCTACTTCGAGTGCCTGCACGAGCTCAAGCTGATCGTCGACCTGATGTACGAGGGCGGCATCGCCAAGCAGCGCTGGTCGGTCTCGGACACCGCCGAGTACGGCGACTACGTCTCCGGCCCGCGGGTGATCGACGCCCACGTGAAGGAGAACATGCAGGCCGTGCTCGCCGACATCAAGAGCGGCGCCTTCGCCGAGCGCTTCATCGCCGACCAGGACGCCGGCGCGCCGGAGTTCAAGGCGCTGCGCGCCAAGGGTGAGCAGCACCCGATCGAGGCCACCGGCCGCGAGCTGCGCAAGCTGATGAGCTGGGTCAAGTCCACCGACAGCGACTACGTCGAAGGCACTGCCGCCCGCTGACCCACCCGCCCCACCGCCCCACGTCCCTCGCGTCACGTCCCTCGCGTCACGTCCCTTGCATCACGCCCCACACCCCACCGCACGACCCGTGCGATCACTCAAGATCAGCGGTTCCGCGGGGTTTCCCACCGGATCGGTGCGGGAAACCCCGCGGAACCGGCGATCATGAATTTGTGATCATGAAGTAGCGGTGATCATGAGCAAGTGACGCACCAACGACTCATCGCAGCACCCGACGACATCGACCTCACCCGGACGTCCAGGAGGACAGGGCAGTGACCGCGACCCAGGCAACCACCACCGCAGCGCCGACCTCGATCAAGCTGGCGGTGATCGCCGGGGACGGCATCGGGCCCGAGGTGGTGACCGAAGGGTTGGCGGTGCTCGAGGCGGCACTGGGCGGGGACGCCGCCGTGACCACCACGAGCTACGACCTGGGCGCCAAGCGCTGGCACGCCACCGGCGAGACCCTGCCCGACTCCGCGCTGGCCGAGATCCGCGAGCACGACGCCATCCTGCTCGGCGCCGTGGGCGACCCCGGGGTGCCGAGCGGGGTGCTGGAGCGCGGGCTGCTGCTGCGGCTGCGCTTCGAGCTCGACCACTACGTCAACCTGCGTCCGGCCAAGCTCTACCCGGGCGTCGACCTCGCCGCTGGCGAATCCCGGCGACCTCGACTTCGTCGTCGTCCGGGAGGGAACCGAGGGTCCGTACGTGGGCAACGGCGGCTCGCTGCGCACCGGCACCCCCCACGAGATCGCGACCGAGGTCAGCGTCAACACCGCCTTCGGGGTCGAGCGGGTGGTCCGCGACGCCTTCCGTCGCGCGGCCAACCGCCCGCGCCGCACCCTGACCCTGGTCCACAAGCACAACGTGCTCACCTTCGCCGGCCACCTGTGGCGGCGCACCGTCGAGCGGGTGGGGGCCGAGTTCCCCGAGGTCACTGTGAACTACCAGCACGTCGACGCGGCGACCATCTTCATGGTCACCGACCCGGCCCGGTTCGACGTCATCGTCACCGACAACCTGTTCGGCGACATCGTCACCGACATCGCGGCCGCGATCGCCGGCGGCATCGGCCTGGCCGCCTCCGGCAACATCAACCCCGACCGCACCGCGCCCAGCATGTTCGAGCCGGTGCACGGCTCGGCCCCCGACATCGCCGGCCAGGGCAAGGCCGACCCCACCGCAACGATCCTGTCGGTGGCGATGCTGCTCGAGCACCTGGGCCACGACAAGGCCGCCCAGCGCGTCGAGCAGGCTGTGGCTGCTGACCTGGCCGAGCGTGGCACCGCCGTCCGCAGCACCTCGCAGGTGGGCGCGGCGATCGCCGCCCGCCTCGGCTGACCCGTCCCTGCGCTCCCGGTGCCCGGGAGCACGCCGTCCGAGCAACCCGCCAAGGAGTGGCCGCCATGACACTGCAGTTCACCCCGCACCCCTCCGACCACCGGGCCACCCCGGAGCGTCGCGCCGAGCTGTTGGCCGACCCCGGTTTCGGCAAGGTCTTCACCGACCACATGGTCACCGCGACCTGGACGTCGGCGCAGGGCTGGCACGACGGCGCCGTCGTCCCGTTCGGGCCGATCACGCTCAGCCCGGCCGCCGCCGTCCTGCACTACGCCCAGGAGATCTTCGAGGGTCTCAAGGCCTACCGGCACGCGGACGGCTCGGTCTGGGCGTTCCGGCCGCAGGCCAACGCCGGCCGGCTGGCGCGCTCGGCCCGGCGGCTGGCGCTGCCCGAGCTGGGCGTCGACGACGTGCTCGCCTCGATCGAGGCGCTGGTGGGCATCGACGTCGACTGGGTGCCGGCCGGCGCCGAGCAGAGCCTGTACCTGCGTCCGTTCATGTACGCCAGCGAGCCGTTCCTCGGGGTGCGCCCCGCCGACGAGGTGCAGTACGTCCTGATCGCCTCACCGGTCGGTTCCTACTTCGCCGGTGGCGTCACGCCGGTCTCGATCTGGCTGTCGGGCGAGTACACCCGGGCCGCCCGGGGCGGCACCGGCGCGGCCAAGTGCGGTGGCAACTACGCCGCCTCGCTGGCGCCCATGCTCGAGGCCAAGGCCCACGGCTGCGACCAGGTCTGCTTCCTCGACGCGGTCGAGCAACGCTGGATCGAGGAGCTCGGCGGCATGAACCTGTTCTTCGTGCGCCGGGACGGCCGCCTGGTCACGCCCGAGCTGACCGGCACGATCCTCGAGGGGGTCACCCGCGACTCGATCCTGACCCTGGCCAAGGAGCAGGGCCTGGACGTCGAGGAGCGGCGGGTCGACATCGCCGAATGGCGGGACGGCGTGGCCTCGGGCGAGATCGCCGAGGTGTTCGCCTGCGGCACCGCGGCGGTCATCACCCCGGTCGGCAAGCTGCTGTGGGACGGCGGCGACATCGCCAGCCCCACCGACACCCCGGTGGCGAACCGGCTGCGCAGCACGCTCATCGACATCCAGTACGGCCGGGTGCCCGACCCGCACGGCTGGCTGCACCGCCTGGCCTGAGTTGCTCGGGCGGGCAGTCGTCGTTGCGTCCACAGTCGCCCAGGGCGTCTCCTCGTCCACAGGTCGACCGCAAGTGGCAGATGGCTCCGGCTGACGACCCAGGCTTGGCTTCGTGGCGGAAGGGGGCGAGCATGGGTGTCATGACAGCGACGTGGCTGCCGGCGGCGCCGTGGTCGGTGGCCGACCTGGAGCGGCTGCCCGATGACGGCAACCGGTACGAGCTGCTCGACGGTGGGCTGCTCGTGAGCCCGGCTCCGAGTCCGAGGCATCAGCGAGCCGCCTTCCGACTAGCGATGATCTTGCACGCCGCGGCGCCCGAAGGGATCGAGGTCCTTCCCGCACCTCTGGCGGTCCGGCCCCAGGGCGATCTGGCGTTGTCCCAGCAGCAGACGGAGCTGCAACCGGACGTGGTCGTGGCCATGGCTGCGGACTACACCACCCGAGACCTACCGGTGGCGCCGTTGCTGGCGGTCGAGGTGCTCTCACCGAGCAGCAGGCTGATCGACCTGCATCTCAAGCGGGCGGCCTACGAACGGATGGGTGCCCCCTGCTACTGGGTGATCGACCCCGTCGACCCCAGCCTGCGGGTCTTCGAGCTCGACGCCGGCGGCAGGTACCTCGAGGTCGCACATGTCGTGGGAGACTCGACCTTCGCCGCCGAGCGGCCGTTCCCGGTGGCGGTCCTTCCGTCCCGACTGGTCGCCGAGCGCACCTGAGAGAATGGAACCCGATCAGCGGGCACCTTCGGCACCCGGTCACCGTTGGGGGTTCCATGGACGAGGTGACGCGCTCGCCGAGACAGCGCCTGCAGGCACTCTGGGGGCATCTGCCGCATCCGATCCGGTGGATCGGGGTGGCGGTGGTGGGCGGGCTGCTCGTGGTGGTGGGAGTGGTGCTGCTGGTGCTGCCCGGGCCAGGTATCCCGCTGATCATCGTGGGCCTGGCCGTGCTGGGTGCCGAGTTCGCCTGGGCCCGGCGCACCCTGGATCGCGTCAAGGCCGGCGGCGTCACCCTGGGCCGGGGGGTGCGCGAGCGTTGGGCCCGCCGTGGCGGGCGCTGAGGACCTGCGGGCTGTGGCAGACTGGGCGCACCATGACCGCTGTGACGATCATTATCGACAGGCGCGTCGGCATCGCCTGAGGAAGATCCTTCCCGGCACCGTCGACGCGCAGACCCTTCGCATTCGCGAGGGGTCTTTTTCGTGCCGAGAGCGTTCGACCCGCCGGTCCTGACCCCACCACCCGGAGACCCGCCATGACCCAGCAGCCGAGCACCTTCCAGGTCTACGACACGACGTTGCGCGACGGCGCGCAGCAGGAGGGTCTGACCCTGTCGGTGCAGGACAAGCTCACCATCGCCCGTCACCTCGACGACCTGGGGGTGGGTTTCATCGAGGGCGGGTGGCCGGGCGCCATTCCCAAGGACACCGAGTTCTTCCGGCGTGCCGCCGACGAGCTGCAGCTCAAGAACGCCACCCTGACCGCGTTCGGGGCGACCCGCAAGGCCGGGGTGAGCGCGGCGGACGACCCGCAGGTGCGGGCCCTGCTCGACTCTCTGGCCGCGGTGGTCACCCTGGTCGCCAAGAGCGACCTGCGTCACGTCGAGCGGGCGCTGCGCACGACCGCGGCCGAGAACCTGGCGATGGTCACCGACACGGTGGCGTTCCTGGTCGGCGAGGGACGGCGGGTCTTCCTGGACGCCGAGCACTTCTTCGACGGGTACCGCTACGACGCCGGCTACGCCCTCGAGGTGGTGCGGGCGGCGGTGGCGGCCGGCGCCGAGGTGGTGGCCCTGTGCGACACCAACGGTGGCATGCTGCCGACCGAGATCACGGATGTGGTGGGCACGGTGTCGGGGGTGACGGCGGCACCGCTGGGCATCCACTGCCACAACGACACCGGCTGCGCGGTCGCCAACTCGCTGGCGGCGGTGTCGGCCGGGGTCGTGCAGGTGCAGGGCACCCTGAACGGGTACGGCGAGCGCACCGGCAACGCCGACCTGCTGGCAGTGGTGGCCAACCTCGAGCTCAAGCTGGGCCGACAGGTACTGCCGCAGGGCCGCCTGGCCGAGGCCACCCGGATCGCCCACGCGGTCAGCGAGGTGACCAACGTGCCGCCGTACTCGCGGCAGCCCTACGTCGGCGCGAGTGCCTTCGCGCACAAGGCCGGACTGCACGCCAGCGCCATCAAGGTCGACCCCGACATGTACCAGCACACCGACCCCACGGCGGTGGGCAACGACATGAGGATGCTGGTCTCGGACATGGCCGGTCGGGCCTCGATCGAGCTGAAGGGCCGCGAGCTGGGCTACGACCTGGCCGGCGACCGCGAGCTGCTGACGCGGATCACCGACCGGGTCAAGGCGATGGAGGCCACCGGCTACACCTTCGAGGCCGCCGACGCCTCGTTCGAGCTGCTGGTGCGTGAGGAGGCGGACGGCGTCCGCCCCGGCTTCTTCGACGTCGAGAGCTGGCGCGTGATCACCGAGTCGCGGCCCGACGTCGAGGCCGCCAGCGAGGCGACCGTCAAGCTGCGCGCCGGCGGGGTCCGGCAGGTCGCCACCGGGGAGGGCAACGGCCCGGTCAACGCGCTCGACCAGGCCCTGCGGCTGGCGCTGCTGCCGGTCTACCCCGAGCTGGCCAAGCTGCAGCTGGTCGACTTCAAGGTGCGCATCCTCGATGCCTCGCACGGCACCGACGCGGTCACCCGGGTGCTCATCGAGACCGCCGACGACCGCAGCACCTGGCAGACGGTCGGGGTCGGCGCCAACATCGTCGAGGCCTCGTGGCAGGCCCTGTGCGACGGGCTGACCTTCGGCCTGCTGCAGTCGGGCGTCTCTCGCCGCTGAGCCGCGCCATGGGCTTTCGGAGGCGCCGGCGGCGAAGGCAAGTCTACTTCACTTGACTTTGTGTCGAGTGAAGTAGACATTGATGGCATGGTCAGGACGACGGCGCAGGGTCGGGCGAACGCGGTGCGTCGCCACCGCCAGCTCGCCGACCTGACCCAGGCGCAGCTCGCCGAGGCGGCTGCGGTCACCCGGCAGACGGTGGTGGCGATCGAGGCGGGCGACTACGCCCCGTCGGTCTACCTCGCGCTGCGGCTGGCCCAGGTGCTGCGCACCAGTGTCGAGGCCCTGTTCACCACTGCCGAGTCCATCGCCTCCGAGGAGGGTCAGCCATGACCGCCGCCACTACCAAGACCCCTGTGTTCGACCGGTTCGCCGCCGCGGTGGCCGACTTCGGCAGCCCCTTCTACGCCGAGGAACGTCAGCGTGACATCTGGAACGAGGCCTCTGCCTTCGGCCTGCAGCTGTTCCTGTGGGGCTCACTCGTCCTCAGTGCGGCCATGTTCTGGGTCGGGGGCCGTGCCGGACTGCCGTACGGACTGGCGCTGCTGATCTTCGCCTCGGTCCCGTCCTACCTCGTCGTGGCCTATGCCCGCCGCCTGGGGGTCGACGTGCCGATGAAGGGTGCTCTGCGGGGGTGGCGTCTGGTCGCCCTTCTCGTGGTCTACGCGGCCAATCTCGGCGGTGTCGCGGTCGCCCTGGACCAGCAGCGCCCCAGTGGGGGTTTCCTGGGCGGGCTGCTCATCGGAACTGCCGGCGCGGCAGGCTTTCTGGGTGGCATCAGCTGGTTGCAGCGTCAGCGTCGTCAGCGGGCCGAGGACGGCGACTCGACCCACCCGGGGCTGTGACGGCGGTCGCCCAGCACGGTGCGGCAGAGCTCGATCAGATTGTGTCGCAAGGGTTCTGCGCGCTCGGCGAAGCGTCGCTGAGCCTCGGCGTAGGTGGCCTTGCCGGCCGAGGTCTCGACGGCGACGGGGGAGTAGCCCAAGGTCGACAGGTCGTACGGCGAGGCGCGCATGTCGAGCTCACGGACGTCGCGGGCCAGCTCGAAACAGGCCAGCAGCAGGGACGACGGCGTCGCCGGTGCCAGCTTGTACGCCCACTTGTACAGATCCATCGTGGCGTGCAGGCAGCCCGGCTGCTCGTTCTCGACGACGGACCCACGGGTGGGACGTAGCTCGTTGCGGGACAGTGCCTGTGGGGTGAAGAACCGGTAGGCGTCGTAGTGGCTGCACCGGATCCGGTGCGACTCCACGACGGCGTCGGTGCCGGCGCTGCCCAGCCGCAGCGGCCAGGGGTGTCGCACGTCGTCCGGTGCCAGCCGGTAGACCATCGCCCACTCGTGCAGCCCGAAGCAGCCCAGGGCGGCGGGGCGGGCCGCGACGGCGGTCAGCAGGTCGAGCACGTGGGACACCGCCTCGCCCCGACGGGCCAGGAATGCCTCGACGTCCAGCGTCAGGGCTCGTCGCGTGGCGCCGGTGCCGGGTCGGTCCGGACAGGGCACTGTGACGACCACATGGTCGCGCAGGTCGGGGGCCTCGTCGTCGTCCAGCAGCAGGGCCACTCCCGGGCCGGGTGTCCAGCGACGCAGTCGTGCCGGCCGGAACGAGTAGTAGCTGAACAGGAAGTCCTCGACGGGGTGCTTCTCGGCCCGAGCGGCCCGGGCGGACGGCGCCGCCAGCAGCGCATCGACCCGGCGCCGGTGCTCGGTCTGCAGGGCCCGCCGACGAGAGGCTGGGAGCAGCGTCAGCTCCGCGGGCGGCGTCATGGGGTCTGCTGCTGACATGGGTCAAGGGTAGGACCGACTCGCGGGCGTCACTCGCGCCGGGAGGCAAACTGTACAATGAGAATAGGTCAGAAGCCTATAGTTGTTGCATGACTGCCGCATTGCCCCCTGAACTGGCCCGCCGTCCGAACGCAGTGATGCGGCCCAGGGACGCTCAGGGTGTCTATGCCCACCCCGGCCCGGAGTTCGCCAGGTTGGCCCGGGCGGGGGTGCTGCGGCGGCTCGCGTACGGCTACTACGTCCGAGTCCCCGCGGCAGAGTCGGGCCGGCCCTCGTGGCGTCCCGACCTGCACGCCGTCGCCCTGGGTATCGCTCAGTCGGACGCCGGCCAGGACGGGGCGGCCCTCATGCATGTCTCAGCGGCCCGGGTGCACGGCGTTCTGCCACGCGAGATCGCGTTGGCTGTCGTCGCCGTGGACAGCCAGCGCCCTTCGCTGTCGGTGGGGTCCGGCAGGATCCGGTTCATGAAGCGCATGGTCGACGTCCTGGATCTGCAACGAGTCGTCCTTCCGCTCGTCGAGGGGTGGGTGACCACCAGAGAGCAGACCCTGCTCGATCTGGTGGTCCACCCGAGCATCGAGGGACTGGACGTCGAGGTGGCGCGAGAAGCCTTGGCTCAGCTGGCCCTGGAGGTCGACTGGAGCCGTGTGACGCACTTGGCCGTGACCCAGCGTCGGGCCGGGGCGCTGGCGCAGGCACGCCGTCGGCTGGAGGGCTGACATGCTGCACCCCGCCGACCTGGCCGAGGTGACCGAGAGGTTCGGCGTCGCCGCTGAGCAGGTGCGGCGCGACCACCTGGTTGCCCACCTGTTGTCAGCGTTGGCCACCTGTGCGACCGGTGACCTGGCACTGATCGGTGGCACCGGGCTGGCCTACACCCATCTTCGCGGGGGCAGGGTGTCGGAGGACGTCGATCTGCTCGTGGATCCGTGGTCGCCTGTGGCCGAGTGGATCCGGGACACCGTCCCCCAGCTCCTGCGCCGGGAGTATCCCGACCTGCGATGGGACCCCGACCCGACTCAGGTCCGGCGGCAGGGCTCGGCCCGCCTCATGGCCACCACCGGCGAGGTGGTCCGGGTCCAGCTCATCGCCTGGGAAGGGGACTGGCGTCGCTATCCGACGGAGCTGATGTCGCTCGAGGCCCGCTACCGCGACGTCGCCCCTACCCGGCTGCGGGTACCTACTCCGGCAGCCTTCGCGGTCATGAAGGCCAGCGCCTGGTGTGATCGCCACGCGGCACGTGACCTCTTCGATCTCGCGGGTCTGGCCGAGCTGGGGGCGGTCGACCCGTCCGCCCAGACGATCGCTGCCGATGCTCTGGGTCGGCCGATCCGCGACTACGACTTCCGTTGCCGCCCGCCGGCGGACTGGAGCCTGCAGTTGGCCCATCAGACGAGCCACCTCCCGGATCCGGTGGCGATGATGGCTGCGGTCGGTCAGGTGTGGGAGACAGCGTGGATCATGACGGATCGAGCCCCGTCCGCGTCCGACTCCGAGCGTCAGTAGAGTTCCAGGCGTGCGTATCGCGAGATTCACCACCGGCGACGACGACTACCGTTACGGGGTCGTCGAGACCCGTGACGGCAGCGACCTGATCGCCGTCATCACCGGAGACCCGATCTACTCGCCCGTCCAGTTCACCGGCGAGCGGGTGGCGCTCGAGGACGCCCGGCTGCTGGCCCCGGTGATCCCTCGCAGCAAGGTGATCGGGATCGGCCGCAACTACGCCGCCCACGCCGAGGAGCTGGGCAACACCGTGCCCACCGAGCCGCTGGCCTTCCTCAAGCCCAACACCTCGGTGGTCGGCCCGGGCGACCCGATCGTGGCGCCGGCGCTCAGCCGGGACGTCCAGTTCGAGGGCGAGCTGGCGATCGTCATCGGTCGCCTGTGCCGCGAGGTGCCCAAGGAGCGGGTCGCCGACGTGATCTTCGGCTACACCTGCGCGAACGACGTCACCGCCCGCGACCTGCAGAGCCGGGACGGGCAGTGGTGGCGGGCCAAGGGCTTCGACACCTTCTGCCCGCTGGGTCCGTGGATCGTCACCGACCTCGACCCCTCCGACGTCCGGGTCGTCACCCGACTCGACGGTGAGGTCAAGCAGGACTCGCGCACCAGCCTGATGGTCTACGACGTGCCGACGATCGTCGCCCACGTCTCGGCCGCGATGACGTTGCTGCCCGGTGACGTCATCCTCACCGGGACACCCGCCGGGGTCGGGCCGATGACGGCCGGGCAGCGCGTCGAGGTCGAGGTCGAGGGCATCGGGGTGCTGAGCAACCCCGTCGTGCAGCCCTGACGGCCGAGCCGTCGTGCGTCCCTGACGGCCGAGCCGTCGTGCGTCCCTGACGGCTACGCGGCGGGCGGTTCGTGGGTGGTGTCGCCGGACGGCGACGTGGCCGTGGTGCCGGTGGCGGTGCCCGAGGTGCCCGAGGTGCCCGAGCCACGCAGCCGGTTCACGAGCCGGGTGCCCTGCACGGTGCCCGAGGTGTCGGGCATCACCAACCAGGCGATGACGTAGATCGCCAGGCCGGTGCCGCCGGACAGGACCAGGATGGCGGCGATCACCCGGACCAGGGTGACGTCGATGCCGAAGTACTCGGCGATGCCGCTGCAGACGCCGGCGATCATGCGATTGTCGCTGCGGTGAAGGGTCTTGCGGGCCGGAAGCCCGCTGCTGTTCGTTGTCATACCTCCACGATGCGCCTTCCCTGGGCCTGCGGTCTGTCCGGAAGGTCCCTGATCGGGCCCTGAGGCGACCCCGAGACGCTCCCTGTCGGGTGCTCACCTGCGTGCTCGCCGGGTGCTCGCCCGGTGCTACCTGCGTGCTCGCCGGGTGCTCGCCCGGTGCTACCTGCGTGCTCGCCGGGTGCTCGCCCGGTGGCGCCGATACCCTGACGGCACCATGACTGAGCCAGCCATCACCTCCGCCATCCGACCCGGCGACGTCCGGGTGCGGTTCTGCCCCTCGCCCACCGGCCTGCCGCACGTGGGCATGGTCCGGACGGCACTGTTCAACTGGGCCTACGCCCGCCACACCGGCGGCACCTTCGTGTTCCGGGTCGAGGACACCGACGCGGCCCGCGACAGCGAGGAGTCCTACGCCCAGCTGCTCGACGCGCTGCGCTGGCTGGGCCTGGACTGGGACGAGGGCGTCGAGGTCGGTGGACCGCAGGCCCCTACCGGCAGAGCCAGCGGCGGGCGATCTACGACGACGTCGTGGCCGAGCTCGTGGCCGGCGGGCACGTCTACGAGTCGTACTCGACGCCCGAGGAGGTCGAGGCGCGACACCAGGCGGCGGGCCGTGACCCCAAGCTGGGCTACGACAACGCCGACCGCGACCTCACCGACGCTCAGCGGGCCGCCTTCCGGGCGCAGGGTCGCGAGCCGGTGCTGCGGGTGCGCATGCCGGAAGACGACCTCACCTTCGACGACCTGATCCGCGGCGAGGTCACCTTCGCCGCCGGCTCAGTGCCCGACTTCGTGGTCGTGCGAGCCGGCGGGCAGCCGCTCTACACGCTGGTCAACCCCGTCGACGACGCCCTGATGGGGATCACCCACGTGCTGCGCGGCGAGGACCTGCTCTCCTCGACCCCACGCCAGATCGCGCTCTACCAGGCGCTGGTGGCGATCGGGGTGGCCCGGCAGGTGCCGCGCTTCGCCCACCTGCCGATGGTGCTCGGTGAGGGCACCCGCAAGCTGTCCAAGCGTGACCCGCAGTCCAACCTGTTCCATCACCGGGACCGGGGGTTCATCCCCGAGGGCCTGCTCAACTACCTGGCCCTGCTCGGCTGGTCGATCGCCGAGGACCGCGACATCTTCACCATGGCCGAGATGGTGGCCGCCTTCGACATCGCCGACGTCAACGTCGAATCCGGCCCGGTTCGACCAGGCCAAGGCCGAGGCGATCAACGCCGAGCACATCCGCCGGCTCGAGCCGGCCGACTTCGAGCGCCGGCTGGTGCCCTACCTGCAGGCCGGGGGAGTGCTCGGCGAGCAGCCCAGCGAGCGCGACCTCGCCGTCCTGCACGCGGCCGCCCCGCTGATCCAGACCCGGGTGCAGGTGCTCGGCGAGGCGGTGGGGATGCTCGGCTTCCTGTTCGCCGCCGACGACGAGCTCACCACCGCGGACGACGCCGTCACCGCGGTGCGTGCCGACGCCCCCGGCAGCCTGGCGATCCTGGACGCCGCCGTCGGGGCGCTGTCGGCCGAGGTCACCCCGACGTTCGAGCACGCCGAGATCGAGGCGGCGCTGAGGTCGGCCATCGTCGACGGCCTGGGGGTCAAGCCCAAGGTCGCCTTCACCCCGCTGCGGGTCGCGGTGACCGGACGGCGGATCAGTCCTCCCTTGTTCGAGTCGATGCAGATCCTGGGACGCGAGGCCTGCGTGGCCCGGCTGGCGGCGCTGCGCGCGAAGGTGCCGGCGTGAGCGCCCCGACCGGGTTCGCGGCCTTCCCGCCGCCGGTGGGGGGACCGGGGCCCCGTGAGGCCTGGCTGTCCCGGCCGTACCCCCAGCTGCTGCGCGGGCCGACCCTGAAGTGGTGGCGCGGGCCGCTGTCGCTGCTGGTGGTCGCCGGCGTGACCGTGCTCGCCTTCCTGGCGATCGGGGTGGTCGCGCTGGTCGCTCCCGGTGGCCAGATCGACCTGGCCGGCACCAAGGAGCTCACCCCGGCGGCGCTGCTGCTGACCAACCTGACGTTGGCCGCGTTCGTGCCGGCGGCGCAGATCGGGGTCTGGGGCGGCTACGGCTGGCGACCTCGATGGGTCGCCTCGGTGGTCTCGGGCGTCCGCTGGTCGTGGCTGGCCCGCTGCGCCGGGGTCTCGGCCCTGGTCGTGGTCGTCGGGCTGCTGGTCTCGATCGTGCTCGGGGGCGGTATCGAGATCGCGCCCGAGAAGAGCTGGCCCTGGTACCTGCTGGTCGTGCTGGTGAGCACGCCGCTGCAGGCGGCGGGCGAGGAGTACCTGTTCCGCGGCTGGCTGACCCAGGCCATCGGCTCCTACCTGGCCAAGCCGGTCGTGGGGGCGCTGGTCGCAGGCGGTGTGTCGTCGGTGCTGTTCGCCCTGGCCCACGGCGTGCGACCAGGGCCCCTGGCTCTTCGTGGACCGGTTGGCCTTCGGGATCGCGGCCTCGTGGCTGGTCTGGCGCACCGGCGGCCTGGAGGCCTCGATCGCCCTGCACGTGCTCAACAACCTCGGGGCCTTCATCGTCGCGATCCTCACCGGCTCGATGAAGGACGCGCTCACCGTCACCACCGCGGCCCCCGGCGAGGTGCTGGTGGACGTCGTCCTGATCGCGGCCGGTGCGGCGGCGATCGACTGGCTGGCCAGGCGCTCGGCCGTCCGGCGGATGTTCGCCCCGCCGATCCGGTAGTCCCGGCCCGTCGTGACCTGCCCGTCACACCGGAACGTGACCCGCCCCCGCCACGCCGGATTTGGGACCGGCGGGTTGGCGACGGTACAGTCGTGGGCGGTTCCAGCGCCGGTCCCGGCTGGGTCTGAAACCCCCATGGGGTATGGTGTAATTGGCAGCACGCCGGATTCTGATTCAGTTAGTCTAGGTTCGAGTCCTGGTACCCCAGCGTGCGCTCGCGTCGTGGCCGAGCTGCCGGTAGTCGGTACCGGCGGTACGGCCCCGTTGTGTAGTGGCCTAGCACGCCGCCCTCTCAAGGCGGTAGCGCGGGTTCGAATCCCGTCGGGGCTACGTGAGATCGACCCCGACCAGTGCCGGGGGCCGTCGGCTCTCACGCCGATCGGGTGGCGCTGTGCGTCGCGCGTCAGCTCGTGCGTGCGGGCCGAGCAGTCTCGGTCAGCTCGGGCGGCGG
Source organism: uncultured Actinomycetota bacterium (assembly GCA_963738495.1). Classification (GTDB taxonomy): domain Bacteria; phylum Actinomycetota; class Actinomycetes; order Actinomycetales; family Kineosporiaceae; genus CAVTWW01. The sequence continues at coordinate 190,785 of CAVTWW010000003.1, forward strand.
CGGCGACCACCGGCGGCGGCGTGCTGGCGGCCGGGCTGCCGGGTGAACCGCTCGATCGGGCCGGAGACCGAGACCGCGGCGACCACCCGGCCGGACGGTCCGCGCACCGGGGCCGAGACCGAGGCGACCCCGGCCTCGCGCTCGGCGATGCTCTGCGCCCAGCCGCGGCGGCGCACCGCGGACAGCGTGGTGGCGGTGAACCGGGCCCCGTGCAGCCCGCGGTGCAGCCGGTCGGGCTCCTCCCAGGCGAGCAGGACCTGGGCCGCCGAGCCGGCGATCATCGGCAGGGTCGATGCCGACCGGGATCGAGTCGCGCAGCCCGATCGGGCGCTCGGCGGCGGCCACGCAGATCCGGTGGTCGCCCTGCCGGCGGTAGAGCTGCGCGCTCTCGCCGGTGTGGTCGCGCAGCGCGGTCAGCACCGGGCCGGCGGCGGCGAGCAGCCGGTCCTCGCCGGCCGCGGAGGCGAGCTCGGCCAGCCGCGGGCCGAGCACGAACCGGCCCTGCATGTCGCGGGCGACCAGCCGGTGGTGCTCCAGGGCCACCGCCAGCCGGTGCGCGGTGGGGCGGGCCAGTCCGGTGGCGGCGACCAGCTGCGCCAGGCGTGGCCGGCCCGGCCTCGAGGGCGCCGAGCACGACGGCGGCCTTGTCGAGGACGCCGACTCCGCTACGCGTTGTCCATGCCTCGATACTGCCGTCTCAACTTGTGAGACGCAAGTCACGACGCTGCGCAGCAGGAGCACTCTGGGCGCACCCGAAAGGCGCCGACGCGTCACGATGCGACGACGCCGCGGCGACGGCACGTCATCAGCCGACGGAGGATCATCGAGGTGGGACGCACGCTGGCCGAGAAGGTCTGGGACGCGCACGTGGTGCGCACGCGGCCGAGGGCGAGCCCGACCTGCTCTACATCGACCTGCACCTGGTGCACGAGGTGACCAGCCCGCAGGCGTTCGACGGGCTGCGGCTGGCCGGCCGCGCCGTGCGCCGCCCCGACCTGACGCTGGCCACCGAGGACCACAACGTCCCGACGATCGACATCGACGCGCCCGATCGCCGACCCGGTCATCGCGCATCCAGGTCGAGACGCTGCGCCGCAACTGCGCCGAGTTCGGCGTCCGGCTGTACCCGCTGGGCGACGCCGAGCAGGGCATCGTGCACGTCGTCGGCCCGCAGCTGGGCCTGACCCAGCCGGGCATGACGGTCGTCTGCGGCGACTCGCACACCTCGACCCACGGCGCCTTCGGCGCGCTGGCGTTCGGCATCGGCACCAGCGAGGTCGAGCACGTGCTGGCCACCCAGACCTGCCGCTCAAGCCGTTCAAGACGATGGCGATCACCGTCGACGGCGAGCTGCCCGAGGGCGTCGACCGCCAAGGACATCATCCTCGCGGTGATCGCGCAAGATCGGCACCGGCGGCGGCCAGGGCTACGTCCTGGAGTACCGCGGCGAGGCGATCCGAGCGCTGTCGATGGAGGCCCGGATGACGGTCTGCAACATGTCGATCGAGGCCGGCGCCCGGGCCGGGATGATCGCCCCGGACGAGACCACCTTCGACTACCTGCAGGGCCGCCCGCACGCGCCGACCGGCGCCGACTGGGACGCCGCGGTGGCCTACTGGCGCAGCTGCGCACCGACGACGACGCGCGTCTTCGACGCCGAGGTCGTGCTCGACGCGGCCGACCTCGAGCCGTTCGTCACCTGGGGCACCAACCCCGGCCAGGGGCTGCCGCTGTCGGCGTCGGTGCCCGACCCGGACATCGTTCGCCGACGAGGGCGACGCGCAACGCGGCCGAGCGGGCGCTGGAGTACATGGGCCTCGACCGCGGGCACGCCGCTGCGCGAGATCGCGGTCGACACGGTGTTCGTCGGCTCCTGCACCAACGGCCGGATCGAGGACCTGCGGGCCGCCGCCGACGTCATGCAGCGGCCGGCAGAAGGCGGACCGCGTGCGGATGCTGGTCGTCCCGGGCTCGATGCGGGTGCGGCTGCAGGCCGAGGCCGAGGGCCTGGACGAGGTGTTCACCGCCTCCGGGGCCGAGTGGCGCCACGCCGGCTGCTCGATGTGCCTGGGCATGAACCCCGACCAGCTGGCGCCGGGCGAGCGCAGCGGCCTCGACGTCCAACCGCAACTTCGAGGGCCGGCAGGGCAAGGGTGGTCGCACCCACCTGGTCTCGCCGCTGGTGGCCGCGGCCACCGCCGTGCGGGGCACGCTGTCCAGCCCCGCCGACCTGTCCTGAGCCTGAGGCCCGGCCGTCAGGCCGCCGGCCGTCGACATCCGACTCGGCATCAGCCGCACCGACATCCGGAGAACATCGTGGAGAAGTTCGCTACGCACACCGGGATCGGCGTCCCGCTGCGGCGGTCCAACGTGGACACCGACCAGATCATCCCGGCGGTCTACCTCAAGCGGGTCACCCGGACCGGCTTCGAGGACGGGCTGTTCGCGGCCTGGCGCAACGACCCGAGCTTCGTGCTCAACCGAGAGCCGCTTCGACCGGGGCTCGGTGCTGGTCGCCGGGCCCGACTTCGGCACCGGATCGTCGCGCGAGCACGCCGTCTGGGCGCTGATGGACTACGGCTTCCGGGTGGTGATCTCGTCCCGGTTCGCCGACATCTTCCGCGGCAACTCGCGGCAAGCGGGACTGCTCACCGCCGTGGTCGCCCAGGACGACGTCGAGCGGATCTGGCAGGCGCTCGAGGCCGAGCCCGGCACCGCGGTCGCGGTCGACCTGGGGGAGCGGACGGTCACCGTTGCTGACAGAACCGTCACCTTCGAGGTCGACGACTACACCCGCTGGCGGCTGATGGAGGGGCTGGACGACATCGGCCTGACCCTGCAGCACGTGGCCGCGATCGACGCCTTCGAGGCGGTCCGCCCTACCTGGAAGCCGAGCCTGACGCCAGCGGGCTGACCGCCCTCCGTCGCCCGATGCCCCACCCGAAACTGTTGCGACGCAGCAGGTCTCGGGTGGGGCATCGTCGTCCCAGAGTGGGCCGGGCGGATGCTGGGAGAGGCTGTCCTGGGGTTCGGGCTCCCGCTGCAGGCCCGGTGGAGCCTGCCTTCCATACACCCGGACGCCAACTTTGTGCGTTGCGACACAACGACAGTCGAAGCGTTCATGTTGGACTCTGATCCATTCGCGGCTTACCGTCGTACCCGAGGTCGGGCGTCCGCCCGACACCATCGACCGGAGGAAATCCTGTGAACAAGGCAGAGCTCGTCGCGGCGCTCGAGGGGCGTCTCGGCAGCAAGAAGGTGGCCGCCGACGCACTCGAGGCGGTCGTCGACACGATCACCCGCACCGTCGCCAAGGGTGAGCGGGTCGTGATCTCGGGCTTCGGGTCCTTCGAGAAGACCGTGCGTGGGGCCCGCGTGGGCCGCAACCCGCGCACCGGTGAGACGGTCAAGATCAAGAAGACGTCGGTGCCGCGCTTCAAGCCGGGCACCGCGTTCAAGACCTATGTGTCCGACCCCAAGGCGCTTCCCAAGACCGTCGCCGGCTCGGCCGCGGTCACCGGTCGTCAGGTCACCCGGGCCGCCGGTGTCGCCCGGGCCGCCGCCACGGCAGCCAAGGCCCCGGCCAAGGCCGCTGTGAAGGCTCCCGCCAAGACCGTGGCCGCCAAGGCTCCGGCGAAGGCTCCCGCCAAGACGGTGGCCGCCAAGGCTCCGGCCAAGGCCGCTGCCAAGGCTCCCGCCAAGACGGTGGCCGCCAAGGCTCCGGCGAAGGCTGCCGCCAAGGCTCCGGCCAAGGCCGCTGCCAAGGCTCCCGCCAAGACGGTGGCCGCCAAGGCTCCGGCCAAGGCTGCCACCAAGGCTGCCACCAAGGCTCCGGCCAAGGCCGCTGCCAAGGCTCCCGCCAAGACGGTGGCCGCCAAGGCTCCGGCGAAGGCTGCTGTCAAGGCTCCGGCCCGCGCCGCGGCGAAGGCTCCGGCCAAGGCTGCTGCCAAGGCTCCGGCCCGCGCCGCGGCGAAGGCTCCGGCCCGTCGCGTGGCGGCCAAGGCCTGACCCAGCAGCACCCGTACCATCCGTTCCACCCGCACCATCCGTTCCACGCGCACCACGCGCACCACGCATACGCACCACGCACCGAAACGAGTGACTCGGTACGCCACGGGCCGTCCCCAGTTGGGGGCGGCCCGTGGCATGCGTCACGATGGGCTCATGACGGAGGCAGACGACTTGCTTGACTGTTCACGGCGGCGTTCCGCTGCGAGGCACCATCGCCGTGCGCGGCGCCAAGAACTTCGTCTCCAAGGCCATGGTGGCGGCGCTGCTCGGTGAGCAGCCGAGCCGGCTCGAGAACGTGCCGCAGATCCGGGACGTCGCAGTGGTCACCGGGTTGCTCGAGCTGCACGGCGTCCAGGTGAGCCCCATGGCTCGCCGTCGGTGCTCGAGCTCGACCCCAGCAACGTCGAGATGGCCCACGTCGCCGACATCGACGCCCACGCCGGTGCCAGCCGGATCCCGATCCTGTTCTGCGGCCCGCTGCTGCACCGACTGGGTGAGGCGTTCATCCCCGACCTGGGCGGGTGCCGGATCGGCGACCGTCCCATCGACTACCACCTCGAGGTGCTGCGCCAGTTCGGCGCCGTCGTCGAGAAGCAGCCGCAGGGCATCGCCCTGTCGGCCCCCACCCGGCTGCGCGGCACCAAGCTGTCGCTGCCCTACCCGAGCGTCGGGTCGACCGAGCAGGTGCTGCTGACCGCCGTCCGGGCCGAAGGGGTCACCGAGCTGCGCAACGCGGCCATCGAGCCCGAGATCATGGACCTGATCGCGGTGCTGCAGAAGATGGGCGCGATCATCAGCGTCGACACCGACCGGGTCATCCGGGTCGAAGGGGTCGACCATCTGGGGGGCTACACCCACCGCGCCCTGCCCGACCGGATCGAGGCGGCCAGCTGGGCGTGCGCGGCCCTGGCGACCGGCGGTGACATCACCGTCAAGGGCGCGCGGCAGCTCGAGATGATGACGTTCCTCAACGTCTTCCGCAAGGTCGGCGGCGCGCTCGACATCGACGACGACGGCATCCGGTTCTCCCACCCCGGAGGGGACCTCAACTCGCTCGTGCTCGAGACCGCGGTCCACCCGGGCTTCATGACCGACTGGCAGCAGCCGCTGGTGGTCGCTCTCACCCAGGCCAACGGGCTGTCGATCGTCCACGAGACGGTGTACGAGAACCGGTTCGGGTTCACCCGGGCGCTACGCGACATGGGTGCCCAGATCCAGCTCTACCGCGAGTGCCTCGGCGGGCTGCCCTGCCGGTTCGGCCAGCGCAACTTCAAGCACTCCGCGGTCATCAGCGGGCCCGAGCAAGCTGCACGGGGCCGACATCACGGTGCCCGACCTGCGGGGCGGTTTCAGCCACCTGATCGCGGCACTGGCGGCCGAAGGCACCTCGCGGGTACGGGGGATCGGCCTCATCGACCGCGGGTACGAGCACTTCCAGAGCAAGCTCGACGCGTTGGGCGCAAACTACGAACGCTGAGCCGTCCACCGCGCCGGCGCACCGTCGTCGCGGGCACCGCCGAGTCGACGAGGTCCCATGAGCACGCTGCCTGCCCGCGCCCGCGTCGTCGTCGTCGGGGGAGGGGTGATCGGCACCAGCGTCGCCTACCACCTCACCAAGCTGGGCTGGACCGACGTCCTGCTGCTCGAGCAGGGGCACCTGTCGGGCGGTACCACCTGGCACGCCGCCGGTCTGGTCGGACAGCTGCGGGCCTCCGAGGGCGGCACCCGCCTGGTGCAGTACTCGGCCCGGCTCTACGCCGAGCTCGAGGCCGAGGTCGGCCTGGCCACCGGGTACAAGGAGTGCGGCGGCATCACAGTGGCGCGCACCGAGGCCCGCATGACGCAGCTGCGTCGCACCGCCGCGGCGGCCGCCGCCTACGACCTCGACTGCGAGCTGGTCACCCCCGAGCAGGCCCGTGCGCACTACCCCGTGATGCAGGTCAAGGACCTGGTCGGCGCCATCTGGCTGCCGGGCGACGGCAAGGTCAACCCCACCGACCTGACCAGCGCCCTGGCCCGGGGAGCCCGCCTCGGCGGAGCCCGCATCGTCGAGAAGGTGCGGGTGACAGCCGTCCTGGTCGAGCGTGGCCGGGTGAGCGGGGTGCGCACCGACCAGGGTGACGTCGAGGCCGAGGTCGTCGTCAACTGTGCCGGGCAGTGGGCCAAGCAGGTGGGCGACCTGGCGGGGGTCACCGTGCCGCTGCACTCGGCCGAGCACTTCTACGTCGTCACCGAGCCGTTCGACGGGGTCCATCCCGACCTGCCGGTGCTGCGCGACCCGGACGGCTACACCTACTTCAAGGAGGAGGTCGGCGGTCTGGTGGTGGGCGGTTTCGAGCCGCAGGCCAAGCCGTGGGTCTCGCCCGACGAGATCCCCCACCCCTTCGAGTTCCAGCTGCTCGAGGAGGACTGGGACCACTTCTCGATCCTCATGGAGAACGCGCTGCTGCGGATCCCGGCGCTGCACGAGACCGGGATCCGCAAGTTCTACAACGGCCCCGAGAGCTTCACCCCCGACAACCAGTTCATCCTCGGCCACGCTCCCGAGCTCACCAACTTCTACGTCGGCGCCGGGTTCAACTCGGTCGGTATCGCCTCCGCCGGTGGCGCCGGCAGGGCGCTGGCCGAGTGGATCGTCGGCCGGAGAGCCCACCACCGACCTCACCGGTGTCGACATCCGCCGCTTCGCGCCGTTCCAGGGCAACGTCTCCTGGCTGCGGGAGCGGGTCGGTGAGGTGCTCGGCCTGCACTACGAGGTGCCCTGGCCCAACCGTGAGATGACCTCGGCCCGGCCGTTCCGGCGTTCCCCCGCCCACCATCTGCTGACGGCCGCGAACGCGGGCTTCGGCAGCCGCATGGGCTGGGAGCGCGCCAACGTCTTCGCCCCGCCCGGGGTCGAGCCGACGCTGCAGTACACCTGGGACAAGCCGAGCTGGTTGCCGTGGTCGAGCGCGGAGCAGGTGAACACCCGCACCAACGTCACCGTCTTCGACCAGACCTCGTTCACCAAGCTGCTGGTCACCGGTCCGGACGCCGAGGCCGCGCTGCAGTGGCTGTGCACCGCGGACGTCGCCGTCCCGCCCGGCCGTGCGGTCTACACCGGTCTGCTGAACGCCCGCGGCGGGTACGAGTCCGACGTGACCGTGACCCGGCTGTCGGACGAGCGGTTCCTCGTGGTCAGCAGCGCCGCCACCACCGAGCGCGACAAGGACCACCTGCGGCGCCGGATGCCTGCGGGCAGCAGGGCCGAGGTCAGCGACGTCACGTCGTCCTACGCGGTCTACGGCGTCATGGGGCCACGGTCGCGAGAGCTACTGAGCCGCACTGACCCGCAGCGACCTGGGGCCCGAGGCGTTCCGGTTCGGCGCGAGTCGTGAGATCGACCTGGGGGTCGCCCGGGTGCGGGCCACCCGGATGACCTACGTGGGCGAGCTGGGGTGGGAGCTCTACGTCCCCGTCGAGTTCGCGGTGGGTGTCTACGAGCAGCTCAAGGCCGTCGGCGCCGACCTGGGCGTCGCGGACGGTGGCTACTACGCCATCGAGTCGATGCGCCTCGAGAAGGGCTACCGAGCCTTCGGTCGCGAGCTGACGCCCGACTACACCCCGGTCGAGGCTGGGCTGCTGTTCGCCTGCAAGGTGAGGTCCGGCGTGCCCTTCCTCGGCCGCGAGGCGCTCGAGAAGGTGCTGGTCGACGGACCGCGACGACTGGCCGCATCGTTCGTGCTCGAGGACCCCGACGCCATGGTGTGGGGTGGTGAGCTGGTGCTGCGCGAAGGCCGCCCGGCCGGGCAGGTCACCTCAGCCGCCTGGGGGGCCACGGTGGGCGCCGGTGTCGGTCTGGCCTACCTGTGGGACGAGGCGGGGGCGGTGGTCGACGCCGCCTGGGTCGCCCGAGGCGCCTACCAGCTGAACGTCGGCGGCCGGGTCTGCCCGGCCCGGGTCACGCCTGCAGGCGCCGTTCGACCCGACGTCCTCGCGAGCGCGCGGCTGAGTCGCTCAGGGCCGGGACGTCGTGCCCGGCAGCCGGCCCACGGTCTCGAGCCGCAGCCCGACCACCGCTCCGGCGCCGTCGAGGTCGAGCGTCAGCCGCTGCCCGCCACGCAGGTGCCGCAGCCGGCTGGTCGCGAAGGCCGCCTCGTCGAACGGCAGCAGCACCCCCGCGTCGGTGACGACGGAGCCGGTGCCGGTGGTGGCGTCGAAGCGGTGGACGGTGGCCTGCACCGCATCAGCCTACGGTCAGCAGGCCTGCGACGCGGGCAGCTCGTCCTCCTCGCCGGTCAGCCAGCTGCCGGTGCCGGCCAGGACTGCCGCGGTGTGCCGGCCCAGTCCCAGGGCGGCCGCGTGGTGCAGGTCGGCGACGGTGTCGACGTCGCGCCGCAACCGCTCGAAGGCGCCGTCCAGGGTGAGGGCACCCCGTCGACGGTGCAGTCGCAGCGAGTCGGGACCGAAGGCCGCTGCCACGTCGACGGGTCGGCGCGCCGCCACCATCACGGTGCCCTCACCGTCGGCGTCGCCCAGGGCCACCATCGGCGGCGCGTCCGGACCCGTCAGCAGCTCCTGGGCGGCCGCCAGGACCTCGGTGAGGTCGTCGGGTCGCATCGCGGGCAGGTCGCCGAGCAGGACGGCCACCGGGGACGGCCCTGCGGCGGCCAGGCCGTCGGCGACGGCCGCGAGCAGCCCGGCGCCGGGGGCGCTCTCGGCCACCACCCGGGCCGAGGCGCCGGCCCACTGCCGGACGGCGGCGTCGGCGCTGACCACCACGACCTGGGACACCACCGGGCAGGCCGCGGCGGCGGCGACGGTGTCCATCGCGATGGCGGCGCCCAGGGCCACACTCAGGCCGCTGCCGCCGGCGTAACCCACCTCGGTACCGGCCCAGGCGGCGGCCATCGCCGTCCGGTCGAGGTCGCGGCGCAGTCGCGTCTTGGCGCTCGGGCCACCCTTGACGGGCAGCACGACCTGCCACCGTGGGGGAGCGGGGGAGGGACCGGTGCCGTTCACGGTGCCAGTCTGGCTCACCCCGGGCGCACGGGTCGCCTCGACAGTGGGTGCCGGTCCGGCGAGGATGACGTCTGTGACTGCACGCCACCTGGGCGCCGCGTTCCGCTTCGTGCGCGGACTGGTGCGCCCGCCGCTGATGGTGCTGACCCGGCGCGACTGGCGTGGCGGCGAGCACCTGCCGGTCGACGGCGGGTTCCTGGTGTGCGCCAACCACATCTCCCACCTCGACCCGTTCACCCTGGGGCACTACCTGCTCGACCACGGGTGCCCGCCGCGCTACCTGGGCAAGGAGTCGGTGTTCCAGCTGCCCCTGCTGGGCCGGCTGGTGTCCGCCTGCGGCCAGATCCCGGTGCTGCGTGAGAGCAGCCAGGCCGGCCAGGCCTTCTCGGCAGCGGTGAGCGCCGTCCAGCAGGGCGAGTGCGTGGCCATCTACCCCGAGGCCACCCTCACCCGGGACCCCGACCTGTGGCCCATGGTCGGCAAGACCGGCGCCGCCCGGATCGCGCTGATGACCGGCTGCCCGGTGATCCCGGTCGCCCAGTGGGGCGTCCACGAGATGCTGGCGCCCTACTCCAAGCGCTTCCGGCTGCTGCCCCGCAAGACGTGTCACGTCTGGGCCGGCCCGCCGGTCGACCTGTCCGCCTACGCCGGTCGTCCGCTCGACGCGGCCACCCTGCGGCAGGCGAGCGAGACCATCATGATCGCGATCACCGACCTGCTCGAGCAGATCCGGTCCGAGCAGGCGCCCGACCACCGGTGGGACCCTGCCGAGCACGACCTGCCCCGGATCGGCAACCCGAAGCGGCGGCGTACCGCCTGAGCCCGACCTGACCTGACCTGACCTGACCTGACCTGACCTGACCTGACCGTGCCGGGCGACCGGTCGCCGTCCGGCGAGGTGCGCCCGGGTCAGACTGTGGCGAGCGCCTGGCTGAGGTCGGACCAGAGGTCCTCGACGTCCTCGATGCCGACGGACAGCCGGATCAGCTCCGGCGGCACGACGTCCGGCTCCCCGGGGTGACGGCGGCGACGCTCCAGGGTCGACTCGACCCCGCCGAGGCTGGTCGCCATCACCCAGAGCCGGGTCGCGGCGCACAGTCGCTCGGCGCCCTCGGGCCCGCCGACGGTCTCGATCGAGATGATGGAGCCGTAGCCGCCCATCTGCTCCGTGGCCCTGGCGTGCCCCGGGTCCTGCGGCAGCGACGGGTGCCGGACCCGGGTCAGCGCCGGGTGACCCTGCAACCGCCGCGCCAGCTCGGCCGCGGTCGCCCCGGAACGTTCGACCCGCAGCGCCAGGGTCCTCATGCCCCGCAGCGCCAGCCAGGTCTCGAAGGTGCCCGGGATCGCCCCGTTCTGGGTGCGGACGGCGTGCAGCCGCTGCCCCAGCGCGTCGTCCCGGCTGACTGCCGCCCCCAGCACCAGGTCGGAGTGGCCCGACAGGTACTTGGTGACGGAGTGGACGACGACGTCCGCACCCAGCTCGAGCGGGCGCTGCAGCAGCGGGGTGGCGAAGGTGTTGTCGACCGCGACCAGGGCGCCGTGCCGGTGTCCGGCGGCCACCAGCGCGGGCAGGTCCGCGACCTCGAGCAGCGGGTTGGTCGGTGACTCCACCCACAGCAGGTCGGCGCCCGGCAGGGCCGCGACGACCGACTCGGTGTCGGCGATCGGCACCCAGCGGACGCTGAGCAGACCTCGATTCGCGGCGTCGGTCAGCATGACGACGGTGCCGTTGTAGCCGGCCGTGGGTGCCACCACGACGCCGCCCAGCGGCACCTGGCGGACCACGGCGTCCACCGCGGCCAGACCTGAGGCGAAGGCCAGGGCGCGACCACCCTCGAGTGAGCCCAGGGTCTGCTCGAAGGCGTCCCAGGTGGGGTTGCCCCAGCGGCCGTAGACCAGATCGCCGGCGGTGGCCGCGCCGGGGCGCGCCACGTAGGTCGAGGTGAGATGGATCGGGGGACCCAGCGGGGCCTGCGGGTCGGGGGCCGGGCGGCCCGCCACCACGGCCCGGGTGGCAGGGGCGAGTTCGGCGTCCATGCGTCGAGGGTACGCATCGGCCGGGTCGACCCGCCGGGCGGTCGGCTCGACCCGCCCGCGAGGCCGGATCCGACCACCGAGCGGCTAGGCTGACCGCGCCATGAGCGACACCGACCCCACCTCCGAGCCCAGCCCCACCAGGCACGCCCTGCCCTCGCGGCGTCGGGTCGCCGTCGTCTTCGGCGGTCGCTCCAGCGAGCACGGGGTCAGCTGCGTCACCGCGGCGGGGGTGCTGCAGGCGATCGACCAGGACCTCTGGGAGGTCGTGCCGATCGGCATCACCCCCACCGGACGCTGGGTGCTCACCGGCGACGACCCCAAGCGCTGGCAGATCGAGGCCGCCGTGCTGCCGCAGGTCGAGGACGGCGACGGGCCGGGGGTGCTGATGCCGCTGGAGGTGGGCAACGCCTCGCTGACGGTGCTCGAACCCGGTCAGGTGCCGCAGGCCCTGGCCGGCGTCGACGTCGTCTTCCCGTTGCTGCACGGACCTTTCGGTGAGGACGGCACCCTCCAGGGCATGCTCGAGCTGGCCGGGGTGCGCTACGTCGGCTCCGGGGTGCTGGCCTCGGCCGCCTGCATGGACAAGCACTACATGAAGGTGCTGCTCGAGGGTGCCGGGCTGCCCGTCGGCCCGTACCTGGTGGTGCGCCCGGGCGACTGGGAGCGCGACGCGCAGCGGGTGCGCGACGACGTCGAGGAGATCGGCTACCCGGTCTTCGTCAAGCCCGCGCGGGCGGGGTCGAGCATGGGGATCACCAAGGTGACCCGCCCCGACGACCTGGACGCCGCCGTCGAGACCGCTCGCGCGCACGACCCCAAGGTGGTCGTGGAGGCCACGATCGTCGGCCGCGAGATCGAGTGTGCCGTGCTCGAGAGCGTGGACGGCGGCGTGCCCGCCACCAGCCTGCCCGGCGAGATCGAGGTGTTGGGCGGTCACGCCTTCTACGACTTCGAGGCCAAGTACCTCGACGAGGCGAACGTACGGCTCACCTGCCCGGCCGACCTGCCCGAGGCGACCGTGCACGCGGTGCGGGACCTGGCGGCGCGCACCTTCGAGGCGATGGGGTGCGAGGGTCTGGCGCGGGTCGACTTCTTCGTGCAGCCGGACGGCCGGGTGGTCGTCAACGAGATCAACACGATGCCGGGCTTCACGCCGTTCTCGATGTACCCGCGGATGTGGGAGCGCACCGGGCTGTCGTACCCGGCGCTGGTCGACCGGCTGCTGACGTTGGCGCTGCGTCGTCGCGTCGGGCTGCGCTGACCCTCAGCCGTTCCCCGACGCGGGGCCGGCCGACGATCGGCCGCCTCACCCCACGCAGGCGTGCGCCGTCCGGGGCAGCGCCACGGCCATCGGGGCCAGGTCGACGAGGGCGGCCGGCACGACCTCCTTGCCCAGGGAGGCCGGCACCCGCACCTCGAGGGCGGGAGAGCGACCGAACGTGATCGCGGTGATCGGGTCGGTGCTCGGGTCGACCACCCAGTCGACGTCGTCCACGGTGATGCAGCCGGTCGTCGTCGGGGCCGGTTCGCTCAGGCCGCAGCGCACCACCACCGGCGGCTGCCCCCAGGCCCGGACGGCGGCGCCGTCGAGCGCCACCGCGGCGCGGTCGAGCACGGCGGCCGGGGCGGCCGCGAGCGATGCCCGACAAGCCGGTGAGTCGGCCAGGGGGACCGGCAGTTCGCCCGTCCCGCCGCAGGCCGACAGCGCCAGGACGACGCCCGTCCACATGGCCGTCAGGGCCGTGCGGCGGGTCCGGCTCGGCACGCTCAGAGCTCGCTCAGGACTCCCTCAGGACACCGGGGTTCAGACGTGGACGACCGTGCACGTCAGGGTGCGGGTGATGCCCTTGACGTCCTGGATCCTGGCGATGACCAGCTGGCCCAGCTCGTCGACGCTGGCCGCCTCGACCCGGGCGATCACGTCGTAGGGGCCGGTGACGTCCTCGGCCATGGTCACTCCGGGGATCCGGGCGATCTCCTGGGTGACGAACGACGAACGGCCGACCTCGGTCTGGATCAGGATGTAAGCCTGCACGACCACGGTTGTCCTCCTCCGGTTGGGGCGCCCGCGAGCAGGGGTGTCCTACCGGCGGCAGGGGTCACGCTACCGTGTCGCGCGCACGAGCCCCGTCGACGTGAGGAACCCCATGGCCGCCCCCGACCCGCAGCGGCTCGGCCAGGTCGGCGAGGACGGCGTCCTGCGGCAGGTGCTGGGCCGCTACGCCCCTGCGCCCGACTGGCTGCGGGTGCCCCCCGGCGACGACGCCGCCGTGATCGACCCGGTGGTCTTCGGGGCCGCCGGCGTGGTGGCGGCCATGGACACCGTCGTCGAAGGTCGTGACTTCGTGCGGGAGTGGTCGACCGGCGCGGACGTGGGTGTGAAGATCGCGGCCCAGAACTTCGCCGACGTCGCCGCCATGGGCGCCCGTCCCGTCGCCCTGCTGGTGAGCCTGACCGCCCCCGGCGACCTGCCGCTCGACTTCGTGACCGGTCTGGCCGATGGGCTGGCCGCCGAGTGTGCTCGGGCCGGGGCGGTGGTCGCCGGCGGTGACCTGTCGGACGGCGAGGCCGTCGTGGTCTCGGCGACCGCGCTCGGCGCCGTGGTCACGGGCGTGGTTCGCCGCCGCGGGGCCTCGGCCGGTGACATCGTGGCGCTCGCGGGGGTGCTGGGTGCCTCGGCGGCGGGGCTCGCCCTGCTGACGGCGGGGGTCACCGGTCCGGTGCCGGACGAGGGTGAGGCCCTCGCAGCGGTTGCGTGGGCCCTGGCGGCCCATCGCCGTCCGGCGCCGCCCTACTCGGCCGGTCCGGTCGCGGCTGCGGCGGGTGCCACCGCGATGATCGACGTCAGCGACGGGTTGGTGCGTGATGCCGCCCGGGTCGCCGCCGCCTCGGGGGTGGAGCTGGACCTGCAGTCGCACCTGCTCGTGCCCGACCCGCGGCTGACCGCCGTGGCGGCCGTGCTGGAGCAGGCCTCACCGGAGCAGGCCCGAGCGGAGCAGGCCAGGCTGGTGCAGGAGTGGGTCATGACAGGGGGTGAGGACCACGCCCTGCTGGCCTGCTTCCCGCCGGGGACCAGCGTGCCGCCACCGTTCCGCCGGATCGGCACGGTCCTGCCGGTCGGGGAGGTCCTGCCGGGCGGGGAGGTCCTGCCGGCCGGGGCGCAAACCGCACCAGCCGAACCGCAGTGCGCGGTTCGGCTGGACGGAGTGCGGTGGTCGGGCTCACCGGGCTGGCACCACTGGCCGATACCCGAGAGCTGAGGTGCCGACCGGGGCGTGGAGCCCCGGAGCGCCGGTCGTGCGTCCGGACTAGCGGACGACCTTGCCGGCCTTCAGGCACGAGGTGCAGACGTTCTGGCGCTTGGGGGTCGCCCCGATCAGAGTGCGCACGCGCTGGATGTTGGGGTTCCAACGGCGCTTGGTGCGCCGGTGCGAGTGCGAGATGCTGTGACCGAAGCCCGGCCCCTTGCCGCAGATGTCGCAGGTGGCAGCCACGGTGACAAACTCCTTCAGTGGATCGATGGGCAACTGCGCAAGGTTAGCCCACCGACGGTCGGCCTCCCAAACCGGGGGCGGCGCACTACCCTGCGACGGGTCGACCGGACCGAGGTGAGAGGTGGTTGCCGTGCTCGACCACCTGGATGCCCGGGCCACCCGGGCCTGGGCGGTGCGGGGGCTGGCCGCCCTGGGACGCGCCCGAGAGGAGATCGACGCCCTCAACGTGTTCCCGGTGCCCGACGGGGACACCGGCACCAACCTGTTCCTGACCTTCGAGGGTGCGTGCGCCGCCGTGGCGGCCCTGCCGCCCGACGCCGAGCTGGCGGCCGTGGCGGACGGCTTCGCCCGCGGTGCCCTGTTGGGGGCCCGCGGCAACTCGGGAGTGATCCTGGCCCAGTTCCTGCGCGGCTGGGTCGAGGCGCTGCCCGACCGGCCCGTGATGGACGCCGACGGGTTCCGGCGTGGGTTGCGCAGGGGTGACCGCAAGGCCTGGGCGGCCCTGGCCACCCCGGTCGAGGGCACCGTGCTCAGTGTCAGCAGGGCGGCTGCGGACGCGGTCGACGCGACGGCGGACGGTGCACCGATCGGCCGGCTGACGACGGTGGCCGTGGATGCGGCGCGACACGCCCTGGTGGCCACGACCGACCAGCTGGCGGTGCTGCACCGGGCCGGGGTGGTGGACGCCGGTGGCCGGGGGCTGGTCGAGCTGCTGGTCGCCCTCGACGACGTGGTGCACGAACGGCCGGCCGTGCCGCGACCGGTGCGGGGTGCCCGGCCCGGGGTGTCGGCGGCCCTCGGAGTCGCCACGGCCGGCTGTCCCGCCGTGGCGATCGGCGGCTACGAGGTGATGTTCCTGCTGGGCCCCGCAGCGCCCGTGGCCGATCCGGCGGCGGGGGAGCGCCTGGCCGAGCTGGTGCGACCACTGCTGGCCAGGCGGGGCGACTCGGTGATCGTGGGGGTCGACGGGGCGACCTGCCAGGTGCACGTGCACACCCCCGACGCCGGCGCGCTGGTGCAGGCGGTGCTGTCCCTCGGGCGGCTCAGCCGGCTGCGGATCGCGGCGCTGCCGCCGACCACGGCGGCCCAGGTGTCGCTGGTGGTCGGCGCCGCCGGGCCAGCCCTGGCACCGGCCTACGCCGACGTCGGCGCCGTCCTGGTCGACCCGGCGCGCCGGGCGACCTCGGGGGACTTCCTGCGGGCCATCGAGGCGTCGCCGTCCCGGCAGGTCGTGGTGCTGCCCAACGACGAGCGGGGGATCGAGCCGGCCCGGGTCGCGGCAGACCTGGCGGCCCAGCAGGGGCGCCAGGTGGTGGTGATCCCCACCCGGACCCCGCTGCACGGCCTGGCCGCTGCCGCGGTGCACGACCCGTACCGGTCGTTGGCCGACGACGTGGCTCGGATGTCGACCGCCGCCGGTGCGGTGCGCGAGGGGACGGTGTCGACGAACGCGGTGTCGACGAACGGACTGTCGACGAACGGGGCGGGCTACCTCGGGCAGGTGCAGGGTGAACCGGCGGTCGGCGGGGGCGACCTGCTCGCCGTGGTGTCCGAGGTGGTCGACAGGATGCTCGCCGGGGGCGGTGAGCTGGTCACCCTGGTGGCCGGTGACGGCGTCGACGCCGAGGTGCTGGCCGCGTTGGGGGCGCTGGTGAGCGCCGCGCATCCTGAGGTCGAGGTGGTGGCCCTGCCCGGGGGGCAGCTGCGCGAGACTGTGCTGGTGGGGGTGGAATGACTCTGCAGTCGCCGTTGGTCGAGGGGTTGCGGGCGCACGTCGGGCCCAAGACCGCCGAGGTGCTCGCCAAGAGCCTTGGGCTGGAGACCGTCGAGGACCTGCTGCGCCACTACCCGCGCCGTTACATGGTTCTCGGCGAGCTGACCCCGTTCAGTGCGCTGCCGGTGGGGGAGGCCGCCACGGTCCTGGTCGAGGTCGTCAGGGTGGAGCGCACCAAGCCGCACTACCTGCGCAACCGGAGCCGGCCGGTGAGCATGGTCGACGTCTTCGTCGACGACGGTGAGCAGACCGTCCCGGTGCGCTTCTTCACCGACCGCGGCCCGCAGATGGCGCTGCAGCCGGGGCAGCAGGTGCTGATGTCGGGGGTCGTCAAGCTCTTCCGCAACAAGCCCCAGCTGAGCCACCCCGCCATCGAGTGGGTCGAGTCGCCGGACGACGCCCAGGACAAGCTCGAGCGCCCCAACCCGATCTACCCGGCCACCGCGGCCCTGGCCAGCCGTCAGATCCGCAAGACGGTCGAGACGGTGCTCGGCCCGATCGGCGACCTGGAGCACCTCGACCCGCTCCCGGCCGAGCTGCGCCGGCGGCTGTCGCTGCCCTCGCTGCGCGAGGCGTTCGAAGGCATCCACCGACCGGTCGAGGAGAAGGACTGGCGTCGGGCGCGGTACCGGTTCCGGTACGAGGAGGCCTTCGTGCTGCAGACCGCGCTCGCCCTGCGCCGCTCCGGCCAGGACGCCGCCGAGGCCACCCCCCGGCCGGCCCTGCCGGACGGGCTGCTGGCGGCCTTCGACGAGCGGCTGCCGTTCCGGCTCACCGACGGCCAGGTGGCGGTCGGGGCCGAGGTGGCGGCCGACCTGGCGCGACCCCATCCGATGCATCGGCTGCTGCAGGGCGAGGTGGGCTCGGGCAAGACGCTGGTGGCGCTGCGGGCGATGCTCACGGTCGCCGACTCCGGCGGGCAGGCGGCGCTGCTGGCGCCCACCGAGGTGCTCGCCGTCCAGCACTACCGCGGCATCACGGCCATGCTCGGCGACCTCGCCGAGCGGGGACGGCTGGGCGGTGACGACCGCGGTACCCGGGTGGTGCTGCTGACCGGGTCGATGTCGACCGCCGCGCGCCGGGCCGGGATGCTCGCGGCGGCCAGTGGTGAGGCAGGCATCGTGATCGGCACCCACGCCCTGCTGCACGACAGGGTGGGCTTCGCCGACCTGGGTCTGGTGGTGGTCGACGAGCAGCACCGGTTCGGCGTCGAGCAGCGAGACGCGTTGCGCGGCAAGGGTCGCACGATGCCGCACCTGCTGGTGATGACGGCCACACCGATCCCGCGAACCGTGGCCATGACCGTCTTCGGCGACCTCGAGACCTCGACCCTGCGCGAGCTGCCGGCCGGGCGCAGCCCGATCGCCACCCATGTCGTGCCCTACCTCGAGAAGGCCGGCTGGTACGAGCGCACCTGGACGCGGGTGCGCGAGGAGGTCGCGGCCGGTCACCAGGTGTACGTGGTCTGCCCCCGGATCGGGGACGGCGCGGCCGCCGACGACGTGACCCCGGGGGACGGCGCCGCGACCGGCGAGGACGGCGTGCCGCTGCGGCCCGCCCGTGGGGTGCTCGAGGTGCTCGACGAGCTGCGCGCCACCCCGGCGCTGGCGGGCCTGACGATCGAGGCCCTGCACGGGCGGCTGCCGGTCGACGCCAGGGAGGACACCATGAGCCGGTTCGCCGCCGGTCGCCTCGACGTCCTGGTGGCGACGACGGTGATCGAGGTGGGCGTGGACGTGGCCAACGCCACGGCGATGGTGGTCCTGGACGCCGACCGCTTCGGCGTCTCGCAGCTGCACCAGCTGCGGGGGCGGGTGGGCCGGGGCCAGGCGCCGGGGCTGTGCCTGCTGATGACCGAGCTCGAGGCGGACACCCCGGGCCGGGACCGGTTGGACGCCGTCGCCGCCACGACCGACGGGTTCGAGCTGGCCAGGATCGACCTCGAGCAGCGGCGCGAGGGCGACGTGCTGGGAGCCCGGCAGTCCGGCGGCACCTCGCTGCGACTGCTGCGGGTGCTGCGGGACGAGAAGATCATCGAGCAGGCCCGGGAGGAGGCGGTGGCGCTGGTGGCCCAGGACGGCGACCTCGGCCGTCACCCCGCCCTGGCCGCCCAGCTGGCCACCGCGGTGGCCGAGCGCGGGGAGTTCCTCGAGCGTGGGTGAGTACCCGTGACCCGCATCATCGCCGGGAGTGCCGGTGGCCGCCGGCTGCTCGTGCCGCCGGGGCAGGCGACCCGCCCGACCAGCGACCGGGTGCGTGAGGCCCTGTTCGCCGCGCTGCAGGCCCGAGGGCTGATCGACGGGGCCCGGGTGCTCGACCTGTACGCCGGTTCGGGAGCCCTGGGGCTGGAGGCGGCCAGTCGGGGGGCGGCCTCGGTGGTCCTCGTAGAGTCGGCCAAGGAGGCGCTCGCCGCGATCCGGCGCAACCTCACCACGCTGGCGCTGCCCGGGGTCAGCGTCGTGGCGGCCCCGGTGGAGCGGTACCTGAACGCCGGGGTCCGCACCGGTGTCGTCGACCTGGTGCTGCTCGACCCTCCGTACGCCCAGACCCAGGACGAGCTGGGCGCCGTGCTCACTGCTCTGGCCGACCTGGGATGGCTGGCCGAGCACGCCGTCGTGCTCGTGGAGCGCAGCCGTCGCAGCGGCGAACCGGCCTGGCCGCCGGCCCTGGAGCGGCACGACGAGCGCCGCTACGGCGAGACCACCGTGTGGTGGGCGCAGCACTGCTAGCGTTCCGGACGTGTCCGACCTGGCCGTTCATCGGTGTGTCTGCCCCGGCAGCTTCGACCCGGTCACAGTCGGCCACGTCGACGTCGTCCGGCGTGCGAGCGCCCTGTTCGACGAGGTCGTGGTGGCGGTGATGACCAACCCGGCCAAGCAGAGCACCTTCAGCCTCGAGGAGCGCCTCGGCCTGCTGCGGGCCGCCCTTGCGGGCATCGACGGAGTGCGGGTGGTCGACGTCGGTGGCGGGCTGCTGGTGGACTTCTGCACCCGGGTGGGGGCCGGCGCCGTCGTCAAGGGGCTGCGCTCGGGCACCGACGTCGCCTACGAGATGCCGATGGCGCTGATGAACCGGCACCTGAGCGGCCTGGAGACGGTGTTCCTGCCGGGGGACCCCACCCTGGAGCACGTCTCGAGCAGCCTGGTGAAAGAGGTGGCGGCCCATGGCGGCGACGTCACCGGCATGGTGCCGGACGGCGTCCTGGCACCGCTGCTGGCGCGGCTCGGCGTCACGGGCGACGGGGCCACCCCGTGAGCGCCGACGGGGTGCTCGACCGGCTGGCCCAGGTGCTGCGCTCGGCCCCGGCGGTGCCGCTGTCGGCGTCCTGCGTCGTGCACCGGGCCGAGATGCTGGCGCTCATCGAGGAGGCGCGCGCCGACCTGCCCGCCGAGCTCGACGAGGCCCATCAGCTGCTGCGGCGGCGGGAGGAGGTGCTGCAGGAGGCCAGGGTCGAGGCCGAGGCGCTGCTGACGGCGGCCCGCCGTCGCGCCGAGAGCCTGGTCGCCTCGGACGCCGTGATCACCCGGGCCCAGGCCCGCGCGCACGAGATGCTGACCTCGGCGGCCCGCGAGGCGGCCGCCACCCAGCGGCAGGCCGACGACTGGTGCGACCGCAGCCTGGCCGGGGTCGAGGCCGAGCTGACACGGCTGCTGGGGCAGGTGCACCGAGGTCGGGCGGTGCTCTCGGACCGCTCCGGCGGGGGACGGACGGAGTCCGAGTCGGTGCCGCAGGCACCGGTCGAGACGGTCGTCGACCTGCGCGACGGCCGGCCGCCGAGCCGCTGGAGCCGCACCCGCCGCCCTGGTGGCGCCCACCACGGCGGGGCCGGGTTGGGACACTCCGGCGACCTGCAGTAATGTGGCTCACTGGTCTTGGCGCAGGAGTGTCGGGACCGAGTTCGTCTGCTGCCCTGAGGAAGGTGCCCCATCCGTCCGGACCCGCGCTCCCCGCTCGTGATCGACACACGCGAGCTGGGTCGTCGTCCCGGAACGATGAGGAAGGTGCACCGGGTCCTCGAGGCGCCGGACGAGGTCGGTACCGAGGTCATGCGGCATCCCCGCCGGCAGCGCCCTCGAGCTGGATCTCCGACTCGAGTCCGTGATGGAGGGGGTGCTCGTCACCGGTACCGTTCGGGACGCGCGGTCGGGGAGTGCGTGCGGTGCCTGGAGGACGTCGAGGTCGAGGTCGAGGTCGACCTGCAGGAGCTGTACACCTACCCGGACCGGCTCGACGGCACGGAGCAGGACGAGGACGACGAGGTGCGCGGATCGACGGCGACCTGATCGACCTCGAGCCCGCCGTGCGCGACGCGTGGTGCTCGACCTGCCGTTCCAGCCGCGTGTGCCGCGAAGACTGCCCCGGACTGTGCTCCACGTGCGGTGTCCGTCTCGACGACGGACCCGGCAGCACCACCACGACAGCGTGGACCCACGGTGGGGCCGCTGCTCGCCGAGTGGCTGCCGACGACCTCACGACCGTCGAGAAGGAGAACTCCCGTGGCCGTCCCCAAGCGGAAGATGTCCCGCAGCAACACGCGGTCCCGCCGCTCGCAGTGGAAGGCGACGCGCGACGACGCTGACCACGACGGTCGAGGCCGGTCAGGTGCAGCTACTCGCGCCCGCACCAGGCCCGGGTCGTCACCGACTCGGCCGGCACCCCGCTGTACCTGGAGTACAAGGGCCGCAAGGTCAAGGACCTCTGACGCCGACAGGGGCAGGCATGGCTGACGGCTGCGACGCTGGTCGGCCGCTTGCCCCTGGCGCTGCCTCGGCTGCAGCTGCGGCTCGGGGTCGAGCTCGACCCGGAGCTGCTCACGCAGGCGCTGACCCACCGCTCCTACGCGTACGAGAACGGCGGGCTGCCGACCAACGAGCGGCTGGAGTTCCTCGGCGACTCGGTGCTCGGCCTGGTGGTCACGGACGCGCTCTACACGCCGCCACCCCGACCTGCCCGAGGGGCAGCTGGCCAAGCTGCGGGCGGCGGTGGTCAACATGCGCGCCCTGGCCGGCGTCGCCCGCGACCTCGGCCTCGGCGCGCACCTGCTGCTCGGCCGCGGCGAGGAGACCACCGGCGGCCGGGACAAGTCCTCGATCCTGGCCGACACCCTCGAGGCGCTGATCGGGGCGATCTACCGCCAGCACGGCATCGCCGTGGCCGGCGACGCTGGTGCACCGGCTGATCGACCCGCTGCTGGACGCACTCGGCCCGGATGGGCGCCGGGCTGGACTGGAAGACCAGCCTGCAGGAGCTGACCGCCGAGCATCGGGCTGGGCGTGCCCGAGTACGCGATCACCGAAGAGGGACCCGGACCACGCCAAGATCTTCCACGCGACCGCCGGTCGTCGGGGGCCGTGGCTACGGCGAGGGCAGGGTCGCAGCAAGAAGGAGGCCGAGCAGCTTGCCGCCGCGAACGCCTTCAAGGCGCTGGAGTCCGCCGGTCCGGACGATGCCGAGCCCGCTGAGGCCGAGCCGTTCGGGCCCGGCGCGGGCCGGGATGCCTGAGCTTCCCGAGGTCGAGGTGGTCCGTCGAGGCGTGGCCCGGTGGGTCAGTGGCTGCCGGTTCGAGTCCGTGGAGGTCCGGCACCCGCGGCCGTCCGCCGCCACGAGGCCGGCGCCGACGACTTCGCGGCCCGGCTGCACGGGGCAACAGGTGCTCGACGGCGGTGCGCCGGGGCAAGTTCTGCTGGCTCGAGCTGGACGGCGGCGACGCGCTGCTGGTGCACCTCGGGCATGAGCGGGCAACTGCTGATGCAGCCCGCCGGACGCGCCGGACGAGGCCCACCTGCGGGTGCGGTTGCGGCTGTCCGGGGGGCCGGCGGACCGGGACGGGCGCGAGCTGCGCTTCGTCGACCAGCGGATGTTCGGCGGGCTGACCCTCACCGAGCTGTACGCACCCGACGACGGGCTGCCGCCCGGCGCCGCAGGCCCGGAGGGCGCACCGGGAGGCACCGGGGTTCCGGCCGACGTCGCGCCACATCGGCCGCGACCTGCTCGACCCCCACCTCGACCTGGCCGCGCGTCCTGACCCGGCTGCGACGACGGCGCAGCGGCATCAAGCGGGCGCTGCTCGACCAGCAGCTGGTCTCGGGGGTCGGCAACATCTACGCCGACGAGGCGCTCTGGCGGGCGCGGCTGCACGGCGAGCACCCGGCCGACGAGCTGCGACCGGCGGCCGCCCGGCAGTGCTCGAGCCACGCGGCGACGGTGATGCGTGAGGCGCTCGGACCAGGGCGGCACGAGCTTCGACAGCCTCTACGTCGACGTGAACGGCAGCCGCGGGTACTTCACGCGGTCGCTGTCCGCCTACGGTCGGGAGGGGCAGCCGTGCCGGCGGTGCGGCACGCCGCATCGTGCGGGAGTCGTTCATCAACCGGTCGTCGTTCCGATGCCCGCGCTGCCAGCCTGTTCGCAAGTCGCGCCCCGCTCGCTAGGGTGAACGCGTGCAGCCACTGACGTCAGAGGTCGTCCGGGTCCTCGTCGTGGACGACCACGAGATCGTGCGGCGTGGCGTCGTCGAGGTCATCGACGCCGACGAGCACCTGACCGTGGTGGCGGAGGCCGGCACCGTGGCGGACGCGATCCGGCGGGCGGCGGCCGTCAAGCCCGACCTGGCCATCCTCGACCTCAAGCTGCCCGACGGCACCGGGATCGACCTGCTGAAGGCGCTGCGGGTCGGCCAGCCCGACCTGCGCGTCGTCGTGCTCACCTCCTTCGACGACGAGGAGGCCCTGGCCGCCGCCCTGGCTGCCGGGGCGAACGCCTTCGTTTTGAAGACGGTGCGCGGCGCCGAGATCGTCGAGGTGGTGCGCCAGGTCGTCGCCGGCCGCACCCTGCTCGACGACCGTACCGTCGCCCGGCGCCGCTCCGGGGCGCCCGACCCCACCGCCGAGCTGACCCCCACCGAACGCAAGGTGCTCGAGCTGATCGG
Source organism: uncultured Actinomycetota bacterium (assembly GCA_963738495.1). Lineage (GTDB taxonomy): Bacteria > Actinomycetota > Actinomycetes > Actinomycetales > Kineosporiaceae > CAVTWW01. The sequence goes on from CAVTWW010000003.1 coordinate 214,030, forward strand.
TGACGGGCTGTCGAACCGTGAGATCGGCGACCGGCTCGGCCTGGCCGAGAAGACCGTCAAGAACCACGTCACCGGCCTGCTGTCGGCGATGGGGTTCCGCCGTCGCACCCAGGCGGCAGCCTGGGTGGCCGCCCACCGCCAGGGCAGCGGCTGGCACTAGTCCGCGCTCGGCCCCAACGGCACCTGCCAGAGCAGCTCGGTGCCCTGCGGCACCGGTTGCCCCTCGCCCGAGACCGGCGTCCCGATCCTGAAGCTGCCGCCGTGACGGCGGGCCCGCTCGCCGAGGTTGGCCAGCCCGCTGCGCCGTTCCGGGTGCGGGGGCAGACCGACTCCGTCGTCCCGGACGGCGACCACGACCGAGCCGGCGCTCCACTCGACCCGCACCTCGACGGCGTGGGCGCGGGCGTGCCGGGCGGCGTTGGACAGCCCTTCGCGCACCACCGCCACCATGTCGTCGCCGATCTCCGGCGCCACCTGCAGGTCGGCGTCCGAGGGTTCGGTCCGCCCGTGCGGGGTCACGAAGGCCAGCTGCGGCGTGAAGCCCAGGCCGTCGCGGGCCCGTGTGACCTCGGCCCGCAGCCGAGTCATGACGCCGCTCGGTTCGCGCGGGTCGCGCAGAGCCCGGATGGTGTCCCGGAGCTGGCTGACCACGCGGTCGACGCTCTCGAGGGACCGGTCGATCTCGGTCGCCGCCGCACCCACCTCGGGTCGTAGCCGGGACAACCGCATGCCCAGGGCGAACAGCTCCTGGATCACCAGGTCGTGCAGGTCGCGGGCGATCCGGGCGCGCTCCTCGAGCAGCTCGGCGGCCTCGGCCCGGCGGCGGGCCTCAGCCAGCTGCAGAGCCAGCGCCGCCTGCGAGGCGAAGGTCTCGGCGGTCGCCAGATCCGCTGCGGTGAAAGGGGTCTCGGAGTCGGGGCGCAGCAGGACGAGGACGCCGAGGTGGTCCTGGTCGGCCACCAGGGGGGCGTACAGTGCGGCACCGAAGCGGTGCAGCTGGGGCACCACCATGGTGGGGGAGGCGCCCAGGTCGTCGACCACCATGCCCTGACCCGACCGCACGACGCTGACCGCCCGGCCGTGGGCCGGCATCACGATGCCGACCAGGTCGGCGACGTCGGCGCCGTCCTCGCCCTCGGCGATCTCGAGCACCCACTGACCGTCCAGACCGGGCAGCACCAGGGCGGCCACCTGGGCGTGGGCCACCTCGCGGGCGCGGCGGGCGATCAGGATCAACGCCTCGTCCTCCTCGGCGCCCGACAGCGTCGCGAGCGTCACCTCCTGCGAGGCGGTCAGCCAGGCCTGCCGGCGGCGGCCGTCCTCGAACAGTCCGGCGTTGTCGACCGCGACCGCCGCGGCCGCCGCCAGCGCCACCACGACGTCCTCGTCGTCGGCGGTGAAGCCGCCCGGCTTGCCGGCCAGGTAGAGGTTGCCCACCACCCGGTCGCCGATCCCCACCGGGACCCCCAGGAAGCTGTCCATCGGCGGGTGCCCCGGCGGGAACCCGACCGAGGCCGGGTGCTGGTGCAGGTCCTCGACCCGCACCGCCCGGCCGAGGCGGGTGATGTGACCGAGCACCCCGTGCCCGCGGGGCAGGTGGCCGATCCGCCGCGCGGTCGCCTCGTCGATGCCGGTGTGGACGAAGGCGCGGTGGAGGCCGTCGTCACCGAGCACCCCGAGGGCCGCGAACGGCGCGGCCGTCAGGTCGGCCGCGGCGCGCACGATCCGGTGCAGGGTCGGTTCGAGCTCGAGGCCGTCGGCGACCGCGACGACCGCGTCGAGCAGCCGCCGGTCGGTCACCCGTTGCGGAGGATGCGGCCGGTCGGGAGCCGCCTGCTCACTCATGTCCTCACCTGGGCGTTCTGCGACTGCAGGGTCAGCCGATAGGACTCGTCGGTGGCGAGCAGCTCGTCGTGGCTGCCGCGGCCGGCGACGACGCCGCCGTCCAGCACGATCACTTCGTCGGCCGCGGGCAGGGGGGCGAGTCGATGGGTCACGACCACCACGCTACGAGTTCCGGCGGTCAGGATGTCGCGCACCAGCGCGTCGGCGGTCGTGGGATCGAGATGTTCGCCCGGCTCGTCGAACAGGCGCACCGGCGCCGCGTACACCTCGGCCCGCGAGCAGCAGCCGGCGCTGCTGCGCCGCCGGCAGGTCGGCCAGGGGGCGGGTGGTCCCGCCGAACTGCCCTTCGAGGGTGACCCGCGAGGGGCAGGTCGAGTGTGTTCACAGGAGTCTGCCTGGGCCACGCGGTCGACGCCGGCGCCCTGCCGGCCCGTCCCACGCTGGGGGCACGTGATCGCCGTGCTCGGGACCTGGGTCCCGGCCTGGCCGTGACGTCCGTCCTGCCCTCGTGCCGCCGGACGGGTGCTCGCTACCGTGGGCCGATGGACCCCGACCCCGTCGACGACGAGCCCGTGGGACTGGTCGTGCGGGTCCGGGGCCGGGTCCAGGGAGTCGGCTTCCGGTGGTGGACCCGCGCCCGGGCGCTCGAGCTGGGTCTGGTGGGGTCGGCGACCAACCTGTCCGACGGCGGGGTCGAGGTCCGGGCCCGGGGTCCCCGTTCCCGTTGCCGCCAGCTGGTCACGCTGCTCACCGAGCAACCACCCCGCAGCGCCCCCCTCGGGGCGCCCCGCTCGTGGTACGACCGCCCCGGTGAAGTTCTCGGCTCGACGGTGCGGTGGACGGCGCCGGACCAGCTCCGGGGGCTGCCACCGAAGGGGTTCGTCGAGCGCTGACGCCCACCTGCGGGGGCCGGGCTGCTGAGACCGAGCTGCCGGGCCGAGCTGGTGGTCCCCTGAGGCAGGACCCACCGAACGGAGGCCCCCGGAACGGCCCGCAGGCTGACCGGGGAGCCTGCGTTCGCCGGTAGTGTGGCTCTTCTCCGGCGTCCTCGGACGCGACCGGCACCTTCTGCAACCGGAACCTGGCGAGGAGTCACGCCCCGTGCACCTCAAGAGCCTGACCCTGCGGGGGTTCAAGTCCTTCGCCTCGGCGACGACGCTGCGCTTCGAGCCCGGCATCACCTGCGTGGTCGGTCCCAACGGCTCCGGCAAGTCCAACGTCGTCGACGCGCCTGGCCTGGGTGATGGGGGAGCAGGGCGCCAAGAGCCTGCGCGGCGGCAAGATGGAGGACGTCATCTTCGCCGGCACCTCGGGCCGGCCGCCGCTGGGCCGCGCCGAGGTCAGCCTGACCATCGACAACTCCGACGGCGCGCTGCCGATCGACTACGCCGAGGTCACGATCACGCGCACCATGTTCCGCTACGGCGGCAGCGAGTACGCGATCAACGGCAGCCCCTGCCGGTTGCTCGACGTCCAGGAGCTGCTGTCCGACTCCGGCATCGGTCGCGAGATGCACGTCATCGTCGGCCAGGGCCAGCTGGACGCCGTGCTGCACGCCACCCCCGAGGACCGCCGCGGCTTCATCGAGGAGGCCGCCGGGGTGCTCAAGCACCGCAAGCGCAAAGAGAAGGCGCTGCGCAAGCTCGACGCCATGCAGGCCAACCTGACGCGGCTGGCCGACCTGACGAGTGAGATCCGTCGTCAGCTCAAGCCGCTCGGGCGCCAGGCCGAGGTGGCCCGCCGGGCCGCCGTCGTGCAGGCCGACCTGCGTGATGCCAAGGCGCGGCTGCTGGCCGACGACCTCGTGCAGCTGACCACCACGCTCGAGGCCGAGGTCGCCGACGAGAGCGCCCTGGTGGCGCGCCGCGAGCAGGTCGAGGCCGAGCTGGTCACCGCCAACGAGCTGCTGCAGCAGGCCGAGACCGGCGCCCGCGAGGCCGCCCCGCGGTTGGCCCGCTCGCAGGAGACCTGGTACCGGCTGAGCAGCCTGCGCGAACGGGTGCGCGGCACGGCCAGCCTGGCCAACGACCGGCAGCGGCTGCTGGCCGAGGCCGCCCCGGAGCGCACCCCTGGGCGTGACCCCGACGAGCTCGAGTCCCAGGCCCGTGCCGTGGTCGAGCAGGAGGGCGGGCTGGCCGAGCAGGTGGAGGGCGCCCGCGAGCTGCTGGCCGAGGCCGTCGAGAACCGCCACGAGGCCGAGGCCGCCGAGGGTGCCGAGGAACGCCGGCTGGCCTCGCTGCTGCGGGCCGCCGCCGACCGTCGCGAGGGCCTGGCCCGCCTGGCCGGCCAGGTGGCCGCCCGTCGCAGCCGGGTCGAGTCCGCCGGTGAGCAGCTCGAGCGCACCACGATCCAGATCGCCGAGGCCCGCGACCGTGAGCAGCAGGCCCTCGCCGAGGCGGCCGCCCTCGAGAGCGGGCTGGCCGGCGCCGAGGCCGGGGAGCACGACCTCGACTCAGAGCACGAGGCCGCCGAGACCGAGCTGGCCACCCAGACCGCCCTGCTCGAGCAGCTGCGGGCCGAGGTGACGGCCTCCGAGCAGGAGCGGGCGACCTGGACCGCCCGCCGTGAGGCGCTCGAGCTGGGCCTGCGGCGCAAGGACGGCGCCCAGACCCTGCTCGCCGCCACCGAGCGGCTGGACGGCGTCCTGGGCTCGATCGCGGCGTTGCTGCAGGTCGAGCCCGGCCACGAGAACGCGGTGGCGGCCGCCCTCGGCGGTGCCGCCGACGCCGTGGCCGCGACCGGTCACCGCTCGGCCGTCTCGGCCCTGCAGCTGCTCAAGACCGAGGACGGCGGCCAGGCCGGCGTCGTCGTGGCGGGGCTGGCGGCCGGCGATGCCGGGCGTTCGAGCGGTGCCCCCGCCGACCTGCCGGCCGGGTGCCGGTGGGCGCGTGCCCTGGTGCAGTGCCCGGCCGGTCTGGCCGGCTCGCTCGACCTGCTGCTCGCCGACACCGTCGTGGCCCCCGACCTCGACGCCGCCCACGACCTGGTGACCCGCCGTCCCGAGCTGCGGGTCGTCACCCACGAGGGTGACCTGGTCACGGCCGTCTACGTGCGGGGCGGGTCGGCCGCCGCACCGTCGCTGCTCGAGGTGCAGGCCGCCGTCGACGAGGCCGCCGAGCACGTCGCCCGTCACACCCAGGCCTCGGCAGCCGCCGCGACGCGGATCGAGTCGGTGGTGGCCGCCCACGCCCTGGCCCAGGAGCGGGTCGACGCCGCCCTGTCGCAGCTGCACGAGTCCGACGCCCGCCTGGCGGCCGTCGGTGACCAGCTCGCGCGCCTGACCGCGGTGGCCCACGCCGCCCAGGCCGAGGCGGGCCGGCTCGCGGCCTCCCTCGCCACGGCGCGCGAGGCCGCAGACGGCGACCGGGTGGCGCTCGCCGAGCTGGAGGAACGGCTCGAGGCCGCGCAGGAGACCCCCGGCGACGAGGAGCCCTCGACCGACGAGCGCGACCGGTTGGCGGCGGCCGCCACCGCCGCTCGGGCCCGTGAGATGGAGTCCCGGCTGGCGCTGCGCACCGCGGAGGAACGGGCCCGCGCCCTGTCCGGCCGTGCCGAGGCCCTGCTGAAGGCGGCCGCGGAGGAGCGGCAGGCCCGGGCCCGGGCCGTCGCGCGCGAGGAGCGTCGCCACCGCCAGATGGCCAGCGCCAAGGCGGTCTCGGTGGGGGCGGCGTTCGCCCTGGAGATCCTGGAGAACTCGCTGCTGCGTGCCGAGCAGCTGCGGCTGTCGGCCGAGAGCGAGCGGCAGCAGTGGGACCGCAGGCTGGGTGCCGCCCGCGAGAGTGTCGCCGCCCTGATGCAGGAGCAGTCCCGGCTCACCGACGTCGTGCACAAGGACGCGGTCGCCCGGGCCGAGCAACGGATGCGGATCGACGCCGTCAAGGAGCGGGCGCTGGCCGAGCTGGGCCTGGAGTCCGACACCCTGGTCGAGGAGTACGGCCCGCACCAGCCTGTGCCGCCGTCCATCCCGGTCCCCGGCGAGCCTGAGCCCGACGAGGCGCTGCTGCCCGCCCCGTACGTCCGTGAGGAGCAGCAGAAGCGGCTGCGAGCCGCCGAGCGGGCGCTGGCCCTGCTGGGCACCGTCAACCCGCTGGCGCTGGAGGAGTTCGCGGCCCTGGAGGAACGCCACACCTTTCTGACCACCCAGCTCGAGGACCTCAAGTCCTCACGCCGCGACCTGCTCGACATCGTCAAGGAGGTCGACGAGCGGGTCGAGCAGGTCTTCACCGAGGCCTACCACGACACGGCCCGCGAGTTCGAGAAGGTCTTCGCGCGGTTGTTCCCCGGCGGCGAGGGCAGGCTGATCCTCACCGACCCGACCGACATGCTGGCCACCGGTCTGGACGTCGAGGCCCGCCCGCCCGGCAAGAAGGTGAAGCGGCTGTCGCTGCTGTCCGGCGGCGAGCGCTCGCTGACCGCGGTGGCGCTGCTGGTCGCGATCTTCAAGGCTCGGCCCAGCCCGTTCTACGTGATGGACGAGGTCGAGGCCGCCCTCGACGACACCAACCTGGGTCGCCTGATCACGATCTTCGAGGAGCTGCGCGAGTCGAGCCAGCTGATCGTGATCACCCACCAGAAGCGCACCATGGAGGTCGCCGACGCCCTCTACGGCGTCACCATGCGCGGCGACGGTGTGACCACGGTGATCAGCCAGCGGCTGCGCGAGGAGCAGCCCGTCTGACTGCCCCGTCACCGTGGTGGCCGGGTGGACCGGCCCCCGGATGACACAATCGCGCCGTGACAGCCACCCAGTTCACCTACCTGGCCCTCGGTGCCCTCGCCGTCCTGATCGCCGTCGGCGTGCTGCTGTTCGTCGGCGCCCGCCGCGGGCCCGGGCAGCTGCCTGCCGGGCGGGCGGCCACCCCCTCGGTCGGGGCCGGGGGCAGCAGCGACCCGGATGCGGACGCGCAGTCGCACCGGCCAGGCCCGGGGGCGACGGACACCGCGGACGACCGGACGGCGCCCTCCGGTGCCCCGGCCACGGCCGTGCTCGAGCGTCCCGAGGCGGTGGCCGGGCGCATGGTGCGGCTGCGGGCCCGGCTGGCCGGTTCGCGAAACCGGTTGGGACAGAGCCTGTTGGGTCTGCTGTCGCGCGAGACGATCGACGCCGACACCTGGCAGGAGGTCGAGGACACCCTGCTGCTCGCCGACCTGGGACCGGGCCCTGCCGAGCGCATCGTCGCCTCGTTGCGCACCCAGGTGGCGGTGCTGGGAACCCGTGACGTCGAGCAGGTGCGGGCGCTGCTGCGGGCCGAGCTGCTGACCGCGGTCGACCCGAGCCTGGACCGCAGCCTGGCCGTCACCCGGCACGAGGGCCAGGACGGGGGTCGGCCCGCCGTGGTGCTGGTGGTCGGGGTCAACGGCACCGGCAAGACCACCACCGTGGGCAAGCTGGCGCGCGTGCTGGTGGCCCAGGACAAGGACGTCGTCCTCGGCGCGGCCGACACCTTCCGGGCCGCCGCGGCCGACCAGCTGACCACCTGGGGCGAGCGGGTCGGGGTGCCGACGATCCGCAGCGACCGTGAGGGTGGCGACCCCGCGGCGGTGGCCTACGACGCCGTGGCGGCCGGGATCGCCGCCGAGGCCGACGTCGTGCTGATCGACACCGCCGGCCGGCTGCAGAACAAGGTCGGCCTGATGGACGAGCTGGGCAAGGTCAAGCGGGTCGTCGAGAAGCACGGCCCCCTCGACGAGGTGCTGCTGGTGATCGACGCCACCACCGGCCAGAACGGTCTGGAGCAGGCCCGGGTCTTCGGCTCGGTGGTCCAGGTGACCGGCATCGTCCTGACCAAGCTCGACGGCACCGCCAAGGGCGGCATCGTGGTGGCGGTGCAGCAGGCCCTGGGGGTGCCGGTGAAGCTGGTCGGGCTGGGCGAGGGGCCCGACGACCTGGCTCCCTTCGACCCCGAGGCGTTCGTCGACGCCCTGATCTCACTCGACTGACCCCAAAGCGCCGCTCGATCGACGGCGGCGGGCGGACGAGTCGTGCAACGCAGGTTTCACACCTCCGCCGATCCCGTCACGCGTCCGTAACGTGCATCGACCGCAACGGAAACACGCTCTCGGGACCGTTCTCGGGTAACGGTGGCCCCGTCGACGCGGCTCCGATCTCACAACTGACCTTCACACGGCGCGGGCAGCGCCCGTGCGCCGGTCCTACCCGAGGGGTGCGGATGGTAAGCACGACAGCACTTGCGGCCGCCCTGGCCGTGGACGAGACGAAAGACGCCTTCTCCCACGGCGACACCGCCTGGGTGCTGGCCAGCGCCGCACTGGTGCTGCTGATGACACCCGGCCTCGCGTTCTTCTACGGCGGCATGGTCCGCGTGAAGAGCGTCCTGAACATGCTGATGATGTCGTTCGTCACGATCGGCATCGTGAGCGTGCTCTGGGTCCTCTACGGCTACAGCGTCGCGTTCGGGACCACCGGCAACGGCTTCTGGGGCGGACTGGGCTACCTCGGTATGGGCGAGGCGATCCACATGCTGTCCACCGAGAACGGCGCCGTCTACAACATCCCGGCGCTGGCGTTCTCGATGTTCCAGCTGATGTTCGCGGTGATCACCCCGGCGCTGATCTCGGGCGCCATCGCCGACCGGGCCAAGTTCCTCGGCTGGTCGGTCTTCGTGACCCTGTGGGTGACGATCGTCTACTTCCCGGTCGCGCACTGGGTCTTCAGCTTCGGCGAGCCAAGGGCAACGGCGGCGGGCTGGCTGGCCGACCATGGGGGTCGAGGACTTCGCCGGCGGTACCGCGGTCCACATCAACGCCGGTGCCGCCGGCCTGGCGCTGGCGCTCGTGCTGGGCAAGCGCAACGGGTGGCCCAAGGCCCAGTTCAAGCCGCACAACCTGCCCCTGGTGATGCTCGGCGCCGGTCTGCTGTGGTTCGGCTGGTTCGGCTTCAACGCCGGCTCGGCCCTGGGGGCCAACGGCCTGGCAGCCCTGGCCTTCACCAACACCATGGTCGCCACCGCCACCGCGCTGCTGGGCTGGATCCTGGTGGAACGGATCCGTGACGGTCACCCGACCAGCCTGGGCGCAGCCTCGGGGGCAGTGGCCGGACTGGTCGCCGTCACCCCGGCCTGTGCGTTCATCGTGCCGTGGGCCGCCGTGCTGCTCGGGCTGCTGGCCGGGGCGATCTGTGCGCTGGCGGTGGGCCTGAAGTACCGGTTCGGGTTCGACGACTCGCTCGACGTCGTCGGTGTCCACCTCGTCGGCGGCCTCGTCGGCTGCCTGTACATCGGCTTCTTCGGCAGCACCAGGGTCAAGGGGGCCGGCGGCTTCGGCATCGACGGTCTGTTCAACGGCGGTGGCATCGACCTGCTGAAGTTCCAGGCGATCGGGGCCTTCTCGGTGCTGGCGTACAGCTTCGTGGTCGCCTTCCTCCTGGGGTACGCGATCGACAAGACCATCGGGTTCCGCCTCGACCGTGAGGACGAGGAGACCGGGATCGACCTGGTCGAGCACGCAGAGACGGGCTACGACCTCGGCACCACCACCAGCGGCGGCTTCCGGGCCGGAGCCCTGGCGACCAGTAGCGTCAAGACGACAGAGGTGACGGCATGAAGCTGGTGACGGCGATCGTCAAGCCCCACAAGCTGGACGAGGTCAAGACGGCACTGGAGGCCTTCGGCGTCCAGGGGATGACCGTCAGCGAGGCCAGCGGCTACGGCCGTCAGCGCGGCCACACCGAGGTCTACCGGGGTGCGGAGTACACCGTCGACCTGGTGCCCAAGGTGCGGCTCGAGGTGCTGGTGGACGACGCCGACGTGGCCGACGTGGTCGACGTGGTCGTCAAGAGCGCCCAGACCGGACGGATCGGGGACGGCAAGGTCTGGACCACCCCGGTCGAGGACCTCGTGCGGGTACGGACGGGGGAGCACGGCGTCGACGCCCTCTAGGGGCAGGACGCACGAGTCGCCTCGATCGAGCTGACACGCTCTCCGGGCCCCCCTCGCCTGCTGCGGGTGGGGCCCGGAGTGCGCTCAGATGGCTGCACGACCGACGTTCCCGGAGGTGGCGGTCCATGGCCGACCTGAGCAAGGCGACCGAGACGCCCCTGGGGCGCGACCTGCGACGGGAACGCCTCGCGATGGCGGTGCGCGGTGGGCCCCCCGGCCCCGACCGCCGGGCCGCGATGACCGCCCTGATCGAGCAGGCTCTGGCCACCGCCTGGCAGGACGCCCTGGCCGAGACCGGCACCAGCGCCGCCGACGGCATCGCCCTGGCCGTGGTCGGCAGCGTGGCGCGGGGGGACGCCGGTCCGGCCAGCGACCTCGACCTGGTGCTGCTGCACGACGGGCGGGTCCCGACCGACCGGGTGGGTGAGCTGGCCGAGCGACTGTGGTACCCGCTGTGGGACGCCGGGCTGCGCCTGGACCACTCGGTGCGCACCCCCACCCAGTGCCGTGAGGTCGCGGCCTCGGACCTGTCGGCGGCGGTCGGGCTGCTCGACCTGCGCCCGCTGTCCGGCGACGCCGCGCTGGTGGTGCGGGCCCGGGCCACGCTGCTGGCCGACTGGCGCGGGGGGATCAAGCGCCGGCTGCCGCAGCTCTTCGAGCAGTTGCTCGAGCGCCAGGAGCGCTTCGGTGAGGTCGCCTTCCTGCTCGAGCCCGACCTGAAGGAGTCGCGCGGCGGCCTGCGCGACATCACCGTGCTGCGGGCCCTGGCCGCCAGCTGGATCACCGACCGGCCGCACGGCGACGTGGACGGCGCCCATGCGCGGCTGCTCGACATCCGGGACGGGCTGCACGCGGTCACCGGCCGCAGCGCCGAACGACTGCTGCTGGCCGAGCAGGACGCGGTCGCGGTCGCGGTGGGCCTCACCGACGCCGACGAGCTGCTCGCCGACCTGGCCCAGTGCGGGCGGACCGTCGCCCAGGCCGTCGACATCACCGTGCGCCGGGCCCGGCAGGCCGTGCCCACCCGCCGGTTGCGCGGCCCGCGCCGGCCCAGGTTGCGCCCCCTGGGTCACGGTCTGGTGGAGCACGACGGCGAGGTGGTGCTCGGCGCGGGGGTGCGGCCGCAGGACGACCCGGTGCTGCCGCTGCGCGCCGCGGCGACCGCCGTCCGGGCCGGTCTGCCGCTGTCGCCGGTGACGGTGGCGCACCTGGCGGCCGACGCCAAGCCGCTGCCGGTGCCGTGGCCGGCCCCGGCCCGGGACGCCCTGGTCGACCTGCTCGCCGGGGGGGCGGCCCTGGTGGGCGTGTGGGAGTCGCTCGACCTGGCCGGGCTGACCACCGCCTGGATCCCGGAGTGGGCCGGGGTGCGCAACCGCCCGCAGCGCAACGCGGTCCACCGCCACACGGTCGACCGGCACCTCGTCGAGACCGTGGTCACGGTGACGCCGGCGTTGCGTGACGTCGCCCGTCCCGACCTGCTGATCCTGGCGGCGCTGCTGCACGACATCGGCAAGCTGCCGGGCGCGATGGACCACTCCCAGGTGGGCGCGCCGCTGGCGTTCCGGGCCGTGGAGCGGATGGGACTGTCGAGCGCCGACGCCGGGGTGGTCGAGCGTCTGGTCCGCGAGCACCTGACCCTGATCGAGCTCGCCACCCGCCGCGACCCGGACGACCCCCGCACCGTGCAGGCCCTGGTGGCCGCGGTCGACGGCCGGACCGAGCTGCTCGACATGCTGCGGGTGCTCACCGAGGCCGACGCGGTGGCCGCCGGCCCGGCGGCGTGGTCGCCGTGGCGGGCCCGGCTGGTCGACGACCTGGTCGAGCGGGCGCGCACCGCGCTGCGGGGTGACCGCCCGCCCGGCCCAGCGCCCATCACCGACACCGAGGCGGCGCTGGTGCAGGCCGTGGTCGCCGACGGCCGGCCCCGGGTGTCGGTGGTCGCCATGGACGACCTGCACGCCGTGACCGTGGTGGCGCCCGACCGGCCGGGCCTGATGGCCGACATCGCCGGCACCCTGGCGGTCTCGCGGCTGACGGTGAAGTCGGCACTGGTGCGCACCGTCACCGCAGGCAGCGCGGGGGTCGCGTCGGTGGCCGTCGACACCTGGGCGGTCGACAGCGGCAGCGCCGAGCTGCCGGCCCCGGCCACCATCGAGACCAGCCTGCGCCGGCTCGCGGACGGCGACCGCAGCGTGCTCGAGCGGCTGGCCCGCCGCGACGCCGGCTACCGGGTGCCCTCCGGGGCGCAGGCCCGGCCACGCGTGGTGCTGCTGGCGGGCGCCTCGGCCGAGGCCACCGTGCTCGAGGTGCGAGCCGCCGACCGGCCGGGGCTGCTGCACGCGATCGGTGCCGCTCTGGCCGGGCAGGGGATCGACCTGCGCTCGGCCCACATCGCCACCCACGCCGGGCAGGCCGTCGACGTCCTCTACGTCACCGACGCCGCCACCGGACGACCGTTGTCGCCGCCCCAGGTGGCGACGACCATCGCCGCCCTGGTCGACGCCGGCACCCTGCCGGAGGCCTGAGCGTGGCGGCACAGGCTCTAGGCTGACCAGGTGTTCGCCACCCTCTCCGACCGGCTGGCGGCGACCTTCAAGTCGCTGCGCGGCAAGGGTCGTCTGTCCGAGGCCGACGTCGACGCCACCATCCGCGAGATCCGTCGTGCGCTGCTGGACGCCGACGTCGCGCTGCCCGTCGTCCGCGACTTCTGCGCGGCGGTCCGTGAGCGGGCCCTGTCGGTCGAGGTCTCGGGGGCACTGAACCCGGCCCAGCAGGTCGTGCAGATCGTCCACGACGAGCTGGTCACGGTGCTCGGCGGTCAGACCCGGCGGCTGAACCTGGCCAAGAACCCGCCGACGGTGATCCTGCTGGCGGGTCTGCAGGGCGCGGGCAAGACCACCCTGGCCGGCAAGCTCGGCAAGTACCTGCGCGACCAGGGCCACACCCCGCTGCTGGTGGCCTGCGACCTGCAGCGCCCCAACGCCGTCGACCAGCTGAAGGTCGTGGGCGAGCGGGCCGGCGTCCCGGTCTTCGCCCCGCACCCGGGCGCCTCGGCCTCGGGGCAGCTGGCCACGCCGGGTGCCGGGGTCGGCAACCCGGTCCTGGTGGCCGGGCAGGGCGTCGAGTACGCGATCGAGAAGCAGCACGACGTCGTCGTCGTCGACACCGCCGGGCGCCTGGGCGTCGACGCCGAGATGATGCAGCAGGCGGCCGACATCCGCGACGCCGTGCGCCCGGACGAGATCCTGTTCGTGCTCGACGCCATGATCGGCCAGGACGCCGTCGCCACGGCGCAGGCCTTCGCCGACGGGGTCGGCTTCACCGGCGTCGTGCTGTCGAAGCTGGACGGCGACGCCCGCGGCGGCGCGGCCCTGTCGGTGGTGGGGGTCACCGGTCGCCCGGTGATGTTCGCCTCGACCGGTGAGAAGCTCGAGGAGTTCGAGCTGTTCCACCCGGACCGGATGGCCTCGCGCATCCTCGACATGGGCGACGTGCTCACCCTGATCGAGCAGGCGGAGAAGGCCTTCGACGCCGACCAGGCCGAGAGGATGGCGGCCAAGTTCGCCGCCGACGAGGACTTCACCCTCGACGACTTCCTGTCCCAGCTGGGTGCCCTGCGCAACATGGGCTCGATCAAGAAGATGCTGGGCATGCTGCCCGGCATGGGCGAGCTGCGCGAGCAGCTCGACGGCTTCGACGAGCGCGAGTTCGACCGCATCGAGGCGATCATCCGGTCGATGACCCCGCAGGAGCGCACCCAGCCCAGGATCCTCAACGGGTCGCGCCGGCTGCGCATCGCCCGCGGTTCGGGCGTGCAGGTCAGCGACGTCAACCAGCTGCTCGAGCGGTTCACCGACGCGCAGAAGATGATGCGCCAGATGCGTCGGGGCGGCATGCCGGGCATGCCGGGCATGCCCGGGGTCGGTGGCGGCAAGAAGTCGAAGGGCAAGGCGGCCCCACCGCCGCGCAAGGGCAAGGCCAAGTCGGGCAACCCGGCCAAGCGTGCCCAGCAGGAGCGCGAGGCGGGGCAGCGAAGCGGCGGCAGCGGGACGGCGACGCCGGGCGGGGCGTTCGGGATCGGGGGCCCGGGTGGGCCCCCCGCCGGGGGAGCGGACCCGGCCTCGCTGCAGCTGCCCCCGGCCTCGACCGGTTCCTCGGCCGCTGACGCCTCGCCCGCCGGTGCCTCTCCGGCGGCGGCTCGCCGCCCGGTACAAGGCGGCGGCTCGACCACGCCCCGGGTGCGACGTGCTGCTCATCGACAGCCTGCTTCGGTAGGTTCCCGCCATGTCCTCGTTCGATGCCCCGGTGCTGCACCTGCTCGGACCGGTGCTGGTCGCTCCCGACGAACCCGCCGACGAGGCCTGGGTGATGGACGGCCGCATCACCTACCGCCGTCCCGAGACCGGCCAGGCCGACGAGGCCACCACCATCGAGGGGTGGGTGCTGCCCGGTCTGGTCGACGCCCACAACCACGTGGGCCTCGATGCCCATGGTGCCGTCGACCTGCCCACCCAGGAGGGTCAGGCCCTGGCCGACCGGGCCGCGGGGGCGCTGCTGCTGCGGGACGCCGGGTCGCCGGCCGACACCCGCTGGGTCGACCAGCGTGAGGACCTGCCCCGGATCGTGCGCGCCGGGCGGCATCTGGCCCGCACCAGGCGCTACATCCGCAACTTCGCCCACGAGATCGAGCCCGAGCAGCTGACCGAGTACGTCATCGTCGAGGCAGCCCGTGGCGACGGCTGGGTCAAGCTGGTGGGGGACTGGATCGACCGTGAGGTCGGCGACCTGGCGCCCTGCTGGCCGCTGCCGGCCCTGACGGAGGCCATCGCCGCGGCCCACGAGCTGGGGGCCCGGGTGACCGCCCACTGCTTCGGCGAGGACTGTCTGCCCGACCTGGTCGCGGCCGGGATCGACTGCATCGAGCATGCGACCGGACTGACCGACGAGACCCTGGACGATGTCGCCCGGCGGGGCGTCGCCATCGTGCCCACCCTGGTCAACGTGGCGACGTTCCCGCGGTTCGCCGCCGACGGCGAGGCCAAGTTCCCGGTCTACGCGGCGCACATGAGGCGGCTGCACGAGCAGCGCTACCCGACCGTGCGCGACGCCTACGACGCCGGCGTGCCGATCTTCGTCGGGACCGACGCCGGCGGGTCGCTGCCGCACGGCCTGGTCGCGGCCGAGGTGGCCGAGCTGGTGGCGGCCGGGATCCCGGCCACGTCGGCCCTGGACGCCGCCTGCTGGGGGGCGCGCACCTGGCTGCGCCGCCCCGGGCTCGAGGAGGGGGCACCGGCCGACCTGGTCGTCTACCCGGCCGACCCGCGCGAGGACGTCGCGGTTCTCGCCCATCCCCGGGTGGTCGTGCTGCGCGGCCGGGTGTGGGGGTGAGTACCGTCACCGCGACCGGCGAGGCCACCGAGTCCGGCAGCAGGGTGCTGCGCGCCACGTCGACGGCCGCCGCCGCCGTGATGCGGTTCCCGCGGGCCGCCGAGGCCGCCGGTGTCGCCGTCCTGAGTGTGCTGCTGTCGCTGTGGAGCTACCAGGACGCCGTCCGGGGTCTGACCACGACGGTGCCCGGAGACCTCGGTGACCCGTTGTACTTCTCCTGGCAGCTGGCCTGGGTCGGTCACGCCGTCCGCACCGACCCCGGTGGGGTGTGGACGACGCCGGCCTTCCTCGGGGCGCCGGACAACCTGGCCTACACCGACACCATCTGGGGCTACCTGCCGCTGGCGTTCCTGGTGCCGCAGGGGCAGGCCGGAGCACTGGCCCAGCTCAACCTCGCGCTGCTGCTGGCCACCGCGCTGGCGGTGGTGTCGGGGTACGCGCTGGTGCGGGCCCTCGGGTCCGGGATCGCAGGGGCCGCTCTGGCCGCGGCTGCGGCGGGCTTCGCCCCCTGGCGACTGACCCAGGTGATCCACGTCAACATCCTGTCGACTGCCGGGATCGCGTTGGCGGTGGCGCTGGCGCTGCGCGGCCACGGGTGGTCGATGCGCCACGGTTGGCGGCCCGAGCTCATGAGCCCGCGCCTGATCACGGCGTCGTGGGTGGTCTCGGCCTGGCAGCTCACCTTCGGCTTCGCCCTGGGCATCTGGTTCGTCTACACGATGGCGCTGGTCACGGCCGCCCTGGTGCTCGGGTGGCTGCTGGTCGGCCGACGCCGGGTGCCGTGGCCCAGCTGTCCAAACGGGTGGTGACGGCAGAGCTCGCAGGCGGGGCGGGGTTCCTCGCCTGGCTCGGTCTGCTGCTGCAGCCCTATCTTCGGGTGGTCACCGAGGTCAGCGGGGCCCAGCGGGTCGAGGCGATGCTGCCGCTGTTCTCGCCGTCCTGGAAGGGGCTGCTGACGGCCCCGAGCAGCGACTGGTTCTGGGCCGACAAGCTGGACAGCTGGCGGGCCGAGGCCACCTGGCCGCCCGAGATGCTGATGTCCCCCGGGATCGTGCTGCTGGGGGTCGCCGTCGTCGGGCTGTTCTACTCGGTCTGGCCGTGGCGGCGCCGGCTGGTGCTGGCCGTGGTCGCCGCGCTGCTGGTGGTGCTGTCGCTGGGCACCAACGCTCCGGCCGGTGGCGCCTACACCTTCGTGCCGCTGTTCCACCACCTGCCCGGCTGGGACCACCTGCGCACTCCGGGGCGGCTGGTGATCTGGGTGACCTTCTGCCTGGCGATCATCGCCGCCGGTGCGCTCACCCGGCTCACCGAGGACCTGCGCGACGTCCTGGTGCAGGGTCCGTTCTGGCGGGTGGCTGCGGCGATGGCGCTGCTGCTGCCAGCAGCGCTGGCCTACGGCGAGGGCTGGAACACGGTGCCGCACTGGAGGGTCGCCACCCAACCGGTGCGGATGGCCGACCTGCCGCAGCCGGTGCTGATGCTGCCGACCAACCTGGTGGCCGACTACCACGTCATGCTCTGGCAGACCGAGGGCTGGCCCGTGATCGCCAACGGCGACAGCGGGCTTCGACAGCGCCGCCCAGTCCAGTCTGCGCGCCGGCACCATGACGTTCCCGGACGCCGCCAGCATCGACCTGCTGCGGGCGCGGGGGGTGGCGACCGTCGTCGTGGTGCGTGACCGGGTCGGCGCCGAGGGCCAGTGGAACGGCGACCCCGACGTGCCCGTCACCGGCCTGGGCATCACCCGGCGGGAGGTGCCGAACGCGGTGATCTTCGACCTGCGCCCCGACCCGTGAGCCCGGCCTGACCGCGCACGTGTCGGGACCGGGCGCCGAAGTCTGGCAGAATGACCCGCTGTACCCGACAGGTCGGCCCCTCTCTCCGGCCCGTCGCGTCCATCAGAGCAGTGCGGCGGTCGGGGTCCCCACCCGGCGGCGGTGCGCTCGCCCCTCATCGAAACAGGAGCAACGTCACCCGTGGCTGTCAAGATCCGTCTCAAGCGCTTCGGCAAGATCCGCGCCCCGTACTACCGCATCGTCGTCGCCGACTCGCGCACCAAGCGCGACGGCCGGGCGATCGAGGAGATCGGCAAGTACCACCCCACCGAGGAGCCCGTCGCTCATCGAGGTCGACTCCGAGCGCGCGCAGTACTGGCTCTCCGTCGGCGCGCAGCCGACCGAGCCGGTCGCGGCGCTCCTCAAGGTCACCGGCGACTGGCAGAAGTTCAAGGGCCTGCCGGGCGCCGAGGGCACCCTGCGGGTCGCGGCGCCCAAGGCCGACAAGAAGGCGCGTCTTCGAGGCCGCCGCCAAGGAGGCCGGCGACGAGCCCAAGGACGGCGCCACGACGCCCGCAAGAAGGCCAGCCGAAGGCCGACCGAGGCCGACGCCGAGGCTGCGACGCCGAGGCGTCGCCGAGGCTGCCGCGCCGAGGCACCGGCCGGCAGCCGCGGCCGCGCGAGGCCGCGGTCGCCGAGGCCGCGCCGTCGAGACGCCGCAGCCGAGGCCGCGGCCGAGGCCGCCGCCGCCGAGGCCGCTGCCGCCGAGCATCGAGGCCGCCGCCGACGTGCCAGGCCGAGGCCTGACGTGCTCGGTCGACGCCCTCGAGCACCTGGTCCGCGGCATCGTCGACCACCCCGACGACGTCGCGGGTCGCGCGACCGCACGCTGCGCCGTGGCGCGCTGCTCGAGGTGCGGGTGCACCCCGAGGACCTCGGCAGGTGATCGGCCGTTCCGGCCGCACCGCCACCGCGCTGCGCACCGTGGTCAAGGCGCTGCGGCCGGCAGCGGCGTGCGCGTCGACGTCGTCGACGTCGACCGAGCGCCAGCCTGCCGACGCACGTCCGGACGCTGTCCGGGACGTCGTCGTCGCTCGGCCGTCGGTCGCGTCGCAGGCCGCACGGCATCCGCGGTGAGGTCGACGGTCGAGGTGCGCACCGACGAGCCCGGAGCGCGGCTTCGCCGCCGGGCGACGCGCTGCACCTGACGGCCCCGGCGACCGGCCCGGTCGGCCCGCCGACGCTCGACGTCGCGAGCTCGCGCGTGACCACAACGGCCGGCTGCTGCTCGGCTTCGAGGGCATCGCCGACCGCACCGCCGCCGAGGCGCTGCGCGGCGTCCTGCTCGAGGTCGACGTCGACCCGACGAGCGACCGGACGATCCCGAGGAGTACTACGACCACCAGCTGGTCGGGCTGCGCGCGTGCGCCTGCCGACGGCGCGCGGCTCGGCGACGTCGTCGCCGGTCCAGCACCTCCCGGCGCAGGACCTGCTGGTCGTGCGCCGCAGCCGACGGCGCGCGAGCGTGCTGGTGCCGTTCGTGACCGCGATCGTCCCGACCGTCGACCTCGGCCGCGGCGGCCTGCTCGTGGTCGCCGACGTCCGGCCGGCCTGCGTCGACGGACCGACGGACGAGCCGGAGCTGCCCGTGCGGATCGACGTCGTCACGATCTTCCCCGAGTACCTCGCCCCGCTGCGAGCTCTCGCTGCTCGGCAAGGCCCGCGACGGCGGGCTGCTCGACCTCGCCGTGCACGACCTGCGCGACTTGGACCCACGACCGGCACCGCACCGTCGACGACACCCCGTACGGCGGCGGCGCCGGCATGGTGATGAGGCCCGAGCCGTGGGGCGAGGCGCTGGACCACGTCGCCGGCCTCGGGCCGGCACGGCGTCCGGCCGCTGCTGGTGGTGCCCACGCCCGTCGGGGCAGCCGCTTCACCCAGGCGCTGGCGCACGAGCTGGCCGCCGAGCCGTGGCTGGTGTTCGCCTGCGGTCGCTACGAGGGGATCGACCAGCGGGTGCTCGACGACGCCGCCGAGCACGGCTCGGGTCGCCGAGGTCAGCATCGGCGACTACGTGCTGGCCGGCGGCGAGGCGGCGGCCCTGGTGATGGTCGAGGCGGTCGCCCGGCTGCTGCCCGGGGTGCTCGGCAACGCCGAGTCGCTGGTGGAGGAGAGTCGCACGAGCGACGGGCTGCTGGAGTACCCCGTCTACACCAAGCCGGCGGCCTGGCGCGGCCGCGAGGTGCCCGACGGTGCTGCTGTCCGGCGACCACGCGCCGGATCGACCGCTGGCGGCGCGAGCAGGCGCTGCGTCCGCACCGCGCTGCGCCGTCCCGACCTGATCGCCGTGGCTGCGAGCCGAGGCGACTCCGGCGGCCGACCGCAGGCTGGACGACGCCGACCGGGCCGGCTGCTCGGCCGGCGCTGACGGCTGAGCGGCTGACCAGGCTGACGTGCCGAGCCGTGTCGATTCCGGCGCGGCGCCCCGGCTGTGGCAGACTGGCCGATCGTGCCGCCGGTCGGTCGCTCCCTGCCACAGGGGGGCCGCGTACCAGGCACCGGGTCCCGCCTCGGGACGACGGCACACCCCTGATTCGCCCAACGACCTGCGCCGGTGACCTGTGGCACCAGCCGGAGAAGAGATCTCAGATGCACATCCTCGACAGCCTCGACGCCGCGTCGCTGCGCGACGACATCCCTGCCTTCCGTGCCGGCGACACCCTCAAGGTGCACGTCAAGGTCGTCGAGGGCACCCGCTCGCGGGTCCAGGTGTTCCAGGGCGTGGTGATCCGCCGTCCAGGCGGCGGCGTCCGCGAGACCTTCACGGTGCGCAAGGTCAGCTTCGGCGTCGGCGTCGAGCGCACCTTCCCGGTGCACACCCCGATCATCGACAAGATCGAGGTCGTGACCCGCGGCGACGTCCGCCGCGCCAAGCTCTACTACCTGCGCGACGCTGCGCGGCAAGGCCGCCAAGATCAAGGAGAAGCGCGACGCCCTTCCGGCGCGCTGACCTCTCTGCCGTGTCGACAGCCGGGATAGGCTCGCGGCTGTGACCGCCGGAGCATCGCCCACGGCCTCCCCGGCCGTGGCGCCGGTCGAGGTGGTCGCCTCGGTCGGTCGCCCGCGCTCGTGGGGCTGGGTCCTTCGCTGGGCCCTGGTCGCAGGTCTGCTGGCGCTGCTGCTGCGCATGTTCCTGGTGCAGTCGTTCGTGATCCCGAGCTCGTCGATGGACCCCACACTGCGGGTGGGGGACCGGGTGGTCGTCAGCCGGTGGCAGCACGACCTGCACCGTGGTGATGTCGTGGTCTTCGACGGGACCGGGGTGTTCACGGCGGCCAACCCGCCCGCCCGCAACGTCCTGGTGGCCGCAGGTCGGGGTCTGGGCTCCGTGCTGGGACTGCCGATCGGGCGGCACGACTACGTCAAGCGGGTGGTCGGGCTTCCCGGGGACCACGTCGTCTGCTGCGACACGAACGGACACCTGAGCATCAACGGGGTCCTCGCTGCGGAGCCGTACCTGCAGCCGGGGGTGCCGCCGAGCCTGAGCCCCTTCGACGTCCGGGTGCCGGCCGACCGGCTCTGGGTGATGGGCGACAACCGCGGCGACTCGGCCGACTCCCGGGCGCATCTGGGCGACCCGGGCGGGGGCATGGTGCCGGTGGCCAACGTGGTGGGGCCGGTGCTGGCGGTCTGGTGGCCGCTCGGCCAGGCCCGCACCGTCGCGGCGGCCGACCCGCTCGGGGCAGGTGGGCGATGAGCGAGCCGGACGTCGAACCCACGGGGCCCGACGGTGGGGTACGGGCCGACCCGGACTCGCGCCCGCCCTCAGAGGTGGCCTCGAGACGAGGTCGGCGGCCTCGTTCCTCGCCTGCTCGGGCGTTCCTGGGGGCGGTCACCGAGGTGGTGGTCGTGCTGGCGATGGCGCTGGTGCTGTCGTTGCTGATCAAGACCTTCCTGGTGCAGGCGTTCTTCATCCCGTCCACCTCGATGGAGAACACGCTGCTGACCGGGGACCGGGTCCTGGTGAGCAAGCTCAACCCGAAACCGTTGGGGCTGCACCGCGGCGACATCGTCGTCTTCAAGGACCCCGGGGGCTGGTTGCCGGTCGTCTCCGCGCCCGAGGAGAGCGGGGGGCAGCGGGTGCTCCGTCAGACCCTCACCTTCGTGGGGCTGCTGCCCCAGGACTCCGGCGAGCACCTCATCAAGCGTGTGATCGGCCTGCCCGGTGACACCGTCGTCTGCTGCGACGCCAACGGCCGGGTCAGCGTCAACGGGGTGGCGCTCGAGGAGCCCTACCTCTTCCCCGGCGACGAGCCGAGCGTCAAGAGCTTCAGCGTCGTCGTCCCGGCGGGCAAGCTCTGGGTCATGGGGGACCATCGCAGCGTCTCGTTCGACTCGCGGTTCCATCCCGACCTGGACGGCGGGTTCGTGCCCGAGTCGGCGGTGGTCGGGCGCGCGTTCGTGATCGTCTGGCCGTTCGGCCGCATGACGGGCCTGTCGTCGCCCGGCGACACCTTCGCCAAGGTCACCGACCCCACCCACTGAGCCGGACGACGCCGATGAGTCGAGCATGAGCCCCGCTGCCGCCGGATCCACTGTCCCTGGCCGGTCCGGGCCCGCACCGGCGCCGACCCTGCGGGTCGAGAAGAGCCTGCTGCGGCTGGGGCACTCCCTCGTCGCGGGGATGGACGAGGTCGGCCGGGGAGCCCTGGCGGGGCCGGTCACGGTCGGCGTCGTCGTGGTGGAGGCACAGACCCGCGGGGCGCCCGCGGGGGTGCGGGACTCCAAGCTGCTCGCCCCGGCGGCCCGTCAGGCTCTGGTACCCAAGTTGCGACGGTGGGCGCCCGGGTACGCGGTGGGCCATGCCGAGCCGCACGAGATCGACGCCTACGGCATCATCGCCGCCCTGCGTCTGGCCGGTCGCCGGGCCCTGGCCCAGCTGCCGCAGCTTCCCACGCTGGTGCTGCTGGACGGGTCGCACGACTGGCTGACCCTGCCGGTCGCGCCGCCCGTCGACGACCGTCAGGGACTGCTCGACCTCGACCTGGGGCCGGCCCCGGCCGGGGTGGCCGGTGCCCGTGGTGCGCCGGTGCCGGTGCTGAGCGGTGAGCCCGACGTGGTGACCAAGGTGAAGGCCGACCTGAGGTGCGCGGCGGTGGCGGCGGCCAGCGTGCTGGCCAAGGTCGCCCGGGACGCGATCATGGTGGACCGGGCGGAACAGTTCCCGCACTACCAGTGGGACCACAACAAGGGGTACAGCGCCCCCGAGCACGTGGCGGCGTTGCGCCGACTGGGGCCGTGCCCGCAGCACCGTCAGTCCTGGAGCCTGCCGCAGCTGCAGGGCCCGGACGGCGTCCCGCTGTGGGTCGACCTCACCACCGAGTACGAGCCCGAGGACGGGGACGAGGGCGACATCGAGGTGGAGATCGACCGGGCCTGCCAGGTCGAGGTGGCCCGGTGAGGCACGAGAGCGTCGGACGGGTCCATGATGGACCACGACAAGCGGGCCGGGTAGGTCCGAGGACGGCCGCCCGAGCGGCCCGCGACGAAGGCACGGACCAGCTGCGATGAGCGCCGAGGATCTCGAGAACTACGAGACCGAGATGGAGCTTCAGCTCTATCGGGAGTACCGCGACGTCGTCGGACTGTTCAGTTACGTCGTCGAGACCGAGCGCCGGTTCTACCTGGCCAACGCCGTCAACCTCGAGGCCCGCAGCGCGGACGGCGAGGTGTACTTCGAGGTCAGTCTGTCCGACGCCTGGGTCTGGGACGTCTACCGTCCGGCCCGGTTCGTCAAGTCGGTCCGGGTCGTCACCTTCAAGGACGTCAACGTCGAGGAGCTCGCCAAGAGCGAGCTGCAGCTGCCCAAGTCGGGCGGCTTCCCGAGCTGAGCGGCAGCCGCGCCCTGGGGACGTGACACCGCCGTTCTGCCGTACCCCGGGCGGGTGTTCGTCCCTTCGTCCACAGTGACTCTCACGCAATCGTTCTCGCCTGCCTGCGGCCGCTTGGCTACGGGCGGAGGTGGTCGCGATGCGAGCTCAGGACGGGTTGGCCGACTACGGCGAGCGGCTGGCGGAACGACGGCTGCGCCAGGCGGGCATGGTGGTGCTCGACCGTCGGTGGCGCTGTCCGCAGGGCGAGATCGACATCGTCGCCCGGGACGGCGACTGCCTGGTCGTCTGTGAGGTCAAGACCCGGCGCTCGCTGCAGGCCGGCGGCCCGCTCGAGGCCGTGACCCCGGCCAAGTTCGCCCGGCTGCGGCGGCTGGCGGCGGCCTGGCTGGCGGCCCACGACGAGCATTTCGCCGAGGTCCGCATCGACGTGGTCGCGGTCGTGGTGCCCCGTCTGGGTGCCCCGCTGGTCGAGCACCTCGCGGCGGTGGTCTGAGTGGGACTGGGGCGCAGTCTGGCCGTGGCCCTGGTGGGGCTGAGCGGCCATCTGGTCGAGGTCGAGGCCCACGTGGCCGCCGGGTTGCCGAACTTCACCCTGGTGGGGCTGCCCGACACCTCGCTGGGTGAGTCCCGGGAGCGGGTGCGCGCCGCGTCGGCGAACACGGGCTGCCCGCTGCCGTCACGGCGGATCACGGTGAACCTGTCCCCTGCCGCGCTGCCCAAGGCCGGCACGTCGTTCGACCTGGCCGTCGCGGCGGCGCTGCTGGCCGCCAACGACACCGTGCCGGCCCAGGCGGTCGCCGTCCGGGTGCATCTGGGCGAGCTGGGCCTCGACGGGCGGGTGCGTCCGGTCCGTGGGGTGCTGCCGGCGGTGATGGCGGCGGTCCAGGCCGGCTTCGGGGACGTCGTGGTGCCCTGGGCCAACCGGGACGAGGCGACGTTGGTGCCCGGGGCCCGGGTGACCCCGGTCCGCCATCTCGCCGACGTGATCGCCCTGCACCGCGGCGACCCGTTCCCCGACGAGGTCGGGGCGCCCGCCGACGCCGTCGCCGACCCGGACCCGAACTCCCGACCCGACCGGGGCACCTCGCAGCAGGCGATCGCCGACCTGTCCGACATCGTCGGCCAGCCGGAGGCCCGGTTCGCCCTCGAGGTGGCGGCGGGCGGCGGGCATCACCTGCTGCTGGTCGGCCCGCCAGGGGCCGGAAAGACGATGCTGGCTGCCCGGTTGCCGGGGCTGCTGCCCGACCTGGACGACACCGCGGCGCTCGAGGTCACGGCGATCCACTCGGTCGCGGGCACCCTGGGACCGCAGCGAGCGCTGATCCGGCGCCCGCCCTACCAGGACCCTCACCACACCGCCACGGTGGTCTCGTTGGTCGGCGGTGGCAGTGGCCTGCCGAGGCCGGGGTCGGCCTCGCGGGCGCATCGGGGAGTGCTGTTCCTCGACGAGGCGGCCGAGTTCGACCCACGCGTGCTCGAAGCACTGCGCCAGCCGCTCGAGAACGGCACCCTCGTGATCCACCGTGCCCTCGGGACAGCGCAGTTCCCGGCCCGGTTCCAGCTGATCCTGGCGGCCAACCCGTGCCCGTGCGGGCAGGGTTCCGGCAAGGGGCTCGAGTGCACGTGCACCCCGAACGCCCGTCGGCGGTACCTGGCGCGGCTGTCGGGTCCGCTGCTCGACCGTCTCGACCTGCAGGTCGAGGTGGCGGCCGTCTCGCGGGCCGAGATGCTGTCGGCCGAGCCGGGCGAGAGCAGCGCCACGGTGGCGGCCCGGGTGGCCGAGGCCCGCGGCGCAGCCCTGGAACGGCTGATGGGTCTGGCCTGGCACTGCAACGGCGAGGTGCCGGGCTCGTGGCTGCGGGGGGCGTGGCGGCTGCCGCCGCCGGTCACCAAGGATCTCGACGTGGCGCTCGATCGCTCCCGGCTGTCGATCCGGGGCTACGACCGGGTCCTGCGGGTGGCGTGGACCATTGCCGACCTGGCCGGGCGCACCCGCCCCGACCGGGACGACGTGGGTCGGGCCCTGATCCTGCGGTTGCGCGGGCAGGTGAGCGCATGAGCCG
The DNA here is from genome assembly GCA_963738495.1 of uncultured Actinomycetota bacterium. Taxonomy (GTDB): domain Bacteria; phylum Actinomycetota; class Actinomycetes; order Actinomycetales; family Kineosporiaceae; genus CAVTWW01. The sequence goes on from CAVTWW010000003.1 coordinate 238,896, forward strand.
GCCGTCGTGGCTGGCCCGGGCCGACGAACGCCTCGCTCGGGCGGCCTGGAGCCGGTTGGCCGAACCCGGGGACGTCGACGCCGGTGAGTTCGTGAGCCGGCTCGGGGCGCTCGAGGCCCTTCGGCAGGTGTACGACCACGGCCCGGTCGGTCCCGAGGTGACCGAACGCGGGGGGCGCGGCCATGGGGTCGCCGCTCGCTGGCGGGTCCGTGCCGGTGATCTCGACCCGTCCCGTGACCTGCTGCGGCTGGACAGGTTCGGCGGTCGGGTGGTGGTCCCGGGTGACCCCGAGTGGCCGACCGGGCTCGACGACCTGCAGGTCCGTGCTCCGTTCTGCCTCTGGGTGCGAGGTCCGCAGTCGCTGGCCGCGGTGCTGCAGTCGTCGGTATCGGTGGTCGGCGCCCGGGCCGCCACCTGGTACGGCGAACGCGTGGCCGCCGACATCGGGACGGGGTGCGCCTCGGCCGAGATCACCGTGGTCTCCGGCGCCGCCTACGGCATCGACGCCGCCGCCCATCGGGCGACCCTGCAGGCCGGTGGGGCCACGGTCGCTGTGCTCGCCTGTGGGGTCGACCGGGGCTACCCGCGCGGCAACGAACGGCTCATCGAGAGCATCGCCCAGTCCGGCTGCCTGGTCAGCGAGGTGCCGCCCGGCTGCGCCCCCTCCCGGTGGCGGTTCCTCGAACGCAACCGCATGATCGCGGCGATGTCTCGCGGCACGGTGGTGGTGGAGGCGGCCTGGCGTTCGGGGGCGCAGAGCACCGCCCATCACGCTCTCGAGCTGGGGCGCTCGGTCGGGGCGGTTCCGGGCCCGGTCACCTCGGCCCTGTCGGCCGGCTGTCACCGGCTGCTGCGCCTGGGGGCGACCTGTGTGACGGACGCCGCCGAGGTGGTCGAGCTCGTCAGCCCGGTGGGGTTCCTCGACCTCGGCCCGCCCGCCACCATGCGGGTCGCCGCCGTCGGCGAGCACGACGGCCTGTCCCCGCTCGAGCTGCGGGTGCTCGACGCCGTCCCGCTGCGGACTCCGGCGGCCGCGGCGGCTGTCGCCCGAACCGCGGGTCTGCCGCTGGCGCAGGTGCAGGCCGGGTTGGCCCGCCTCGAGGCCCGCGGGCTGGCAGTCGTCGTGGACCGGGGGTGGCGCCGCGCCCGATGACCGGCGAAGGGGCCGGCGAAGGGAGACGCGAAGGGTTCCGGGAACGTACCGATGGCGGGACCGGCGAACGTACCGGTCGGGCGGCGGGTGTGGGACACGCCCGCTCGGCGCGTCGGGTGGTCCTGGAGCCTGGAGGGGAGCACCGTGGCGGGATGAGCGAGTCTCGGGACGCCCTGCTGGGTGCCTACGACGACTTCCTCGGGCTGCAGCAGGGGCGCTCGCCCCACACCCGGCGCGCCTACCTCGCCGATGTGGTGGACCTGTTGTCGTGGATGCAGTCGGCCCAGGCGCAGTCGGACCAGGTTCAGACGGACCAGGTTCAGACGGACCAGATTAAGTCGGGCCAGGCTCAGCGGGGCTCGTCGGGGGACCCGGGGGATCCGAGGGACCTGGGGGATCCGGGGGAGGTCCAGCGGCTGCTGCGGACCCTGGACCTGGCCGCACTGCGGGGGTGGTTGGCCGACGGCATGACGGCCGGTCTGGCCCGCTCCACCACCGCCCGGCGTGCCGCCGGGGCCCGGTCGTTCACCCGGTGGCTGCACCGAACCGGTCGGTTGGCTGTCGACCCAGGTGCTCGGCTGCGCTCTCCGAGGGCTCAGCCCCGCCTGCCGGCCGTGCTGCGCTCCGACCAGGCGCAGGCGGTGATGGCAGCTGCGGCAGAGCAGGTCGCGAGGTCGAGCACCCCGGACCCGGTGGACCGGGCCGTGGCGACCCGGGACCGGGCCATGGTCGAGCTGCTCTATGCCAGCGGGATCCGGGTCTCGGAGCTGGTGGGTCTGGACCTGTCCGACCTCGACCTCGAGCGACGCGTGGTGCGGGTGATGGGCAAGGGGGCCAAGGAACGAGTGGTTCCGTTCGGGGTCCCGGCCGAGTCGGCCCTCGTGGGGTGGCTCGCCCATCGGTCCGGACTGGCGCCGGCGCCGCAGACGGCGTTGTTCGTCGGGCGCCGTGGCAGGCGGGTCGACCCCCGCCAGGTCCGGTCCGTGGTGCACGAGCTGGTGGACCAGGTGCCGGACGCGCCGTCCATGGGCCCCCATGGACTACGCCACTCGGCTGCAACTCATCTCTTGGACGGCGGCGCGGACCTTCGTAGCGTACAGGAGTTGCTCGGTCACGCTACGCTGTCGACGACGCAGATCTACACGCACATCTCCGTGGAGAGGCTCCGAGCCGGACATCGGCAGGCGCACCCTCGCGCGTAGGTGCCGCGGCGTCGGGGGCGGGACGGTCCTGCCGGGTACGAGATCGAGGAGGTCGCTCGGGTGGTGCGGTCCGCCGCTCGCGGAGCGGAGTCGGGGGCAGGTACTCGATCGCGGACATCGCGGCAGACCCTGGTCCCCACCGAGGTGTCCGTGACAGATGCCGAGATCGACAAGGTGAACCAGCGCCGGGCTGCCAAGGCTCGGCCGCCGCGTCCCCGCACGGGGGACGGGGACGACGCTTCGGACGCCCCTGCCGAGGCGCAGGTCGCCGAGGTCGTGCTCGAGGACGAGGTCGACCTGGACGACGACCCGGACGAGCAGGGGACGCGTGACCAGGACGACTCGGACGACGCCGAGGAGTCCGACGACTCCGACGGGGCCGAGCCGAAGGTGGCGCTGCTGTCGCAGCCGACCCGCCCGAGGAGCCGGTGGCGGAGGTGGATCCGGTCGCGGCCAACGAGGCCGCGCTGCGTGAGCTGTGGCGTTCGTTCAAGGACTCCGGCGACGCGGCGCCGGGGAACGCCTGATCCTGCACTACTCGCCGCTGGTCAAGTACGTGGCCGGCCGGGTGGGGGTGGGTCTGCCGCCCAACATCGAGCAGTCCGACCTGGTCTCGTACGGCATCTTCGGGTTGATCGACGCGATCGAGAAGTTCGACATCGAGCGTGCGATCAAGTTCGAGACCTACGCGATCTCGCGGATCCGTGGGGCGATCATCGACGAGCTGCGGGCCATCGACTGGATCCCACGTTCCGTCCGCTACAAGGCCCGCGAGGTCGAACGGGCCTACGCCTCGCTCGAGGGCGAGCTGCACCGCTCACCCACCGAGGTCGAGGTGGCGGCCCGGCTGGGCATCTCGCTCGAGGACCTGCACGCGATCTTCTCGCAGGTCTCCTACGTCAACGTCGTGGCCCTGGACGAGCTGCTGACCGTCGGGGGGGAGAAGGGCGACAAGCTCTCGCTCGTCGACACCCTCGAGGACACCAAGGCCGAGGACCCGGTGCTGGCCTTCGAGACCGAGGAGACCAAGTTCCTGCTCTCCCGGGCGATCAACCAGCTGCCCGAGCGCGAGAAGATCGTGGTCACCCTCTACTACTACGAGGGGCTCACCCTGGCCGAGATCGGACGGGTGCTCGGGGTCACCGAGTCGCGCATCTGCCAGATGCACACCAAGGCAGTGCTGCAGCTGCGGGCCAAGATGATCGAGGTCAGCTAGCCGAGGCGCGGCAAGTCGGCTGGGTGCTCAGCCGGCTGGGGTGCTCAGTCGGCCGGGGTGCTCAGTCGGCCGGGGGCTCAGTCGGCGGTCGGGGGACTGTCGGGCGGGCTCGCCAGGATCTCGCCGTGGGGCACCAGCAGCCAGCCGTCCTCGGCGGCGGCCCACTGCTGCCACCCCCGTCGCAGCCGCTGCAGGTCGGCGGTCGAGGCGACGTCGTCGTCCACCGCACGTCGGGCAAGGTCGCTGTCGACGATGCGATCCGCCCACATACCACCCCACCAGGCACGGTCCGCCGGGGTGGCGAAGCACCACGTCGAGGCACTGGCCCGTACCGACCGCAGACCTGCCTGCTGCGCCCAGGACAACAGCCTGCGTCCGGCGTCGGGCTCGCCGCCGCACGAGCGGGCCACGGTTCGGTAGAGGTGCCGCCACTCGTCGAGTGCGGGCACCTCGGGGAACCAGGAGAAGGCGGCGTAGTCGGCGTCCCGGACCGCGACCAACCCCTCGGGTCGGCACAGTCGACCCAGCTGCCGCAGGGCGGCCACCGGATCGGCCAGATGCTGCAGGACCTGGTGGGCATGCACCACGTCGAAGCCGCCGGCATGCTCGGCGGCGTAGGTGTCGAGCGGTCCGCAGACCACCTCGACCGACAGGTCCTCGCCCGAGGCTCGCGTCGCCGCCAGCGCCGCGCTCGCCGCCTCGACGGCGGCCGGTGCCGGATCGAGTCCCACGACCGTGCCGGGTGCGACGTGACGGGCCAGGTCGAGGGTGATGGTTCCTGGCCCGCAGCCCACGTCGAGCACGCGCATCCCGGGCCGCAGCTGGGGCACCAGGTAGCCGGCGCTGTTGGCGACGGTTCGCCAGGCATGGGAACGCAGCACCGGTTCGGCATGTCCATGCGTGTAGGGCGACATGTCGTCAGGGTAGATCGGCCCGGCTCGGCCCGGCCCGGCTCGGCCCGGCGCTGAGTCTGCCTCGAGCAGGCGACGACTGACGTCCAGGGGCTCAGGTTTAGGGCGCGGGCAGCAGCACCGGATGCGGTGGGCGCACCAGCATCATCGGATCCAGGTACTGCGCGCCCCGGCGCAGACCCCAGTGCAGACAGACGCCCGTGCCGCAGTGGGACCCGGTCGATCCCAGGGCCCCGATCACCTGTCCGGCGCCGACCAGATCACCGGCGTGGACCGAGGCGGTCACCGGCTCGTACGTGGTCCGCAGCCCATCGCTGTGGTCGACGGCGATCACGCCACGCCCGGCGACCGTGCCGACGAAGCTCACTCGCCCGGCCCCGGCCGCGACCACAGTTGCTCCTGAGGAGGCGGCCAGGTCGACGCCCCGGTGCCCGGGCGACCAGCGCTGCGGCCCGATCCGAAACGGGTGCACGACGACCGGAGGGGCTCCGGTCGGCCAGGTCCAGCCGGGGCGGACGCCGGTGGTGGTTCCGGCGGGCTTGGCAGGGCTCAGGGGGACCGCCGCGGCGGGACCGGGGGAGTCCACGACCGCGGCGGTCCCACCTGACGGCCGGACCCCGACGTCCCTCGCCGAGACCGCTGCTGTGCCTGTGATCACGGCGGCGGTCACGAGGAGCACGGGGGTCAGGAGTCCGGCCATGGAGCCAGCCTGGAGGATCCGGTGTCGCCGCCGTGGCACCCGCCGTCCGGCTGTGGACGAGGTGACGTCAGGACCGGCTGGGGACGGAACTTCGCCTTAGCCGACGTCGATGCCGGCCCCGCCGGCCCCGCCGGCAAGGCCTGCCAGCCGTCGCACCGCCTCGGAGAGCACCTCGGGACGCTTGCAGAAGGCGAACCTCACCAGGCAGCGGTAGGCGTCGACGTCGTCGCAGAACACCTGGACCGGCACCGCCACCACCCCGGCGAGGTGCGGCAGCTGCCGGCAGAAGGTCAGGGCGTCGCTCACCCCCAAGGAGGCGGCGTCCGCCACCACGAAGTAGGTGCCCGCCGGCACGCTCACCGCCAGACCCAGGTGCTGCAGGCCGGCCACCAGCTGGTCCCGGCCCTGCTGCAGTGTGGCGGCCGCCTCGGCGTAGACCTGGTCGGGCAGGGCCAGGGCGTGGGCCACGGCGGGCTGCAGCGGCCCGGCGTTGACGTAGGTGAGGAACTGCTTGACCGAGGCCACGGCGTCGACGAGCCCGGCCGGGCCGATCACCCAGCCCACCTTCCACCCGGTGACCGAGAAGGTCTTGCCGGCCGAGGAGATGGTCAGGGTGCGCTCGGCCATCCCCGGAAGGCTCGCCAGGGGCGTGTGTCGTCGTCCGTCGAAGACGAGGTGCTCGTAGACCTCGTCGGCCACCACCACCAGGTCGTGGCGGACGGCGGTCTCGGCCAGCAGGGCCAGCTCGTCGTCGTCCAGCACCCGCCCACTCGGGTTGTGCGGGTTGTTGACCAACAGCATCCGGGTGCGCGGTCCGACGGCGGACGCCAGCACGTCCGCCTCGAGCCTGAACTCGGGGAAGCGCAGCGGCACCGTGCGGCGGACGGCCCCCGCGAGCGCGATCGTCGCCGCGTAGGAGTCGTAGTAGGGCTCTAGCACCACGACCTCGTCCCCGGGGGAGCACAGGGCGAGCACGGCGGAGGCGATCGCCTCGGTGGCGCCGGCGGTCACCAGCACCTCGCGGTCGGGGTCGACGGGCAGGCCGTACCAGCGCCGCTGGTGCTCGGCCACCGCGGCCCGCAGCTCCGGGACGCCTCGCCCGGGCGGGTACTGGTTGCGGCCGCCGCGGATCGCCGCCACTGCCGCCTCGAGCACCTCGGCCGGGCCGTCCGTGTCCGGGAACCCCTGCCCCAGGTTGACCGAGCCGGTCGCCACCGCCAGGGCCGACATCTCGGCGAAGATCGTGGGAGCCAGGTGGCCCGAGGCGTCCAGCAGACCGGCGTCGCGAGCCATCTGCTGCCAGGCGCCCGAGGGCAGGTCCGCCGTCATGGGCGAAGCCTAGACAGCCAGGCGGCCCGACGACGGGCCCGTGAACGGCGGAGACGATTCCGGTCGGCCCGCGGGGCGGTTTTGGTGAGGGTGGGCACCGGCGCCTAGACTGGGCCGTGCAACCGGTGCGTCCGGTTGACATCGCGTGCCGTTCTCCGTCCGGTGTGACCTGTCCCAGTGACAGTCCGCCATGAGGACGGGTGCGCACCCGTCGGTCCGGCCGTCTCACGGCCGGAGGGGTGCGTTCTCGGCGCCAGGCACGCCGCCTACCCGGGCGGCGCGAAGAACCGATGGTGCTCGCCCCCCGGCGAGTACCGACAGGAGTACTCAGCATGGCTGTCGTCACGATGCGCCAGCTCCTCGAGAGCGGCGTGCACTTCGGTCACCAGACCCGGCGCTGGAACCCCAAGATGAAGCGGTTCATCTTCACCGAGCGCAACGGCATCTACATCATCGACCTGCAGCAGTCGCTGTCGTTCATCGACCGCGCCTACGACTTCGTCAAGGAGACGGTCGCCCACGGCGGCACCATCCTGTTCATCGGCACGAAGAAGCAGGCTCAGGAGCCGATCGCCGAGCAGGCCGCCCGAGTAGGCATGCCTTACGTCAACCAGCGTTGGCTCGGTGGCATGCTCACCAACTTCCAGACCGTCCACAAGCGTCTGCAGCGCCTCAAGGAGCTCGAGCTGCTCGACTTCGACGACGTCGCCGGTTCCGGCATGACGAAGAAGGAGCTGCTCGTCCTGCGTCGCGAGAAGGACAAGCTCGAGAAGACCCTCGGCGGCATCCGTGACATGGCCCGGGTTCCCAGCGCGGTGTGGATCGTCGACACCAAGAAGGAGCACCTGGCCGTCGACGAGGCCCGCAAGCTGCACATCCCGATCGTCGCCATCCTCGACACCAACTGCGACCCGGACGAGGTCGACTACAAGATCCCGGGCAACGACGACGCGATCCGTTCGGTCACCCTGCTCACGCGGGTGGTCGCCGACGCTGTCGCCGCCGGGCTGATGACCCGTTCGCGTGGCGGCGACGCCCAGGCCGAGGGCGTCGCCGCCGAGCCGCTCGCCGAGTGGGAGGCGGAGCTGCTGGCCGGCGACGCCCCCGCCGTCGAGGCTGCGGCCGAGCCGGTGGCCGAGGCTGCGGCTGAGCCCGTCGTCGAGGCCGAGCCTGTGGTCGAGGTTGTTGTCGAGGCCAGCCTGTGGTCGAGGTTGTTGTCGAGGCCGAGCCTGTGGTCGAGGCTGTCGTCGAGGCCGAGCCGTGGTCGAGGCTGTCGTCGAGGCGGAGCCGGTGGTCGAGGCTGCGGCTGAGCCGGTCGTCGAGGCCGAGCCGGTCGCCGACGCGGCGGGCGACGCCCCCACCGGCGCCTGAGCCCGGTTCCCCACCACACGACAGGAGACACAGCACAGATGGCGAACATCAGCGCCGCCGACGTCAAGCGCCTGCGCGACCAGACCGGCGCCGGGATGATGGACTGCAAGAAGGCCCTCGAGGCCAGCGACGGCGACTTCGACAAGGCCGCCGAGTTCCTGCGGATCAAGGGTCAGGCCGGTGCCGAGAAGCGTGCCGACCGGGCCACGGTCAACGGGCTCGTCGCCGCCCACGTCGAGGACGGCGTCGGGGTCCTGGTCGAGATCGACTGCGAGACCGACTTCGTGTCGAAGTCGGCCCCGTTCCAGGTCGTCGCCCAGCGGGTCCTCGACCAGGCGGTCGCGATCAAGGCCGAGGACGTCGCCACCCTGCTCGCGAGCGAGATCGAGCCGGGCAAGACGGTCGAAACGATCATCACCGAGGCGAACGCCACCATCGGTGAGAAGATCGTCGTCCGTCGGATCGCCCGTCTCGAGGCACCGCACGTCGCCAGCTACCTGCACCGCACCAGCCCCGACCTGCCCCCGCAGATCGGCGTCCTGGTCGGCGTGGACGGCGACAACGACGTGGCTCGCGACATCGCGATGCACGCCGCCGCCATGCGTCCCGGCTACCTCACCCGGGACGCCGTCCCGGCCGAGATCGTCGAGACCGAGCGTCGGGTGGCCGAGGAGAAGTCGCGCGAGGAGGGCAAGCCCGAGCAGGCCCTGCCCAAGATCGTCGAGGGCCGGGTGGACGCGTTCTTCAAGGACAACGTCCTGCTGGAGCAGAAGTTCGCCAAGGACCAGTCCAAGACGGTCAAGCAGCTGCTGACCGAGGCCGGCGTCACGGCCACGGGCTACCGGCGCTTCCAGGTCGGGGTCTGACCCGCAGGTACCGAAGCACCGCACGCGGCGCCGGAGTGGATCTGCCACTCCGGCGCCGCGCTGTGTGTGCTCGGGTGGGGCAGACTGCGGGTGCGGCAGACTGACCATGAGTCTCACCGGCCGGCTCGAGCCACCCGGCGACGAACGATGCCATGACCGCCCAGCAGCGATCCAGGAGCAGGAGACCACGACGTGAACGAGGCGACAGCAGTCCTGGAGCACCAGAACACCGACGGGTCCCCGCGCTACCAGCGGGTGCTGCTCAAGGTCTCGGGCGAGGCCTTCGGCGGCGGCAAGGTCGGGCTCGACCCCGACGTCGTCCGCTCGATCGCCCGCGAGGTCGCCCAGGTGGTCCGTTCCGGCGTCCAGGTGGCGATCGTCATCGGCGGCGGCAACTTCTTCCGCGGGGCCGAGCTGCAGCAGCGGGGCATGGACCGGGCCCGGGCCGACTACATGGGCATGCTCGGCACCGTCATGAACTGCCTGGCGCTGCAGGACTTCCTCGAGAAGGAAGGCATCGTCACCCGGGTGCAGACCGCCATCACGATGGGCCAGGTCGCCGAGCCCTACATCCCGCTGCAAGGCGATCCGGCACCTGGAGAAGGGCCGAGTCGTGATCTTCGGCGCCGGCGCCGGCATGCCGTACTTCTCCACCGACACCGTCGCCGCCCAGCGTGCCCTCGAGACCCACTGCGAGGTGGTCCTGATGAGCAAGAACGGCGTGGACGGCGTCTACACCGCCGACCCGCGCCGCGACCCGACGGCCACCAAGCTCGACACCGATGACCTACGCCGAGGCCCTGCAGCGCGGCCTCAAGGTCGCCGACGCCACGGCTTTCGCGCTGTGCATGGAGAACCGGATGCCGATGATCGTCTTCGGTATGGAGGGTGAAGGGAATGTCATGCGAGCGGTGCGGGGTGAGAGGATCGGCACGCTGGTCACTGCGTGACCGGCGCGTCGTTGCGGCTCGCCGGCGGCGAGCATCACGGCGGACGACGGCAACACCTGCCGGGTCCCGGACCGGGACCGCAGGTCGGCACACCGGATCGAAGGAGCAACGGTGATCGACGAGACCCTCCTCGAAGCTGAGGAGAAGATGGAGAAGGCTGTCGAGGTCGCCAAGGAGGACTTCGCGGCGATCCGCACCGGCCGGGCCAACCCGGCCATGTTCAACAAGTCGATCGTCGACTACTACGGCGCGCCCACGCCGCTGCAGCAGCTCGCCTCGTTCCAGATGCCCGAGGCGCGCACCGTGCTCGTCTCGCCGTACGACCGCGGCTCGATGGCGGCGATCGAGAAGGCGCTGCGCGACTCCGACCTCGGCGTCAACCCGTCCAACGACGGCAACGGTGATCCGGCTGAACCTGCCGCAGCTGACCGAGGAACGCCGCCGCGACTACATCAAGATCGCGCGCAACAAGGCCGAGGACGCCCGGGTGTCGGTGCGCAACATGCGTCGCCGGGCCAAGGAGGAGCTCGACCGGATCAACAAGGACGGCGAGGCCGGCGAGGACGAGGTGACCCGCGGCCGAGAAGGAGCTCGAGCATGTCACCAAGCGCCACGTCGACGTGATCGACGACCTGCTCAAGCACAAGGAGAGCGAGCTGCTCGAGGTATGAGCGAGGGCGACGAGTCTCGGCTGGTCCACCGACCTGGAGTCGGTGCGGCCACGTCGGCACGCCCTGCCCACCGGCGACCGGCCGTTGCTGTCGCGTCGCGCCGCCCGTGAGCTGGCCGAGCGCACGGCGATGACCGCCGAGCCCGTGCCCGAGGCCTTCGCACACTGGCAGACCGGTCCCGTCGAGACGGTCGCCGCCGAACCGGTCCCCGAGGCCGGCACCGCCTGGGTGCCGACCGAGCACTGGACCACGGCCGAGCTGACCGCGGTGGTCGAGGAGGTCGAGCCGGCCTCGGCGCCCGCCTTCCTGCCGCAGCCGACGGTCGTGCGTGGCAGAGCCGGTCGTGCTGGCGGATCCGGTCGGGGTGGCCGCCGACCCCCGGACCGGAGCCCTGCGCCTGGCGGCGTCGACCCGGTCCGACGCCCCTGGGGGGACGGCGACCCGACGGCGGCTCCTGGAGACCGGCCCGTTGCGTTTCGACATGGTCGCCCAGGCCGACGTCCCGGATGCCGGCGCCGCCCCCCGTCGCAGCCGGGCCCGCAGCACCGAGCCGGACGGCGCCGTGGTCGCCGACCCCGGCCCGGACGCGACCCCGTACCGCGCCCGGGCCGCGAGCCGGGCGGCTCCGGTTCCGGCCGCAAGAAGCCGAACCCGGGCGCAACCTGCCGCAGGCGATCGCCGTGGGTGTCGGCCTGGCCGGTGCGGTCCTGCTGTCCCTGCTGGTGCGCAAGGAGGCCTTCGTGGCCCTGACCGCCGCCGCCGTGGTCGTGGGGGTCTGGGAGCTGTCGCACGCCCTGACGCACCGCAAGCTGCACATCCCCGTCATCCCGCTGGCCGTCGGCTCGGTGGGGATGCTGGTCTCGGCCTTCGTGGCCCGCGGTGAGGGTCTGTTCGCCGCGCTGCTGCTCACCGCGTTCGGGGTGCTGCTCTGGCGGCTCATCGACGGGGTGCAGGGCGCCGCTCGCGACGTCGCCGCCGGGGTGTTCGCCGCGGTCTACGTGCCGTTCCTGGCCGGCTGGGCGATCATCATGCTGGCCGCCCCGGACGGCGCCCAGCGGGTCATCGTCTACGTCGCGACGGTGGTGGCCAGCGACGTCGGCGGCTACGCGGCCGGAGTGCTGTTCGGCCGGCACCCGATGTCGCCCACGATCAGCCCGAAGAAGTCGTGGGAGGGTTTCGCCGGCTCGGTACTGGTGACTGCGCCCTCGTCGCCTCCGCCGGGGTCACCCTGCTGCTGCACGGCCCGATCTGGGCGGGTGCCGTCCTGGGACCGGTGGTGGCCGTGACCGCCACCGCCGGCGACCTGTGCGAGTCCCTGATCAAGCGCGACCTGGGAGTCAAGGACATGGGCACCGTGCTTCCGGGCCACGGCGGCATCATGGATCGGCTCGACTCCATGCTGTTCAGTGCCCCCGCCGTCCATCTGGCCCTGCTGCTGCTCGTGTCGTCCCGGTGAGCGGCACCCCGGTCACGCTGACGTTCACGGCTCCGCGTCGGGGCAAGCCGCCGCGGCACCTGGCCGACCTCGACCTGGCGGCGCGGGCCACGGCCGTCGAGGAGCTGGGGCACAAGGGGTTTCGGGCCCGGCAGCTGTCGGTGCACTACTTCGACCACTTCTACGACGCCGCCCAGGACGGGCTCTCGGGGCTGTCCGACCTGCCCGCCGCCGTCCGGCAGCAGCTGGTCCAGGCACTGCTGCCCACCCTGCTGACCCCGGCCCACCGGATCGACTGCGACAACGGCACGACCGTGAAGACCCTGTGGCGCCTGCACGACGGGTCCCTGGTCGAGTCGGTGCTGATGCGCTACCCCGAGCGGGTGACGGTCTGCGTCTCGAGCCAGGCCGGCTGCGGCATGAACTGCCCGTTCTGCGCCACCGGCCAGGCGGGTCTGACCCGCAACCTGTCGGCGGCCGAGATCGTCGGGCAGGTGGTGGCCGCCAACCGGTCCCTGGCCGCCGGTCAGGTGCCGGGTGGCTCGCCCACTGCCCTCGACCGGGTGGCCAACGTGGTGTTCATGGGCATGGGCGAGGCGCTGGCGAACTACGGGCCCTCGATCGCCGCCGTCCGCCGCCTGGTGGAGCCCTCGCCGTCCGGGCTGGGCATGTCGGCCCGGGGGATCACGGTCTCGACGGTCGGGCTGGTGCCGGGCATCGACCGGCTCGCGACCGAGGGTCTGCCGGTCACCCTGGCGCTGTCGCTGCACGCGCCGGACGACGAGCTGCGCAACGAGCTCGTGCCGGTGAACACCAGGTGGTCGGTCGGTGAGGCCCTGGACGCCGCCCACCGGTACTTCGAGGTCACCGGTCGCCGGGTCAGCATCGAGTACGCCCTGATCAAGGACATCAACGACCAGACCTGGCGGGCCGACCTGCTCGGCACCGAGCTCAACCGACGCGGGCGCGGCTGGGTGCACGTCAACCCGATCCCGCTCAACCCGACGCCCGGTTCGAAGTGGACCGCCAGCACCCGCGCCGTCCAGCACGCCTTCGTCGACCGGCTGCGGGCCCACGGCGTCCCGACGACGGTGCGGGACACGCGGGGCCGCGAGATCGACGGTGCCTGCGGGCAGCTGGCTGCCTCCGCCGAGCCGCGACCGGCTGCCGCAGCCCAGCTGCGACCGGCTGCCGCGGCTCAGCCGGAACCGGCCGCCTCACCTGGCACAATGCAGGGGTGAACGACACCTTCCCGCGTGCCACCCGCATGGCCAAGGGGTACGACATCGAGCAGGTCGGGGCCTTCCTGGCCAAGGCTCGCCAGGCCTACGAGGGCGACCCCCGGGCGGCGGTCATGACCTCGTGGCACGTGCGCACCGTCGGGTTCGACCTGGTTCGTGGCGGGTACGACGTCGACTCGGTCGACGCGGCCCTGGACCGCATCGAGGACGCCTTCGCCCGCCGTGAGAAGCACACCGGGCAGGAGCGCGCCGGCAACGGCGGCTGGGCCGAGCAGCTGCGCTCCCAGGAGCAGGCGCTGCGCGCCCAGCTGGCCCGTCCCCAGGGCCAGCGCTTCCCCCGGGGCACCGGGCTCGAGCTGACCTACGACATCGAGCAGGTCGACGAGCTCTGCCTGCGGATCGAGGACGCCTTCGCCAGCGGCCGCCCGCTGGCTCCGGAGTCGGTGCGGATGGCGGTGTTCAAGAGCCGTCGTGGTGCCCGCGGGTATCGCGAGGCCTCGGTCGACGCCTTCCTCGACCGGGTGGTCGAGCTGCTGGTCGTCGCCGCCGTCTGACCCGCTCGGCGCGCGACCCCGTCGCCTCGGCGCGTCATGGCGAGCGCCCCTGCGCCGGACGCCGTCCCCGGGCCACCATGGACCCATGACGGGAATGACGTCGCGGTCCGCCGCCACCGGGGCCACCGGGGCCTACGCCGCCGCCTACGAGCAGAGCCTGCGTGACCCTTCCGGATTCTGGGCCGAGGCGGCCGAGGGTATCGACTGGGTGCACGAGCCCCGGCAGATCCTGGACGACAGCACTCCACCGCTCTACCGCTGGTTCCCCGACGGCACCCTGAACACCTGCTTCAACGCCCTGGACCGGCACGTGGTCGACGGCCGGGCCGACCAGGCGGCCCTGGTCTACGACTCCCCGGTCACCGGCACCGGCAGCGGTTCACCTACGCCCAGCTGCTCGATCAGGTCGCCCGTTTCGCCGGGGTGCTGCGCCACTTGGGGGTGGGCGCCGGCGACCGGGTGGTGATCTACATGCCGATGATCCCCGAGGCCGTCGTGGCGATGCTGGCCTGCGCGCGGCTCGGCGCCGTCCACTCGGTGGTGTTCGGCGGGTTCGCCCCCAACGAGCTGGCGCTGCGGATCGACGACGCCGCCGCCCAAGGTGGTGGTGTCGGCGTCCTGCGGCATCGAGGTGACCCGCATCATCGCCTACAAGCCGCTGCTGGACGCGGCGATCGAGCTGGCCGAGGCACAGCCGGAGCACTGCGTCATCGTGCAGCGCCCGCAGCTGGTGGCCGAGCTGGGGCGAGCGCGACCTGGACTGGCACACCCTGATGACCCCGGGAGCGGTGCCGCCGGCCGAGTGCGTGCCGGTCGCGGCGACCGACCCGCTGTACATCCTCTACACCTCGGGCACCACCGGTCAGCCCGAAGGGCATCGTGCGCGACAACGGCGGGCACGCCGTCGCCCTGCTGCTGGTCGATGGCACAACGTCTACGGCATCGGGCCCGGCGACGTGTTCTGGGCGGCCAGCGACGTGGGCTGGGTGGTCGGTCACTCCTACATCGTCTACGCCCCGCTGCTGGCCGGCGCCACGACCGTGCTCTACGAGGGCAAGCCGGTCGGCACGCCGGACGCCGGCGCCTTCTGGCGGGTGGTCGCCGAGCACAGGGTGAACGCGCTCTTCACCGCGCCGACCGCGTTCCGGGCGATCAAGAAGGAGGACCCGGACGCCGAGCACCTGGCCGCGCTACGACATCTCCAGCCTGCGCACGCTGTTCCTGGCCGGGGAGCGGCTCGACCCCGACACCTACGAGTGGGCCGGTCGGACGCGCTCGGCATCCCGGTGGTCGACAACTGGTGGCAGACCGAGACCGGCTGGCCGATCTGCGCCAACCTGCGCGGCCTGGAGCCGATGCCGATCAAGCCGGGCTCGCCCTCGGTGCCGGTGCCGGGCTACGACGTCCAGGTGCTCGACCAGGACGGCGAGCCGTGCGGCGCCGGACGTCGAGGGCGCGATCTGCATCCGGCTGCCGCTGCCGCCGGGCACCCTGCCGACGCTGTGGCGCGACGACGAGCGGTACGTCGCCGTCGTACCTGTCTGCCTTCCCGGGCTACTACCTGACCGGGGACGGCGGGTACAAGGACGCCGACGGCTACCTCTACGTGATGGGCCGCACCGACGACGTCATCAACGTCGCCGGGCACCGGCTGTCGACCGGCTCGATGGAGGCGGTGCTCGCCGGCCACCCGGCGGTCGCCGAGTGCGCGGTGATCGGCGTGCACGACGAGCTGAAGGGGCAGGTGCCGCGCGGCTTCGTGGTGCTCAAGGCGGGGGTCGTCACCGAGCACGCCCAGGTGCAGCGCCGAGCTGGTGCAGGCCGTGCGCGACCAGATCGGCGCGGTGGCCGCGCTGCGCGAGGTCGACGTCGTGGCGGCCCTGCCCAAGACCCGCTCCGGCAAGATCCTGCGCAAGACGATGCGCGAGATCGCCGACGGCAAGGACCCGGCGGTGCCCAGCACCATCGAGGACGCCTCGGTGCTGGACGCCCTGGCCCCGGTGCTCCACCGGGGCTGAAACGTGCGGCCCTCGTCCGGTGCGGCGCCCGCCGACCGGCGGGGGTCAGGCCGACTCGCGCCGGAAGGTGCGCGTGCCGACCACCAGGCCCACGGCCACCAGGGCGGCGGTCGCCACCAGGCCCCAGGCCGAGGTCGACGTCGCGATGTCGCCGCGGAACAGGGCCCGCACCCCTTCGACGACGTGCTTGAGCGGGTTGACGTCGGAGAGGCGCTGCAGCCAGAGGGGGGCCAGCGACATCGGCAGCAGGATCCCCGAGAGCAGCAGCAGCGGGACGGCGATCCCGTTGAGCAGCGGCGCCAGGGCGTCCTCGCTCTTGAGGGTCAGAGCGGCGGCGTACGACAGGCTCGAGAACGAGGCTGCCAGCGCGCCGACCACCAGCAGGGCCAGCACGACGCCGGCGATCGAGGTCCGCAGCCCGAACGGCACGGCGACCAGGCTGAGCACGGCCGCCTGCACCACGAGCACCAGCACGTCGCGCAGGACCCGGCCCAGCAGCAGCGCCGAGCGGTGCGCCGGGGTCACCCGCATCCGCTCCACGACGCCGGCGCGGTACTCGGCGATCAGGCCGAACCCCACGAACGAGGCGCCGAAGATGCCCAGCTGCACGAGCAGCCCGGGTACGAAGATCTTCCAGGCGTCACCGGGAGGCATGCCCGGGGTGTTGCCGACCACCTGCTCGAGCAGCGGGCCGAACAGGGCCAGGTAGAGGATCGGCTGGGTGAGGCCGATGATCACCCAGATCGGGTTGCGCAGCGACAGTCGCAGCGCGCGGCTGAACACGAGCCAGGTCTCGCGCAGGTAGGTCATTCAGGGCTCCAGCAGTCAGGGGGACGGACGGTCACGCCGCCGGCTCGTCGCGCAGCGAGCGGCCGGTCATGGCCAGGAAGACGTCGTCGAGGCTGGGACGTCGCACCTCGACGCCGTCCAGGGTGATGGCTCGTGCGTCGAGCTCGCGCAGCAGCTGGGGCAGGGTCGCGCCGCCGTCCGTGACGTGCACCTGGACGACGGCCCCGTCCCCGGCGGGCTCGTCCGCCCCCGGCAGGGCGGCGAGCACCGTGCGGGCCTGGCCCTGCTGCGCGGGGTCGGCCAGGGTCAGCACCACGAGGTCGCCCGAGACCTGACGCTTGAGCTGCTCGGGGGTACCGGTGGCGACGATGTGGCCGTGGTCGATCACCAGCAGCCGGTCGCACAGGGCGTCGGCCTCGTCGAGGTAGTGGGTGGTCAGGAAGACCGTGGTCGCCAGCTCGTCGCGCAGTCGTCGCACGTGGCCCCACAGGTTGGCCCGGGACTGCGGGTCGAGCCCGGTGGTCGGCTCGTCCAGGAAGACCAGGGCGGGGGAGTGGACCAGTCCCATCACGATGTCGAGCCGGCGCCGCTGCCCGCCGGACAGCGACCCGCAGGTGCGTTGCCACAGGCCGTCGAGGTCGAGCTGGCCGAACAGCTCGGCGCCGCGGGCCGCCGCCGTCCGGCGGTCGATGCCGTAGAGGCGGGCCTGGTCGACCAGCTCCTCGCCGGCCCGGGCCTGGGGGTCGGTGACCCCACCTTGGGCCACGTAGCCGATCCGGCGGCGGACCCCGGTCGGGTCGGCGCGCAGGTCGCAGCCGGCGACGGTGGCCGTCCCCGAGGTGGGTTCGAGCAGGGTCGTGAGCATGCGCAGCGTGGTGGTCTTGCCGGCGCCGTTCGGACCGAGGAATCCCACGATCTCGCCGGGGGCCACGTCGAGGTCGACGCCTGCCACCGCCTCGACGGCGCCGGCCCGGGTACGGAAGGTGCGCCTCAGGGCGCGGGCTTCGATCACGCGGTCAGCCTGGCAGAGATGCGGGCCTCGATCAGGGCGCGCCCGGCGATGAGTGCGTCGAGCCGGCTGGAAGAGCTGCGGACGGCGCCCAGGACCAGCAGCCTGGTGGTCGACATGGCCCGAGTCTAGGGACGGGCGTCAGCCCCACCAGAAGGATGCGGCGATCAGCACGTAGAGCACCAGCAGGGTGGCGCCCTCGAGCCAGGTCGACTCGCCGTCGTTGACCACCAGGACGGCGACGATCGCCGCCATGATCAGGGACACGATCAGCAGCGGCGAGAGCACCAGGGTGAAGGTGGCACCCACCAGCGGAGCCACCAGCACCAGGACCGGTGCGAGCACCAGCGCGATCTGCAGCGGCGACTGCAGGATCACCGAGAGCGCGTAGTCGTTCTGGTTGCGGGCGGCCAGCTGGATGCCGACCACGTTCTCGACCGCGTTGCCGGCGATCGCCACCACCACCAGGCCGGCGAAGGCCTGCGACAGGTGGGCCGCCGACATGGCCGGCTCGAGGGCCGAGACGAACCAGTCCGACACGAAGGCGGCCCCGACCCCGGCCACCGCCAGCACGCCGATCGCCAGCGCCAGGGGCCAGCGCGAGACGTCCTCGCTGACGGCGGCCGCATGGTCGGCCTCGTGGTGGGGGTCGACGGTCGCGGCCCCGTCGTGACCCTTGCTCCGCGCCACGGCCGCCGGCAGCGACAGCGCGAACAGGCCCAGCAGCAGGACTGCCGTCACCACGGAGAGCGCGTACTCGTGGTCGGCCGCAGGGGTGTGCAGGGCCGCCGTGAGCGAGGGGATGAGCCAGGCGGCGATCGAGAGCACCAGCAGCAGCGAGATGGTGCGGGCCGGGCCCTTGGCGAACGTCTGGGTGCCGTGCTTGACGCCACCGACGACGAAGGCGAGACCCAGGATCAGCAGCACGTTGGCCAGCACCGAGCCGACGAGGGCGCCCTTGACCACGTCGTAGAGGCCGGCCCGCAACGCGAAGATGCAGACGAACAGCTCGGGCAGGTTGCCGAGCGCGGACTGCACCACGCCGGTCGCCCCGGCGCCCAGCCGGTCGCCCAAGGCATCGACTGAGTGACCGACCAGGGTCGCCAGCAGCGCCAGCGCCACGGCCGAGATCACGAAGGGTGCGATCGGGCCCAGCGAGACGTAGTGAGCGACCCCCGCCGCGACGGCGGCGACGGCGCAGATCGTGAAGAGTCTGATGTCCTTGGCGGTGAGCACCGCCGCAGACTAGCGGGGGCGGCGCCGGTTCACCGGGTGAGGGCGGTCCAGGTCAGCGTGGCGACGACGCCGGTCACCGGCAGCCCGTGGGCCCGCTGGTAGGCCAGGACCGCCTGCCGGGTGCCCGGCCCGAACACCCCGTCGGCCGGGGAGAGCCGCAGGGCCCGCTGCAGCGCCACCACGGCCGGGCCGCGCGAGCCGAGGCTGAGGCGGGTGCCGAGCAACGACGTCACGGTCACCGGCCCCGCGGCGCCGCCCGACGGTGGGCTCGGCGCCCTCGTGGCCGGGGTGGCCGGGGTCGCCGTCCCGGCCAGCGCCACCTTGATCAGGGCCGCCCAGGTCAGCGGGCCGACCGAGCCGGTGGTGGGGATGCCGTGGGCCCGCTGGAAGGCGACGACGGCCGCCTTGGTGAGGGGGCCGAAGCTGCCGTCCGCGGGGGCCAGGTGCAGGGACCGCTGGACGGTGGCGACCGCGGCACCGCTCGCGCCCTCCGAGAGCACCACTGCCACGCTGCGGCGCAGCTCGGCGACCTGCGTCGTCCCGCCGCTGGTGCCGGACCCCGAACCCGTACCAGGACCGGTTCCCGGACCGGTACCCGGGCCGCTGCCAGGGCCGCTGCCAGGGCCGCTGCCGGTCCCTGGACCGGCGCCCGGGCCGCTGCCTGAGCCCGTGGCGCTGTCGACCCCGTGGCTGCGCAGCAGGGCACGCCAGGTGTCGGCGTCCATGCGGCCTGACGGGGGCAACGTGTGCGAGCGTTGGAAGGCCTGCACCGCAGCGGTGGTCGAGGGACCGTAGGCGCCGTCCGCGCCCGTTCCCAGGGCCCGTTGCACGGCCGAGACGATCGGCCCGCTCTGCCCGGGGCCCACCGTGGCTCCGCTGTAGCGGGTCAGGGTCCAGGTCAGGCTGGCCGAACCGGCGGGGGGCGTGACCGCAGGCAGGTCCGGGCACGCCGTCGTCCGGAGCCCGCGGTACGGCGGGGCCCAGCTGAGGTCGGCGGGGCGGCAGGGCCCGTAGTCCACCGCTGCGACGGTTCGGGTCCAGTACGACGTGCGCCTCAGCGCGCCGGCCCAGCTCAGCGAGAAGTGGATGTGGTCGCGGTGGCAGCTGGTGTCCCAGCTCGGCTCAGGATGCGAGGCGCACACGCTGTAGGCGCGCCACCCGGCGTCGGCGGCGTAGCTGCCCCAGATCCGGTTGTTCCAGATGATGTACATGATGCCGAGGCGGCGGGCGTTCGCTGCGGTGTGCCCGGCTGCGTCGGCGGCGAGGAGCCAGGTCAGCACGGCGTCCGCCCGAGCGGCCCCGGTGGCCTCGCGCACCGGCACGAACCAGTCGACCGCGCGGCCCTCGTAGTGCTCGCTGGCCATGCCGTCGGCGCCGCACCCGCGACCGATGCTGTAGCTGGTGCCCGGGTAGGTGGCACGGAGCAGGTCACCCCAGGCCACCGACCCCGGCTTGGCGACGGGGTCGCACGAGGTCTGCTTGAGATAGGGCGACAACGGCTCGATGTCGGCGGGCAGCCCGGCGGGGACGACAGGCACGCTCGCGCCCGGGGCACGGTTGAGTCCCGGGGTGCGGGAGGTGGCGTCGACGCCGGGGACAGTGGCGATCGCGGCGACGCAGGCGAGCGCCACCAGCAGATGGCTGCGACGCAGCCGCCGGTGCGGGCGAGGCCCGTCTCCGAGCTGGTGCCGCGAGGGAGCTGCGTGCCGACGGCGGTGTCGCGGGCGCGACTCGTCCATGAGTCAGGCCTTCCGGTCCGGTGCGGCGAGCCAGGCCTGGGCGGCCCACCATCACCTGCCCCGGTCGGTCGGCGGGCGGCCGGCAGTAGCCGAACGACCGGGTCGGCCCCGAGTTCACCCTCGCGGACCAGCGACCCGCCGCCCGCCCGTCGCGGGAGAGCCGCCACGGCGTGGTCAGTGCCCCGTCAGGGGGCCCATCAGGTGCGCCACGCGGCTGGGGTGTCGGGTCAGCCGCTCCTCGGCGTCGGCGACGGTCATGGCTCGTAGCCCGGCGTTGACGCCGAGCCAGCGCAGGGGTTCCGGCTCCCAGCGCCGGGACCGGTGGCCCACCCAGGGCAGGTGCACCAGGTCGCTGTCGATGCCCAGCAGCAGGTCGGCCAGGGTACGTCCGGCCAGGTTGGTGGTGCCGACGCCGTCGCCGACGTAGCCGCCCGCCCAGCCGACCCCGTCGGACACCCCGACCGAGGCGCACCAGTCGCGGGGGATGCCGAGCGGACCGCCCCAGGCGTGGCTGAAGCAGTCGGCGGGCAGCGCCGGGAACAGCTCGCGCACCGTGGCGCGCAGGGCCGCGAAGACGGCCTGGTCGCGGTCGAACGCCGGCTCGATGCGGGACCCCCGGTGGTACGGGGCACCGCGGCCGCCGAACGCCAGCCGGTCGTCGGCCGTGCGCTGGCCGTAGACGATGAGGTGCCGGTGGTCGCTGAAGGTCTCACCGCGGGCCAGTCCGACCTGGTCCCAGAACGAGGCCGGCAACGGATGGGTGGCCACCATCAGCGAGTACACCGGGATCACGTCGCGCTCGCTGCCCGGCAGCTGCGTCGTCCAGGCCTCGGTGGCCCGCACGACCTGGGCGGCCCGCACTGTGCCGGCCTCGGTCTCGACCAGCCCTCGCGCGATCCGCAGGGCGCGGGTGCCCTCGGCGATCCGGGCCCCGCGCGCCTCGACCACCCGGGCCAGGCCCCGCACCAGCCGGCCCGGATGGATCCGCGCGCAGTGCGGGGTGTAGGTCGCGCCCAGCACCCGGGTCGCCCGCAGGTGGTCGGCGGTCGTGGCGGCGTCCCACAGCTCGACCCCGTCGACGTGGTCGAACCGGTCGTCCTCGGACGCCTCGGCCCGGGCCCGTTCCCATTGGACGGCGGTGCGCGCCAGTCGGACGGTGCCGCCCTGTCGCCAGTGGCAGTCGATCCCCTCGGCGGCGACGACCGTGCCGACCTCGGTGACGGTCTGGTTCATCGCGGCGCGCATCGCCAGGGCGGCCGGGCGGCCGTGACGCCGGGCCAGGGCCGCCGTCCCCCGGGGGAACAGGGCCGAGCACCACCCACCGTTGCGGCCGCTGGCCCCGAAGCCGGCGACCTGCGCCTCGAGCAGCAGCACCCGCAGGTCGGGCCGATGCCGCAGCAGGTAGTACGCCGTCCACAGGCCGGTGTAGCCCGCCCCGACGATGGCGACGTCGGCCTCGGTGTCGCCGTCCAGTCCCGGTCGCGGGGTCAGCGGGTCGACCCCCTCGGTGACCAGGGTGTCGTGCCACAACGACAGGTCACGCAGGGCGGTGCTCACGCGCGCCCGTCGGGCCAGTCGGCGATGGCGGCGGGCAGCGCGACCCCGGCGACCAGGTCGGGGGCGTCGACCGGGGTGCCGAAGCGGTGGTGCAGCGGCACCACGCCCGCCCAGCTGGGCCGATCGACGTCGTCCGCGGCGTCCTCGGGCGGGCCGTCCGAGACCTTCAGGGACCACTCGGTGATGGGCATGGCCAGCATCGTGGTGGCCACCAGCTCCTGGTCGGACGGCGTGCGGGCGCCGTCGAGTGCGGGCAGCAGGGCCGCTGCCAGCACGTCGAGGGCTCGGCGCTTGGCCTGCCCCTCGAGCACCTCGAAGGAGCCCAGGATCATGGCGCTGCGGTAGTGCAGCGAGGACTCGAACTGGCTGCGGGCCACCACGACGCCGTCCACGACGGTGACCGTCGCGCAGGTCGCCGCGCCGCCGGCCAGGTACTTGAAGGCCCGGGAGGCCGTCGACCCGTGGACCAGCAGCCGGTCGCCGTCGCGGGCCGCCGCCAGCGGGACGACGTACGGCTGGCCGGCGTCGTCGAGGACGGCGACGTGCGCGACGAACGCGGCGTCCAGCAGGGCGTCGAGCCTGGCTCTGTCGCTCACCTGCTTGTCGGGCAGCCGCCGCACGTCGGTCCGGGTGCGGGGGCGTCGGGTCACAGCCGGCTCCACGCCTCGGTCAGCACCGAGCGCAGGATGCCCTCGATCTCGTCGAACTCCTTCTGCCCGATGATCAACGGCGGGGCGAGCTGGATCACCGGGTCGCCGCGGTCGTCGGCCCGGCAGTACAGGCCGGCGTCGAACAACGCCTTGGACAGGAACCCGCGCAGCAGCCGCTCGGACTCGTCGTCGTCGAAGGTCTCGCGGGTGGTCTTGTCCTTGACCAGCTCGATCCCGTAGAAGAAGCCCTCGCCGCGCACGTCACCGACGATCGGCAGGTCGTGCAGCTTGTCGAGGGTGGCCTTGAAGTTCGGCCCCTCTTCGCGGACGTGGGTGTAGAGGTCCTCACGGTCGAAGATGTCGAGGTTGGCCAGGGCCACGGCCGCCGAGACCGGGTGACCGCCGAAGGTGTAGCCGTGCGGGAAGTAGGTCGTGCCGTGCCGGAACGGCTCGAACAGCCGGTCGGTGGCGATCATGGCGCCGATGGGGGAGTAGCCGCTGGTCATGCCCTTGGCGCAGGTGATCATGTCGGGCTGGTACTTCAGGTCCTCACTGGCGAACATGCCGCCGATCCGGCCGAAGGCGCAGATCGTCTCGTCCGAGACCAGCAGCACGCTGTACTCGTCGCAGATCTCGCGGACCCGGTCGAAGTACCCGGGCGGCGGCGGGAAGCAGCCGCCGGAGTTCTGCACCGGCTCGAGGAAGACCGCGGCGACGGTGTCGGGCCCCTCGAACTCGATCGCCTCGGCGATCCGGTTCGCGGCCCACAGGCCGAAGGCCTTCGGGTCGCTGCGGTGGTGCTCCTCGGCTCGGTAGATGTTGGTGTTGGGCACCCTGAACCCGCCCGGCACCAACGGCTCGAACATCTCCTTCGCCGCCGGGATGCCGGTGATCGACAGGGCCCCCTGCGGGGTGCCGTGGTAGGCGATGGAGCGCGAGATGACCTTGTGCTTCAAGGGTTTGCCGACGAGCTTCCAGTACTGCTTGGCCAGCTTCCAGGCGGTCTCGACGGCCTCGCCGCCACCGGTGGTGAAGAACACCCGGTTCAGGTCGCCGGGTGCCGAGGCGGCCAGCCGCTCGGCCAGCTCGATGGCCCGGGGATGGGCGTAGGACCACAGCGGGAAGAACGCCAGCTCGCGCGCCTGCATCGCCGCGGCGTCGGCCAGCTCCTGACGGCCGTGGCCGACCTGGACCGTGAACAGCCCTGCCAGGCCGTCGAGGTAGCGACGGCCCTGGTCGTCCCAGATGTAGGCACCCTCACCGCGGGTGATGACCGGCACATGGGCGGTGTCGGACTCGTAGGTCGAGTGGCGGGTGAAGTGCATCCAGAGGTGGTCCCGCGCAACGGCGGCCAGGTTGTCGCGGCCACCCTCGGAGAAGGCCTGTGGGCTGGTCGTCATCGGGTACCCCAGTTGTAGAGCTGCTTGCGCAGACTCAGGTAGACGAAGGTCTCGGTGCTGGCGACACCCGGGATGGTCCGGATGCGCTGGGTGATCAGCTCGAGCAGGTGGTCGTCGTCCTCGCAGACCACCTCGGCGAGCAGGTCGAACGAACCTGCCGTGACCACGACGTAGTCGACCTCGGCCATGTCGGCCAGCAGGTCGGCGACCTCGGTCATGTCGCCGGACACCCGGATCCCCATCATGGCCTGACGGGTGAAGCCCACCTGGAGCGGGTCGGTGACGGCCACGATCTGCATGACTCCGGTGTCCAGCAGGCGCTGCACCCGCTGCCGGACGGCGGCCTCGGACAGGCCCACCGCCTTGCCGATGGCCGCGTAGGGACGGCGCCCGTCCTCCTGCAGCTGCTCGATGATCCTTTTCGAGGTCTCGTCGAGGTTCGCGGAGGCGGACCGGGGACGTGCGCTGCGACCGGCCATGGGGTCGATGTTGACGGCTGGCCCTCCCTTTGGCAAGCGATTCCGTGGCCGTAGGGGCCCGTCGATGAGCAGATCAGCGGCGACATGACCTCGGCTCTGCCGAAATTCGCACTCGCGGGCTAGGCTCGCGCTGAGCAGAACCGCACAGACATCGAGGGAGCACCCGTGAGCCAGGCATCGACCCGTACCCTGCGCAACTTCGTCGCCGGTGAGTACCGCGACCCGACCTCGGACGAGCGGTTCGACATCGTCGACCCCAGCACCGCCCAGGTCGTGGCCTCGGCCGCGGTCTCGTCCCAGCAGGACGTCGACGTCGCCTACGCCGCAGCCACCGAGGCGTTCGAGACCTGGCGCGACACCACCCCGGGCCAGCGTCAGCAGGCACTGCTGAAGATCGCGGACGCCGTCGAGGCCCGGGCCGGTGAGCTGATCGCCCTGGAGTCGCAGAACACCGGCAAGCCGCTGGGCCTGACTGCCAGCGAGGAGATCCCGCCGATGGTCGACCAGATCCGGTTCTTCGCCGGCGCCGCCCGGGTGCTCGAGGGTCGCGCCGCAGGGGAGTACCTGGCCGGGCACACCTCGTGGGTCCGGCGGGAGCCGATCGGGGTGATCGGCCAGGTCACGCCGTGGAACTACCCGATGATGATGGCCACCTGGAAGTTCGCGCCGGCAATCGCCGCGGGCAACACCATCGTCCTCAAGCCCAGCGACACCACGCCCGAGACCACCCTGCTGCTCGCCGAGATCGCCGCGGAGTTCCTGCCCGCAGGGGTGTTCAACGTCGTCACCGGCGACCGTGGGACCGGCCGGGCGCTGGTCGAGCACCCCGCCGCCCAGATGGTCGCCATCACCGGCTCGGTGCGAGCCGGCATGGAGGTGGCCGGCTCGGCGGCCCGCGACGTCAAGCGGGTGCACCTCGAGCTGGGCGGCAAGGCGCCCGTCATCGTCTTCGACGACGCGGACGTCGAGGCCGCCGCCGAGGCGATCGCCGTCGCCGGCTACTTCAACGCCGGCCAGGACTGCACCGCGGCGACCCGGGTGCTGTGCGGCCCCGGCGTCCACGACGACTTCGTGGCCGCGCTCGCCGCCCAGGCGAAGAACACCAGGATCGGCATGCCGGACGACGAGGACGCCCTGTTCGGCCCGGTCAACAACGTCCACCAGCTGGCCCGGGTCACGGGTCTGCTGGAGCGGCTGCCGGCCCACGCGAACGTGCTCGCCGGGGGCGCCCGGGCCACCGACCTGGGGGCCGGCTTCTTCATCCAGCCGACCGTCGTCGCGGGCCTGCAGCAGGACGACGAGGTGATCCAGAACGAGATCTTCGGCCCGGTCATCACGGTGCAGAAGTTCGTCGACGAGGCCGACGCCCTGCGCAAGGCCAACGGGGTGCAGTACGCCCTCGCCTCGTCGGTGTGGACGTCGGACTTCGGCACCGCCATGCGCATGTCGCGCCGGCTCGACTTCGGCTGCGTGTGGATCAACACCCACATCCCGCTGGTGGCCGAGATGCCGCACGGCGGCTTCAAGCACAGCGGCTACGGCAAGGACCTGTCGATGTACGGCCTCGAGGACTACACCCGCATCAAGCACGTCATGGCCAACATCGGCTGAGCCCCGCCCGCGGCCGGGTCAGCGAGGGGTCGTCGACCGTTGCGCGTGGGCCAGCAGGGCCACGTGCAACGACAGGCAGGTCTCGACGTCGTCCAGGTCGGCCCCGAGCACCCGTTGCAGGCGGGCCAGCCGTTCGTAGAACGCTGGGCGGGACAGGTGTGCCGCCGCGGCGGCGGCCGACTTGTTGCGTCCGGCGGCCAGGTAGACCAGCAGGGCCGAGGTGAGGTCCTCGCCGGTGGTCGCGTCGTGGGCCAGCAGCGCGCCCAGCTCGCGCTCGACGTAGGTCTGCACCCGCGGGTCGTCGTGCAGCAGGTGCAGCAGGCCGCGCAGCCGCAGGTCGGTCAGCCGCAGGAACGGTGCCGTGGTCGTCAGCTGGGCGGCGGCGTCCGCCACCTGGCCCGCCTCGACCAGGGACCGGCGGGCCCCGCGCGGGCCGCCGACCAGCGAACCGGCGGCCACCACCAACCGGGTCGGGTCGAGCTGGGGCAGCCGGCCCCGCACCGAGCGACGGATCTCCTCGGCCAGGTCGGTGAGCACGTCGACGTCCCGCTGCCTGGGCGACAGTGCCGCCAGGACGCCGACGCCACGGTCGTCGACGGCCCCGACCAGGGCGTCGACGTCGCGACCGCGCACGGCCTGGGCCACGGCCTCGGTGAGGTCGCGCAGCCGGGCCTGGGCCTCCAGGCCGCTGCTGCCCGCCAGGGCCGGCCAGCCACGCACCACCAAGCCCAGCAGCCGCCTGCCCTCCAGGGGCACCCCCAGTGCCCCGGCCCGCAGCAGCACGTCGGCGGTGGGCTCGGCCTGCGACAGCACGGTGGCCAGCAGGCTGCGGTGGCTCTGGCGCTCCAGGCCCTCCAGGTCGCGGGTGAGCAACCGGTTGAGGGCCAGCGTGGCGGCGGCCCGCTCGACCAGCACGATGTCGACCGGCTGCGGTGCCTCGTCGCGGGCCAGCAGCAGTCGCCCCCAGTCCTGGCCCCGGGCCCCGACCATGGTGGCGAGCAGGCCGGTCTCGCCGTCCCAGCCGGTGCGGCCCTCGGTGCGGGTGCGGCGGGAGCGCGACTCCCAGCGGGAGAGCAGGCGCTGCGGGTCACCGCCGCCGGTGTCGTGCGCCAGCACCTGATGGGCCAGGTTCTCGAGCACGACGGCGGTGCCCGACAGACGGGCGACCTGGCGCAGCACCAGCTCGGGGTCGGCGCCCTCGATCGACATCTCGGTGAAGGTCTCGTGCACCTGTTGGGTGGTCCGCAGCTCGGCGAGCTGGGCGTCGAGCACCAGGGCGTGCACCGCCTCGGTGACGTCGACGAAGGCCACCTCCCGCCGCAGCTCGACCATCGCCAGGCCCAGCTGGGCGGCGGTGCGCACCAGGAAGGTCGGCAGCCGGTCGGTGAAGGCGCGGCCCAGCTCGACGACCAGGGCGGCCACCGGCACCGCGGCCAGCCCCCGCAGCACCGCGACCAGGCCGGCCTCGTCGCGGGGCAGCCCGATCCCGGTGGTCAGCACCAGCTCGCCGCCGCGCAGCAGTCCGGCCACGTCGGGCACCTCGGCGACGTGGGCCCAGCGCACCGGGGTGTCGAGCTGGTCGGCGCCGCTGACCACCCGGGGCCGACCGGCGGCCAGGCTCGGCAGCGCCAGGACGTCGGCGAGGGTCGGGTTCACGGTCGCCTCCCGTTCCGGTGTCTCGTCATGATGGTGATTGACACTCTGTCATCCGAACTCCCCGATGTCTTACACATCATTGTCTTTACAAAGTCGGTCGGACCTTCAGAATGGAGGCATGAGCGAACTGCGGCACATCGTCCACCACGTCGACAACAAGTCCTTCGCCGGCCTCGGCGAGCGAACCAGCCCGGTCTTCGACCCGGCGACCGGAGCCCAGCAGGCCACGGTGGCCCTGGCCAGTGCCGCCGACGTCGACGACGTCGTGGCCTCCGCCGTCAGTGCCGCCGCGGCCTGGCGCAACTCCTCGCTGTCGACCCGGCAGCGGGTGCTCTTCGCGGCCCGCGAGCTGCTGGCCCAGCGCGCCCCCCAGATCGCTGCGGCGATCACCGCCGAGCACGGCAAGGTGCTCAGCGACGCGGCCGGTGAGGTGCAGCGCGGCCTCGAGGTCCTCGAGTTCGCCTGCGGCATCCCGCAGCTGCTCAAGGGCGGCTTCAGCGAGGGCGTCTCGACAGGCGTCGACGTGTACTCGATCCGGCAGCCGCTGGGCGTCGTGGCCGTCATCTCGCCCTTCAACTTCCCCTCGATGGTGCCGATGTGGTTCGTGCCGATCGCGATCGCCGCGGGCAACGCCGTCGTCCTCAAGCCGAGCGAGAAGGACCCCACTGCCGCCAACCTCATCGCCGAGGCGTTCAGCGACGCCGGCCTGCCGCCGGGCGTGCTCAACGTCGTCCACGGTGACAAGGAGGCCGTCGACCGGCTGCTCGAGCACCCCGATATCAAGGCGGTCTCGTTCGTCGGCTCCACCCCGATCGCGCGCTACGTCTACGAGACCGGCACCCACAACGGCAAGCGGGTCCAGGCGCTCGGCGGCGCCAAGAACCACATGCTGGTGCTGCCGGACGCCGACCTCGACCTGGCGGCCGACGCCGCCGTCAACGCGGGCTTCGGCTCGGCGGGGGAGCGCTGCATGGCGATCTCGGCCCTGATCGCGGTCGACCCGATCGGTGACGAGCTGGTCGGCAAGATCAAGGACCGGATCGCGACCCTGCGCACCGGCGACGGCCGCCGCGGCTGCGACATGGGCCCGCTGGTGACCGCGCAGCACCGCGACAAGGTCGCCTCCTACGTGGCCGCGGGCGCCGAGGCCGGGGCCGACCTGGTCGTGGACGGTCGCGACGTGAAGCCGGACGCCGACGGCGAGGGCTTCTTCCTGGGCCCAACACTGATCGACAACGTCACCCCGTCGATGTCGGTCTACACCGACGAGATCTTCGGCCCGGTGCTGTCGGTGGTGCGGGTGCCCAGCTACGAGGCCGGCCTCCAGCTGATCAACTCCAACCCGTACGGCAACGGCACGGCCATCTTCACCAACGACGGTGGCGCGGCCCGGCGCTTCCAGTACGAGGTGGAGGTCGGCATGGTCGGCGTCAACGTGCCGATCCCGGTGCCGATGGCCTACTACTCCTTCGGCGGCTGGAAGAACTCGCTGTTCGGTGACAGCCACGCGCACGGCACCGAGGGCGTGCACTTCTTCACCCGTGGCAAGGTCGTCACCTCACGCTGGCTCGACCCGAGCCACGGCGGCCTCAACCTGGGCTTCCCGCAGCACAGCTGACAAGCACGACGGCTGACCTCCTGCACGGCAACGACGAAGCGCCCCGCCGATCACCGGCGGGGCGCTTCGTCGTGCTCGAGCAACCACTAGTCCGGCTTCGTGAACTCCTCGCCGGTGCTCAGGTCGACCGCCGTCTCGCCCTCGGGCAGGTTCGACAGGTCGGGGGCGATCACCAGTTCGGGCAGGCCCGAGCCGGGCAGCCTCAGCGCCGAGACGTCGGTGCCGGCGCCGTCATGACCGGCCAGCACCAGGTCGTGCGCCGACCGCCGGGCCAGGGTCTCGCCCTTGAAGTAGGCCGGCGCGGTGATCCACTGGGCGGCCATGGCGATGACACCCAGGACCATGGCGAGCAGCCCGACGACGCCGACGGCGCCCGCGCCGAACAGGGTGATGTTGTCGCCGTTGTCGTCGGTCAGCCAGTCCGGCAGCAGGAACTGCTGCAGGCCGTAGCCGAAGGTCACCAGCATGATCACGCCGCCGAGCAGCGGGATGATGCCCTGCATGAGCAGGTTGCGGGTGCTGCTGCCCAGCTGCTTGCGGTAGAACCAGGCGCAGGCGAAGCCGGTGAGCCCGTAGTAGAACGCGATCATCAGCCCGATCGAGCCGATCAGCGCCGACAACAGGTTGGGGCTGACCAGGGTGAACAGCAGGTAGAAGACGGCCGAGACGATGCCCATGCCGATCGTGGCCACGGTGGGCGTCAGGTAGGTCGGGTGCATCTTGGCGAAGCTGGTCGGCACCGCCTTGAAGACGGCCATGGACAGCGCGGTGCGGGCGGTAGGCAGGATCGTGGTCTGCGTCGAGGCCGACGCCGAGGTCAGGATCGAGGCCGCGAGCAGGATCAGCCCGACCTTGCCGAGCGCGCTGTCGCCGAACAGGTTGGGACCGATGGCGTTGAAGACGTCGTTGGCGTTGTCGGCGTTGCCCAGCCCGATGCCGTCGGTGCCGACCCCGGCGAAGGCGACCGCCGAGATCGAGACCAGGGCGTAGGTGCCGAGCAGCAGCAGGGTCGAGATGACCGCGGCCCGACCGGGCGTGGTGCCGGGATCGTCGCTCTCCTCGTTGCAGGCGACGGCGGTGTCCCAGCCCCAGTAGATGAAGAAGGCGGTGAGCAGGGCCGGAGCGATGACCTCGCCGAAGCTGAGGCCGCCGGGCCACAGCCACGACAGGTTGGGGGTCATCGAGTACGACTCCGCCTTGCCGGCGTAGACCTTGTAGAGGGCGACGACCGCGAAGATGACCAGCACGACGACCTCGATGCCCAGCAGGGCGTACTGGATCCTGGCGCTGACCTCGATCCCGCGGTAGCAGATGTAGGTCATGATCGCGATCCAGATCAACCCGGCGACCGTGGCCCAGAACGTGTCGTTCGCCAGGCCGGCGAATCCCGACCAGTCCAGTCCGAGCAGGCTGCCGACCTCGCCGCCGAAGGTGAACGAGTAGGCGCCCGCCACCTGTGACAGGTTGGCCATGACGATGACGTCGGCGGCGATGATGCCCCAGCCGCCGATCCAGCCGGTGACCGGACCGAAGGCCCGCGCCGCCCAGGTGAAGGTGGTGCCGCAGTCGGGCTCGGCCTTGTTCAGCTCCTGGTAGGCCACCGCGATGAAGTACATCGGGATGAACGCCAGCAGCATGATCGCCGGGGCCTTCTCGCCCGCGAGCAGTGAGCCGCCGCTGGCGACGATGAAGCCGAGGCTGGCCGCCAGGCTGTAGGCGGGGGCCGTCGAGGCCATTCCCACCACCACGCTCGACATCAGGCCCAGGGCGCCGCCCTTGAGGCCCTTGTCCGATGCCACCTCCGGAAAGCCGAGAGGTGCTGCGGTGTCCGTACTCATACCATCTCCTACCTGATTGCCCGGGGAGTGTGCTTTCCGTCGAGTTCGAACCATCTCACCTGCGATATGACCTGTCTAGGGTCACTATTGCCACGAATTCTCTACGAAACTTGACCGTGACCTGGCTGCCTCGACCCAGGTTCGTCCGGCGCCGGGCCCTCGGTGGACGGTCCGCAGTGACTTCACCCACCCGGGCCATCCCCGTCGGCCCCGGAGTGGCAGCATGGCCACGACCCGGAACTCCTCCGGGCCCAGAGCGCGTGGAGGACCGGGATGACCAGCTCGACACCGTTGGCGGCACGTGAGGCCGGCGTCGTCCAGGCGGTGCAGGGTGGCCTGTTCATCGGTGGGCAGTGGCGCGAGGCCACCGGCGGCGGCCGGATCGACGTCGACGACCCCAGCACCACCGAGGTCATCGCGACGGTCGCGGACGCCACGGTCGCCGACGGCACGGCCGCCCTGGATGCCGCCGTCGCCGCGCAGCCGGCCTGGGCCGCCACCGCGCCCCGGGAGCGGGGCGAGATCCTGCGCCGGGCGTTCGAGCTGATCATCGCCCGGTCCGAGGACCTGGCGATGCTGATGACCCTCGAGATGGGCAAGCCGCTCAAGGAGTCCCGCGGCGAGGTCGCCTACGCTGCCGAGTTCTTCCGCTGGTTCTCGGAGGAGGCGGTGCGGATCTCGGGCCGCTTCAGCGTGGCCCCGAACGGGCTGACCCGGCTGCTGACGATGAAGCAGCCGGTGGGGCCGTGCCTGTTCATCACGCCCTGGAACTTCCCGCTGGCGATGGGAACCCGCAAGATCGGCCCGGCGGTGGCCGCCGGCTGCACCATGGTCGTCAAGCCGGCCACCCAGACCCCGCTGTCCATGTACGCGCTGGCCCAGATCATGGCCGAGGCCGGGCTGCCGGACGGCGTCCTGAACGTGATCACCTCCTCCCGCACCGGCGCCGTCATGGAGCCGCTGATCCGGGACGGTCGGCTGCGCAAGCTGTCGTTCACCGGCTCCACCCCCATCGGCAAGCGCCTCGTGGAGCAGTCCGCCCAGCAGCTGCTGCGGGTCTCGATGGAGCTGGGCGGCAACGCCCCGTTCCTGGTCTTCGCCGACGCCGACCTCCCCGCGGCCGTCGAGGGCGCGATGCTCGCCAAAATGCGCAACATGGGCGAGGCCTGCACCGCGGCCAACCGGTTCCTGGTGCACGAGTCGGTGGCGGCCGAGTTCACGGCCGGCCTCGCGGCCCGGATGGGCGCCCTGACCGTGGGCCGCGGCACCGAGGACGGCGTGGACGTCGGTCCGCTCGTCGACGGTCCGTCGCAGGCCAAGGTCGGCGAGATGGTGCAGGACGCGGTGGACGGCGGCGCGACGGTGCTCACCGGCGGCAGCACCGTCGGCGACAAGGGCTACTACTACGCCCCGACCGTGCTGTCCGGCGTCGCGCCGGACGCGATGATGCTCAACGACGAGATCTTCGGCCCGGTGGCACCGGTGACCACCTTCGGCAGTGACGACGAAGCCCTGGCCCTGGCCAACTCCACCCAGTACGGGCTGGTCGCCTACGCGTTCACCCGTGACCTGACCCGGGCCATGAAGGTGGCCGAGGGCCTCGAGACCGGCATGGTCGGCCTCAACCAGGGCATCGTGTCCAACCCCGCCGCGCCGTTCGGCGGCGTCAAGCAGTCCGGGTTTGGGCGTGAGGGCGGCGCCGAGGGCATCGAGGAGTTCCTCGAGACCAAGTACGTCGGCATCGCCCTGTGACCGTGGGCCGGGGCTCGGCGGACGGCGGGGCGCCGCGCTCCGTCGCCCTGCTGGGCAGCACCGGCTCGATCGGCACCCAGGCCGTCGAGGTGCTGCGCAGGCACCCCGGCCGGTTCCGGGTGGTGGCCCTGGCCGCCGGTGGTGGCCGGCTCGACGAGCTCGCCGACCAGGCGGCCGAGCTCGACGTGCCGCTGGTGGCGGTCTCGGACGAGCAGCGCCGACCGGCGCTGGTAGCCGAGCTCGCCGAGCGCGGCCACCACGCCCGCGTCGTGAGTGGACCGCAGGCGGCGGCCGAGGCCGCCGCCTGCGGCGCCGACGTCGTGCTCAACGGCATGACCGGGGCCGTCGGGCTGCCCGCCACGCTGGCCGCCCTGGCCGCCGGCAGCACCCTGGCGCTGGCCAACAAGGAGTCGCTGGTGATCGGCGGCCGGCTGGTCACCGATGCGGCCGGCCCGGGGCAGATCGTGCCGGTCGACAGCGAGCACTCGGCGATCGCGCAGTGCCTGCGCTCGGGATCGGCCGGCGAGGTGGGCCGCCTGGTGCTGACCGCCAGCGGCGGGCCGTTCCGCGGCCGCACCCGCGAGCAGCTGCGGGGCGTCACCCCGGAGCAGGCCCTGGCGCATCCGACGTGGTCCATGGGGCCGGTGATCACCACCAACTCGGCAACACTGGTCAACAAGGGCCTGGAGGTGATCGAGGCGAACCTGTTGTTCGGGGTGCCGCTGGAGCGCATCGAGGTCGTCGTCCACCCGCAGTCGATGGTCCATTCCTGGGTCGAGTTCGTCGACGGGTCCTGCATCCTGCAGGCCGGCCCGCCCGACATGCGCCTGGCGATCGCGCTGGGCCTGAGCTGGCCGGACCGGTTGCCGGGGGTCGTGGCTCCGATCGACATCACCACCGCCGCGACCTGGCAGTTCGAGCCGCTGGACGACGAGGCGTTCCCCGCCGTCGCCCTGGCGCGATCGGTGGGAGGGGCCGGCGGGACGTATCCTGCGGTGTACAACGCTGCGAACGAGGAGTGCGTGGCCGACTTCCTGGCCGGCCGGATCGGCTTCGTCGACATCGTCGACATCGTCGCTGCGGTGGTCGGGGACCACGTCGGTCCCGAGCGGGTGGGGCTGACCGAGGTTCTCGCCGCGGACGGGTGGGCGCGGCAACGGGCCCACCAGCTGATCGAGGCCGGTGGCGCGGCACAACGGAGGACTGTGTGATCGACCTGCTGCTCGGCTTCGTCGTGGTGCTCGGCGTGATCGTGCCGGTCTCCATCGCCCTGCACGAGGTGGGCCACCTGGTTCCGGCCAAGCGGTTCGGGGTGCGGTGCACCCAGTACATGATCGGCTTCGGTCCCACGGTCTGGTCGACGACCCGGGGGGAGACCGAGTACGGCATCAAGGCCATCCCGCTCGGTGGCTACGTCCGCATGATCGGCATGTTCCCGCCGGCGGCGGCGCTGCCCGGCCAGTCCTCCCAGGTCGCCGAGGTCGCCAAAGTCACCGAGGGCACCGAGTTCGCCCCGGTCGCCGGGGTCGGCGACGGGAGCGGCGCCCACCCCGCAGCACGATCCGAGGGGGCGGGCCGGTTCGGCACCCTCATCGACGCCGCCCGTGAGGACGCCCAGCGCGAGATCGGGCCCGAGGACGCCGATCGGCTCTTCTACCAGCGGTCGATCCCCAAGCGGCTCGTGATCATGTTGGGCGGGCCGGTGATGAACCTGGTGATCGCGGTGACCCTGCTCGCGGGGCTGCTCACGATCTACGGCGTCCACCAGCCGTCCACGACCGTCGCGACGGTGAGCCAGTGCAGCAAGGCGGCCGCAGCCGTGACGGCGGCCGAGCCGACCTGCGGGGCCGGCGACCCGGTGTCCCCGGCCTCGGCCGCCGGGATCAGGCCCGGTGACACCGTCGTGGCGTGGAACGGCGTTCCCGTCTCGGCGTGGTCGCAGGTGCGCGACCTGATCCGCAGCGACACCGGCACGAACCCCGTGACCGTCACGGTGCTGCGGGGGGACCAGCGCCTGACCCTCACCACCACCCTCCTGGTGGGGCCGCGTGCGGCGCTCGACGCCGACGGCAACCTGATCAAGAAGGCCGACGGTTCCTACGAGACGGTCTCGGCGGGGTTCTTCGGCGTGAGCCCGACCGAGCCGCTGGTCCGGCAGTCGATCACCACGGTGCCCGCCGTGGTGGGCAACGGTCTGGTGCAGACCGCCAACCTGGTCCTCAACATCCCTCAGAAGATGGTGGGGGTGGCGCAGGCGGCCTTCGGCGGCCAGCAGCGTGACCCGAACGGTCCGATGAGCCTCGTCGGGGTCGGCAGGGTCGCCGGCGACATGGCCGGCGCCCAGAGCGTCGGTGACAAGATCGTCGGCTGGCTGACCATCGCCGTCTCGCTCAACATGGCCCTGTTCGTGTTCAACCTGATCCCGTTGCTGCCCCTCGACGGTGGCCATGTCGCCGGCGCCCTGTGGGAGGGGCTGCGGCGCCAGGTCGCACGGCTGCGGGGTCGGTCCGACCCGGGTCCGGTCGACATCGCCCGGCTGCTGCCCCTGACCTACGCCGTCGTGTCGCTCCTCATCGTGATGTCGGTGCTGCTGATGTATGCCGACATCGTCAACCCGGTCAAGCTGGGAGGCTGAACCGTTGTCGGTGAACCTGGGAATCCCCTC
Organism: uncultured Actinomycetota bacterium; assembly: GCA_963738495.1. Taxonomy (GTDB): domain Bacteria; phylum Actinomycetota; class Actinomycetes; order Actinomycetales; family Kineosporiaceae; genus CAVTWW01. The sequence goes on from CAVTWW010000003.1 coordinate 274,512, forward strand.
GGCGCCACCCCCGGTCCTGCACCCCCGCCGCAGGACCCGCAAGATCCAGGTCGGGTCGGTCGCGGTGGGGGGCGATGCCCCCGTCTCGGTGCAGTCCATGACCACGACGCTCACGGCGGACGTCAACGCGACCCTGCAGCAGATCGCCGAGCTGACCGCGGCGGGCTGCGACATCGTGAGGGTCGCCTGCCCCAGCCAGGACGACGCCGAGGCGCTGCCCGCGATCGCCCGCAAGTCGCAGATCCCGGTGATCGCCGACATCCACTTCCAGCCCAAGTACGTCTACGCGGCGATCGAGGCCGGCTGTGCCGCCGTCCGGGTCAACCCCGGCAACATCCGCAAGTTCGACGACCAGGTCAAGCAGATCGCCGCGGTCGCCAAGGAGCACGGCACCTCGATCCGGATCGGGGTCAACGCCGGCTCGCTCGACCCGCGGCTGCTCGAGAAGTACGGCAGGGCCACCCCCGAGGCCCTGGTCGAGTCGGCCATGTGGGAGGCGTCCCTGTTCGAGGAGCACGACTTCCACGACTTCAAGATCTCGGTCAAGCACAACGACCCGGTGGTCATGGTGCGGGCCTACCAGCTGCTCTCGGAGCGAGGGGACTGGCCGCTGCACCTCGGCGTCACCGAGGCGGGCCCGGCGTTCCAGGGCACCATCAAGTCCGCCGTCGCCTTCGGTGCGCTGCTGGGCCAGGGGATCGGCGACACGATCCGGGTCTCGCTGTCGGCCCCGCCGGTCGAGGAGGTCAAGGTCGGCATCCAGATCCTGCAGTCGCTCAACCTGCGTCCTCGCAAGCTCGAGATCGTCTCGTGCCCCTCGTGCGGGCGCGCCCAGGTCGACGTCTACAAGCTGGCCGAGGAGGTCACCGCCGGGCTCGAGGGCCTGACGGTGCCGCTGCGGGTGGCCGTGATGGGCTGCGTCGTGAACGGCCCCGGCGAGGCGCGCGAGGCCGACCTCGGGGTCGCCTCGGGCAACGGCAAGGGGCAGATCTTCGTCAAGGGGGAGGTCGTGGCCACGGTGCCGGAGTCGCAGATCGTCGAGACCCTCATCGAGCAGGCGATGGCGCTGGCCGAGCAGATGGAGCTCGGCGAGGGCGAGCCCGTCGTCACGGTCAGCTGACCGGGCCCCGCCATGCTGCGCCGACCCCGATCCGGCGTGCTCCGTGGCCCTGGCGGCCCCCGGTGAGCCAGGATGCAGGCGTGCTGCGTGCCTCGGTCCGGGTGCTCGACCGCGCCGACGTGGCGGCGGCGCTGCAGGTGTGCGCCCAGGACGCGGTGTCCAACGTCTTCGTGGCGGCGGCGGTCAAGGCGCACGGGCTCGACCGCCACAGCCGCGGCGAGATGTGGGGCTGGTACCAGGACGGCCGGCTGACCTCGCTCTGCTGGTCGGGGGCCAACCTGGTGCCGGTGCAGGCAGGCCCTGAGGCGATCGACGCCTTCGCCGCCCGGGCCCGCCGACAGGGTCGGCAGTGCTCGTCGATCGTAGGCCCGGCGGACGCCGTCCATGCCCTGTGGGCACGCCTGGCGGACGCCTGGGGGCCGGCCCGCGACGTCCGTGCCGACCAGCCGGTCCTCGCCCTGGGCGGCCCGCCCGCGGTGGCGGCCGACCCGCTGGTGCGGCGCAGCGAACCGCTCGAGACCGACCTCGTGCTGCCCGCCTGCATCGCGATGTTCACCGAGGAGGTGGGCTACTCGCCCAACCAGGCCGGGGGAGCCTCGGTGTACCGCTCCCAGGTGGGGGTGCTGGTGGCCTCGGGCCGGTCCCTGGTGCGCATCGAGCGCACCCCCGCCGGCCCGCAGGTGGTGTTCAAGGCCGAGCTGGGCTCGGTCACCGACCAGGTGGTGCAGATCCAAGGCGTATGGGTGGCGCCGGAGCGCCGGGGGCAGGGCCTGGCGGCGCCCGGGATGGCCGCCGTGGTCGAGGTGATCCGGCAGCAGTACGCACCGGTCGCCTCGCTCTACGTCAACTCCTACAACACCCGGGCGCTGGCCGCCTACCACCGGGTGGGCTTCCGTCAGGTGGGCACCTTCGCGACCGTGCTCTTCTGAGCCTCGCGGTGAGCCTCGTCACTCGCGGCCGAGTCGGCGAGGAGGTACGCCTGGGCCGCCAGGATCACCACCACGGCCGCCCAGGCGCCGGCCGACATCCGGGTGCCGTAGCGGTAGTGGTCGAGCAGCAGCACGCCCACCTGCAGGATCACGATCCAGCCGAAGGTCACGGCAGCCAGCTCCGCGTACTGCAGGCTCGAGGCGTACACCCAGAACAGCAGCACGAAGGCGACCAGGCCCGCGCCGGCCGCCACGGGTGAGCGGTGCACGACCGCCTCCTTGGCGGCGAGGGCACCGAGCAGGTCGAGGGTGGCGAGCGCGGTCATCGCGAGGACGGCGACCAGGGGCACCGGCCACGACTCGGGGGTCCGGATCAACATGTGCCGAGCCTGCGGTCATGACCTCAGGACCACATCAGCACGACGTCAGCGTGGGCGCCGCTGCCGTCGGTGGCACTCGTCGGCGGTAACTGCGTCGAGGCCCCACCCGCCGCGCCGATATCCTCACCGGGGGTCGCCACCGCCGTGTGGGCGCTCCCACCCACGAGACCACTACCCCTGGAGACCGGCGTGCTGTTGCGGATGTCGACGCTGTTCCTGCGCACCTTGCGTGACGACCCCGCGGACGCCGAGGTACCGAGCCACCGGCTGCTGGTGCGGGCCGGCTACGTCCGCCGGGCCGCGCCCGGCATCTACTCGTGGCTGCCGCTGGGCTACCTGGTGTACCGCAACGTCGAGCGCGTGGTGCGCGAGGAGATGGACGCCGCGGGCTTCCAGGAGGTGCACTTCCCGGCCCTGCTGCCCCGGGAGCCCTACGAGGCCACCCACCGCTGGACCGAGTACGGCGACAACCTCTTCCGCCTCAAGGACCGCCGGGGCAACGACATGCTGCTGGGCCCCACCCACGAGGAGATGTTCACCCTGCTGGTCAAGGACCTGTACTCCTCGTACAAGGACCTGCCGCTGTCGATCTACCAGATCCAGATCAAGTATCGGGACGAGGCCCGCCCGCGTGCCGGCATCCTGCGCGGGCGCGAGTTCGTCATGAAGGACTCCTACTCCTTCGACGTCGACGACGCCGGTCTGGAGGTCTCGTACGGCAAGCACCGCGACGCCTACATCAAGACCTTCGACCGGCTGGGCCTGGAGTACGTCATCGTCTCGGCGATGTCGGGAGCCATGGGCGGCAGCAAGAGCGAGGAGTTCCTGCAGCCGACCGAGGTCGGCGAGGACACCTTCGTGCGCTGCACCAGCTGCGACTACGCCGCCAACACCGAGGCCGTCACCACCCCGGTGCCCCCCGCCCGCAACGGGGACGACGTGCCGGCCGCCCACGTCGAGGACACCCCCGACACGCCCACCATCGAGACCCTGGTCGCGGTCGCCAACGAGCGCCACCCCCACCCGAGCCGGGCCTGGACCGCCGCGGACACCCTCAAGAACGTGGTGGTCACGCTGGTGCACCCGGACGGCACCCGGGAGCCCCTGTGCGTCGGCCTGCCCGGTGACCGCGAGGTCGACCTCAAGCGGCTCGAAGCCGCAGTGTCGCCGGCCGTGGTCGACGCCTTCACCGAGGCCGACTTCGCCCTGGCTCCGAGCCTGGTGAAGGGCTACATCGGCCCCGGGGTGCTCGGCGAGAAGAACGCCAGCGGCATCCGCTACCTGCTCGACCCCCGGGTGGTGCCCGGCACCGCCTGGATCACCGGCGCCGACGAGCCCGGCCGTCACGTGTTCGACCTGGTCGCCGGTCGTGACTTCAGCGGCGACGGGGTCGTCGAGGCGGCCGAGGTGCGCGAGGGCGACGCCTGCCCCCGGTGCGGGCAGCCGCTGGCGATGGCCCGGGGGATCGAGATCGGCCACATCTTCCAGCTGGGGCGCAAGTACGCCGACTCCCTGGGGCTGCAGGTGCTGGACGAGAACGGCAAGCTGGTCACCGTGACCATGGGCTCCTACGGGATCGGGGTCTCGCGGGCCGTCGCGGCGATCGTCGAGTCGACCTACGACGAGCTGGGCATGTGCTGGCCCCGCGAGGTGGCGCCCGCCGACGTCCACGTGATGGCCACGGGCAAGGACGAGGCGGTCCTCGCCTTCGCCGAACGGCTGTCGGCCGAGCTCGAGGACGCCGGCGTCCGGGTGCTGCTCGACGACCGCCCCAAGGTCTCGCCGGGGGTCAAGTTCAAGGACGCCGAGCTGGTCGGGGTGCCCACCATCGTGGTGGTGGGCAAGGGTCTGGCCGAGGGCACGGTCGAGGTCAGGGACCGCAGGTCCGGGGAGCGCACCGACGTGCCCGCGGGTGAGGCGGCGGCGCACCTGGTCGCCCTGGTGCGTGGCTGAATGGGGTGGCCCGCCGTCTCCGCGGTGATCTTCGACTGGGGTGGCACCCTCACCCCGTGGCACACCGTGGACCTGGCCGCCCAATGGCACGCCTACGCCGAGCAGTACGCCCCGCACCCGCACGAGGCAGCACCCCTGGCCGAACGGATCCTGGCCGCCGAGACCGTGGCTTGGGCCCGGATCCGGCAGGGCGGCGCCAGCGCCCGCCTGGCCGAGGTGCTGGCGGATGCCGGGGTCGACACCGACCACCCGGGTCACGACGCCGCCCAGAGCGCCTACGAGGAGTTCTGGGAGCCGCACACCTTCACCGACCCCGACGTGCTGCCGCTGTTCACCGGGCTGCGGGAGCGCGGCATCAAGGTGGGGGTGCTGTCGAACACGATCTGGTCGCGCGACTACCACGAGCGGATCTTCGTCCGCGACGGTGTGCACGACCTGCTCGACGGCGCCGTCTACACCTCCGAGATCGCCCACGCCAAGCCGCACCGGGAGTCCTTCGTCGCGGCTGCCGCCGCGGTCGGGGTGGACGACCTGTCGTCCTGCGTCTACGTCGGCGACCGCCCGTTCGAGGACGTCCACGGTGCCCAGCAGGCCGGTCTGCGGGCGATCCTGGTGCCGCACTCCGACATTCCGCCGGCGCAGGCCGTGCCGGTGGAGGTGCACCCGGACGGCGTCGCCCAGCGCCTGCTCGACGTGCTGACGATCGTCGACTCCTGGCGGGGCTGAGCGCTCGGTCAGGCGGCGGAGCCGGGGAACGGCCGCGGCCTCGGCTGCCAGGCGCGGGCCCGGCGGGCCTGGGCGACCGCCTCGCTGGCCAGCTGGGTGCGTAGGGCTCCCTCGGTGCGGGCGACCAACGCCAGGACGACTCCGGTGCAGCCGTTCTCGGCGGTCGCCGCCAGGTCGAGGACAGCCGCCTCGCCGGCCGGTGGTTCGCCCAGGTCGTACCCGGCGGGGGCCGCGGGCACCGCCGAACCCACGGCACGCAGCTGGGCGGACAGGACCGCCAGACGGCGACGGTGCGCCGTCCACGCGGTCGCGATCCGGGCGGCGGTGCCGGCGTCGGCGCGCGAGGCCAGCACGCCGTAGACGTAGTCGAGGCCCTGTTCGGCCCCCACCAGGGTCACCAGGGCCTGGGTCCGGCCGACCGGGCCGGTCGGCGAGGCCCCGCCGGACGTCGCACCGCGGGACGTCGCACCGCCGGACGTCGGGCCCGGGGTGGCCGACCCCGAGGGCTCGACGCCGTCCGGGGTCTCGGGAGGGGTCACCAGCGTGCCGGGGGTGGTGGCCGGCAGCGGCAGAGCCGCCGCGAGGGCGAACCGGTCGGCCAGCTCGGCCTGCGCCGCGGCGACCTGGGCCAGCAGCTGCGCCAGGGTAGGTGAGACCGCGGCCACCTCGGTCAGGTTGGCCGCCACCGTGGCGCTGGTCAGGGCCACCAGGGTGGCGGCGGTGGCAGGGGCGGGGGTGGCGGCCGACACCCCGGAGCCCGACGCGGACCCGGACGCGGACCCGGCTGCGGCCGCAGCCGACGGGGACGTCATGGAGGGTGGCGCCGAGGCGACGGTGCCACCGGCCAGCGCCTGCAGGTGCGCCCGGTGGATCGCCGGGGCCGCCGTCAGCAGGGCGGTGACCGCGGCGACGGTTCCGTGCAGCTGCTGGGTGGCGGTCAGCAGGGCCTGGCTCCGGGCGATCGCGCGGGCCCGCGCCGCGTCGTCCCGTTCTCGCTGCTGGTCGACCGGGCTGGGCGAGCCCTGTCCACGGGTGCAGCCGGCGGCGGCCGACGGGGCACCCAGCACCAGGGCGGCCGCGGCCCCCCACCGCAGCACAGTGCGGCGGTCGGGCGGTCTTGACACCTGTGGATGATCGCACGGGTGGCCGTGGTCGGATCGCGACGGCGGACGGCGAGCCGCAGCCGAGTAGGCTGGTGCCCATCCCGCGAGTTCGCTGCCGGCATCGGTCGTCAGCGGGCTCGATATGTCACGCGGTCCCACGAAGGAGCAGGTCATGGCGGCGCCACAGGCCGACGACGTGCGGCGGGTCGCCGAGGTGGCCGTCGCCCGGGCGGGGCTGGTCCTGGACGGCCTCAGCCTGACGGCGGCAGGACGGCGGCGGCTGCTGCGCATCGACGTCGACCTGCCCGAGGACGCCGACGGCGGGGTGCCCATGGACGCCGTCGCCGCCGCCTCGCAGCAGGTCTCGGCCGCCCTCGACGAGAGCAACGTGATGGGGGAGCAGCCGTACGTGCTCGAGGTGTCCTCGCCCGGGACCGACCGGCCGCTGACCGAGCGGCGGCACTGGCTGCGCGCCCGCAAGCGCCTGGTGCAGGTGACCGCGACGGATGGCACCAGGTACGAGGACCGACTGACCGCGGTGGACGATACCGGCATCACCCTCGGCGACCGGGTGCTGGCCTGGGCCGACCTCAAGGTCGGCAGGGTTCAGGTGGAGTTCGGTGACCCGAGCGGTCCCGACCAGGTGGAGGACTGATGGACATCGACCTGGCGGCGCTGCGGGGTCTGGCCCGTGACAAGGAAGTCTCCTTCGACGTCCTCGTCCGCACCATCGAGCAGGCCATGTTGCAGGCCTACCACCACACCGAGGGAGCCCACCCGCGGGCCCGGGTGCACCTGGAGCGCGAGAACGGGCACGTGACCGTTTGGGCCGCCGAGCTCGACGAGGCCGGGGCGGTGCTGCGCGAGTTCGACGACACCCCCGAGGGGTTCGGGCGGGTGGCCGCTGCCACCGCCCGCCAGACGATCATGCAGAAGCTGCGGGACGTCGAGGACGAGCAGGTGCTGGGTGAGTTCACCGAGCTCGAGGGGGACGTGGTCTCCGGGGTCGTGCACCAGGGCCCGGATCCCGCGATGGTCCACGTGCACCTGGGGACGGTCGAGGCGCTGCTGCCGCCGGCCGAGCAGGTGCCCGGCGAGCAGTACACCCACGGCATCCGGTTGCGGTGCTACGTGGTGGCCGCCCGCAAGGGCCCGAAGGGCCCTGCCGTCACCGTCTCGCGCACCCACCCCAACCTGGTGCGACGGCTCTTCGCCCTCGAGGTGCCCGAGATCGCCGACGGCACCGTCGAGATCGTCGCGCTGGCCCGCGAGGCCGGTCACCGCACCAAGATCGCCGTCCGCACCTCGGTGCCGGGGGTCAACGCCAAGGGTGCCTGCATCGGGCCGATGGGGCAGCGGGTGCGGGCCGTGGTCACCGAGCTGCACGGCGAGAAGATCGACATCGTCGACTACAGCGACGAGCCGACCCGGTTCGTCGCGGCGGCGCTGTCGCCGGCCAAGGTGAGCCAGGCCACGGTCGTCGACGAGGCGGGGCGCAGCATCCGGGTGGTGGTCCCCGACTACCAGCTGTCGTTGGCCATCGGCAAGGAGGGTCAGAACGCCCGGCTGGCCGCCAAGCTGACCGGGTGGCGTATCGACATCCACCCCGACACCGAACCGGTTCGGTGACGGGGCGCAACGACAGCCCTCGTCGCGGGGGTAGACTGGGCGGGACCGGTGATGCGAACTCCTCCTCCTCGCTCGTCGCGACGCAGCCACGGCAGCGTTCGCGGATGTGCGTCGGATGTCGGGGCCGTGATCGCCGGTCAGCGCTGCTACGGCTGGTCGTGTCGCAGGACGATGGTCAGATGTCCGTCGTCCTCGATCCCGACCAGGTCAGGGCGGGACGAGGTGCCTGGTTGCACCCCGCCCCCGAGTGCCTGGCCCTTGCCGAACGTCGAGCTGCCTTCCCGCGGGCCTTCCGCCGCACGGGGTCCCTGGCGCTCGGCCCGGTGCGACAGGCACTGGCGAGTGGCACGGCACCACCGAACGAGAGTCACGCAGGGCAGCACCGTCAACGCAGCACCGTCAACCAAGCACCGTCCGAGCCGGAAGCGGGTCAGAAGCTGATGAGCACTCGATGAGCAGCCAGCAATGAGTACCGCCCAGCAGTAACGATGGTCCGCGCCTGTCCGGCCCGGACCGAGACAGGAGAACCGTGGCAAAGGTCCGGGTCTACGAGCTCGCCAAAGAGCTCGGGGTCGAGAGCAAGCTGGTCATGAGCACGCTGCAGGAGATGGGCGAGTTCGTGCGCTCGGCCTCCTCCACCGTCGAACCACCCGTCGTCCGCCGGCTTCGCGAGAAGCTCGCCGCGAGCGCGCCGCCGGCAGCTGCCGCACCGGCCGCCCCCAAGCCGGCGCGATCCGCCGCACCGGCGGCCCCCAAGCCCGCCGCCGCACCGGTGGTGGCGGAGGCCGTGGAACCTGTCGTGGCCGCCGCTCCGGTCGCGCCCGCCGCGCCGGCCGAACCGGTCGTTGCCGCTGCGGCCGCAGCAGCCCCCGGCCCGCGGCCGGCCCCCCGTCAGGTGCCCGCGGAGGTCGTGACCCCGGTCGAGGAGACCGTCACCGACGTCCACGGGGACGACGACGGTCGCGCCGCCTCGGGCGCCCCCAGGCCCGGGGCCCCGCGCCCGGGCAACAACCCTTTCGCCCCGAGCCAGGGCATGCCGCGTGCCGGCGGCCCGCGCCCGGGCAACAACCCGTTCGCTCCGAGCCAGGGCATGCCGCGTCCCGGCCAGCGCCCGGCGCCGGCCCCCGGGTCCGTCGCCCCCGCGGCCGGTCCCGGCCCCAGCACGGCGCCGAGCACGGGTGAGCGTCCCGGCGGTCCTCGTCCGGGTGGCCCCCGTCCGAACCCGGGCATGATGCCCGGTCGGTCGGCGGTCGGCCGTCCCAACGGCCCCGGCGGTGGCCCAGGCGGTCCCGGCGGTGGTCCGGGTCGCACCGGTGCCCCCAGTCGTGGCGGCGCCCCGGGTCGTCCCGGTGGTGGCGGCGGTGGTGGCGGCGGCTTCGGCGGTCGTCCCGGCGGCGGTCCTGGTGGCCCCGGTGGCCCCGGCGGTCCGGGTGGCCCCGGCGGTCCCGCGGGTCGTGGCGGCTTCGGCGGCAAGTCCGGCGGCGCCGGGCGTGGGGGCACCCAGGGTGCCTTCGGCCGCGGCGGTCGTCCCGGTCGGGTCAAGAAGTCCAAGCGGCAGAAGCGTCAAGAGTTCGACAACATGCAGGCTCCGATCGCCGGTGGCGTCTCGGTTCCCCGTGGTGACGGCTCGACGCTGATCAGGCTGCGTCGCGGCGCCTCGCTGACCGACTTCGCCGACAAGATCAACGCCAACCCGGCGAGCCTGGTGACCGTGCTCATCCACCTCGGTGAGATGGCCACGGCGACCCAGTCCCTCGACGAGGACACGTTCGCGCTGATCGGCACCGAGCTCGGCTACGACATCCAGATCGTCTCGCCCGAGGAGGAGGACCGCGAGCTGCTCGAGGGCTTCTCGATCGACATCGAGGGCGAGGCCGAGGGCGACGAGGAGTTCCTCGAGCCGCGACCCCCGGTCGTCACGATCATGGGTCACGTCGACCACGGCAAGACCAAGATGCTGGACGCGATCCGCTCGGCCAACGTGGTCGCCGGTGAGGCCGGTGGCATCACCCAGCACATCGGCGCCTACCAGGTGCACTTCGAGCACGACGGTGTCGACCGGGCGATCACGTTCATCGACACCCCGGGCCACGAGGCCTTCACCGCGATGCGTGCCCGTGGCGCCAAGGTCGACCGACATCGCCGTCCTGGTGGTGGCCGCTGACGACGGCGTCATGCCGCAGACGATCGAGGCGCTCAACCACGCCCAGGCTGCCGGAGTGCCGATCGTGGTCGCGGTGAACAAGGTGGACAAGGAGGGGGCCAACCCCGACAAGATCCGCCAGCAGCTCACCGAGTACCACTTGGTGGCCGAGGAGTACGGCGGCGACACGATGTTCGTCGACGTCTCGGCGAAGCAGCGGCTCAACATCGACAAGCTGCTCGCGGCGATCCTGCTGACCGCCGACGCGGCGCTCGAGCTGACCGCCAACCCGGACAAGGACGCCCGCGGTGTCGCCATCGAGGCCAGCCTCGACAAGGGCCGCGGCCCGGTCGCGACGGTGCTGGTGCAGTCCGGCACCCTGGCGGTCGGCGACTCGATCGTGGCGGGTACCGCCTACGGCCGGGTGCGGGCCATGCTCGACGAGAACGGCGAGCCCATGGACGTCGCGCTGCCGTCGCGTCCGGTGCAGGTGCTCGGTCTGACCTCGGTGCCCCGTGCCGGTGACACCTTCCTGGTGGCCCCGGACGATCGCACTGCACGCCAGATCGCCGAGAAGCGTGAGGCTGTCGAGCGGGCCGCCAACCTGGCTCGTCGTCGCAAGCGCATCAGCCTCGAGGACTTCACCAAGGCCCTCGAGCAGGGCAAGGTGCAGACCCTCAACCTCATCCTCAAGGGCGACGTGTCCGGTTCGGTCGAGGCCCTCGAGGACGCGCTGCTCAAGATCGAGGTGGACGAGCAGGTGGACCTGCAGGTGATCCACCGCGGGGTCGGTGCGATCACGCAGAACGACGTCAACCTGGCGACGGTCGACAACGCCGTCATCCTCGGGTTCAACGTCAAGCCGGCCGAGCGAGTCACCGAGATGGCCGACCGTGAAGGCGTCGACATCCGCTACTACTCGGTCATCTACCAGGCGATCGAGGACGTCGAGGCGGCCCTGAAGGGCATGCTCAAGCCGGAGTACGAGGAGGCTCAGCTCGGCACCGCCGAGGTGCGCGAGGTGTTCCGGTCGAGCAAGTTCGGCAACATCGCGGGCTGCCTCGTCCGCTCCGGCGAGATCCGCCGCAACACCAAGGCCCGCCTGCTCCGCGGCGGCACCGTGGTGGCGCAGAACCTGGCGATCGACTCGCTCAAGCGGTTCAAGGACGACGCCACCGAGGTGCGTGAGGGCTACGAGTGCGGTATCGGGCTCGGGTCGTTCAACGACATCCAGGTGGACGACGTCATCGAGACGTACGAGATGCGGGAGAAGCCTCGCTCGTAGGTTCTGCCCGGTGAGGGGGCGGGGCATGGCCCTTGGACTGGCTGCGCCTGACGTCCGGCCGGCCATGCCCCACCCCCTCACCTCCTTCTCCTGCCCTCGCCCGCCTCACGGACGTCGCGTGAGCGATCGGGGAGGGCTTCTAGCGCTGTGCCGGGCGACATCGGCGGGACATGTACATCGGGAGTCTGCGGCTGGACCTGCTGCTGGGGGACGTGCACTCGCTGAAGCAGAAGCGGGGTGTGGTGCGGCCGCTGGTGGCCGAGCTGCGCAAGCGGTTCGAGGTGGCGGTCGCCGAGACCGGTCACCTCGACCTGCACCGACGCGCCGAGGTGAGCGTGGTGGTGGTGGCGGCCGAGACCGGTCACTGCCGCGAGGTGCTCGAGGCGTGTGAGCGGGCTGTGGCCGCTCGACCCGAGGTCGAGCTGCTGTCGGCCAGAAGCCGGGTGTGGGACGACGATGATGACTGAGAGACTGCACCCCGTCCCGCCGATCGCCCCGAGGAGAGGTCATGACTGACACGGCACGGGCCCGCAAGATGGCCGACCGCATCCACGAGGTCGTCGCCGAGGCGCTCGAGAAGCGGATCAAGGACCCCCGGTTGGGGTTCGTCACCGTCACCGACACCCGGGTGACCGGCGACCTGCAGCACGCCACGATCTTCTACACGGTCTTCGGCGACGCCCAGGCCCTGGCCGACACCGCGGCCGCGCTCGAGAGCGCCAAGGGAGTGCTGCGCTCGGAGGTCGGCCGTCGCACCGGCACCCGGCTGACCCCGACCCTGGAGTTCATCGCGGACGCGATCCCCGAGAACGCCGCCCACATCGAGGAGCTGCTGCGCGCCGCCGCCGAGCACGACGCCGGGGTCGCCCAGCTGGCCGCCTCCGCCGTCTACGCCGGCGACCCCGACCCCTACCGCCACGACGACGAGGACGGCGAGGAGGCCTCCGCCGGCGAGGGCTCCGTCGCCGTCGAGGCGGATGCACCGGTGGGCGGCGCCTCGGCATGACAGTGAGCTCGGCATGACGGTGAGCTCGGCATGACGGTGAGCTCGGCATGACGGTGAGCTCGGACGGGCTCGTCGTCGTCGACAAGCCCGCCGGACTCACCTCCCACGACGTCGTCGCCCGGGTGCGGCGGCTGGCGGGTACCCGCAAGGTGGGCCACGCCGGCACCCTCGACCCGATGGCCACCGGGGTGCTCGTCCTGGGCGTCGAGCGGGCCACCCGGCTGCTGACCTATCTGGTCGGGGCCGACAAGACCTACGCCGCCACCATCCGGTTGGGGGTGGCCACCGTGACCGACGACGCCGAGGGTGAGGTCACCGCCCGCCTTGGGACCGACGACGTCAGCCAGGACGGCGTCGATGCCGGCGTGCTGGCCCTGACCGGGGCGATCGAGCAGGTGCCCAGCTCCGTCAGTGCGATCAAGGTAGACGGCCGGCGGGCCTATGCCCGGGTGCGCGCGGGGGAGCAGGTCGAGCTCGCGGCTCGCGCCGTCCAGGTGTACCGGTTCGACGTGCTGGACCGGCGGGCCGGCCTCGCCGAGGGGGTGCCGGTGCTCGACCTGGACGTCGAGGTCTCGTGCTCGACCGGCACCTACATCAGGGCCCTGGCCCGTGACCTGGGTGTCGCCCTCGGGGTCGGCGGCCACCTGACGGTACTGCGACGAACCGCGGTGGGCCCCTACTCCCTGGCGTGCGCCCGCACCCTGGCGCAGCTGGAGGAGACCTTCTCGGTGCTGCCGATCGCCGAGGCAGCCGGTGGGCTGTTGCCCACCCGCCACCTCACCGACGAGGAGGTCCAGGCCGTGCTGCACGGCCGGCGGGTCGCCCCGGTCGCCGGGCAGAGCGGTGACGTCGCAGCCCTGGCGCCGCACGGCGAGCTCGTGGCGGTGCTGACCTGCGACGCCGAATGGGCCCGCCCGTCGGTGGTGTTCGGGGCCCGCTGAGCCCCAGCTCGTCTGGTGGGCGTTCGGGCGAGGAAGGCTGCCCGACGAAGAGATCTTCGGGGCGTGTTTACCTTTGTGCGGGTCCGAGGCGTTTGACTGAGTGAGATGTCATCACCCCTGCAGGTTTCCGAGTGAGCGCAACGCCGGACGGTTTCGCCGAGTTCGTCACGGCGCGTTCGGTCGCGCTGCTGCGCGTCGGTTGGCTGCTGACCGGTGACAACGCCGCCGCCGAGGACCTGTTGCAGTCGGCGCTGGCCGAGGTGTGGCCCAGGTGGCGCCGCATCAGTGCGGGGGCGAGTCCGGAAGGCTATGTGCGCCGAGTGATGGTCTCGCGCTACCTCAGCTCCCGACGACGTCGGTGGCGCCGCGAGGTCACCCGGTGACGGTGCCGCAGGTGTCGTACACCGTGCTCTACCGAGTGGCTGCCGGGTCGGACCCGAGTGCCTGGCGCCTGTCCTCGGACAGCTACGACACCTCGAAGCCGGGTGGATACTCCATCCACGGGGACTGGTTCGACGGCTGGGACTCCCAGCTCAAGCTCACCTGGACCGAGCGCTGCCTGCGGGCCGGCAAGGACTGTTCCTCGCACATGGTCGGGGACGGCCGGGTGATCGAGGGCGACCGCTGACTGGAGGTGTCGTGCAGGAGCCGGCTTCGACCTTCGCACCGAGCGAGCTGAACGAGGGGTGCGAGTTCCAGGACCTCGTCCTCGATGACATCGAGGCGGGGGACACCCGTTTCGTCGACTGCACCGTCATCCGCGGCAGCTGGACGGCGACCGACCTCGAAGCCACCCGATGGAGCGGCGGCGAGATCACCGGGACCCGCTTGGTCGGCGTCCGTGCGGCCCGCTCGACGATGGCCGAGCTGTCCCTGCGCCAGGTGGCGATGGCCGGCGTCGAGCTGTTCGGGCTGCGGATGCACCGGGTCACCCTCGAAGGCGTCGTCCTCGACTCGGTCAACCTGCGAACCGCCCAGCTGCGCCAGGTCACGTTCACCGACTGCGTGCTGCGCGACGTCGACCTGGCAGGGGCCACTCTCGAGGACGTGCGGCTGCAGGGCTGTCGGGTCGAACGGCTCGACCTGACTGGGGCCACGCTGAAGCGGGTCGACCTGCGCGGGAGCGTGCTCGGCCTCAGCCGCGGCCTGGGGGCGCTCAAGGGCGCCACCATCGACCCGGTGCAGCTGGTCGACCTGGCCCCCCAGCTGGCGGAGCACCTCGGTCTGCGGGTGCTCTCGCGGGGGGAGTGAGGCCGACGCGGGTCGGGATGCGCGCGTCCGCCGCCGTGGCTGGCACAGTAGGGGCGTGCACCGTTGGAACGAGCTGTCCGCAGTCCCGACCGATCTCGGTCCCGGCGTGGTGACGATCGGCAACTTCGACGGCGTCCACCGCGGGCACCAGGCCGTGCTGCGGCGCCTCGTCGAGGTGGCCCACGCCCGGGGCGCCACCGCCGTGGCCGTCACGTTCGACCCGCACCCGCTGGCGGTGCTGTACCCCGACCGGGCGCCGGCGGCGCTGTGCGGGCTCGCCCACCGCCTCGACCTGCTCGCCGAGACCGGCCTGGACGCCGTCCTGGTGCTGCCCTTCACCCGCGAGCTGGCCCAGTGGAGCCCCGAGCGGTTCGTCACCGACGTGCTCGTCTCGGCCCTGCACGCGGCCGCCGTCGTCGTCGGGCGGGACACCCGTTTCGGGCATCGCAACAGCGGCGACCTCGACACCCTGCGCGCGGCGGGCGCCGAGCACGGGTTCGAGGTGCTCACCGTCGAGGACCTCGGGGTCGGGGTCGGAGCTGGGCCGGCCGACGGAGCCGGAGCAGCCGACGGCGCCGTCCCGGTGGTGGGGACCGAGACCGGACCGGACCACCACCCGCACCGCGCCGGTGGGCGCTGGTCGTCGACGGCCGTGCGCGAGCTGCTCGCGGCCGGCGACGTGGCCGGGGCCGCCGAGGTGCTGGGCCGTCCCCACCGGGTGAGCGCGACGGTGGTCCACGGCGACCACCGGGGACGGGAGCTGGGCTACCCGACCGCGAACCTCAGCCAGGACTCCGAGGGCATGGTGCCGGCCGACGGGGTCTACGCCGGCTGGCTGCTGCGCGCGGACGGCGACCGGCTGCCCGCCGCGATCTCGATCGGCACCAACCCGACGTTCGACGGCCATCAGCGTCGCGTGGAGTCGTACGTGCTCGACCGCACCGACCTCGACCTGTACGGCGAGCAGGTGGGAGTGGAGTTCGTGGCCCGGCTGCGCCCGACGCTGCGCTTCGAGGGCATCGAGCCGTTGCTGGTGCAGATGGCCCAGGACGTCGCCCAGTGCCACGACCTGCTCGGCGTCCCGGTCCCGCCGGCAGCCCGCAGCGGTCGCTGACCAGGGCTGCGACAGGGACCGCTGCCGCGTGGGAGCGCAGACCGGCCGGGGACGATTCGGTCGCTGACCTGCGGCACTGGTACCGTGGGCACGCCGTCAGATCGGCCGCGGACCTCATAGAGCCCGGGTGAACCTGCCCCGGTGCGCCGCGCAACGACACCGAAGGAGCACGTGTGGCACTCGACGCCGCCAGCAAGCAGAAGATCATGGCAGAGTTCGCGACCGGCGAGAACGACACGGGCTCTCCCGAGGTCCAGGTCGCGATGCTCACCACCCGCATCAAGGACCTGACCGAGCACCTGAAGACCCACAAGCACGACCACCACAGCCGTCGTGGCCTGCTGATCCTGGTCGGTCAGCGCCGCCGGCTGCTGCAGTACCTGCAGCGCACCGACATCGGTCGCTACCGCTCGCTGATCGAGCGGCTCGGCCTGCGTCGTTGACCTTCCGGCCGCGGTCCCCGTCTGGGGGCCGCGGCCAGTCGCATGCCGACCGGGTCGGCGACACGCCCGCAACGGCTGGTCGCCCACCAGGTCAGGATGCGACACGATCGACCAGCACGACCACGATCGGGGAACCGATCGACGAGCACCACCTGTCACACCCACCGACGCGGCGCCGGATGCCGAGCGCCCGGTCCTCGGTAGTGGCTCCCGGGAACGGGCCGGACGGCGCGAGACTCCTCGCCCACGGCAGCCCGAGGGCCTCGATCGAAGACCGGACCATCCCGCCAGGGTTCGCCGCCGCGTGAGCAAACACACGGAAAGGCAACCCCCCATGGAGGGTCCCGAGATCACCTTCGCCGAGGCTGTCATCGACAACGGCAGCTTCGGCAAGCGCACCATCCGCTTCGAGACCGGACGCCTGGCCCGCCAGGCCGGCGGCTCGGCGTCCGTCTTCCTGGACGGCGAGAGCATGCTGCTGTCGACCACGACGGCCGGCCGCTCGCCCAAGGAGCAGTTCGACTTCTTCCCGCTGACCGTCGACGTCGAGGAGCGGATGTACGCCGCGGGTCGCATCCCCGGCTCGTTCTTCCGCCGCGAGGGTCGTCCCAGCACCGACGCGATCCTGACCTGCCGCCTGATCGACCGGCCGCTGCGGCCGTCTTTCGTCAAGGGCCTGCGCAACGAGATCCAGGTCGTCGTGACCGTGCTCTCGCTCAACCCGGACGACCTGTACGACGTCGTCGCCATCAACGGCGCCTCGATGTCGACCCAGCTCGCCGGGCTGCCGTTCTCGGGCCCGATCGGCGGCGTCCGCGTCGCGCTGATCGAGGGCCAGTGGGTGGCGTTCCCGCGTCACAGCGAGCTCGAGCGCGCCGTCTTCGACATGGTCGTCGCCGGCCGGGTCGTCACCGCCGCCGACGGCACCGAGGACGTCGCGATCATGATGGTCGAGGCCGAGGCCACCGACGCCGCCTGGGAGCTGATCCAGGCCGGGGCCGGGGCCCCGACCGAGGAGATCGTCGCCGCCGGGCTCGAGGCGGCCAAACCGTTCATCGCCTCGTTGGTGGCGGCCCAGAAGACGGTCGCCGCGGCGGCCGCCAAGCCGACCGGTGAGTTCCCGCTGTTCCCCGACTACGCCGACGACGCCTTCGCGGCGGTCTCGGCCGCCGTCACCGACGACCTGGCCCAGGCCATGACGATCGTCGGCAAGCAGGAGCGCGAGAGCCGGATCGACGCCGTCAAGGACGCCATGAAGGCGAGCCTGGCCGGGGCGTTCGAGGGCCGCGACAAGGAGCTCTCGGCCGCCTACCGCTCGGTCACCAAGAAGCTGGTCCGGCAGCGGATCCTGCGTGACAAGGTGCGCATCGACGGGCGGGGCCTGGCCGACATCCGCCAGCTGTCCGCCGAGGTCGACGTGGTGCCGCGGGTGCACGGCTCGGCGCTGTTCGAGCGGGGCGAGACCCAGATCATGGGCATCACCACGCTGAACATGCTGCGCATGGAGCAGCAGATCGACTCCCTCGGCCCGGAGACCCGCAAGCGCTACATGCACAACTACAACTTCCCGCCGTACAGCACGGGCGAGACCGGCCGCGTGGGTTCGCCCAAGCGCCGCGAGATCGGCCACGGTGCGCTCGCCGAGCGCGCCCTGATGCCGGTGCTGCCCACCCGCGAGGAGTTCCCCTACGCGATCCGCCAGGTCAGCGAGGCGTTGAGCTCCAACGGCTCGACGTCCATGGGTTCGGTCTGCGCCTCGACGCTGGCCCTGCTCAACGCCGGGGTGCCGCTGCGCGCCCCGGTCGCCGGCATCGCCATGGGCCTGGTCAGCGACACCGTGGACGGGCAGGTCGAGTACGCCGCACTGACCGACATCCTCGGCGCCGAGGACGCCTTCGGCGACATGGACTTCAAGGTCGCCGGCACCAAGGAGTTCGTCACCGCGATCCAGCTCGACACCAAGCTCGACGGCATCCCCGCGTCGGTCCTTGCCGGGGCGCTGACCCAGGCCCGTGACGCGCGGCTGCACATCCTGGACGTCATGGCCGAGGCCATCGACCGCCCGGACGAGATGTCGCCGTTCGCCCCGCGGGTCATCACGGTCCAGGTGCCGATCGACAAGATCGGCGAGGTCATCGGCCCGAAGGGCAAGATGATCAACCAGATCCAGGCCGACACCGGCGCCGACATCTCCATCGAGGACGACGGCACGGTCTACATCGGCGCGACCGACGGCCCCTCGGCCGAGGCCGCCCGGGCGGCGGTCAACGCGATCGCCAACCCGACCATGCCCGAGATCGGCGAGCGCTACATGGGCACCGTGGTCAAGACCACGACCTTCGGCGCCTTCATCTCGCTGGTGCCGGGCAAGGACGGTCTGCTGCACATCTCGCAGATCCGCAAGATGGTCGGGGGCAAGCGCGTCGAGAACGTCGAGGACGTGCTCGCCGTGGGCCAGAAGGTCCAGGTCCAGATCAGCGAGATCGACCCGCGCGGCAAGCTGTCGCTCGCGCCGGTCATGGCCGACGAGGACGGCACTGCCGAGGCAGTCGCCGACGGTGGCGGCCTCGCGGGCGAGCCGGCCGAGGTCAACGCCTGACGTGACGGCCATTCCGTTACCGCTGGTACCGGCCTCACCGGCCGGCACCACCCTCGCCGGGCAGGCGGGCGGCGCACTCGTGCGCCGTACCGTCCTGCCCGCGCGGGGTGCGGGTGCTGACCGAGGTCGTTCCGGGCCTGCGGTCGGCCACGGTCGGCTGCTGGGTGGGGGTGGGCTCCCGCGACGAGAGCCCCGAGCAGCTGGGGTCCACCCACTTCCTGGAGCACCTGCTGTTCAAGGGCACCGGGCGCCGCAGCGCCATGGACATCGCCTCGACCTTCGACGCGGTCGGTGGCGAGGCCAACGCGGTCACCGGCAAGGAGCACACCTGCTACTACGCCCGGGTGCTCGACGACGACCTGCCGCTGGCCCTGGACGTGCTGACCGACATGGTCACCTCGGCGTCGTTGACCCCTGAGGACGTCGAGAGCGAACGCGGGGTGATCCTCGAGGAGCTCGCGATGAACGAGGACGACCCCTCCGACGTCGTCCACGAGCGCTTCGCCGAGCTGGTGATGCCCGACCACGAGCTGGGCCGCCCGATCGGGGGCACCCCGGCGACGATCCTGGGCGCCACCCGGGACGACATCGTCGACCACTACCGACGGCACTACACCCCGCCCACCCTCGTGGTCACCGCTGCCGGCGGTGTCGACCACGACCGGCTCTGCGAGCTGGTGGTCACCGAGCTGGACTGCTCGCCCTGGGGCGCCGCGGCCCAGGCGGCCCCCAGCGGCCGTCGCCGGCCCGGTGTCCGCGGCCTCGCCGCCCCGCAGCTGCGCACGCTGGTGGTCCGTCGCCAGATCGAGCAGGCCCACGTGATCCTGGGCACCGTCGGGCTGACGGCCACCGACCCGCGGCGTCACACCATGACCGTGCTGAACGCCGTCCTCGGCGGGGGCATGAGCAGCCGGCTGTTCCAGGAGGTGCGGGAACGGCGCGGGCTGGCCTACTCGGTCTACTCCTTCGCCTCGGGGTACTCCGACTCGGGCTACTTCGGCCTGTACGCCGGGTGCACGACGGCCAAGACCGACGAGGTGGTGCGGCTGCTCGGAGCAGGCCTGGACGAGCTGGCCGCCGACGGCGTCACCGACGTCGAGCTCGAGCGGGCCCGGGCCAGATCTGCGGCGGCATGGTGCTGGGCCTGGAGGACAGCGGCTCGCGGATGTCACGGCTGGGCAAGGCCGAGCTGGTGCACGGCGAGTACGTCACGGTGGACGACGCCCTGGCCAGGGTGCGGGCCGTGACCGCCGCCGACGTGCAGCAGCTCGCGCTCGAGCTGGCCGAGCGGCCCCGCTGTCTGGCCGTGGTCGGCCCGTTCGACCCCGACCGCAGCTTCGCCGTCTAGGCCGGCGGCCGGGCGGCGGTCATTGTCGGGAACGAGCGTCGGGAGGACTCCGTGCGGGTCGCAGTGATCGGCGCCTCGGGGCGCATGGGCCGTCAGGTGAGCGCCGCGGTCGAGGCGGCCGAGGATCTCGAGCTCGGCCCGCCGGATCGACCTGGGCGACGACCTGGACGCGCTGGCGGACGCCGACGTCGCGGTGGTGTTCTCGGTGCCCGACGTGGTGCTCGAGCACACCCTGGCCTGCATCCGGCACGGGGTGCACGCCGTCGTCGGCACCACCGGGTGGACGCAGGAGCACCTGGACGTCGTCCGGACAGCCCTCGCCGAGCGTGCGGCAGGGACGGCCGGGTCGGCCGGGTCTGCGGCCTCGGACGTCGGGGTCCTGGTGGCGCCCAACTTCGCGCTCGGTGCGGTGCTGCTGATGCGGTTCGCCGCGCTGGCGGCCCCGCACTACGAGTCCGTCGAGGTGGTCGAGCTGCACCACCCGGACAAGGTCGACGCGCCCTCCGGGACCGCCCGTCACACCGCGCACGTGATCGCGGCGGCGCGGGCGGGGGCCGGCCTGGGCCCGACGCCGGACGCCACCGCCACCGGCCTGGACGGCGCCCGCGGCGCGGACGTCGACGGGGTGCGGGTGCACGCGGTGCGGCTGCGCGGTCTGGTGGCGCACGAGGAGGTCTGCTCGGGGGGCCCGGTGAGCTGCTGACGCTGCGCCACGACTCCTTCGACCGGGCCTCGTTCATGCCCGGGGTGCTGCTCGGCGTGCGCCAGGTGGCGACCCGTCCCGGCCTGACCGTGGGGCTCGAGAACTACCTCGACCCGCAGGCCTGATCGACCGAGGCCAGATCAGCCGGTCACCGCGCGCAGCACGGCCGCCACCAGGGCGCCGGCCACCACGACCACGATGAACGGCGCTCGCCGCCACAGCAGGACGGCGGCGACCGCGAGGGCGGCCACCCGGGCGTCCAGGGACAGGCGCTGCCCGGCGGCGAACGACTGCACCGCCACCAGGGCCGACAGCAGCGCCACCGTCACCAGGCCGGCGATCCGCATCACCCGGGGACGCTCCAGCCACTGCGCCGGGGCGAGGTAGCCGGCCAGCTTCAGCAGCGTAGCACAGGCCGCAGGCGGCCAGCAGCGCCGTCCAGCCGGCGCATGCTGCCCATCGGCCCCCTGGGCGGTCATGACCGCCACCCCGCGACCAGGGCGACGACGGCGGCGGCCAGCACCGGGACCCCGGCCGGGGCGGATGGGCACCAGGACCAGTGCCACCACTCCCGCGACCAGCGCCACCGCCCGGGTGCGACCGGACCCCAGCCGCGGCCAGAGCAGGGCCAGGAAGGCCGCGGCGGCCGCGGCGTCCAGGCCGTACCGCCGCGGGTCGCCGAGCGCGTCACCGACCACGGCGCCGACCAGGGTGCTCAGGTTCCAGAGCACGAACACCGCCCAGCCGGTCGTCCAGAACCCGATGCCGCGCCAGGTCGTCGCGGCCGCGGGTGGGCGGCCACCTGGGCCGACGCCGACGGCGGTGGACTCGTCGATGGTCAGGTGGGCGGCGACCGGCCGGCGCGGGCCGCGGTCCGGACGTAGCAGGGCGGTCATCTGCAGCCCGTAGAAGCCGTTGCGCACCCCGAGCAGGCCGGACGCCGCGACGGCAGCCAGGCCGCTCCGCCGCCGGCGCCGACCACGCCGACGAAGGCGAACTGCGAGCCACCGGTGAACATCAGCAGGCTCAGGGCGGCCGGCCTGCGCCACGCTCAGTCCCGAGGCGACGGCCAGGGCCCCGAAAGAGATGCCGTAGGCCCCGGTGGCCGCCCCGACCGACAGACGACTGGCGCAGCACCGCGGCGCGGGCACGGTCCCGGACCACGCCGGTCGACGGCGTCATTCGGGTTCTCCGGCCACCGGTTCCGGGGTGCCGTCGGCCGTCAGCAGGGCCGAGAACCGCACCTGGACCAGTGCCAGGTCGGCGTCCGCGTAGCGCCGGCGGGCCCCGTCGTCGACCAGGCCGGCCGAGGTCAGGAAGGCGCGCCGGGCCTCGTCGTCGTCCAGCAGCCAGGTGCGCAGGGCGAGCATGCCCTGCTCGCGCAGCAGGTCGGCAGCGGCCGCCAGCAGTCGTGAGGCGTGACCGGCACGCCGGTTCATCGGGTCGACCTCCAGGGCCAGCAGCTCGCCGTCCTGGGCCCCTGCGTCCTCGTCCGGGCTCGGGCCGACGGCGGTGTAGCCGACCACGGTCGCCCCCGAGCAGGCGACCAGCACCCGGTGGCCGGGGGAGGGGGGCGAGCCGATGGCGCCGGACCAGCCGGGCACGAGCACCTCGGGGGTCAGCTGGGCCAGCATCGAGGCGGGCAGCACGTCCGCGTAGTCCCTGCGGTAGCTGCGGGCCATGATCGCTGCCACGGCGTTCGCGTCCGCCGGCACGGCGGGCCGCACCGAGGCGTCGTCGGTCAGTCCCAGGACGTCCAGAGGCATGGGGGCATCGTCGCAGGTGGGCGGCGGCGCCTGCCCACCGTGGGTCGGGTGCCTACGATGGGTGCGGTGAGCATCCATGCGCCCGGGCTGGGCGAGTTGGCCACCCGCCGTTTCGCGGCCGTCCTGTTCGACCTGGACGGCACGCTGATCGACAGCACCACGGTGGTCGACCGCTGCTGGCGGGTCTGGGCGCAGGAGTGGGGCCTGCCCGACTTCGTCGTCGTGCACGGGGTGCCGGCCCGGCAGGTGCTGGCCGAGGCGGTCGCGGCCGACCAGGTCGAGGCCGCGTTCGCCCGCATCGAGCAGCTCGAGGTCGCCGAGCTCGACGGGATCACGATCCTGCCCGGCGCCCGCGAGGCGCTGGCGGCCGTCGGCGCCGACCGCAGCGCCATCGTCACCTCGGGCACCCGCCCGCTGGCCGGCGCCCGACTGCGGTACACCGGGCTGCCCCGGCCGCACGTCGTCATCACCCCCGAGGACACCGCGCTCGGCAAGCCGTACCCGGACCCCTACCTCGAGGCCGCCCGGCGACTGGGCGTGGCGGCCGCCGACTGCCTGGTGGTCGAGGACGCCCCGGCGGGGCTGGCCTCGGCCCGGGCCGCCGGGTGCGCCCGGCTGGCCCTGACCTCCACCCATGCCGCCGCCGAGCTGGACGGCGACGCCGTGGCCGATTCCCTCGCCGACGTGATGCTGGTGCGGGACGGCGACGCCTTCGTGATGCGTCCGGCACCGGTACCGGCCCTGGGTGTCGGGGCGGCTCGGTAGGCTCGCCGTCATGAGTCGGACCTCCCTGCCCGAGACCACCACCGCGGCCGTCAACGCGGATGACAACGCAGATGACAACGCGGATGACAACGCGGTCGCTGCCGTCGCCGTCGAGCCTGCCCGGTCGGGGGTGACGGTCGACCTGGCGGCGGTCGAGGCCCGTGAGGTGACCTTCCGCAGCGACGTCACGGTGCAGCTGGTGCGCTCGGCCGCACGCGATGCCGACGTCCTCTTCGCCGCCCGGGTCTCGACCACCGGGGAGCAGGACCTCGACGAGATCGACGCGTCCACGGCCCGTTCCCGGGGGCTGATCAACTACCTGATGCGGGACCGGCACGGCAGTCCGTTCGAGCACAACTCGATGACGTTCTACGTCCAGGCGCCGATCTTCGTCTTCCGTGAGTTCATGCGGCACCGGATCGCCTCCTACAACGAGGAGAGCGGGCGCTACCGCGAGCTGAACCCGGTGTTCTACGTGCCCGGCCCCGAGCGCAACCTGCGCCAGATCGGCAAGCCCGGCGCCTACGAGTTCGTGCCCGGGACCGCCGAGCAGTTCGAGCTGGTGCAGGCCGAGACCATGGCCTCCTGCCGGCAGTCCTACGAGGCCTACCAGCGCATGCTGGCCGCCGGGGTCGCCCGCGAGGTGGCACGGATCGTCCTGCCGGTGACCATCTACTCCTCGATGTACGTCACCATGAACGCCCGCTCACTGATGAACTTCCTGTCGTTGCGCACCAAGCGCGACAACGCCGCCGTCCCGTCGTTCCCGCAGCGCGAGATCGAGATGTGCGCCGAGCAGATGGAGGCGTACTGGGCCGAGCTGATGCCGCTCGACCCATGCGGCGTTCGAGGCCAACGGCCGGGTCGCTCCCTGATCCCGGTTCGCCGGTCGCCGGTCTGGGGTCGGCGACGCAGGGCGACCTCGGTGGCCGGTAGCGTGACCCACATGCTCGACGACACCACCGCGCCCTCGTCCGGCGTCCACCGCCCGTTCGGAGCCGTGCTCACCGCCATGGTGACCCCGTTCACCGCCGACGGGGCGCTCGACCTCGAGGCCGCCCAGCGGCTCGCCGTCCACCTCGTCGAGAACGGCAACGACGGCCTGGTCGTCAGCGGCACCACGGGTGAGTCGCCGACCACCAGCGACGCCGAGAAGGATGCTGCTGCTCCGGGCCGTCCTGGAGGCCGTGGGGGACCGGGCCCGGGTCGTGGCCGGGGTGGGCACCAACGACACCGCGCACACCGTCGAGCTGGCCCTGCGGGCCGCCAAGGCCGGGGCCCACGGGCTGCTGGTCGTGACGCCGTACTACAACAAGCCGCCGCGCCTCGTCGCTGATCGCCCACTTCACCGCCGTGGCCGACGCCACCGACCTGCCCTGCATGCTCTACGACATCCCCGGCCGTACCGGGGTGCGGATCGGGACGCCCGTGCTGCTGCGGCTGGCGCGGCACCCGCGGATCGTGGCCGTCAAGGACGCCGTCGCCGACCTGTTCGCCGGGCTCCGAGCTGATGGCGACGACCGACCTGGTGTTCTACAGCGGCGACGACGCCCTCAACCTGGCGTGGCTGGCGCACGGGCGCCGGCGGCGTCGTGAGCGTGGTCGGGCACGTGGCCGGCCGGCGACTACGCCGAGATGGTCGCCGCCGTCGACCGGGGCGACCTGGCGGCGGCCCGCGCCGTCCACAACCGGCTGATCCCGGCCGTCAGGGCGATCATGTCGCCCTCCTCGCAGGGGGCGATCCGGGCCAAGGCGGCCCTGCAGGTGCAGGGCGTGCTGTCCCAGCGCACCATGCGACTGCCGTTGCTGCCCGCCTCGGACGCCGAGCTCGGCGAGATCCGGCAGGGCCTGGCCGCCAGTGGTCTGCCCACGGGCACGACCCACGCCGATCTCGCCACCGCAGAAACCACAGACCTGACCACCGCAGGCCAGACCGCTGCAGACCCGACCACCATCGACCATGACGCCATCGCCTCGAGGGGAACCCCCGCATGACCTTGACCTCGCCCGACCTCGCCCCCCCTCCGCCGTTGCCGGCAGGGGGACTGCGCGTGATCGCACTGGGCGGGCTCGGTGAGGTGGGCCGCAACATGGCGGTCCTGGAGTTCGACGGCAGGCTGCTCGTCATCGACTGCGGCGTGCTCTTCCCCGAGGACCACCAGCCCGGCGTCGACCTGATCCTGCCCGACTTCTCGGCGATCGCCGACCGCCTCGACGACATCGAAGCGGTGGTGCTGACCCACGGCCACGAGGACCACATCGGCGCCGTCCCCTACCTGCTGCGGCTGCGCGCCGACCTGCCGCTGGTGGGCTCGCAGCTGACGCTCGCCCTGGTCGAGGCCAAGCTGCGCGAGCACCGGATCCAGCCGCTGACGCTGGCGGTCAAGGAGGGCCAGCGCGAGCGGTTCGGCCCGTTCGACTGCGAGTTCGTGGCGGTCAACCACTCCATCCCCGACGCCCTCGCGGTCGCGGTGCGCACCGGTGCCGGCCTGCTGCTGCACACCGGCGACTTCAAGATGGACCAGCTGCCGCTGGACGGCCGGATCACCGACCTGCGGGCCTTCGCCCGCCTCGGCGAGGAGGGGGTCGACCTGTTCCTGGTCGACTCCACCAACGCCGAGGTGCCCGGCTTCACCACCAGCGAGCGCGAGATCACCCCGGTGCTCGACCAGGTCTTCGCGGCCGCCGACCGGCGGATCATCGTGGCCAGCTTCGCCTCGCACGTGCACCGCGTGCAGCAGGTGCTCGACGCCGCCCACCGCCACGGCCGCCGGGTGGCCCTGGTGGGCCGCTCGATGGTGCGCAACATGGGGGTCGCCAAGGAGCTGGGCTACCTCACCGTGCCGGACGGCGTGCTGGTCGACGCCAAGGCGGTCGACGACCTGCCCGACCGCGAGGTGGTGCTGATGTGCACGGGCTCGCAGGGCGAGCCGATGGCGGCGCTGTCGCGCATGGCCAACCACGACCACCGGGTGCGGGTCGGGGCCGGCGACACGATCGTGCTGGCCTCCAGCCTGATCCCCGGCAACGAGAACGCCGTCTTCCGGGTCATCAACGGCCTGACCCGGCTCGGCGCCAAGGTCGTGCACCAGGGCAACGCCCGGGTGCACGTCTCGGGGCACGCCAGCGCGGGCGAGCTGCTCTACTGCTACAACATCCTGCGCCCGCGCAACGTGATGCCGGTGCACGGCGAGGTGCGCCACCTGGTCGCCAACGGCGAGCTCGCCGTGCGCGACCGGGGTGCCGCGCGACCGAGTGGTGATCGCCGACGACGGCGTGGTCGTCGACCTGGTCGACGGCCGGGCCTCGGTCGTGGGCGCGGTGGCGTGCGGCTACGTCTACGTCGACGGCTCGACGGTCGGCGAGATCACCGAGGCCGACCTGAAGGACCGCCGCATCCTCGGTGAGGAGGGCTTCGTCTCGATCATCGCGGTGGTCGACGCCCATTCGGGCAAGGTCGTCGCCGGGCCCGAGATCCACGCCCGCGGCTTCGCCGAGGACGACGCCGTCTTCGACCAGGTGCGCCCGCGTGTCGCCCAGGCGCTGCACGACGCCATCGCCGACGGCAACACCGACACCTATGCGCTGCAGCAGGTGGTGCGTCGGGTGGTCGGCCGTTGGGTGAACGAGAGCTACCGGCGCCGTCCGATGATCATCCCGGTGATCGTCGAGGCCTGATGCGTCCGCACGTCGTCTGTGTCGGCGGCGCGGTGGTCGACCTGCTGCTGCGGCTGCAGGCCACCGCCGTGCTCGGTTCGTCGAACCCCGCCGACGGCCTCAGCACCGCCGGGGGAGTGGCTCGCAACGTCGCCGAGAACCTCGTCCGGCTGGGGGCTCTCGGTCGCGCTGGTGGCGCGCGTGGGCCGCGACGGTGCCGGTGACCAGCTGGTCGCCGGGCTTGGCGCTCTCGGCATCGACACCAGCGGCGTCGTGCCCACCGACGGACCGGGGACCGCGCACTACATCGCCGTGCTCGACCCGGACGGCGAGCTCGTGCTCGGGGTGGCCGACATGGCGGTGCTCGAACGGTCTGACGGGCGCAGGAGGTGCGGGCGGCCTGGCCGCGACCGGGCGGCCCGGACGACCCGCCGGGGTGGGTCTTCACCGACTGCAACCCCGATCCGTCGGTGGTGGCGGCCGTGGTGGAGCTGGCCCGCTCCAGCGGGGTCCCGCTGGCCGTCGACGCCGTCTCCACGGCCAAGGTGCGTCGGCTGCCGGTCAGGCTGGACGGCGTCACCGTCTGGTTCGGCAACCGCGACGAGGCCCTCGCCTACCTGGAGCCCCGGGAGGACCGTCCGGTCGCTGCCGGCCCACCCTCGGGTTCCGACCGTGACCTGGCCGAGGGCCTGCTCCGGGCCGGGGCGGCCTCGGTGGTGCTGACCCGGGGAGTGCGCCGGTGCTCGTGCGCCGACGCCGACGGCTGCCGTGAGGTCGCCGTCCCGCGCGGCGGAGGTGGTCGACGTGACCGGCGCGGGGGATGCGCTGGTGGCGGCGACGCTGGCGGCACTGGCCGCCGGCCGGGTGCTGGACGACGCCGTCGCCGACGGCGTCGCTGCCGCCGCCCTGACCCTGGCCTCGGCCGCGAGCGTGCGCGCCGATCTGAGCCCCCAGTTGATCGCGAACCGAAGGAGCCACTCGTGAGTGCCGTCCGCGCCGTCCGTGCCGTCCGTGCCGCTGTCGTCGAGGTTGCCGCGGAGGTGACCGAGGCGCTGTCGCAGGGCAGGGCCGTGGTCGCCCTGGAGTCGACGATCATCAGCCACGGCATGCCCTACCCGGACAACCTGACCACCGCCGCCGAGGTCGAGGCCGTGGTGCGCGACAACGGCGCGGTGCCGGCCACCATCGCCCTGGTCGACGGCCGGCTGCGGGTCGGGCTCGACGAGGCCGCCCTGCAGCGGCTCGCCCACGGCGAGGACGTCGTCAAGGCCTCCCGTCGTGACCTGCCGGCGCTCATGGTCCGAGGGGCCACGGCCGGCACCACCGTCGCCGCGACCATGTACCTCGCCCACCTGGCCGGGATCAGGGTGTTCGCCACCGGTGGCATCGGCGGCGTCCACCGTGGTGCCGAGCACACCTTCGACGTCTCGGCCGACCTGACCGAGCTGGGCTCGACCCCGGTGGCGGTGGTGTGTGCCGGGGCCAAGTCGATCCTCGACCTGCCCAAGACCCTCGAGGTGCTCGAGACCCATGGGGTGCCGGTGCTCGGCTACGGCACCGACGAGTTCCCCGCCTTCTTCAGCCGCAGCAGTGGGCTGCCGGTCGACCACCGCGTCGACGGAGCGGCGGCGACGGCTGCCGTCCTGGCCCGGCATGCCGAGCTGGGGCTGCCCGGTGGGGTGCTGGTCGTCAACCCGATCCCGGTCGCCGACGAGGTGCCGGCCGCCGAGATCGACGACAGGATCGAGCAGGCCCTCGCCGACGCCGACCGCGAAGGGGTGACCCGCAAGGACGTCACCCCCTACCTGCTGGCCCGCATCAACGAGCTGACCGGCGGTCGCAGCCTGGTCGCCAACATCGCCCTCGTCAAGAACAACGCCGCGGTGGCGGCCCAGATCGCGGTACGGCTCGCCCAGCTCGGGTGACCGGTTCGTCCAGCTCGGGTGACGGTTCGTCCCCTCGCCAGGTCCACCCGGATCGGGCGAACCGGCCGATCCGCCCGGAACGGTCCACAATGCCCAGGCGACCGGCCGCCGGATCGGGCGCGTCAGGCGGGCCCCGGTGCGGCGCCTCGCCTACTCTGGCCATCATGGCGACCCGTACGACCCCACCCGGTGGCGGCCGCGCCTCCGGTGCAGGCCGGGGTGCCGGCGGCCGTTCCGGCAACGCCCCGCGCACCGGTGGCGGCACCCGGTCCGGCTCGACCACCCGCTCCGGCACGGGTACCCGGGCCAAGGCAGCCGCGCGCCGTCCGATCTCCCGCAGCTCACCCCGAGGGCGTGCCACCCGACCGCGCCGGGTGGGTCCGCCGTGGCCGGTCCGGGCCGTGGCCGCGGTCTGGATGGGGCTGGCGCGGCTGGTCGGCGGCACGGCCAGGCGGATCGGCACCCAGGTGCTCGACCTCGACGAGGTCCACCGTCGCGACGGGGTCGGGCTGTTCCTGGTGGCGCTCGGCTTCCTGGTGGCGGCCAGTGAGTGGTGGCGGCTGCCCGGCACGGTCGGGCAGGTCACCCACACGGTGATCGCCGGCACCCTGGGCCGGCTCGCTCTCGTGGTCCCGATCGTGCTACTGGTGCTGGGCGTGCGGCTGCTGCGGCATCCGGACCGCCACGAGACCAACAGCCGGCTGCAGGTAGGGCTGACGATCATGGCGGTCGGCCTGGCGGGGCTGGTCCACATCGCCCGGGGGATCCCCTCGCCGCCCCAGGGCGCCGCCGCGATGCAGAACTCCGGCGGGGTGATCGGCTACCTCGCCAGCTCACCGCTGACGTCGGCGGTCACCGTCTGGGTGACGGTGCCGCTGCTGGTGCTGCTCACCTTCTTCGGCCTGCTGGTCACGACGGCCACCCCCGTGCACGCCATCGGCGAACGACTGGGCCTGCTCTACGACGTGCTCACCGGGCACTCCAGCTGGGCGCAGGCGCGCGCCGCGGCCCAGGGGCTGACCGGTGAGCCCGGCGAGGACGGCACCAGGTCGGGACGGCGCAAGCTCGGCTCGACGCCGCTGACCGGTGACGAGGCCTTCGAGCAGGCCCTGATCGCCGAGTCCGACCGCGTGCGCGGCATCCGAGGTCCGCGACCGGGGCAGAGACGTCCGGTCGGCGCCGACGGGGAACCGCCGTTCGACGGCGCCTCCGACGCGGCCGCGCAGGCCCTCGACCGGGTCCACCAGGCCGCCCGCAACGCAGCTGCCGGCGGTGCTGTCGCGGGCGGTGCCGGTGTTGGCGGTGCAGGCGCGGGCGGTGCCGCTGCGGGCGGTGCCGCAGGCAATGCCGCGTCGTCGGCGGCGCCGGGTCTGACCGGGGGCGCCGTGCCCTCGACGTCCAAGCCGCTCGAGCCGCCACCGACCACCCAGCTGCCGCCCCGGGTCGAGCAGCTGCTGCTGGCCGGCGACGTCACCTACACCTTGCCGCCGTCCGACATCCTGGCCCCGGGCTCGGCCCCCAAGGCCCGCAGCGCCGCCAACGACAAGGTGGTCGAGGCGCTCACCAGCGTGCTCGACCAGTTCGAGATCGACGCCCAGGTCACCGGGTTCAGCCGGGGCCCGACCGTCACCCGGTACGAGGTCGAGCTCGGGCAACGCGGTCAAGGTCGAGCGGGTGACGGCCCTGAGCAAGAACATCGCCTACGCGGTGGCCAGCGCCGACGTCCGGATCCTGTCCCCGATCCCCGGCAAGTCGGCGATCGGCATCGAGATCCCGAACGCCGACCGCGAGACGGTCAGCCTCGGCGACGTGCTGCGCAGCCAGACCGCCCGCAGCACCCAGCACCCGATGGTGATGGGGGTGGGCAAGGACGTCGAGGGCGGCTACGTCGTGGCCAACCTGGCCAAGATGCCGCACCTGCTGGTGGCCGGTGCCACCGGCGCCGGCAAGTCCAGCTTCGTGAACTCGATGATCACCTCGATCCTCATGCGGTCGACCCCCGACGAGGTGCGCATGGTGCTGGTCGACCCCAAGCGGGTCGAGCTGACCGCCTACGAGGGCATCCCGCACCTGATCACCCCGATCATCACCAGCCCCAAGAAGGCCGCCGAGGCCCTGCAGTGGGTCGTGAAGGAGATGGACGCCCGCTACGACGACCTGGCAGCGTTCGGCTTCAAGCACATCGACGACTTCAACAAGGCCGTCCGTCTGGGCACGGTCACGCCGCCGCCGGGCAGCGAGCGGCGGCTGACGCCCTACCCCTACCTGCTGGTGATCGTCGACGAGCTGGCCGACCTCATGATGGTCGCGCCGCGCGACGTCGAGGACTCGATCGTGCGGATCACCCAGCTGGCCCGCGCCGCCGGTATCCACCTGGTGCTGGCGACCCAGCGACCCAGCGTCGACGTCGTCACCGGTCTGATCAAGGCCAACGTGCCCAGCCGCATGGCCTTCGCCACGAGCTCGGTCACCGACTCCCGGGTGGTGCTGGACCAGCCCGGCGCCGAGAAGCTGATCGGCCAGGGCGACGGGCTGTTCCTGCCGATGGGCACCAGCAAGTCAATGCGGGTGCAGGGCGCCTGGGTCACCGAGAGCGAGATCCACAAGGTCGTCGAGCACGTCAAGACCCAGCTGAAGCCGGTCTACCGCGACGACGTCGCAGTGGTCGCGGCGAAGAAGCAGGTGGACGAGGACATCGGCGACGACCTCGACCTGCTGCTGCAGGCCACCGAGCTGGTCGTGACCACCCAGTTCGGCTCGACCTCGATGCTGCAGCGCAAACTGCGGGTCGGTTTCGCCAAGGCCGGCCGGCTGATGGACCTGATGGAGACCCGGGGTGTCGTGGGCCCCAGCGAGGGTAGCAAGGCCCGCGAGGTGCTGGTACGCCCCGACGACCTCGCCGGGACCTTGGCCATGCTGCGCGGTGAGGACCCGCCGGACGACGACGCCGGACGGATCGAGGACGAGTGGGAGCCCGGCCATGACGACTGACGCGCAGTTCGCCCAGACCCACACCCCGGCCGACGAGGGCGAGGACGCCCGGCACCTGGCCGACCAGGGCGGCAGCGACGGCAGCGACCAGGGTGGCAACGAGGTGGCTGCCCAGGGCGGGGGTGACATCGACGCCGGGGTCAAGGTCGCGATCGACCTGCTGGTCTGGGACGCGCCCAACATCGACATGACGCTGTCGAACGTGATCGGTGGCCGGCCGACGCCGTCGTCCCGGCCCCGGTTCGACGCCGTCGCGCGCTGGCTGCTGGCGGCAGCCGGTGACGGCGAGGTCGAGGGCTGCGTCTTCGCCAACGTGCCGCCCGGGGGCGCCGTCTCGATGCGGGGCTGGATCGAGGCGATCCGCTCGTTCGGCTACTCGGTCTTCGCCCGCCCCAAGCTGGGCCCGGACGACGACGTCGACGCCGACATGCTCACCCACATCCACCTGCGCCACAGCACCCACCGGCTGCGCCGGCTCGTGGTGGCCAGCGGTGACGGCCGCAACTTCCTCGAGCCGCTCGAGAAGCTGGCCCGCGACGGCGTCGAGGTCGCGGTGCTCTCGTTCGCCGAGGTCGCCGGGTACGCCCAGGAGTCGGACCTGATCGAGTTCGTCGACCTGGAGGACGTGCCGGGCGCCTTCATCCAGCCGCTGCCGAGGGTGCGCCTGGACAACCTGCCCGCCGGTGGCGCCTGGCTGGCCCCCACCCGCTCGATGCGCTCCCTGCTCGAGGACCACAGCCACGACTGACCGGTGGCACCACCGACCAGCAGGACTGACTAGTGAGCGAAGGTGGCCAGGGCGGCGCCGCCCGCGTCGAGCCTGTCGGCGGTCGAGGCCAGCCCGGCGCCTGCCTGGTCGACGAGCCCGCCGATGGTGCGCAGCTGCTCGGCGACGGCGGCCAGCTGCACGCCCACGGCGTCGAACCGGGCGGCACCGTCACTGAGCTTCTGCCCGGCGGCTCCGCCGATCAGTGGCAGCCCCGACAGGTCCGAGGCGAGCCCGTCGAGCATCTCCTTGGCCGACGTCAGCTCGTGCCGGCAGGTGTCGAGGGCGTCCCCGGCCAGCGCCGACAGAGCCTTCACCCCGCCCGAGGCATCACCCCCGCTGCCGGTGAGGAACTGCGCGGCGGTCCGGGTGTCACCGGCGGCCTGGTTCAATGCGGTCGAGGCGGTCGCGAACAGCTCGGGCAGCCGGCCGGCCAGGGCCATCAGCTCGTCGCCGTGGTCACGCACGAAGGCGACGGCGGCACCGACGTCGTCCTTGTGGTCCCAGACGGCGCTGACGACGTCCTGCACCTTGGCGCTGTCGAGCACGCTGTCGAGTCCGGCGAAGCCCTGCGGGGGGTGAGCGCTCATGAGCAGGCAGCCTAGGGCCGGCAAAGATCGGCTCGCCATGCCCTGCATGGACCGACGGGCCGACGAGGCGCCGCTACTCTGAGGCGGTGCCGAACGACGTCGTTGTGGGGGAAGGCGCCGGCGCCCGAACTGTGGCCCTGGTGACCTTGGGCTGTGCGCGCAACGAGGTCGACTCCGAGGAGCTCGCGGGGCGGCTGGCTGCGGCCGGCTGGCTGCTCGTCGACGACGCGGCGGACGCCGACATCGCCGTCGTCAACACCTGCGGGTTCGTCGAGCAGGCCAAGAAGGACTCGATCGACACCCTGCTCGAGGCCGCCGACCTGCGGGACGACGCGGGGTCGCGCACCCGGGCGGTGGTCGCGGTGGGCTGCCTGGCCCAGCGCTACGGCCGAGAGCTGGCCGAGCAGCTGCCCGAGGCCGACGCCGTGCTGGGGTTCGACTCCTACGACGACCTGGCCGGGCACCTCGACGCGATCCTGCACGGCAGCCGCCCGGTCGCCCACGAACCCACCGACCGACGCCTGCTGCTGCCGCTGACCCCGGTCGAGCGGCCCGCTGCCGCTGCCGCCGTGTCGGTCCCCGGGCACGGCTCGTCGTCCGGCCCGACCGCGTCGAGTAAGGCGGCCGGGGCCCCCGGCGCGGACCGGTCGCCGGCCTACCAGCCTGTCCGTCGCCGGTTGGACTCCCGGCCCTGGGCGCCGCTGAAGCTGGCCTCGGGATGCGACCGCCGCTGCAGCTTCTGCGCCATCCCCATGTTCCGCGGTGCCCACGTCTCGCGCCCCCCGCACGAGGTGCTCGCCGAGGCGGCGTGGTTGGCCGGCCAGGGAGTGCGCGAGCTGTTCCTGGTGAGTGAGAACACGACCTCCTACGGCAAGGACCTGGGTGACCTGCGTCAGCTCGAGCAGCTGCTGCCGCAGCTGGCCGGGGTGCCGGGGATCGCCCGGGTCCGGGTGTCCTACCTGCAGCCGGCCGAGATCCGTCCGGGACTGATCGAGGCGATCGTCCAGACGCCGCGGGTGGCGCCGTACTTCGACCTGTCGTTCCAGCACGCGGCCCCGGCCCTGCTGCGTCGCATGCGACGGTTCGGCAGCAGCGAGGCCTTCCTCGAGCTGCTCGCCCGGATCCGTGCCCTGGCTCCCGAGGCGGGCATCCGCTCCAACGTCATCGTCGGGTTCCCCGGGGAGAGCGAGGCGGACGTCGCCGAGCTCGAGGCCTTCCTGACCGCCGCCCAGCTCGACGTGGTGGGGGTGTTCGGTTACTCCGACGAGGACGGCACCGAGGCCGCCGACCTCGACGGCAAGGTCGACGAGGACGCGATCACCGACCGTGTGGCCCGGCTCAGCTCGCTGGTCGAGCAGCTGACCACCCAGCGGGCCGAGGACCGGATCGGCCAGCAGGTGCGGGTCCTGGTCGACGAGCTCGACGAGGACGACGCCGGCCCCGTCGGCCGGGCCGCGCATCAGGGGCCGGACACCGACGGCACCACCCGGCTGGTCGGGACGGACGGTGCCGGCCTGTCCGGGGTCACGGTGGGTGACCTGGTGAGCGCCGTCGTGGTGGCCGCCGAAGGGGCCGACCTGGTGGCCGAGGTCGGCGCCGCGATGACGACCGACGCCGGTAGCGAGCCGACGCCCGTCGTCCGTCGGGTGAGCGTGTGGAACGTCGCCAACGTGCTCACGGGGCTGCGGCTCGCCGCCGTCCCGCTGTTCGCGTGGCTGCTGCTGCACCAAGGGGGCGACTCCGCCCCCTGGCGGCTGGCGGCCTTCGTCGTCTTCGTGGCGGCGTCGTTGACCGACCAGATCGACGGCATGCTCGCCCGGCGCTACGGCCTGATCACCGACGTCGGCAAGGTGGCCGACCCGATCGCGGACAAGGCGTTGATGGGCACCGCGATGGT
The DNA here is from genome assembly GCA_963738495.1 of uncultured Actinomycetota bacterium. Lineage (GTDB taxonomy): Bacteria > Actinomycetota > Actinomycetes > Actinomycetales > Kineosporiaceae > CAVTWW01. The sequence goes on from CAVTWW010000003.1 coordinate 309,542, forward strand.
GGTGCTGTCGATCCTCGGCGAGCTGGCGTGGTGGGTGACCGTCGTGGTCGTGGCCCGTGAGGTGGCGGTCACGCTGCTGCGGTTGGCGGTGCTGCGCCGTGCCGTCGTGCCGGCGAGCCGGGGCGGCAAGGCCAAGACGGCGGCCCAGGCCATCGCCATCGGGCTCTACCTGTGGCCGTGGACGGGCCTGGTGCACCCTCTGGCCGTCGCCGTGATGGCGGTCGCGGTCGTGCTCACCGTGGTTTCGGGCCTCGACTACGCCGTCCGGATCGCCCGGCTGTTGCGGTGACCGACCCGCCGGACCTCGAGGTGCTCGCCCGCGCGGTGGTCCTGCGGCTGACCGCGGCGGGGCAGACGCTGGCCACCGCCGAGTCGCTGACGGCAGGGCTGGTGTGCGCGACTGTCGCCGACGTCCCCGGGGCCTCGGTCGTGCTGCGCGGGGGACTGGTCGCCTACGCCACCGACCTCAAGGTCAGCGAGCTGGGGGTGCCGGTCGACCTGGTGGCCGAGCGAGGGGCGGTGGACGGCGACGTCGCCGCGGCCATGGCGGTGGGTGCCGCCCGCCGCTTCGCGGCCACGCACGCGCTCGCGACCACGGGGGTGGCGGGGCCGAGCGAGCAGGACGGCACGCCGGTCGGCACCGTCTTCGTCGCCCACAGCGGCCCGGCCGGGGTCTCGGTACGCCGGCTCCAGCTGCCCGGTGATCGCGCCGCCGTCCGTCGCGCCAGCGTGCGGGCGGCCCTGGAGCTGCTGCTCGGGGCGCTGCAGCCGGGCTGACCAGGGCGGAACACTGCGTCGGGTCGTGGAGTTCACCTGGGTATGACACCGAAGACACGTGGGACGGCGAGAGTCGTCACCATGACGGCGGACGTGCCGCGAGCGGCCGTGTCGCAGCTGCAGGGTAGGTTGGCTACAGGTCGGACCTCGTCCGGTCGAACAGGGATCGTAGCCGTGAAGGAGGGGCGGACCGCGATGTTGCTGCGTCATCAGTTGGGGGACGTCCTGCGCGACGCCCGGCTCGAGCAGGGCCGCACCCTCCGCGAGGTCTCCAAACAGGCCCGGGTGTCCCTGGGCTACCTCAGCGAGATCGAGCGCGGTCAGAAGGAGGCCTCCAGCGAGCTGCTGGCCTCGATCTGCGGGGCGCTCGAGGTGCCGTTGTCCCTGGTGCTGCACAGCGTCAGCCGGCGGATCGCCGACGCCGAGGGTGTCAGCACCTGCCTGACCGTCGACGACCCGACGGCCCTGGCCGTGGGTCTGGAGTCCGACGCGTCCCTGCGGGTCGACGAGGTGCAGGTGCCCGACACCGTTCCCGACGAGCTCACCCACGAGGTCGCCACGGCCATGGCCGAGCAGCGCAAGGGCGGCCTGGTCAGCGCCGCCTGACGTCAGGCCTGCGCCTGTTGCGCCTGGCGCGCCTTCAGCTGCTCGCGCTTGTCCTCGAAGCGGCCGGCCTTGGTGTCCAGCGCCGTCAGGAACGCCGCCAGCTTCTCGCGGGCCTGCTCGGCCTCGGGGCTCAGCCCCTCGATCTCGAACAGCTTCCAGTACTTCAGCACCGGGTTGAGCACCTCGTCGCTGTGGATCCTCAGGTCGTAGATGCCGGCCAGGGCGATCTGCAGCGAGCGGCGGGTGAAGCCCTCGATCGTCGATCCGGGCATCTCGAAACCCTCGACGACGTCCCAGACGGCCTGCACCGTCGCGTTCGGCGCCGCCTCGAGCGCCTGCCCGAGCAGGTTGCGGTAGAAGACCATGTGCAGGTTCTCGTCGACCGCGATCCGGGCCAGCAACTGCTCGCAGAACGGGTCCTCGGTGAACTTGCCGGTGTTGCGGTGCGAGATCCGGGTGGCCAGCTCCTGGAACGACACGTACGCCAGGGTGTGCAGCATGTCGAGCTGGTAGCTGGTCTCGAAGCCCTGGGTCATGTGGACCATCCGCTCCCGCTCGAGGGCGACCGGGTCGACCGCGCGGGTGGCGAGCAGGTAGTCGCGGATCGCGGTGCCGTGCCGGCCCTCCTCGGCGGTCCAGCGGCCGATCCAGGTGCCCCAGGCGCCGTCGCGGCCGAACGACTCGTAGATCTCGCGGTGGTAGCTGGGCAGGTTGTCCTCGGTGAGCAGGTTGACGACCAGGGCCGTCCGCGCCGTCTCGCTCACCTTGGACTGGCTGGCGTCCCAGGCCACCCCGCCCATCGGGCCGTCGAAGTTGCTGGCCTCGGTCCACGGCACGTACTCGTGCGGCATCCACTCCTTGGCCATCGCCAAGTGCCGGTCGAGCTCCTTGGCGACCGCCGGCTCGAGCTCGTGCAGCATCTCGGTCTGGGTGGGTTCACGCCGGCTCATGGGGACTCCTCGCGGGTGCGGGGTGGACGTCGGGCAGGCGGATCTGACCGTCCTGTCACGGTAGCCGTTTTCGGCCGCTCCGTCTGCCGGCGCCCAGCGGCGCCTGGGGCCGGCCGTCGTCCGTGGGGGTGGGCCCGGGTTGGCAGCGGGGGCAGTAGAACGCCGTCCGATCTCGCGGCGGCGGGCCGATCATGGCGACTCGGACCGTCTGCCCGCAGCGCAGGCAGGGCCGCCCGGAGCGGGCGTGGACGTAGTTGCGCCGGCCCTCACGCGCGTCGCCGGTGGTGATCTGGAGGCCGCGGTCGCGGTTGGCCAGCATCAGCCGCTGCACCAGGTCGACCAGTGCGGGCAGGTCGGCGACCTCGCCGGCCGGCGCCCAGGGGCGAGACGCCGCGCAGGAAGAGCGTCTCGGCCAGGTAGAACGTGCCCACCCCGGCCAGCACCCGCTGGTCGAGCAGCAGCTCACCGATGGGCCGGTCCGGGTCGGCGACATCGGCGCGACGACCGCTCGCGGGGTCCCAGTCCGGGGCCCGAGCACGTCCGGGCCCAGGTGACCGACGAGCCGGTCCTCGTGGGCGGTGGCCACGAGGTCGAGCATGCCCAGCCGCAGCCCCACCGCCGTCCAGGCTCGGGTTGGCCAGCACCGCCCGGACGTCGGCGAGGCGAGCCCGGCGGCGCCGTGGCGGGGGTCCTGCGGGCCGGCCGGCTCGGTCGCGGTGAGCCACCAGGACCCCTCCATCCGCAGGTGCGAGTGCAGCGTGACCGCAGGCTGCGTCCGCATCGGCCGCGAGGCGGGTGAGCAGGTGCTTGCCGGCGCTGACGACCTCGAGCACCTGCCGGCCGGTGAGGTCGACGGTGGCCAGGGTGGGCCAGCGCAGGTCGCAGTGCGTCAGGTCGCGGCCGGCGAGAGCGGCGTGCAGCCGCCGGGCGGTGCGCCAGACCACGTCACCTTCGGGCACGGGCGCACCGGTCCTGCGGGCGCCGAGCTGTCAGGCCGCGTGCCAGCGTCCCTGGTCGCGGCGTACCTGTCGGGCGTGACGCCAGGCGGGCAACGCCACCCGCAGCCGCTGCCCCAGCGGGACGGCGACCCTCTGGGTGAGCACCTGGTAGCCGGCGTCCTCGACGGCGTCCAGGATGCCGCCGTACAGGGTGAACGCCGTGCGGACGCAGTCTCGGCTGGTGGGGTGCAGCATCGCGATCCCCGGCTCGGCGAAGGCGTAGAGCAGCCGGGCGCGCTCGACCTCGAAGCGCATCAGTTCGCGGATCGGCGCCGTGACGACCCCGGCCGGCAGGACTCTCGCGGGTGACGCCGAAGACCTCGAGGTCCTCCAGGGGCAGGTAGAGCCGGCCGCGCTGAGGTCCTCACCGACGTCACGGATGAAGTTGGACAGCTGGAACGCCTCGCCCAGCGCGCGGGCCCGGGACGGCGGCCTCGGGCACCAGCGGCTCGAGGACCGGCAGCATCTGCAGGCCGATCACCGCCGCCGAGCCGTACATGTACTGCTCGAGGTCGGCGTAGGTGGGGTAGCCGGTGATGGTGATGTCCATCTGCATGGACTCCAGGAAGGCCTCGACATGGCTGCGTGGGATGCCCCAGCGGCGCATCGTGTGGGCCATCGCCCAGCCCACCGGGTCCGCGGGGCTGGGGGTGGAGTTCAGGCGGTCGAGGAAGGCCGTTCCCCAGTCGAGCAGGGCCTGCGGGTCGGGCGCGGTCAAGGAGTCGACGAACTCGTCGGCATAGCGGGCGAACCCGTACAGGGCCCAGACGTGCGGGCCGCTTCTGGGGCGGCAGCAGGTGGGTCGCCAGGTAGTAGGTGCGACCGTGCTTGCGGTGCAGCTTGCGGCAGGTCTCGTAGGCCTCGCGCAGGCCGGGCTCGTCGATGCCGGCGCTGTCGAGCATGCGGGCGGTCGCCGGGGGCAGCGTCATGTCGGGAATCTACTTCACGGTCGAGCGCACGTGCCTGGCGGCGGCGTATCGCGCCGTCAACGCCAGGCCCGGGAGCGGTAGCCGGGGTCGGGTCCGGTGATCCGTTCGGCCGGCCAGCCGCCCCGAGATCAGGACCATCGGGACGCCGACGCCGGGCTGGGTGCCGGAGCCGGTGAAGACGATGTTCTCGCCCCACAGCGTCGACGGTCGGAACGGCCCGGTCTGGGCGAAGGTGTGGGCCGCGGCGAACGGCGTGCCCCGCGCCATGCCGCGGGCCTGCCAGTCGGCCGGGGTGGTGACGTGCTCGACCTCGATGCGACCCGCTCAGGCCGTGGTAGCCGCGGGCCTCGAGCGTGGTCAGCACGTGCTCGCGGTAGCCGGGGGCGAGGCGCTCCCAGTCGAGCGGGGCGTCGGTGTTGGGGGTGGGGGCCAGCACGTAGTAGATCTGCCGACCGGGCGGAGCCAGGCCCGGGTCGGTGCGGGTGGGGTTGGACACGAGCAGGGAGGGGTCGCTCATCAGCCTGCCGCCGGCCAGCTCGTCGAATACCTGCCGCCAGGCCGCTCCGAAGTGGATGTTGTGGTGGGCGAGGTGGTCGTAGTCGGCGGTCGAGCCGGCCAGCAGCAGGTAGCAGGACGGCGAGTAGCGCAGCCGGCCGCACCCGCGGGGGCACCTGTCCGAGCAGGTCGCGATGGGCCACCGGCAGGTCGGGGTTGAGGACGACGACGTCGGCGGCGAAGCGCTCGCCGTCCGAGGTGACCACGGCGACGGCACGGCCACCCGAGTGCTCGACCCGCTCGACGGTCGTCGACCAGTGGAATTCGACCCCGTGGGCGGCCGCGGCGGCGGCCATCGCCTGCGGTACCGCGTGCATGCCGCCGACGGGGGCATAGACCCCGGCGACCGAGTCCATGTACGAGATGACGGCGTAGATCGCCAGCGCCTGGTACGGCGAGACTCCGGCGTACATCGCCTGGAAGGAGTACAACCGTTGCAGGCGTGGGTCTTTCAGGTACGAGTTGACCTTCGGTGCGAGCCGGCGCAGGCCGCCCGCGGCCACCAGCCGGGCCAGGTCCAGGCCGACGAGGTCGAGCGGGGAGTCGAGGTTGCGGTCGATGAAGGTGCGCAGCTCGTAGCGGTAGAGGTCGCTGACGAAGTCGACGTAGCGCCGCAGGCCGGCCGCCTCGGCGGCGCCGCAGGTGCGCTCCACCTCGGCCGCCATCACCTCGACGTCGCCATGCACGTCGATCGTCGAGCCGTCGGCGAAGGTGGCCCGGTACAGCGGGCTGATCGGCCGCAGGTCGAGCCAGTCCTCGACCTTCTCGCCGAGACAGTCGAAGCAGTCGGCGATCAGGTCGGGCATCGTCAGCACCGTCGGCCCGATGTCGAACCGGTAGCTGCCCTCGGCGACGTCGTCGACGATCACCCCGGCCCGGCCCCCGGGTACCGCCTCGCGCTCGAGCACCGTGACCCGCCGCCCAGCGCCGGCCAGGCGCATCGCGGCCGACAGCCCGGCCAGTCCGGCGCCGACCACCACAACGTGGTCGGTGGGGCCGGTGACGGTACGGAGCCGCCGTCTCGGCAGCCAGCGGTTCGAGCCCCCCGGCCCGCCTGCGGGTTCACCCGGTCACCGGGCTCTGGTCGTCGCGGCGGTCACCAGGTCGGACAGGACGCCCCGGGCGGGCTCGTCCATCCGGGCGCGCCGCCAGTGCCTGCTGGGCGGCCTTGGTGAGGTCGGTGATCATCTGCTCGACCTCGAGCGGGGCCTCGGTACGCCGGATGATCGCCTGCAGCTCGGCGACCCCGGCGGCGTCGAGGCCCGGATCGCCGAGCAGGCGGCTGATGGTGCGTGCCTCGGCGGCCGTGGCGCTGCGGCGGGCACAGGCGATCAGCACGGTGCGTTTGCCCTCGCGCAGGTCGTCACCGGCGGGCTTGCCGGTGTGGGAGGGGTCGCCGAAGACGCCGAGCAGGTCGTCGCGCAGCTGGAACGCCTCGCCGGCGTCGAGCCCGAACTCGGAGTAGGCGGCCAGCAGCGTCCTCGTCCGCACCGGCCAGCAGCCCGCCGATCATGAGCGGGATGCTCGATCGTGTACTTGGCGCTCTTGTAGCGGATCACTCGCCGGGCACGCTCGATCGGCCACGTCGGCGTCGAGGTCGTGCGGGTCACTCTGACCCAGCATGTCGAGGAACTGTCCGGCCATGAGCTCGGTCCGCATGCGGTCGAACATCGGCCTGCCGCGGCCGCAGGGCTGCGGCGTCCAGACCGCTCGTCGCGAACAGCTCGTCGCTCCAGGCCAGGCACAGGTCACCGGTCAGGACCGCACCGGCCATGACCGTAGCGCTCGCCGTCTCCGAGACGGCCTCGGCCCGGTGCTGGGCGGCGAAACGGCGATGGACGGCGGGCATGCCGCGCCGCGGTGTCGGAGTCGTCCATGACGTCGTCGTGGATCAGGGCTGCGGCCTGAAACAGCTCGAGGCCCACCGCCGCCCGCACGAGGGCGTCGTCGCCGGGCTGACCGGCGCCGCGGGCGCCCCAGTAGCAGAAGGCCGGACGCAGTCGCTTGCCGCCGGAGAGCAGGTCACGGACGGCATCGACCATGTCTGAGCACTCGGGCGCGACGGCGCGTCAGAGACGTGCGTCGCTGGTCGGCGAGGAAGGCTCGAGCACGGTGCGGACCCGGGTCCCCAGGTCGTCAGCCAGCAGCGGGCTCGACGAGGTCACCTGCTGAGACTAGCCCGCAGACAGGCCGACTTCGACGATTGTCCGCAGGAATTAATCAGCCTGCTGACGATTGGGGAGGACGAGCTGAACAGTCGGCAGCTGACGGTTGGATGCCGTGCGCGGGCGCGGCGTCCAAGGTGTGGACGGTCGGTGTTCCACCAGGTGGAACTGGCCTAGGCTCGACCGCTGTGACCGGCACGATGACCCGAGCATCTCCTTCGAGTTCTTCCCGCCTCGGGACGACGAGGGTGAGGCCGTGCTGTGGCAGGCGATCCGCCGGCTCGAGCCGCTGGCCCCCAGCTTCGTGTCCGTGACCTACGGCGCCGGGGGGTCGACCCGCGAGCGGACCATCCGGGTCACCGCGCAGATCGCCGAGCAGACCACGCTGACCCCGGTCGGGCACCTGACCTGCGTCGGGGCCTCGCGCGGCGAGCTGCGTCAGGTGATCGGCGGCTACGCCGACGCCGGGGTGCGCACGATGATGGCCCTGCGCGGCGATCCACCGGGGGGCCGGGTGCGCGCATGGACGTCGCACCCCTACGGTCTCGACCGGGCCATCGACCTGGTGCGGCTGGTGCGCGAGGTGAGTGGCTTCAGGGTCGGGGTGGCTGCCTTCCCGGACGGTCATCCCGAGAGTCCCGGGCTCGACCACGACGCCACGGTGCTGCTGGCCAAGGCCGAGGCAGGGGCCGACTTCGCGGTGACGCAGTTCTTCTTCGACCGCGGGCCTACTTCGACCTCGTGGATCGACTCGACCGGCTGGGCTGCCGGCTGCCGGTGATCCCCGGCATCATGCCGGTCACCAACCTGGCCCAGCTCTCCCGGTTCGCGACCCTCACCGGTGCCGCGCTGCCCGACCCGATGGTCGACCGGTTGACGGCCGCGGGGCAGGACCCTGAGGCGGTGCGCCGGGTCGGGGTCGAGCTGGCGGTCGAGCTGTGCGCCCGACTGATGGCCGGTGGCGCGCCGGGGCTGCACTTCTTCACGTTGAACCGTTCCGCGGCCACCCTCGAGGTGGCCCGCGCGCTGGGCTGGTCGGCGGCTACGCGACCGGCGAGCGAGACCGCAGCGCGGAGCTGACGCGCGCGGCGGGGCCGGCGCGGCCGGGTGATCGGGCGCCCGATGGGCGTGGCGGGCGGCCGCCGATGATGGCGCCAGACCTGCGCAACCGTGTCAGTCACCGGGTCCGGTCGGGCCACGGCCGCCCCCGACGTCATGCGGGCCTCGCTGACCGCCACCGCCATGCGGCCCTCCCTCGCCGAGGCCCTGGCGGCCTCGGAGGCTGCCGCGGCCCGGATCCGGGCCGCACTGACCGACGCCGGGGTGGCTGCAGGCGACGCCGCCACCGCCGGGCTGTCGGTCAACGCCGAACAGGTGTGGAACGAGAGCACCGGTCCCCGGATCACGGGGTACCGCGCCGATCACGAGATCGCTCTGACCTTGCGTGACCTCGGTTCGGCGCGGGTCGGGTGCTGGGCCTGGCGCTCGCAGCGGGCGGCGACGACGTGCGGCTGGGGGGAGTGTCGTTCGCGATCGAGGACGAGGGGCCGTTGCGGGTGCGGGCCCGCGAGCTGGCCTGGCACGACGCCCTGGCCCGGGCGAGCCAGCTGGCCGAGCTGGCGGCCCGCCACTTGGGGCCCGTGCAGCAGGTGAGCGAGCAGGCGGTGGGCATGCCGGGCCACTACCGATCATGCGGATGGCGATGGTCGGCCGGAGCGGCTGACGTCGCCGTCCAGCCCGGGTCGGTCGGGGTCGAGATCTCACTCGGTGTGCAGTGGGCGTCGGCTGAGACCGGCCGTGGCCCCCGGCGTCAACCGGACCTCCGGTTCGGTCGTCCTCCCGATGTGATCACTCGTCGTCGGCTGCTCAGGTCGCTGGTGGTGCTGGCCGCGGCCCCGTGCCCGGTCGTGGGCGTCGCCGGCTGCTCCGGCGCTCGCCCGGCGGCCGCCGCGAGCGGCCGAGCCCCGTCGGTGTCGTCGCAGAGCGGTCAGCTGCGGTCGTCGGCCTGGGGACGCACGGCGTCCTGGCTGCTGCTGCGCCCCGACATCGGCGCGCCGGGCAGTGCGCTGCCCCTGGTGGTGGCGCTGCCCGGCCGAGGAGCCGACGAGACGATGATGGTCAGCCTGCTCGCGGCCGCTGTCGTCGCCGACCTCGCACGCAGTGGCACCCCGGTGGCGGTGGCCAGCGTCGGTGGGGCAGACAGCTACTGGCATCCGCGGCGTGACGGCACGGACTCCGGGGCGATGGTGATGGGCGAGCTGGTCCCGACGCTGGCCGACCACGGTGTGGCCGCAGGCTCCCCGATCGGTCTGCTGGGGTGGTCGATGGGCGGCTACGGAGGCTGCGGCTGGCCAGCGCCCGGACCACGGCGGGTGGCTGCCGTCGCCGCCGCTCGCCGGCGCTGTGGCTGCATCCGGGGGACAGCGCCCCCGGCGCGTTCGACGACGTGGAGGACTTTCGCCGCAACGACGTCTTCGCCGCGCGTGACCGGTTGCGGGGGATCGCGCTGCGGGTCGACTGCGGGTCGTCCGACCCGTTCGTGCTGGCCACCCGGTCGTTCGTCTCCGGCCTGCAGCCGGCCCCCGAGGGCGGGTTCACCCCCGGGGGGCACGACGGGGACTACTGGCGGGGCCGGCTACCGGCCGAGCTGACCTTCCTGGCCCGTCGGCTGCACGCCGTCCACCGGATCTGAACCGGGCGGGGCCAGGGGCGGGTCGACGAGCTCGCCGGCCACCACCTGCGTCCCGCCGTCGCGGCGCTGCCTGCGGGTTCTCACGAACCGGCGGATCTTGGCCGCCAGGACCGCGACCGTCACCACACCGGCCACCAGCAGGGCGAGGGCGATCGCCGCGGCGGCCCACGGATGCTGGGTCGACAGCGCCACGACCCCGGCGACGGCCAGGTCCTCGGCGGTGCTGACCGCGATGTTCGTCGCCGGTTCGGGAGAGGTGTTCACCGCGGCCCGCACCCCGGACTTGATGCTGTGGCTGGTCAGGGCGGTGAGCGCCCCCAGCCCGGCGCCGACGGCCTGGTTGAGGTCACCGGCCTGTCCGGCGAGCAGGGCGCCCACGGCGCCGCCGATGACAGGTCGGACGAACGTGTGGATCGCATCCCACACCGAGTCGACGTAGGGGATCTTGTCGGCGACCAGGTCGAGCAGGGTCAGCACCGCGGCCGCGATGAGCACGTCGGTGCGTTCGAGGGCCGTCGGCACCCCGGGGGCATCGGCGAAACGCCCCGCCAGCCCGAGGATGAGCACGACTGCGTAGCCGTTGAGGCCGCTGGCCCAGCCGCTACTGAAGATCAAGGGCAGGACGTCCATGCTCGTGCGCTCCGCTCCTGGCCCCGGTCCACGACCCGGGCGTCCACCCGGACGGCCGGTCACGCCGATGCGTGGCCGGCGGCCGGCCTCGCTGTCTCAGCGACCAGCGCTGTCGCAGATCGTTCTCGGCTCGCTCGACTGCGACAGGGCTTCTCGAGCGGGCCAGTGCCGAGGTCTGCTCGACGAGCTCGGACGACGGCCTCCGGGGCGTCCCACATCGGGGCATGCCCGCAGCGTGGCAGCACCACCCACCGGGTCTGCGGGGGGACCAGCTCGCGACTCTGGTGGACCGGGGTGAGAATGCGGTCGTGATCGCCCCAGACCACCGTGACCGGCAGGTCGAGGTCGATGTCGTCCGCCCGTTCGAACCGGTGCCGGCTCAGGGCCGCCAGCACACGCTCGTAGCCGGGGCAGTGCTGCACCGAGTCGACGACGGCCCGGGCCAGGTCGGCCGGCACCTCGGTCGGTGCCTGGCTGCCGGTGGCCAGCAGCAGGCCTCGGAGCGTGGCGGAACCCAGCAGGGGGTCGACCAGCATCGAGAGTCACGGGTGCCGTCGCACGGGCCAGCAGGCGGTTGACGGTCAGCACCAGCTGGTGGACGGTGCGGCACCACCCGCAGGCCCGCCGGGGCCAGCGCGGTCAGGCTCGCGGCGCCCCGTCGGCGGCAAGCTCGAGTCCCACCCAGCCGCCCAGGGAGTTGCCGACCACATGAGCGGTGGGAGGCCCAGCACGCGCAGCGCCTGACCGACAGCCCGTGCCAACCCGCCGGCCGATGGCGTCGTCGTCCGGCGCCAGCCCGACGGAGTCGCCGTGACCGGGCAGGTCGACCAGCAGCACCCGATGACGGGCGGCCAGCGCGGGCAGCACCGGGGCCCAGCAGCGGCGGTCGGCGCCGATCCCGTGCACCAGCAGCACCGGGACCTCGGCCGAGGTCCGGACATGTGTGGCCCGGCAGCGGCGGGGCGGTGACGGTGAAGGCCAGGCCCGCCGACCGGTGGGTGGGTTCGGCGCCCAGCAGGGCGAGCGCCTCGGTGAGGTCGTCCGGGGCCGGGGCGGGCGGGGTGGGGGCCGGGGTGGTGCGGTGGCGGCGACGTGGTCATGCGACCTCGGTCGGCGTTCCGCCCGTGACTCGGACCAGCTCGTCGTACGTGGTCGCGAAGACGGTTCGGGCATGGCCGGCGGCCGCCCAGATCTCGTCGTGGCCGGCGAGGGCGACGTCCACGAGGGTCTGGACCGGGGTGACGTGCCCCAGCGGGGCGACCCCACCGATGACGAAACCGGTGCGCTCGCGGACGAAGTCGGCATCGGCCCGCTCCAGGGTCGCCACCCCGATCGAGGCGGCCACCTTGGCGGTGTCGACCCGGTGGGCGCCCGAGGTCAGCACCAGCAGCGGACGCCGTCCGCCGGTGGCCTCGGCGTCGGCGATGGCGAAGACGAGGGAGTTGGCGATCTGGCCCACGGTGACGCCCAGCTGCTCGGCCGCGGCTACAGCGGTGCGGGCGTGCTCGCCGAGCACGACGACCCGGCCGTCGGCACCGGCCTGGTGCAGGGCGGCCACGACCCGCCGGACGGCGGGGTGGTCGAGGACGGCGGCTTCGTCGGCGGGACGGGCGACGACGGACGCGCGGTGCCCGGCTCGACGCTGCCCGGCTCGACGCCGTCCTGCTCGACGCCGTCCTGCCCGGTGGTGTCTGAGGTGGTCACCGGGTCAGCCTAGGCCGCCATCCGCGGGCCGAGCCGGGACTCGAAACGGTCGAGCAGGTCGAGCACGCCCGCTGCCGCCCAGACCCGGTTGCGGCCCCCGCCCGAGAGCTCGGTCAGCACCCCGGTCTCGGTGAGCCGGTCGACGGCGGCGTAGATGTTCTTGTCGGCGACGTGGCCGGCCAACGGCCGCAGGGCCTCGATGTCGACGACCGGCTGCCGCAGCAGCGCCTCGAGCAGGCGGGCCGACGGCCGAGCCGCTGCGTGGACGGGTGGCCTCGCCCCACTGGATCGCGCAGGGCCCCGAGGTCGTCGGCCAGCTGCCGGCCGGCGGTGGCGGCCCGGGTGGTGGCGGTGGCGAAGCGAGCCACCCAGGCGTCCGGGCGACCGTCGCGGTAGTCGTCCAGCCCCGAGAAGTAGCCGTGGACGTCGGCCAGCAGCACCGTCGAGACCGGCACCACCGTCCGCCGGGCCAGCCCCCGGCGACGCAGCACCACGTGCACCAGGGCCCGCCCGGTGCGGCCGTTGCCGTCGGCGAACGGGTGGATCGTCTCGAACTGGGCGTGGGCGACGGCGGCCTGGGTGACGGGGTCGAGGTCGCGCCGGTTGCAGAAGCCGACCAGGTCGGCGAACAGACCCGGTACCCGATGGGCCGCCGGTGGCACGTAGAGGGCGCCGTGCGGGGTGGACTCGGCCCCGCCGACCCAGTTCTGCACCGTGCGCAGCTTGCCGGCCCAGCCCCCTTGGTAGGGGTCGGTCTCGAGCAGCAGGCGGTGGATGTGCAGCAGGTCGACCACGTGGTAGGGCAGGTCACTGGTGGCGGCGGCGTCGACGGCGGCCGTCATGGCACGGACGTTCGCGGCCACCTGGGCCGCCGCTGTCGCCACCGGGATGCCGCGCAGCATGGCCAGCCCCAGCTCGCGCTGGCTGGAGTCGAGGTGCTCGATCCGGGAGGAGGCCACCGACTCCGACCGCAGCAGCGCACCGGCCAGGGCGGTGAGGTCGACGGTGGTCTCGTTGTCGAGCACCCGGATCGCCTCGGCGGCGGCCTGGGCCAGGTCGCGGGTGGCGGGGGACAGGCGCACCGGCCGTTCGGCGATCAGGGGCAGGACGGCGGTGGGGACGGTGTCGCCGTGATGCCACACCGTCGGCTCGGCGCCGAGCGCGGGCCAGGCGGTCGAGGCGGGCGAGGAGAAGGCGTCAGGAGTCACCGAAGATGCTTCGTCATGACGGTCCATGGGGTCAAGCGTAAGCGCTCTGACGAAAAATCAATAGAACCGTAACTATGAATCGTGCCGTGGTGACGGTTGTCGGGTGTCCGGAGGAGAGGCCGCCCGGTCCTTTCGGGGCCGTTGACAGCCCGGGATCGGCGGTGTACAGTTCGAAGTGTTCGAACACACGTTCGAATCAGGTCGAACTGCCTCAACAGGTCGAACTGTCCCAACGGGTCCCCGGGGAGGGCGCCATGGCCAGACGGTACGTCGAGGACGTCGAGGTCGTGGCCGTCTGCGAGAGCACCGGCGACCCGGTGAGCTTCCGCTGGCGAGGCTACCGCTACGACGTCCACGAGGTGTTGAGCACCTGGCACGAGCGCCGCGCCTGGTGGACCAGCCCGTCGGCGCTCGCCGTCCACGGAGTGGTGACTCAGCCCGGGCCGGTCGTGGTCCACGACCCCGACGGTCCGCGCCGGGCGACCCCGGCCGGCGAGCGTGAGGTCTGGCGGGTCGAGGCCGCGCCGGTCGGCGGTTCGAGGAGTCGGGGGGTCTACGACCTGTGCCGCGAGGTCGTCGGCGACCTCACCCAGACACCGTGGCGGCTGCTGCGGGTCGTCGACTGAGGTGGGCCCGTGCCCACCCGTCCCGATCCGTCGGGCGACCCACCACCGGACGAACCACCGGACGAACCAGCGCCGGACGAACCATCTGACGACCACGAACCCGGGCGACGACGTCCAGATCGACCTCATCGAGGCTGAAGGGGCCGACAATGACCGCGACGACCCTGAGCCGGCCGGCACTGTCCGCGGCGGCCTTCATGCTGCTCGACCGCTGCGTCGCCGGGCTGGTACAGGCCTGTGCGGCCCGCTCGCCCGCGGAGCGGTACGTCGCGGCCCACCTGGCTGCGCTGCGGGCAGCGGCTGCGGTGCTGGCGGTCCGGGGTCGGCCCGGCACCCGCAGCGGTCCGCGCAGCGTCTGGGAGGTACTGCCCCGGTTGGCTCCGGAGCTCACCGAGTGGGCGGCCTTCTTCGCCGCGACGGCTGCGCGTCGGGCAGCCGTCGAGGCGGGACGGGGTGAGGTGGTCACCGTGCGCGAGGCCGATGACCTGCTCCGCGAGGCAGAGGCTTTCCTGCTGGTCGTCGACGGGCTGCTCGGACTGCCGCAGGACCCGGTGCTGCCGGACGCGCTGCCCACCTGCGGCTGAACGCGGGTGCGAACTGAGTCGCCCGGAACACCCTGTCGACATCACGGAACTCGGACATGTTCACCCACCTGCACGTCGCCTCGGGGTACTCGCTGAGGTACGGAGCCTCGACCCCCACAGCGCTGGTCGAGACAGCCGTGGAGCACGGCATGACGGCCCTGGCCCTCACGGACCGGGACGGCCTCTACGGCGCCGTCAAGTTCGTGCTGGCCTGCCGGGCCGCCGGGCTGGCCCCGTTGCTGGGCGCCGACCTGGCGGTGGCCGGTACCGGCCTGGTGGCGGGGCTGCCGGTGTGGGCCGACCCCACTGCCGAGCCTGCCCGGCGCCGGTCGCCGGTCCGGGGTGGGGCGAGTGTCGACGCGCGGTTGTCCCAGGGTCACGGTGCTTGCCCTCGGAGCGGGTGAGGGGCGCGACCCGGCAGTGGGCTGGGGCCGGCTCTGCCGACTGGTCTCGGCGACCCATCTACGGGGCGAGCGGGGCCGACCGGTGGCGACGGCGGGTCTGGTGGCCCGGCACGCCCACGGTGGCCCGGCCGGGGGACAGGTGCCCGGGGACGACGGTGAGCCGGCCGAGCCGTTCGAGGCTGCCGGGAGCGGCCGGGCTGACGGTGCTGCTCGGTCCCGACTCCGAGGTCGGTCGGGCCGTCTTCGCCCGGCGCGACGACCTGGCGTTGGTCGCGTTGCGGCGTTGGCAGCGTTGCTGCCCGACCGGGTGCCTCGCCGTCGAGGTGGTCTGTCACCACGGTCCGCCCGACCGACCGGCGAGCCTGGCCCATGCTGCCCACCTGTTCGCGCTGGCCCGCCGGGCCGGGGTTCCGGCGGTGCTCAGCAACGCGGTCCGTCTATGCGACGGCAGACGGTGCGGTGACGGTCGACGTCCTCGACGCCGCCCGACGATTGGTGCCGCTCGACACCCGGCACGTCGACCGGGTCAGTGCCCAGGGCTACCTGGCTCGGCCGGCGCAGATGGCCGCCGTCGCCCGGGCGGTGGTCGCCGCTGCCGGCGCCGGCCCCGACGAGGCGGCCCGGCTGCTCGTCGACACCGAGGCGGTCGCGCAGCAGTGCCGGCTCGACCCGGCGGCTCGACCTCGGGCTGGGATCGGTGCACCTGCCGGAACCGTCGGTGCTCGGGCTGACGAGTCCGGCGGCGGTCGAGGCGAACCTGCGCGAGCGGTGCATCGGTGCCATCGGCACGAAGTACCCGGGGGCCACCGAGGCCGAGCATCGCGAGGTCGAGGAGCGGCTGCAGGACGAACTCGGCTACATCAACAGGCTGGGGTTCGCCTCGTACTTCGTCACGGTCGCCCAGGTGTGCGAGCTGATCCGCGAGATGCAGGTGCGGGTGGCCGCTCGGGGCTCCGGGGCGGGCAGCCTGGTCAACTATCTGCTGCGGCATCAGCGGTGTCGACCCGATCCGGCACCACCTCCTGATGGAACGGTTCCTGTCACCGGCGTCGGGCCGAGCTGCCCGACATCGACCTCGACGTCGAGTCGGCGCGGCGCCCCGAGGTGTACCAGGCGATCCTGCGACCGGTTCGGGACCGCAGCGGGTCAGCTGCGTCTCGATGATGGACACCTACCGGGTGCGCCACGCCGTCCGTGACGCCGGGGCGGCGCTCGGGCTGCCGCCGGCCGAGGTGGACGCGATAGCCACCGCGTTTCCGCACATCCGGGCCCGCGACGTGCGGCACGCACTGGCCGAGCTGCCCGAGCTGGCCAGCAGGGGACTGACCGGGTCGCACCTCGACCTGCTCTTCGACCTGGTCGAGCGGCTCGACGGGCTGCCCCGGCACATCGCGCTGCACCCGTGCGGGGTGATCCTGTCCGACGCCGGACATGCTGAACCGGACCCCGGTCGAGGCCAGCTGGGTCGGGTTCCCGATGAGCCAGTTCGACAAGGACGACGTCGAGGAGCTCGGGTCTGCTCAAGCTCGACGTCCTCGGCATCAGGATGCAGTCGGCGATGGCCTATGCGATCACCGAGGTGGCCCGGGTCGACCAGGGCGAGGTCGCGGTCGCCGGTGGTCACGACCCGCAGGCGCCGTACCTGCAGGGTGACCGAATCGACCTCGACGCCGTCCCGCTCGACGACGAGGCCACCTACCGGCTGATCCGTACCACCCACACCCTGGGCTGCTTCCAGATCGAGTCGCCGGGCCAGCGCGAGCTGATCGGCAAGTTCGGCCCCGAGACCTTCACCGACCTGGTCATCGACATCTCGCTGTTCCGGCCGGGACCGGTGCAGTCCGACATGATCACCCCGTTCCTGCGGGTCCGGCAACGGGCTGGGACGACGTCAGCTACCTCGACGAGCGGCTGCGGCCGGCGCTGGCAGAGACCTGCGGGGTCGTGGTCTTCCACGAGCAGGTGCTGCAGATCTTCGCGGTCGTCACCGGCTGCGAGCTGGCCCAGGCCGACGAGGCGCGCCGGGCGATGGGGACCCCGCAGGGGCAGACCCAGGTCAAGGAGTGGGTGTGGGCGTTAAGGGCCGCCCGAAAGTTCGACCGAGGACCAGCTGCAGCGAATCTGGCAGGTGCTCGAGGCTTTCGCCTCGTTCGGGTTCTGCCGGGCCCACGCCGCGGCCTTCGCGCTGCCCACCTACCAGTCCGCCTGGCTGAAGACCCACCATCCGGCGGCCTTCCTGGCCGGGGTGCTGACCCACGACCCGGGCATGTACCCCAAGCGGCTGATCCTCGACGACGCCCGCAGCCTGGGCATCGCCGTCCTCGGTCTGGACGTCAATGTCTCGCGGGACTGCTACCGGGTCGAGCGGCTCGCCTGCCGGACGGCGAGGGCCGACGGCGGGTGGTGCCGGGCTAGCGGATCGCCGCCGGACTCCGCACCGCGCGCGAGCGACCCGACCTGCCGGACGGCAGCGCCTACGGGATCAGGTTGTCCCTGACCGACGTCAAGGGCATCAGTCGAGGCCGAGGTCGCTCGGATCATGGCCGGTCAGCCGTACCGGTCGCTGTCCGACTTCTGGCATCGGGCCCAGGTGTCGCGTCCGGTCGTGGAGCGGCTGGTTCTCACCGGTGCCTTCGACTCGATCTACGGACTGGGCGCCGCGCTGCCGGTCCGGGGCCGAGGCAGGGTGACCCGGCGTGACCTGCTGCTGCAGGCCGCCGAGCTGGACCGGTGGAGCCACGCCACGCAGCGGTCCGCGGCATCGGTGCTGCCCCGAGGGGTGCGGCGCACGCGGGAACGGCTCGCCGCCGCCGGCCGCGGGGCGGGGGACCTGCGGGGCGACGTACGGGGTGACCTGGGGGATCAACAGGGTGACCAGCGAAGCGCCCAGCGCGGTCGACCAGGTGCGGGCGGCCGCGGCTCGGCAGGGGCAACGGCAGCTCGCACGGTGGCCGCCGGCACCCCGCCGCCGGTGCAGCTGGCACTCGACCTGGGTGATGCCCCCGACGAGACGGTACCGACCGGGCTGCCCGAGCTCACCGGCGCCGAGCGGGTACGGGCCGAGCTCGAGGTGCTCGGGCTGGACGTCAGCCGTCACGTCGTCGACTTCTACGACGCCTCTGCTGACGGCGCTCGGCGCCGTCAGGGCCCGTGACCTCAGGCAGCAGCGCTACCGCAGCGAGCTGCTCGTGGCCGGGGTCAAGGTCGCCACCCAGACTCCGCCGATCCGCTCCGGACGCCGGGTCGTCTTCCTGACCCTGGACGACGCGACCGGCCCGGTGGACGCCACCTTCTTCGAGGACGTCCAGGGTCCCTACGCCGAAACCGTGTTCCACTCCTGGCTGCTGCTGGTGCGGGGGGTGCTGCGCCGCACCGGTGACCGGGGAGTCACGGTGCGGGCCACAGGGGCCTGGGACCTCACGACGCTGTGGGACAGCTGGATCGACGGGGGGCTGGCAGCGGTCCATCGGGTACTGGCCGACTCGGCCCCGCCGCCGGCGGACCGGTCCCGGGAACGTGCCGCGGGTCGGGACGGTCGCAGGGTGCTGGCGCGGCCCCCGGTGCGCGAGCTCGGTGGCGGGTTGATCGTGACCGAGCAGCACGAGCGCGAGGCCGCAGCCGCTGCTGCGGCTGCCACCGGGTTGCCGGTGGGGGACCGTGACGAGCCGGCGGCCCGCCGCCGGGTGCTGGTCAACCCGCTCGGTGCGGTGCTGTCGCCCTATGCCGACGTCGGCACTCCGGGCCAGGACCCGCGCCGGGTGCCGCGCAAGCTGTGGCACGCCAGCCCGGGAAGTAGTGGTCGGGGGTGACGGCGGTGGGGAGCCCTAGGGTGTGGCTCGTGGCCGATGAGACTCGCACCCGGCGCTGGAGCCAGCGGACCGATCCCCGTACCGCGGTGCGGACCGCTGTCGTGTGGGAGGTGCTCGACGCGCTGCTGGCCCAGCGCACGCAGGCCCTCGGTCGCAGGCTGGACGTCGTCGACGTCGGCGGCGGCACCGGCGGCTTCGCCGTCCCGTTGGCCCAGCTGGGTCACCGGGTCACGGTCGTCGACCCCAGTCCCGACGCCCTCGCCGCGCTGCAGCGCCGGGCGGCCGAGGCCGGGGTCGGTGACGCCGTGCGTCCGCTGCAGGGCGATGCCGGCGGCCTGGCCGCGCTGGTCGGCGCAGCCAGCGCCGACGCGGTGCTCTGCCACGGCGTCCTGGAGTACGTCGACGACCCGGCGACCGCGCTCGACGACGCCGTCGCCGCCCTGCGCCCCGAGGGTCTGCTCAGCGTGCTGGTCGCCCAGCGACTCGGCGCCGTCCTGGCCCGGGCCCTGGCAGGGCGGTTCAGCGATGCGAGTCGGCTGCTCGACGACCCGTCCGGCTCGGCCGGGGACGGCGACCCGCTGCCCCGTCGCTTCGACCAGGACGGCCTGCTGGCTCTGCTCGCCGCGACCCCGGTCACGGTGCAGACCATGCACGGGGTCAGGCTCTTCACCGACCTGCTGCCCGGTGCCCTGGTGGACGGCGACATCGACTCCGTGCACTCGCTGCTCGAGCTCGAGCGGCGCACCGGCGACCATCCCCGCCATCGTGAGCTGCTCGCCCTGGCGGCCCAGCTGCACGTGGTCGCCCGGCGCGACTGAGCACGTGACGAGGGTGGCGCCATGAGCCGAAGGCAGCTGGACCGCTCCGGTCTGCCCGGAGCCACGGCGCCCCGTGCCGGCGACGGGCTGAGCGGCGACGACACCGGGTGCACCGTGCTGCACGTCGACATGGACGCGTTCTACGCCTCGGTCGAGCTGATCGACGCCCCGCACCTGCGGGGCCTGCCGGTGATCGTCGGCGGTGGCAGCCGGGGGGTGGTGCTGTCGGCCACCTACGAGGCCCGCCGGTTCGGGGTCCACTCGGCGATGCCGATGGGCCGGGCCCGGCGCACGTGCCCGCAGGCGGTCGTCGTCGAGCCCCACCACCACCGCTACAGCGAGGTCTCGCGCGGGGTGATGGAGGTGTTCCGGTCGATCACCCCCCACGTCGAGCCGCTCAGCCTCGACGAGGCCTTCCTCGACGTCTCGGGGGCGATCCGCCGTCTCGGCCCGCCGTCGGTCATCGGGCAGCTGATCCGGGACCGGATCGCCGACGAGCAGCGGATCACCTGCTCGGTCGGGGTGGCCGGCACCAAGTTCGTGGCCAAGCTCGCCTCGGGTCGGGCCAAGCCGGACGGCCTGTTCGTGGTGCCGGTCGACCAGACGGTGACCTTCTTGCACCGGCTGCCGGTCGGGGCCCTGTGGGGGGTCGGCGAACGCACCGAGGCCGCACTGCAGCGGCTGGGGCTGCGCACCGTGGCCGACCTGGCCCACACCCCGGTCGACACCCTGGAGCGGGCCCTCGGTCCGGCCGCGGGGCGTCACCTGCACGACCTGTCGTGGGGGCGTGACCGGCGGCAGGTGGTACCCGAGCAGGCCGAGAAGAGCATCGGCGCCGAAGAGACCTTCGCCCGTGACATCGACGACCCCCAGATCGCGCTGCGCGAGCTGCTGCGCCTGTCCGAACGGGTCGCGGCGCGGGTGCGGGCCGCCGAGTGCGTCGGGCGCACCGTGGTGATCAAGGTGCGGTTCGCCGACTTCACCACCATCACCCGGTCCCGCACCCTGACCGAGCCCACCGACGTCGGCCGGGTCGTCCACGCCACCGCGCGGGACCTGTTCACCGGGTTGGGGCTCGACCGGGCCAGGCTGCGGCTGGTGGGGGTGCGGCTCGAGGGTCTCACCGACGTCGCCACCGGCCACCACCAGCTGGCGTTGGGTGAGAAGGAGCACGGCTGGCGGGACGCCGAACGGGCGGTGGACGCCGCGACGGCCCGGTTCGGGGCCGGTTCGGTGCGTCCGGCGAGCCTGGTGAGTGACCCGGACGGGGAGTTTGCGGGCCGGACGAGGGGGTTGGGTTTCGCGACCGGCCAGGCCGAACTATCCTGAAGGCAACACAGTGCCCAGGAGGTCGAGGTGCCGCTCTCCGAGAACGAGCAGCGTCTGCTCGAGCAGATGGAGCGCGCCCTGTACGCCGAGGATCCGAAGTTCGCCTCGACGATGCGCGGCGCCGCTCGGCGTCCTGGTGCCCTCAAGCGCCTGGTGATCGGCTTGGGCGGGGTTCTGGTCGGGTTGGGACTGCTCGTCGGAGCGGTCGCCTACAAGATCATTCCGTTGGGTGTGGTCGGATTCCTGGTCATGCTGGCCGGCACCGTCTACGCCGCCTCGACACAACGACGCGGTGGCCCGGCCGGGGTCGTCGGGGCGACCGGCTCGGTGAAACGCCGCGGCAAGGGCCGCTCCCGCAAGTCCGGCACCTTCATGCAGCGTCTCGAACAGCGCTGGGACCGCCGCCGCGACGAGTACTGATCAGTCGCGACGAGAACTGATCAGTCGCGCCGAGAACTGATCCGCGTCTGAGCCGGTCCCGCCCTCGGACTGTGGAGTGCGGAGTCAGCGACGGTGGCTGCTCGTCACCTTGGCTGCGGTCTCGCCGAGCTGCTGCTCCGCGTGGTCGAACCACGTGGTGGCGGCGCCGTCCAGCCGTCGGGCCGTGCCTGCCATCCTGGCCAGGGCCGAGTGCGGCAGCAGCCGGGCGCGCCAGCGATGGCTGCGGGACAGTCCGGCCCCGACGGCGGTGAGCACCAGGTCCACGTCCCGCCGGGCCGCGGCGACCTGGGCCGCCTCGGCCGGCCGGGCCGTCGGCGGTGCGTACCGCCTGGTCTCGAGCGCGTCGGCCAACCGGTGCAGAGCCAGCGCGCCGTCGCCGGTCAAGGCATGGTCGTGCAGCAGTCGGTGCTGGGCCGCTCGCGGCGTCCACGACCAGGCCCACGCCAGGTCGAGATCGGTCAGTCGGGTGGCCAGGTCCTCCCAGGCCACCTCGGCGACCGGCGACCCGCGCCCGGCCCCCGCCCACCGGCGACGGCGCAGCCACCAGCCGACCAGCATTGGGACCAGCGCGAGGGCCAGCAGCACGAGCAGGCCCACCGGTACCCACCACGGCAGCCGCTGCCACCATGGGGGCGTCACCGGGGTCGCCGCCGCGCCACCCGCTTCCAGGTCCTTGGCGGGGCGGCTGGGTGCCACCGACGGGGCCGCCGACGGCTTCGCGCTGCTGGGCCTGGCGCTCGGCGCCGGCCCGCCACTCTGGGCAGACAGTGAGTACCCCGGCGCATCCGGCGCCCGCGACCCCGGGGTCGGCTCGAACCGGACCCATCCGACGCCCTCGAAGTACAGCTCGGGCCAGGCGTGGGCGTCGCGCAACGTCACCAGGTACGAGCCGTCGGCCTGCTTCGTGCCGGGCAGGAAGCCGACGGCCACCCGGGACGGGATCTTCAGGGTGCGGGCCATGACGGCCATGGCGGAGGCGAACTGGACGCAGTACCCCTGCTTGCCCCGCAGGAACGCCAGCACGGCGTCCTGCCCGCTGTCGGTGGTCTCGGGGCCGACCCCCGAGGGCTGCTCGCTGTAGCTGAATCCGCCCGAGGTCCGCAGGTAGTCCTGCAGGGCCACGGCCTTCTGGTAGGCGTTGCCCTTGCCGGCCTCACGGGCCGCGATGGTGGCCACCTCCTTCGGCAGCGTCTGGGGCAGGGCACCGTAGCGCTCGAGCACGCTGCTGGGTGGCGCCGGGGCGTTCTCCAGCAGGTCCTTGGTCGGCTCCACGACCAGGTGGTTGGCCGTGTAGATCTGGTTCTCGCTCGTGACGCCGTTGCCGACCACGTTGAGCGAGTCGCTCTCGTAGAGCCATTCGCCCGGGATGTCGACCAGCGTGCTGGGGTACGGCAGTGGCAGGTAGTTCTCGGGCAGGGCACCCACGTGCAGGTAGGTACGGGCACTGCGGGTCGCCACGGCGTTGGACAGGCCGGGCGGGGCCGGCAGCCCGTTGCGCACGTTCTGGCCGCTGGGCACCTTGGTGCCGGTGGTGGGCGCCCAGTCGGCGCCGGTGAAGAGGTCGTCCGAGACGATCCGGATCGGCTCGGGGGTCGCCTCCGACGTCGTGTACGCGATCACCGGGGTCTTGCTGCGGGACCCGAGCCGGTCGCGCAGATGCAGGATCGGGTTGACCACCTTGATGACGTCGGAGCCGCTGCCCTTGCCGGCGCCGCGGCCGCCGGCCAGCGGCCGGTCGTCCAGGCCCGGCACCACGATCGGCACCGCTACAGCCAGGGCGAGGGCTCCCAGGGCCACCCGTCGGCCCCCGGCCAGGGTGCCGCGGCGCCACCACGTCGGGGTGCCGCTGCCGCGCAGCATCCGGCCCCAGGCCTGCACCTGGTCGCCGGCGTCGGCACTGACCAGCAACAGGAACCCGAGTGCGGCCAGGGCGAACAACCACCAGGTGAGTCCCCCCGGCAGGATCGCCGCCGGCACGCAGTAGATCGCGAGCAGCGGCAGCCCCGCGACCGCGGGCTGACGCAGCGACACGGCGGTGATGTCGACCGTCAGGGCGACCAGCCCGACCCCCAGCGCGAGGATCAGGACCACCCCGGTGACCGTCGGCACCGGGGCCGCGTTCTGCCGCGACACCTGGACGGCGGCGTCCAGCAGGTTGCCCAGCCGGGCGAACGAGGCCGGCGTCGGGACCACCGAGGCGACGGCGGCCGTCCGGGCGAACAGCACGGTGACGACGACCAGCAGCCCGGCCACCTGAGCCAGCACCACCACCGGCCAGAGCCGGGTCAGGGACCGGACGACGGCACCGGTACCGACCACCCCGCCCACCACCATCAGGGTGGGCAGCATCCAGGCCCACCCGTCGACCAGCGGTGTCAGCGACAGCGAGGTGAGCATCGTCGCGACGACGCCGGCGACGGCCAGGCGGGTCTGCCCGAACTGGGTGACACGGGTCAGGTCGGCCAATCGCGCCATCACGTCCTCGTTCCTGCGGTGCGGGCCGTGGCCAGCGGGTTCAGCTCGTGCCACACGTCCGAGACGCTGCGGGTCGGGTCGGCCTCGGCCACGGTCCAGTCGGCGTCCCGCAGCACGGCCGCCACGCGGCGGCGGCGCAGGTCGGCCGCGGTGCTCTGCTCGGCGGGCAGGCTGGCCCACCGGGCAGAGGCCAGCAGGATCGCCAGGCCCCGGGCCCCGCCGCGCCCGATCCGGGCCAGGGCGGTGGCCTGCTCGGCGTCGAGGTCACCCAGCACAGCCACCAGCAGCCCGTCCCGCCCGCCGCCTCCCGAGCCCATCTGGGTGAGCTCGGTCGCGAGGGCGTTGGCCGGCTGCAGCGTCACCTCGGCGAGCCGGTCGAGCACGGCGACGCTCGCCTCACCCGTCGAGGACGTCCAGCCCCCGCTGCCGGTGCCCGTGAGCAGACGGACGGCGTACTTCTGGCCGATCAGGTGCACCGCCACCGAGGCGGCTGCGCTGACCGCCCACTCCAGGCTCGCGGCCGGGCCCTCGCCGCAGTGGCCCGCCGACCGGGTGTCGAGCAGCACGGTCGCCCGCAGCAGCCGGGGCTGCTCGTCCTGGCGCATCATCAGCTCCCCGCGGCGGGCGGTGGAACGCCAGTGCACCCGGCGCAGGTCGTCGCCGTGCCGGTACTCGCGGGTGGTCAGGTCGTCCTCACCCGAGGACGACGCGGACTTGGCCAGGGCCTCACCCGATCCGGACCACCGACCGCCGCCCGAGGGGGAGGTGAGCGGGTAGACCCGAGGCAGCACGATCAGGGGGTCCGTCGCCGAGAACGAGCGGCTGATCTCGCACATGCCGAACGGGTCGCGCAGCCGCAGTCGCAGGGGACCCACCTGGTAGCGGCCACGGTTGTGGCAGGCCAGGGAGTAGGTGATGGCAGCGGCCCGTCCGCTGGCCAACCCCTCGACGACGAACCGCGGCGACGGGCCGAGGGAGTAGGGGACGCGGTCCTCGGCCATCACCAGACGGCTGACCCCGGGGGTCATGTTGCGCAGCTCGACCCGCACCCGGGCCGCCGACCCGGCCGGCACCCGCATCGGCGCGAGCACCCGCTGCATGCCCAGGCGCAGTCCGGTGCCGGCCAGGGCCAGCAGCGCACCCAGCGGCAGGGCGACCAGCAGCACGGCCACCCGCAGCAGGTCGCGCTGGCCCAGCACGATCGCGCACACCCCGGCCGCGAGCCCGGCGGCCAGGAACGAACGACCCCTGGTGGTCAGGCCGGCGAGCCCCCCACGGGCTGCGGTCCACAAGCTCACCGAGCGGGCCTGGTTCATGTCGTCGCCTAGGCCGTCGCCCGGGCCCGGGGGACGGCGACCTGACCGAGGATCGCGACCAGCACCTCGGCGGGGGAGCGGCGGCTGAGCAGCGCGTCGGCGCTGGGCAGCAACCGGTGAGCCAGCACCGGGACCGCCAGCTCGACGACGTCGTCCGGCAGGACGTGGTCGCGGCCCTTCATCGCGGCGTGCGCCTTCGCCGCCCGCAGCAGGTGCAGCGCCGCCCGTGGTGAGGCCCCCAGTCGCAGCTCGTCCGTCGAGCGGGTGGCCCGGACCAGGGCGACCACGTAGTCCTTGACCGCGTCGGCGGTGTAGATGCTCTTCACGGTGAGCACCAGGCTGCGCACCAGGTCGGCGTCGGCCACCGGGGCCAGCCGCGCCAGCGGGTCGCGGGCGCCGTGGATGTCCAGCATCTCGGCCTCGGCCGCGGCCGAGGGGTACCCCATCGACAGGCGGGCCATGAACCGGTCGAGCTGGGCCTCGGGCAACGGGTAGGTGCCCTCCATGTCGACCGGGTTCTGGGTGGCCATCACGATGAACGGGGGCTGCATCGGGTAGGTGACGCCGTCCACCGTGACCTGGCGCTCCTCCATGCACTCCAGCAGCGCCGACTGGGTCTTGGGGCTGGCGCGGTTGATCTCGTCGCCGACGACCACGTTGGCGAAGACGGCTCCGGGCTTGAACTCGAAGTCCTGGCGCTCCTGGTTGTAGACGCTGACGCCGGTGACGTCGCTGGGCAGCAGGTCGGGCGTGAACTGGATGCGTCGGACCGAGCAGCCGAGAGAGCGGGCCAGGGCCTTGGCGAGCATGGTCTTGCCCACGCCGGGCACGTCCTCGATCAGCAGATGACCCTCGGCGAGCAGCACGGTCAGGGCGAGCCGGACGACGTCGGGCTTGCCCTCGACCACGGTCTCGACGGCCTGCCGGATCTGGCTGGTGGCATGCGCGAGCCCGTCGAGCGTCAGAGGTTGGGCCGTTGTCACGCTCACGCGGTCGCTCCTGAAGGTCGAGGGCAGGGTCGGGGACCAGGTCGGGCACGGTCGGGTGACACCGGACCCACGAGGGCCCGTCGACCCAGTCTGTCAGGTGTCCGGCGCTAGATCGACGGCTGGATCAGATCCTCCACTTTCCCCCACGCGACGATTCTCGTCGGCCGAATTGTCGGAATTAGTGTGATTGGCAACGCCCTGAAGGCGGCGCCGGCCCCATGTCGCGGCTCGCCGTGGGGTGTCCGCCCCACCCGCGTGGCGCGCCCGTGACCTGCGGCGATGCCGATCTGCCGGCGGTACGCCGGTGTCGATTCCGTTGACTGTGGAGGAAAGTGGAGTACTGTGGGGGCCACTGGAGAGACCTGGTGGCCACTGGGGTGGATCACCGCAGGCAGGGAGGTGGTGCCGGTGTTCCTCGGTACCCACACCCCGCGCCTGGACGACAAGGGCCGGCTGATCCTGCCGGCCCGTTTTCGTGAGCAGATGGAGGCCGGAGTGGTGGTGACCCGTGGTCAGGAGCGCTGTCTGTACGTGTTCCCGGCCGACGAGTTCACCCGGATCGCCGGGCAGCTGCGACAGGCCCCCGTGACCAGCAAGACCGCTCGCGACTACTTGCGGGTCTTCCTGTCCGGAGCCAGCGACGAGGTGCCCGACCGCCAGGGGCGGATCACCCTGCCGCCCACCCTTCGTGCCTACGCCGGCCTCGAGCGCGACTGTGCCGTGATCGGCGCCGGCGAGCGGGTCGAGATCTGGGATGCCACGGCGTGGGAGACCTACCTGGGCGAACAGGAGTCGGTCTTCGCCGAACAGGCGCAGGAGGTGGTTCCCGGACTCTTCTGACGACTCTGACCGAGGTGGCCGACCGCGAGGTCGGCCACGCCTGACCGGACGCGTGCTCGACCGCGGCGGTGAGGTCTCCAGCCGCCCGACGTGGCAGTCCTGACTCACCTTCCCCGGTGTCAGGGCCCGCGACGAGGGGACATCTGGCCCGGCGACCCGGGGGGACGCCAGCGGATGGAGACCTGACCGCCGCGCAGCACGAGCGGCGCGGACGGCGAGATGCGGTGCACGAAGGAACGAACGCCAGGACGGTCGGACGACGGCCCGACGCAGGACGACAGTGGGAGGGAGGCGGCGATGAGCGAGTCCGATGCACGCCCGGCGGCGGAACGGCACGTCAGCGTGATGCGTGATCGCTGTCTCGCCCTGCTCGCCCCCGCCCTGCAGCTGCCGGGCAGCGTGGTGGTCGATGCCACCCTCGGTATGGGTGGCCACAGCGAGGCGCTGCTGCAGCACTGCCCGCAGGCCCGGCTGGTGGGTATCGACCGTGACCCGCAGGCCCTCCGGCTGGCCGGTGAGCGACTGGCCGCCCTCGGCGTGGCCGGCGGCCGGTTCGACCTGGTACAGGCGGTCTACGACGACCTGCCCGCCGTCCTCGACGGGTTGGGGGTCGCCGAGGTGCACGGCGTGCTCTTCGACCTCGGGGTCTCCTCCCTGCAGCTGGACGAGGTCGAGCGGGGGTTCGCCTACGCCGTCGACGCCCCGCTCGACATGCGGATGGACCCGACGTCCGGCCCGACCGCCGCCGACGTGCTCAACACCTACCCGGCCGGCGAGCTGGCCCGGGTGCTGCGCGAGTACGGCGAGGAGCGCTTCGCCCCCCGGATCGCCAAGGCCGTGGTCAGGGCACGCGCCGTGGCCCCCTTCACCACCAGTGCCCGGCTGGTCGACCTGGTGCGCGAGAACGTGCCGGCAGCCACCCGGCGGACCGGTGGCAACCCGGCCAAGCGCACCTTCCAGGCGTTGCGGATCGAGGTCAACGGCGAGCTGACCGCCTGGGAGCGAGCGCTGCCGGCCGCCGTCGAGGCCCTCGCCGTGGGCGGGCGCGTCGTGGTCCTGGCCTACCACTCCCTCGAGGACCGCATCGCCAAGCGGACGCTGGCGGCGGGGGCCACCAGCACGGCCCCCGCGGGGCTGCCGGTGGAGCTGCCCGAACACGCGCCGTACCTGCGGCTGCTGACCCGGGGCGCCGAGACGGCCTCGGAGGCCGAGATCGCCGAGAACCCCCGGGCCGCATCGGTGCGGCTGCGGGCGGCCGAACGAGTCAGGCCAGGGACGGTCTTCCCGCCGTCCTACGAACGGACCAGGGGGAGGGCCGCATGAGCAGCGCCGCCGCTCGCACCTCGCGCACCCCCGCCCGTGGTCTGTCCCTGCCCGGGCGGAGTGCGGGGCGTCCCGCGACGCCGCCACGGCTGCGGGTCGTCGCGGCGCCGGCCCAGACCCGCTCACTGGCCGGACTGGTCGTCGTCTGCGCCACGGTGCTGGCGGCCGCCATGGTGGGGCTGCTGCTGCTGAACGTGACCCTGGAACAGGGCGCCTACGAGCTGCGTCAGCAGCAGAAGGCCGCGACCAGGCTGACCGAGACCCGCGACGCCCTGGCCGAGCAACTGCGCACCAAGTCGGCTCCCGACGCCCTCGCCCGTCAGGCCGACAAGCTCGGCATGGTGCCGGGTTCGGGGGTGGCGTTCCTGCAGACGGGCAACGCTGCCGTGATCGGCCAGGCCGCCCCCGCGAGGGGCGTGTCGACCGCGGCCCCGACCGCCACGCCGCCCGTGGCACCCCAGGCCGTCGCCCCGAGCACGGGCGTCAGGCCCTCACCGGCCACGACCCCCGGCGGCAAGACCGCGACGGCCGGCAAGACCGCGACCGGCAAGACCGCGACCCCAGGCAAGACCGCGACGGCCGGCAAGACCGCGACCGGCAAGACCGCGACGACCGGCAAGCCGGCAGCCACCGGGGCTGCTCCGACGAAGGTGAGTCCGTCGCCCAAGGCGTCGGGGGCTGCGCGATGACGCGCGCCCCGGCGGCGCCCCGTGCGGGCGCGGCTGCGGGCCGCACCTCGTCCTCGCGCGGCACAACGGCGCGGGGATCGACCCCGGGGTCGACGACACGCGCCTCACAACCGTTGCAGCGCAAGGCGTCCGGCGGTGCGGCCGCGGTACCCAAGGCACGCAGCCGGAGGGCGACCGGTGGCGGGCCGCCGCGTCGTCCGGCTCGTTTCGCCAGCCGGCCGCGCCGGCCGGGCAATCCCGACCGGCGGATGCGGGCCGGGATCCTCATCACGCTGTTCGTCCTGAGCATCTTCGGCGGCCGACTGCTGCAGATCCAGGGGCTGGACGCCGAGCAGCTGGCCAAGGACGCCTACGACAAGCGGACTGTCGCGCGCACCCTCTACGCCCACCGTGGCGACATCGTCGACGCCTCGGGGGCGGCCCTGGCGACGACCGTCGAGCGACGCGACATCTACATCGACCAGAACCTGGTGGGGCTGCCGCGGCGGTACGCCAACCAGCAGGTCAAGGGGCTTGCGGCCGCCGCCGCCGACCTCGCCCCGCTGCTGGGAGTGCCCGTCGACAAGGTGACGGCCAAGCTGACCGGCACCTCCAAGGGCATGCTGCTCGCGAGCCAGGTGGTGCCCGACGTGGCCGACAAGGTGGTGCGGCTGAACCTGCCCGGGCTGGAGTCCCGGCAGGCCAGTCGCCGGGTCTACCCGGCCGGTGACCTGGCTGCCAACCTGCTCGGCTTCCAGGCGAAGAACGACGCGGTCTGGGGCGGGCTCGAGGCCAAGTACGACGCCCTGCTGCGAGGCACGGACGGCTCGATCCGCTACGAGCGCGGCATGGACGGCGCCCAGATCCCCACCGGTATCACCGCCGAGACCGACCCCGTCGACGGCAGCACCCTGCAGACCACGCTGCTGCAGGACCTGCAGTGGCAGGCGCAGCGGCTGCTGGCGGCCAAGGTGGCGGCGACCAGGTCGGAGTGGGGCGCCGCGGCGGTCGTGGAGGTCAAGACCGGCAAGGTGCTCGCCCTGGCGACGGCGCCGACCTTCGACCCCAACGACCCCGGGCAGGCCCGCCGGCAGGACACCGGCAACCGGGCCCTGACCGACGTGTTCGAGCCCGGCTCGACGGCCAAGGTGATCACCCTTGCCGCGGCGCTGGAGGAGAGGAGGACGACGCCGCTGTCCCAGATCACGGTCCCGCCGACGCTGCGCAGGGCCGACCACACCTTCAACGACGCCGAGACCCACGGGACCGAGCAGCTCACGACCGCCGGGGTGCTCGCCAAGTCGAGCAACATCGGCACCATGTTGATCGGCGAGCAGGTGCCGCCCGCGACGATGGAGAAGTACCAGCGGCTGTTCGGGCTGGGCGCCACCACCGGGCTGGGCCTGCCGGAGTCCAAGGGCATCCTGGCGCCGTCGACCACCTGGAACGACACCCAGCGGTACACCGTGCTTTTCGGTCAGGGGCTGTCGGTCAACGTGCTGCAGGCCGCCCAGGTGTTCGCGACCCTTGCCAACGGCGGCGTCCGGGTCCAGCCCACGCTGGTGACCGGCTGGTCCGATGCCGACGGTCGTCACTACGACGCGCCGGCACCCACCAGCACCCGGGTGGTCAGCGCCCAGACCGCCCGGTCGATGGTCGACATGATGGAAGGGGTCGTCGTCGAGGGCGGCACGGCGGTCAAGGCCGCCATCCCCGGCTACCGGGTGGCCGGCAAGACCGGCACCGCGCAGCGGGCCGACGAGACCTGCGGCTGCTACCGCGGCTACACCGCCAGCTTCATCGGGCTGGCCCCGGCCGACGACCCGGAGCTGGTCATCGCCGTCGTCCTGCAGAACCCGGTGAACGGGCACTTCGGTGGTGAGATCGCCGCGCCGGTGTTCCAGGAGCTGATGAGCTACGCGCTCAAGCTGCGCAAGGTGGCGCCGAGCGGCTCGCCGTCCCCGGCCGTCCCGACGACCTGGTGAGGTCGCCGGCCCGGCTCGGTGAGCGGCCGGTGAGTGGCCGGCCGCTGTGACGGGTAGCCTCGCGGGCGTGCCGATTCCCGGTGGCCCCCGACCTGCCACGAGCCCGTCACGCAGCCTGGGCCGAGGTGGCCGAGCTGTTGGGGGGCCGACGGCGCCCGAACGGGACGTCGTGGTGACCGGGCTGACGCTTGTCCTCGCGCACGGTGCGTCCGGGTGACCTCTACGCCGCATTGCCCGGGGCCCGCGCCCACGGCGGCGACTTCGCGGCGCGGCGGCCAGGCCGGCGCGGTGGCTGTGCTGACCGACGAGGCCGGCGCGGCGCGGGCGGCCGGGGCCGGGCTGCCCGATGGTGGTGGTCGAGGAGCCCCGTTCCCGGCTCGGCGAGCTGGCGGCCTGGCTGCTACGGCCGCCCGGCCCAGCAGCTGCTGATGCTCGCGGTGACGGGCACCAACGGCAAGACCACCACCACCTTCCTGCTCGACGCGGCCCTGAACGCCCTCGGTCGGCGGACCGGCATGATCGGCACCGTCGAGATCCGGGTCGCGGGGCGAGACGGTGGACTCCACCGGCACCACGCCCGAGGCGCCCGACCTGCAGGCGCTGTTCGCCGTCATGACCGAGCACGACGTCGAGGTCTGCTCGATGGAGGTCTCGAGCCACGCGATCGACCAGCACCGGGTCGACGGCATCGTCTTCGACGTCGCAGGGTTCACCAACCTGTCGCAGGACCATCTCGACTACCACCCCGGCATGGACGACTACTTCGCTGCCAAGGCCGCGTTGTTCACCCCAGACCGGTGCCGGCGAGCCGTGATCTGCGTGGACGACGGCTGGGGTCGACGGCTGGCTGCGGCCGCTGCGGCCGCTGGGGTGGCGGTGTCGACGGTGTCGACCGGCCCGGGACGGCGGCGCAGTCCGGCCCGGCGGCGCCGGACAGGGCAGCCGACTGGCAGGTGGTGCGGGTGTGGTCCGTGGCCGGACGGCCCGGCCGCCGAGGTGCGCAGTCCGGACGGCACGACGGTGTCCGTGGAGAGCCCGCTGCCGGGCAGTTTCAATCTCGCGAACACCGTGCTCGCGCTGGCGATGCTGGTGACGGCCGGCATCGACGCGACCGCGGGGCCGCCGCCCTGGCCGCCGCGCCGAGCGTGCCCGGACGGATGCAGCAGGTCGGCCCGCTGGGCGAGCCGGCACCGGCGGGGCAGACGCGCCCGGACGGCGGCCCGTTGGCGGTCGTCGACTACGCCCATTCCCCGGACGCGGTGTCGGCGGCGCTGGCCGCGCTGCGCGACAGCGGTCAGCCTCTGGTGGTGGTGCTGGGGGCCGGCGGTGACCGCGACCGGGCCAAGCGTCCGTTGATGGGCGCGGCCGCCGCCGCCGGGCGCCGACGTCGTGGTGGTGACCGACGACAACCCGCGGTCGGAGGACCCGGCGACGATCCGGGCGGCGGTCCTGGGCGGGGCACGGGCGGTGGCCGAGGGCAACGGGTGCCGGGTGATCGAGGTCGCCGACCGGCGGCAGGCCATCGCCACCGCCGTCGAACTGGGGTGGCAGGGCGTGGTGCTGGTGGCCGGCAAGGGCCACGAGCACGGGCAGGAGGTCGCCGGGACCGTGCACCCCTTCGACGACGTCGAGGTACTGCGTCGGGCCTTGTCCGACCGGGGGCGTCGCGTCGCGGCGCAGCCGGTCCGATGATCACGCTCACTCTCGAGCGAGGTCGCCGCCGCCGTCGGGGGCAGGTGCGCGGTGGCGGCGGATCCGAGCCCTCCGGCTCGCTGCTCGTCGACGAGGTGGTCACCGACTCCCGGCAGGCCCGACCGGGGTCGCTGTTCGTGGCGCTGGCGGGGGAGCACACCGACGGTCACGACCACGTGGCGGCCGCCGTCCGGGCCGGTGCTGTGCCGTGCTCGCCGCCCGCCCGGTGGTCGACGGGGACGAGGCAGGAGCCGGTGACGGTGCTGGTGCCCGACACGTTGCTGGCGCTGGGTGACCTGGCCCGCGCGGTCGTCGAGCGGCTGCCCCACCTGAGCGTGGTCGGGATCACCGGGTCGAGCGGCAAGACCAGCACCAAGGACCTGCTCGCGCACCTGTTGGCCGACCTCGGTCCGACGGTCGCTCCGGCCAACTCCTTCAACAACGAGCTCGGGGTCCCGCTGACGGTGCTGCGGTGCACCGAGCAGACCTGTTACCTGGTGGCCGAGATGGGGGCCCGCGAGCCCGGGCAACATCACCTACCTGTGCCGGCATCGCCCGTCCCCGGATCGGGGTGGTGCTCAACGTCGGCGCGGCCCACGCCGGAGTGTTCGGCGGCCTCGAGGTGACCGCCGCCACCAAGGGGGAGCTGCCTGCGGCGCTGCCGGCCGGACGGGGTCGCGGTGCTCAACCTGGAGGATCCGCGGGTCGCCGCCATGGCCGCACGCACGTCGGCCCGGGTGGTAGGGGGTCGGCAGGGCGGGTGCGTGCGGGCCCGCGACGTGCGAGCTCGACGCCCAGGCCCGAGCCGCCTTCACCCTCGAGGTCGAGCGGGACGGGCGAGCGGCTCACGGCACCGGTGCGGCTGGCGGTCCACGGTGAGCACCACGTCGGGAACGCCCTCGCGGCAGCCGCCGTCGCCGTGGAGCTGGGCGCCCCGGTGGCCCGGGTCGCCGAGCTGCTGGGCACTGCCCGGCCGGTCAGCCGCGGCCGGATGGCGCGTGACCGAACGGGCGGACGGGGTCACGGTCGTCGACGACGCCTACAACGCCAACCCGGACTCCGTGCGTGCCGCCCTCGCCGCACTGACGGCGATGGCCCGGCCCCGCGGGCGGCGCAGCTGGGCCGTGCTGGGCGAGATGCTCGAGCTGGGCCCGGCGGCGCCCACCGAGCACGACGACCTGGGCCGGCTCGCCGTCCACCTCGGCGTCTCGCGGCTGGTCGCCGTCGGCGAGGGTGGCCCGGGGCTATCTCGAGGGAGCCCGCCGGGAAGGGGCACCGGGCGAGCGGGCGACCTGGGTGCCCGACCAGGCGGCGGCCCTCGAGCTGCTGCGCCGCCAGGTCGGCGCCTGGGGACGTGGTGCTGGTCAAGGCGTCGCAGGGCCATCGGGCTCGACGTGCTGGCCCGGGCGCTGGTGGCGGACGGCGTGCCGGTGCGACCCGGCGCCGCCGTCACGGTGGAGGATGAGGCGGCGATGTCGTCGGCAGACGGCCTCCGGGGAGGTGGCGCGGTGAAGACCGTCCTGGTGGCCAGTGCGGTCTCGTTGATCTGCTCCTGTTCGGCACGCCGTTGTTCATCCGCTTCCTGGTACGCCGGGGGTACGGGCAGTTCATCAGGGACGACGGACCCACGTCGCACCACACCAAGCGCGGCACGCCGACCATGGGTGGGGCGGTCATGATCGCGGCCACCCTGCTCGGGCTACCTGTTGGCCCATCTGGTCACCTGGTGGCGCCCGACGTTGTCCGGGCTGCTGGTGCTGTTCCTGATGGTGGGGCTGGGCGTGGTCGGCTTCCTCGACGACTTCCTCAAGATCTCGCGACAGCGCAGCCTGGGGCTGCGGGCGCGGTCCAAGATCGCTGGGCAGTCGGTGGTGGCCGATCGTCTTCGCGGTGGTCGCCCTCGAGGTCGACAACGGGGACAAGCTCAAGCCGGCCTCGACGGCGATCTCATTGATCCGGGACACCGCGATCGACTTCGCCGCCCTCGGGGCCGGCGGTGGCGCTGGTGCTGTTCATCGTCTGGGCGATGATCATGATCTGGGGAACCAGCAACGGGGTGAACCTGACCGACGGTCTCGACGGCCTGGCCAGCGGGGCGAGCGTCGCCGTCGCCTTCGCCTACGTCCTGATCGGTACGTGGCAGTCCAACCAGAACTGCGCCCTGCCGGCACCCCCGGGGCCACCAACCTGAACCCCAGCCTGTGCTATGACGGTGCGGGACCCGCGCGACCTGGCCGTGGTCGCGGCCTGTCTGGCCGGCGCGACCCTCGGGCTTCCTGTGGTGGAACGCCAGTCCGGCGAAGATCTTCATGGGGGACACCGGGTCGCTGGCGCTGGGCGGGGCACTGGCAGGGCTGGCCATCCTGACCCGCACCGAGCTGCTGCTGGTCGTCCTCGGTGGGCTGTTCGTGCTGATCACGATGTCGGTGGTGATCCAGGTCGGCTACTTCAAGATGACCGGTAGGCGGGTCTTCCGGATGGCGCCGTTGCAGCACCATTTCGAGCTGGCGGGCTGGAACGAGGTCACCATCGTGATCCGGTTCTGGATCGTCGCGATCCTGTTCGTGGGTCTGGGGCTGGGCATCTTCTATGCCGAGTGGGTCGTCAGTGCCCAGTGAGGACGCCGGCAGGGCTCTGCCGGCTCGGCGAGCTGACCCATGCCGACGCCGACTGGGCGGGGCTCCGGGTCGTCGTGGCAGGTATCGGGGTCAGCGGGTTCGCGGCCGCGGACGCCCTGCTCGAGCGTGGCGCCCGGCGTGGTCGTCGGCGGGGCGAGCTCCACGGATCGGTCGGCGTCCGAACGGGCCGCCGTCTTGGCGGTGCTGGACGCCGACGTCCAGCTCGGCGACGGCGTGGCTGACGGCCTTCCGCAGGTGGCAGGGGCGGCCGCCGACGTGGTCGTCACCTCACCCGGCTGGCGACCCGACCAGCCGATGCTGGCTGCCGCGGCCGGCGCCGGGATCCCGATCTGGGGCGAGGTCGAGCTGGCGTGGCGGATGCGCCGGGCGCACGGCGCGGCGCCGTGGCTGACGCTGACCGGCACCAACGGCAAGACCACGACCGTGACCATGCTCGCCTCGATGCTGGTCGGCCGCCGGGAACCGCGGACCGTGGCCGCAGGCAACGTCGGTACCCCGATCCTCGAGGCGGTGCTGCACCCGCAGCCCTACGACGTCGATCGCGGTCGAGCTGTCGAGCTTCCAGCTGCACTGGTCGCAGTCGATGCGTCCGCTTGGCCAGCGCCTGCCTCAACATCGCCCCCGACCACGTCGACTGGCACGGTTCGTTCGAGGCCTACGTGGCGGCCAAGGGTCGCGTGTACCGGGACACCGAGGTCGCCTGCATCTACAACGTCGCCGACGGCCGCACCGAGGACCTGGTGCGGGAGGCCGACGTGATCGAAGGTTGTCGCGCGGTCGGGTTCACACTGGGGATCCCGTCGGTCTCGATGCTGGGGGTCGTCGAGGACGTGCTGTGCGACCGGGCCTTCCTGCCGGAGCGGCGCACCACCGCCGCCGAGCTGGGCACCCTGGACGACGTCCGGACCGCGACCGGCGGCACCCTGGCGCCGCACGCGGTGGCCAACGCGCTCGCGGCCGCCGCCCTCGCCCGGGCCTACGGGGTGCCGGCGGCGGCGGTGCGGGACGGGTTGCGCGGGTACGTGCCGCAGCCGCACCGGATCGCCCGGGTGGCCGAGGCCGGGGGAGTGGTGTGGGTCGACGACTCCAAAGCCACCAACCCGCATGCCGCCGACGCCTCGCTGGCCGCCTTCGACAAGATCGTCTGGGTGGCCGGCGGGCTGGCCAAGGGCGCCACGTTCGACGACCTGGTGGCCCGGCACCGCGACCGGCTGCGGGCCGCGGTGCTGATCGGACGCGACCGCGAGCTGGTGGCCGAAGCCCTGGCCCGACACGCCCCGGATGTTCCGGTCGTGCGTGTCGACGTCGCGGAGACTGATCACATGGCACCGACGCTGATGGACGAGGTGGTGGCCCGCGCCGCCGAGCGGGCCCGGGACGGCGACGTCGTGCTGCTCGCGCCCGGCCTGCGCGTCGATGGACCAGTTCACGTCCTACGGCCACCGGGGTGACGAGTTCGCCGCCGCCGTCCGCCGGCACCTGTCGACGGCGGGCTGACCGATGTCCGCGCCCGGTGCCTCACCCACGACGTCGGGCACGGCGTCGTCCGGGGCCACCTCGTCCGGGGCCAAGACCTCCGGTGCCAGACTCCGGTGCCACCTCTACCGGTGCCGCCTCGCTACGGGGTACCGGGCTGGCCTGGCTGTCGCGCCTGGAGTCGCCGCTGGCCGCCTACTACCTGATCCTGGGCGCCACGGTGGCCCTGACCGTGCTCGGCCTGGTGATGGTGCTGTCGAGCTCGAGCGTCTACTCCCTCAACCAGACCCGGAGCCCGACCAGCCTCGGCAACCCGTACGGGGTGTTCACCAAGCAAGCCATCTTCGCGGCGTTCGCGCTGCCACTGGCCGGCGTGGCCGCCGTGCTGCCGGTGCGGGTCTGGAAGCTGTTGGCCTGGCCGGCCCTGGTGGTCACCGGGGGGCTGCTCGTGCTGGTCGCCCTCAAGGGCAGCGCCGTCAACGGCAACCAGAACTGGATCGCCGTGGGGCCGCTGACGATCCAGCCGTCCGAGGGCGCCAAGCTCGCCCTGGTGATCTGGTCCGCGGCAGTCCTGTCGAGCAAGGTGGCGCTGCTGGGGCGGTTCACGCACGTCGTCGTCCCGGTGGTGCCGGGGGCCCTGGCGCTGATGGCGCTGGTGATGGTGGGCAACGACCTGGGCACCACCCTGGTGCTGCTGGCGCTCACGGCCGCGGTGCTGTGGGTGGCCGGCGCCTCGATCAAGGTCTTCCTGCTCGGTCTGGCGATCGGGGTGCCCACGGTCGTGGGGCTGGTGCAGGTCAGCCCCAACCGGATGAGCCGGCTGGGGGCCTGGTCGGGCCGGACCACGTGTGACTCCTCCGACACCTGCTACCAGTCGATCCACGGTCTGTGGGGGCTGGCGACCGGGGGCTGGTGGGGGGTCGGTCTGGGGGCGAGCCGCGAGAAGTGGTCGTGGCTGCCCGAGGCGCACAACGACTTCATCTTCGCGATCATCGGCGAGGAGCTGGGCCTGGCGGGCACCCTCGTGGTGCTGGCACTGTTCGCGGATCCTGGGGATCGGACTGTTCCGGCTGGTGCTCGCCTCGGACGACCTCTTCGTCAAGATCGCCACCGGCGGGGTGCTGGCCTGGGTGCTGGGCCAGGCGATCGTCAACATCGGCGCTGTGCTGGGCCTGTTCCCGATCATCGGGGTGCCGTTGCCGCTGGTCTCCACCGGCGGCTCGGCGTTGATCACCACCCTGGTGGCGCTCGGTATGGTGCTCGGCTTCGCGCGCCGGGTACCCGGCGCACCCGAGGCGCTGCTCGCCCGAGAGGGCCTGGTGCGGCGCTCGTTCGCCGTCCTGCCCCGGCGTGCCGAGCGGGCGCGGGCCCCCCATCGACCGGGGTCCGGTCGGACCCCGGTCCGGCGCGGCGTGGCGGTGCGCCGATGAGCCTGTCCGTGGTTCTGGCCGGCGGCGGCACCACCGGTCACGTCGGCCCGTTGCTGGCTCTGGCGGACTGCCTGCGCCGCCGCGACCCGGGGGCGAGGATCACCGTGCTGGGTACCGCCGAGGGCCTCGAGTCCCGGCTGGTCCCCGAGGCCGGCTACTCGTTGTCGGTGCTCCCGCGGGTGCCGATGCCCCGTCGTCCCGGCCTGGCCCTGGCCCAACTGCCCGGCCGGCTCCGGATGGCAGTGCTGGCCGCCGAACGGGCCATGACGAGCTCGGCGGCCGACGTCGTGGTCGGCTTCGGAGGGTACGTGGCGACCCCCGCCTACCTGGCGGCCCGGCGGCTGCGGCTGCCGATCGTGATCCACGAGCAGAACGCCAGGCCGGGGCTGGCCAACCGGCTCGGAGCCCGACTCACCCCGTACCTCACCTGTGCCCTGCCCGGGACCCCGCTGCCGGGGGTCCAGGTGGTGGGCATGCCGATGCGTCAGGCGGTCACCTCCCTGGACCGGGCGGCCTTGCGCGGGCAGGCCCTGACGGCCTTCGGTCTCGAGCCCGACCGGCCCACCCTGTTGGTGACCGGCGGCTCGTTGGGTGCCCAGAGGCTGAACGACACCTTCGGTGCCGCCGCGGCCGACCTGGTCGCGGCCGGGGCCCAGGTGCTGCACGCCTGCGGGCGCGGCAAGCAGGTGCCCCTCGCCCCCCTCGACGAGGCGCAGGCGGGTCGCTACGTGGTGCGGGAGTACCTCGACCGTATGGACCTGGCGTACGCGGCCGCCGACCTGGCGGTCTGCCGGGCCGGGGCCGGAACGGTCAGCGAGCTGAGCATGCTCGCACTGCCCGCGGTCTACGTGCCGCTGCCGATCGGCAACGGTGAGCAACGTCTGAATGCCGAACCGGTCGTGCGGGCCGGCGGTGGGCTGATGGTCGAGGACGCCGCCTGCACCCCGTCCTGGGTGCGCTCGCAGCTCCTGCCGCTGCTGGCCGCGCCGCAGCGGCTGGCAGCATGGGCGAGGCAGCGGGACGACTGGGGATCCGGGACGGCGACGAGCGGCTGGCCGACGTGGTGGCACGGGCCGCCGCAGGGAGGAAGCGATGAAGCCCGACCTCGACCTGGCGGTGCCGGCGGCCGCCGACCTGGGGCAGGTGCACTTCATCGGGGTCGGTGGGGCCGGCATGTCGGGCATCGCCCGCATCCTCGCGGCCCGGGGCGTGTCGGTCTCGGGCAGCGACGCCAAGGACTCGCGGGCGCTGGCGGTGCTGCGGCTCGCTCGGGGTGGAGGTCGCACGTCGGTCACGACGCCGCGCATCTGGGGCAGCCCGGACGGTCGTCGTCTCCAGCGCCGTGCGCGAGACCAACCCCGAGCTGGCCGCCGCCCGCGGACAGGGCTGCGGATGCTGCACCGGGCCCACGCCCTGGCCGCGGTGATGGCGGGACGGCGGGCGGTGGCGGTGGCGGGGACCCACGGCAAGACCACCACGACCTCGATGCTGACGGTGGCCCTGCAGCACTGCGGGCTCGACCCGTCGTTCGCGATCGGTGGTGAGCTGACCGAGGGCGGCGCCAACGCCCACGACGGCGCCGGCGACGTCTTCGTGGCCGAGGCCGACGAGTCCGACGGATCGTTCCTGCTCTACGCCCCGACGGTGTCGGTGGTCACCAACGTCGAGGCCGGACCATCTGGACCACTACGGCACCGAGGCGGCCGTCGAGGCCGCCTTCGACGACTTCGCCGACAGGGTGGTGCGCGGGCGGCACCCTCGTCGCCTGCGCCGACGACCCTGGCGCCGACTCGTTGGTGCAGCGGGTGCGTCGGCGCCGTGGCGAGGCCATCGCGGTGGTCACCTACGGTGGCGCCCCGGAGGCCACCGTGCAGGTCGAGGACGTCGACCTGGCCGACGGACTGCCGACGTTCACGCTTCGCGCGCTCGGGGGTGCCGCCGGTGGTGCTGCGACTGCGGCTGCCGGGCCGGCACAACGTGCTCGAACGCCGCTGCCGCCTGGGCCGCCGGGCTGGCCCTCGGCGCCGACCCGGTGCTGCTGGCCGAGGGGCTCAGCGGGTTCGGCGGTACCCGGCGGCGGTTCGAGGCCAAGGGTGAGGCCGGTGGGGTACGGGTCTTCGACGACTACGCCCACCACCCCAGCGAGGTGGCGGCGGTGCTGCGGGCGGCCCGACCGGTCGCCGGCGGACGGTCAGCGTGGTCGCGGTGTTCCAGCCGCACCTGTTCAGTCGTACCCGGATCTTCGCCGGCCGACTTCGCGACCAGCGCTCTGGGTCTGGCGGACGAGGTGGTCGTGATGGACGTCTTCGCCGCGCGGGAGGATCCCGAACCGGGCATGAGCGGGTGCGCTGATCGCCGCCGCGGTGCCGCTGCCGGCCGAGCAGGTCGGCTACGTCCCCGCCTGGCCGGACGTCGTCGACGCTCTGGCCCGACGGTGCCGCCCCGGCGACCTGGTGCTCACCATCGGGGCCGGCGACATCACCCAGCTGGGCCCCCGGCTCGTCGACCGGCTGCGGGTCGGCGCGCCGTGGCCGGCCTGAGCGGACCCGACGGCGCGCAGGGGGCGACCTGGGCGTCCGAGTCCACGGCGACGGCCGCAGCTGTTCCGGGCCAGGCTGCGGGCGCGTCGCCGGGTCCGGCTGGCCTGGGGATCCGGCGCGGTGGTCGTGGCTGCGCTCGGCGGCTACCTGCTGCTGGCCTCGCCCTGGCTGCGGGTCGGGACAGGTGCGGTGCAGGGTTGGGTCGGGTCTCGCCGACGTCCGTGCAGCTGGTGACGGCGGGGGAGCAGGGCCGGCCGATGGTCCTGGTCGACCCGCCGCGCTGGCGCGCAGGCTCGCGGAGTGCCACTGGTGCGCAGCGTCGACGTCGTGCGGCGCTGGCCCTCGACGCTCTTGATCACCGTCCACGAGCGTCAACCGGCTGCGGCGGTGCCCGCCGCCGGGGGAGGGTTCCGGCTGCTGGACCGGGACGGGGTGCTGGTGGACCAGGTGGCCACCCGCCCGGCGAGCGTGCCGGTGCTCGAGGTGGACGTCGCCAAGGCCGGGTGCACCGGCCCTGGCGGCGCGCTCGACGTGCTGGACGGGACTGCCGGCCGACGTGCGCAAGGGTCTGACCTCGATCGGGGCCGGAAGCCCGACGACATCTGGTTCTGCTCGAGGGCACGGGGAAGGTGGTGTGGGGGTCGTCGGAGCGGCCGGACCGCAAGGTCGGCGGCGCTGCGGGCGCTGGTGGCGGTCGACCCGGACCCGGGCAGGGTGCCGGACCGTCTACGACGTCAGCTCGCCCGACTCGCCGGCGGTCTCGCGGGGGCGGCTGAGTCGGCGCGGGCAGGCACCGAGTCGGGACTCACGGCCGACACGCCCCCGTCGGTCGTTGAATCGCCGGCAGAGCCCCCGTACGTTCACTGACCAGGACGAAGTTGACATAACTATAACTCTCAACCTGAGGGTTAGGGTTGAGAGAACGACCCGGTCCGCGACCCGCGAACGAAGGGCACCCGCCGTGGCAGCACCGCAGAACTACCTGGCAGTCATCAAGGTCGTCGGCATCGGCGGTGGCGGCGTCAACGCCGTCAACCGCATGATCGAGGTCGGCCTCAAGGGTGTCGAGTTCATCGCGATCAACACCGACGCCCAGGCGCTGCTGATGAGCGACGCCGACGTCAAGCTCGACGTCGGCCGTGAGCTCACCCGCGGGCTGGGCGCCGGCGCCGACCCCGAGGTCGGCCGCCGCGCCGCCGAGGACCACGCCGAGGAGATCGAGGACGTCCTCAAGGGCGCCGACATGGTCTTCGTCACCGCCGGCGAGGGTGGTGGCACCGGCACCGGCGGCGCCCCGGTCGTCGCCCGGATCGCCCGGACCCTCGGCGCCCTGACGATCGGTGTCGTCACGCGCCCGTTCACCTTCGAGGGCCGCCGCCGCTCGACTCAGGCCGACTCCGGCATCGGGTCGCTGCGCGAAGAGGTCGACACCCTCATCACCATCCCCAACGACCGACTGCTGTCGATCAGCGACCGCAGCGTCAGCGTGCTCGACGCCTTCCGTTCCGCCGACCAGGTGCTGCTGTCCGGCGTCCAGGGCATCACCGACCTGATCACCACCCCGGGCCTGATCAACCTCGACTTCGCCGACGTCAAGTCCGTGATGCAGGGCGCAGGCAGTGCCCTGATGGGGATCGGCTCGGCCCGCGGGCGAGGACCGCGCGATCCAGGCCGCCGAGATGGCGATCTCCTCGCCGCTGCTCGAGGCGAGCGTCGACGGTGCCCACGGTGTGCTGCTGTCGATCCAGGGTGGCTCCGACCTGGGCCTGTTCGAGATCAACGAGGCGGCCCGGCTGGTGCAGGAGGCCGCCCACCCGGAGGCCAACATCATCTTCGGTGCGGTCATCGACGACGCCCTGGGCGACGAGGTGCGGGTCACCGTGATCGCGGCCGGGTTCGACGGCGGCGCGCCGGTGCGTCGCCGCGACGACGGGCCCTGGGCCAGGTCTCGGGCCGCTCCACGACCGGGAGCGCCGCCCGGCCCGGACCCGCGCAACGGCTCCGGGGGCCTGACCTACAGCCCTTCGGCCCCGGTCCAGTGCCGCGCCGGTCGCAGCCCGCCGCACCGCCGGCCCCGCCACCGCGCCGCAGCCCCTCGACGCCGACCCGGTGTCCGAGCCCGTCTACGCCTCGACCGCGGCCGCGACGGCCGCTGGGGACCCTGCCGCTCGATGGCGGCGCCAACCCGCCCACCATCGAGCTGCCGCCGACGCCGGTACTCGGTTCCGGTGCCGGCCGGGTCGGTGACCACGGCAGCCGAGGCACCGCGCTACGTCGAGATGCCGCCGGACCGGTCCTCGCGTCCCGAGCCGCGTCCTTTGGCCCTGGACGACGACCTCGACGTCCCCGACTTCCTCAAGTAGCCCGTCGCGCCGGTGATCGAGGTCGACCTGGGGGACGGCGTCCGCGCCGCCTTCACCCGCCGCCTCCCGGGGCTGTCCACGGGGGCCTGGCAGGGCGCCAACCTGGGCACGCACGTCGGTGACGACCTGGACGACGTCGCGGGCAACCGGGCGGCGCTCGAGGCCGGCTCTGGGCGTCCCGATCGTCTACGGCCGCCAGGTGCACGGGGTCCGGGTCCGGCGGGTCGAGGACGCGGGGTCGAGTCGAGGGCCGTCGGATCCCGCACCTGCTCTCGCCCCGAGGGCAGGACCGCGGTCGTGGGGGCGTCGGCGGCGTCGACGCTCGTGACCGCTCGGCCCGGGCTCGGGCTCGCCGTACTGGTGGCCGACTGCGTCCCGTGCTGCTGGCCGACGCCGCGGCAGGAGTGGTCGGCTGCGCCCATGCGGGGCGGGTCGGCCTGCTCGACGGGGTCCTGGTGGCGGTGGTGAGCGACATGGTCGCCGCCGGTGCCGCATCCGAGCGGATCCGGGCGGTGCTCGGCCCGGCTGCCGGTCCCTGCTGCTACGAGGTCCCCGACGAGCATGGCGGCTGCGGCCGTCGCCGTCCTGCCCGAGCGTGGCGGGCCGCACCCGGGCCGGCACCGGCCTTCCCTCGACCTGCGGGCCGGGGCGTGCGCCCTGCTGTCCCGGCTCGGGAGTGCGCACGAGCTCGTGGGCGGCTGCACCATCGAGGACGACGACAGCTACTCCTACCGTCGTGCGGCCGTCACCGGCCGGTTCGCGGGGGTGGTGGCGGTGACCGGGTGAGCGAGGCCGAGGACCCCTCGCAGCAGGGGCGCCGGCGGCAGCTGCAGCAGAGGACTGCAGGCGGGTGCGGGAGCGGATCGAGGTCGCCTGCCTGCTGGCGGGTCGTGACCCGAGCGGGGTCCACCTGGTGGTGGTGACCAAGACCTACCCGGTCTCCGACATCGCCCTGCTGGCCGACCTGGGGGTGCGCGACGTCGGCGAGAGCCGGGACCAGGAGGCGGCTCCCAAGGCGGCGGCGCTGGCGGGCAGGGGGCTGCGGTGGCACTTCATCGGGCAGGTTGCAGTCCAACAAGGCCCGCCACGTGGCCGCCTACGCCCACGTCGTGCACTCGCTCGACCGGTTGTCGCTGGTGGCCCCGCTCGCCCACGGCGCCGAACAGGCCGGACGGCGGGTCGACTGCCTGGTGCAGGTCAGCCTGGACGGCGACCCGGCCCGTGGGGGCTGCCGCGGTGCCGAACTGCCGGCGCTGGCCGATGCCGTCGCCGTCCAGCCGGCACTGCGGGTGCGCGGGATCATGGCCGTGGCGCCGATGGGCAGTGACCCACGGCAGGCCTTCGCGGTGCTGCCGCAGCTGTCGGCTGCACTGCGTGAGCGCCATCCCCAGGCGGACGTGATCTCGGCAGGCATGAGCGGCGACCTCGAGGCGGC
Source organism: uncultured Actinomycetota bacterium (assembly GCA_963738495.1). GTDB lineage: Bacteria > Actinomycetota > Actinomycetes > Actinomycetales > Kineosporiaceae > CAVTWW01. The sequence goes on from CAVTWW010000003.1 coordinate 353,938, forward strand.
CGTCGGTCACGGTGCGACACACCTGCGTGTCGGCTCCGCGGTCCTCGGTGCCCGAGCGGTGCTCGGGTAGCGTCGCACCATGGCGATGTCACTGCCTGCGATCAGGTGACGTCCGCAAGGTCTGACAAGGAGCTGCTATGGCCGGCGCGCTGCGCAAGACGATGGTCTACCTGGGGCTGGCCGAGGAGCAGGAGGCCTACGAGGGGTACGACGTCGAGGACGGCGACCTCGAGCCGGATTCGGTCGACCTGCGTGAGGTGCCCCGCCGCGAGGTGCGTCGTGACCACGACGTCGAGCTGCGCTCGGAGGTCGCGCCCCGGCGCTCGGCCGCAGTGACGCCGATCTCCCGGGGGCACCTGTCCCGGGTCTCGGGGGGTTCGCGGGGTGAGCTGCACCGCATCTCGACGATCCACCCCCGCACCTACAACGAGGCCAAGACGATCGGTGAGGCCTTCCGCGAGGGCACTCCCGTCATCATGAACCTGTCCGACATGACCGACGCCGACGCCAAGCGGCTCGTCGACTTCGCCGCCGGTCTGGCGTTCGGACTCCACGGCGCCATCGAGCGGGTGACGAACAAGGTGTTCCTGCTCTCGCCCGCCGACGTCGAGGTGGCCCCGGCCGAGCAGGCCCGCGCCGACGACCACATGCTGTTCGACCACAGCTGAGGCCTCGGTGCGCTGGCTGATCGGACTTCCCTACCTCATCGTCTGGCTGTACGTCGTCGTCCTGCTGGGGCGCATCGTGCTGGACTGGATCCAGGTCTTCGCCCGGGACTGGCGTCCGCGCGGTGTGATGCTTGTCATCGCCGAGACGGTCTACACGTTGACCGACCCACCCATCCGGTTCTTCCGACGCCTGATCCCCCCGCTGCGAATCGGCTCCATACAGCTCGATCTCGGCTTCCTGGTGCTGTTCTTCGCGCTCAGTCTGCTGCTGATCTTCCTGCCTACGGGTTGACGACCCGCCACGTTGCTGGTCCGATGACCCGGTGCCTCTTGTTTACGGAGTGAACCGGCTACGATCAGTGGTGATCGAGTGACGCAACGTCAGTTAGGGCGGCCTGGTCCGCAGCGTTCGATCTCAGCACCTGCCATCCGCTACGGTGAGGCGACGATGCCGCAACACCGACCGAGTCTCTGCCGCGAGGTGACCACATGGCTCTGACGCCCGAGGACGTAGTCAACAAACGCTTCCAGGCGACCAAGTTCCGCGAGGGCTACGACCAGGATGAGGTTGACGACTTCCTGGACGAGGTCGTCAACGAGCTCCGTCGCCTCAACGAGGAGAACGAGGACTACCGCAACAAGCTCGTCCGCCTGCGAACGTCGGGTGGGCGAGTTGTCGCGGGCCTCGGCTGCTCGGGAAGCGGCGCCGGAGGTCGAGGCGCCCGCCATGCTGGCCCCGGCGGTGATGGCTCCGCCGACGCCGATCCCGGCCCCCGCTCCGGCACCCGAGCCGGTGCGAGCCGCGGTTCCCGAGCCGGTCGCGGCCGGCAACGGCGGCGGCGGTCCCGAGTCGGCAGCAGGCATGCTTGCGCTCGCCCAGAAGCTGCACGACGAGTACGTGCGCAACGGTGAGCAGAAGCGTGACCAGATCGTCGGCGAGGCTCGTGAGCACGCCCAGCGGCTGGTCCGCGAGGCCGAGGACAAGCAACGCCAGACCCTCGGGCTCGTTCGAGCAGGAGCGTTCGCTGCTGGAGCGCAAGATCGACGAGCTGCGCGCCTTCGAGCGGGAGTACCGCAGCCGTCTCAAGTCCTACCTCGAGGGCCAGCTGCGCGAGCTCGAGGCGAAGGCGGCGGTGGTTCCCGGTCGGGCCCCTGCCGGCCAGCCGGCGGCGGCCACGGCGGCGGCCGCTCCCTCGTACAACGGGCCGCTGCCCAGCCGCAGCGGCTACGCCCCGGAGCCCACGCCCGAACCCGCGGGCCAGACCTACCCCTTCGGTGAGCGGGCCTGAGGTTCCCTCCGGGAACCGAGTCAGACGTCCTGGGTCCAGAGGCACGTCCGCCCACTCCGCCAGCGGGGTGAGCGGCCGATCTGCTTCGTGGCCGCCCACCCGGGGGCGGGGCGCCGGCCATGACCTCGAGGAGGTTCGTGCGGTTGAGTGTGCGGGTGCGGCCCGGCGCCTCGCGCGTGGCGGTCGGGGGGCGATATGCCGACTGTCTGGTCGTGGCGGTCACAGCCCGGCGGTCGAGGGCAGGGCCACCCTGGCGGTCACCGTGGCGTTGGCGCAGGCCTTCGGCGTCCGGTCCCGGCAGGTCAGGGTCGTCAGCGGCGAACGCTCCCGCACCAAGATCATCGAGGTGGACGGCGACGAGGAGCAACTGTCGGTCAGGCTCGCCGAGCTGCTCGGACCTGCTCCGCAGGTCGGTCACGGTTGAGGGTTGATGAGGCGTGGTGGATTGAGCAATCGGGAAGGGGGCCTATCCTGCCCGCACCGTCGATGACCGACGGCCGATACTGGGGGAGAGCCCATGACTGAACGCAAGTCGCTGGCCGGGGCGGCGCGGCGTGCGGTCGCTGCGGTGACCTCGAGCGTCTCGGCGGCCACCCGGGGAGCCTCCACCGCGGCCGCAAACGAGCGTCCGCCACGACGGCAGCCGCCAGGGCCACGCCGGCGAAGGCGGCTCCGGTGAAGGCTGCTCCGGCGAAGGCTGCTCCGGCGAAGGCTGCCCCGGCACGACAAAGGCTGCTCCGGCGAAGGCTGCTCCGGCGAAGGCTGCTCCGGCGAAGGCTGCTCCGGCGAAGGCTGCTCCGGCCAAGGCTGCTCCGGCGAAGATTGCTCGGCCAAGACCGCGCCGGCGAAGGCCGCACCGGTCAAGACCGCACCTGCGAGAGCGACGGCCGCCAAGGCGAAGCTGCCTGACCGGCGCGGCGAAGGCGGCACCGGCGAAGAGGCACGGCCCGGCTGCTGCACCTGCAAGGCGGCCAAGGCTCCTGCCAAGCGTCGGTCCGCCCGGACGGCTGCGGCGATGGCGCTGGCCAAGTCGGCCGCCCCGTCACGGGGCGAGCCTCCTCGGCCAGGGCCCTGCCCGCACTCTGCAGGTGCGGGAGAACGAGGCTCCGTGGACGAGGTCGGAGCTGGCGAGGTTCGTGGCGAGCTCAGGACCGAGCGCGACCGTCTGCAGCAGGAGCTCCAACCCTGGAAGGCAGCATCGCCGACGTCCTGCGCGACAGCGGCGACGGTGCGGGTGACGACCAGGCCGACTCGGGGGCCAAGGCCTTCGAACGGGAGCAGGAGATGAGCCTGCTGGCGACCTCGCGCGAAAGCACCCTGCAGATCGACCGGGCACTGGCTCGCATCGAGGACGGCAGCTACGGCACCTGCGAGGCCTGCGAGCAGCCGATCGGCAAGCTGCGGCTGCAGGCCTTCCCCCGGGCGACACTCTGCGTGGCCTGCAAGCAGAAGCAGGAGCGGCGCTGACAGCCCACCGATGACGCCGGTGGTGCGTCGGCATGGCAGGTGGACCCTCGTGAGTCCGGAACAGCCTTCGCACCGTCACGCCGCAAGGCCTGATCGTCACCTTCGCCGTCGTCGCCTGATCGTCGCTGGTCGTCGACCAGGTGAGCAAGGCGGCCGTGGTGGCCGTCGCTCACGTTCGGCCGGCCGGTCGCGGTGATCCCGGGCTGGCTGCAGCTGCGGCTGCTCCGCAACGCGGACGCCGCCTTCAACCTCAGCTTCGGGGCCACCTGGGTGTTCACGATCATCTCGTTCGTGGTCAGTCTGGTGATCATCAGGGTCTCGCGCCGACTGGGCAGCAGGGCCTGGGCCGTCGCCCTGGGACTGATGCTCGGCGGAGCGGTGGGCAACCTGGTCGACAGGCTCGTCCGTGACCCGGGGTTCGGGCGCGGTCACGTGGTGGACTTCATCGAGTACCTGCGGTTCCCTTTCATGCAGTTCCCGGTCTTCAACGTGGCCGACTCGTGCGTCGTCTCGGCGGCCGTCCTGCTGGCGATCCTCGGGGCTGCTCGACGTGCCGCTGACGGGGCGGCGCCCCGGACCGCCGCGCCGATCAGGCCGACAGCGATGTCTGAGCGCCGCGAGCTGCCGGTGCCTGACGGGCTGGCCGGTGAACGGGTGGACGCCGGACTGTCACGGCTCCTGGGGCTGTCGCGCACCGCTGTGGCCGACCTGGCGACGGACGGCGCGGGTCCAGCTCGACGGCCGGGTCGCCGGCAAGTCGGACCGGCTGGGCCCGGGTGCCTGGCTCGAGGTCGAGCTCGCCGACCCTGCGGCGCCGCCGACGGTGGTGGCCGAGTCGGTGCCTGGCCTGGTCGTCGTCCACGACGACGACGACGTCGTCGTGGTCGACAAGCCGGTGGGCGTGGCCGCCCACCCCAGTCCCGGGCTGGCAGGGCCCGACCGTGATCGGCGGCCTGGCAGGGGCCGGGTACCGGGTGGCTCGACCTCGGGGGCCGCCGAGCGGCAGGGCATCGTGCACCGGCTGGACGTCGGCACCTCGGGGCTGATGGTGGTCGCCAAGAGCGAGAACGCCTACCGGCTGCTCAAGCAGGCCTTCCACGACCGGACGGTCGAGAAGATCTACCACGCAGTGGTGCAGGGGCATCCCGGACCCGTTGGTCGGCACCATCGACGCCCCGATCGGGCGCCACCCGAACCACGAGTACCGGTTCGCCGTGGTCGCCGGCGGCAAGCCCAGCATCACCCACTACGAGGTCACCGAGGCGTTCCCGGCCGCCAGCCTGGTCGAGGTGCACCTCGAGACCGGGCGCACCCACCAGATCCGGGTGCACTTCGCCGCCGCTGCGCCACCCGTGCGTGGGCGACCTCACCTACGGTGCCGACCCGACGCTGGCCGCCCGGGTGGGGCTGCAGCGGCAGTGGCTGCACGCCGTCCAGCTGGGGTTCCACCACCCGGCGACCGGCGAGCTGGTTGGCCCTGCGCAGCGACTACCCGGCCGACCTGCGCGCCGCCCTCGACGTGCCTGTCCGACAGCTGAGCAGCCCGCCGGGCTGCGGTCAGGAGCGGCCGCCGAACGAGCCGGTCTACGAGCTGCCCGGACCCAGGGCCAGGTAGGCACGACGACCAACGCCAGCACGAGCACCAGTGCCGCCACGACGGCAGCGATGATCTTCGGGATGCTGTAGGGCCGTTCGCCGATCACCTGACCGGTATGGGCGTTGACGTAGACCTGGAAGGTCTTGCCGGCGTACAGGTAGGCGGCCAGGTAGACCGGCAGCAGCATCAGCTTGAAGGTCACGGCCTGGTAGCTGCGTGTCCATGCGGTGCACCTGCTGCTCGTCGCCCCCGATGTCGCTGCGGCAGTCGCCCTCGATCACCTGGCTCATCTGCTGCTTGGCCGAGCCCAGCCCCTGGTCGGGCTCGACGTCGTAGCGCAGGGTCTGGTAGCCCGACAGGTACTCGGGCTGGAAGGGCTGCGGCGCCTTCCAGGGACCAGGGCGCCAGCTTCTCCAGGGTGCCCGGGGTGAGGTGGGTGGTGCCGACCACCAGTACGTCGTCGAAGGTGCGGTCGACATGACCGGAGCGTCGGCCACCACCGGGTGCGCATCACCTGGCGGGTCTGGGTCTGCGGCTGCCCGTCGACCATGACCGTGTAGGTCTCGGTCTCCCAGTAGTGCTCGCCCCGCATGCCCGAGTAGTCGGTCGTGGTGTAGGCGTCATAGGTCCAGTGCGGCAGGTAGGTGCCCTTCAGGGTCTCGGCCGCGCCGACCTTCTTGAGCTTGTTGGGGGCGAACCAGCGCGAACCCACCCAGGCCTTGATGGCGCCCTGGGCGGCAGCCGCGGTCGAGGCCGAAGGGCACCACGGCCTCCGGCGCTGACCTGGGGGTCGGCGGTGAGGTCGGCGACGATCGGCGAGCCGCAGAACGAGCAGGACGTCGGAGATGTCGCTGGTCTCGGTGGCGGCCGCGCACTTGGGGCAGCGCAGCACCTGGCTCGGCCACCACGGTCGAACGGGGCCGGGCGTTCCAGGCCGCGTAGTCCTGCTCCTCGATCGCCCGGTCGGTGACCGGCAGCTGCACCACGGCGCTGCAGTACGGGCAGCGCAGGGTGGTCGTGCCCGGCGCATACTCCAGCGCGGGCGCCGCAGCTGGTGCACGGGAACGTCAGGGTCCCCGAGCCCGGGGCGGAGGGCGAGGTGCCGGGGGGCGGTGCCCCGGGTGAAGGCTCCGACTCCTGCACGATCAGCCCTGCGGCGGCAGCGGCGGCGGGGCGCTGGCGAGGACGGCGCCGAGGTCGCCCACCTGCGAGGCGGGGGCCCAGGCGGACATGCCGGTCTTCCAGACCAGGGTGTCGCCAGTGAGCTGACCGGAGGCGACCTTGGCCGCCAGGCCGGAGCGGTCGAAGGGGCCCTGCTGCTGGCCGTCGACCCCCAGGAACCACTGCTCGTCCGGCAGCGGCGGAGGCCCGGCGGGCGCACCCGCGGCGGCGGCGGCAGGTGCCGGCGCCGGGGCGGCCTGCGGGCGCATCGCCTCGGCCATCCGCTGCCCCACGGCCATGCCCATGCCCAGCCCGATGCCCTCGGCGCCGCCGCCACCGGGGTTCTTGGCGGCGTCCTCGATCGCGTTGGCGGCCTGGAACTTCGTGTACTGGTCGAGGTCGCCGACCACGCCCATCTGGGTGCGCTTGTCGAGGGCCGCCTCGACCTCGGGCGGCACCGAGATGTTCTCGATGATGAAGGTCGGGCACGGCGATGCCGACCGAGGCCAGGTCCTCGGTGAGGATGCCGGCCAGACGCTGGCCGATCTCCTGCTGGTGGGCGGCCAGGTCGAGCAGCGGCACACCGGCGGTGGCCAGGGCGGTGCCGAGCTTGCCGACGATCATCTGGCGCAGGTACTCCGAGACCTCCTCGGTGCGGAACTGCGGGTCGGTGCCGACGAGCTCGGTGAGCATCTTGGGGGCGTCGACCACCCGCATGGCGTAGGCGCCGAAGGCGCGCAGCCGGACCGCGCCGAACTCGGCGTCGCGCACGATCACGGGGTTCTGGGTACCCCACTTGAGGTCGGTGAACAGCCGGGTGTTGACGAAGTAGACCTCGGCCTTCCACGGCGAGTTGAAGCCGTACTTCCAGCCCTTGAGGGTCGTCAGGATCGGCAGGTTCTGGGTCTCGAGGGTGTAGGTGCCCGGGGTGAAGGCGTCGGCGACCTTGCCCTCGTTGACGAACACCGCGACCTGCGACTCACGCACGACGAGCTTGGCGCCCATCTTGATCTCGTTGTCGTAGCGCGGGAACCGCCAGACGATGGTGTCCCGACTGTCGTCGAGCCACTCGATGATGTCGATGAACTCGCCGCGCAGCTTGTCCATCAATCCCATCGGATCCTCCTGTCCGGACCGCCTTGCGCGGTCGCCGCCCCCAGACCCGGGCGGGTCTGCTCTGCTGATGCTAGCGAGACGACGGGGCGGGCTCGTGAGTTCCCGCCGCGACCTTCGCAACCGCTCGGCCGGGCTGGCCGACTTTGTCGCACCGTCGACCTAGACTGGCCACCGGCCCGGGCAGCAGCTGACCGGGCCGGTCCCAGACGCTGCCGACGAGGAGGTCCCCATGTCGTCCGGCCAGGCGGGGGGCGCGTCGTTCGCACACCTTCACGTGCACACCGAGTACTCGATGCTGGACGGCGCCGCCAAGATCGACGACCTCTTCGCCGAGGCTGCCCGGATGGGGATGCCGGCGGTGGCGATCACCGACCACGGCTTCCTCTTCGGCGCCTACGAGTTCTGGAAGAAGGCGAAGAAGTACGGCGTCAAGCCGATCATCGGGGTCGAGGCCTACCTGACGCCCGGCACCAGCCGGTTCGACCGCACCCGGGTGCGCTGGGGCGACGGCGGCGAGGACGACGTCTCGGGCACCGGCGCCTACACCCACATGACCCTGCTGGCGCGCACGACGCAGGGCATGCACAACCTGTTCCGGATGGGCTCGCTGGCCAGCCTGGAGGGCCAGTTCTACAAGCCCCGCATGGACCGCGACCTGCTCACGACCTACGGCGACGGCCTGATCGCGACCACCGGGTGCCCCTCCGGCGAGGTGCAGACCAAGCTGCGGCTCGGCCAGTACGACGCGGCCCGCGAGGCGGCCGCCGACTTCCGGGACATCTTCGGGGCGGAGAACTTCTACTGCGAGCTGATGGACCACGGGCTCGGCATCGAGCGCCGGGTCCAGAAGGACCTGCTGCGCCTGGCGCGCGACCTCGGACTGCCCCTGCTGGCGACCAACGACCTGCACTACACGCGCGCCGAGGACGCCCAGGCCCACGCCGTGCTGCTGTGCGTGCAGTCCGGGTCGACCCTGGCCGACCCCAAGCGGTTCAAGTTCGACGCCGACGACTTCTACCTCAAGTCCCCGCAGGAGATGCGCCACCTGTGGCGCGAGGTGCCCGAGGCCTGCGACAACACGCTGCTCGTCGCCGAGCGCTGCGAGTCGAGCTTCAGCGAGTCGGTCGGCCGGTACATGCCGAACTTCCCGGTGCCGGACGGCGAGAGCGAGGAGTCCTGGTTCATCAAGGAGGTCGAGGTCGGCCTGCACCGGCGGTACCCGACCGGCATCTCCGACGCGGTCCGCAAGCAGGCGAACTACGAGATCGAGGTCATCACCAGCAAGGGCTACGCCGGCTACTTCCTCGTCGTCGCCGACTTCATCAACTGGGCCAAGGCGAACGGCATCCGCGTCGGGCCCCGGGCGTGGTTCCGGTGCCGGCTCGATGGCCGCCTACGCCATGGGGATCACCGACCTCGACCCGCTCAGCCACGGGCTGATCTTCGAGCGGTTCCTCAACCCCGAGCGCATGTCGATGCCCGACTTCGACGTCGACTTCGACGAGCGCCGCCGGGGCGAGGTGATCCGCTACGTCACCGACAAGTACGGCGACGACCGGGTCGCCCAGATCGTCACCTACGGCACCATCAAGGCCAAGCAGGCGCTCAAGGACGCCTCTCGGGTGCTGGGCTACCCGTTCTCGATGGGCGAGCGGCTCACCAAGGCCATGCCGCCGGCCGTGATGGGCAAGGACATCCCGCTGTCCGGGATCTTCGACCCGGAGCACCAGCGGTACAGCGAGGCGGGGGAGTTCCGCGAGCTGCACTCCTCCGACCAGGAGGTGCAGCGGGTCGTCGCGACCGCCCGCGGGCTCGAGAACCTCAAGCGGCAGTGGGGCGTGCACGCCGCCGGCGTGATCATGTCGAGCGAGCCGCTCATCGACGTCATCCCGATCATGCGCCGCGAGCAGGACGGCCAGATCATCACCCAGTTCGACTACCCGTCCTGCGAGGACCTCGGTCTGGTCAAGATGGACTTCCTGGGGCTGCGCAACCTCACCATCCTCGACGACGCCCTGCGCAACCTGGCCCTCAACGGCAAGGACCCGGTCGAGGTCGAGAAGCTCACCCTCGACGACCCGGCGACCTACGCGCTGCTCGGTCGCGGCGACACCCTCGGGGTGTTCCAGCTCGACGGCGGCCCGATGCGTTCGCTGCTGCGGCTGATGCAGCCCGACAACTTCGAGGACATCTCCGCGGTCGGCGCGCTCTACCGGCCGGGGCCGATGGGCGCCGGCTCGCACACGAACTACGCACTGCGCAAGAACGGCCAGCAGCCGATCACGCCGATCCACCCCGAGCTCGCCGAGTCCCTCGAGGAGATCCTCGGCACGACCTACGGCCTGATCGTCTACCAGGAGCAGGTCATGGCCATCGCGCAGAAGGTCGCCGGGTACACCCTCGGCAAGGCCGACCTGCTGCGCCGGGCGATGGGCAAGAAGAAGCGCGAGGTGCTGGACGCCGAGTTCGTCGGCTTCAGCGAGGGCATGACCGCCAACGGCTACTCCGACAAGGCGATCACGACCCTGTGGGACATCCTGGTCCCGTTCTCGGACTACGCCTTCAACAAGGCCCACAGCGCCGCCTACGGCCTGGTGTCCTACTGGACCGCCTACCTCAAGGCCAACTACCCGGCCGAGTACATGGCCGCGCTGCTGACCAGCGTGCGCGACGACAAGGACAAGTCGGCGCTCTACCTCAACGAGTGCCGGCGCATGGGCATCAAGGTGCTGCCGCCCGACGTCAACGCCTCGGCGGCCGACTTCACCCCGGTCGGCACCGACATCCGGTTCGGCCTGACGGCGATCCGCAACGTCGGCGCCAACGTCGTCGAGGGGATCGTGACCACCCGGCAGTCCAAGGGCCGGTACGCCTCGTTCGAGGACTTCCTGCGCAAGGTGCCGATCGTGGTCTGCAACAAGCGGACCATCGAGTCGCTGATCAAGGCCGGCGCCTTCGACTCGCTCGGGCAGTCCCGGCGCGGGCTGGTCGCCGTCCACGAGAGCGCGGTCGACGCCGTCGTAGCCGACAAGCGCCAGGAGGCCATCGGCCAGGACTCGTTGTTCGGGGGGCTGGACGACGGCGGACCCGAGCTGTCGGTGGTGCCCCCGGTGCCGCCGGGGGAGTGGGACAAGGCCACGCTGCTCGCCTCCGAGCGCGAGATGCTCGGGCTCTACGTCTCGGACCATCCGCTGTTCGGCATCGAGCACATCCTGTCCCGGTCGGCGGACTGCTCGATCGCCACCCTCCTCGAGGACGACTCCCGCCCGGACGGAGCCCAGATCACCATCGCCGGCATGATCAGCTCACTGCAGCGCAAGCTCACCAAGAACGGCAACCCCTGGGCGATCGCCACCGTCGAGGACCTGGACGGCGCGGTCGAGGTGCTGTTCTTCCCGCAGACCTACCAGACGGTCTCGCACGTCCTCGCCGAGGACCTGGTGGTCGTGGTGAAGGGGCGGGTGAACCGCCGGGACGAGGTGCTGACCATCTACGCCCAGGAGCTCACGGTCCCTGACCTCGACGAGGGCGAGCGCGGTCCCGTGGTCCTGACGCTGCCGGTGCTGCGGTGCACCCCGCCCGTCGTCGAACGACTCAAGGACGTGCTGGCGACGCACCCCGGGCCGACCGAGGTGCATCTGCGGATCACCCAGACCGGCCGCTCCACCGTGATGCGACTGGACGACGGGCTCCGGGTGACACCGTCGCCCGCCCTCTACGGCGACCTCAAGGCGTTGCTGGGACCCAGCTGCCTCGCCTGAGCGCCGCCGCCGCCTAGTCTCAACGCCATGGATGCTGACGAGACGGGGGACCTGACGGCGGCGACACTGACCGGGTCGACGGTTGCCGAGTCGCCGGGCCCGTCGGACGTCGTCCCCACGCTGGCCCGTGGTGCCGCGCTCACGGCCGACACCCTGCCGCCCCTGGTGCCGGCTGCCGCGGGAGCGGTCCTGCTCGGTCTGGTCTGGTGGCAGCTGGGGCCACTGCTGCGGCGCGCCAGTGATGCCGCCGAGGCCTCGGTCGCCGGGGACGCGGCCTTCGTCCTGCCCGCCCTGGTCGCCGGGCTGGTCACGGCCTCCTGGCTGGTGGTGCGGCCGGGACCGCGCCCGTTGGTGCGGTTCGCGGTGACGGTGCTGTACGGGATCGTCGGGTCGTGCGGGGCCTGGGGCGTCGGGCGGGCCCTGGGAGCCGACCCGTTGCGGGCCACCGGGGTGCTACTGGTCTGGCCGACGCTGGCGTGCCTGGGTGTCCTGGTCGCCTCGATCATCGCCATGATCACCGCTCCGGAGTAGCCGGATCGGTCGATTCGATCGCGCTAGTCCCAACATGCAAGTGATTCGATCGTCTAACATCGAGACATGCCCGACTTTCGATCGATCGACCGGTCCCGTCTCGCTGAGCTGATCGCCCAGGAACGCGACCGGTACACGCGCACCCACCCGGTGGCCCAGCAGCTCTTCGACCAGGCCGACCACCTCTTCGGCCGGGTACCGATGACCTGGATGAACATGTGGAGCGGCGGGTTCCCGCTCTACCTCGACCGGGCCCACGGCAACCGGATCACCGACGTCGACGGTCACACCTACGTCGACTTCGCGCTCGGCGACACCGGGGCCATGGCCGGGCACAGTCCACAGGCCACGGTCGCCGCCGTCCAGCACCGGCTCGGCGACCTCGGTGGGCTGACCACGATGCTGCCGACCGCGGACGCCGAGTGGGTCGGTGCCGAGCTGACCCGCCGGTTCGGTCTGCCGCTGTGGTCGTTCGCCCTCACCGCGACCGACGCCAACCGCTGGGCGATCCGGTTGGCGCGTCAGGCCACCGGACGTCCCAGGATCCTGGTGTTCGCCTACTGCTACCACGGCTCGGTCGACGAGGTGCTGGCGGTCCCCGGTCCGGACGGCGAGGCGCTGCCCCGCCCCGGCAACGTGGGTGCGCCGGTCCCGGTGTCGGCGACCACGCGGGTGGTCGAGTTCAACGACCTCGACGCCCTGCGCCGCGAGCTGTCCCACGGCGACATCGCGGCCGTCCTGATGGAGCCGGCGCTGACGAACATCGGCATCGTGCTGCCCGAGCCGGGTTACCTGCAGCAGGTGCGACAGGCCTGCACCGAGACCGGGACCCTGCTCATGATCGACGAGACCCACACCATCTCGGCCGGCCCCGGCGGCTGCACCCAGGCCTGGGGGCTGCAGCCGGACGTGTTCGTGATCGGCAAGAGCATCGGCGGGGGTATCCCGTGCGGTGCCTACGGCATCAGCCGCGAGGTCGCCGACCTGCTAGAGGCGCAGCCCGACCTCGACCTGGTCGACGTCGGTGGGGTCGGCGGCACCCTGGCCGGCAACGCCCTCAGTGTCGCCGCCATGCGGGCCACGCTGGAGCACGTCCTGACCGACGAGGTCTTCGGACCGATGACCGACCTGGCCACTCGGTTCACCCAGGGCGTCCAGACGGTGCTCGACGACTACCGGCTGCCGTGGTCGGTCACCCAGCTCGGGGCCCGCTCGGAGTACCGCTTCAGCGCCCCGGCGCCGCGCACCGGGACCGAGTCGGCGCAGGCGGCCGACGACGCAGCTCGACGAGTACCTGCATCTGTTCCTGGTCAACCGCGGCGTGCTGATCACCCCGTTCCACAACATGGCGCTGATGTGCCCGCAGACCAGCCGGGACGACGTCGACCGGCACACCGCCCTGTTCGCCGAGGCCGTCGAGCAGCTCGTCGGCCCGCCCGCATGACCGCGCCGCCCCCGGGGCGCCGACCGGCACCGGGGAGCCGACCGGCAGCGCCCGCCGCCACCGCCGGGGCCGGTGACCTCGACGACGTCGACCGGCGGCTGCTCGCGCTGCTCGCCGGCGACGGCCGCGCCTCCTACGCGGCGCTGGCTCCCCTGGTGGGGCTGTCGCCGCCGGCGGTGCGGTCGCGGGTGCAGCGACTGGTCGACACGGCGTCGTCCAGGTGGTCGGGGTCAGCGACCCCGCCGCCCTGGGGTTCGCGGTGCAGGCCATGGTGGCGATCTCGACGCAGGGCGACGTGCGGGCCGTCGCCGACGCCGTCGGGGCCCTGCCCCACGTGATCTACCTCGTGCTCACCTCCGGGGAGCACGACCTGCTGGCCGAGGTCGTGGCGCGCACCCCCGAGCAGCTGCTCGCGGTGGTCAACGACCAGATCAGGGCGGTTCCCGGGGTCGAGTCCACCCGGGTCTGGCAGTACTACGGCATCCACACCCATCGGTTCGGCTGGGGCGCGACCGACTGAGGGCACTGCCGACAGTTCAGCGGTCAGGTCAGCCGTCCGGTCGAGCGGTCCGGTCAGCGGTCAGGTCAGCGGTCAGGTCAGCGGTCAGGTCAGCGGTCAGGTCAGCGGTCAGGTCAGCGGTCAGGTCGGCTTCTAGGTCGACCGGCGAGCGATCGGGGCGGTCCGCCCTCCGGTGAGCCGTACCAGGTCGGCCGGTGCCAGCTCGACGTCCAGCCCGCGCCGGCCGGCGCTGACCAGGATCGTGGGCAGCGGCAGCGCCGAGTCGTCGACCACGGTCGCCAGTCGCCGGCGCTGACCCAACGGGCTGATGCCGCCGGCGACGTAGCCGGTGGCCCGCTCGGCAGCGGCCACCTCGGCCATCGCCGCCCGCTTGCCGGCGACCGCGTTCGCCAGGGCCTTCAGGTCGAGCTGGGCGGTGACCGGCACCACGGCCACCGTCAGGACGCCGTCCACCTCGGCCACCAGCGTCTTGAACACCGACTCGGGGTCGACCCCCAGCGCGGCCGCCGCCTCGAGGCCGTAGGACAGGCCACGCTCGTGGGCGGTCGCGTCGTGGCTGTAGGCCCGCACCGTGTGCGCCACCCCCGCCCTGGTCAGGGCGAGGATGGCCGGGGTACCGGCCTCGACCTTGCGTGCCATCAGCTCTGCCGTCCCCTCAGTTCAGGCCGGACTCGGGGACGCCCAGGTCCTGGGCGGGCAGGGCGCCGAACTCCTTCACCAGAGCCCGTTCCCGCCGCAGCAGAGCCACCTCGGCGCGCAGCCGGTCGGTCGTCGTCGGCTGCTCGAGCAGCGCCTGCCGGGTCGACACCTCGAGCACCGCGGCGGCCGCGACGAGGTACGAGACCACCCGCGGGTCGTCCGGCAGCTCGGTCACCTCGACACCCGAGCCGCCGCGGTAGTGCGGCGAACTGCCGGGTGACGGCAGCGGTCAGCGCCTCGAGGTCGCCGTCGCCGTCCGGCTCGGGCAGGAAGTCGACCAGGCCGGTCAGGTAGGGCGTGCCGGCCGCCATCGTCGATGCCGTCGATCCGGAACCGCGCCTCACCGACGCCGACGATGTCGAAGCGACCGTCCGAGTAGGGGGTCACCTCCCGCAGCTCCGCGGTGCAGCCGACCGGGTAGAGCGCCCCGGCCGTGACCGGGCCCACCTCGCGGCCGCTGCGCAGGGCCACCACGCCGAAGTGGCGGGGGGCCTCCTCGGGCAGCGCCATCAGGGCCTCGACCAGCACTCGGTAGCGGGGTTCGAAGATGTGCAACGGCAGCACCAGCCCGGGGACCAGGACGGACCCCAGCGGGAACAGCGGCAACCGCACGGACATGGCGCAAGGCTAGGCCCGAGCGGGCGGTCCTGGGACTGCCCGTGACGGGCGGCCTCGGGCGCCCGCCTAGAATCGTGGTGTGATCAGGCGTATCGACCTGCGGGGACGGCGGCCCTCGCCCCGGGCCCTGCGCCAGGTGGTGCCGCGGGCCGCGATGGACGTCGAGCAGGCGGTCGCCACGGTGCGCCCGATCTGCGACGACGTGCGCGAGCGTGGCCTGGCGGCGGTGCGCGAGGCGACCGAGCGGTTCGACGGTGTCCGCCCCGACCGGCTGCGGGTGCCGGCGGCCGATCTGCAGCGAGCCCTGGCCGAGCTCGACCCGGCCGTTCGGGCGGCGTTGACCGAGTCGATCCGTCGGGCGCGGCTGGTGCACCGTGACCAGCGTCGCACCGACCGCACCACCGACGTCGTCCCGGGCGGCACGGTCAGCGAGCGCTGGCTGCCGGTCGGCCGGGTCGGGCTCTACGTGCCCGGCGGGCTGGCGGTGTACCCCAGCAGCGTGGTGATGAACGTGGTGCCGGCCCAGGAGGCCGGCGTCGCCTCGATCGCGGTGGCCAGCCCGCCGCAGCGCGACAACCCGACGGCCTACGCCGGGCTGCCGCACCCCACCATCCTGGCCGCCTGCGCCCTGCTCGGGGTCGAGGAGGTCTACGCCGTCGGCGGCGCCCAGGCGATCGCCATGTTCGCCTACGGCGTCGGGAGGACGGCGACCCCGACGTCGAGAACGCCTGCGACCCGGTCGACCTGGTCACCGGCCCGGGCAACATCTACGTCGCCGCGGCCAAGCGGCTGCTCAAGGGCCTGATCGGCATCGACGCCGAGGCCGGCCCGACCGAGATCGCGATCCTGGCCGACCGCACCGCCGACCCGGCCCACGTCGCCGCCGACCTGATCAGCCAGGCCGAGCACGACCCGATGGCGGCCGCGGTGCTGGTCACCGACGACGAGCCGCTGGCCGTCGCGGTCGAGGCCGAGCTGGTCCGGCAGGTCGCCGCGACCAAGCACACCGAGCGGGTGCGCCACCGCGCTGGCCGGTCCGCAGTCGGCGATCGTGCTGGTCGACGACCTGGACGCCGGGCTGGCCGTGGTCGACGCCTACGCCGCCGAGCACCTCGAGATCCAGACCGCCGACGCCGACGCCGTCGCCGCCCGGGTCCGCAACGCCGGCGCGATCTTCGTCGGGCCCTGGGCCCCGGTCAGCCTGGGCGACTACTGCGCCGGGTCGAACCACGTGCTGCCCACCGGCGGCTGCGCCTGCCACAGCAGCGGGCTGTCGGTGCAGACGTTCCTGCGCGGCATCCACGTCGTGCGACTACGACCGGCAGGCCCTCGCCGACGTCGCCGACCACGTGGTCACCCTGGCCGACGCCGAGGACCTGCCGGCCCACGGCCAGGCCGTCACGGTGCGGCTGCGGTGAGCCGCGCCCTCACGTCGGGGCAGAGTCGGTCCGAGAGCACGGCCGACGTCCTGGCCCGGCTGCCGCTGCGCGAGGACCTGCGCGGGCTGACCGCCTACGGCGCCCCGCAGCTCGACGTCCGGTGCGGCTGAACACCAACGAGAACAGCTACGACGTGCCGCCGGCGGTCGTGGCGGCGGTGGTGGCTGCGGTCGCCGAGCAGGCGGCGACGCTCAACCGGTACCCCGACCGGGAGTTCTCGGCGCTGCGCGCCGACCTGGCCGGCTACCTCGGGCCACGGGCTGGCGGCCCGAGCAGATCTGGGCCGGCAACGGCTCCAACGAGGTGCTGCAGCACATCCTGCAGGCGTTCGGCGGTCCCGGCCGCACCGCGCTCGGCTTCACCCCGGCCTACTCGATGCACCCGATCCTGGCCAACGGCACCGGCACCGGCTGGCGGGACGGCCTGCGCGGGCCGGGCGCCCGACGACCCCTTCGGGCTGACCCTGGACTCCGCCGTGGCCCAGGTCCGCCGGCACGCCCCGGACGTGGTGTTCCTGGTCTCGCCCGAACAACCCGACCGGGACCGCCCTGCGCCTCGACGTGGTCGAGGCGGTGCTCGAGGTCGCCCCGGGCATGGTGGTCGTCGACGAGGCCTACGCCGAGTTCGCCCGGCCCGGCACCCCGAGCGCGCTGAGCGCTGCTCGAGCCGGCAACGAGCGGCTCGTCGTCACCCGCACCATGAGCAAGGCGTTCGCCTTCGCCGGCGTCCGGCTCGGCTACGTGGCGGCCCACCCCGCGGTCTGCGACGCCTTCCGGCTGGTGCGGCTGCCGTACCACCTGTCGACGCTGACCCAGGCGGCCGCCCGGGCGGCGCTGGCGCACGCCATCGGAGCTGCTGGCCACGGTCGAGGCCATCAAGGCCCAGCGCGACCGGATCGTCGCCGAGCTGCCGGCGCTGGGCGCCATCCCGGTGCCCAGCGACGCCAACTTCGTGCTGTTCGGTGGGCTCGGTGACCAGGAGGCCGTCTGGCAGCGCCTTCTGGACCACGGCGTGCTGATCCGTGACGTCGGCATCGCGCACCATCTGCGGGTGACCGCCGGCACCGAGGCCGAGACCACCGCGTTCCTGTCGGCCCTGGCCGACGCCCTCGACCCCGTCCCAGGAGAGCCGATGACCCGCCACGCCCGCGTCGAGCGCGAGACCGCCGAGTCCAAGGTCAGTGTCGAGCTGACCCTCGACGGCACCGGGTACAGCCAGATCAGCACCGGCGTGCGGTTCTACGACCACATGCTGGCGAGCCTGGCCAAGCACGCCCTGTTCGACCTGTCGGTCCAGGCCGGCGGCGACGTCGACGTCGACGCCCACCACACCGTCGAGGACGTCGCGATCGTGCTCGGCCAGGCGCTGCGGCAGGCGCTCGGCGACAAGGCGGGCATCCGCCGGTTCGGCGACGCCGTCGTCCCGCTGGACGAGACCCTGGTGCAGGCCGCGGTGGACGTCTCCGGCCGGCCGTACTGCGTGCACACCGGCGAGCCCGACGGGCAGGCCTACGTCGTGATCGGGGGCAGCTACGTGGGCTCGCTCACCCGGCACGTCTTCGAGACGCTGGCCCTGACGGCCGGCATCGCGCTGCACGTGCGGGTGCTGTCCGGCCGCGACCCGCACCACATCGTCGAGGCCCAGTTCAAGGCCGTGGCCCGGGCACTGCGGGCCGCCGTCGAGCCCGACCCGCGGGTGGTCGGGGTGCCCAGCACCAAGGGCAGCCTGTGACCCAGCCCCACGTCGTCGTCCTCGACCACGGCTCGGGCAACCTGCGCTCGGCGGTCCGGGCCCTGGAACGGGTCGGGCGCCCAGGTCAGCCTGACCGCCGAGCGGTCCGTGGCCGAGAACTGCGACGGGCTGGTGGTCCCCGGGGTCGGCGCGTTCGCGGCGGTGGCGCACGACCTGCGGGCGGTGCGGGGCGACCAGATCGTCGAGCGCCGGCTCGCGGGCGGCCGCCCGGTGTTCGGCATCTGCGTCGGCATGCAGGTGATGTTCGAACGCTCGACCGAGACCTCGTCGGTGCACGGCGCCGACATCCGAGGGGCTCGCCCAGTGGCCCGGCACGGTCGAACGGCTGCCGGCCGCGGTGGTGCCGCACATGGGCTGGAACACCGTGACGCCGCCGTCCGGCAGCGCGCTGTTCGCCGGGGTCGAGGGGGAGCGGTTCTACTTCGTGCACTCCTACGCCGTGCAGCACTGGCGGTTCCACGAGCGCTATGGCCACGACGAGCACTTCACGCCGCCGGCACCCACCTGGAGCGAGCACGGGGCACCGTTCGTGGCCGCGGTCGAGAACGGCGCCCTCGTCGCGACCCAGTTCCACCCCGAGAAGTCGGGCGACGCGGGGGCCGCGCTGCTGCGCACCTGGGTGACGAGCCTGCGATGACGGCAGCCCCCGACGGTCGTGACGGTGGTCGGCCATGAGCAAGGAGCGGGCGCGCCGCAGGGCTGAGCGCGAGGCGGCCAGGGCGGTCGAGATCGCCGCGGCCGCGCCGCCGCCGGCGGCGCCGGCGAACGATGGCGGCGGGCCCGACGGAGGTCGGTGCCCCGTTCGTGGCGTTCGCGGCGGCCTGGTGGGGCTCGGACGAGCGACCGGACTCGGTGCTGGCCCGCCGCCGCGGACGTCAGAACGGCGTCCTTGGCAGCGGTCCTGGTCGGCGGCCAACGGTGTGCTCTGGCTGCTGCAACCCGGGCTGGGGATGGCGGATCGGGGCCGCCGTCAGCACGGTCTTCCTGTGGCCGCTGCTCACGGTGGTCGTCTTCGATCGACGTCGCTCGGGCTGAGCCGGCGCCCGCGAAGCGATACCTTTCACCGCGTGACCACGCGCCGTCCCACCCGCCGCCGCCGAACCGTGCAGTCGCGCGCCGTTCCGGCACGCGCTACCGCTCCACGCCCCGTCGCCGGCGTCCCCGTACCGCCACCACGCTGGGTGGCGCCGCCGCACTCGGGCTGGTGGCACTGCTGGGCTCGATGAGCTGGGGCCTGCGGATCGGGCTCGTCGTCGTCGTGGCGCTGGTCGCCGTCGCGGTCCTGGTGTGGAGCAGGCGCGGCGAGATCGCCGACCAGATGGCCCAGGACCAGGCCGCTGAGACGGGACCAGGGCGGCCGCCGAGGAGCCTCGACCAACAACCGAGCCGCCCACGCTCTGGAGCACCGGCATGACCGTGCAGACCCCCCTTCTCGAGCTGCTGCCGGCCGTCGACGTGGCCGACGGTCAGGCCGTCCGGCTGGTGCAGGGTGAGGCGGGCAGCGAGACCCACTACGGCGACCCGCTCGCCGCGGCCCTGGCCTGGCAGAGCGCCGGAGCGACCTGGATCCACCTCGTCGACCTGGATGCCGCCTTCGGGCGGGGCACCAACCGCGAGCAGCTCGCCGACGTGGTCGCCCGCCTCGACGTGGCCGTCGAGCTCAGCGGCGGTATCCGGGACGACGAGAGCCTGCGCGCCGCGCTGGCCACCGGGCTGCCGGCGGGTCAACCTGGGTACCGCCGCCCTCGAGGACCCGGAGTGGACCCGGCGCGCCATCGCTGAGCACGGCGACCGGATCGCGGTCGGTCTGGACGTGCGGGGCACGACCCTGGCCGCCCGGGGCTGGACCCGGGAGGGCGGTGACCTCTGGCAGACCCTGGCCCGCCTGGACGCCGACGGGTGCGCCCGCTACGTCGTCACCGACGTCACCAAGGACGGCACCCTGCGCGGCCCCAACCTCGAGCTGCTGCAGCAGGTCTGCGAGGCGACCGCGGCCCCGGTCGTGGCCAGCGGTGGGATCTCGAGCCTGGACGACCTACGGGCGCTGCGCTCCCTGGTCGCGGTGGGGATCGAGGGCGCGATCGTCGGCAAGGCGCTCTATGCGGGCGCCTTCACCCTGCCGCAGGCACTGGACGTCGCCGGACGCCCCGAGTAGCGGCGCCGATGGGCATCCCCGCCGACTCCTTCGGCGTCCCCTGGCAGGGCCGCACCCTGACGGCGCAGCCGTTCGCCGGGGACGACGGCGGCGCCGACCCGCAGCTGACCGCGGCGTTGGCCGAGTGGGCGAGGGCCGCAGGCACCGTCGAGGCGACGGGGGTCGGCGACGGGTTCGGCGGTCTCCAGGTCGCGGCCGTCGTCGCCGCCGAGAGGCAGGTGCTGGCGAGCCCTGGCGGGCGGCCGCCTGCTGGTGGCAGTGGTCGCCGTCGCCGGGTGAGGGCCACCCGGTGCCCGACCACGTGCGCGGCGACGCCGGAGCCGACATGGCGCTCGCCGTCCTGGTCGACGCCGAGGACGGCCGCACCCTGCCGGTCTTCACCGCAGCCGCGTCGCTGGCGGCCTGGGACCAGGCTGCCCGCCCGGTCCCGGTCGAGGCGCAGCGCGCCGCGCTGGCGGCCGTGGCCGAAGGCTGCGACGAGCTGGTGCTGGACGTCGCGGGCCCGGTCCGTTTCCGGGTGGCGCGGCCTGCCGTGTGGGCCCTGGCCCAGGGCCGGCCATGGGCGCCGCCTGCCCAGGACGACGAGGTCGTGGCCGCGGTCCAGCGGGCCACGGCCGAGGTCGGCGCCGACCAGCCGGCGCTGCGGTCCACGCTCTGCCTGCCCGCCCCGGCGGGCGGCCTGGTGGTGGTCGCGGCCGTCGAGCCGGGTCTGGCCCCGGCAGACCTCGACCGACTCGGCGGCGCCCTGGGGGTCGCGCTGGGACGACGCGCCGAGGTGGCCGAGAGGGTGGCGGGGCTGCGACTGGTGATCCGCCCGGCGCTCTGACGTCGCTCGCCCGTGCCGTCGGTGCCGCCTGTCAGGATGACCCGGTGAACCTGGCTCCCTACCGCAGCGTGCTCGCGGTGCCCGGGGTGAAGGCGTTGCTGATGTTCGGACTGGTCTTCCGGATCCCCTTCCTCGGCCACGGGTGTCCTGCTCACCCTGCACACCGTCTCGACCTTGGGTCGTAGCTATGCCGAGGCCGGTCTGGTCATGACGGCGGGCACCTGGGCGCTGCTGTCGGGCAGCCGCTGCGCGGGCGAGCCGTCGACCGGGTGGGGCTGCGGCGGGCGCTGCTGCCGTCCTTGGCGGCCACCGCGCTGCTGTACTGCCTGGCGCCCTTCGTCGGCTACGGCTGGCTCCTGCTCCTGGTGCTGGTCACGTCGTTGGTTCCGCTGCCGGTGTTCACCGTCGTGCGCCAGTCACTGTCGGCGCAGGTGGGGCCGGTCCACCGTCGGACGGCGTACTCGCTGGACTCGATGGCCGTCGAGCTGTCCTTCATGGCCGGTCCTGCGGTCGGGGTGTGGCTGGCCACGGCGTGGTCCACGGCTCTGGCGCTGCAGGTGGCCGGAGGGCTGATCGTGCTGGCCGGTCTCGGTCTGCTGGCCTACGACCCACCCACCCGCTCCGCCGACGGCGACGGCGGCCCGGCCGCCGGCCCACGGCCGCGGCTGCGGTGGACGGCCCCTCTGGTCGTGGTCCTGGCTGCCTCGGTGGCCGCCACGGTGGTGCTGGCGGGGACCGACGTCGCGATCGTCGCCTTCGCCCGTGACCACCACGACCTGGGCATGACGGGGCCGGTCTTCATCGCCTGGGGACTCGGGTCCATGGTCGGAGCGCTGCTGTACGGCGCCTGGCACCACCGTGCGCAACCGATACCGATGCTCGCGGTGCTGGGCCTGCTGACCATTCCGGTCGGTGCGGCGCCGTCCATGCTGTGGCTGCTGCTGACGATCCTTCCGGCCGCGCTGGTGTGTGCCCCGATCATCACCGCCACCGCCGACGCGGTGGCAGGTCTGGTCGACGAGGTGGTCCTGGGCGAGGCCATCGGCTGGCACGGGTCGGCCATGACGGGGGGCACCGCTCTGGGGGCGCCGCTGGCCGGGGCCTTCATGGACCGCTGGGGGCCGTGGGCCGGGTTCGCCGTCGTCGGGGCGGTCGGTCTGGTCCTGGCCCTGACGGGGCTGGCGGTCGCAGGGGGTGGCCGCCCGACGGCGCGCGGTCACCGAGGCGGGTTGGGTCGGATGGCAGGCTTGCTGGTAGCGTGTCAGATTCGACCGACCGTGTCCGTCAGGGCGCGGTGCGCCAAGTGGAGTCCGCTCCCACCCAGTCACCCCTGGTGATCGGGTCCCCGGTCCTGGTTCCGCCCTCGGGTGGGACCGCTCGACGACGTCCTTGGTCGTGGAGTCACCGGGTTCTGTGGGCTTCCGTGGCGAACGCGACGGGAGCCCTTTTCGTCGTCGACGGTCGACCGCGACGGCATGAGGAGAACCACATCAGCGAGCCCCGGATCAACGACCGCATTCGCGTCCCCGAGGTGCGGCTGGTCGGCCCCAACGGGGAACAGGTCGGCATCGTTCGGATCGAACAGGCGCTGACCCTTGCGGCGGAGTCCGACCTCGACCTGGTCGAGGTGGCGCCGCAGGCGCGGCCCCCCGTGTGCAAGCTCATGGACTTCGGCAAGTGGAAGTACGAGTCGGACATGAAGGCCCGTGAGGCGCGCCGCAACCAGGCGCACACGGTCCTGAAGGAGATCCGTCTCCGCCTCAAGATCGACCCGCACGACTATGCGACCAAGCGTGGCCACGTCGAGCGGTTCCTCAAGGCGGGCGACAAGGTCAAGGTCATGATCATGTTCCGCGGTCGGGAGCAGTCCCGCCCCGAGCTCGGTGACCGCCTGCTCCAGCGCATGGCGGCCGACGTCGCCGAGCTCGGCTTCGTCGAGAGCTCGCCCACCCGTGACGGCCGCAACATGATCATGGTGATCGGGCCCCACAAGAAGAAGGGCGAGGCGCGCGCCGAGCAGCAGCAACAACAGCAGCAGCGTCGCCGCAAGGACGAGGACTCCGACCTGGTCGAGGTCGCACCGGCCGGTGCCGCCGCAGCCTCGGCTCCGGCCGGACCGCCCGCGCCGGCGGCCCCGGCGCCCGCAGCCGCTGCTCCGGCCCCGGCGCCCGCACCGGCAGCACCGACCCCGGCGCCGGCACCAGCAGCACGGATCCCGGTGCCCGCACCGGCGGCTCCGTCCCCGGCGGCTCCGGCCACGGTGCCCGCGCCGGCGGCGACGCCCGGGCCTGCGAGTGAGTCGACCGACGAGGTCGGCGCCTGATCCACCGTCGGCCGACCGGCCGCCGGACGCACCACCGCACCACCCGCACCATCTGCACGAGTCCCTGCACCACCAGCACGCACCACGCGGTGGCCGCCTCCCGGGCGGTCACGACGACGACGAGGAGAGCGGCAGTCATGCCGAAGATGAAGACCCACAGCGGGGCCAAGAAGCGCTTCCGTATCAGCGGCAGCGGCAAGGTCCTGCGTGAGCAGGCCAACCGTCGCCACCTGTTCGAGTACAAGTCGTCCACCCGCACCCGCCGCCTCGCGGCCGACGTCCAGGTCGATGCCACGGACGTCCCCCGGATCAAGCGCCTGCTCGGTCGCTGACCACCGTCATTCGTCGTCGCACTTTCGTTACTGAGTCAGGAGACATCACGTGGCACGCGTGAAGCGGGCGGTCAACGCCCAGAAGAAGCGCCGAGAGATCCTCGAGCTCGCCAGCGGCTACCGGGGCCAGCGTTCGCGGCTCTACCGCAAGGCGAAGGAGCAGGTCACCCACTCCCTCGGCTACGCCTACCGCGACCGCCGGGCCCGCAAGGGCGACTTCCGTCGCCTCTGGATCCAGCGGATCAACGCGGCTGCCCGCGCCAACGGCATGACGTACAACCGCTTCATCCAGGGGCTGAAGGCCGCCGAGGTCGAGGTCGACCGTCGCATGCTCGCCGAGCTCGCCGTCAGCGACGCCGCGGCGTTCACCGTCCTGGTGGGTGTGTCCAAGGCAGCGCTGCCCGCCACGGCGGGCACCGGTGACGCGGCGGCCTGACCAGGTCGCGGTGCCGTCCTCGCCTGCCGCGCAGGCGGCTCAGCCGGAGCACGGACGACGCCCGGACATCCCGTCCCTGACCAACCCCCGAGCTGATCGGGTGAAGGCGGTGCGGCGGCTGTCCGGGCGTTCGTCACGTCTGCGCGACGGGCGGTTCATCGTCGAGGGGCCCCAGTCGGTCCGCGAGGCGGTGGCTCGCCCACGTCAGACGGCTGCTCGCGGACGGCGCACCGGACGTCGTCGTCGAGCTGTTCGCCACCCCGGAGGCGGCCGCTGCGGCACCGCGAGATCCTGGACGTCGCTGCGGAGGCAGGGACCCGCCTCGTGCGGCGACCCCCGAGGTGCTCGCCGCCATGGTCGACACGGTGAGCCCCCAGGGACTGGTCGCCGTCTGTCGACCCGTGCGACGTGACGTTCGACGACGTCGTGGCGCGCACGACCCACGGTTGGTCGCCGTCCTGGCCCAGGTGCGGGATCCGGGCAATGCCGGCACCGTGATCCGGGCGGCCGACGCCGCAGGAGCGGACGCGGTCGTCCTGACCGAGCGCCAGCGTCGACCTCTACAACCCCAAGGTGCGTCCGATCCACGGCCGGCAGCCTGTTCCATCTGCCGTTCGTCACCGGTCCGACGCTGGCCCAGACGGTCGACGCGGCTGCGGCGGCGCGGGGCTGCTGGTGCTGGCCGCCGACGGAGCGGGGAGCATGACCTCGACGACCTGCAGGACGACGCGAGGCCGCCGCCGCCGACGTCGACGTCCGATGCCGATGCCGATGCCGACGCCGACGCCGACGGTGGCCCACGGTCGGGCGGGCGCAGGCGCCCGTTCCTGCGGGGCCGCTCACGCGTGGGTATTCGGCAACGAGGCATGGGGACTGCCGCAGGCCGACGCGCGACCTGGCGGATCCGTCGTCCGGGTGCCGGTGCACGGGCGCGCCGAGAGCCTCAACCTGGCCACTGCTGCCACCGTGTGCCTCTACGCCTCGGCCCGGGCCCAGCGCCGGGGGCCGCGGCGCGGACTCGCAGCGGGCCGACCTCCGGATGGATCGAGACCGCGACACCACGGGAGCGGCAGGACCACCACGGGAGCGGTCAGGCGACCGAGGGCAGCGCGATCCAGTAGCGACGCTTACCGCTGCGGACGTCCTCGAGCTCGCCGCCGCAGGCCTCGATGGTGCGGGCCGAGGCGAGGTTGTCGTCGTCGCAGGTGACCAGAGCTGGTCCAGCCCGATCCCGCGGGCCACGTCGAGCGTCAGGTCGAGGGCCCGGGTCGCGATGCCCTGCCGCCGCATCGACGGGCCGGACGCTGTACCCGATGTGCCCGCCCTCCTCGAAGAGGAAAGCGTTCAGCTCGTGCCGCAACGACACCGATCCCACGAACTCGCGCGTCGGGGCCGAGCTGCGGCCGGCCGGGGCCGTCCTGGTTATCCACAGCTTGGTGTCCGGCACCATGCCGAACGGCGCGGTGACGTGTCGATGCTCCAGGCCGGCGAGCCAGTCGCACGAAGGCGGCGAACTGCTCCGGCTCGGTCAGCTCGACGGCCGCCAGACCGGGCACCCGGGGCGGGGGTCGCTGTCGTCCGGGGTCAGACCGGAACCGTGCTGGTACTCGCCCTGTTCGGCGAACTCGGTCGCCGCCGCCAGCCAACTCTCGTGCAGGGCGGCATCCGGAGCAGTGAGCTCGACCACGGCGCCAGGCTAGATCTCGAGGTCGACCTGGTCACGTACATTTCCGGGGTGAGCGACCTGCAGTGTCCGGCGACGGTCCTGATCGCCCGGCACGGTGATGCCGAGTACCCCGTCCACGGGGTGCTCAGTGACGACGGGGGCCGGCTGACCGACAAGGGCAAGGCCCAGGCCGCCGGACTCGGTGAGCATCTGCGAGGCCGCCGGGTGGCGGCGGTCTACACCTCGACCATGACCCGTGCGGTCAGCACGGGCGCGATCGTGGGCAAGGGCCTCGCCCTGCCGAGCCGCTCCGTGCCCGGGCTGCAGGAGTTCTCGGTCGGCGAGCTGGCCGGGGTGCCCTACCGCGACCCGCGGGCGCAGCAGATCTTCGACGCGTGGCTCGACGGCGATCTCGCGGTCGGTTGCCCCGGTGGTGAGACCGGGCTCGACGTCGTCCGGCGCTTCGAGGCCGCGATCGCCGACCTGGCCGACCTGCACCGCGGCGAGACGATCGTGGTGATCAGTCACGGCGGGGTCATGTCGATGGTGGTGCCGCGGCTGGCGACCAACGTGCCCGACGACCTGGCCCGGCAACGGTTCGTGCCCAACTGTGTGCCGGCGGAGGTGGCGGTCGACAGTGACGGCTGGTTGCTGATCTCGTGGCCGGGTACCGCCGACCGTTCCGTCGTCTGACCTGTCGGGAGTCGGTCGGGCGACCCCCGACGTGGCGAAACCGGTTCCGGGATCGCTCGCTCGATCTGCCAGACTCGGCCGCATGTCTGGCCCCAACACCAATCTCGACCCGGTCGAGGTCGCCGCGCTCAGTGAGGAGTCGCTGGCCGAGAACGTGGCCGAGGCGCTCGCGGCCGTCGCCGCCGCTCATGACCTCGACTCCCTCAAGCAGGTACGGCTGCAGGTCGCCGGCGACCGCAGCCCGATCTCGCTGGCCAACCGTGAGGTGGGCGCACTGCCGCCGACCGCCCGCAGGGAGGCCGGGATGCGGGTCGGTCGTGGCCCGCAAGCAGGTCGCCGAGGCGCTCGCCGCTCGTGCAGGTGCAGCTCGAGGCGGAGTTCGCCGAACACGTGCTGGCGGCCGAGCGGGTCGACGTCACCCTCCCGGTGCAGACCACCGTCGTCGGGCGCCCGGCACCCGCTCGAGGCGATCACCGAGCGCATGGTCGACGTCTTCGTCGCCATGGGCTGGGAGGTGGCCGAGGGCCCCGAGGTCGAGGCCGAGTGGTTCAACTTCGACGCGCTCAACTTCGGCCCCGACCACCCGGCGCGAGCGATGCAGGACACCTTCTTCGTCGACCCGCCCGAGGCCGGCCTGGTGCTGCGCACCCACACTTCCCCGGTCCAGGCCCGCACCCTGCTCGAGCGCGGGGCGCGCCGGTGTACGTGGTCTGCCCGGCAAGGTGTTCCGCACCGACGAGCTCGACGCCACCCACACCCCGGTCTTCCACCAGATCGAGGGTCTGGCGATCGACAAGGGCCTGACCCTGGCCAACCTCAAGGGCACCCTCGACCACTTCGCCGAGGCCATGTTCGGGGCCGGCACCACGATGCGCCTGCGGCCCTCGTTCTTCCCCTTCACCGAACCGAGCGCCGAGCTCGACGTCCGCTGCTTCCTGTGCCAGGGCGCCGACCCGGGGTGCCGCAGCTGCAAGGGCACGGGCTGGATCGAGTGGGGCGGCTGCGGCATGGTGCACCCGAACGTGCTGACGGGCCTGCGGGATCGACCCCGACGTCCACCAGGGGTTCGCCTTCGGCATGGGCATCGAGCGGGGCCTGATGTTCCGCAACGGGGTCGGCGACATGCGCGACATGGTCGAGGGTGACGTGCCGGTTCAGCCTGCACTACGGGATGGATGTCTGATGCGAGTTCCGTTGTCCTGGATGGGCGAGTACGTCGAGCTGCCGGCCGGCACCACGGGCGCCCAGGTCGCCGCCGCCCTGGTGCGGGTCGGGCTCGAGGAAGAGGCGCTGCACGGGGGTGACGTGACCGGGCCGCTGGTCGTCGGCAGGGTGCTGGAGTTCGTCGAGGAGCCGCAGAAGAACGGCAAGACCATCCGCTGGTGCCAGGTCGACGTCGGTGAGCACAACGTGGACGGCGTGCCGCGCGGGATCGTGTGCGGTGCCCACAACTTCCTCGTCGGCGACCTCGTGCTCGTCGTGCTGCCCGGGCGCGGTGCTGCCCGGCCCGTTCGCCATCACCGCGCGCAAGACCTACGGCCACGTCTCGGACGGCATGATCTGCTCGGCCCGCGAGCTGGGGCTGGGGGACGACCACGACGGCATCATCCGGCTCACCACCCTGGGGCTGGACGACGCCGCGGTGGGCACCGATGCCATCGCGGTGCTGGGCCTGGACGAGGAGACCGTCGAGGTCAACGTCACCCCCGACCGCGGCTACGCCTTCAGCGTGCGCGGGGTGGCCCGCGACTACGCCGCCAGCACCGGGGCGACGTTCCGCGACCCGGCCGACCTCGAGGTGCCGGCGCCGTCCGCCGGACGGCTATCCCGTGCTGCTGGCCGACGAGGCGCCGCTGGACGGGGTGCCGGGCTGCGACCGGTACGTCGCCCGCATCGTGCGTGGGGTCGCCGCCTCGGCACCGTCGCCGCGCTGGATGCAGCGCCGCCTCGAGCAGGCCGGGATGCGGCCGATCAGTCTGGCGGTCGACGTCACCAACTACGTCATGCTCGGCCTCGGTCAGCCGCTGCACGCCTTCGACCTGCACCGGCTGCAGGGCGGGATCGTGGTGCGGCGGGCCCGTCCGGGCGAGACGCTGACGACACTGGACGACGTCGAGCGTCGTCCTCGACCCGCAGGACCTGCTGATCACCGACACCGACGGCGAGCGGGTGCTGGCCCTGGCGGGGTGATGGGCGGCGCCGACAGCGAGGTGCACGCCGGCACCACCGATCTGCTCGTCGAGGCCGCGCACTTCGAGCCGATCACCGTCGCCCGCACCGCCCGCCGCCACAAGCTCGTCACCGAGGCGGGCCGCCGGTTCGAGCGGGGCGTCGACGACGACCTGCCCGCCCGGGCCGCCGAGCTCGTCGTCCGGCTGCTGGTCGAGCACGGCGGCTGGGGCCGCTGTGTCAGCTCGGGCCGATGACCGACGTCGACGAGCGTCGCGCGGTCGCGCCGATCACGCTGCCTGTCGACCTGCCGCCCGGGTGGTGGGACTCGAGTACACCCCCGAGCAGGTGCGGCGATGCGTTGGTCGACCATCGGGCTGCCTGGTCGACGAGGGGAGCGGCGCGGCAGCCGGCGTTCCGGCGACGCGGCGGTGGACCTGACCGTGCTGCCACCGACCTGGCGTCCCGACCTGCGGCTGCCGGTCGACCTGGTCGAGGAGGTGGCCCGGCTGGTCGGGTACGACGCCATTCCCGTCGGTGCTGCCGACCGCGCCCCCCGGGATGCGGCCTGACCCCGGCTCAACGGCGGCGTCGCTCGGTGGCCCGCGCGCTGGCCGAGCACGGACTGGTCGAGGTGCTGACCTACCCGTTCGTCTCGCCGCGATGGCCGACGCCTTCGGGCTGCCCGCGGACGACGGCCGTCGCCAGGCGCTGCGCCTGGCGAACCCGCTGTCGGACGAGCAGCCGCTGATGCGCACCAACCTGCTGTCGACCCTGCTCGACGCCTTGCGGCGCAACGTCTCGCGGGGCGCTACCGACGTCGCGATCTTCGAGATCGGCCTGGTGACCCGGCCCGAGGGCGGCCGAGGCCGCGCCCCGGCTCGCCCGTGGGGCAGCATCCGGCCGATGATGCCGACCTGGCCGCGCTCATGCGGCGGTCCCGCCGCAGCCGCGTCGGGTGGCGATGGCCTTCGCCGGCAACCGGCTGCCGGCGGGCTGGGCCGGCCCGGCCCGGGCTGCCGACTGGACCGATGCCGTCGATGCCGCCCAGCACGTCGCCGCCACCCTGGGGTTGCGGCTGCGGGTCGGTGCCGACGACCACGCGCCCTGGCACCCGGGTCGGTGTGCCCGGCTCGAGCTGGACGGGGTGGTGGTCGGGCATGCCGGTGAGCTGCATCCGACCGTGCTCACGGCGCTCGGCCTGCCGCCGCGCGTCAGTGCGCCGCCGAGCTCGACCTCGACCTGCTGCTGGCGGCGGCCGACCGGGTGCGCCCGGCGGCAGCCGGTGTCGACCTTCCCGCTGGCCAAGGAGGACCTCGCCCTGGTGGTGGACGCCGACGTCCCGGCAGCCGACGTCGAGGCCGCCCTGCGCCACGGCGGGGGCGACCTGCGTCGAGTCCGTCCGGCTGTTCGACGTCTACGTCGGCCCGCAGGTGGGCCAGGGCAAGAAGTCGCTGGCGTTCGCGCTGCGGTTGCGCGCTCCCGACCGCACCCTGACGGCCGCCGAGACGGCGGCGGTGCGCGACGCGGCTGTCGGCGAGGCCGGTGCCCGGGTCGGAGCGGTGCTGCGCGCCTAGCAGCCCCGGAACGGCTTTGCATGATGATGCGATTCAATCGTATAGTCATGCGCATGACGATGCGGGTGGCCGTGGCGGGTGCCAGCGGGTACGCCGGCGGCGAGGTGCTGCGGCTGCTGCTGGGTCACCCCGCGTCTCGAGGTGGGAGCACTCACCGCCGCCGCCAGCGCCGGAACGACCCTGGGGGAGCACCACCCGCACCTGCACCCGATCGCGACCAGGTGCTGCTGGCGACCACGACCGAGGCGCTGGCCGACCACGACGTCGTCGTCCTGGCGCTGCCCCACGGCGCCAGTGCCGAGGTGGCCGCCCGGCTGCCGGACGACGTGCTCGTGCTCGACTGCGGCGCCGACCACCGGCTGACCGACGCCGGCGCCTGGGCAGGAGTTCTACGGGCAGCCCGCACGCCGGGTCGTGGCCCTACGGGTTGCCCGAGCTGACCCGTGCCGACGGTCGCAAGCAGCGTGAGGCCCTGCTCGGGGCCCGGCGGGTGGCCGTCCCGGGCTGCTACCCGACGGCGGTGAGCCTGGCGCTGGCGCCCGGCTACGCCGCTGGGCTGCTCGGAGCCCGAGGCCGTGGTGGTGGCGGCCAGCGGCACCTCCGGCGCCGGGCGGACGGCGAAGACCGGCGTTCCCGCGAGCGAGGTGATGGGGTCGATGTCGCCCTACGGCATCGGCGGCGGCCATCGGCACACTCCCGAGATGGAGCAGAACCTGACCGCGGCCGCCGGTCTGCCGGTCGCGGTGTCGTTCAGTCCCACGCTGGCGCCGATGCCGCGGGGCATCCTGGCCACCTGCTCGGCCACCCTGGCACCGCAGCACCGGGGGCTGGACGACGACGCCGTGGTCAGAATGCCTGGCGGCAGGCCTACGCCGACGAGCCGTTCGTGCAGGCTGCTGCCGGCGGGCCGTGGCCCCGGACCGCCGACGTGCAGGGCGCGAACCTGGTCACGCTGCAGGTGGCCGTCGACCGCCGGGTCCACCGGGTCGTCGTCGTCGCCGCGGTCGACAACCTGACCAAGGGAACAGCCGGGGGAGCCCTGCAGTGTGCCAACCTCGCTCTGGGCCTGCCCGAGACCACGGGTCTGCCCCTCGTGGGCCTGGCGCCCTGAGCAGCGAGGAAGTCGATGAGCGAGGAATCCCCGATGAGGCTGACCATGTGCCCCACCCCGGTGTCGGTGGTCCGGCTGTCGCCGGACCACGAGGCGCCGACTGGGCCGACGGCGAGCCCCTGTCGAGCGTCACCCGTACCGGCAACGAGCTGAGCGTCGTCTGCCCGACCACCGCCGTTCCCGACGACGTCCAGGGGCAGGTACAGGGTCCCTTCGTCGCCGTGGTGATCGACGAGGTGCTCGAGTTCTCGCAGGTCGGGGTGCTGGTGGCCCTGCTGCAGCCCCTGGCGGACGGCGGGGTCCCGGTGCTGACTGTCTCGACCTACGACACCGACTGGGTGCTGGTCGAGGCCTACCGGGCGCCGACTGCGGCGGCCCTGTGGCGCGCCGCCGGTTACGAGGTCATCGAACCGCCGCCGACCATGCACCCCGGCCGACCCGACGACGAGTGAGGAGACAGCCGATGAGTGTGACTGCGCCCCAAGGGTTCCTGGCGTCCGGAGTGACGGCCGGGCTGAAGTCGACCCCCAAGCCCGACGTGGCGCTGGTCGTCAACCGCGGGCCCCCGGCGCGACGCTGCCGCCGTCTTCACGAGCAACCGGGTGCAGGCGGCGCCGGTGGTCTGGTCGCGGCAGGTGGTGGCCGACGGCCGGGTCGACGCGGTCGATCCTCAACTCCGGGGGCGCCAACGCCTGCACCGGGCCCGAGGGATTCGCCGACACCCACCGCACCGCCGAGCACGTGGCCGCGGCCCTCGGGATCGCGCCCGAGCGACGTCGCCGTCTGCTCGACCGGGCCTGATCGGCGAGCGGCTGCCGATGCCCAGGCTGCTCAGCGGGCGCCGACCTGGCCGTGGCCGCGCTCGACGGCCGACGGCGGTGCCGCTGCGGCGCAGGCGATCATGACGACCGACTCGGTGCCCAAGACCGCCGCCGTCACCCGGGGCGCCGGCCCGGACGGCCTGGACGGTCGGGCGGCATGGCCAAGGGCGCCGGCATGCTCGCGCCCGGGCTCGCCACGATGCTCGTGGTGCTCACGACCGACGCGGTCGCGGCGCCCGCCGTCCTGGACGCGGCCCTGCGGGCAGCCACCGCGGTCACCTTCGACCGGGTCGACTCCGACGGCTGCATGTCGACCAACGACACCGTTCTGCTGCTGGCCAACGGCGCCAGTGGGTGCGAACCCTCGAGCCTCGACGAGCTGACCGCGGCCGTCACCGAGGTCTGCGCGCAGCTGGCCCGGGCGCTGGTGGCCGACGCCGAGGGCGCCGCCCACGACATCGCCGTCCAGGTCGTGGGTGCCGCCAGCGAGGCGGACGCCGTCCAGGTGGCCCGAGCGGTGACCCGCAGCAACCTGTTCAAGGCCGCGGTCTTCGGCAACGACCCCAACTGGGGCCGGGTGCTGGCCGCGGTCGGCACCACCTCGGCCGTCTTCGACCCGCTGCAGCTGGACGTCGCCGTCAACGGGGTGCAGGTGTGCCGGGCCTGCGGCGTGGGGCAGGACCGGTCCCTGGTCGACCTGACCGGCCGCGAGGTGCACGTCCTGGTCGACCTGCACGCCGGACCCGCCCAGGCCACGGTCTGGACCAACGACCTGACCCACGACTACGTCCACGAGAACAGCGCGTACTCCTCATGAGCGCCACCGGCGGCACCCGGCA
The DNA here is from genome assembly GCA_963738495.1 of uncultured Actinomycetota bacterium. Lineage (GTDB taxonomy): Bacteria > Actinomycetota > Actinomycetes > Actinomycetales > Kineosporiaceae > CAVTWW01. The sequence continues at coordinate 386,948 of CAVTWW010000003.1, forward strand.
GGACGAGCGGCCCGCCATCGGCAGCCAGCAGAAGGCCGAGGTGCTCATCGAGGCGCTGCCCTGGCTGCAGCGTTTCGCCGGGGCGATCGTCGTGGTCAAGTACGGCGGCAACGCCATGATCGACGACGACCTCAAGGACGCCTTCGCCAAGGACGTCGTCTTCCTGCGGGCGGCGGGCCTGCGCCCGGTCGTCGTCCACGGCGGCGGGCCGCAGATCTCGGCGATGCTCGAACGGCTCGGCATCGCGAGCGAGTTCCGGGGCGGGCTGCGGGTGACCACGGCCGAGGCGATGGACGTCGTCCGCATGGTGCTCGTCGGTCAGGTCGGCCGCGAGCTGGTGGGGCTGCTGAACGCCAACGGCGCCCGTGGCGTCGGGCTGTCCGGCGAGGACGCCGGGCTGTTCACGGCGGTCCGGCGCGGCGCCGTGGTCGACGGCGCCCTGGTCGACGTCGGGCTGGTGGGCGACGTCGTCGCCGTCGACCCTGCGGCGGTGGTCGACCTCATCGAGGCCGGGCGGATCCCGGTCGTCTCCACCGTCGCGCCGGACGAGGGCGGGCAGGTGCTCAACGTCAACGCCGACACCGCCGCCGCCGCGCTGGCGGTGGCGCTGGGCGCCCAGAAGCTCGTCGATCCTGACGGACGTCGAGGGGGTCTACGCCGACTGGCCCGACCGCTCGAGCCTGCTCTCCGAGCTCACGGCCACCCAGGCTGGCCGAGCTGCTGCCCCGGCTGCAGTCCGGCATGGTCCCCAAGATGGAGGCCTGCCTGCGGGCGGTGCGTGGCGGCGTACCCGGCGCCAGCGTCATCGACGGCCGGGTGGCCCACAGCGTCCTGCTCGAGGTGTTCACCCCCGAAGGCGTCGGAACCATGGTGCTGCCGGACCCGCCCGCCCGACCCGGCGTCCGCCACCGCCCGAACACACTGCCGTCGACCATCGCGCCGGGAGCCCCTCATGACCATACCGGTCCCGTTCGTCGCAGGTCGGCCGTCGCCGGCGCTGCGGGTGTCACCGGCCAGGCCTGGACGGAGCGCTACCAGCACGCCGTCATGAACACCTTCGGCACCCCGCAGCGGGTGCTGGTACGGGGCGAGGGCTGCTACGTCTGGGACGCCGACGGCATCCGCTACCTCGACCTGCTGGGCGGGATCGCGGTCAACGCCCTGGGGCATGCCCACCCTTTGCTCGTGGCCGCGGTCACCGCCCAGCTGGCCACCCTCGGCCACGTGTCCAACTTCTTCGCCACGGCGCCGCAGATCGCGCTCGCCGAGCGGCTGGTCGACCTGCTCGGCTGGTCCGACGAGGCCCGGGTGTTCTTCACCAACTCGGGCACCGAGGCCAACGAGGGTGCCTTCAAGCTCGCCCGCCGCACCGGCCGCACCGGCATGGTGGCCGCTCGAGGGCGCCTTCCACGGCCGCAGCATGGGGGCGCTGGCGTTGACCCACAAGCCCGCCTACCGGCTGCCGTTCGAGCCGCTGCCCGGCGTGGTGCGCCACGTGCCCTTCGGTGACGTCGAGGCGCTGGGCGAGGCGGTCGACGACGGGGTGGCCGCCGTCGTCCTCGAGGTGGTCCAGGGCGAGGCAGGCGTCCGGTCGCTGCCGCCCGGCTACCTGGCCCGGGCCCGGTCGCTGACGTCGACGGCCGGCTCGCTGCTGATCCTCGACGAGGTGCAGACCGGCATCGGTCGCACGGGGGCCTGGTTCGCCCACCAGCACGACCACCTCGGCGGTGGCGCGCTGCCCGACGTCGTCACCGTGGCCAAGGGTCTCGGCGGGGGCATCCCGGTCGGGGCGGTGGTGGCCCGAGGGGAGGCCGCCGCCCTGCTGGCGCCCGGCATGCACGGCAGCACCTTCGGCGGCAACCCGGTGGCCGCCGCCGCCGCGCTCGCGACGCTGCACGTCATCGAGCGGGACGGGCTGCTCGAGCACGCCGCCGACCTCGGCCGGCACGTCCTGGACCGCCTCGTAGCGCTGGGCCATCCGCTGCTCGGCCGCTCCCGCGGCGAAGGGCTGCTGATCGCCGTCCAGCTGACGGCCCCGGTGGCCGCCGAGGTCGCGGCCGCGCTGCTGCGGGCCGGGTTCATCGTCAACGCCGTCGGCCCCGACGCGCTCCGGCTGGCGCCGCCGCTGGTGCTCAGCCGGGCCCAGGCCGACTCTTTCGTAGCGGCTCTGCCGGCTGCACTCGACGCCGCGCTCGCCGCGGCGGACGCCACCGGAGGTCCTGATGACGCCGGGCAGCACAGTTCGTGATGTACCCGCCGCGAAGCGGGTGCGGGCCTGCGCCACTTCCTGCGGGACGACGACCTGTCGCCGTCCGAGCTGGTCGAGGTGCTCGACCTGGCCGACGCCTTCCGCGCCGACCGGTTCCTGCAGCCGCCGCTGGCCGGGCCGCGCAGCGTCGCCGTCATCTTCGACAAGGCGTCGACGCGCACCCGGGTGTCCTTCGCCATCGGGATCGCCGAGCTCGGCGGATTCCCGATGGTGCTCGACGCCGGCACCAGCCAGCTGGGCCGGGGCGAGACCATCGAGGACACCACCCGGGTGCTCGACCGGATGGTGCTCGGCGATCGTGTGGCGCACCTTCGGCCAGGACCGGATCGAGGCCATGGCGGCGGCCAGCCGAGTGCCGGTGGTCAACGCCCTCACCGACGCCTTCCACCCGTGCCAGCTGCTCGCCGACCTGCAGACGGTCCGCCAGCGCCTGGGACGGCTCGCGGGGCTGACCCTGACCTACCTCGGTGACGGCGCCAACAACATGGCCCACTCCTACGCCTTGGCCGGGGCGAACGCCGGGATGCACGTGCGGATCGGCGACCCCGCAGGGACTACCTGCCCGACCCGGCGGTGCTCGACCGCGGCGCGGGCCCTGAGCTGCCGAGACCGGCGGGTCGGTCGCCGTCGTGCACGACCCGGTGCGGGCCACCGAGGGGGCGCACGTACTGGCCACCGACACCTGGGTGTCGATGGGCCAGGAGGCGGAGGCCGACCGCAGCGAGAAGCCCCGTTCCGTCCCGTTCGCCCTCGACGAGGCGGCCCTGGCGCGGGCCGACGGCGCGGCCGTCGTGCTGCACTGCCTGCCGGCCTACCGTGGCAAGGAGATCAGCGCGGCAGTGCTCGACGGGCCGGCCTCGGCGGTCTGGGACGAGGCCGAGAACCGGCTGCACGCCCAGAAGGCGCTGCTCACCTGGCTGCTGGAGCGCGCATGAGCGGCCCCGCCGCGGGCAACCATGCCGGGACGCGCACCGCGCGCCACCGACACATCGTCGAGGTGCTGCGCCGCACCCGGTGCGGTCACAGGCGGAGCTGGCGACGCTGCTGGCCGGCGACGGCTACGTGGTCACCCAGGCGACGCTGTCGCGGGACCTGGTCGAGCTGGGCGCCGTGAAGGTGCGCGCCGGCAACGGCCTCGTCTACGCCGTGCCGGGTGAGGGCGGTGACCGGTCCCCGCAGGCCGGGCTCAGCAGCCGAGCTGCTCGACGCCGGCTGCACCGGCTCTGCGAGGAGTTGCTGGTCTCGGCGGAGTCCTCGGGCAACATCGTGATGCTGCGCACCCCGCCCGGGGCGGCGCAGTTCCTGGCCTCGGCGATCGACCACAGCGCCGTTCCTGCCATCCTGGGCACCATCGCCGGTGACGACTCGGTGCTGGTGGTCTGCCGCGACCCGGCCGGTGGTCCCGACGTCGCCGCCCGGTTCCTGGCCTGGGCCGGCCGCACCGAACGCCCTGCATCGACCACCAGACCGACCACCTGGACCGACCACCTGGACCGACGTCTGGAACCACCATCTGGACCACCACCGAGGAGCAACGTGATCCCGGCCGACGTGCACACCGACCCACCTGCGCCCGAGCGCAGCGCTCAAGCTGTGGGGCGGGCGGTTCGCCTCCGGCCCTGCCGCTGCCCTCGAGGCGCTGTCGGCGTCGGTCCACTTCGACTGGGTGCTGGCCCGATACGACCTAGCCGGTTCCCGGGCGCACGCCCGGGCGCTGCACCGCGCCAGGCTGCTGACCGACGGCGACCTGGCAGCGATGTTGGCCGGTCTGGACCGCCTCCGAGGACGACGTGGTCTCGGGCGCGTTCGTCCCGACCCCGGCCGACGAGGATGTGCACACCGCCCTCGAACGAGGGCTGATCGAGCGGGTCGGCGCCGAGCTCGGCGGCCGGCTGCGGGCCGGGCGCTCCCGCAACGACCAGGTGGCCACGCTGTACCGCATGTACCTGCGCGACCAGGCCCGCGTGGTGCGCCGACGGGGTCCTCGACCTGGTGGCGTGCTGGTCGAGGTGGCGGCCGCCACCCGGCGCCGCGATGCCGGGTCGCACCCACTTCCAGCACGCCCAGCCGGTGCTGCTGGCCCACCACCTGCAGGCCCACGGGCAGGCGCTGCTGCGCGACGTCGATCGGCTGGCCGACTGGGACCGCCGGGCCGACGAGTCGCCCTACGGGTCCGGGGCGCTGGCCGGCAGCTCGCTGGGGCTCGACCCGGCGGCGGTGGCCACCGAGCTGGGCTTCTCGACCAGCGTCGAGAACTCGATCGACGGCACCGCCTCGCGCGACGTCGTCGCCGAGCTCGCCTTCGTCCTGGCGATGATCGGGATCGACCTGTCCCGTCTCGCCGAGGAGGTCGTCATCTGGACGACCGCGGAGTTCGGCTTCGCCCAGCTGGACGACGCCTACGCCACCGGCTCCTCGATCATGCCGCAGAAGAAGAACCCCGACATCGCCGAGCTCACCCGCGGCAAGTCGGGTCGGCTGATCGGCAACCTGACCGGGCTGCTGGCCACGCTCAAGGCGCTGCCGCTGGCCTACAACCGCGATCTGCAGGAGGACAAGGAGCCGGTCATCGACTCCTTGACCCAGCTGCCCTGGTGCTGCCCGCGTTCACCGGGCATGGTGGCGACGATGCGGTTCGACACCGACCGCCTGGCCGCGCTGGCTCCGGCCGGGTTCTCCCTGGCCACCGACATCGCGGAGTGGCTGGTGCGCGAAGGGGTGCCGTTCCGGGTGGCCCACGAGGTCGCCGGGCGCCTGCGTGCAGCGGTGCGAGCAGCGGGGGATCGAGCTGCACGAGCTGTCGGACGACGACCTCGCCGGCGTGCATCCCGAGCCTGACCCCGCAGGTGCGCACGGTGCTCGACGTCGCCGGCTCACTGCGCCTCGCGCGACGGCCAGGGGCGGCACGGCGCCGCGGCGGGTCGACCGAGCAGCGACGGCGGCTGTCGTCCCGGCTCGAGGCGTTGCGGCAATGGGCGTCCCGGCCCGTGACGCCGGTCGCTGCCAGCGCACGGCGTCGGCAACCGGCGCCCCGTGACCACCGTGCGGGCGTTGCTGGCGGCCCATCCGCTCGGCGGTGGCTCCGCAGCTGCTCGGTGCCGTGCTGACCCACCGCGACCGCGGCAGGGCGTGGTGGCGCCTGCGGATCACCGAGGTCGAGGCGTACGGGGGTGTCGGCGAAGACCCCGGCTCGCACGCCTACCGGGGTCGCACCCCGCGCACCGAGGTGATGTTCGGTCCACCCGGGCACGCTGTACGTCTACTTCACCTACGGCATGCACTGGTGCGCCAACGTCGTCTGCGGCCCGGCCGGCACGGCGTCCGCGGTGCTGCTGCGGGCCGGGCAGGTGGTGGACGGGACCTGGACGTCGCGCCGGGCCCGTCGCCCGGCGGCCCGCAGGGACGTCGACCTGGCCCGCGGCCCGGCGCGGCTGGCTACCGGCGCTCGACCTGGCCGGTGCGCGCACAACGGGATCGACCTGTGCGGCCGCGACAGCGCATCTGCGTCTGCGGCATGCCGATGCGAGCGTCGCGCTGGCGACGTCCGGCAGGATGTGGTGCGTTCCGGCCCGCGGGTGGGCGTCTCCGGCCCGGGCGGGGACGCCGCGGGCTTCCCGTGGCGGTTCTGGCTGGACGGCGACCCGACGGTCTCGGCCTACCGGCCCGCCATGCGCCCCGGCGACGACCCACTGCGACCTGCACCCCCGAGAGGACAGTCACTGCCGTGAGCCACCCTGCCGTGAGCCAGATACCTGACGTGCTGGCTGAGCTGAGCTGGCGTGGGCTGATCGCCCAGAGCACCGACGAGGACTGCGCTGCGCTCGGCACTGGCCGCCGGCCCGGTCACGGCCTACTGCGGCTTCGACCCGACCGCCCCCAGCCTGCACTTCGGCAACTTCGTCCAACTGGTGGTGATGCGCCGGCTGCAGCGCGCCGGTCACCGGGTGATCTGCCTGGTCGGAGGATCGACCGGGTTGATCGGCGACCCCAGAGCCCACCGCCGAGCGGGTGCTGCAGGAGCAAGGACGAGACGGCCGACAACGTGGCCCGGATCAAGGCCCTGGTCCGCCCGTTCCTCGACTTCGAGGGCGACAACCCGGCGCTGCTGGTCGACAACCTCGACTGGACGGCGCCGATGTCGGCGCTGGACTTCCTGCGCGACGTCGGCAAGCACTTCCGGGTGAACCAGATGATCCGCAAGGACGCGGTGGCCGCCCGGCTGGAGAGTCAGGAGGGCATCTCCTACACCGAGTTCAGCTACCAGCTGCTGCAGGCGCTGGACTACCTGCACCTGTACCGCGAGTTCGGCTGCACCCTGCAGACCGGCGGCTCGGACCAGTGGGGCAACCTCACCGCCGGCGTCGACCTGATCCACCGGGTCACGGGATCGTCGGTGCATGCGTTGACCACGCCGCTGCTCGTCGACGCCGCCGGGGCCAAGTTCGGCAAGTCCGAGGGCAACGCCGATCTGGCTCTCGGCCGACATGACCAGTCCGTACGCCTTCCACCAGTACTTCCTCAACACCGAGGACGCTTCGGTGGGTCGGGCTGCTGCGGGTGTTCAGCGACCGGGGCCGCGACGAGATCGACGAGCTGGAGCAGGCGGCCGCCGCGAGCGTCCCCAGGCCGGGCAGGCCCAACGGGTGCTGGCCGCGGACGTGACCACGCTGGTGCACGGCGCCGCCGGCGACGGAGCGTGTCGAGCAGGCGGCGGCCGCGCTGTTCGGCAGAGGGGAGCTGACCGCGCTCGACCCGGCGACCCTGGCGGACGCGCTGGCCGAGCTTCCGGGTGCCGAGCGTGCCCCGAGGCAGCGCACGCCGTGGCCGACCTGCTGCGGTCCAGCGGGCTGGTGACCAGCAGGTCCGCGGGACGGCGCGCGATCGCTGAGGGTGGGGCCTACGTGAACAACGTCCGGGTCGAGGGCGAGGACGCCGAGGTCGGTCCGGAGGACCTGCTGCACGGCAGATGGCTCGTGATCCGGCGCGGACGGCGCTCACTCGCGGCTATTGACATGGCCGAGTTGATGTCGGACAGTGACGAGTGGCCACCCGATCGGCGGGCCCGGAACGGCTCATGAAGCAAGCCTGGGGCTGCCGACATCATCCCTGGATAGGTGCAGGTCAGGGCCGTGTGCAGATGGTCCAGCCAAGCTCGACGGAGATCGATTTGACTTGGCCCCGCTGCGCTCCGTAATGTTCACGTTGTTCGGCCGACAGGGAGGAACGGACACCGGAGACGGTGGCCGGTCCCGGGTGCTGAACCGCCAATGAACGTCTGATCCGGATCCTCGACGAGGGCCCGGAGCACTGTTCTGCGGAGCCAGCCCAGTGCGACATCGGGTGATTTGACTCGGTGGGAAACGGCTGGTAAGTTAGAAGGGTTGCCCCGCGAACGGCCGAGAGGCCGCGAGCGGTGCGCGTCCGCTCCTTGAGAACTCAACAGCGTGCCAAAAGTCGATGCCAATATAACCTCGTCCACGAGGGGCGTCGGGGCTGACCATCCGGTCATTCTCGATGCCACTCGTGGCGATTCCTTTGGTAGAGAATCAAGATGACCAGTTCATCTGACTCAGCCAGATCAGGTCCCTCGGGACCGACTTCGAGATGTCGACGGCGACTTCGGTCATCGTCGAGATAAACATCAACGGAGAGTTTGATCCTGGCTCAGGACGAACGCTGGCGGCGTGCTTAACACATGCAAGTCGAACGGTAAAGCCTCCTTCGGGGGGATCAGTGGCGAACGGGTGAGTAACACGTGAGCAACCTGCCCCTAGACTCTGGGATAACTCCGGGAAACCGGAGCTAATACCGGATACGACGACGCTCAGGCATCTGATGCGTCTGGAAAGATTTTTCGGTCTAGGGATGGGCTCGCGGCCTATCAGCTTGTTGGTGGGGTAACGGCCCACCAAGGCGACGACGGGTAGCCGGCCTGAGAGGGCGACCGGCCACACTGGGACTGAGACACGGCCCAGACTCCTACGGGAGGCAGCAGTGGGGAATATTGCGCAATGGGCGAAAGCCTGACGCAGCGACGCCGCGTGAGGGATGAAGGCCTTCGGGTTGTAAACCTCTTTCAGCAGGGAAGAAGCGAAAGTGACGGTACCTGCAGAAGAAGCACCGGCTAACTACGTGCCAGCAGCCGCGGTAATACGTAGGGTGCAAGCGTTGTCCGGAATTATTGGGCGTAAAGAGCTCGTAGGCGGTTTGTCGCGTCTGCTGTGAAAACCCGGGGCTCAACCCCGGGCCTGCAGTGGGTACGGGCAGACTAGAGTGCGGTAGGGGAGACTGGAATTCCTGGTGTAGCGGTGAAATGCGCAGATATCAGGAGGAACACCGGTGGCGAAGGCGGGTCTCTGGGCCGTAACTGACGCTGAGGAGCGAAAGCGTGGGGAGCGAACAGGATTAGATACCCTGGTAGTCCACGCCGTAAACGTTGGGCGCTAGGTGTGGGGCTCATTCCACGAGTTCCGTGCCGCAGCTAACGCATTAAGCGCCCCGCCTGGGGAGTACGGCCGCAAGGCTAAAACTCAAAGGAATTGACGGGGGCCCGCACAAGCGGCGGAGCATGCGGATTAATTCGATGCAACGCGAAGAACCTTACCAAGGCTTGACATGCGGCGGAAATCCGCAGAGATGTCGGTGTCCGTAAGGGCCGTGTCACAGGTGGTGCATGGTTGTCGTCAGCTCGTGTCGTGAGATGTTGGGTTAAGTCCCGCAACGAGCGCAACCCTCGTTCTATGTTGCCAGCACGTAATGGTGGGGACTCATAGGAGACTGCCGGGGTCAACTCGGAGGAAGGTGGGGATGACGTCAAATCATCATGCCCCTTATGTCTTGGGCTTCACGCATGCTACAATGGCCGGTACAAAGGGCTGCGATACCGCAAGGTGGAGCGAATCCCAAAAAGCCGGTCTCAGTTCGGATCGGGGTCTGCAACTCGACCCCATGAAGTCGGAGTCGCTAGTAATCGCAGATCAGCAACGCTGCGGTGAATACGTTCCCGGGCCTTGTACACACCGCCCGTCACGTCACGAAAGTCGGTAACACCCGAAGCCGGTGGCCCAACCCTTGTGGGAGGGAGCCGTCGAAGGTGGGACTGGCGATTGGGACGAAGTCGTAACAAGGTAGCCGTACCGGAAGGTGCGGCTGGATCACCTCCTTTCTAAGGAGCACCTGGCGCGCTCGTTCAGGCGGCGGTCCAGAGCCACAGTCTCAGGCGAACGTTCTGAGGTGGTTGCTCAAGGGTGGAACATCGACTAGTTGGCCGTTCGGTCCTGTCAGCGCAGCTCAGTACGTCCGCCTTCGTGCGGGATGGAACGCGGTCGGCGGAGCGAGCTGGCGGGCCGTGGCACGCTGTTGGGTCCTGAGGGAACGGGCGAACCGTCTCTCTGGCGGCCGCGGCCTCGTTGGCCCGGTCCAGCGGACCGACCTTCCGGATGAACCGTTCGTCGCTTGACGAGTAGGCGCCGGAGCATGGGTCGCGGTACCGCCCGTAGCTTGAGAACTGCACAGTGGACGCGAGCATCTTTAAATCTTTGTGGTCAAGTTTTTAAGGGCACACGGTGGATGCCTTGGCACCAGGAGCCGATGAAGGACGTAGGAGCCTGCGATAAGCCTCGGGGAGCTGGCAACCGAACTGTGATCCGAGGATGTCCGAATGGGGAAACCCGGCAGGGGTCATGTCCAGTCACCCCCGCCTGAACATATAGGGTGTGTGGAGGGAACGTGGGGAAGTGAAACATCTCAGTACCCACAGGAAGAGAAAACAACCGCGATTCCGTGAGTAGTGGCGAGCGAAAGCGGAACAGGCTAAACCGATCGCGTGTGATAGCCGGCAGGCGTTGCGTGATCGGGGTCGTGGGACCGTTCAGTCGGAGCTGCCGATCCTGGCAGGGAGTCAGAAAGTCGTGTCATAGTCGAAGGGCCTGGAAAGGTCCGGCACAGAGGGTGAAACCCCCGTAGACGAAATGTCGTGACCTCCCGAGCGTGTTCCCAAGTAGCACGGGGCCCGAGAAATCCCGTGTGAATCTGGCAGGACCACCTGCTAAGCCTAAATACTCCCTGGTGACCGATAGCGGACAAGTACCGTGAGGGAAAGGTGAAAAGTACCCCGGGAGGGGAGTGAAATAGTACCTGAAACCGTGTGCCTACAATCCGTCGGAGCCTCCCTAGCAGGGGTGACGGCGTGCCTTTTGAAGAATGAGCCTGCGAGTTAGTGGTATGTGGCGAGGTTAACCCGTGTGGGGAAGCCGTAGCGAAAGCGAGTCCGAATAGGGCGATTGAGTCGCATGCTCTAGACCCGAAGCGGAGTGATCTACCCATGGCCAGGTTGAAGCGCGGGTAAGACCGCGTGGAGGACCGAACCCACCAGGGTTGAAAACCTGGGGGATGAGCTGTGGGTAGGGGTGAAAGGCCAATCAAACTCCGTGATAGCTGGTTCTCCCCGAAATGCATTTAGGTGCAGCGTCGCGTGTTTCTTGCCGGAGGTAGAGCTACTGGATGGCTGATGGGCCCTACAAGGTTACTGACGTCAGCCAAACTCCGAATGCCGGTAAGTGAGAGCGTGGCAGTGAGACTGCGGGGGATAAGCTTCGTAGTCGAGAGGGAAACAGCCCAGATCACCAGCTAAGGCCCCTAAGCGTGTGCTAAGTGGGAAAGGATGTGGAGTTGCACAGACAACCAGGAGGTTGGCTTAGAAGCAGCCACCCTTGAAAGAGTGCGTAATAGCTCACTGGTCAAGTGATTCCGCGCCGACAATGTAGCGGGGCTCAAGCACACCGCCGAAGCTGTGTCATTCACACATGTGCCCGGTCTTCGGGTCCAGGCGTGTGGATGGGTAGGGGAGCGTCGTGTGGCGAGTGAAGCGGCGGGGTGATCCAGCCGTGGACGCCACACGAGTGAGAATGCAGGCATGAGTAGCGAAAGACGGGTGAGAAACCCGTCCGCCGAATGACCAAGGGTTCCAGGGCCAGGCTAATCCGCCCTGGGTAAGTCGGGACCTAAGGCGAGGCCGACAGGCGTAGTCGATGGACAACGGGTTGATATTCCCGTACCGGCGAAGAACCGCCCATACCGAACCCGGTAATGCTAAGCGCCTGAAGCCTGTGACCGTCTTCGGACGGATCAGGCGGAGCGCGCGAACCGAACCGGTAGTAGGTAAGCGATGGGGTGACGCAGGAAGGTAGCCTCCGCGTGGCGATGGTAGTCCACGTCTAAGGGTGTAGGGCGAGGTGTAGGCAAATCCGCACCTCACATAGCCTGAGACCTGATGGTGACCGCTTATGCGGGAAGAGGGTGATCCTATGCTGCCAAGAAAAGCCTCTAGCGAGGTTCGAGCCGCCCGTACCCCAAACCGACTCAGGTGGTCAGGTAGAGAATACCAAGGCGATCGAGAGAATCGTGGTTAAGGAACTCGGCAAAATGCCCCCGTAACTTCGGGAGAAGGGGGGCCTGAGGGGTGAAGCCGCTTGCCGGCTAGCGCTGCGAAGGCCGCAGAGACCAGGGGGAAGCGACTGTTTACTAAAAACACAGGTCCGTGCGAAGTCGCAAGACGATGTATACGGACTGACGCCTGCCCGGTGCTGGAACGTTAAGGGGACGGGTTAGCCGCAAGGCGAAGCTCAGAACTTAAGCGCCAGTAAACGGCGGTGGTAACTATAACCATCCTAAGGTAGCGAAATTCCTTGTCGGGTAAGTTCCGACCTGCACGAATGGCGTAACGACTTCTCCGCTGTCTCAACCGCGAACTCGGCGAAATTGCACTACGAGTAAAGATGCTCGTTACGCGCAGCAGGACGGAAAGACCCCGGGACCTTTACTATAGCTTGGTATTGGTGTTCGGAGCGGCTTGTGTAGGATAGGTGGGAGACTTTGAAGATCGGCACGCCAGTGTCCGGTGGAGTCAACGTTGAAATACCACTCTGGTCGTTCTGGATATCTAACCTCGGTCCGTGATCCGGATCAGGGACAGTGCCTGGTGGGTAGTTTAACTGGGGCGGTTGCCTCCTAAAAAGTAACGGAGGCGCCCAAAGGTTCCCTCAGCCTGGTTGGCAATCAGGTGTCGAGTGTAAGTGCACAAGGGAGCTTGACTGTGAGACTGACAGGTCGAGCAGGGACGAAAGTCGGGACTAGTGATCCGGCCGTGGCATGTGGAAGCGCTGTCGCTCAACGGATAAAAGGTACCCCGGGGATAACAGGCTGATCTTGCCCAAGAGTCCATATCGACGGCATGGTTTGGCACCTCGATGTCGGCTCGTCGCATCCTGGGGCTGGAGTAGGTCCCAAGGGTTGGGCTGTTCGCCCATTAAAGCGGTACGCGAGCTGGGTTTAGAACGTCGTGAGACAGTTCGGTCCCTATCCGCTGCGCGCGCAGGAAACTTGAGAAGGGCTGTCCCTAGTACGAGAGGACCGGGACGGACGAACCTCTGGTGTGCCAGTTGTTCTGCCAAGGGCACCGCTGATTAGCTACGTTCGGAAGGGATAACCGCTGAAAGCATCTAAGCGGGAAGCTCGCTTCAAGATGAGGTTTCCATGGGCTTCGGCCCGAGAGGCTCCCAGCTAGACTACTGGGTTGATAGGCCGGATGTGGAAGCGCGGACGAAAGACGCTGGAGCTGACCGGTACTAATAAGCCGATGACTTGACAACAAATTTCTGTTGCTCGCGTCCACTGTGCGGTTCCCGAGATACGGTCGGGTATCCGATCGACATCTCAATAGAGTTTCGGCGGCCATAGCGACAGGGAAACGCCCGGTTCCATTCCGAACCCGGAAGCTAAGCCTCTCTGCGCCGATGGTACTGCACCGGGGACGGTGTGGGAGAGTAGGACGCCGCCGGACATCTTTCAGTTGATGGCGGTCACCGTGACGGTGACCGCCATCAACTGTTTTGCTTTGCCACCGAGAAGGAGCACCTGTGGAATCGAAGAATGAGCCGGAGAACACTTCGGGATCGCGCCGCGACTCGCCCGCGGGTGGAGGTCGCACATCCAGTGGCTCCTCTGGGTTCCGCGGCGGCGGTCGTTCGGCCGCAGGCCAGCGGTCAGGTTCCGGTGAGCGCAGCTCTTCAGAGGGACGGCCGGCAGGTGGTCAACGATCGGGTTCTGGTCAACGGCCCTCTCCAGGGGGACGCTCGGACGCAGGGGGCAGGCCCGGTTTCGGCAACCGCTCCGAGGGCCGCCCGGACAGTCGCTCCGGTGGGTATGACCGAGGGGCGGCCGCCGGTGGAGCTGGGCGACCCCAGTCAGGGGGACGTCCGACTGGTGGCCAGCGGTCAGGTTCTGGCGACCGGCCCTACTCCGGTGGGCGTCCGAACACGGGAGGTGGGCCTGGCTACGGCACCCGCTCCGAAGCTCGTCCGGACAGCCGTTCCGGCACCTACGGCCGCGGTCCTGCGGCCGGTCGTGGCCCTTCGGGTGGTCGTGGCTCCAGCGCCGACCGCGGGGCCGCCCGTGGACGGCCCCCCTCATCGGGTGACCGTCCAGCCGGCGGGCAGCGGTCGGGGCTTGGTGAGCGCCCCTACGCCAGTGGCCGCCCGGACTCCGGGGGCAGGTCCAGGTACGGCAGCAGCTCCGAGAACCGCCCGGACAACCGCTCCTACGACCGCGCCCCATCCGCCGACCGCCCCTCAGATGCCCCTGGCCCTGTGCGCCGTGGTCCCTCCGACCGTGGCCCTTCCTCCGATCGATGGGCCGGTGCCGGTCGACCTTCATTGAGCGGCCAGCGGTCGGGCCCAGGTGGCCGCTCGCCCTCCTCGGGCGTGCGGCCCGACTCAGGGGGTAGGCCCAGTTATGGCAACCGCTCACAGGACCGCCCCGACAGCCGCGGCTCGTCAAGCGACCGGTCGGACTTCGGTGGTCGCGGTCAGGGCGGCGCTCGGACGTCGGGTGGTGGCGGCGCCACCTGGACGAGCCCGGACGGTGGGCAACGAGGGGGACAGGACCGTCGTCCGTCTTCTCCCGGCCGCTCGAACGGCGGCAGTCGTGGTTCCGTCGACCGGACAGCACGGTCCGACCGAAGTCCGTCGGGCCAGGGCAACCCCGACCGACGTCCTGATGCGGCACCGCGCCAGGACCGGTCGGGGCGACCGGCGACGAATGACCGCCGTGAGCGCACGCCACGGCCTGAAGGTGGTGCGGCGTGGGGCCGGGAGGACCGGCCCGAGCGGAGTTCGCGACCAGCCGGTGCCGAGGGTCGCCTTCCCGCTCGCAGCAGCGCCCGAAAGCCTGGCGGCACGGGGCGGGGGACCCCGACCGGCCCGAGTGTCGGGCCTCGAATCCGTCGCAGTGGTCCGCCGCGGCCGCTTCTGCCCGAGGACGTGAGTGGGGCAGAGCTCGACAAGGAGGTGCGACGTGAACTGCTCGGGCTGGCGGCCCACACAGCCAAGGACGTCTCTCGGCACCTGGTCATGGCAGGTCGGCTCATCGACGACGACCCCGAACAGGCCTGGGCGCACGCCTGCGCAGCACGTGACCTGGCAGGCAGGCTCTCCGTCGTCCGGGAGGCTGCCGGCCTGACCGCCTACCGCAGCGGCCGCTATGCGGAGGCTCTGGCTGAGCTGCGCACCGCTCGACGTGTGTCGGGCAGCAACGTCCACCTTCCGATCATGGCGGACTGCGAGCGAGGGCTGGGGCGCCCGGAGCGCGCCCTGGCCGTGGCGACCTCGGCCGAGGCGGACCTGCTGGACGAGGCGGGGCGGATCGAGATGCGGATCGTGGCCGCGGGTGCGCGCCTCGACCTCGGCCAGCCTGAGGCTGCGGTGCTCACCCTGCAGATCGCCGAGCTGACCCGTCGTCCCGTCATGCCGTGGCAGGCTCGGCTGCGGGCCGCCTACTCGGACGCGCTGGCCGCGGCCGGCCGGCACGAGGAGGCGCAGCAGTGGCTGCAGCGTGCAGCCGAGGTCGACGAGACCGGTGAGACCGGTGCGGCTGACAGACTTGGTCCGGAGGACCTCGACCTCTCGAGTGAGTGGACCGACCTCCTCGACGACGAGGAGGAGGACGACCTGGGCCCGGGCGCCGACGCCGCAGCCGAAGCTGAGATCGAGCTCGACCTGGGTGCTCTGCGAGGGGTGGCTCCGACATTCCTGGCGGCCGAGAGCGATCCGGGCCAGAGCGACCGGGAGCAGGACGGCGACGAGGTGGCCGGGGACGAGGTGGCCGGGGACGAGGTGGCCGGGGACGAGGTGGCCGGGGACGACGAGGTGGAGCAGACGCCGTGAGCGGACTGGTGGGATCTGAGATACCGCTCGTCGTTCGGCACGACCTGGCGATCCTCGACCTGGACGGTGTCGTCTACGTGGGGGCGGATGCCGTGCCTGGGTCGGTCGCGGCGTTGGCCGAGGCGGCATCGCACGGAATGGCACGCTGCTTCGTCACCAACAACGCCAGCCGCACACCCGATTCGGTCGCCGAGCACCTGAGCTCGCTCGGGGTCCCGGCCACGGCTGCAGAGGTGCTGACGTCGGCTCAGGTGGCCGCAGCGCTGCTGGCCCGTCGGCTGGCGCCGGGCTCCAAGGTGTTGGTCGTGGGGGGAACAGGTCTGCAGGTCGCCCTGCGGGCCGAGGGCCTGGCCCCGGTCGCCACGATGGACGAAGGTCCCGCGGCCGTGGTGCAGGGGTTCAGCCCGACGATCGACTGGGCGCTCCTGGCCGAGGGAACTCGGGCGGTCCGGGCCGGTCTGCCCTGGGTGGCGAGCAACCTGGACGCCACCTTCCCGACGGTCCACGGTCCGGCACCGGGCAACGGGTCGCTGGTGCAGGTGATCGCTACGGCGAGTGGCAAGCGACCGGACGCGATCGCGGGCAAGCCTGCGCCGGAACCGTTCCTGGAGGCAGCCCGACGCTACGGCTCGACACGTCCGCTCGTCGTCGGCGACCGCCTCGACACCGACATCGAGGGTGGGTGCGCTGCGAAGATCCCTTCGCTGGTCGTGCTCACGGGGGTGAGTGGCGCCGGTGACCTGCTTCGAGCCGGCGTTCACGAGCGTCCCAGCTACATCGGTGTCGACCTGTTCGCCCTCATGCAGGCGCATCCGTCGGTGGAGCTCGACGAGGGACCGCCCAGGATCGGGACCCGTAGTCGCTGCCGGGACACCGTCGTGGAGGTGGGGGGCTCGTCGGCCACCGAGCAGCTGCGCGTGGTGGCGGCCTCGGGCGACCCGCTCGACCTGCTGCGCGCAGCCTGCGCACTGAGCTGGGCGGTGGCCGACGCCGACCGACCAGGAGCCACGGCGATCGAGTCCGGCTCGGTCGTTCGGGCCCTGGGGGCAGCCACCGCCGCCGCCTGGGCGCGATAGCGTGACGCCGTCGGCCCTGCCCGACACCTTGTCGCCTGTTTCTGGGGAGCGGTCATGACCAACGAAGACCTGGCCGGTGCCGACCTGCCGGCTGCCGACCTGCCTCGGCGTCCGGTGCCGTCCCCCGGGGACGTCCTGACGCACCCCGTTGAGGGTGGACTGCCGCATGCGGGGGCCGCGGACCAGACCGTGGGGCAGGCCCTGGCCGAGGACGAGCTGCAGGCTCCCGTCACAGGCGACGAGGACGTCGACGCACTGATCGCCCAGCTGGTGGCTCATGCCGCCGTCCCGCTCGAGGAGCAGCTGCCGATCCTCGAAGCCGTCCACCGCACGTTGCAGGACCGCCTCGCCGACGTCGAAGGCTGACGTGGGCCGCCTCCGGCGGCTGGATGCGGAGCTCGTTCGCCGTGGCCTGGCCCGCTCCCGCCAGCACGCCGAGGAGCTGCTCGCGTGCCGGCCGGGTTCAGGTCGGCGGACAGGTCGGCGACCAAGCCCGCCACCCAGGTGGACCCGGCCGCCGCCCTGCGTCGTAGCCGACAGTGGACGACGACCCCGGCTACGCCAGCCGCGGCGGCCACAAGCTGGCCGGGGCGCTGGACGAGTTCGCAGCTCGGGGGCTGGCCGTGAAGGACGCGGCTGCCTGGACGCCGGCGCCAGCACCGGCGGGTTCACCGACGTCCTGCTGCGTCGCGGCGCCCGCATGTGATCGCTGTGGACGTCGGGTACGGCCAGCTGGTGTGGACGCTGCAGCAGGACCCCCGCGTGAGCGTGCTGGACCGCACCAACGTGCGCGAGCTGACCGCGGACAACCTGCCCTACCGGCCGGAGCTGGTCGTGGCCGACCTGTCCTTCATCTCGTTGCGGCTGGTGCTGCCCGCTCTGCGGCGTGTGCCGACCCGACGGCCGACCTGGTGCTGATGGTCAAGCCGCAGTTCGAGGTCGGGAAGGGAGCGACTCGGAACCGGCGGGGTGGTCCGGGACCCGGCGCTTCGCATGGCCGCCGTCGCGGCCGTCGCCGGGCAGGCCCTCGGGCTGGGGCTCGGGACCCGTGCCGTGGTGGCCAGCCCGTTGCCCGGCCCCAGCGGCAACGTCGAGTACTTCCTCTGGCTGCAGCGCAGGCCGCTGCGCTGGACGAGGCCGACCTCGAGCGCGCCGTGGCCGAGGGGCCGCGATGACGGCGACCGAGCAGGGCGGGGCCGGGGATGCCGGGGACGGGGTCGTGCCGTGCGGCGTGCGCTCCGGCGAGGAGGCCACGGACGTCGTAGGTTCGTCTGCGACAGCCGGCTCACCAGGGGGCGATGTGTCAGAGGGTGGTCTTTCGGACGCCGACGGCGTCGGTGGGAGCTGCGAGCAGCTCGTGCTGGTGCTGACCCACACGGGCCGCTCCAGCGCCGTGGGGGCGGCCGAGGAGCTGTCGTCGGCCTGGCCGAGGCCGGTGTGACCGCCGTGCTCCTGCCCGACGAGCGGCAGCGCCTGGGCGCGGCCGCGGCCGGGGCGGTCCGGCCCGCCGACCCGGACGCCCCGCTGGAGGGTGTCGAGCTGGTGGTCGTGCTCGGCGGCGACGGCACCATCCTGCGGGCCGCCGAGGTGGTCCGCGGCAGCGACGGTGCCGCTGCTCGGGGTCAACCTCGGGCATGTCGGGTTCCTGGCCGAGGCGAGCGCGAGGACCTGGCCGAGGCGGTCGACGGATCGCGGCGCGGGCCTTCGAGGTCGAGGAGCGGATGACCCTCGACGTCGACGTCGAGCTGGACGGCGCGGTCGCTGGGCAAGACCTGGGCGGTCAACGAGGCCAGCATCGAGAAGCGCGAGCCGGGAGCGGATGATCGAGGTCGTGCTCGAGGTGGACGGCCGGCCGGTGACCGAGTTCGGTTGCGACGGAGTCGTTCTGGCCACCCCGACCGGCTCCACCGCGTATGCCTTCTCGGCCGGCGGCCCGGTGGTCTGGCCCGAGGTCGAGGCGCTGCTGCTGGTGCCCGATCTGTGCCCATGCCCTGTTCGCCCGACCGCTGCGTGGTGGCGCCGACCTCGGTGCTCGCGGTCGAGGTGCTGGGCCGCAGCCGGGGTGCTGTGGTGCGACGGTCGGCGCTGCGATGGACCTGCCGCCCTGCTCGCGGGTGGAGGTGTCGAGATCGGCTCGGCCGGTGCGGCTGGCTCGGCTCTCGCGACCGCCGTTCACCGACCGACTGGTGGCCAAGTTCGCGTTGCCGGTGCACGGCTGGCGCGGCGGGCGGACAGTCGGGGCCGAGCGCCGACGTACCGGAGGCCTAGTCTGGCGGTCGTGCTGCTGGAGATGCGCCTTCGAGCGCTCGGTGTGATCCGGGACGCCGTGCTGGAGCTGGGTCCGGGCTGACCGTGGTCACCGGCGAGACCGGTGCTGGCAAGACCATGGTGGTGACCGGGCTCGGCCTGCTGTTCGGCGGCCGAGCCGACGCCGGCGCGGTCCGCGCGGGCGAGGCCAGTGCCGGCGTCGAGGGGCGGGTGCGGGTCGACCCGGACTCGGCCGGTCGCGGACCGGGCCGCGCGAGGCCGGCGGTGAGATCGAGGACGGCGACGTGCTGATCCTGTCGCGGACCGTGACCGCCGAGGGCCGCAGCCGGGCCCATCTGGGGGGCCGCTCGGTGCCGGTGGGGGTGCTCGCCGAGCTGGGCGAACGAGCTGGTCGCCGTGCACGGGCAGAGCGATCAGCTCCGGCTGCGCTCGGCGGTGCCAGCAGCGCCAGGCGCTGGACCGGTTCGCCGGGGCCGGTGCATGCCCGCGCTGCTGACGGAGTACCGACCGGCTGGCGACGGCTGCGCACGCTGCCGACGAGCTCGACACGATCAGGTCGCAGGCGCGGGCCAGGGTGCAGGAGGCCGAGCTGCTGCGGCTGGGCCTGGCCGAGGTGGAGCGGGTCGACCCGCAGCCCGGCGAGGACGTCGAGCTGCGAGCCGAGGCCAGCGGCTCGGGCACGCGGAGGAGCTGCAGGCAGCTGCGGCGACACCGCACACCGCCCTGTCCGGTGACGCCGGCCGGCGGTCGGGGACGGCGCGACGCGGGCTGCCTGATGAACGCGGCGCGGCGTGGCCTGGACGCCGTCGCGGCACACGACCTGCAGCTGGCGACGCTCGCCGATCGCCTCGGTCGAGGTCGCGCTCCTGGCCACCGACATCGCGGCGGAGTGCGCCGCCTACGTCGACAGCGTGGAGTCCGACCCGGCCAGGCTGGCAGCCGTCGAGGACCGTCGCGCCGAGCTGGGTGCTCTGATCCGCGCCCACGGGGACGACGTGGCCGCGGTGCTCGACTGGGCCCGAGTCGGCGGGCCTGCGGATGCTCGAGCTGGACGGCGACGACGACCGGCTGGTCGAGCTGACGCGAGCGGTGTGCTCGGCTGCGTGCCGAGCTGGGCGGTCTCGCCGGGCGGTCAGCCTGGGTCGGACTGAGGCTGCGGCCGAGCTGGCTCGGGCGGTGACCGCCGAGCTGACCGAGCTGGCCATGCCGGATGCTCGGCTCGTGGTCGCGGTCGGGCAGAAGGGCGTCTCGGGTGACCAGCCTGGTGCGTTGCAGGTCGACACCGGGTCGGGCCCGCGGTGGCTGGCTGCCACCGGCCCGGACGGGGTCGACGAGGTCGAGCTGATGCTGACGCCGCATCCCGGCGCCCCGCCACGGCCGCTGGCCAAGGGCGCCTCCGGCGGTGAGCTGTCGCGGGTGATGCTCGGGATCGAGGTGGTGCTCGGCGCGGCCGACCCGGTGCCCACCTTCGTCTTCGACGAGGTCGACGCCGGGGTCGGCGGCAGCGCGGCGCTGGGCATCGGGCGCCGCCTGGCCCGACTGGCCCGGACCAGCCAGGTGCTGGTGGTCACCCATCTCGCCCAGGTCGCGGCCTATCGCCGACCGGCACCTGCTGGTCGCCAAGGAGAGCGACGGCGAGGTGACCGAGAGCGGCGGTCCGGGTGCTGGACCGACGGACCGGGTCGGCGAGCTGGCCCGGATGCTCGGCGGCATGGCCGACTCCGACTCGGCCCGGGCGCACGCCGAGGAGCTGCTCGACCGGCGGCCCAGGCGCGATGCCTCGACCCGCCCGCGCCGGGCGTCCCTCCGGCAGTGCCCGTGGCGAGGGCGCGGGTCGCGGCCCGACGCCGTCCGTGGGACGATCGAGGGGTGAGGATGCCGCTGCGTGCGACCGGTACCGGAGCCGGCTGGCCGGCCCCGGGGTCGTCGGGGACCGCGCGGGTGGACCGCCGCACCAAGAGCCTGACCAAGCGGCTGCGCCCGGCGACATCGCGGTGATCGACCACCGCGACCTTGACAAGGTGGCCGCCGAGCCCTGGTCGCCTGCCGCGCCGGCGGCGGTGGTGAACGCCTCCCAGAGCATCTCCGGCCGCTATCCCAACCTCGGGCCCGGAGACGATCGTGGCGGCCGGGATCCCGCTGATCGACGGCGTCGGCGCCGACGTGATGACCGCCCTGCGCGACGGCGACCCCGGTCCGGGTACGCGACGGGGTCGTCGACCTCGGGGACGCCGTCGGTCGCCAGCGGCACGGTGCAGGATCTCGCCGAGTCGGTCACCGCCGCGATGGACGAGGCCCGGGCCGGTCTGGCCGTCCAGCTCGAGGCCTTCGTCGACGAACACGATGGACTAGCTGCAGCGCGAGCGGGACCTGCTGCTCGACGGCGTCGGGGTGCCCGAGATCCGCACCGACTGTACGGCCGGCCGGTGCTGATCGTGGTCCGCGGGCTACCACTACCGCGAGGACCTGGCCACGCTGCGGCCCTACATCCGGGAGAACCGCCCGGTGCTGATCGGGGTCGACGGCGGTGCCGACGCCATCCTCGAGGCCGGCTACACCCCGGACCTGGTGGTCGGCGACATGGACTCGGTCACGCGACCGGGCGCTGACCTGCGGCGCCGAGATCGTCGTGCACGCCTACCGGGACGGCCGGGCGCCGGGCCTGGAGCGGGTCCGCGAGCTCGGGATCAGCGCCGGTGGTCTTCGCCGGCCACCGGGACCAGCGAGGACGTCGCGATGCTGCTGGCCGACGACCGAGGGGCCTCGCGTGATCGTCGCGGTCGGCACGCACAACAACCTCGATCGAGTTCCTGGACAAGGGCCGCGCCGGCATGGCGAGCACCTGGCTGACCCGGCTGCGGGTCGGCGGCAAGCTGGTCGACGCGAAGGGCGTCTCGCGGCTGTACCGTCAGCGGATCAGCAACGGGCAGCTGACGATGCTGTTGCTGGCCGGCCTGGTCGCGGTGGCCACGGCCATGGCGTCGACCCCGAAAGGACAGATCCTGTATGCCTTCATGGGGGCGCAGGTCGAACGAGCTGTGGGCTTTCGTCAGCTCGTTCTTCGTCGACGCCCGCCCCGAGGCGCTGAGAGGGGTGGGCTCGCTGGCCAGGGTGGCGGTGTCCGCCATCTCATGATCGATTTCAGGTACCACGTGGTCTCCCTGGTCTCGGTGTTCGTCGCTCTGGCGGTCGGGATCGTGCTGGGGGCCGGGCCGTTGGGGGGTCCGATCGACCAACAGTTCCAGAACGAGGTCAGTCGGCTGACGGCGACGAACGGCCAGCAGAAGGCAGACCTTGAGAGTGCGGCCAAGGCGATCAAGGAACGCGACGATTTCGCGACCCAGCTGACGCCGACCTTGGTGGCCCGCCAGTTGCTCGGTCGTTCGGTGGCGCTGGTCAGCCTGCCCAACACCGACGGCGACACCGTCAAGGTGGCCACCACCACGCTCGAGGCGGCGGGAGCCCACGTCACCACTCACATCGAGATCACGACCGCCTGGACGGACCCGAACGCCTCGGCCGAGCGGGCCGCCCTGCTGTCCACGCTCGCCTCCGGCTCCGCAGCGACCGGCCCTGCGTCGAGTTCGCAGGCCGCCTCCCCAGCGGGCGCCGACCCGAGCAGCAGCCCGAGCGGCACGGGGGCGGCCCTGGTGGGTGGGGTCGGCACGGCGAAGGCGACCCCCACCCAAGCACCGTCCTCGAAGCCGGACCCGGCGTTGACGTTGGCGACGGTCCTGGCCCGCGACGTGCTGACCGCCAACCCGGCCCTCTCGTCGCAGCCGGACGCCGACGCCGAGGCGGAGCTGAATGCGATGGCCAAGGCCGGAATGATCAACATTGCCTCCGACTTCACCGGCAAGGCGACTCAGGTGGTGCTCGTCGTACCGACCGTCAAGGACGCCACCGTGGCGGGCGACGGCCAGAGTGCCTCACCGACCACCGACGACACCCCGATGTGGCTGCAGCTGGCGACGCAGCTCGACGCCGGGTGGGGACGGTGCCGTGGTCGAGGGTCCCCCGTCCTCGGCGGCCGACGGCGGGGTGGTGGCAGGGGTCCGCGACGACGCGGACCTGGCGAAGCGAGTGTCGACCGTGGACACCGGAGGCACCCCGATGGGGGCCCTGGCCGTCGTCTTCGCCTTGCGGGAACAGCTGGCGGGGGCTGCCGGCGCCTACGGCTACGGCCGCGGGGCCACGGCGCCGTTGCCTGCCACGGTGCTCGCGCCATGAGCCGGTGCCCGACCAGGTGCACGACCGGTGTCGTCGCTGCTGCCGTCGGGGCCGCCCTGGCCCGCGGACTGTGGGCTGCCGCCGTCCGCCGTCCGCCGGGTGGGGCCGAGCGGTGGCAACGAACCAACCATCGTGGCGAGCAGCTCACCCTGCTCGAGGGTCCGGTGATGGCCGGGAGCCTTGTGGTGGGGGCACTGTCCGTCCCGGGACTCCCGCCTCAGGTGCGGTTGGCGGCGGCGGTCGCCGCCGCCGGCGCCGGCGGGGTCGGGGTGCTGGACGATCTGGCCGAACGAGGCGGCAGCAAGGGCCTGCGTGGTCATCTGTCGGCAGCTGCGCCGGGGCGAGGTCACCACCGGGGTGGTCAAGATCGCGGGCCTGGCCGTGACCGGGCTGGCGGTCGCCGCGCTGGTGCGTGAGGAGCCTCGCGGTCCGGACCGGGTCGGGAGGGCAGCCGGGCACGCCGGTGCCGGTGCTCTGCTGCAGTGGGGCACGGACGCCTGCCTCGTCGCCGGCGTCGCCAACCTGGCCAACCTGCTCGACCTGCGTCCGGGACGGTGCCTGAAGGCGGGCCTGCTCGCAGCCCCGGCGATCGCCTCCGCCGGGCCGGCCGCCCCGTTGGTGGCGGTGGCTGCCGGTGCGGCGGCGGGCCTGCTGCCCGTCGACCTGTCTGAGCGGGCGATGCTGGGGGACGGCGGGGCCAACGCCTTCGGGGCGGTGCTCGGCGCGGCTGCAGTCGTGGGTGCCCGGCCCCGCACCAGGGTGGCGGCTCTGGCCGCGGTCGTGGCGTTGACCCTCGTCAGTGAACGGGTGAGCTTCACCCGGGTGATCGAGTCCACCCCGGTCCTGCGCGAGCTGGACGCCCTCGGACGCCGTCCGCGGTGACGCGCACGCAGCGGGCGGCGACCGTCGTCGGCTCGGCGGCGGTGGTCGCCGCACTGACGGTGCTGGCCCGCACGGCCGGGTTCGGGCGCTCGCTGGCGTTCTCCGGGGCTGTCGGCAGCGGATGCGTCGGGCAGGCCTACAACACCGCCAACCTGCTGCCCAACGTGCTCTTCGAGGTGGCGGCCGGTGGCACCTTGGCCGGCGCCGTGATCCCCCTGGTGGCTGCGGCGCGCTCAAGAGAGCGTGCCGGCGAGCAGGTCGAGGCACTGGCCGGCGGCCTGCTGGGGTGGGTGCTGGTGGTGCTCGCACCCGCGAGCCTGGTCCTGGCGCTGCTCGCCGGGCCCCTCAGTCGACTGCTGCCCGCCGACGCCTGCTCGGGGCAGCGTGAGCTGGCCGCGAGCATGATCGCGATCTTCGCCCCGCAGGTGGTGCTGTACGGGGTGGGTGCGGTACTCACTGGGGTGTTGCAGGCACACCACCGGTTCGTGGGCCCGGCGGTGGCGCCCTTGCTCTCGAGCCTGGTGGTGGTACTGGCCTACCTGGGGTACGGCCATGCCACCCGGGGCCTGACGGACGGCTCGGCCGTGGTGCACCCGGCCGCGCTGCAGTGGCTCGCGGTCGGCACCACCGTCGGCGTCCTGATGATGACGGTGCCGCTGCTGGTGCCGGTGTGGCGGGCCGGGATCCGGGTGCGGCCGAGGTTGCGGCTGCCGCCCGGGGTCGCCGGCCAGGGACGGCGGCTGGCAGCGGCCGGAACCCTGGGCCTGGTGAGTCAGCAGGCGTTCGTGCTGGTGACGCTGGCACTGGCCGACCTGCGAGGGGACAGACCGTCGATCACGGTGCTGGGCTACGCCCAGACGCTGCAGCTGTTGCCGTACGCCGTGCTGGTCGTGCCCCTGGTCACGACCACCTACCCTGTGCTCGCCGCCGCGGCGGCGCGCGACGACCTGCAGACCTTCGCCCGGTTGGCTGCCGCGTCGACCCGTAGCGTGATCGCGTTGTCGACGGTCGGCGCGGCAGCCGTGATCGCGGTGGCACCGGCTGCGGCGACCTTCTTCGCCGGCCTCGACCGCCAGCGCTCGCCGGGTCTGGAGCCGGCGCTGACGGCGTTGGCCGCCGGTGTGCTCGGCTGGGGCCTGCTCACCCACCTGACCAGAGTGCTCTACGCCCTCGATGCCGCCGGCCGGGCGGCTCGGGCCACGGCCGCCGGTTGGGCCGTCGGAATCGCTGCAGCCGTGATGCTCGTCGTGGCTGCCGGCCAGGGTGGGGACCGGGCCGCCACCAGTCTGGCAGTCGCCGGCTCGGTGGCGACCGTGACAGCCGCGACGGCACTCCTGGTGACCGTACGTCGGGTCGCAGGGGTGGGGGCCGCCCGAGGCGCGGGCTACACCCTGGCGCTGGCACCGGTGGTGCTGCTGGCGGCCGGGCTGTTCGGGCGGGCCGCCGGTGAGCTGGTGCTGGTGCGATCCGGCAGTCCTGCCGGGTTGACGTCGGCGGTCGTGGCGGCCACCACGGCGGCTCTGGCAGCGATGCTTGGGGCCGCCTCAGGGGTCTGGCTGCTGGACCCGAACGCCCTGAGGCACCTTCGTCGTCCGGCGACCGGGGTGGGTTCGCCGGCCGTGCTGCTGGTGGTGGCGACCACGACCGGAGGCACGGGACGCCACGTCGGCGCGCTGGCCGCCGGGCTGACAGGAGCGGGTCGGCGAGTCGTCATCGCAGCTCCCGCCTCGGCCTGGCAGGCCGTGGCGGGAGGCGGAGCCCCGGACGGGCAGGCCCGGCTGTCGCTGCCCGTCGCCGAGCGTCCCCAGCTGTGGAACGACCTGCGGACCCTGCGCCGGCTACAGGCCGCAGCGGCCGACGTCGACGTGGTGCATGCCCACGGACTGCGCGCCGCCGCGTTGGCCTGCCTGGCGGCCGGTGCGACGCCTGTGGTGGCCACCCTGCACAACGCGCCACCCCAGGGTGGGCCGGGAGGTCTGCTCGCCGGCGTGATGGAACGCCTGGTCGCCCGACGGGCAGCCGCCGTCCTGGTGGTCTCCTCGGACCTGGGTCACCGGCTCCGCGCTCGTGGTGCCGCCCGGGTGGAACGAGCCCTGATCCCGGCGCCGAGCCCTCGCCCGGTCGACGCTCGACCACGCGTCGGCTGCTGCGCGACCTGTCCGGGCCGGCGCCGAGGCGCACCGGTGTGCCGCTGCTGGTGACGGTCGCCAGACTCGCCCCCCAGAAGGACGTCGACCTGCTGCTGTCGGCGGTGGCCGAGCTGGGCGAGCGCCACGTCGACGTGCTGGCAGTGGTGATCGGGGACGGGCCGCTGCGTGACCCGCTCGCCGGCTCGGATCGCCGCGGAGGACCTGCCGGTGCGACTGCTCGGCCATCGGGACGACGTCGTCGAGTGGTTGAGCATCGCCGACGTCGTGGTCGTGCCGAGCCGCTGGGAGGGGCAGCCCCTGGTCGTGCAGGAAGCCCTGCGTCTGGGTGCTGCGGTCGTGGCGACCGACGCCGGGGGGACCAGGGACGTGACGGGGCAGGGTGCGGTGCTGGTTCCTCCGGCCGACCCGCGCGCAGTGGCCGATGCCGTTCAGACTCTGCTGAGCGACCCCACCGCCAGGCAGGACCTGCAGGTCAGAGCCAGAGCGGCGGCAAGGGGGTTGCCGGACGACGCTGCTGCTCTGGCCCAGGTGACCCACCTGTACGACACGCTCGCCACACCCGCTGACGCTCAAGGGTCAGCAGTGGCCCCCGGTCGCTGATAATCTCGAAGCCCGTGGCGGAGCGCGCAGAACCAACGGCCCGGACCAAGCACATCTTCGTCACCGGGGGCGTGGCCTCCTCGCTCGGCAAGGGCCTGACGGCCTCGAGCCTCGGTCACCTGCTCACGGGGCCGCGGGCTGCGGGTGGTGATGCAGAAGCTCGACCCCTACCTCAACGTCGACCCCGGAACGATGAACCCGTTCCAGCACGGCGAGGTCTTCGTGACCGACGACGGCGCCGAGACCGACCTCGACATCGGGCACTACGAGCGCTTCCTCGACGTCGAGCTCGACCGGTCGGCGAACGTCACCACCGGCCAGGTCTACTCGAGCGTGATCGCCAAGGAGCGGCGCGGGGAGTACCTCGGCGACACCGTGCAGGTGATCCCGCACATCACCAACGAGATCAAGGCCCGGATGCGGGCCCAGGCCACCGCGCCGTCCGGCGAGCCGCCGCCCGACGTGATCATCACCGAGATCGGCGGCACCGTCGGCGACATCGAGTCGCTGCCGTTCCTCGAGGCCGCCCGCCAGGTGCGCCACGACGTCGGTCGGGACAACGTGTTCTTCGTGCACGTCTCGCTGGTGCCGTACCTGGCGCCCAGCGGTGAGCTGAAGACCAAGCCGACCCAGCACTCGGTGGCCGCGCTGCGCTCGATCGGCATCCAGCCGGACGCCCTCGTCTGCCGCGCCGACCGGGAGATCCCGGCCGGGGTCAAGCGCAAGATCGCCCTGATGTGCGACGTCGACGAGGAGGCCGTGGTCGCGGCTGTCGACGCGCCGAGCATCTACGACATCCCCAAGGTGCTGCACTCCGAGGGCCTGGACGCCTACGTCGTGCGCCGGCTCGGGCTGCCGTTCCGTGACGTCGACTGGCGGGCGTGGGACGAGCTGCTGCGCCGGGTCCACCGTCCCGCGCACCAGGTCGAGGTGGCTCTGGTCGGCAAGTACGTCGACCTGCCCGATGCCTACCTGTCGGTCACGGAGGCGCTTGCGCGCCGGGGGTTTCGCCCAGGACGCCGAGTGGTTGCTGCGCTGGGTGGCCTCGGACACCTGCGAGACCATGGACGGCGCCCGTCGCATGCTGCACGGCGTCGACGCGATCTGCGTGCCGGGCGGGTTCGGCGTGCGCGGCATCGAGGGCAAGCTCGGCGCGCTGCGCTGGGCCCGAGAGAACGGCGTCCCGACCCTCGGGTCTGTGCCTGGGGCTGCAGTGCATGGTGATCGAGTACGCCCGCACCGTGGCCGGGCTCGGAGGGGCCAGCAGCAGCGAGTTCGACCCCCAGGCGGAACACCCGGTGATCGCGACCATGGAGGAGCAGGAGCACATCGTCGCCGGCGGCGGCGACCTGGGCGGCACCATGCGGCTCGGGCTCCTACCCGGCGGTGCTGGCCGAGGGCTCGATGGTGCGCGCGAGGTCTACGGCAGCGAACGGGTCGTCGAGCGGCACCGGCACCGCTACGAGGTGAACAACGCCTACCGGGACCAGCTCGAGAAGGCCGGCCTGGTGGTCAGCGGCATCTCGCCGGACCGTTCCCTGGTGGAGTTCGTCGAGCTGCCGCGCGAGGTGCACCCGTACTACGTCGCGACGCAGGCCCACCCTGAGTTCAAGTCGCGGCCCGACCGGGCCCACCCGCTGTTCTCGGGCCTGATCGCCGCCGCGGTCGCGCGCCAGCAGGCCGAGCGGCTGCATCGAGGTGGACCCGCCTCAGCGCTCCCGCATGAGTGAGCTCCGACGGACCGGTTCGCGCCGCGGCCGGTGAGCGGCCAGAGCTGCTGCACCAGGGCATGGTCTGGAACCTGGTGCGCGACACCGTGGACCTGGGTGACGGCGGCGTCGTGCGCCGGGAGTACCTCGACCATCCGGGCGCGGTGTGCGTGCTGGCGCTCGACGACGATGAGCGGGTACTGCTGATGCGGCAGTACCGGCACCCGGTGCGGCATGCAGCTGTGGGAGATCCCGGCCGGCCTGCTGGACATCGCCGAAGAACCGCCGCTGGCGGCGGCCGAGCGCGAGCTGGCCGAGGAGGCCGACCTCGTGGCCCGGGACTGGGCCGTGCTGATCGACTGGTTCAACTCGCCGGGCGGTTCGAGCGAGGCGTTGCGGGTGCTTCCTGGCGCGCGGGTTGTCGCCGGTGCCGCAGGCCCAGCGGCACCAGCGCACCGCCGAGGAGCTCGACATGCCCCTGGAGTGGGTCTCGCTCGACGACGCCTGCGCCGCAGTCCTCAGCGGTCGGCTGCACAACGTCGGTGCCGTGGTCGGGGTACTGGCCGCTGTGGCCTGCCGGGCGAGCGGGTGGACGAGCCTGCGGCCCGTCGACGCGCCGTGGCCGCAGCATCCCGCCTACCGCTGACGATGACCGGCGGCGGGTCAGACCGGCAGCGCCGTGGTGGCCTTGACCGTCTTCATGGCGATCAGGGTGCGCAGCGAGGCGACCCCGGGCAGTTCACCCAGCCGCTTGGTGAAGAACCGCTGGTAGGAGTCGAGGTCGGCGGCCGCCACCGACAGCAGGTAGTCGGCCTCGCCGGCCATCAGGTAGCACTCGAGGACGTCGTCCAGGGTGGTCACTGCCGACTCGAAGGCCTCCAGGGTCTCCAGCCGCTGCGACGTCAGGCTCACCATCACGTAGACGTGCAGTCCACGCCGCATCCGGTCGCGGTCCAGCAGAGCGGTGTAGCTGCCGGATGTAGCCTCGCTCCTCGAGCGACTTGACCCGGCGAAGGCACGGGGACGGGGACAGCTGCACCCGCTTGGCCAGCTCGACGTTCGACAGCCTGCCGTCGTCCTGCAGCTGGCGAAGGATCGCGCGGTCGAGACCGTCGAGGGTCTCGTCGGATCCAGGGGTGGACGACGACCCGGAGGGAAGGAGCGAAGGTCTTGGCACGAATGCCTCCGTCTGCTGAATTCGTGGCACGGCATGACCTGCAGTGGCCGGTTCCGGGCAGAAGTTGGCACCACCTGTCCGCCGTTCCAGCCTAGTCTGCCGTGGAGATGACCCGAACTCACCCGGTCGGCCGCGCATGCACCGCGTGTCGAGAGGACCGTGATCAGCGTTGTTGGTCGGCATTCCCCGCGAGGTCAAGAACCACGAGTACCGCGTCGCGATCACCCCGGCCGGGGTGCACGAGCTGGTCCGTCACGGCCACGAGGTCTTCGTCGAGAAGGACGCCGGCGTCGGGTCGTCGATCACCGACGAGGACTATCACCGCCGCCGGGGCCAAGATCCTCGCCGACGGCCGACGAGGTCTGGGCCGCCGCCGACCTGATCCTGAAGGTCAAGGAGCCGATCGCCGTCGGAGTACGACCGGATGCGCGAGGGCCAGACGCTGTTCACCTACCTGCACCTGGCCGCCGACCGGCCGCTGCACCGAGGAGCTGCTCGAGCCGCAGGGTCACCGGCGATCGCCTACGAGACGGTCGGAGCTGCCGGACCGGTCGCTGCCGCTGCTGGCCCCGATGAGCGAGGTCGCCGGCCGGCTGGCGCCGCAGGTCGGGGCGCACACCCTGATGCGCGCCCAGGGCGGCCGCGGCGTGCTGCATGGGCGGCGTGCCCGGGGTCGTACGCCGCCAAGGTCGTCGTGATCGGCGCCGGCGTCGCCGGGCAGAACGCGGCCGCGATCGCGCTCGGCATGCAGGCCGAGGTGCTGCTGCTCGACCGGAACATCGCCCGGCTGCGGCAGATCGACGCGATCTACCAGGGCCACTGCAGACCGTGGTGTCGAACGCCTACGAGATCGAGAAGGCCGTGCTGGACGCCGACCTGGTGATCGGCGCGGTGCTGGTCGCCGGGGCCAAGGCGCCGAAGCTGGTCACCAACGAGCTGGTCTCGCGGATGAAGCCGGGCAGCGTGCTGGTCGACATCTCGATCGACCAGGGCGGCTGCTTCGAGGACTCCCGGCCGACCACGCACGCCGACCCGACCTACACGGTGCACAACTCGGTGTTCTACTGCGTGGCCAACATGCCGGGCGCGGTGCCGCACACCAGCACCTACGCGCTGACCAACGTCACGCTGCCCTACGCGGTCGAGCTGGCCAACAAGGGCTGGCGGCAGGCGCTGCGGGACGACGCCAGCCTGGCCAAGGGCCTGAACGTGCAGGACGGCGTCGGTCACCTACGGGCCGGTCGCCGAGGCGCACGGGCTGCCGAGCGCGAGCCCTGGCCGACGTGCTGGCCTGAGCCTGGCAGACTGCGCTGCACCGATGGCAGTGACCGAGCTGGCGACCGGGGTGGCTGCGAGAACGCCGCAGCCACGGCCTGGTCCGCTCGGTGGAGGGCTACCTGCGACACCTGCGGGTGGAGCGGGGCTGGCCGGCAACACCCTGGCCGCCTACCGGCGGGACCTGCTGCGCTACGTCGAGCATCTGCAGCGGTCGCGGCCTGACCGAGGTCGACCAGGTGCGCGAGCCGCACGTCGAGGCCTTCGTCGTCGCCGTGCGCACCGGGCAGGACGGGCGCGGGGTGCTGACCGCCAGCTCGGCGGCCCGGACGGTGGTGGCGGTGCGCGGGCTTGCACCGGTTCGTGCATGCCGAGGGCGAGGCGACGCACGGACGCGGCCGGTGAGGTACGGCCGCCCGCCACGCCCAAGCGGCTGCCGAAGGCGATCCCGCTGGCCGACGTCGAGCGGCTGCTCGAGGCCGCCTCGGTCGGCGGCACCCCGATCGGGCTGCGGGACCGGGCCGTGCTCGAGGTGCTCTACGGCGCCGGCGCCCGGATCAGCGAGGTGGTCGGCCTCGACGTGGACGACGTCGACCTGGAGGGGCAGCTGGTGCGGCTGTGCGGCAAGGGGTCGAAGCAGCGGATCGTGCCGCTCGGCAGCTACGCCGCGGCCGCGCGTCCAGGCCTACCTGGTACGGACCCGCCCCGAGCTGGCCTCGCGGGGCCGGGGCACGCCGGCGCTGTTCCTCAACCACCGCGGGGCCCGGCTGTCCCGGCAGAGCGCCTGGGCCGCGCTGCACCGCGGCCGGCCGGCCGGGCCGGGCTCACCGGGCGGATCTCGCCCCACACCCTGCGGCACTCGTTCGCGACCCACCTGCTCGAGGGCGGCGCCGACGTCCGGGTGGTGCAGGAGCTGCTGGGCCACGCCTCGGTGACCACGACCCAGATCTACACCAAGGTCACGGCCGACACGCTGCGCGAGGTCTACGCTGCGACTCATCCGAGGGCGCTGCACGGCCGCCGGCTGGCCGTCTGAGCGCTCGTCCGGCGTTTCGAGCAGGTGCGACGCGCCGACTAACCTCGCTGCGTGCGCAGGTCCGACGCGGGCGGATCATCCTGCGTGTACCACCTCGGGGGCGGACGCCGACCGGGTGCGTGCGAGCACAGGACCCCACACGAGATTGGACGTGTCGTGACGAACCAGACCCACGAGTCGGTGAGCGTCGTCGACATCAGTGACGGCGAGGGCGAGTTCCGCGCCGGGGCGGACCGGTCCCACCGGCCGGCCCATGCCGTCGTTCCCGGAGCCGCCCGCCGCTGGTCGGGCACGGCCCGGCCCGCATCATCGCGATGTGCAACCAGAAGGGTGGCGTCGGCAAGACCACGACCACCATCAACCTGGGCGCCGCCCTGGCCGAGTACGGCCGGCGGGTGCTGCTGGTCGACTTCGACCCGCAGGGGGCGCTGTCGGTCGGGCTGGGGATCAACCCGCACGAGCTCGACCAGACGATCTACAACCTGCTGATGGACCGCACGGTCGACGTCCGGGACGTGATCCGCCAGACCGGGGTCGACGGACCTCGACCTGATGCCGGCCAACATCGACCTGTCGGCCGCCGAGGTGCAGCTGGTCAGCGAGGTGGCCCGGGAGCAGGTGCTCGGCCGGGTGCTGCGACCGGTGCATCGACGACTACGACGTCGTCCTGATCGACTGCCAGCCCTCGCTGGGTCTGCTCACCGTGAACGCGCTGACCGCCTCGCACGGCGTCGTGATCCCGCTGGAGTGCGAGTTCTTCGCGCTGCGCGGGGTGGCCCTGCTGGTCGAGACGATCGACAAGGTGCAGGACCGGCTGAACCCGGCCCTCGAGATCGACGGCATCCTGGCCACCATGTACGACCCCCGCACCCTGCACAGCCGCGAGGTGGTCGCCCGGGTGGTCGAGGCGTTCGGGCCGCTGGTGTTCCACACCGTCATCGGCCGGACGGTCAAGTTCCCCGACGCCTCGGTGGCCG
Source organism: uncultured Actinomycetota bacterium (assembly GCA_963738495.1). GTDB lineage: Bacteria > Actinomycetota > Actinomycetes > Actinomycetales > Kineosporiaceae > CAVTWW01. The sequence continues at coordinate 419,817 of CAVTWW010000003.1, forward strand.
CCGAGCCGATCACCACCTACGCCAGCAGTCATGCCGGCGCCTACGCCTACCGGCTGCTCGCCCGCGAGCTCATCAGCCGCGGCGACGCCGCCTGAGGTGACCGGTTCTGGACCTGTCCACCCCGCGAGGCCGCCGCGGTCGCCGACAGTCGGCCGGACTCTGCCGTCGATCGCTGCCGCGCGTCCGAGGTCGACACCCCGGGCGGGGCGCTGCCCGGGCGCGGGCAGCCGGCTTCCAGGTGCACCTGGACAACTTCGACGGGCCGTTCGACCTGCTGCTCGGCCTGATCTCCAAGCACAAGATGGACGTCACCGAGATCGCGCTGGCGCAGGTCACCGACGAGTTCATCGCCTACATCCGCGAGCGTCGGCGACGGAGTGGGACCTGGGTGAGACCAGCGAGTTCCTGGTGGTCGCGGCCACCCTGCTCGACCTCAAGGCGGCTCCGGCTGCTGCCGCAGCGCCGAGGTCGAGGACGACGAGGACCTGGCCCTGCTCGAGGCCCGCGACCTGCTGTTCGCCCGGCTGCTGCAGTACCGGGCCTTCAAGGACGTCGCGGCGATGCTGGCCACCCGGATCGCCGGGGAGTCGCTGCGGCGTGCCCGCGCGGCCGCCGGGATCGAGCCGCGGCTGGCCGAGCTGCTGCCCGAGCTGGTGCTGGGGATCACCCCGGAGCAGCTGGCCATGATCGCGGCCCGGGCGATGGCGCCCAAGCCGGTGCCGCTGGTCGGGCTGGAGCACCTGCACGCGCCGGCCGTGAGCGTCCGGGAGCAGGCCGCCCTGATCGTCGACCGGCTGCGCCGCCAGCAGGCCTGCAGCTTCCGGGCGCTGATCGCGGACGCCGACGCGACCCTGGTCGTGGTGGCCCGGTTCCTGGCGCTGCTCGAGCTGTTCCGTGAGGGGGCCGTGGCCTTCGACCAGGCTGCCCCGCTGGGTGAGCTGACCGTGCGCTGGACCGGTAGCGACGAGGGCGACGTCGACGTCGAGCGACGAGTTCGACGGCGCCCTGCCGCCTCGGTCGACGCTGAGCCGAGGACGTCGCGGCCTCGGACGCCCGTCATCGCGGCGGCGACGACGGTCGACGCTGCGATGGACCCGACAGGGCAGGATGGACGTCGTGACCCAGTCGACTGACACCCTCGAAGCACCTCCGGCACCGAGGAGACCATCGACGCCGACGTGACGGGCCAGCCCAGGTCAGCGTCGCCACCCAGGCCACCCTCGAGCTGGACACCATGCCCTCCGGCGCCCGCGGCGCGCTGGAGGCGGTGCTGATGGTGGTCGAGGAGCCGATCGACGAGATGGCGCTGGCGTCGGCGCTGGGCCTGCCGGTCGACCGGGTCGGGCGAGCTGCTGCGAGCGCTGGCCGCCGACTACGACGAGGCCGGCCGCGGCTTCGAGCTGCGCCAGGTCGCCGGCGGCTGGCGGATCTACAGCCGCGCCGAGTACGCCGGAGCGGTCGAGCGGTTCGTGCTGGACGGCCAGACCGCCCGGCTTACCCAGGCGGCCCTGGAGACCCTGGCGATCGTCGCCTACCGGCAGCCGATCAGCCGCGGCCCGGGTCGGCGCCGTCCGCGGGGTCAACGTGGACGCCGTGATGCGGACGCTGCTGACCCGCGGCCTGGTGACCGAGGCCGGTCACGACGCGCGAGACCGGTGCGGTGCTGTACCGCACGACCGCGTACTTCCTGCAGCGGATCGGGCTGACCTGCCTCGACGACCTGCCGGCCCTGGCGCCGTTCCTGCCCGAGGTCGACGCGCTCGACGAGCTCGGTGTCGGAGGCATGGCGTGAGCCAGGGGTGGGGTCAACGCCGCGGGCCGGGGGCCGGAGCCGGCGGGCAGGGCGGCAGCCGCCACGGCGCCGCCGACCGGTCGCGGTCACCGAGCCGCCGCCCGACCTGCACGACCCGGACGGCGTGCGCGCTGCAGAAGGTGCTGGCCTCGGCCGGGGTCGGGTCCGCGTCGGGCCTGCGAGCAGCTGATCGCCGACGGACGGGTCGAGGTGGACGGCACGTCGTCCGCGAGCTGGGCATCCGGGTGGACCCGCGCAAGGCCGTCGGTGCACGTCGACGGCCTGCGGGTGCAGCTGGACGAGGCACTGGTCTACCTGGCGCTCAACAAGCCGCGTCGGGGTGGTCTCGGCACGATGGACGACCCGCAGGGCCGGCCCTGCCTGGGCGACTTCGTGGCCAACCGCGAGGAGCGGCTGTTCCACGTCGGCCGGCTGGACGTCGAGACCGAGGGCCTGATCCTGCTGACCAACGACGGCGAGCTCGCGCACCGGCTGGCCCACCCCAGCTTCGAGGTGCCGAAGACCTACCTGGCGAGGTGGAGGGCTCGCCTGCCCGCGACCTGGGCAAGCGGCTGAGGCCGGGGTCGACGCTCGAGGACGGGCCGGCCACGGTCGACTCGTTCAAGATGGTCGACTCCTCGCCCGGCAAGGCCCTGGTCGAGCTGGTGCTGCACGACGGCCGCAACCGGATCGTGCGTCGCCTGATGGACGCGGTGGGCCACCGGTCGAGAACCTGGTCCGGGCGCAGGTCGGCCCGATCCGGCTCGGCGACCTGCGCTGGGGACGGACCCGGGTGATCACCGGTCCGAGCTCGGCTCGTTGATGGCTTCCGTCGACCTGTGAGCGTGCAGCACGATCTGGCGCTGGGCACCGCCCGGGTGGTCGGCACCGGGCTGCTCGGGACCAGCGTCGCGCTCGGCCTGGGGCCGCGGGCACCGAGGTGCTGCTGGCCGACCCGTCGCCGGCGCTCGAGCTGGCCTGCGCCATGGGCGCCGGCCGGGCGGACGACGGCGCCACCGACGTCGACCTGGTGGTCGTAGCGGCACCGCCGGCCGCCACGGCGCGGCGGTGCTCGCCGAGCTCGTCCGCAACCCCCGCGCCACGGTCACCGACGTCGCCAGCGTCAAGTCGGGGTGCTCGACGCTGGCCGGGGCCGCGGGCGGGACCTGACCCGCTACGTCGGTGGGCATCCGATGGCGGGCCGGGAACGTTCCGGCCCGTGGCGCCGCCCGCGGCGACCTGTTCGCCGGCCCGGCCCTGGGTGATCTGCCCGACCGCAGAGAGCACCGCCGAGCGGCTCGGCGCGGTGCGCCGGTTGGCCGAGCTGCCCGGGCGCCTGCCGGTGGCGATGTCGGCCCAGCGAGCACGACGAGGCCGTCGCCCTGGTCTCGCACCTGCCCCAGGTGGCGGCCAGCCTGGTCGCGGCCCGGCTCGGCCGACGTGGACGACGAGGTCGTGGCCTCGCCGGGCCGGGGCTGCGCGACGTCACCCGGATCGCGGCCAGCGACCCCGAGCTCTGGGCCCAGATCCTGATCGGCGAACGCCGGCCCGGTCTGCGCGGCATGGCCGCGACTGCGGGCCGAGCTCGACCGGGTCGGTGGACGCGCTGCGACGCGCGTGCTCGACCAGGGCCGGCTGCCGGCGCGGGCCGCGTTGCGCGGGCTGGTCGCCGCCGGGAACGCCGGCCGGGACCGGATCCCGGGCAAGCACGGCGCCGCGCCGACCGCGGTACGCCGTGGTGGCCACGGTGCTGCCGGACCGCCCGGGGCAGCTGGCCCGGCTGTTCCAGCGACATCGGCGACGGCCGGGTCAACGTCGAGGAGTTCTCGCTGGAGCACGCGCCGGGCGCAGCGGTGGGCCTGGTCCAGGTGTCGGTGCTGCCGGCCGCCCGCGAGGCGCTGGAGGCCGCGCTGGTCGGCCGGGGCTGGACGTCGTCGGCTGAGGATAGCGCTGCCGGGGGGCCCGTCCCCGTCGTGCGAGGTCCGCTAGGCCCGCCATCCGCCCCGATCGCAGTCCCCTCGTCATCGCCGTCGACGGCCCGTCCGGCTCGGGCAAGTCCAGCGTCTCCCGCGAGGTGGCCCGCCGGCTCGGCCTGGAGTACCTGGACACCGGTGCGATGTACCGGGCGGTCTGCTGGTGCGGTGCTCGACGCCGGCATCGACCTGGACCGACCCTCAGGCGGTCGCCGACCCGCCCGTGACGCTGCCGCTGACGATCGGGCACCGACCCCGGCTCCCGGCGTGTCAAGGTCGGCGGGCCGACGTCACCGGCGACATCCGGGCCGCGGATCTCGGCCGCGGTCAGCGCGGTCGCGACCAACCCGGCGGTCCGCGCGGAGCTGCGGCGGCGGCAGCGGGAGATCATCGACGGGCCGCGCAGGGGCGCCGGCGGCATCGTCGCCGAGGGCCGGGACATCACCACCGTGGTCGCCCCGGACGCCGACGTCCGGGTGCTGCTCACCGCCAGCGAGGCCGCCCGGCTGGCAGCGCCGGGCCCTCGAGCTGCACGGCAGCGGACGACGCACGCCGCGATCGAGGCGACCCGGGACCAGGTGGTCGCGCCGGGACGCGGACGACTCGGCCGTGTCCAGCTTCCTGGTCGCGGCCGACGGGGTGGTCGAGGTCGACTCCTCGCGATGGGCTTCGAGCAGACGGTGTCGACCGTGCTCGACGTGGTCGCCCGCACGCGTCGGCAGGGCTCGACCCGAGCCTGCTCGAGGCGGACCGGCGGGGCTCGAGCAGGCCGGCGCGGTGGCGACCCGTGACGCGCCGGACGCGCGCACGGGCGTCGGAGGACTGCCGGGGCCGGGACCAGCCGGAGCACTCGAGTCGAGCCTCGCCCTGCCGGACGAGGTCGCTGCGCGCCGGGCTGGCGGACTACGACCTGTCCGACGAGCGACCACGCGCTGCTCGGCGCGCCGGCGACGGCGCGGGCGACGGCCGGCCGGCGGCCCCGCTGCCGGTGCTGGCCGTGGTCGGCCGGCCGAACGTCGGCAAGTCCACGCTGGTCAACCGGATCCTCGGCCGCCGCGAGGCGGTCGTCGAGGACGTGCCCGGGGTGACCCGGGACCGGGTGACCTACGACGCCGCCTGGGCCGGCCGGCGGTTCATCGGTGGTCGACACCGGCGGCTGGGAGCGTCGACGTCCGCGGGCTGGCCGCCCGGGTCGCCGAGCAGGCCGAGATCGCGATCGAGCTGGCCGACGCGGTCCTGTTCGTGGTCGACGCCACGGTCGGCGCGACCGACACCGACGAGGCCGTGGTCAAGCTGCTGCGCCGCTCCGGCAAGCCGGTGGTGCTGGCCGCGAACAAGGTGGACGACCGCGCGGCGAGGCCGACGCGGCGCGCGCTGTGGTCGCTGGGGCTGGGCGAGCCGTACCCGGTCTCGGCCGCTGCACGGCCGGGGCAGCGGCGACCTGCTGGACGCGTGCTGGCCGCGCTGCCGAGCCGTGTCGGCGGTCGTCGCCGAGGCCGAGCGGCGGGCCGCGCCGGGTGGCGCTGCTCGGCCGGCCGAACGTCGGCAAGTCGAGCCTGCTGAACGAGCTGGCCGGCAGCGAGCGGGTGGTGGTCGACGCGGTCGCCGGCACCACCCGCGACCCGGTCGACGAGCTGGTCGAGCTGGGCGGCAGGCCTGGCGGTTCGTCGACACCGCCGGCATCCGGCGCAAGGTGCACCGAGGCCAGCGGGGCCGACTTCTACGCCTCGCTGCGCACCCAGGCGGCGCTGGAGACGGCCGAGGTGGCGGTCGTGCTGGTCGACGCCTGCGAGCCGCTGACCGAGCAGGACCCGCGGGTCGATCGCGATGGTGATCGAGGCCGGCCGGGCGCTGGTGATCGCCTACAACAAGTGGGACCTGGTCGACGAGGACCGCCGCCGCTACCTCGAGCGCGAGATCGAGAGCGACCTGGTGCAGGTGCAGTGGGCGCCGCGGGTCAACATCTCGGCGAAGACCGGCTGGCACGTGGACCGGCTGGTGCCGGCGCTGGAGACCGCGCTGGCGTCGTGGGAGACCCGGATCCCGACCGGGCGGCTGAACGCCTTGCTCGGCGAGATCGTCGCCGCGCACCCGCCCCCGGTGCGCGGCGGCAAGCAGCCGCGGATCCTGTTCGCCACCCAGGCCGCGACCCGGCCGCCGCGGTTCGTGCTGTTCACCACCGGCTTCCTGGAGGCCGGCTACCGGCGGTTCATCGAGCGCCGGCTGCGGGAGACGTTCGGGTTCGACGGGACGCCCGATCGAGGTGTCGGTCCGGCCGACGGGAGAAGCGCAGATGACCACCCTTGATTCTGCGCCTGCCCCCGGTGCCGCAGCGGATCGCCGACGAGCTCGGCGTGCGCGTCCGGCCAGGTGCAGCGCCGCGGTCGAGCTGCTCGACGGCGGCGCCACCGTGCCGTTCATCGCCCGCTACCGCAAGGAGGCCACCGGCGCCCTCGACGACGCCCAGCTGCGCACGCTCGAGGAGCGGCTGACGCTACCTGCGCGAACTGGAGGAGCGGCGGGCGGCGATCCTGGAGTCGATCGCGGCGCAGGGCAAGCTGACGACGACGCTGCGAGCCGCGATCCTGGCGCGCCGACACCAAGGCCCGGCTGGAGGACATCTACCTGCCGTACAAGCCGAAGCGGCGCACCAAGGCGCAGATCGCCCGCGAGGCCGGGCTGGAGCCGCTGGCCGACCTGCTGCTCGGCCGACCCGGCGCACGAACCCGATCGCGGTGGCCGCCGGCTTCGTCGACGCCGACCAGGGCGTCGCCGACGTCGCCGCGGCGCTGGACGGCGCCCGCGCGATCCTGGTCGAGCGGTTCGCCGAGGACGCCGACCTGATCGGCGACGCTGCGCGAGCGGATGTGGTCGCGCGGTCCGGCTGGTCTCGGCGGTCCGCGAGGGCAAGCAGGCCGAGGGCGCGAAGTTCGCCGACTACTTCGACTTCGGCGAGCCGTTCGCGCCGCTGCCGTCGCACCGGGTCCTGGCGATGTTCCGCGGCGAGAAGGAGGAGGTCCTCGACCTGACCGCTCGACCCCGAGGACGTCGAGCTGACGGCGCGCCTGACGCGGATCGAGGCCGCGGATCGCGCGAGGCGGCTCGGCATCGTCGACCAGGGCCGGCCGGCGGACACGTGGCTGCTGGCACGGTGCGCTGGGCCTGGCGCACCCGGATCGCGCTGCGGCTCGGAGTCGACATCCGCGGTGCGGCTGCGGCAGGCGGCCGAGGACGAGGCGGTGCGGGTGTTCGCCGCCAACCTGCGCGACCTGCTGCTCGCCGCGCCGGCCGGCACCCGCACCACGATGGGCCTGGACCCGGGCTTCCGCACCGGCGTCAAGGTCGCGGTGGTCGACGCCACCGGCAAGGTCGTCGCCACCGACACGATCTACCCGCACGAGCCGCGCCAAGCAGTGGGACGACTCGCTCGACCCGGCTCGCGGGCTGGCGCGAGGCGCACGGCGTCGAGCTGATCGCGATCGGCAACGGCACCGCCTCGCGCGAGACCGACAAGCTGGCCGCCGAGCTGATGCGACGCGCACCCGGAGCTGAAGCTGACCAAGGTGATGGTCAGTCCGAGGCCGGGGCGTCGGTGTACTCGGCGTCGGCCTACGCCTCGCGCGAGCTGCCCGAGCTGGACGTGTCGCTGCGCGGCGCGGTCTCGATCGCCCGCCGGCTGCAGGACCCGCTGGCCGAGCTGGTCAAGATCGACCCGAAGTCGATCGGCGTCGGGCCAGTACCAGCACGACGTGACCGAGGGCAGCTGTCGCGCTCGCTGGACGCGCGTGGTCGAGGACTGCGTGAACGCGGTCGGGGTCGACGTCAACACCGCCTCCGCGCCGCTGCTGCGCACGGGTGTCCGGGATCGGCCGAGGGGCTGGCCGCGAAGATCGTGGCGCACCGGGACGCCCACGGCGCCGTTCCGCACCCGGCGAGCAGCTGCAGGAGGTGCCGCGGCTGGGCCCGAAGGCGTTCGAGCAGTGCGCCGGCTTCCTGCGCATCCGGGGCGGCGACGACCCGCTCGACGCCTCCGGCGTGCACCCCGAGGCCTACCCGGTGGTGCGGCGCATCGCCGACGGCCGCCGGGAGTCGCAGTCGGCGAGCTGATCGGCAACACCGCTGTGCTGCAGCAGCTCTCGCCGGCGGAGTTCGTCGACGAGCGCTTCGGCCTGCCGACGGTCACCGACATCCTGGCGAGCTGGAGAAGCCCGGCCGCGACCCGCGCCCCGCGTTCGCACCGCGACGCTTCGCCGAGGGCGTCGAGAAGCTGGCCGACCTGCAGCCCGGGCATGGTGCTCGAGGGCGTGGTGACCAACGTCGCCGCGTTCGGCGCGTTCGTCGACATCGGCGTGCACCAGGACGGCCTGGTGCACATCTCGCGCTGTCGACGACGTTCGTGAAGGACCCGCGCGACGTCGTCACGACCGGGGACGTCGTGCGGGTCAGGGTGCTCGAGGTCGACCTCGACCGCAAGCGGATCTCGCTGACGATGCGGCTCGAGGAGCCGAAGCCGGCTGCCGAGAATGGGCCCGCCGAGGCGGGGGCACCGACGACGCCACGGGGCGCACGCGGTGCTCGCGGACCGCGGGGACCACGGGGTGGCCGAAGTGGTCGCGGTGGCGCTGCAGGCGCTCCTGGTGCCGCGGCCGGCTCTCGGTGCCGCCGGCCAGAGCGACGTGCCGGTTGTTGCGGCTGCCGCGCAGTCCGGTGACCAACCGCAGGGCGCCGTCGGGGCCGCAACTGCCGAGGGTGGCACCCGCGCCGGTCGGTCTCGAGGCGGTGCCCGAGGCGGCAGGCGACGCGAGGGGGAGCGGGGAGCCCGACCGCAGGGCGGCACCCCAGGTGGCAAGCCCCAGGAAGCGGGTCGAAACGGCCAGCCCGAGGACGGCGGCCGACCGCGGGACGGTGCGGGCGCCGGGCGCCCGAGGGGCGGCGGCCGTGACGGTGCTCCTCGGGAACGGGAAAGGGACCGCGATCGGGGTCGCCCGGCACCGGACAGCGCGATCGCCGACGCCTTCAAGCGGGCGGGTTTCGACATGGGCAAGCTCCGCTGATCGGCAGGGGCGAAGCACAGGTGTCTGCTCTCGTGCGGTAGCATCTGCGGGCCGGTGTTTGTGGCCGGTGGACGACCGGGATGTAGCGCAGCTTGGTAGCGCACTTGACTGGGGGTCAAGGGGTCGCAGGTTCAAATCCTGTCATCCCGACGGTTGAACACGCAGGTCAGGGGCCCTTTCCAGCAAGCGCGGGAAGGGCTCCTGACGCGTCCACCTTCCGTTCCGGTCGGTCACCGGTACTCTCTCGTAACGCCCATGCCAGAGGTGATGGAGTCGATGGCGCGCAGCTGGTTCGACGAGGGCATCATGCAGGGCAACCCGCCGGTGGGGGACGCCCGTGTCACCCTGGCGAACTACGACCGGGAGCCCTACCAGCGGTGGTCGGTGCTCAACATGCGTCAGCTCTTCCCGAGCGCGCGCGTGGCGGCCCCGGGCCGGCCGAACCCTCTGCCTCGCAGGCTTCGTGATCTGAGCCTCGTCAGGTTCGAGCATTCCGGGTCCGTACGAGGGATCGACGACCTGTGTGCTGACACCTACGTCGACGCCCTGATGGTGGTGCACCGTGGCGTCGTCGTCCACGAGCACTACGACCGTGGGGTTGGCCCCGACTCGAGGCACGTGGCTCAGTCGGTGACCAAGAGTGTCGTCGCCACTCTCACCGGGATCCTCGTCCAGCAGGGCAGTCTCGCCCTGGACGGTTGGGTCACCAGCTATCTGCCCGAGCTCGCGGGGACGTCGTGGGACGGCGCCACACTGCAGCAGTTGCTCGACATGCGTACGGGCACGGCCTTCGACGAGAGCGACTACGAGGATCCCGACTCCGAGTCTGCGCAGGGGTTCCGGGCTTTGGGCTGGTTCGAGCGTCGCAGCGACGACCCGTTGCCTCACGAGTACATCGCAGCCCTCCGCAACGACGGTGAGCACGGGGGCCGTTTCGAGTACCGCTCGATCCTGACGGACGTGATCGGCTGGATCCTGGAGCGGGTGTCGGGGCGGACCCTGGCGGACCTGCTGACGACGCAGCTGTGGGGGCCGATGGGTGCCGAGCACGACGCCGACCTGCTCGTGGGTCCCTTGGGGTTCCCGCTCTCGGACGGCGGGCTCTGCCTCACCGTCGGTGACCTCGCCCGCTTCGGCTTGTTGCACCTCGACGGCGGTCGGGTGGACGGTCGACAGGTGCTGCCGCCGGACTGGGTCCGTTCGATCACGGTGGACGACGACGGGCTCGCCGCTGCGTTCGAGGCCGACGTCCACGCCGAGCAGTTCGCTCCCGGTGCCTTCTACCACCTGCAGTGGTGGGTGCTCGACGGTGCCGCCGGGGTCTATTCCGGCTACGGGATACATGGCCAGCAGGTGTTCGTGCACGGGCCTACCGAAACGGTCATCGCGAAGTTCTCCAGTTGGCCGCACCCCATCGTGGACGACTACGGCACCTACTCCGCCGCCGCCTTCGAGGCGATCTGCGCGTCCCTGGCTCTGGAGCAGTCCAGCTAGCGATGTCGCCGGGGGCGGCGCCACCACCTCCTCACCCGACCACCCGTTCGCTGATGCCTGTGACCCATTCCCGGGTCAGTGCTGACCCGGGAACGTCCAGCCGACGCAACCCCGAGGTCTCGAACCCGGCGTCGCCCAGTGCCGCCCTGGTGTCACGATCGGGGTTGCAGCCTCCGCCGAACAACCGCCACAGCGGGCGGATCCGGCGCTGCCAGGCCGCCACTGCCGGGGAGCTGGAACGGACGTGCTCCAACACCAGGATCTGCCCGTCCGGACGCAGCACACGCCGGATCTCCGCCACCGCCGCCCCCACATCGTCGACCGTGCACAACGTCAAGGTCGCCAGGACCGTGTCGGCGCTGGCGTCCGGCAACGGCAGGTGTTCGGCTCCCACCTCATGAATGACGGCATGCTCAGGCAGAACTGGGCGTAGACGCCGCACCATGTGGGGGTCGGGCTCCACGAGGTGAACGGTCGTCACGTCGAGGCCCAGGTGCGGGAGGTTGAGACCGATCCCGGCGCCCAGGTCGACCACGACGCCGCGGGCCTGGGTCAGCAGGTCGTGCCGGGCCGCGCCGATCGGGCCCGACTCGATCGACGTGGCAAGGTGGGCGTAGTACGCGGCGAACAGCGGGCGTCCTCGGCTTGCGCGACTGGCCGGAGGCAGGCTCACTGCGGCCTCGCAGTCGCTGATCGCGACATCAACCGGATCACCATCTGAACATCCACTTCCTCGTCGAAACTGATCTCCCGGGAGGCGCCTGGTGGTCGTGCGGCCTGGTCAGGACGACGTCACAAGGCTGAGACGCACCGCTCGGCGATCACGTCGTACACGTCGTGCCCCTGGGCCAGGCCCTGGCGCTCGAACCGGGTCTGCGGGCGGCCGTCCGGTCGCGGGGCGTAGCCGTCGAACCGGTTGACCAGCAACGGCTCGCTCGCCACGACCTCCAGGACGGATGTCGCGTAGGGCCGCCAGTCGGTGGCCACGTGCAGCCGCCCGCCCACAGCCAGCCGGGTGGCGATCAGGTGGACCACGGCGCAGGACAGGAGGCGCCGCTTGTGATGGCGTTGTTTGTGCCAGGGGTCGGGGAAGAACACCCGCACCTCGGTCAGGGACCCGGGTGCCACCATGTGCCGCAGCACGTCGACGGCGTCGTCGACCAGCACCCGCACGTTGGTCAGTCCGGCAGCGTCCAGGCCTCGCAACAGCGACCCGGCGCCCGGGGTGTGGACGTCGACCGCGATCACGTCCCGGTCGGGCTCGGCTGCGGCCAACACGATCGTCGTCTCGCCCATCCCGAAACCGACGTCGAGCACCACGGGTGCCTGGCGACCGAACACCGCGACGGGGTCGACCGGTGACGGGCCCAGCTGGAGGCCGTACCGGGGCCACAGGGTGACCAGCGCGTCCCGCTGCCCAGGGGTGATCCGGCCCCGACGGTGCTTGAACGAGCGGATCCGCGGAGCCGAGCGCCCAGGGACCGGCGTCCGGCTCTCGGGATCGACCACGGCGGGTACGGGCACCTCGCCATTGTCCCGGATGACGGGTCCTAGGACAGGTAGACCTGCACACGACGGTTGACGGCCTTGTTGTGTGCCGAGGTGTTCGGCAGCAACGGGTTCGCCTCACCGAAGGCCCGGCACGAGATGTGCAACCCCCGATAGTTGGCCACCAGATAGGTCTTGACCGCTTGTCCCCGCGAGAGCGAGAGGGCTCGGTTGTAGCCCGCGGTGGCGTCGGAGTCCGTGTGGGCCGTCACGGTCACATGAGACAGTCCCGCGGCCTTGGCCTCGGCGACGACCTTGGCAAGCACGGACCGTGCCCGGGCGTCGAGACGGCGACCGTCGGAGGTGAAATAGACCACCGCGGCCAGTCGCTTCAGCCTCAGGGCCTGGACGTTGACCGAGCTCCAGCTCGAGATCGTGCCGTCGGCGCCGACCGTTCGCACCCGCACCACGGCGTTCGACGGGAGCTGTCCCTCGTCGATGATGCACGAGGACGTGGCCCCGGGCGTCGCGGTGACGGTGCACCGGGTGACTCCGTCGACGGTGACCGTGTAGGAGCGCACCGACGACGTGGCAGAGGTGTTCCAACTGATGCGGGTGTCCAACCTCGACGTCAGCAGGCGCGAGACCGGCCGTCCGCGCGAGATCGGGGGGTTCTTGAGGCCGGCGGCCGCCTCGGGATCGGGGACCGGGGTCACCGCCACCTCGGTGGGCGGACGCGGGGTGACCACCAGGACGACGGTCTGCGCGGTCGTGCCGCCGACTCCGTCGGAGGCGCTGAGCGGGATCGAGAGGTTGCCGGTGAAGCCCGCCGTCAGAGTGATGCGTAGCGCCGGACCCGAGACCACGACTGCCGTCACGCCGGCCGGGCCGGAGCCGCCGCTGAGGCTGCCGACGGTGACGGCGACGCTGTCGTTGTTCGGGTCTGCCGTCGTCAGCGGCACCAGGACGGTGCTGCCGGCTGCCGTCGGGGTGGTCGAGGCGACTGTCAGGGACGGCGCCCGGTTGGCCACGGTGACGGTGACGGTGCCGGTGACCTGGTGCCCGACGGCGTCGGCCACGACGTAGGTGAACGTCTCGACCCCGCGGAAGGCACTCGCCGGCACGTACACGATCGAGCCCGCCGACACGGTCGCCGTGCCGTGCCCCGGCGTGGCGACCGAGACCAGGGTCAGACCGGTGCCCGAGTCGTTCGTCAGGACCGGGACCGTGACCGACTGCCCACCTGCAGGACTGGTGGCGGTGTCGGTCGTCGCCGTCGGGGCGGTGGGGCCGGTCACGGTGACCGTGACGCCGGCCTCGAGCGAGGATCCGGCGACGGTGTAGGTGAAGCCGTCGGTCCCGGCGAACGCCCCGTCGGGGGTATAGCGGACCTGGCCGGCCTCGATCACGGCGGTGCCGTGCGCCGGCGCGGACACGACGGCGTCCACGGTTGCGCCCGAGGGGTCGTTCGCCACGACGTCGACCAGGGTGTCGCTGTTCCAGGCGACCACGGCCGAGTCGTCGACCGGGTCGGGTGAGGGGCCGCCGCCCCCGCCGCCGGTCGCCACGGCGAAGCTCGTGGTGCCGGTGGCGGAGGCGTAGGTGGCATCGCCCGCCTGGGTGCCGGACAGGGTGCAGGTACCCGCGGCGACGGGGTGGACGGTGTAGCCGCTGCCAGGGCTGCCCGACACGGTGCAGACCGATGCGGTGGTGCTGGTGACCGTGACGGGCAGGGTGCTGGACGCCGAGACGGTGACGGGGGCATCGGGGTCGCCGACGGTCATGTCGGCCGGTTGCCCGAACGTCACGGTCTGGGCGGTTCCGGCGGAGGTGGTGAAGGAGAAGATGCTGCCGGTGTTGGACCCGATCGTGTTGGTGGCCTGAGCCCGGGCGTAGTAGGTCGTGCCGAACAGCAGGCCGGACAGGGTGGCGCTGATGGACGTGCTGCTGCTGCCCGTGATCGAGCCGGGGCTGGCGTTCACGGCGGTGCACCCTGACAGGTCGGCAGCGGTCGAGTAGCAGAAGGTCGCTGTGGTGGCGGTGTTGTTGGCCACGACTGCAGCGGACAGGTCGGCGGTGTGGGCTCCGACGTTGGCCGCGCCACCCCCTGTGATGGTGGGGGCGTAGGGGCTGGCCGCCTGGGCGCAGCTGGCCCCGTCGTTGGGGGAGCCGAGAGTGGGAGAGGAGTTGGACGCGGCGCCGCCGACCAGGACGGCCACGGGAGTGGTCGCCGATCCGGTGGCCCCGGCCAGTTCGGCAGCCGTCAGTTGGAAGACCTTCTTGTCGGAGTTGTTGTAGAAGTAGGCGTTCCCGTCGGCATCGGAGTAGGCGGCGCCGTAGCTGCCGGAGGTGGGGCCCGAGATCGTGCGACTTGCCACGGTTCGGGCGCTCAGGTCGACGACGTAGAGGGTCGTGTTGTTGAGGCCGTAGGCCATGGCGCCGACGACAGTGAGGTCGAACCCGCCCCACGTCGCACCGGCCGCGTGGCCGGAGGCTGCCGAGGTGAGGGCGAAGGAGGTCGCCACGCGGGTGGACACGTCGATCGAGGTCCAGGAGTTGCCCGAGCTGGGAGCCGCCAGCAGGCTGCCGCTGAAGAAGTCGCCGGCTGCGACACTGCCCACCGAGGCGCCGGAGGTGGCGCCGAGCAACGTGTAGGCGCCGTCCGCGTCGATGCGGTGGACGTTGCTGCCGCTCATGCCGTAGATGAGGTTGTCGTCAGAGTTGTAGCCGATGCCGTTCACGCTCGAGGAGATCGGGGATCCGACCCCGGTGAAGGTGTTGGTGGTCACGTCGTAGCTGTAGAACTGCGAGCTGCTGGTGGACACCTGGTAGAAGCCGGCCTGGCAGGTGAATGCCGTGACGGCCGACGCCGGCGGCGCGACTGCGACCGCGCCTGCGGCGAGCAGGGAACCGGCGACGAGTGCGGCGCAGGTGCGGCGACGAAGGGCAGCGGTGGCGTTCACACCGAGTCCGTCGGACGTCAGGCCGCCAGTAGTAGGAGTTCGGTCTGACCGCTGGTCAGGCGGCCGGGTCGACGAGAACGACCTCCAAGGTGCGGGGGCCGTGGACCCCTTCGACCCGGCTGAGCTCGATGTCGCTGGTGGCCGAGGGACCACTGATCATGGTCAGGGGTCGGGTGGGGGACAGGCGGGCCAGTCCGTGCGGGACGGTCGCCACGACCTGCTGGGCGCGGACGACGACCAGGTGGTAGTCCGGGATCAGGGAGATGATCCGGCGCCCCTGGTCGGGTGAGGCGTCGAGCACGATGGTCCCGGTCTGCGCGATCGCCACGGTGCACGCGGTGACGACGCCGGCGAGCCGGTCGAGGGCGCCGGAGCTGAGCGGGGTGTCAGCAGTGTCCTGGACGATGCTCACCCTGCTGCCGGCGGGGAGGCCGGAGAGCCAGTCCTGGTCGATGCCGGAGGGGACCACGAATCGTGCGTCGGCCGCCAGGGCCTCGGGCCTGCTCGCCCGTGCGACCAGGGCCGCAGCGACCGTGGCCGCCAGCTCGGCAGCCGGGCAACGATGGACGACGGCGCGGTAGTCCTCGAGACGGTCGACGAGCTGGTCGAGCAGCTGAGCCAGACCCGGTTCTACCGCGACTGCCCCGTGGTAGGCGCGCGGCACGGTGACCCGGTCGTGGGCGGCGGTCGCTGCGGTCGCGTCCCCGATCCGGCGCAAGATCTCCTCCCGCGCGCTCATCGAGGGTCCTCGTTCGGCGTTCCGGTACTGGAGCGGGCGCGGGTCCACCACTGCCGGAACGTCTCTCGGGGTGGGGCGGGCAGGTCGCGGGCCGACAGCCACCCCGAGGCCAGGCCCGACAGCGGTGGTGGCAGAGAGCTGATCCGGCCGTCTCGGGCGAGCAGTCGCCCGGCCGACAGGGCTCGCTCGGCGGCGGTGAACCGTCCAGGGGTCGACATGGCCCAGGCGGCAGCGGTCATCGCGGCCCGCTCGGCGGTCGGCAGCCGGTGGCGGTCGCGTTCGCCGTCGACGTGGCGGGCGCGCAGGTGCACCAGCATCGACGGGATGTCGATCTTGACGGGGCAGACGTCGTAGCAGGCCCCGCACAGGGACGAGGCGAACGGCAGGGTGTCGACCGGATCGCCGTGGCTGCCGTGGCCACCTCCCCCTTGGTGCCGTGCATCCCGGTCAGCTGCGGGGTCAGCACGGCGCCGATCGGGCCGGGGTAGACCGAGCCGTAGGCGTGGCCGCCGGCGCGCTCGTAGACGGGGCAGACGTTCAGGCAGGCCGAGCAGCGGATGCAGTGCAGCGCCGAGCGGCCGACCTCGTCGGCCAGGGCTGCCGTGCGGCCGTTGTCGAGCAGCACCAGGTGGAACTCCTGCGGGCCGTCGCCGGGGGTGACGCCGGTCCACAGCGAGGTGTAGGGGTTCATCCGCTCGCCGGTCGAGGACCGGGGCAGCAGCTGCAGGAACACCTCGAGGTCGCGCCAGGTGGGCAGCAGCTTCTCGATGCCCATCACGGTGATCAGGGTGTTCGGCAGGGTCAGGCACATGCGGCCGTTGCCCTCGGACTCCACGACCGCCAAGCGTGCCGGTCTCGGCGACGGCGAAGTTCGCGCCGCTGATCGCCACCCGGGCGGCCAGGAACGTGCGGCGCAGGTGGGCCCGGGCCGCCATCGCCAGCACGGCGGGGCTCGTCGGTCAGGTCGGGGTCGACGCCCGGCATGTGCTCGCGCGAAGATCTCGCGGATCTCGGCCCGGTTGCGGTGGATCGCCGGTACCAGGATGTGCGAGGGCTTGTCGTCCGCGAGCTGGACGATCAGCTCGGCCAGGTCGGTCTCGACCGCCTCGATCCCGGCCTGCGCCGAGGGCCTCGTTGAGGCCGATCTCCTGGGTGGCCATCGACTTGACCTTGACGACCTCGGTGACCGGGCTGCCCTCGCGGACCCCGACCTGCTCGATGATGGAGGTGACGATCGCGTTCGCCTCGTCAGCGTCCCGGGCCCAGTGCACCACCCCGCCCGCGCGCGACCACGTTCGCCTCGAGCTGCGCCAGCAGCTCGGGCAGCCGAGCCATCGCGTCGGCCTTGATCGCGGAACCTGCGTCCCGCAGCGCCTCCCAGTCCGGCAGCTCGCCCACGACAGCGGCGCGCTTGGCCCGGATGGTGGCCGTGGCGTGAGCCAGGTTGCGGCGCAGCTGCGCGTTCGCCAGAGCTGTCCGGGCTGCGGCCGGGAACCCCGGCCCGCTGCGCAGGGTGCCGCGGTCGCTGGCAGTCGGCATTCCCAGGAAGGTGCTCACAGCGCCGCCTCCCAGCCCTCGCCGGCAAGCACCTCGGCCAGGTGCACCGCCCGGGTGCCGACCCGCAGCCGGGACAGGCCACCGCCGATGTGCATCAGGCACGAGGAATCGCCGGCGGTGAGCACCTCGGCGCCGGTCGCCTGCACGTTGCGCAGCTTGTCGGCCAGCATGGCCGTCGACATGTCGGCGTTCTTGAGCGCGAAGGTGCCGCCGAAGCCGCAGCACTGGTCGGCGGCGGGCAGTTCGACCAGGTCGATCCCGGCCACCGCCCGCAGCAGCTGTTCGGGCTTGTCGCCGACCCGCAGCATCCGCAGCGAGTGACAGGTCGGGTGGTAGGTCACCCGGTGCGGGAATCGCGCTCCTACATCGGTGAGGCCCAGCACGTCGACCAACAGCTCGCTCAGCTCGAACGTCTTCGCCGCCACCGCCTCGGCCCGGGATGCCAGCTGCTCGTGACCCGCCCCGTCCTGGCCGGCGGTGCGGGCCACCATCGCGTGCTGGTGGCGCACCGAACCCACGCACGAACCGGACGGCGCCACGATGACCTCCGCCCCCAGGCCGCCGGCGGCGACCGGTGCCAGCGCCCGCTCGAAGACCTCGACGTGGTGGCCCACCACCGGCAGCGCCTCGCGCGGGTAGCCGGTGTTCACGTGCATCTGCCCGCAGCAGGTCTGGTCGGCGGGAAAGACCACCTCGTGCCCCAACCGCTCCAGCAGCACCACCGTCGCCTGCGCCGCCCGAGGGAACAGGGCGTCCGCCAGACAGGTGACGAACAGGGCGATCCGCATCGGCGCTCCTCTACCTCGCGGTCGTGGAACGGGCCGGACGGCGACCGGAGGAGGCTCGCACGACGAGCTCGGGGGTGAACTCCACCTGGCGGTGCCGGTGCTCAGGCTGCCCGGGACCGGCGCCACCCTGCCGGTCGACGGCCTCCTGCAGCAGCAGCTCGCACGCCGTCCGTCCCAGCTCGTAGCGGGGCTGCCGGACGGAGGTGAGCGGGACGGCGGCCGCCCCGGCGAACTCGATGTCGTCGTAGCCGACGATCGCCATGTCGTCGGGCACCGCCAGCCCTTGCTGCGTCATCTGCTGCAGGAGGCCGAGGGCCACGAGGTCGTTGGCGCAGAACACCGCGGTCGGACGGCGGCGGGCAGGTAGCCCGACGATGCGTTCCCCGGCCCGTCGGCCACCAGCGACGTTGAGGCCGTCGCTGGGCATCACCGTGAGGGTCTCGGTGTCGAGCCCGGACCGTTCCACCGCCCGTCGCGCGCCGGCGAGCCGATCCGTCACCTGGATGATCGACTGCGGACCCCCGACGAAGGCGATCCGGCGGTGCCCGAGCTCGATGAGATGGGTCACGGCCAGATCGCCGCCCTCGACGTCGTCCACGGCCACGCTGCACCACTCGGTGGGGTCCTGCGCCGCCCGGTCCACCAGCACGACCGGGATGCCGAGCGCCGGAAGGGCCCGCAGTCGATCGGTCTGGTGGTCGACCGGGGTGATCAGCACCCCGCGGACCCGCTGCTCCCGCAGGATGTCGAGGTACTCGCCCTCGCGGACGGCGTCCTCGTCGCTGTTGCACAGGTAGACGGCGGCGCCGGCCGCGCGCGCGGCGTCCTCGACGCCCCGGGCCACGTCGGTGAAGAACGGGTTGCCGGCGTCGATCACCACATAGGCGACGGTGCGGCTGAGCCCGGCCCGCAGCTGCCGGGCCGACTCGTTGCGCACGAAACCCAGCTCGGTGATCGCCGCCAGCACCCGGGTGCGGGTCGCCTCACTGACCAGGTCGGGCCGGTTGAGCACATTGCTCACGGTGCCGACCGACACCCCGGCCTGAGCCGCGACGTCCTTGATCCCCGGAGGGGTCATCGTCGTTCGCGCTCCTCTCCGGCCTGGTGCGTCTCGTGGGTACCCGTCACGAAGTCTGACCGATCATCTGACGCTGGGCACGGACGGGTCGGCCAACCGGGCTCGTGTCACCTCGACGGAGTGCTCCCCGGAGCCGAAGGTGATCGGTGTGGACGCCGGCACGACGCCGTCCACGGTGACCACCGAGTCGGCGGTGACCGGTGGCGTGAAGGTCGCGCTGGCCCCGAACGGCACGACGTAGGTCGCGCTGAAGGTGTCGTCGCTCGAACAGTTCCAGCTCACCGAGACCGGGCCGAGGGCGGACTCGACGCTCGCCGAGACCTGGTCGATGCCCCGGACCGGTTGCGGTGCGAGCACCACGTGACGGTAGCCGGGCCGGTCGACGTCGGGTGCCAGGCCGGCCAGGGTGCGGTAGACCCAGTCGACGACGGCGCCGTAGGCGTAGTGGTTGAACGAGAGCATGTGGCCGTCGCCGTCCGGCATGTGCATGATGCCGTCGTGGATGGTGCCGTCCGGGCGGATGGCGTCCCAGCGCTCCCACACGGTGGTCGCGCCCTTGTCGACCTGGTAGAGCCAGGAGGGCATCTCGCGGCGCAGCAGCATCAGGTAGGCCTCGGCGAGGTGCCCGGTCGCCGTGAGGGCCGGCAGCACCAACGGGGTTCCGAGGAAGCCGGTCGCGATCCGCCCCTGCGCCTGCCGCACCAGCCGGGCCAGTGCCTCGCCGACCCCGGCACGCTCGGCCGGTGGCGCGATCGCCAGCTGCAGGGCCACGGCGCACCCGGTCTGGGTGGTGACGGCGTGCTCGGACCAGCGGGCCCAGGTGCGGGCGGCCGCCTCGTCGGCCAGGCCGGTGTAGATCGCCACCAGGTCGTGGTCACCCAGGACCGCCGCGGCCCTTGCCACCAGGCGGGCGCTGTGCGACAGGAAGGCGTTGGCCAGGTAGTCGGAGTCACACTTGGCCTTCTGCGGCTGGTCGCCCGGAGCATCGGGGTCGAGCCAGTCGCCGAACTGGAACTCCCCGCCGAGGTAGCCGTCGCCGTCACGGCGGGGCAGCAGGTAGCTGACCACCTCGATCATGCTCGCCTGCTGGCGGGCCAGCAGCTCGGCGTCGTCGTAGGCCTCGTGGACCGCCCACGGCACGATCGTGCCGGCGTCGGCCCAGCCGGTGCGGCCGAGAGCGAACTCACCGGTGCCGAGCACGTTCGGCACCACGCTGGCGACCCCGCCGTCCCGCTTCTGGTCGATCGCCAGGTCGACCAGCCAGCTCGCCCAGAACTCGCGGGAGTCGAACAGGGTGCTCGCGGTGGCGGCGAAGGCCTGGGCGTCACCGGTCCAGCCGAGACGCTCGTCGCGCTGCGGGCAGTCGGTCGGCACGCTGACGAAGTTGTCGCGCTGGGACCAGACGACGTTCTCGTGGAAGCGGTTGAGGGTGGCGTGCGAGCTGGTGAACCGGCCACGGCGCGGGGTGTCGCTGCTGATGGCGACCACCTGGGCGTCGAGCACCTGGGCCTGCGTGACGACCTCGGCGTACCTGAAGCCGTGGAAGGTGAACCGGGGCTGCAGGGCAACCGGCCGGTCGTCGGCCAGGACGTAGGTGTCGGTCGCCTTGGCCGAACGCAGCGAGAGGGTGTGCAGCGCGCCGTCCGCCTCGAGCACCTCGGCATGCCGGACGACGACGGACTGACCTGCCGCGCCGCGCACCGTCAGCCGCACGTAGCCGGCCACGTTCTGCCCCGCGTCCAGCCGGACGGCGCCGTCGGGGCCGTCCGAGCGGGTGGGGCTCAGCTCGGCGACCACCCGGACCGGGGGCGCCACGCGAGGTGCCAGGGTCTGCAGGTCGAGCGGAACCACCTGTGCCGCACCCCAGCCGGTCGAGTCGAAGTCGGGGAGGTCCCAGCCGGTACGGTGCTCGCGCAGGTCGGTGGTGCAGCCGTCGTAGAGGTCGGCGCTGCGGGTCTCACCGGTCGCGGCGACCCATTCCGGGCCGGTGGCGACCACCACCCGGGACCCGTCGGCGAGATCGATCTCGAGCTGGGCCAGGAATGCCAGGGTCTTGCCGTAGCGGCCCCGGTCGTCGACCGGGTCCCAGCCGAGCCGGCCCCGGAACCAGCCGTCGCCGAGCAGGGCGCCGATCGCGTTCGGCCCCTCGATGAGCAGGTCGGTGACGTCGTGGGTCGAGACCAGCAGTCGCTGCTGGTAGGCGGTCCACCCGGGGGCCAGCAGCTCGTCGCCGACGACCTTGCCGTTGAGATGCACCTCGTTCAGGCCCTGTGAGGTGACGTGCAGCCGGGCCCGCACCGGCACCGAGGTCAGGGTGAACTCGGTGCGCAGCAGCGGGGACGGCGCCTGCCGGGTGGCCCCTTCGTCGTCTGCCAGCGTGATGGCGACGGCAGACCAGTCCGACGGCGTCAGCGGGCCGGCCTCGACGGTCACGGGGGCGCTCCACGGCGACCAGCCGTCCTCGGTGGCCACCCGGACCCGCAGGTGGCGCGACTCCCGGCTGCGCAACGGTGCGCCGGGGGCGACGACGTCCAGCTGCTGGTCGGTCTCGGCCCCGCTCTCGGCGAGCAGGGCGAAGAACGGGTCGGTCGCGGCCTGCACCTGGTAGGCACGCTGGGTGCGCCCGCGCCGGTGTCGCCGTTCGGCCCGGTGACCCGCCAGTCGAGGCGTAGTGGTGCCAGTCCGGCCAGGCCCTCGGGGGAGCGGCGGACGCTCACGCTGACCACCAGGGCAGGGTCGGACGGCGGGGTGGCCGACAGTTCGGAGGAGGACACCGGGGAGGCCCTTCGGCAGAAGCAGGCGGGAAGGTGGGCGCCTGGGAGCGGCCGATGGATTGAACCGTTCCAGAGCGTTGGTGGCTCAGCAAAGCCGATGGGGCCCAGCCCTGTCCAGCCCTCCATTCTGTTTCGCAATCGTTACAGACGGACATCTTGACGAGTGGCGTGGGTCACTTCTACGGTGGCGAGACAACTCGGGAATGAAACGATTCAGCGCGTTCCCCTCCGTCCTCACCTCGGAGGCCCCATCCATGAAGACCGCCCGAATCAGACTTGCGACGGTGGCCACGGCCGCGGTCGCCATGGTGACCCTCGCGGCGTGCGGGTCGTCCGGCAGCTCCAGCTCGAGCGCCTCGGCCTCGACTGCGGGCTCGGACACCGCCTCCGGCCCTTCCGCTGCGGGCGCCAAGACCGAGCTGACGCTGCTGGTCGACAACGGCGAGACCACGGTGAAGGCGGCGAAGGCCGAGATCGAGGCCTTCCAGAAGGCGAACCCGGACATCACGGTCAAGCTGAACACCAAGCCGCAGGGTGGGGACGGCGACAACCTGGTCAAGACCAAGCTGGCGACCGGCACCATGGAGGACGTCTTCTGGTACAACTCCGGCTCGCTCCTGCAGGCGCTCAAGCCCGACCAGAACCTCGTCGACCTGACCGGCGACGCGGCCCTGAAGGACGTCGACGAGTCGTTCCTGCCGGTGGTCACCTACAAGGGCAAGGTCTACGGCGCGCCCTGGGGCACCGTGATGGGCGGCGGCATCGTCTACAACAAGGACGTCTTCACCAAGCTGGGCCTGTCGATCCCCAAGACCTGGGCGGAGTTCGCGGCCAACAACGAGAAGATCAAGGCCGCGGGCATCACGCCCGTCCTGGGCACGTTCAAGGACACCTGGTCGACGCAGCTGTTCGTGCTGGCCGACTTCCACAACGTCGCTGCGGCCAACCCGACCTTCGCCGACGACTACACGGCGAACAAGGCCAAGTACTCCACCAACCCAGCAGCACTGCGTGGGTTCGAGAAGACGGCTGAGCCGTCAGCCAAGGGCTGGCTCAACAAGGGCGCCGGCTCGACGACCGTCAGCCAGGGCACGCCGCTGCTCGTCTCGGGCAAGGTCGCGCAGTGGCCCATCCTGACCGCGGTGGTGGCCAGCCTGCCCAAGGACCAGGCCGACAAGCTGGGCTTCTTCGGCATCCCGGGTGACGACGCCGCCAAGGCGGGTGCGACGGTATGGTCGCCCAACGGCCAGTACATCTCGGCCAAGAGCAAGAACATCGACGCCGCGAAGAAGTTCATCGCCTTCGTCGCCTCGCCGGCAGGCACCGAGGTGTTCAACACCGCGTCGCCGGCCACCGGCCCGTACCTGGTCAAGGGCTACTCGCTGCCCGCGGACTCCTTCGCGATCGCCAAGGACATGCAGGCCTACGTCGATGCCAAGACCACCACCCCGGCGCTGGAGTTCCTGTCCCCGGTCAAGGGCCCAGCCCTCGAGCAGATCACCACTGCGGTCGAGACGGGGCAGACGACGGCCAAGGACGGCGCCTCGCAGTACGACTCCGACGTCACCAAGCAGGCCAAGCAGCTGGGCCTGGCCGGTTGGTGATGGAGTCCGGGTCGAGCCAGGCTCGGACCGCCGGGTCCCGCGGTGACGCGGGACCCGGCGGGTCCGCCCCGGCGCCGGTGAGGACGGCGACGGCACGCAAGACCTACTTGAAGACCTACTCGTACTGGTTCTACGCCCCTGCGGGCCTGGTCTATCTGGTGATCTTCCTCGTCCCGACGGTGATGTCGTTCTACTTCGCCTTCACCCGGTGGGACCTGTTCACCTCGGACTGGATCGGGTTCGACAACTTCACCCAGTTCTTCTCGGAGCAGCAGCTGCGGTCGAGCCTGGTGAACACCCTCTTCTACGCGGTCTTCACCAGCGGCGCCAAGGTGGTGCTGGGGATGCTGTTCGCGGTGGTCCTGACCTCGAACATGAAGATCAGGGGCCTGCTGCGCTCCCTGGTCTTCTTCCCGGTGCTGGTCAGCACCGTCGCGGTCGGCATCACCTTCGAGGTGCTGTTCCAGCCCGACTTCGGGCTGATCAACACCGTCCTGTCCTGGGTCGGCATCTCAGGCCCGGACTGGCTCGGTGACCCGAGCACCGCGCTGGCCTCGGTGGCCGTGGTCGACGTCTGGAAGGGCGTCGGTCTGGCGACGGTCATCTACATCGCCGGCATCATGTCGATCCCCCGGGACTACTACGAGGCCGCCGACTGCGACGGCGGCGGGGCCTGGACGAAGTTCTGGCACATCACCCTGCCACTGGCCCGCCCGGCCACCTTCACGGTGATCCTGCTGTCGTTCATCGGCGGGCTGCGCTCCTTCGACCTGATCTGGACCATGACCGGCGGCGGACCCGGCTTCGCCAGCGACACCATCGCCTCGGTGATCTACAAGCAGTACCAGGCCGGGTTCTACGGCCTGGCCACCGCCGGCAACGTCGTGCTGTTCCTGCTCGTCGCCGCGATCGTCTTCCCGTTGGCCTTCTTCCTCAACCGCAAGGAGGTGGACCTGTGAGGACCGCCCGCCGGATCGGCCTCGAGGCGAGCTCGCTCGTCGTCGCTCTCATCGTGTTCGTCATCCCGTTCGTGTTCATCGTCCTCACGGCGGCGAAGGACCAGTACGACGCCGGTAACCTCGCCTTCTCGTTGCCCACCTCGTGGAACTTCGTCCAGAACGTCAAGGACGTGGTCGCCGCCCGTGACGGCATGCTGCTGTTGGCGTTCAAGAACAGCACCATCCTCACCGTCGTCTCGGTGGCGATCCTGGTGGTGTTCTGCTCGATGGTGGCCTTCGTGCTGCAACGCCGACCGGGAAGGGTCGCCAACTCGGTCAGCATGCTCATGCTCTCGGGGCTGATCATCCCGCCGGCCATCGTGCCGACGATCTGGGTGCTGCAGAAGCTCAACCTGTTCAAGAGCATCCAGGGTCTGATCCTGGTCGAGGTCGCCTTCGCCATCCCTTTCGTCGTCCTGCTGTTCCGGGCCTTCATCGCCTCGATCCCGCGCGAGCTCGACGAGGCGGCGATCATCGACGGCTGCGGCGGCCTGCGGCTGTTCTTCAGCGTCATCTTCCCGCTGCTGCGACCGGTGATCATCACCGTGATCCTGACCAGCTCGGTGGCCATCTTCAACGACTTCGTCAACCCGCTGTACTTCACCCCGGGCGACGAGAACGCCACCGTTCAGACCACGCTCTACAACTTCATGAGCCAGTTCAACACGGAGTACAACCTGCTCTTCATGAACATCCTGCTGATCACCATCCCGCCGTTGCTGCTGTTCATCTTCTTCAACCGCAAGATCGTCGAGGGTCAGACCGCCGGCGCCATCAAGGGATGAGGTCATCGATGTCGGTCGCTGTCACCACGGTCCGGGTGGAGCACCACGACCGTCTGATCGGGATCGGCCAGGCCTCGCCCCGGCTGTCGTGGACCGTCGGTGCGAGCGTCGGTGGCTGGCGACAGACCGGCTACGAGGTCGAGCTGGTCGCACCGTCCGGGGCGACCAGCACCCATCGGGTCGAGTCGTCGGAGTCGGTGCTCGAGCCCTGGCCCGGCAGCCCGTTGACCTCGCGCCAGCAGGTCGCCGTCCGGGTTCGGGTCTGGGGCCGGGGCAGCGGGACCGACGGCAGTGACGGGCCGAGCTCGTGGAGCGAGCCCGTGCGGGTCGAGGCCGGGCTGCTGCTGCCCTCCGACTGGATGGCGGCCGCGGCCACGCCTCACCCGTCCGTCGTCGGAGCACCCGACGGCCCGGCGGCGTTGCTGCGCAGGCAGTTCCACCTGGACGGCGACGTCGCGACGGCCCGGTTGTACCTGACCGGGCACGGCGCGTTCGAGGTCGAGCTGAACGGCAGCGTCGTGGGTGAGGAGGTGCTCGCCCCGGGATGGACCAGCTACCACCACCGCCTGCGCTACCGCACCCATGACGTGACCGACCTCGTGCGCCGGGGCGAGAACGTGCTGGCAGCGACGCTCGCGGACGGCTGGTACCGGGGCCGGCTCGGGTTCCTGGGCGGCAAGACGGGCGTCTACGGCGACCGGACGGCGTTGATCGCCCAGCTCGAGGTCACGCACACCGACGGCACCATGACGGTCGTCGCCACCGACGGCGGGTGGTGCAGCGCCGCGGGCCCGGTACTGGCCGCAAGCCTGTACGACGGTGAGTCTACGACGCCCGTCGTGAGGTGGACGGCTGGTCGTCCCCGGGTTCGACGACTCCGCCTGGCTGCCGGTCGAGGTCGTCGCGCACGACCCGGCGGTGCTGGTCGCGCCGTCCGGCCCCGCCGTCCGGCGGATCGAGACGCTGCGTGCGGTCTCGGTCGACCCGGCCCCATCCGGGGGAGTGTTGCTCGACTTCGGTCAGAACATCAGCGGCCGGCTGCGGATCCGGGTGAGCGGACCGGCGGGGCACACCGTGCGGCTGCGGCACGCCGAGGTGCTCGAGGACGGCGACCTGTCGCTGCGCCCACTGCGGCTGGCGGCCGCCCAGGACGAGTACACCCTGCGGGGTTCGACCTCCGACGCCCCGGAGGTGTGGGAGCCGCGGTTCACGATCCACGGGTTCCGCTACGCCCGGGTCGAGAACTGGCCCGGCGGCGACGAGGCGGTCGCGGCGGCAGCGGCGGCCGGGGACCTCGAGGCCGTCGTCATCCACTCCGACATGCGCCGCACCGGCTGGTTCGAGTGCTCGGACCCGATCTGAACCGGCTGCACGAGAACGTCGTCTGGAGCATGCGCGACAACTTCGTCGACGTGCCCACCGACTGCCCGCAGCGCGACGAACGGCTCGGCTGGACCGGTGACCTGCAGGTCTTCGCCCCCACTGCATCCTTCCTCTACGACTGTGCGGGCGTCGTCGAGTCGTGGTTGGCCGACCTGGCCGCCGAGCAGGTCGAGCTCGGCAGCGTGCCGATCTACGTGCCGTACGTGCCCCTGGTCTTCCCGACGATGCCGACGGCGGCCTGGGGTGACGCGGCGGTCGTCGCGCCCTGGGTGCTGTACCAACGGCTTCGGCGACCTGGGGGTGCTGCGCCGCCAGTACCCGAGCATGACGACCTGGGTCGACCAGGTGGCAGGGTTGGCCCAACCCGACCATCTCTGGGATGAGGGGATGCAGCTCGGGGACTGGCTCGATCCGGCCGCCCCGCCGGACAATCCGGCCGCCGCCCGGACCGACCGCTACCTGATCGCGACCGCCTACCACGCCTACACCGCGCAGATCGTGGCCGACGTCGCCGCGCTGCTCGGCCAGGACGACGACCACCGTCGGTACTCGGTACTGGCCGAGCAGGTGCGGGCAGCCTTCGCCCGCGAGTACGTGACGCCCAACGGAAGGCTCGCCAGCGACGCCCAGACCGGGTACGCGGTGGCCCTGCAGTTCGGGCTGCTGCCCGAGACGGCGCAGCGCGACCGCGCGGTGCGACGGCTGGTCGACCTGGCTGTCTCGGACAAGCACCGGATCGCCACCGGCTTCGTCGGTACCCCGCTGGTGTGCGACGCGCTCTCGTCGAACGGGCACCCCGACACCGCCTACCACCTGCTCACCCAACGGGAGTGCCCGTCCTGGCTCTACCCGGTGACCATGGGGGCGACCACGATCTGGGAGCGCTGGGACAGCATGCTGCCCGACGGCAGCATCAACCCCGGTGAGATGACCTCGTTCAACCACTACGCCCTCGGGGCCGTGGCCGACTGGATGCATCGCGTGGTGGCCGGGCTCGCCCCCGCCGAACCGGGCTACCGGCGGCTGACCGTGGCCCCGATGCCCGGCGGCGGCCTGACGAGCGCGTCCGCCCGCCTGGACACTCCGTACGGCCCGGCCGCGGTGCAGTGGCACCGGACCGGGCCCGACTTCGAGCTGTCGGTGACCGTGCCGCCGAACACGACGGCGGGCGTCGTTCTGCCGGACGGCGAGGGTGTCGAGGTCGAGGTGGGCTCCGGCGTCCACACCTTCGCCTGCCAGGTGAGGGCGGCGGCGGACGACCCGCCGATCCCGGTCCCGTTCAGCTTCGGCCCACCCCCGCCGGAGGAGGCATGATCGACGCCGAACCGTCCACGGCCTGCAGGCATCGCTACTGCTTCCTGCTTCAGGTCAGGCCGGACCGGCTCGCGGAGTACACCGAACGGCACCGGGCCGTCTGGCCCGACATGCTGCGCGCGCTGCGGGACAGCGGCTGGAGCAACTACTCGCTCTTCCTGCGGGACGACGGCCTGCTCGTCGGCTACGCCGAGAGCGAGGATCTCGAGGCTGCGCAGGCGGCGATGGCGGCGACCGAGGTGAACGGCCGCTGGCAGGCCGAGATGGGCGAGTTCTTCACCGGACTCGACGGGCGTGGCCCGGACGAGTCGTTCCTGGTGCTGGCACAGGTCTTCCAGCTCGAGGACCAGCTGGCCGCGATCGGCGAGCCGACAGGACCATAGGTTCCGCCACGCACCACCGCATCGCACCCACCCGAGTCAGACCCCGAGAGAACCGAACGGAAAGCGAGAACGCGATGAACACGCACGACGTCAAGGCCGCACTGACGGCGCAGCAGATCGAGGTGCCGTCGTGGGCTTTCGGCAATTCGGGGACGCGGTTCAAGGTGTTCGCTCAGCAGGGGGTGCCGCGGGACCCGTTCGAGAAGCTGGCCGATGCGGCGCAGGTGAACCGGTACACCGGGGTGGTGCCTCGGGTGTCGTTGCACATCCCGTGGGACAGGGTCGCCGACTATGCCGAGCTGGCCAGGCATGCCGCCGACCTGGGGGTGGCGATCGGGGCGATCAACTCCAACGTCTTCCAGGACGACGACTACATGCTGGGGTCGGTGACCCACCCGGACCCGCGGGTGCGGCGCAAGGCGACCGACCACCTGTTGGCGTGTGTGGATGTGATGGATGCGACGGGGTCGCAGGAGCTGAAGCTGTGGTTCAGCGACGGGACGAACTATCCGGGTCAGGACGACATCGCGGCCCGGCAGGACCGGCTGGCGGAGTCGTTGGCCGAGGTGTACGCGCGGTTGGGGGAGGGGCAGCGGTTCCTGCTGGAGTACAAGCTGTTCGAGCCGGCGTTCTACACGATGGACGTGCCGGACTGGGGGACCGCGTACGCGCACTGCATCGCCCTCGGTGACAAGGCGAAGGTGGTCGTCGACACCGGGCACCACGCGCCGGGGACGAACATCGAGTTCATCGTGGCGGTGCTGCTGCGGGCCGGCAAGCTCGGCGGGTTCGATTTCAACTCACGGTTCTACGCCGACGACGACCTGATGGTGGGTTCGGCGGACCCGTTCCAGCTGTTCCGGATCCTGTGGGAGGTGCGCCGGGGCAACGGGTTCGACCCGAGCCTGAACGGCGGGCTGGGGGTGAGCTTCATGCTCGACCAGTGCCACAACATCGAGCCCAAGATCCCGGGCCAGATCCGGTCGGTGATGAACGTTCAGGAGGCCACCGCCAAGGCGCTGCTGGTCGACGTCGAGGCGATCACCGCTGCCCAGGCCGCCGGCGACGTGCTCGGGGCGAACGCGGCCCTGATGGACGCCTACAACACCGACGTCCGGCCGTTGCTGCGCGAGGTGCGCGCCGACCTGGGCCTGAACCCCGACCCGATGGCCGCCTACGCCGCCTCGGGTTACGCCGAGAAGATCGTCGCCGAGCGGGTCGGCGGCAACCAGGCCGGCTGGGGGGCCTGACCCCAGCACCTGGGTCTGAACCGCTACCAGGAGAGCCCGAACCCGAACGGGAACAACGGGTTCGGGCTCTCCTGCGGCACGTCGGCCCGGCCCGAGGTCACCTCGGCCATCGACCGCGGCAGCTGGAAGGGCAGCCGCCCCTGCGGAGGGACCCTGCCGGAGAGGGCGTCGAGCAGGGCGGCGTCGCTCGCGCCGAAGCAGGCGACCAGCGCGGCCGCGTGCTGCGCGATCTCGGGTATCACCGCCGGTCGCTCGAGCTGGATCGCGACGACGGTGGGCACCTTCGCGAGCAGCGCGAGGATCTCGGCGAGGCGCTCCGGTGCGAAGTCCAGCCGCCCGCTGTGGAAGAACGACTCGAACAGTCCCTGCCGCGGCTCGAACGGGGTCGGCAGTCGCAGCACGGCGAGGTCGGCCGATGCCGGATCGGTGACCACCTGGCCGTAGTCGGCGGCGACGGCGGGGTCGATCCCCTCGAGGTAGAGCCGCAGCCCGGGGACCAGCGGCAGGACGGCAACGGCCTGCGACGACTGGTTCGGGGCAGGACGGTGTTCGTGAGGACGGTTGTGAGACGGTGTTCGTGAGGACGGTGTTCGTGAGGACGGTGTTCGTGAGGACGGTCACGGCGCGGCTCTGTGCCTGACGACCGGCGGCGACGAGGTCGGCCCGACCCACCACCGAGGCGGCGGCCTCGACGTCGACGTAGCGCTGTTCGTCGAACAGTCCGAGCCGGAACTTCTCGGCCAACAGCCGCCCGACCGAGGCGTCGAGCCGCTCGACCGGCAGGGCGCCCGAGCGGACCAGGTCGACGACGACCTGCGGGCAGTGCTCGCCGCCGAACTGGTCGACGCCGGCGTCCAGCGCCTTGAGGACCCGGTCGGCGACGGACAGGTGCTGCACGCCCCAGGCGCGGGCCACGTGCGGCTCGCCCATGATGGCCTGGTCGGTGAGCAGCCCCCAGTCGGTGCAGACGATGCCGTCGAAGCCGAGCTGCTCGCGCAGCAGGTCGGTGACCACGTCGCGGTTGAAGCCGAAGCCGACCTCTTCCCAGCCGGTCCCCATCGGCCGGCCGTAGTACGGCATCACCTGCGTCACACCGGCGGCCAGTGCCGCCTGGAACGGGGCCAGGTGGTAGTCGCGTCGGCCGCCCGGGTAGACCTGCTCCTGGCCGTACGGGAAGTGCGGGTCCTCACCGTCCAGCTGCGGTCCGCCGCCCGGGAAATGCTTCACCATGGCGGCCACGCTCCGGGGTCCGAGCTCACCGGGCACCCCCGGCGCAGGTGCCGGCCCACGCAGCCCCTCGACGTACGGGCGGACCAGGGCCGAGGTGAGGTCGGCGTCCTCCCCGAAGGTGCCGCCGATCCGCGACCACCGTGGCTCGGTGGCCAGGTCGACCTGCGGATGCAACGCGACGCGCAGGCCGACCGCCAGGTATTCCTGCCGGACGGCGTCGGCATGTGCCCTCACGACGTCGTCCGACCCGATGGCGGCCAGGCCCAGGCTCTCGGCCAGGCCGAGAAGGCGCCCGCCCGCATCGCGGCTCCGGGGTTGTCCGAGAAGCCGTTGCGAGGGTCGGTCGACAGGGTGACGGGGATGCCGAGGCGGGTGCCGGCAGCGAGGGACTGCAGCCGGTTGTGCCAGGCGGCGAAGGCGGCCGGTGAGGCGCCTCCCAGCACGTTGAAGTGGGTCAGGCAGCGACCCGTCACGAGCTCTGTCGTCGACAGCTGCGAGGGAGCCTGGGTGGGCTCCTCGACCAGGGAACCGTCCGGGGCGAGGGTGATGATCGTGTGGAAGAGCTGCCCCGCCTTCTCTGCCAACGTCATCCGGCCGAGCAGGTCGGCGACCCGCTCGGCCACCGGCAGGGTGCTGTCCTGATAGGGGGGAGCCATGACACGACATCCTGCCCCACAGCGCGGCTAAGGTGACCAGTCACCCCTACTCCTGCCCGGCGTCGTCTGGAGACCCGCGTGGAGCATGCGATCTACCCGAGCCTGGCCGGCAGGGTCGTCCTCGTCACCGGTGGCGCGACCGGTATCGGAGCCGCGCTCGTCGAGGCGTTCACGCGCAACCATGCGAAGGTGGCCTTCGTCGACATCGACCTGGCCGGCGCCGAGGCCGTCGTCCGGCGGCTTGCCGGCTCGAGCCACCCGCCCACCTTCGTGCCGTGCGACCTCACCGACATCGCCGCACTACGTGCGGCCGTCGGGACGTTCGGGTGAGACCCTGGGGCCGATCGGTGTGCTCGTCAACAACGCCGCCAACGATACGCGCCAGCAGATCGCCGCGGTGACCCCGGAATACTGGGATCAGGCGATGGACGTGAATCTCCGCCACCAGTTCTTCGCGGCCCAGGCGGTCCACCCGCACATGCAGGAGCCTGGGTGACGGGGCGATCGTCAACTTCTCGTCCATCGCCTGGATGTCCGCCGGGGCCGAATTCATCGCTTATTCACGGCCAAAGTCCGCCGTGGTCGGCCTCACCCACGGCCTCGCCCGGAGCCTTCGGGCAGGACAACATCCGGGTCAATGCGATCGCGCCGGGCGCGGTCCACGACGGAGCGGCAGCTCGGCTGCTGGTACACCGAGGCAGCGGGCAGACGAGATGGTGGCCGGCAGTTCCTGCACCAACGGCTGGTGGAGCAGGACGTTAGCGGCGCCGCGGTCTTCCTTGCCTCCGACGACAGTCGGATGATCACCAAGCAGTGTCTCCAGGTCGACGCCGGATCTGCGCTGACCATGGGTTCGAGCGTCATCCTCCAGGAAGGGAACCGGGCATGCTGCGTGTGGGAATCAACCCGTACGGCCTCACCTACTTGCTGGGGCTGCAGGGCGGCGGCACCGACCGGGCCAACCCGGACGGCCAGGGCCTGGAGGGCGAGATCGCGATCGCACAAGAGATCGGCGCCCGGTCGATCGAGCTGCACAACGCGTGGCTGGCGGTGCTGTCGGACGACGAGCTGGCCTCGTTGAGCCGCCGTCTCGAGAGGCTGGACCTGCAGCCGGTGATCAGCTTCGGTCTTCCGTCCGAGCCTGTCGAGAGTCCGGTGCGGTCGGCGGTGGCGCTCGGGGCCGAGGTGATCCGTACTCCGTTGTCCACCGTCCTGTGCGGCGACCGGGCCGCCCAGGGGCAGCGGTGGCAGACGATCGTCGCCGACGCCCGGACCGGGCTCGCCGAGCTCGCCCGGGTGGCGGCCGCCGCCGGGCTCACGGTCGGGATCGAGAACCACCAGGACTTCGGCAGCCGCGAGCTGCTCGCGTTCTGCGAGGACGCCGGCCCGAACGTGGGCATCACCCTCGACATCGGGAACGCCCTGGCGGTGGGCGAGGACCCACTGGACTTCGCCGAGCGGGTGGCGCACCGCGTCGTCCATGTGCATCTGAAGGACTACCGGGCCCAGTTCACCGACGAGGGCTACCGACTCGTCCGCTGTGCGATCGGGGACGGCGCGGTGCCGTTCGCCGACGTCGCTGCCCTGCTCGGTGAGCACCACGAGAGCCTCACGGCCTCGCTCGAGCCGGGTGCGCTGGAGTCCCGGCACATCAGGCTCCTCACTTCGACCTGGTGGACCGGCTACCCGGAGCGCTCGGCGACGGAGCTGGCGTCGTGCCTGGCTGCGGCCCGCCGGCACCGGCACGAGGAGGAGGACGACGTCCGCACGCCGTGGGAACGCGGCGACGGGGGAGCGACGCTGATCGAGTACGAGCTCGCCATGATCCGCCGCAGTGCCTCGACCATGAAGACCATCGGCCTGATGACCCAGGGAGCCAGCGAATGAGCAACGACACGACCAGGGAACTGAGCGGCAAGGTCGCCTTCGTCACCGGGTCGGGACGGGGGCTCGGGCGCGCCATGGCCGAGCGGCTCGCCGGGCTGGGCGCCGACGTCGCCGTCCACGACCTGGACCCGACCGGTCCGGCCACGTACGGCGAGGCGTCGGACCTGGCCGCGGTGGTGAAGGACCTGGAACGGTTCGGCACCCGCATCGTCTCGGTGACCGGCAACATCGGTGACCAGCAGGCAGTCCGAGCGATGGCGTCCGACATCGAGGCGGCCCTGGGGCCGGTGGACATCCTGGTGAACTGCGCCGGGGGTGACATCGGCGCCCAGGGGGGCAAGCCCCACCCCAACAACGCGCTGGACGTCTCGCTGGAGGACATCCAGGTGCTGACGAACAACAACCTCATCGGCACCATGCTGGTCACGCAGGCATTCGCCGCCGGCATGAAGGAGCGCAGGCAGGGCACGGTCATCAACATCGCCTCTGCCGCAGCGCACATGGGGTGTTCGCCGGAGGTGGTCTACTCGACCCTGAAGGCGGCGGTGGTGCACTACACACGATGCCTGGCTGTCGAGCTGCGTCCGTTCAACGTGCGGGTCAACGCGGTCAGTCCCGGTCCCACCAAGACCGCCCGGTTCGTCGCCACCCGCGCGGTCGACCCGGCGATGATGACCGCGCCGGACTCACTGATCAGGTATGCGGAGCCGGCGGAGATCGCCGACGTCGTCGCGTTCCTCGCAGGGCCGCAGAGCCGGTTCGTCAACGGCCAGGTGCTGCGGGTGGACGGCGGCATCACCCTGTTCCCCGGGTGAGGTCAGGCCGGCAGCCGGGGGAAGAGCTCGTGGTCGAACGGCGCTCCGACGGGTAGGTCGAGGGGGTCGGAGATCGGGTGCGGCCGGCCGTCGTAGCGGGTCTGCGCGTCCAGGTAGATGACGACGTGGGCGATCCGGGGGTCGTCGGTCTCGTTGGCGCCGGCCGAGTGGGCGGTCCAGGCGTTGTGGAACGTGCAGTCCCCGGCCTGCAACGGCAGCGTGACCCGCTCGTGCCAGCGCAGGTCGGGTGCCACGGCGAAGAGGTCACCGGGATCGGTGAGGTCCTGCGCCCGCAGCCCGGTGTGGTCCTGGGAGCCCGGCAGGAAGGTCATGCACCCCTTCTCGACCGGGACGTCCACCAGGGCGACCCAGGCCGACAGGGCTGGCCGGCCCGCCTCGTGCGGCCAGTACGGGGCGTCCTGGTGGAAGTGGGTGGCCGACCCGTTGTGGGGCGCCTTGATCAGCAGCTGGTCGTGCCAGAGCCGCAACGGTGCGCCGGCCAGCCGGGTCGCGATCCGGGCGAGGTCAGGGTGCAGGGTGAGCTCGCGCAGAACGTCGTCCTGTCGCCACACGCTCAGGAGCTGGGCGAAGGTCGCCCTGGCGTGGAAGTCCGCGATGCGCTGCTGGGCGAGGACGGCGGCATCGGCGAAACGTGCCGCCTCGGAACGGGTGAGCACCGAACGGACCCGAACGAAACCGTCGCGCCGGTAGGCCGCCACCTGCTCGTCCGTCACCGTTTCCACGGGAACGTCACGAGGGTGGACCTCGACGGGGGGATCCGGTTCGATGGTCATCGCGCACTCCTTGACGAAGGACGTAACACGCCCGTAGCGTTTACCTGAATCGTTTCAAGAACGAGATACGAACTGCACCCCACGAAGCTGCGACCCACGAACAGGATGTCGATGTCGAACACTCCGGTCCAGGACCTCGTTGCCCGCTCGAACCGGTTGGGGGCCGACGCTCGCAACACCAACTATGCCGGGGGCAACACCTCGGCGAAGGGCCGGGTCGTCGACCCCGTGACCCAGGACGACGTGGAGCTGCTGTGGGTGAAGGGTTCCGGCGGTGACCTGGGGACGTTGACCGAGGCAGGTCTGTCGGTGCTGCGGCTGGACCGGCTCCGTGCCCTCGCGGCGGTCTACCCAGGGGTGGACCGTGAGGACGAGATGGTGGCGGCGTTCGACTTCTGCCTGCACGGCAAGGGCGGGGCGGCTCCCTCGATCGACACGGCGATGCACGGGTTGGTCGAGGCCGACCACGTCGACCATCTGCACCCGGACTCTGGGATCGCGCTGGCCACCGCCGCGGCCGGCCAGGCGCTGACCAAGGAGTGCTTCGGCGACCGGGTGGCCTGGGTGGACTGGCGTCGGCCGGGGTTCCAGCTGGGGCTGGACATCGCGGCGATCAAGGCGGCGAACCCGCAGGCGATCGGCTGCATCCTGGGAGGTCACGGCATCACCGCGTGGGCCGAGACCAGCGAGGGCTGCGAGGCCAACAGCCTCGAGATCATCCGTACTGCGGAGTCGTTCCTGGCCGAGCGTGGCCGGCCAGACCCGTTCGGGGCCGTGGTGACCGGGTTCGAGGCGCTGCCCGAGTCCGAGCGGCACGCCCGGGCCGCGGCGCTGGCGCCGGTGATCCGAGGGCTGGCCTCCAGCGACAAGCCGATGGTGGGTCACTACAGCGACGCCGAGGCGGTGCTCGACTTCTGCTCCCGCGAGCGGCTGGCGCCGTTGGCGGCGTTGGGAACCAGCTGCCCGGACCACTTCCTGCGCACCAAGGTGCGCCCGATGGTGCTCGACCTGCCCGCCACCGCACCGGTGGCGGAGGCGATCACCCGGCTGCAGGAGCTGCACGCCGCCTACCGGGCCGACTACGCCGCCTACTACGACCGGCACGCCACTGCCGACTCGCCGCCGATGCGGGGGGCGGACCCGGCGGTCGTCCTGGTGCCGGGGGTGGGGATGTTCAGCTTCGGCGCGAACGCCCAGACGGCTCGGGTGGCGGGGGAGTTCTACGTCAACGCGATCAACGTGATGCGGGGCGCGGAGGCTGTCTCCAGGTATGCCCCGATCGAGGAGAGCGAGAAGTTCCGGATCGAGTACTGGGCCCTCGAGGAGGCCAAGCTCGCGCGGATGCCCAAGCCGAAGGCGCTGGCCACCCGGGTGGCCCTGGTCACCGGTGCCGGCTCCGGGATCGGACGGGCGATCGCGCTGCGGCTGGCTGCCGAGGGCGCCTGCGTGGTGGTCGCCGACCTGAACGCCGACTCGGCGCAGGCTGTCGTCGCCGAGATCGCCGCCGCCACCAAGGCGCTGCATCCGCGCGACGTCGCGGTGGCGGTGACCGCCGACGTCACCGACGCGAGCCAGGTCGCGGCCGCCTTCGCCGCCGCAGCGCGCGCCTTCGGGGGGGTGGACCTGGTGGTCAACAACGCCGGGTTGTCGATCAGCAAGCCCCTGGTCGAGACCACCGAACGGGACTGGGACGTCCAGCACGACGTGATGGCCAAGGGCTCGTTCCTGGTCTCGCGCGAGGCCGCCACGATGATGTTCGCCCAGGGCATGGGTGGCGACATCATCTACATCAGCAGCAAGAACGCCTTCTTCGCCGGCCCCAACAACGTCGCCTACGGCTCGGCCAAGGCCGACCAGGCCCACCAGGTGCGGCTGCTGGCCGCCGAGCTGGGCGAGCACGGCATCCGCGTGAACGGCATCAACCCGGACGGCGTCGTCCGCGGCTCGGGCATCTTCTCGGCCGGCTGGGGTGCCCAACGCGCCGCGGTCTACGGCATCCCCGAGGACAAGCTCGGTGAGTACTACGCCCAACGCACCCTGCTCAAGCGCGAGGTGCTGCCCGAGCACGTCGCCAACGCCGTGTTCGCCCTGACCGGCGGCGAGCTCACCCACACCACCGGCCTGCACATCCCCGTCGACGCCGGCGTGGCCGCCGCCTTCCTGCGGTAGAGGACCAGCAGCGTGGCGACACCATCCGGGTCCCTGCTGACGGTCGTGGCCGTCGACCTCGGTGCCTCCAGCGGTCGGGTGATGCTCGGCGAGGTGCGTCCCAACACCGTCGACCCGGTCCGGCTGCACGAGGTGCACCGGTTCGGCAACGAACCCGTGCAGCTCGCCGAGGCGGATCGGACGGGGCTGCACTGGAACCTGACCGGGTTGTTCGCCGAGATCCTGGTCGGGCTGCGCAAGGCCGGGACCGAGGCCGTCCGGCTGGGACTGCCGGCGCCGTCCAGCATCGGCATCGACTCCTGGGCGGTCGACTACGGCCTGCTCGACGGCGACGGTGCCCTGCTGGGCACCCCCTACTGCTACCGCGACGGCCGCACCGCGGCCGGCGTGACCCGGGTCCACACCAGGGTCGACCCGCAGCAGCTCTACGCCGTCAACGGCCTGCAGTTCCTGCCCTTCAACACCGTCTACCAGCTCGCCGCCGACCAGCAGTCGGCACGCTGGCCGGCCGCCCGCACCCTGCTGCTGCTGCCCGACCTGCTCGGCTACTGGCTCACCGGCAGCATCGGTGCCGAGGTCACCAACGCCTCGACGACCGGCCTGCTCGACGTCACCACCGGGCAGTGGGCCACCGACCTGGCCGACGCCCTCGCGATCCCTGCGACCCTGCTGCCCCCGCTGCGCCGCCCCGGTGAGACCCTGGGGCCGCTGCTGCCCCACGTCGTCGCGGCCACCGGGCTGCCGTCGTCCACGACCGTCACCGCGGTCGGGTCGCACGACACCGCCTCGGCCGTGGTCGCCGTCCCCGCAGCCGGCCGCAACGTCGCCTACATCGCCAGCGGCACCTGGTCGCTGGTGGGGGTCGAGCTCGACCGCCCGGTGCTGACCGAGGCCGGCCGGGCCGCCAACTTCACCAACGAGGGTGGCGTCGACGGCCGGATCCGCTACCTGCGCAACGTGATGGGACTGTGGCTGCTGAGCGAGTCGCTGCGTGCCTGGGAGCGTGCCGGCTCACCCACCGACCTCGACCGCATCCTGGCCGCGGCGGCCGAGGTACCCACCGGGGGGCCGGTGATCGATCCGGACGACGCGCGCTTCCTGCCGCCCGGAGACATGCCGGCCCGGATCGAGCACGCCTGCCGCGAGAGCGGTCAGTTGATGCCCACGGGGCGTCCGGCGCTGGTGCGCTGCATCCTCGACAGTCTCGCCGACGCCTACGCCCGGACCGTCGCGGACGCCGTCCGGCTCTCAGGCATCGACGTCGAGGCGGTGCACGTGGTCGGGGGTGGCTCGCTGAACACGCTGCTCTGCCGGCTCACCGCCGAGGCCACCGGGCTGCCGGTGCTCGCGGGGCCGGTCGAGGCCACCGCCCTGGGCAATGTGCTGGTGCAGGCCCGAGCTCTGGGGGCGGTGAGCGGTGACCTCGAGGCCCTGCGCAGCCTGCTGCTGGTCACCCCGCCGACGCAGTACCTGCCGGCCTGAGACGCGATAGCCTCACCGCCGTGGCGACCTCGACCAGTGACCGTCGTCGTCCGCTGCTGCACCTGACCGCCGCGCGGGGCTGGCTCAACGATCCCCACGCGATCGCCTTCCTGGGCGGGCGGTACCACCTCTTCTACCAGCACAACCCGCACGGGGTGACCTGGGCGGTCGGCATCCACTGGGGCCATGCGGTCTCGACCGACCTGGTGGCCTGGGTCGACCAGGGTGACGTGCTGGCGCCGGACGAGCAGGACGGCGGCTGCTGGTCGGGCGGCATGGCGCTGCGGGACGGCGTGGGCACGCTGCTCTACACCTCGGTGCAGTCCGAGAACCCCTCGCTCGGCTCGGTCCGGCTGGCTCATCCCTCGGCATCCGGGCGAGAGTGGGTCAAGGACCCGGTGGGGGCGGTGATCGGGCCGCGCGCGGGTGACCTCGACCTGCTCGACCTGCGAGACCCGTTCCCCTGGTGGACCGGGCAGCAGTGGGTGCTGGTGCAGGCCGCCGGGGTCCGCGACCTCGGGGGAGCGGTGGTGCAGTTCCACTCACCCGATCTGCGGCACTGGACCTACGACGGCGTCGTGCTCTCTGCCGCCGCGGCGGCAGCCGAGTCACGTGACGACGGCTCGCATCGTCCGGACGGGTCGCCGTGGTGGGCTCGCGAGATGTGGGAATGCCCGCAGCTGTTCGTCCTCGACGGGTCGTGGGTGCTGCTGCTGTCGGTGGGGCGGAGGCATCACCCCGGCGACGTCGTCTACGCCGTCGGTGACTACGACGGCCTCACCTTCACGCCGCGGTCCTGGGGGCTGTTCAGCCACGGCGACCCCGCCTACGCCGTCACGACCTTCGTCGACGTCGCGGGCCGGCGCTGCGCCATGACCTGGTTGCGGGAGCGGCCCGAGACGCGTGCTGCCGAGTGGGCCGGCTCGCTGAGCCTGCCGATGCTTCTCACGCTGGACGGCGACCGACTCGTCGTCGCCCGACACCCCGACCTGGCCCGCTACCGCAAGGCCGTGCTGACCCTGGCCGCCGGCCCGGTCACGGTCGACCTGGTGGGCGGGGCCTGCGAGGTCGCGATGGACTGCGCCCCCGGTGCAGGGCCGGCCGGGCTCCAGATCGACGACGAAGCCGGTCGCAGGCTCGTGCAGCTCGACATCGCGACGGACGCCGTCCGGCTGCTGGTCGCGGGCAACGAGCCGCTCGCGCTGGCACGCTCTGCCGGGTCCGCGGCCGAGGAGCCGCTGAGTCTGGTGGTGGACGCCGACATCCTCGAGGTCTGCGGCGCGGGGACCGAAGGCACGGTGGCCGTCCGGCTGCCGACCCACCCCCAACAGCTCACCCTGGCAGGTCAGGGTGGTGGCACGGTGTACCCGATGGTGGCTGCTGCACCGACTCAGCCGGGGTCGGCCTCGTGGCCGGAGGGGAACAGTCCGCGGTAGGCGCGCTTGGGGCTGATCTCGCCGACGACCACCCGGTAGATCTCCTCGCTGATCGGCATCGGCACCCCGTGCCGCTGGGCCAGCTCGTGCACGGTGACCGCGGTCTTGACGCCCTCGGCGACCATCGTCATCTCGGCGAGCACGTCGGCCAGCTCGCGCCCGAGCCCGAGCTGCTCACCGACGTAGCGGTTGCGGCTCTGCGGGCTGATACAGGTGGCGATCAGGTCGCCCATACCGGCCAGACCGGCGAAGGTGGCCGGTTCGCCGCCCATGGCGACCCCGAGCCGGGTCAGCTCGGCCAGCCCGCGGGTGATCACCGCGGCCCGGGTGTTGTCGCCGACGCTCAGGCCCTGGGCGATCCCGGTGGCGATCGCGACCACGTTCTTCAACGCCCCGCCGACCTCGCAGCCGATCACGTCGTGGTTGGTGTAGACCCGGAACCGGCCGGACTGCAGGATCCGTCTGCAGCTCTTGGGAGACGCCCAGGTCGGCGGTGGCGATCACGCTGGCCGCCGCCGCGCCCGACATGATCTCCTTGGCCAGGTTGGGGCCGGACGAGCACCGCGGCCGGGTGGCCCGGCAGCACGCTCCTGGACGATCTCGGTCATTCGAAGCAGGGTGCCCTGCTCGAAGCCCTTCGACAGGCTGACGACCGGTACCCACGGCCGCAGATGGGGTGCAGCCTGCTCCACCGCGGAGCGGAAGCCCTGGGTCGGCACCCCTACGAACAGGACATCGGCGAAGCCGACCGCCTCGGCGAGATCGGTCGTCGCCCGTAGCGACTCGGGCAGCGAGAAGCCGGGCAGGTAGCGGCTGTTGCTGTGCCGCTCGTTGATCTCGGCGACGGCCTCGGGGCCTCGCGCCCACAGCACGGCGTCGTTGTTCTGTGCGACCAGGGTGGCGACAGTGGTGCCCCACGAGCCCGCTCCCAGCACGGTGATCTGCATCGCCACATCCAAGCGGTTGGGGCACCGGGCGTCGAGAGCCGACGGTGGGTGGGCCTCAGCCGTTCATGCCGCTGAAGGTCCTCGAGCACCTTCTCGGCGTCGGCCTCCTGACCGGTCCACCAGGTCAGGGTCACGGCAGCGGTCGGGTCGGTGGCTGCCACGGGCGCCACGACGCTCGACGGGCTGCCGCCACTGCTGCTCGCCCCGCCCGAGGCCCCGCCGGTGGCTACGGGCGTCCCGCCCGAGGAGCTGGACGACGCCGGCTCCTCACCGACGCAGGCGGCCAGCAGCAGCGGCAGGGCAGCGACTGCGACCCACCCGAGCCGGAGCCCGGCCTGCGGACGGGCAGCGCGGGTGGGTCTGGGGGCGGCCGGAGGCCGCACAGGGGCTGAAGGACACCATGGACCTGCTCCTTGTCGGGATGGTGGATCAGGCGGAAGGGTCGGCGAGGATCACAGAACGGGTCAGTCGGCGCGGTCGGTCGGGGTCCAGGTCTCGGGCGGCGGCCAGGGTCAGTGCCAGGCAATGGACGGCGACCAGGTCGACCAGTGCGTCCTCGCCGGTGTGCACGACGGTGGCTCCGGTGGCGCCGATCTCCTGGGTCAGCCCCTCGGGGGCAGCGCCGAAGATCCAGACCAGGGTGTTCGGTCCGGCGACGGCCACCGGGCCGTGGCGGTAGTCCAGCGTCGGGTAGGCCTCTGCCCAGGCCTGGGCCGACTCCCGGGTCTTCAGGGCGGCCTCCTCGGCCAGACCCAGGGCCCAGCCCCGGGCGAGGAAGACGAACTGCCGGTGGTGCTCACGCAGCGGGGACGGCGCGGCGAGCACCGCCTCGGCCCGGTCGGGCAGGCGGTGCACCTGCTCGCCGAAGGCTGCTCGGGCCAGCAACACGGTGGTGGTGGGGAACCGGGTCTGGACGACCGACCGTTCGTCGGCGAAGTCGAGCAGCAGCTGGTCGTCGACGCAGGCAGCCACCGGAGTCCCGGCGGTCGCGCAGATCGCCGACCGCCGGGTCCCCTCCGCAAGGGTGGCCAGTGCCTCGAGAACCTCGGTGGTCGTGCCCGACCGGGTGATGGCCACCACCCGGTCGTAGTGCCGCCCGACCGGCATCTCAGAGGCGTAGGCCCAATGCGTCTCGCCCAGGCCCGCGTCCTCACGCAGGGCGGCGACGGCCCGGGCCACGAAGGCCGAGGTGCCGCAGCCGATCAGCAGCAGCCGCTCGGAGGGGGCTGCGAGCAGGTCTGCCGCGGTCGCCGCCAGGTCGAGGGCCAGGCGCCAGACCTGTGGCTGCGAGGTGACCTCCGAGCGGGTGAGTGCACCTGCTCGGGGGTGGTCGGGGTCCGCAGTCGCCTGCTCGCTCATTCCGCTCCTCCTTCGCCGTCGGTGGACGTCGTCGCCGGGGACGACGAACGCCGTGCAGTGGAACGGTGCGCGGCATTGCGTCATCTGACAAGCACTTCGCGCCAACTGAGCATTCGAGGTGCGCAGATGCTTGGTCTGCGTCCGCGACGCCGCGACAGTGGCGGCATGTCGTCCGAGCCTGTCCCCCGATCGAGCTGGTCGGCTCTCCCTCTCCACGAGTACCGCCCGCAGGCGATGCTTGGCTGCCCCGGACAGAGGTGAGGCAGCCCCACCCGCTTGTTCGCCGGGATCGCCCGAACGAGCAACAGACCTGCGCATTCGCTCGTCAACCGATGCCCGCCCTGACACCATCCGCTCATGGTCTCTCCCGACGTCGCGCGACAGACCTCCACCCGTCGCACCCAGCGGTTGACCGCGGTGCTGGACCGGTTGGCCGGCGCCGGTGACATCAAGGTCGCCGAGCTGGCGCGCTCGCTCGCGGTCTCGCAGGCGACCCTGCGCCGCGACCTTGCCCTGCTCGAGGCGCAGTCCTTGGTGCGGCGGACCCACGGCGGTGCGACCAGCCAGGACCACGCGAGCGAGATGCCGGTGCGGTACCGCAACACCCAGCACCGCCCCGCCAAGCAGCGGATCGCAGCGGCCTGTGCCGCCACGATCGCGCGCAAGCCCCAGGCCGTGGCCCTCTGCGGCGGAACCACGACGAGTGAGGTCGCCCGCCACCTGGCCGACCGGGCCGAGCTGACGATCGTGACCAATGCGATCAACATTGCGGCCGAGCTGGCGATGCGCCCGCGGCTGCGCGTGATCGTGACCGGGGGGGGTGCTGCGCTCGGAGTCCTACGAGCTGGTCGGCGCCTGGACCGAACGGTTCATCGAGGCGCTCAACATCGAGGTGGCGATCATGGGGGTCGACGGCATCACGGCAGACGGCGGGCTGACCACTCATGACGCCGTCGAGGCCCGCACCAACCAGCGCATGATCAGCCGGGCCCAGCGGGTGGTGGTCGTGGCCGATGCCACCAAGCTCGGCCAGGTGACGATGTCGAAGATCGCTGACATCAGCGAGATCGACCTGTTGATCACCGAGGTCGACGCGCCCGCCGACCAGGTGGCGGCCCTGCGCGCAGCCGGCCTCGCGGTGCACCTGGCATGAGCTCGAACGGCAGGCGGTACGACGTCGTGGTCCTCGGTGACCTGAACCCCGACCTGGTGCTCACCGGAGACGTGGTACCTCGGTTCGGCCAGGCCGAGCAGCTGGTGGACGACGCCCAGCTGCTCATCGGCGGCTCCGGGGCGATCACGGCCCACGGTCTGGCCCGGCTCGGCGCTCGGGTGGGCCTGGTCGCCCAGGTCGGCGACGACGCCTTCGGTGACCTGATGCTGACGCGGATGCGACAGGCCCGGGTGGACACGGCGCTGGTACGACGTGGCGACCTCGCGACCGGGTTGTCGGTCGTGCTGTCGACCGGGTCGACGCCGCACGAGCCTGACCCACGTCGGCGCGATCGACGCCGAGCCGCCGCCGTGGCTCCGGCCGGACGACGTGC
Organism: uncultured Actinomycetota bacterium; assembly: GCA_963738495.1. GTDB lineage: Bacteria > Actinomycetota > Actinomycetes > Actinomycetales > Kineosporiaceae > CAVTWW01. Next base: position 463,556 of record CAVTWW010000003.1, read on the forward strand.
CGACGGCGTCCCTGCTGCACGTCACCTCGTTCTTCCTCCAGTCCCGGGTGGCGGCGGTGCTGCCTCGGCTGCTTGCCGTGGCGCGGGCAGCCGGCCTGCAGATCAGCCTGGACACCAACCTCGACCCGGCCGGGGAGTTCGCGGGTCTGGCCGACCTGCTGCCGCTCGTCGACCTGCTGCTGCCGAACGCGGTCGAGGCCCGGGCCATGGCTGCTGCTCTGGGTCACCCGGGATGCGACGTGGACTCCGCCGCAACGGTTCTTGCCGGGCACGGGCCCGTCGTCGTGGTCAAGGACAGCGAGCACGGGGCTGTCCTGGCGACGGCAGGCAGCGCGCCGTACCGGGCGGTGGGCCGCCCGATCGTTCCGGTCGACACCACCGGTGCCGGGGACTCGTTCAACGCCGCCTTCCTCGCGGCCAGGGTGCGGGGGTGGCGGACGCCGAGGCGCTGCGCTGGGGCAACGCTGCCGGCCGGCTCGCGACCACTCGCGTCGGTGGGACGGCCGGGCAGCCGACCGAGGCCGAGCTGCTGAGCGAGCTGCGGGGTGCACCGTGATCCTTTGCGTGTGCCTCAACCCGGCCGTCGACGTCACCTACCGGATCGACCGACTCGTTGCCGGGCACAGCCATCGGGTCGAGACGGTGACGGCCAGGGCAGGGGGAAAGGCGGTCAACGTGGCGCGCGGGCTGCAGGCGCTGCAGGCACCGGTCGAGCTGATGCTGCCGTTGGGCGGGCCCGCGGGCGACCAGGTGCGGCACGACCTGCAGGGGGCCGGCCTCCTCGTTCACGAACTGCCCGGCGGGCCGACCCGACGCACGGTGACCGTGGTGGACGCCGAAGGTGCCGCGACGGCCTTCAACGAGCCCGGCCCGCAGCTGGCCCCGGCGGACTGGGCGGTCTGGACGGCCGCGATGCGGCAGCAGGCCGCAGGATCAGCGGTGGTGGTGCTGGCGGGGTCGGTGCCCCCCGGGATCTCGCCGTCCGGGTACGGCGAACTGGTGCGGCTGGCCCGCGCCGAGGGGAGCCAGGTGATCGTCGACTGCTCCGGGGATCACCTTCTGGCCGCACTCGGGTGGGGGCCGATCATCGTCAAGCCGAACGCTCCCGAGCTGGCCGAGGTCACCGGTGGGCTCGAGGGCGTGGCGGCAGCTCGCGCCCTTCACGTGCGAAGTCCGTGCACCGCCGTGGTGGCCTCGAGGGGAGCAGCTGGACTGCTCGTCGTGGCCGACGGCCTGGCCTGGCAGGCGCGCCTGCCCCGAGCGGTGGTCGGCAACCCGACCGGTGCCGGCGACGCGGTGGTGGCCTCGTTGGCGACGGACCTGTGGCAGGCGGCCACCGCAGGCGCCGCGATCGCCTGGCCGGCCGCGCTACGACGGGCAGTGGCGTTGTCGGCCAGTGCGGTGCTGCAACCCGTCGCCGGGGTCGTCGACGTGGCGCTGGCGGCACAGTTGGCCGACCTGGTGCAGATCGAGCCCGTTCCGCTCGAATGAGTGCCCGAGTCCCGGATCGCGCTGCCGTGGACCGGCTCGGGGGCGAAGAATCGACCTGCGACCACGGCCAGCCGGCCCGGGCGAGCGAGAAGAGACGGACACCCCATGCCTCTGGCCAACGCCGGAACCCTGGTGCAGCAGGCCCACGACGGCCGGCGCGCCGTCCTCGCCTTCAACCTGGTCACCCTCGAGCAGGCCGAGGGGATCGTGGCCGGCGCCGAACGGGTCGGGACGGCGGTGATCGCCCAGATCAGTGAGAACGCCGTCCGGTTCCACGGCGGGCAGCTGCGCCCGTTGGCGGCCGCCGCCGGGGAGGTGGCTCGTGCCGCCGGAGTGGACGTGGGGCTCCACCTCGACCACGTGACCGACGAGGGCCTGTGGCGCCAGGCACCTGACGCCGGGTTCACCTCGGTCATGGTCGACGCCTCGACGCTCGACCATGCGGCCAACGTCGCCGTCACTGCGGCTGCGGCCCGATGGCTGCACGAGCGGGGCCTGTGGGTGGAGGCCGAGCTGGGCGAGGTCGGCGGCAAGGACGGTGCCCACGCCCCGGGCGTTCGGACCGACCCCGGCGAGGCGGCCGCCTACGTGGCCGCCACCGGCGTCGACTCCCTGGCGGTCGCGGTGGGCAGCAGCCACGCCATGACGGAACGCACCGCCGGGCTCGACCTCGAGCTGATCGGCCGGATCCGCGACGCGGTGCCGGTGCCGTTGGTGCTGCACGGCTCCTCAGGGGTGCCGAACACGATGCTGGTGGCTGCCGTCGGGGCCGGAATGGTCAAGATCAACGTCGGAACGCTGCTGGGGGTGGCGTTCACCGGCGCCGTCCGCCATCAGCTCGAGCAGGGCCCGAGCATGGTCGACCCCCGCACGTTCCTTGCTCCCGGGCGCGAGGCCGTGGCCGACGCGGTCGCCCAGCTCTGCTCCGCCCTGCGCTGAGGCGACCACGGGCCTGAGCCCGCAACGAGCCCGTGGCCGTGACGGCGATGCCCACCCTGGTCCTGGCGGGCTGTGTCTCGCAGGATCCGGAGGCCTCGTCCACAGCTTCGCCCGTCTCGGCCGGTGCCACGACAACCGTCAGCGGCGCCGGTGAAGCTGGCCTGGTGGACCGGTCAGGAAGCCCAAGACCGTCTTGGATGCCGCGGGCGTGGCCCACCCGACCAAGGACAAGGCCGTCACCTTCTGGCGCGACCTCGCCCAGACCGACAGGTCGGCCTACCTCGACCAGACCGGCGAGAAGTACGGCCCCCTGTTCGTCTCCAACAACCTCGGCATGATCATCACGGGGGCCCGGCAGCTCAAAGGTGACCCGAAGGCAGAGCTCGACAAGGCGGCCGTCGCCGCCGACGCGGCACTCGTGGGCGGTTGACCGGTCCGCGATCCGGGGGACTCTCACCGAAGGTGCACATGTGTCTGGGGCCGGGCTCCCTCGACCGCGGGTGAGAATGGGGCCGTGACGGCATGGTGCGCGGGCCAGTGGACGTCGGTGCGCCGTGAGGTGGCCCGGCTCGGCAGACCACCGGCCGCCGTGGTGGTGACGAGCCTGACCGGGCTCGTGGGGACCGTCGTCGTCACCGCCGCGGTCCTGCTGCGGCTGACCACCGCCTGGGACGCCGACACCTTGCGCTGGTTCACCGCTCTCGACCACCCCGGACTGGCTCACAACCTCGTGCGCACGGTGGTGACCGCCGGGGCCTTCTGGTTGGTGGGTGCGGTCATCGGTGTCGTGGCGATCCTGCTGGCGTGGCGGCGACACCGGCCCATGATCGTCGTGTCGTGCGCCGTGACCCTGGTGGTGATGGACGCTCTCATCGCCCTGATCAAGGTGCTGACAGGGCGGACCGCCCCGCACACCGGCGTCGACCAGATCCTGGTGGGCGGGTCGTCGTACCCCTCGGGCCACACCGCGCACGCCACGGTCGGGCTGACGTTGCTCGCCGTGCTGGCGCCGCAGGCGCGGGGCGCCGGACGGCGAGCGCTACCGAGCCGGCGCCGCTGGGCGGCGGTGGCTCTCGGGTCGACGGCGGTGGGCCTGGCGACGGTGGTCCTGGGCTACCACTGGCTCACCGAGGTGATCGCCGGTTGGCTGATGGCCGCCACCGTGCTGGCACCGGCGGTGTGGGTCCTGACCAACGTCCCCCTCGATCCTGCCGCAGGTACTGGCCCGCTCGAACCGGCCGAGTGATCATCTGGGCCAAGTGGGTGCCCCACACCGTCCGGGGCTGAAGTCGCCCCGGCGCAGCGCCGAGAGCCCCAGCGAAGGCGGTAGGTCGGGTTCGACCTGCCCTGACCGGGGGAGAGGTGGCCGCGTGACGTCCTGGGCGGCCCCTCTGCGATCGGGCCGGCGGCGTGCTGCTGCCTCCGAGGAGGCGCTGGGCAGACTCTGTTGGGTCCTGCTGGCCGTGGATCTCGTGGTCGTGGCGGGCTCGTCGCCCGACCCATGGCGCGCCCTGTTCGTCAGCCGACCCACCTCGTTCGAAGCGATGCAGTCCATCACTCTCGGGGCCCTGTTCGTGCTGATGCTCACCCGCTTGGTGCTCAGCTCGATCCGGATGCCTCGACGAGCCCTCAGCAACGGCTTGCTGGCCGCCTCGATGCTGATGTGGACGGCCGGAGGCTTGGTGATGCAGTCCGCAGGAGCTGCGACGGTGGCCTTCCCGGCGCCCCAGGAATGGTTGTTCGTCGCCTCCGTCGTGCTGCTCGCCGCCTACCTCTTCTTCGATGCTCCAGGCCTGCGCCACACCAGTACCTCGATGATGCTGGACTCGGTCGTCGTGGCGTGCGGGTCGTCCTGCCTGGTGGGGGTCCTGGTTGCCGGCCCCTTCGCCGAGCCCTTCACGCGGCAGGGCGTTCCGTTGCTGGTCGCCCTGCTGTACCCGATCATGGACTCGCTGCTGCTGGCCGCACTGCTGGGTCAGATCGTCGCCGGGGCTCGCGATCTGAACTCCCGCACCTTCACCCTGCTGGCAGGCATGACCGTGATGCTGCTGGCCGACACCGGCCTGGTTCGGGCGTTGTCGGTCGGCATCTACGAGTACGGCGCCGTCAACGAGGTCGCCTGGGTCTCCTCGTACGCGCTCATGGTCGCCGCCGCGTCCGCCACCCCGCGCGAGGCCGAGAAGATCCCCAGCCGGCCACGGGCCCGCGCCTGGGTGGGTGGCGCAACGGTTGCCGCTGCCGGGGTCGCGGTCGCAGTACTGACGTTCCAGCAACCCGGCCAGACCCGCGACCTGCTCATCTCGCCCGCCGTCCTCACCCTGGTGACCAGCGGCGTCCGGCTCGGGCTGGCGCTGCGGCAGGCCAAGCGCGCTGCCGACGCCTATCGGCTCACCCTCATCGACGAGCTCACCGAGATCCCCAATCGGCGGGCACTGGTCGAGGAGGTCGAGCGGGTGCTGCGACACGGGTCGGCGGGGTTGATCCTGCTCGACCTGAGCAGCTTCAAGGAGATCAACGACACCCTGGGGCACGTCTGCGGAGACAGTGTGCTGGGAGTCGTGGCCTCCCGGCTGTGGCGGACAGGTGATCCGGTGCTGATGGCTGCGCGCCTGGGCAGCGACGAGTTCGCCGTCCTGGTCGAGGGTGACGACGAGCAGGCCATGGCCGAGGTGGCGGTGCAGATCCGGGCTGCCGTCCAGAGGTCGGTTCGGATCGACGGCATCGAGCTTTCGTTGGACTGCTCGATGGGACTGGTCATCGGCAGGTCGCCGTTGACGGCCGGCGACCTGCTGCGCCGCGCCGACGTGGCGATGCACCAGGCCAAGGCCCTGGGTGACGCTGCCGCCTTCTACGACCCTGAACGCGACGAGTTCTCACGGGAGCGGCTGCGTCTGGGTGAAGAGCTGCGCAGCGGCATAGCCGGTGGCGAGATCGTGCTCTGGTACCAGCCCAAGGTGGACGCCACCACCGGGTCGGTGGTCGGGGTCGAGGCTCTGGTGCGGTGGCAGCATCCGCGTGACGGGCTGCTGCAACCGGGCGCGTTCCTGCCCGCCGCCCGGCGCAGCGGCCTCATGCCTGCGCTGACCGACAGCGTCGTGCGTTCGGCGGTCGCCGACCTGGTGCGCTGGCGCCGGGCCGGCCTGCCCCTGCGGGTCGCGATCAACGTCGCCCCGGCCGAGCTGCTCGGCGGGCACGCCGTGGCGACCTTGATCAGTAGCCTTGCGCGGGCCGGTCTCGAGGGGGAGGCCGTGGTCGTCGAGGTCACTGAGGACTCGTTCCTGGCCGAGCCCGAGCGCGCCCGGCAGGCGATCCTCGAGCTGCGCAAGCATCAGATCGACGTGTCGATCGACGACTTCGGCACCGGCTACTCGTCGCTGTCGTACCTGCGTGACCTGCCGGTGCAGGAGCTGAAGATCGACCGCTCCTTCGTGGCCAGACTGGCCGACGACCACCGGACCCTGATGATCGTCTCGACGACGGTGCACCTGGCACACGGCCTCGGTCTGCGGGTGGTGGCCGAAGGGGTCGAGGACGAGGCGCTGGCCGAGCAGTTGCGCGGCCTCGGGGTCGATGTGCTGCAGGGCTACCTGTACGGCCGCCCGATGCCCGCCGACGGTCTGGCCGCCTGGATCCTCCAGACGCAGGGGGCCGCAGCGGAGTGAGCGGGGCGGGGCGAGGTGAGGGTGTCCTGACCGCCCGCCTAGGCTGGGTGGATGCATCCCTGGCGGCGGTACGTGGCCATCGGCGACTCGTTCACCGAGGGGCTCTGCGACCCGGTGCACGACCCCGCGCTGCCCGACGGCGGCGACCGACGGACCCGGGTGGGGGCCTACCTCGGTTGGGCAGACCGGTTGGCGACGCGGCTCGCCGCCGACCTGGGTGACGGCAGGCACGATGCGCCTCAGACCGCCGCGGACGGCGGTGCGAGCCAGACCGTGACGTACGCGAACTTCGCGGTGCGGGGGCGGCTGCTCGCCGACATCGTGGGATCCCAGCTGGAGGCCGCTCTCGCCCTGGGCCCCGACCTCGTCAGCGTGGTGGGGGGTGGCAACGACATCCTCCGGCCACGGGCCGACGTCGATGCGCTGGCCCAGGCGCTGGACGACGCCGTCGCCCGGATCCGGGCCACCGGGGCAGCTGCCCTGATGGTGACGCCCGTCGACCCCAAGGATGCCCCGGTGATCAGGTCGACCCGAGGCCGGGTGGCCACCTTCGTGGCGCACCAGAACGTGATCGCGCGGCGGCACGGGGCGTTCCTGGTGGACCAGTGGTCGCTGACGGTGCTGCGGGACTGGCGGCTGTGGGCCGAGGACCGGATCCACCTCACCCCGGACGGGCATCGCAGGGTGGCCGCAGCCGCCGCACTCACCCTGGGACTGGCCGTGGAGGACGACTGGTCGACCCCGTTGCCGCCTCGTCCTGCCCTCGACCGCCGACAGGTGCTGCGTGAGGACGCCCGATGGGCCCGGGAGTACCTGGGACCCTGGGTCCGGCGCCGACTTCGGGGCCAGTCGTCGGGCGATGCCGTGGTCGCCGAAACGACCCGCTCTGCTACCGGTCTCGGCCGGCGGCCCGGTATGAGCGACGAGGAGCGGGACGACCCGATGGCCGATGCCTTCCACGACCTGAGCCCGTTCCTCGAGGCCGACGAGGTCGACGACCCGCAGACCGCTGCAGCGCCCCCGGACGACGTGCGGCGCGCCTTCCGCCGGATGTGCACGGGACTGGCTGTGATCACGGCGGCGGGGCCGAAGGGGCCGGTCGGGTTCACCGCCAGCTCGGTCACCACTGTCACGCTCGACCCGCCCACGTTGAGCTTCGCCATCTCGCGGGTCGGGCACTCCTGGGAGGGGATGCACCGCTCCGGGCATGTCGGCGTCCATCTGCTGGGTGTCGAGGACGCCGACCTGGCGCGGCGGTTCGCCACCTCGGGGGTCGACCGGTTCGCCCCACCGGTGCGCTGGTCGCAGGGGATGTTCGACGTGCCCATGCTCGACCACGGGGTGGCGTCCCTGGTGGCCTCGGTCTGGCGTCGGTTGGTGATCGGCGACCATGACCTGGTGCTGGCGCGCATCCTGTCGGTCGCCACCGGACCCGAGGCCGGTCCGTTGGCCTACTGCGACGGGCAGTACGGCACCGTCAGCCCGCTGACCTGAGCGTCGTCGGGCTCCGGCGGCCGGACCCGTCGCCTGCGCCGCGAACCCTGCGGCCCCTGACCGCAGGGGGCGCCAGGTGGCCCAGGACGACGGCGAGGGCCCAGACCAGGTGCAGCCAGGCGACCCCGGTCGGATGGTCGAACCAGAGCATGTCGAGCGGGCCTGCGAGCTGGTCGCGTCTGGCGAAGTCGGCCACGAACGGATGCCACATGGCGGTGGCGGTCCCCAGGGTCCACCAGGGGACGGCGAGCCTGGCCCCGACCGCCGCGCCGGGGTCCAGTCGACGCAGGTCGGCGAGGACGGCGAACGCCACGGCAGCGCCCTCGTAGTACCCGATGTCGTGCGGGTCGATGGCGAGCCGGACGGCGAACGCCACCAGCGGCACCGCCAACCAACGCCCCCGGCGGACCACCAGGTAGGCCACCAGCGGGGCCGACAGCAGCTGCGCCGGGCGTACCCAGACCGGCAACTGGGCACCGGTGATGCCGAAGAGCTGCAGCACCGAGGTGTCGCTGACCGCGATCGGTGGATGCAACGCGCTCAGGGTCGACGTGTCACCCAGCAGGAACGGCAGCCATGCCGCCGCCACGACGGTGGCCGCGGCCGCCAGCCCCTTCAGGGCCCGGTCGCGTGGCAGCATCAGCAGCACCGGCTCGAAGCCGATCGCCCACGGTTTGGCGGCCACCGCCGCTCCGAGCAGCAGTCCGGCCAGCACCCCGTTGCGGTACCGGACGGCAGCCAGGGCACCCACGGCCAACCCCGCGGCGAGCACGTCGTCGGGGTGGACCCACCGCACCGACAGCACCGTCCAGGCCGGCAGCATCACCGCGCCGGCCACCAGCAGCACCCACCAAGGAACCGGTCGGGGAGCCGCCAGCGTCGCGGTCCACAAGGTGAGCAGCCCTACCGCGGTGCCGACGACCTGCACCACCGCCAGCGCCGCATTCGTCGGCAGTGATGTGGCTGGGGCGACGGCCAGCAGGCTCAGCGGACCGACCTGCAGCTCCGGGTGGTGGGCGTAGAGGTGGATGCCGTCGGTGGCCAGCAGCCAGTGCACCCCGTCGGTGAAGTAGTGCCACGAGATGCCGGACGGCGAGCGTCGCACCCACGCCCAACCGACCGCCCACAGCGTCAGGGCGACCCAGACCGCAGCCACCGCTCGCCCGTCGTCCGGTCGACGTCCTGCGGCGGCCCTCCAGGACCGGCGGTCGGCGCCAGTACGGTGTGTGGTCACGGCGGCCATGGTGTCAGCCTGCGGGGGACGGTGTCAGACCTACGATGTTCAGTCCTGCGTAAGGTTTCGTGCTGCGTTGCCGGGCCGTTCGAGGCGGGGTGCGTAGGCTGCCGAGGGTGACGGTGGAACAGGTCGGCACCCGGGTGCTCACGGTGCCCAATGCCCTGAGCGCGTTGCGGCTGGTGGGGGTGCCGGTCTTCTGCTGGCTGGTGCTGACCCGTCACGACGGCGCGGCCCTGCTCGTGCTGATCGTCAGCGGGGTCAGTGACTACCTCGACGGGTACCTGGCCCGCCGCTGGAGCCAGGTCACCCGGGTCGGGCAGCTGCTCGACCCGCTCGCCGACCGTCTCTACATCGTCACCACGGTGCTGGCGCTGGGCTGGCGGGGCATCGTGCCGTGGTGGCTGGTCGTGGCGCTGCTGCTGCGGGACGTCCTGCTGTCGGCGACGATCCCGGTGCTGGCACGGCACGGGCTACGGGCCGCTGCCGGTGCACTTCCTCGGCAAGACGGCCACCTTCGCCCTGCTGTACGCCTTCCCTCTGCTCCTGCTCGCGGACGGTGACTCGCTCGCGGCGGCGGTGGCCCGTCCCGTCGCCTGGGCGTTCGTCTGGTGGGGGCTCGGGCTGTACTGGTGGGCGGCCTGGCTCTATCTGCGTCAGACCCTCGAGCTGGTGCGTGAGTCGGGGACCGGACCCGTGCGAGCATCGACCGAGTGAGCTCTGCGGCCCGAGTCCCCGAGCCTGCCGGCCGGCGGGGCGGAGCTCGCGCCCGGGCTCCGTTGGACGCCTCCATGAGCCTGCTCAACGAGGTGATGAACCACCCGCTCGACCCGGGGTACGCCGCGGCTGCTCGGCGCCGGGCAGGGGAGACCAAACCCCGGGCAGGATTGCTCGCCGTGGCCGTCACCTTGCTGGTCGCCGCCCTCGCGGGGCTGGTGACCACCCGAGCCGTGGTCGAGCTGCGTCGTCCGGCCCCTGAGGGTGTCGCCGACCGTCAGGCCCTGGAGGCACAGATCGAGGTCCGCACCCAGCTCGCCGACACCCTGCAGCTGAACAACGACCGGTTGCAGGACGAGCTCACCAGGATGCAGGCCGCCGGACTGGCCAGGGCCGACGCCGGCGCTCTGGCGGCCGAGCTGAACCGCCTGCAGCTGGCCACCGCCCAGGTCGCCGTGACGGGGCCCGGTCTGGAGGTCACGGTCGACGACGCCGAGACTGCGCCTGCGGTGGCGGCCGGCGACCCGCGGGCGGTCAGCGCCGACGCCGGCCGGGTGCTCGATCGCGACCTCCAGATCCTGGTCAACGGGCTGTGGGCCTCAGGTGCCGAGGCGGTGGCGATCAACCGCCAGCGGTTGGGCCCGCTCTCGGCCATCAGGTCGGCGGGGCAGGCGATCCTGGTCGACTACCGGCCGCTGACCCGCCCGTACGTTGTGGAGGCCGTCGGCGATGCCTCCCGACTGCAGTCGGGTCTGGCCCGTGACCAGGCCGGCCCCTACCTGCAGGCACTGCGCGACAACGAGGGCATCCAGATCTGGATGCGCGCCGCCACCATGACCCTGCCTGCCGCCGCCGGGGTCGACCTGCATCATGCCGCCGCACTACCCTCGGCGCCGGGGACCTCCAGCGCACTACCCTCGGTTCCAGGGGGATCACCAGACGTGTCCTCGAGGGCGTCCCCATCCGGGGCGTCGGGGTCGGCTCCACCTGCAACGTCCGTACCAGCCACGTCGGAGGTGTCGCCGTGATCGCCGCGCTCGGCCTGGTGATCGGGGTTGTCGCAGGCCTGCTGCTGCACCCGACGGTGCCGCTGGGCCTGCAGCCCTACCTGCCGATCGCCGTCGTCGCCGCGTTGGACGCCATGTTCGGCGGGCTGCGGGCGGTGCTGGACGGCATCTACGACGACCGGGTGTTCACGGTGTCCTTCCTGTCCAACATCATCGTCGCGGCGTTGATCGTCTACCTCGGGGACCAGCTGGGGGTCGGTTCCCAGCTGTCGACCGGAGTGGTGGTCGTGCTCGGGATTCGGATCTTCTCGAACGCGGCGGCGATCCGCCGGCACCTGTTCAAGGCCTGATCGCAGCGGTGGCTGAGCGATGACCCAGGTCCCCGACCCCGAGCCTCGAGCCTTCGAGGACTCGGCTTCCCAGGACTCGGCTTCCCAGGACTCGGTCTCCGAGGATGTGGCCCCCGAGGGTGTGGCTTCAGAGGGTGTGGCTTCAGAGGGTGTGGCTTCAGAGGGTGTGGCCTTCGAGGCCGGCCAGACTGCCGGCGTTGACAGGTCCGCCGAAGCCATCGAGCCCGCGCAGAGCACTGCCCGTGGGCAGGGACGTCGGCGGCTGCTGGCGGCGATGACCCCGCGCGCCACCCGGGGCCAGCTGCTGGCCGGGCTGCTCTGCATGCTGCTCGGGTTCGCCGTCGTGGTCCAGGTTCAGCAGAACCAGTCGAGCACCATCACCTCGTTGCGCCAGAGCGACCTCATTCGGATCCTGGGCAACCTGACCCAGCGCAGTGACCGCCTCGAGGCACAGGCCCGGTCGCTGCAGGCCCAGCGCGATGCCCTGCAGACCGGTTCCGACCGCGGCGCCGTCGCCGAGCAGGCGGCGCAGCAGCGCCTCACCCTGCTCACCGTGCTGGCCGGCACGGTGAAGGTCAGCGGGCCCGGGATCCGACTCGAGATCGGCGACCCTCAGGCCGCCATCACGGCGACCAGCCTGCTCGACGCCGTCGAGGAGCTGCGGGACGGCGGCGCCGAGGCCATCCAGGTGGGCGACGTGCGAGTCACGCTCGACACCTTCTTCACCGATCGTCCCGGCGGCGGGATCCTCGCGGACCGCACAGTGCTCACCCCGCCGTACACGGTGCTGGCGATCGGCGACTCCCAGGGGTTGAGCACCGCCCTGAAGATCCCGGGTGGGGTGGTCGAGGCGTTGGAGGCCAAGGGTGCCCTGGTGGCCGTGACCGAGGTCGACACCGTCACCATCGACGCGTTGCACGAGTTGACGTCCCCTCAGTACGCTCGCCCGGCCCCGGCCGCATCTCCGTGAACCCATCGGTCCGACCGAACCCACCCCTGACGAGAGGGCGATCTGCATGAGCGACTACCCGGATGACCTCCGGTACACCAGCGAGCACGAGTGGGTCCGACTGAGCGGCACGGTGGCACGGGTAGGCATCACCGGCTACGCCCAGGAGGCCCTGGGCGACATCGTCTTCGTCTCGCTGCCGGAGGTGGGCGCCGAACTGAGGCGCCGGAGCGGTCTGCGGCGAGGTGGAGTCGACCAAGAGCGTGAGCGACCTGTACGCCCCGGTCAGCGGGCCGGTACAGGCCCGCAACGACGCCCTCGAGGCCAGTCCGGAGCTCGTGAACTCCGACCCCTACGGCGAGGGCTGGATGTTCGAGGTCGCGGTCGACCCGTCCGTCCTCGACGCCCTGATGACCGCCGAGGAGTACGAGTCGCAGCTCGGCTGACCCACCGTTCCACCGACCCGCAGTGGCTGTCTGGCCCTGCGTCGGACAGTTAGGCTGGACTTCTCGAGCAGGCGTCGAGCCTTGCGGGGTCACCAACCGCGAGGCGTGACGGCGTGAGCCGAGCTATCTGCAGGAGGCACGTCATGTCGGTAACCGAGCCGGGGCCGGGGAGCGATCCCGATCGGGCGGTCCAGGCGCAGGGGGAGAGCAGTCCGGCGACCCCGAGCGGCGGTACGGACACCACTCTGGTGTTCAGTGCGGTCGGCTCGGTCGAGGGCGATGCCGAGGCGGCGCGGGCCGCGGTCGAGGCGGGCGCGATCGAGGCCCTGCCTGAAGGGTCTGCCCTGCTGGTCGTCGAACGGGGGCCGGTGGCAGGGGCCCGCTTCCTGCTCGACGCCGCGCGCACGACAGCCGGTCGTCGTCCTGAGAGTGACATCTTCCTCGACGACGTCACGGTCTCACGCAAGCACGCGGAGTTCGTCCGGCGTGAGGACGGCGCCTTCGTCGTCCGGGACGTCGGCAGCCTGAACGGCACCTACGTCGGCCGCGAGCGCATCGACGGCGAACGGGTCCTGGGCGAGGGCGACGAGGTTCAGATCGGAAAGTACCGCCTGGTGTTCTACCCGAGCCCACGTGGTGCCGGGGGCAACGCAGGGTGGTGACCCGGCGTGCGTGAGGCGGCAGCGGGGCGGCGTGAGGCGCCCTCGTCGGCGATGAGTATCGGAGAGGTGCTGTCGCAACTGCGTCCGGAGTTCCCCGCGGTGACCATCTCGAAGCTGCGCTTCCTCGAGGACCAGGGCCTCGTCGAGCCGCAACGGGCTCCCTCCGGCTACCGCAAGTACAGCTACGCCGACGTCGAGCGGCTGCGCTACGTGCTGGGGGTGCAGCGTGACCACTACCTGCCGCTGCGGGTGATCCGGGAGCACCTGGCGTCCATGGACCACGGCGCTCCGTCGTCCCATCCCAGCTCCCCGGGGCGGCCCGGCTGCTGGCCGGGTGCCGCGCGCGCTGGTGGCTGCCCCCGCCCGGGGGACCGTGCTCCCCTCGTGCAGGTCGACCGGGCTCAGCTCGTCGATCTGGTGGGCGGTGACGAGGCGCTGGTGACAGCTCTGGAGTCCTTCGGGCTGGTCGCGGTGCACCCGGTCCTGGGGGGTACGACGCCGACGCGGTGGCCGTGGCCCGGATCGCCCGGGCACTCGCCGACTACGGCATCGAGCCGCGCCATCTGCGGGCCTTCCGCACCGTGGCCGACCGGGAGGCCGGGTTGGTCGAGCAGGTGGTCGCGCCGCTGCGGCGGCAACGGGGCGAGGACGCCGCCGACCGCGCCGAGGAGGTGGCCAGGGAGGTCGCCGGCCTGACGGTGCGGCTGCACGCGGCCCTGCTTCGGGCCGCCCTCGACCAGGGGACTACCGGCGGGCGTTGACCCACCGGACCGGTTCCTGGGAGCCGGTTCTGCCCGCCCGGCAAGGAACCTGCCGCCCGGCTCGTCCGGCGGGCTCGCCGACAGGTACCGTGAGGGGGTGCGGGAGCTGGAGATCGTCGGGGTCCGGGTGGAGATGCCGTCCAACCAGCCCATCGTGCTGCTGCGAGAGCGTGGCGGCGACCGCTACCTGCCGATCTGGGTGGCCCAGGGTGAGGCCACGGCAATCGCGCACGCCCAGCAGGGAGTGGTTCCGCCTCGCCCCATGACGCACGACCTGCTGGCTTCGGTGATCAAGGCTCTGGACCGCACCCTGGTGGAGGTTCGGATCGTCGCCCTTCGCGACAACGTCTTCCACGCTGAGCTGCGGCTCGACAACGGTGTGGTCATCGACTCCCGCAGCTCCGACGCCATCGCCCTGGCCCTGCGCACCGGGGCCAAGATCATGGGTGCGGACGACGTCATCGAGGCCTGCGCCGTCGCCGTCCCGGACGAGGACGAGGACGAGGTCGAGAAGTTCCGTGAGTTCCTCGACACGATCTCACCGGAGGATTTCACCATCTCTGGGGACGACCTGGGCGGGGAGTCACGCCCGCCGACCAGCTGAGCCGACACGCCGGGCCGACACGCCGGGCGCGGGGGTGGGGGCGTCGTTGACCCGGCAGAGGTGCGGCCGTACCGTTCGAAGCGAAACGTCCTCGGTGTAGTTACACCCCGGTGAAACGGGTCGAGCCTTCTGGCTCAGGTGCTGAGCCGACGGTGACGAGGACTGTGACAGGAGGTCGACGTGAGCGGCATTGGTGAGGCCAGCCCGAAGGCGAACCAGGCTGCCCCGGGCGTCGCCGAGCGAGCCCAGGGACTGCTGTTCACGGAGGATCTGCCGGTGCTCGACGAGCAGATGGGCTACCGCGGACCCACCGCCTGCAAGGCGGCCGGGATCACCTACCGCCAGCTCGACTACTGGGCCCGCACCGGTCTGGTCGAGCCGAGTGTGCGCCCGGCCACCGGGTCCGGCACCCAGCGTCTCTACAGTTTCCGCGACATCCTGGTGCTCAAGGTCGTCAAACGGCTGCTCGACACCGGCGTCTCGCTGCACCAGATCCGCACCGCCGTGGGCCACCTGCGCGAGCGGGGGGTCGAGGACCTTGCCCAGATCACCCTGATGAGTGATGGCGCCAGTGTGTACGAGTGCACCTCGGCCGACGAGGTCATCGACCTCGTCCAGGGCGGCCAGGGCGTCTTCGGCATCGCCGTCGGGCGAGTGTGGCGCGAGGTCGAGGGCAGCCTCGCCGAGCTGCCGTACGAGCGGGCCGGTGAAGAGCCCGCCGAAGATCCCGACGACGAGCTGGCGACGCGCCGGCGTAGCCGAGCGGTCTGACCGGCAGGCGCGGTCGGACCCCGGCTCAGCCGCTGCGGCGGTGGCGTGCGGCCACCCGCAGCACCCTGGCCAGCTGCGCGTCGAAGGCCTCCGCCAACTCATGGGCAGCCTCACCCGGCCAACGATGCACCGGCTGGCTGGCCCCCTGGGCCTGCTGCAGCGCACTGCGCTCGGGGATCGACGGCGTCAGCACCAGCGGGCCGAACAGGTCGGTCAGCTCCTGCATGCGGTAGCGGTGCTCGGGGGAACGTTCCCGGTAGCGGTTGACCACGACCCCGAGCGGCTGCAGCGACGTGGCGCCGCCACGCCGAAGCGCGTCGATCGCCTTGAGGGCGCGGTCGGCGGCCGACACCGAGAACAACGCCGGCTCGCTGACCACCACGGCGCGGTCGCTGGCACCCAGGGCGCTGCGGGTGAGGGCGCCGAAGGACGGCGGGCAGTCGAGGATCGCCAGGCGGTAGCCGCTGTCACCGTGCAGCACGTCGGCGAGCCGGTTGCGACTGCGGATGTGGGAGCGTGGCCCGTCGAGGGCGGCGCTGGCGTCGGACCCGGCGATCACGTCGAGCCGGCCGAGCACGCCGTCCGACCAGCCCGAGGCGGTCGTCAGGGAATCGAGCGTGGGACGTTTGCCGGGCCCGAGCAGGTCGGCCAGATGAGCCTGGGGCTGGGTGTCCTCGGGCAGGTCGAGCCCGGTGGTGGCGTCGGCCTGGGGATCGAGGTCGACGACGAGGGTGGGGACACCCTTGGCCAGGGCCGCCGAGGCCAGTCCGAGGGCGACCGACGTCTTGCCCACCCCGCCTTTGAGGCTGCACACACTCAGCACGAACATGCACCCGACCGTACCGTCCGGCTGCACCGGTACCGGCCAGGCGCAGGTGTAACGTGTGCCTCGCTGGTGAACCCACACGGGAGAGCCCCGACATTCGGGGCGCCGAAGGGGCAACTCTCCCCGGAACCTCTCAGGCGCCAGGACCGTGTGGGTAGGCAACTCTGAAGGGGCGTGGCTACGGCCGGGTTCCGACAGAGGGGGAGGCGACGGGCGGCTTCGGCCGCACCCCACCACCTGTGGAGCCTCCATGTCGACCGCTGATTCCTGCACCACACCTGCCTCGGCCGCCCGTGACTTCGCCGACCGGCACATCGGCCCACGCTCGGCCGACCTCGAGCACATGCTGGCCGTCGTCGGGCGGCGCAGCCTCGAGGACCTGCTCGAGACCGTGATGCCGGCTGTCATCAGGGCGACCGACCAGCTCGACCTGCCGTCCGCGGCCGACGAGGCGACCGTGCTGGCCGAGCTTCGCGAGCTGGCCGGTCGCAACACCGTCGCCGTGCCCATGATCGGCCTGGGCTACTACGGCACCCACACCCCTGGAGTGGTGCTGCGCAACGTGCTCGAGAGCCCTGCCTGGTACACGGCCTACACGCCGTACCAGCCCGAGATCTCGCAGGGACGCCTCGAGGCGCTGCTCAACTTCCAGACCATGGTGGGCGACCTCACCGGACTGCCGATCGCCAACGCCTCGCTGCTGGACGAGGCCACCGCCGCGGCCGAGGCGATGACGCTGATGCGGCGCACCAGCCGGGTCGCTGCGGGTGCAGCGCTCCTGGTCGACAGCGGGGTGCTGCCGCAGACCCTGGCCGTGATCGGCACTCGGGCCGAGCCGCTGGGTCTGCCGGTGGTGGTGGTCGACCTGTTCGGCCGCGGCGACGACGAGAGGGCCGTCGGCGCGGCCGTCGACGCCGCCCTGACGGCTGCCGGCGTCAGCGCTGCGTTCGGCGTCCTCACGCAGTACCCGGCCACCGACGGGCGCATCGTCGACCTGGCGCCGCTGGCGGCGTTCTGCCGCTCCCGTGACCTGTTGCTCGCCGCTGCCGCCGACCTGCTGGCGCTGACCGTGCTGACCCCGCCCGGCGAGCTGGGGGCCGACGTCGTCGTCGGCACCACGCAGCGGTTCGGCGTCCCGCTCGGGTACGGGGGACCGCACGCCGGGTACATGGCCGTGCGCCCTGGCCTGGAGCGTTCGATGCCGGGGCGGCTGGTCGGTGTGAGCAAGGACGCGGACGGCGCCCCCGCCTACCGTCTGGCCCTGCAGACCCGCGAGCAGCACATCCGCCGTGAGAAGGCCACCAGCAACATCTGCACCGCGCAGGTGCTGCTGGCCGTGATGGCCTCGATGTACGCGGTGTACCACGGCCCGCTGGGGCTGCAGCAGATCGCCGGCCGCACCGCCCGTCGGGCCGCCGACCTGGCGGCTGCACTGCGCGCCGGCGGCGTCACCGTCGTCCACAGCTCGTTCTTCGACACCGTGCTGACACAGGTGCCCGGTCGCGCCGACGAGGTGGTAGGGGCGGCCCGGGACGGCGGGGTGCTGCTGCGGCGGGTCGATGCCGACCATGTTGCGGTCGCCTGTGACGAGACCACCACCACCGACGTGCTGGCCACGGTCGCCAAGGCCTACGGGGTAACCATGTCGCTGTCCGGTGGGGCCGCCGAACAGGCCGACGGCGGTGGGACGATCGATCTGCCGGACACGGTGCCGGCCGGACTGCGTCGCACGTCGCCGTACCTGCAGCACGCCGTGTTCCAGGCCCATCGCAGCGAGACCGCCATGCTGCGTTACCTGCGCCGGCTCGCCGACCGCGACTACGCCCTCGACCGGGGCATGATCCCGTTGGGCTCGTGCACGATGAAGCTGAACGCCACCACCGAGATGGTCTCGATCACCTGGCCGCGAGTTCGCCGACCTGCACCCTTTCGCGCCGCGTCGAGCAGCCGCCGGCACCCGACAGCTGGTCGTCCGAGCTCAGCCGCTGGCTGTGCCGAGGTCACCGGGTACGACGCCGTGTGCCTGCAGCCGAACGCCGGTTCGCAGGGTGAGCTGTCCGGGCTGCTGGCGATCGCGGCCTACCACCGGGCCAACGGCGGCGACGGACCGCGTACGTCTGCCTCATCCCCTCCAGCGCCCACGGCACCAACGCCGCCAGCGCGGTGATGGCCGGGATGCAGGTGGTCGTGGTGCGCTGCGACGAGGCCGGCAACGTCGACATGGCGGACCTGCGGGCCAAGGTGGAGGAGCACCGCGAGCCCGGCTCGCAGCCATCATGGTCACCTATCCGTCGACCCACGGTGTCTTCGAGGACACGATCACCGACCTGTGCGCCGCGGTCCACGACGCCGGCGGGCAGGTCTACGTCGACGGGGCCAACCTCAACGCCCTCGTCGGATTGGCCCGGCCCGGCCAAGTTCGGTGCCGACGTCTCGCACCTCAACCTGCACAAGACCTTCTGCATCCCGCACGGCGGCGGCGGCCCCGGCGTCGGCCCGGTCGGGGTGCGGGCGCACCTCGCGCCGTACCTGCCCAACCACCCGCTGGACGCCGAGGCCGGGCCGGCGACCGGGGTCGGCCCGGTCTCGGGCGCGCCGTACGGCTCGGCGGGCATCCTGCCGATCTCGTGGGCCTACGTGCGGCTGATGGGCGGCGGCCGGGCTGCGCCGTGCCACCGAGGTGGCCGTGCTGAAGGCCAACTACGTCGCTGCCCGGCTGCGCGAGCACTACCCGGTGCTCTACCCGGGCAGCGACGGGCTGGTCGCCCACGAGTGCATCCTCGACCTGCGCCGCTCACCAAGGACACCGGCGTCAGCGTCGACGACGTCGCCAAGCGGCTCATCGACTACGGCTTCCACGCGCCGACGATGTCGTTCCCGGTGGCCGGCACCCTCATGGTCGAGCCCACCGAGAGCGAGGACAAGGGCGAGCTCGACCGGTTCTGCGACGCGATGATCGCGATCCGCGCCGAGATCGACGAGGTCGGGTCCGGGGCGGTCGGCCGCTGACGACAGCGTGCTGCGTGGCGCCCCGCACACCGCCGAGGCGCTGGCCGGCGAGTGGGACCACCCCTACGACCGCGCACCGCGGCGGTCCCCCGAGCGGGGTCGACCCGACGGCGAAGTACTGGCCGCCGGTGCGGCGCATCGACGGCGCCTACGGCGACCGGCACCTGGTCTGCTCGTGCCCGCCTCCGGAGGCGTTCGAGGACTGACCCGGATGCAGCCGGGCCGGCGGTCGACTCAGGTGGCCACGGTGCCGACCCGGCCTCGACGGTGCTGCCGGCGCGACCTTGTGACGACGGCCTGGTGGGTGATGCGGGTGCGCAGGTCGGCGACGTGGCTGACCACGCCCACGGCCCGGCCGCCCTGCGCAGCCCGTCGAGCACGTCGAGCACCTGTCGAGGGTGTCGTCGTCGAGGCTGCCGAAGCCCTCGTCGATGAACAGGGTGTCGAGGTCGAGGCCGCCGGCCTCGGCTGCCACGGCGTCGGCCAGCCCCAGCGCCAAGGCCAGCGAGGCTATGAACGACTCGCCGCCGGACAGCGTGGCGGTGTCGCGCACCCGGCCGGTCCACTGGTCGAGCACCCGCAGGCCCAGCCCGGCTGCGGGCGCCGCCCGGCGGCGCGCTCGTCGGAGTGCTCGAGCACGTACCGCCCGCCGCCCATCTCGCCAGCCGCCGTTGGCCAGGGTGCGCCACCGTCTCGAGCCGGGCCGCGAGCACGTAGGCGGTCAGCCGCATCCGCAGCGTGTTGTCGGGGCCGATGCCGCTCGTGGTGTCGGCGAGCTCGCGGACCCGGGCGTAGCGCTGCTGCAACGGCAGCTGGGCGGCGACGTGCCGCCGCAGCTGGCTGCAGTCGACGCAGCGGGTGACGGAGCTGTCGGCCAGGGCCAGCTCACCGGCGGCGCGGCGTCGTCCTGGGCGGCCTGCCCAGGTCGTGCCGGTGAGCGGCCAAGGTGGTCGCGGTCGAGGGCCTGGCCGGCCCAGGCCGCGTCCGGCGGGGCGTCGCCACCGGCCAGGGCGTCCGCGTCGAGCTCGGCCGGCGGGCACGGCCTGGCCAGCGTCACGGTCGTGACCGTGACGGCCTGGGCGAGGGCGTGCCGCTCGTCGTCGGTCGAGCAGCGCCGAGACGGGCGTCGGTCGGCGTCGTCGAAGCCGGCGGCCAGCGCGGCTGCCGTGGTCGAGGTCGCGTGCATCGTCCGCGGCGGTGCGGCTGGCTCGGTCGTGCTCGAGCGCGGCGCGCAGGTCGGTAGCGGCGGCCACGGCGGTGGTCGAGGTGGCGCTACGGCTTGCCAGGTCGCGGTCGGGTCCGAGCAGTCCTGACTCGGCGTTCCTGGGCCCTGACCAGCCGGTCCTGCATCACGCCAGCTCGGAGGCACCCGTTGTTCGTCTCGGTCCAGCTCGTCGAGGGCGGCGGCGGCGGTCGGCGCGCCCCGGCCTGAGCCTGGATCGCGGTGCCACGGCAGGCGGCCGCCCGCTGCTCGGCTCGGCCGTGCGGCGCAGCTGCGCCGCGCTCTCGCGACGGCCGTGGTTCGGCCTGCTCGGCGCTCGAGCGTCGCGGCCGGCGCCGTCGAGGCCGGCCAGCCGGGTGCCGGCTCGGTGAGCGACAGCGACCTCGCGCTCATGCTCACCGCTGCGGCTCTCTGGTGCTCGTCGATGGGCCGGTCCTGCTCGGCAGGTCGGTCACGCTCGGCACCGGGTCGGCCACCTTGCCGGAGCGGGGTGTTCGAGGCCACCGCACACCGGGCACGGGTCGCCCGCGGTACAGCGTCGGCCGCGAGCTCGGCCGCCATGCCGTCAAGCGGCGCTGGCGCAGGTCGAGCAGCCGCTGCGGCGGTTGCGCACGGACTCGGTGCGGTGCACGCGTGCTGGACGGTGGCGAGCCCGGCCCGAAGGAGGTCGCGCTCGGCGGCTCGGAGCCACCTGGACGGCCCGCTCGTGGGCCTGGTGCGGTCGCCGCAGCGGCAGCGAACCGGGCATCCTCGGCGACGGCTGCCTCGAGCTGGCGGGCGCTGGTCTGCTCGGCCTCGGTCAGCTGGGCCACCAGCAAGGCCCGCCGGGTGATGGCTGCCGCCCGGGCGGCCTGCAGCTCGGCCAGCCTGACAGTGACCGTCTCGAGGCCGTCGTTCTCTCCTTGTGCGTTGGCGACCAGGGTCACCCACGCACTCGGCCGCTGCTGGGTGCGCTCGAGGTGATGGTCGTCGGGCTCGGTGCTGTCGGCGTCGGTGCCGTCGGGCTCCTGGCCGGCATCGCCGAGAGCCTCGGCTGCACGACGCCACGTCGTCCGGGCGGCCTCGAGCCGGGTACGGGCAGACTGCTCCTGCGCCTCGGCCACCCGCAGCTCGGCGCCAGAGGTGCCAGCGCGGCCGGCGCGGTCGCCGGCGGCGAGCCGTTGCTGCCACTGCAGCCGGGCCGGCCCCAGCCGACTCGAGCTCGCCGAGCCGGGTGGCGTCCCCGAGCCAACGCTGGGCGCGGGTGGCTGCGACGCTGCTGCGCCGGTTCGCCGCGTCCGCCCCCGCGGCGCGGTCGGGCCCGGTCCCGTCGTAGGGCTGCCTCGTCGAGTGCCCACTCGCGGCGTGGAGCAGGTCGGCGACCCGGTCCGCTCGGTCCCGGCGCCCGCGGTGACCTGTTCGCCGGCATCGGCTTCGCCGGCCGGAGCCTCGGCGGTGGGCAGGACGTCAGTGCGACCTGCTCGGCGCGGGCCGCCAGCTGGCCGCCCCGCGAGCGTCCGGCCTCGAGCTCGGCCAGCAGGGCGACCCGTTGCTCGCGCAGCCAGGCCGGCGTCGGTGAAGCGGAGATGCCGAAGAGCCGTTCGAGCATCTCCCGACGGCTCTCGGCGTGGCCCGCAGGAAGGCGGCGAACTCGCCCTGCGGGAGCAGCACCACCTTGGTGAACTGGGCCATCCCCATGCCCAGGGCGTCCTTGACGACGTCGGCGACCTCGTCGTTACGGGTGCTCAGGGCACCCACTGCCCGTCGGCCGCTCCCGCAGCTCGACGTGGCCTGCGCGGTGGTGGTGCCACCACCGCGCCGCTTGGGCCGCTCCAGGCGGGGGAGCGGGTCAGCTCGAGTCGCCGTGGACCGACCGTGAACTCGAGCATGACCGCGGGTGTCACGGCATCCGGGTCGGCGTGGTCGCTGCGCAGCCGGGTGCGGTTGCACCGGGTGCCGGGCACGTTGGCGTAGAGGGCGAAGCAGACGGCGTCCAGCAGGCTGGTCTTGCCTGAGCCCGTGGGGCCGTGCATCAGGAACAGGCCGCTTTCGGCGACGGCGTCGAGGTCGACGACCTGACCCGGTCGGCGAACGGACCGAACGCCTGGATCTCGAGCCGGTGCAGCCTCACGCGGCCACCTCGAACGCCAGCTGCTCCGGGGCGCCAGGCCCACCGTCGTCACCAGCGGGTGCTTGGCTCTCGTTGGGCTGCTGCCGGTGCTCGGCCAGGGCGCGGGCGCGCAGCACAGCGACCCCGCTGGCCTCCATCTCGGCGATCCGGACGGCTGCCACCGACCGCTGCAGCCACGGCGTTCACCGTCAGCGGCCGACCGGCCCCGGGTGTGCTGCAGGAAGTCGCAGCACACCGCGACGTCGGTCGCCGGTGGCGACCTGCGTCGGCCACGCGCCCCGCTGCGACGGCGTGCTCCGTGCGGGTCGAAGCGCAGCTCGAGGGTGTGCTCGAACCGGGCTCGCAGGCCTGTCCATGGCACCGGCGGGCCGTTGCGGCGTCGGTGAGGGTGACCTGGCACCAGGCGGACTCGCTGGCGGCCAGACCTGGGTCGGCGAGCAGGGTCTCGAGCGTCGCCCCGCAGCAGGGCCAGCCGCCGGGGAGCCGGGGCGTCGACGGCCTCGACGCCGGCCAGTCCCCGACGATCGAGGTCGACCAGCCAGGCTGCCCTTGGTGTGGGCGTGCTCCGAGAACGAGTCGGCAACGGGGAGACCCGCTGTAGTGCATCCCGGGGCGCACCTGCTGCCGGCCGTGCAGGTGGCCCAGGGCCACGTAGTCGATGCCGTCGAACACCTCGGCGGCCACGGCCGCCACGCCGCCGACGCTGATGTCGCGCTCGCTGTCGCTGGTCAGGCCCCCCGCCACGAAGGCATGGGCGGCCAGCACGACCGGGTGCCCGTGGGGCGGGTGGCCAGATCGGCCCGCACGGCGTCCGCGGCCGCCTGCAGCACCCCTTGGTGCGACTCGGCGCGACGCCGCCGAGCAGCGTCGGCGGCGAGGCGGGCTCGAGGTAGGGCAGCGGGTGGATCGCCACCGGTCCGTGCTCGTCGTCCGAGCATGATCGGCTCGGCGCACCGGCGGACGTCGGCCCGCACGTGCACCCGAGCCTGCTCGAGCAGCCGGCTGCGAACCCCAGCCGGACGGCGGAGTCATGGTTGCCGCTGCTGAGCGACCAGGTGGGCCCCGGGGCCGCCAGCCGGCACAGTGCGTCGTCGAGCAGCTCGACGGCGTCGAGCGAGGGCAGGGCCCGGTCGTACACGTCGCCGGCTACGAGACGACGTCGACCGCCTCGCTGCGCACGACCTCGACCAGGTGGTCGAGGAAGGCGGCCTGGGCGCCGACAGCTCCGACGCGGTGGAACGAGCGGCCCAGGTGCCAGTCGGAGGTGTGCAGGATCCTCACACGAGCGACGCTAGGGACGGTCACCGACAACGCCGACGACCCGGACGGCGTGGCGTGCGCCGTCCGGGTCGGTGCCCCCGCCTCGGTCGCCCGGCTGATCCGCTGATGACCCTTACGGCGGACCCGGGGGTGTGCTTTCGTGAGCGCATGGGTGAGGAAGTCGCGGGCGTGACGTTCAGCGCGGGAGCAGCGGCAGCGCTACCGCGAGAAGGTGCGCCGGTGCCTCGACGTGTTCGAGCGGATGCTGGCCAGTTCGACCTTCGACGCCGAGCAGCCGATGACGGGGCTCGAGGTCGAGCTCAACCTGGTCGCCTCCGACTACGCAGCCGCACCTGGGCAACACCGCCGTCCTGGAGGAGATCGCGGACTCGGCCTTCCAGACCGAGCTGGGCGCCTACAACATCGAGCTCAACGTGCCGCCGCGGCTGCTGACGGGCAGTGCGATGCTCGACCTCGAGGCCGGGTTGCGGGGAAGCCTCAACGAGGCCGAGGCCAGTGCCGGACGACGGGGCGCCCACATCGTCATGATCGGCATCCTGCCGACCCTGCAGGAGGAGCACCTCGACCGGCCGGACTGGATGAGCCCGTCAGCCCGCTACGCCGCGCTCAACGAGTCGGTGTTCCTGGCCCGCGGTGAAGACATCGAGCTCGACATCCACGGCGTCGAACGGCTCTCGACGGTGGCGACCACCTTGGCGCCGGAGTCGGCCTGCACCAGTGTGCAGCTGCACCTGCAGGTCGACCCCAACCAGTTCGCCCCCACCTGGAACGCCGCCCAGGTGCTGGCCGGCCCCCAGCTCGCGCTCGGGGCCAACTCGCCGTTCTTCTTCGGCCACGAACTGTGGCGCGAGACCCGGATCGAGCTGTTCGCCCAGTCCACCGACACCCGCTCGCCCGAGCTGCGCAACCAGGGGGTGCGGCCCCGGGTATGGTTCGGGGAGCGCTGGATCACCTCGATCTTCGACCTGTTCGAGGAGAACGTACGCTACTTCCCGGCGCTGCTGCCCGAGATCACCGACGAGGACCCGGTGGCGGTGTTCGAGGCCGGCGGGACGCCGAAGCTGCAGGAGCTGCGGCTGCACAACGGCACCGTCTACCGCTGGAACCGCCCGGTGTACGACGTCAGCTCGGGCGCCCCCCACGTGCGGGTCGAGAACCGGGTGCTGCCGGCGGGACCGACGGTGGTCGACGTGCTGGCCAACGCAGCCTTCTACTACGGCGCGCTACGGGCCCTGACCGACGACGAGCGGCCGATCTGGTCGACGATGACGTTCTCGGCCGCCAACGAGAACTTCACCGAAGGGGCTCGGCGGGGGATCGAGGCGACCCTGTACTGGCCGGGCCTGGGCAACGTGCCGGTGGACGAGCTGGTACTGCGCCGGCTGCTGCCGATGGCCTACGAGGGCCTGGACGCCTGGGGGGTCGACCCCGCCGTCCGTGACCGCTACCTGGGCATCGTCGAGGCTCGGGCCCGCACCCGGCGCAACGGTGCGGTCTGGCAGTCCGAGGCGGTGAGGGCCTTCGAGCGCAGCGGGTGCTCCCGCCCCGAGGCCCTGCGCCGGATGCTGCAGCTCTACTGTGAGGGGATGCACGCCAACGAGCCGGTCCACACCTGGAAACTGCCGTGAGCCCGAAACTGCCCTGACAGTCGGTCGACGACCTGGTTTGCTGTGCGACAACAACCGTTGTCACGGCAGGTCGACCGACCTGGCCGGCGGGTTCGCAGAGGAGTCAACGTGGCCGAGGTGCGGCAGCACAAGGTGGTGCTCGACGAGTCCGAGATGCCCACGCAGTGGTACAACATCGTCGCGGACCTGCCCAGCCCGCCGCCCCCGGCCCTGCACCCGGGCACCCTGCAGCCGGCAGGCCCGGACGACTTCGCGCCGCTGTTCCCGATGGAGCTGATCCTGCAGGAGGTCAGTACCGAGCGGTACATCGACATCCCGGACGAGGTGCAGGACGTCTACCGCCTCTGGAGGCCGTCCCCGCTGTTCCGGGCCCATCGCCTCGAGAAGGCCCTCGCCACCACGGCCAAGATCTACTACAAGTACGAGGGCGTCTCACCGGCAGGCTCGCACAAGCCGAACACCGCAGTGCCGCAGGCCTACTACAACGCCAAGGCCGGGGTGAAGAAGCTCACCACCGAGACCGGCGCGGGTCAGTGGGGCACCGCCCTCGGCTTCGCCTGCTCGTTGTTCGGGCTGGAGTGCGAGGTGTGGCAGGTCGGGGCCAGCTACGACCAGAAGCCCTACCGCCGCATGATGATCGAGACCTTCGGGGCCACCGTGCACCGTTCGCCGTCCCCGCTGACCGAGGCCGGCAAGGCGATCCTGGCCACCCGGGCCGACCATCCCGGCTCGCTCGGCATCGCCATCAGTGAGGCGGTCGAGGTCGCGGCGCAGAACCCCGACGTCAAGTACGCCCTCGGCAGCGTGCTCAACCACGTGCTGCTGCACCAGACCGTGATCGGTGAGGAGACGCTGCTGCAGCTGGCGAAGGTGGGCGAGACCGCCGACGTCCTCATCGGCTGCACGGGGGGCGGCTCGAACTTCGCAGGCTTGGCGTTCCCGTTCCTGCGGGGCACCCTGGCCGGCGGCAAGGGCCCCGTGATCCGCGCAGTCGAGCCGCAGTCGTGCCCGACGCTGACGCAGGGCGTCTACGCCTACGACTTCGGCGACACAGCGGGCATGACGCCGCTGATGAAGATGCACACGTTGGGTCACGGCTTCATCCCCGATCCCATCCACGCCGGAGGGCTGCGCTACCACGGCATGTCGCCGTTGCTGTCGCACATCTACGAGCTGGGCCTGATCGAGGCGCTCGCCGTCCCGCAGACCGAGTGCTTCGCCGCCGCGGTCCAGTTCGCGCGAACCGAGGGCATCGTGCCGGCGCCGGAGTCCTCGCACGCTCTGGCGGCCACCATCCGGGAGGCGAAGGCGGCGACCGAGGCCGGCGACGAGCGGGTGATCGTCACGGCCCTGAGCGGTCACGGCCACTTCGACCTGGCTGCCTACGACGCCTACCTCAACGGGCGCATGGTCGACGAGGGGGTCAGCCAGGAGCGGTTCGCCGCCGGCCTGGCCGACCTGCCGAAGGTGCCGGCCTGACTGGGCCCGCCGCGCCGAGAGGGGCCGGTGTCGTCACCCGTGAGCTGCGACGTGAGGACCGCGCAGACTGGCAGGTGCTGTGGGACGGGTACAACGCGTTCTACGGCCGTCACGGCGACACCGCCCTGGCGGCAGACATCACCGAGTCGACCTGGGAGCGGTTCTTCGACGAGGCGGAGCCCGTGCACGCCCTGGTGGCCACGCGGGACGGGGTGGTCGTGGGGCTGACGCACTACCTCTACCACCGTACGACTGTCGACGCAGCGGACACCTGCTACCTGCAGGACCTGTTCACCGACGACCGGGTGCGTGGTCGCGGCGTCGGTCGGGCCCTGATCGCCGAGGTCGCCCGACGGGCGAAGGAGCGGGGATCGGCGCGGGTCTACTGGCTCACCCACGAGACCAACACCACCGCGATGCAGCTGTACGACCAGGTGGCCGACCGGTCCGGGTTCCTGGTGTACCGCCTGCCGCTGTGACGTTCGTCCGCCTCTGCCCCCGGCCCGCTCAGCCCTCGGCGAGGCGGGCCGGGAAGCCGCCTGTGGCGACCGGGCCCCAGCGAGTGGGAGTCACCCGGATCAAGGACTTGCCCTGGGCGGTCATCGCGGTCCGGTAGGCGGCCCAGTCGGGGTGCTCGCCTGCGATGCATCTGAAGTAGTCGACCAGGGCGTCCATCGCCTCGGGCAGGTCGAGCACCTCTGCGGTGCCGTCCACCTGCAGCCAGGCGCCCCCGAAGTCGTCCGACAGCACCAGCACGCCAACAGCCGGCTCCCGGCGGGCGTTGGCGGTCTTGGCGCGCTCGGGGTAGGTCGAGACGACGATCCGGCCCTGGTCGTCGACACCCATCGTCACCGGTGAGGCCTGGACGCCGCCGTCCCGTCGTCGGGTCATGAGGACGCCGTTGTGGCGAGGTCGCACGAAGTCGAGCATCGCCTCGCGCTCGACGGTGGTGGTGGTGGCGAACGATCGGGCCATGGCCACACCCTAGGCGGGCCGGGCAGCACGACGTGCCAGCATGGGGGCCTGCAGGCACACCTGGGGTCTCCTCTAACGTGCTGCCATGTTCGACACCCGTGACCCGGCGTTCGTGGCCGACCCGTACCCCGCCTTCGCCGAGCTGCGCGCGCAGGGACCGGTGCACTGGCACCCGCAGCTGGGGCTCTACGTGGCGGTCACCCACGCCGCGAGCGACGCCGTCCTGCGCGACCGATCGCTCGGGCGGATCTGGCGCGACCGTGAACCCCAGGAGGCCTTCCCCGCCTTCAACCTGCTGCACCGCACCTCGATCCTCGAGAACGAGCCACCGACCCACACCCGGCTGCGCCGGCTGGTTGCCGGCGCCTTCGGCCGTGGGCACGTCGAGCGCATGCGCCCGGCCGTCGCCGGGCTGGCCGACGGTCTGGTCGCCGACCTGGTCACCCGGCTGCGGGACGGCGAACCCAGCCGCGACCTCATCGCCGACGTGGCGGAGCCGCTGCCGGTCGAGGTGATCGCCGAGCTGCTCAACGTGCCGGCCGCGGACCGCCACCTGCTGCGACCGTGGTCGAACGCGATCGTCAAGATGTACGAGTACGCCGTGACGCCCGAGCTGCAGCGGCAGGCCGAGGCCTCGGCCGTCGCTTTCGTCGCCTACCTGCGTGAGCTCGTGGCCGAACGACGGGTGCGCCCGATGACCGACGACCTGGTCAGCGACCTGGTGGCTGCGGCCGACGGCAGTGACCGCCTGAGCGTGGACGAGGTGGTCGGCACCTGTGTGCTGCTGCTCATGGCCGGCCACGAGGCGACCGTCAACGTGGTGGGCAACGGCATGCTGGCCCTGCTCGGCAACCACGACCAGTGGCAGCGGGTGGTGGCCGATCCCGAGGTGGTCGTCACCGCCACCGAGGAGATGGTGCGTTACGACTCCTCGCTGCAGCTGTTCGAGCGCACCGCCACCCGGGACGTCACCGTGGCCGGCGTGAGGGTGCCGCAGGGGGCCAGGGTGGCGGCCCTGCTCGGTGCTGCCCACCGGGACCCGGCGGTGTTCGACGACCCCGACACGGTCGACGTCCTGCGCTCGCCCAACAACCACCTGGGGTTCGGGGCCGGTATCCACTTCTGCCTGGGGGCCCCGCTGGCCCGGGTCGAGGTTCAGGCGGTGCTGTCGGCGCTGCGCATCCAGCTGCCCGGGATCACCTTGGCCAGGACGCCACAGCGTCGCCCGGAGTTCGTGATCCGCGGTCTGGTCGCCCTGGAGGTCGCGGCCTGATCGGGGCGTGGGCTCAGACGAGTGCGGCCGAGGCCGCGATCCGCTGCAGGGACGCCTCCAGCACCGGCAGGTCGAACGGCACCACCGCGTTCTGGCAGCGCCGGGCCAGGGCCTGCAGGCCCTCGAGCTGGTCGGCAACGGCCTCGTACTCGGCGTCGATCGGGGCGAGGTGGTCGGCCAGATGGACCCCTTGCTTGCGGCGCATCACCAGGATCCGCCACTCGCCGAGGAAGTGCCTGAAGTCGGCCAGCAGGCGCGAGGTCTCATGCACCTGACCGGCCAGCTGCATCAGGTGGTCGTTGACGCCCGCCGACGTCGTCGACATCGCGACCAGGGCCTCGCCCACGGTGTCGCACAGGGCGGGCACCTGCTCGATAGAGGTCACCGGGCTCAGGCCGTCGACGACGTCGGCGGCGAACGAGCCCACTGCCTCGAGATGCAGCTGTCCCAGGGCGATCTGGGCGCTCAGCTCGGCGACGTCGAGGCGGAGCGCCGACAGTCGAGGAGCCAGGTCGGTCAGGGCGGCGACGGCGGCGTTCATCGGGGTCGCCATCACCGCGGCCACGTTGCGCAGCACCGGCGCCTGGGCAGCCACCTCGGCCGAGGCAGCCGTCGCCGAGGTCACGCCGGACTGCAGTCGGCGCGCGGTCTCGAGCACGGTGGTCGAAGCGGAGGTCAGCTCGTCGGTCAACGAGGCGTACTCGCCGAGGTGCTGCACGACCTTCTCGAGGTCGTAGTCCAGTGACGTGGCGGCCCGCAGCATCTCGCCCAACGGGCCACCGGCCAGCGGACGGGAGAAGGCGAACGTCAGCAGCCGGCCCCGGGCGGCGATCTCGGCGGGCAGCGCCTGCCGCATGAAGTCCTCGTAGTCGGCGTAGCCGAGCTTGGTCAGTGCCTGTTGCAGCTGCTCGGCCCCTGCGTTGGCCAGCGCCGGCCGGTCGTCCCGGTGTCGCATCGCCCGCTCGCGCTCGAACGAGGCCACGGCCGCGTACAGCCCTTTGGCTGCCTCGGCCAGCGGCGACATCGGGGTCAGCTGGACCGAGGTGAACCCGTCGCGCACCGGCACGAAACAGGCGAACACCCAGTAGGTGGAACCGTCCTGCGTCAGGTTCTTGAGGTAGGCGGCCATCGGCCGGCCCGCCAGCAACCCGGCCCACAGGGTCTGGAACAGCCCCGCCGGTACGTCGGGATGACGCACCACGTTGTGCGGCCGTCCGACCAGGTCGTCGCCGCGGTAGCCGCTGGCCTTGACGAAGGCGCGGTTCCCGCTGGTGACGACCCCGTCGCGGTCGGTCGTGGTGTGCAGCAGCTCGTAGGCCGCGATGTGCCGGTTGCCGCCAGAAGCGAGCCCACCGACATCGGTCGTTGCTCGCTCGGTCATTTCTGTGAGGTTACGCGAGGGCCTGACTGGGCGATACGGGTGGTCCCGATGACGGGCACCTGCTGTGCGGCGAGCGGTCGCCGACAGGATCGGCACGGGTCACCGACCGTGAGGAGCCCCGATGCCCACCGTGGCTGCCGGCACTCGTCTGATGCTGCACACCTCGACCGGGTTGATCGGCATGCGGTGCCTGCGCCCGACCGACCTGGTCGGCGCCTGGGCGATCCCGGTGATGGCCTCTGCGGCGGCGCTGGTCGAAGGCCACGGGCTGGTCGAGCTCGCCACCGGCGACGGCGTCCTGCGGGTCCACGCCCAGCTGGTGCAGGGCCCGGAGTCGTTGTTGCTGTGTCCCGGGGACGGTGGGGGTCGCCCGGTGCTGCAGCAGCGCCGCAACGACGTCCGGGCTGCGGTGGTGCTGCCAGTACGGGGCGTCTTCCTCGAGCCCGGTCTTGTTCCTGCCGAGCTCGATGCCCAGTTCAGTGCCAGCACCGACAACCTCTCGGGCGGGGGCCTGGCCGCCGTCCTGCCGGAGGACTGTCGGGTCGGTCCCCCCGGTGACCGGGTCTTCCTCGAGATGAGCCTGCAGGCGGGTCGGGTGGTGCCGCTGGTGCTGAGGGTGGTCGACCGCCAGGGGAGTCGGCTGCGAGGCACGTTCCTCGACATCGCGGCGGCGGACCGCGAGGCACTGGTGCGCCTGGTGTTCGAGGAGCAACGCCGCCTTCTGGCCGGTCGCCGCCTCACGAGGTGAGCCCGGCCCGATAACCTTCGGGCACCGACGCCTGCGCCGACGATGCCGCCGGCCGCATCCGCTGCACCCGCCGCGCCTGGAGGCCTCACGGTGTTCTCGAAGGTCCTGGTCGCCAACCGCGGCGAGATCGCGATCCGCGCGTTCCGCGCCGCCTACGAGCTGGGCGCCCGACCGTCGCGGTCTTCCCGTACGAGGACCGCAACTCGGTGCACCGGCTCAAGGCCGACGAGTCCTACCAGATCGGCGAGCGCGGGCCATCCGGTCCGCGCCTACCTGTCCGTCGACGAGATCATCGGCGCGGCGCAGCGAGCGCCGGCGCGGACGCGGTCTATCCGGGCTACGGGTTCCTGTCGGAGAACCCGGATCTGGCCGCGGCCTGCGCCGGCGGCGGGCATCACGTTCATCGGGCCCGCGCGCCGAGGTGCTGGAGCTGGCCGGCAACAAGGCACGGGCGATCGCGGCGGCCCGGGCGGCCGGGCTGCCGGTGCTGGCGTCCGTCGGCGCCGTCGGCCGACGTCGACGAGCTGGTCGCGGCCGCCGGCGACGATCGGCGTTCCCGCTGTTCGTCAAGGCGGTGGCCGGCGGCGGCGGCCGCGGCATGCGCCGGGTCGACCGACCCGGCCGGGCTGCCGGAGGCGATCGAGGCGGCGATGCGCGAGGCGGAGTCGGCGTTCGGCGACCCGACGGTGTTCCTCGAGCAGGCGGTGCTGCAACCCGCGCCACATCGAGGTGCAGATCCTGGCCGACACGCACGGCAACGTGATGCACCTGTTCGAGCGCGACTGCTCGCGTGCAGCGCCGGCACCAGAAGGTCATCGAGCTGGCGCCGGCGCCGAACCTCGACCCGGAGCTGCGGGAGCGGATCTGCGCCGACGCGGTGGCGTTCGCCCGCGCAGATCGGCTACTCGCTGCGCCGGCACGGTCGAGTTCCTGCTCGACGAGCGCGGCGGCAGCACGTGTTCATCGAGATGAACCCGCGGATCCAGGTCGAGCACACGGTCACCGAGGAGATCACCGACGTCGACCTGGTGCCAGTCGCAGATGCGCATCGCCGGCGGGGAGACGCTGGCGGACCTGGGCCTGAGCCAGGACGCCGATCCGGTGCACGGCGCGGCGCTGCAGTGCCGGATCACCACCGAGGACCCGGCCAACGGCTTCCGGCCCGACACCGGCCGCATCACCGCCTACCGCTCGCCGGGCGGCGCGGGCATCCGGCTGGACGGCGGCACCGCACGTCGGTGCCGAGATCAGCGCGCACTTCGACTCGATGCTGGTCAAGCTGACCTGCCGCGGCCGCGACTTCCCGGCCGCGGTCGCCGGGCCCGCCGCGCGCTGGCCGAGTTCCGGATCCGCGGCGTGTCGACGAACATCCCGTTCCTGCAGGCGGTGCTCGACGACCCCGACTTCCGGGCCGGGCGGGTCACCACGTCGTTCATCGACGAGCGGCCCGCACCTGCTGACCGCGCGCACGCCGGCCGACCGCGGCACCAAGATCCTCAACTACCTGGCCGACGTCACGGTCAACCAGCCGCACGGCGACCGCGCCCGTCGACGGTGTACCCGCACGACAAGCTGCCGGCCGATCGACCTGGCGGTGCCGCGCCGCCGGCGGGTCGCAGGCAGCGGCTGCCGAGCTGGGCCCGGAGGGCTTCGCCGCGTGCGCTGCGCGAGCCGCAGGCCGTCGGGTGTCACCGACACGACGTTCCGCGACGCGCACCAGTCGCTGCTGGCGACCCGGGTGCGCACCAACGGACCTGCTGGCGGTGGCGCCCGTACGTCGCGCGGATGACGCCGCAGCTGCTGTCGATCGAGTGCTGGGGCGGCGCGACCTACGACGTGGCGCTGCGGTTCCTGAAGGAGGATCCGTGGGAGCGGCTGGCCGCGCTGCGCGAGGCGATGCCCAACATCTGCCTGCAGATGCTGCTGCGCGGCCGCAACACCGTCGGCTACACGCCCGTACCCGGAGACGGTCACCGACGGCGTTCGTCGCCGAGGCGGCCGCGCACCGGCATCGACATCTTCCGCATCTTCGACGCGCTCAACAACGTCGAGTCAGATGCGCCCGGCGATCGACGCGGTCCGCGAAACCGGCACCGCGGTCGCCGAGGTCGCGCTGTGCTACACCGGCGACCTGTCCGACCCGGCCGAGAACCTCTACACCCTGGACTACTACCTGAAGCTGGCCGAGCAGATCGTCGACGCCGGCGCGCACGTGCTGGCGATCAAGGACATGGCCGGGCTGCTGCGCGCCGCCGGCCGCGCACGACGCTGGTGACGGCGCTGCGGGCGCGGTTCGACCTGCCGGTGCACCTGCACACCCACGACACCCCCGGCGGGCAGCTGGCCACCTATGCTGGCGGCGTGGCAGGCCGGCGTCGACGCGGTCGACGGGCGCAGCGCGCCGATGGCGGGCACCACCAGCCAGCCCGCGCTGTCGCGCGATCGTGGCCGCCGCGGCGCACACCGAGTGCGACACCGGGCCTGTCGCTGCGCGCGGTGCTGCGACCTGGAGCCGTACTGGGAGGCGGTGCGCAAGGTGTACGCGCCGTTCGAGTCGGGGCTGCCGGCGCCGACCGGGCGGGTGTACGACCACGAGATCCCCGGCGGGCAGCTGTCGAACCTGCGCCAGCAGGCCATCGCGCTGGGCCTGGGGGACCGGTTCGAGGAGATCGAGGCGAAGTACGCCGCCGCCGACCGGATGCTCGGCCGGCTGGTCAAGGTGACGCCGTCGTCGAAGGTGGTCGGCGACCTGGCGCTGGCACCTGGTCGGCGCCGGGCGTCGACGCCGACGAATTCGCCGCCGACCCGGCGCGGTTCGACATCCCGGACTCGGTGATCGGGTTCCTGCGCGGCGAGCTGGGCGACCCGCCCGGCGGCTGGCCGGAGCCGTTCCGCACCAAGGCGCTGGCCGGGCCGCGCGCCGGCCAAGCCGGAGCCGCGAGCTCACCGCGACGACGAGGCGGCGCTGGCGCTGGCCGGGCCGCGCGCCAGGCGACGCTGAACCGGCTGCTGTTCCCCGGGCCCGACAAAGGAATTCGAGGCGCACCGCGAGACTGTACGGCGACACGTCGCGGCTCGACACGCGAATCAGTTCCTCTACGGTCTGCGGCGCGGCGACGAGCACCGCGTCGCAGCTCGAGCGCGGGGTGCAGCTGCTGATCGGGCTGGAGGCGATCTCCGAACCCGACGAGCGCGGCATGCGCACCGTGATGTGCATCCTCAACGGCCAGCTGCGCCCGGTCGCTGGTGCGCGACCGCAGCGATCGCCAGTCGACGGTCCCGGCCGCCGAGAAGGCCGACCGGACCAACCCCGAGCACGTCGCCGCGCCGTTCGCCGGCGTGGTCACCGTCGCGGTCGGCCGAGGGCGACGACGGTCGAGCGCCGGGCAGACCATCGCCACCATCGAGGCGATGAAGATGGAGGCCGCGATCACCGCGCCCGAAGGCCGGCACGGTGCAGCGGCGTCGCGATCGGCGCGGTGCAGCAGGTCGAGGGCGGCGACCTGGTGGTGGTCGTCGTGCCCGCCGAAGGAGCCTGACCCGTGACTGACGTGACCCCAGGGATGGCCCTGGTACGCCCACCCGGCCCTCGGCTCGCCGACGGCATCGTCACCCACATCGAGCGCAGCCCGGTCGACCTCGACCTTGCCCGCACCCAGCACGCGGGTTACGTCGCGGCTCTGGCGGCCAACGGCTGGCGGCCGGTCGAGGTCGGCCCGGCCGACGACTGCCCGGACGCCGTGTTCGTCGAGGACACCATGGTCGTCGTCGACGATCTGGCCGTGCTCACCCGGCCGGGTGCCCTGGCGCGTCGGGGCGAGGTCGCCGGGTCGCGGGCGGCCGCCCTGGCCCAGGGTCTGCGGGTGGTCGAGCTGACCGAGCCCGCCACGCTGGACGGCGGCGACGTGCTGCAGGTGGGCCGCACCGTCTACGTGGGTCGTGGTGGGCGCACCAACGGCGAGGGCATCCGTCAGCTGCGGGCGGCGGTGGCCCCGCTGGGGCGCACCGTGGTACCGGTGCAGCTGCAGGCGGTGCTGCACCTCAAGTCGGCGGTGACGGCGCTGCCGGACGGCTCGTTGCTGGCGCTGCCCGACCTGGTGGACGTCGGACCGCTGTCAGGGATCCGGGTGCCGTTCGAGGAGGGCGGCGCCCACGTGGTGCCGCTCGGCCTGGGCCGGGTGCTGATGGCCACCTCGGCCCCACTGACGGCGGAGTGGCTGACCGACCTCGGTTTCGACGTGGTCACCGTCGACATCGGTGAGTTCGAGAAGCTCGAGGGCTGCGTGACCTGCCTCAGCGTGCTGGTGCCGGGAAGGGCTGCGCGAGGCTGAACGCCCGCGCCGTCGGCCCGTTGCTGCGCAACGACCGGACGGCGCGTTCGGCGTCGTCCGTCGTCGGCCGCTGTCCGGCCGGCACCCACCAGCAGGCGGAGTAGGGCTCCCGCATCCGGGCGAACCACTCCCGACGTC
Source organism: uncultured Actinomycetota bacterium (assembly GCA_963738495.1). Taxonomy (GTDB): domain Bacteria; phylum Actinomycetota; class Actinomycetes; order Actinomycetales; family Kineosporiaceae; genus CAVTWW01. The sequence goes on from CAVTWW010000003.1 coordinate 499,044, forward strand.
GAGCCATGGCGCCCCGGTGCAGCCCGGAGGCGACGAAGGCCTTCAACGCCACGACGTCACGCCAGACCGACATGTTGACGATGACGCCGGCCGAGCCTGCGGCGTCCCAACGGAACGCCTCGACCGAGGTGGCGTTGCCCGCCTCGGTCTGAAGCCGCCAGACGAACCCGTCGGCGGCCTCGGCGGTGGCGTTGACCGGGTCGAGCAGGGCGACGAAGTCGGCCAGCTGTCGACTGTCGACAGGCGCCAGCAGGCGTGCGACGTTCACCTGGGCGAGCTCATGGGTCATCGCTACATCCCACCAGCGACCCGCAGCACCGCACCAGTCGCGTAGCCGGCCTCGGGGCCGAGCAGCCACGCGACGGCCGGTGCGACCTCGCTCGGCTGTCCGGCCCGCCCCAGCGGGATCCGGTCGGCGAGCCGGGTCGGCCGGTCGGGTTGTCCCGCGGCTGCGTGGATGTCGGTGTGGATCAGTCCCGGGCTCACGCAGTTGACCCGGACGCCTTGCTGGGCAAGTTCCTTCGCCAGACCGACGGTGAGCGCCTCGACCCCGGCCTTGGCCGCCGCGTAGTGCACGTACTCGTGAGGGGAGCCCAGGGTCGCGGCCGCCGACGAGATGGTCACGATCGCACCACCGGTGCCGCCGCGCTCGGTCGACATCACCGATGCCGCCTGCCGGCAACACAGCACCGTGCCCCAGAGGTTGACGTCCAGCACGGTGCGGACGGTCTCGACGGGGGTGTCGGCGAGGTCGCCGATGTGGGCGGTCAGTCCGGCGCAGGCCACCAGTCCCGTGACCACTCCGAGGGCGGTGGCCTGTTCGAACAGGCGGACGACGTCGCCCGGGTCGGTCACGTCCGCCTGCACCGCGATGGCCGCGGCGCCCAGATTGCGGGCCTGGCCGGCGGTCCGGGCCGCCGCCTCGGCGTCGCCGACGTAGCCGACCACCAGGTCGTGGCCGCGAGCCGCCAGGGCCAGGACGACGGCCGCCCCGATGCCCCGGCTGCCACCGGTGACGACGGTGACTGGACGAGTGGTTGTCATGGCGACATGCTGCCAGGGGCAGGGGAGGCAGACATGAGAGCGACGACGACGCACGGCGGGTTGCGGGTGCACGCGGTGGCGGGCACCCACACGGTGCTGCTGGGGTTCGACCTGGACGACCCGAACGGCTGTCTGGGGTTCGGCATCCACCGCACCGACCACACCGAGGACGAGGCGTACTGGCTGCGAGGCATGAAGACCTTCGCCAGCGTGGTGCCGAACCCCGGTGCCGGCATGGACTTCTCGACGCGCACCCAACCGGTGCAAGGTTTCCAGTGGGGCGACTACACGGCCAAGCCGGACCACGACTACAGCTACCGGGTGGTCGCCTGGGGTGGGCGACCGGGTCGGCTGAGGCAGCTGGTCGCGGCGACCGCTCGGGTCAGGACCGAGACCGAGGACGACGGCAGGCACGGCATCTGGTTCAACCGGGGGGTGGCCGGCTCACAGGCCTACGTGAAGCGGTTCGGTGCCTATACCCCGCCGGCCGGGGTCGACGAGAGCCACCCGGCCTTCGCCTGGCTGTCGAGGGGGCTGGGGGAGGCCTTCGTGGCCACCGTCGCCGGTGCCGCCGACTCCCGCTGGGGGCTGCGGGGGGCCTTCTACGAGTTCACCTGGGCCACCGGCCTGCAGGCGTTGGCCGAGGCATCGTCCCGCGGCGTCGACGTCCGGCTCGTGGTGCACGGGCGCGACGGTGACTCGGCAAGCGGTGCCGACCTCGACCACACGGCCGCCGACAACCGGGCGGCGGTCACGGCGGCGGGCCTGGACCCGGTGGTCACCTGGCGGACGGCCCCCAACAAGGGGGCCCTGCAGCACAACAAGTTCCTGGTCCTCACCCACGACGGCACCCCTGTGGCGGTCTGGACCGGCTCGACCAACCTGACCCAGGGTGCGGTCTTCGGCCACCTGAACGTCGGCCATCTGATCCACGACCCGGTGGTGGCCGCCCAGTTCGGCGACTACTGGGCGGTGCTGGCCGACCAACAGAACACCACTGCCGCGGTACGGGCCTGGACGCAGGCGCACAACCCGGTCGACCTGACGGCTCCGCCGCCCGACACCGCCACCACGGTGCTGTCGCCGCGAGAGCGAACCAGCACCTTGCTCGACTGGTACGCAGACGCGTTCGCCGCAGCCACGTCGAGCGCCCACGTGACCGGAGCGTTCGGGTTGAACCAGGTGTTCCGGGACCGGCTGGCGGTCCCTGGTGACGTCGTACGGACGGTCCTGCTCGACAAGCGGCCGCCCGTCGATGCCCCGATCCCGCAGACCGACCCCGACGTCCGGGTCTCGTGGGGCAGCTACCTCCTGCACCCGGCCCTCGAGCAGTGGGCCGCCGAGCGCCTGACGGGCTTCAACTCGTGGGTCAAGTTCATCCACACCAAGATCATTCTGATCGACCCGCTGACGGAGGACCCCACCGTCATCACGGGCTCGGCCAACTACTCCGTCAGCTCGACGATCGACAACGAGGAGAACTCGGTCCTGATCCGAGGGCAGGGCGATCCCGCCGTCCAGCGGGTCGCCGACATCTACCTGACCGAGTACCAGCGACTGTTCACCCACTTCGTCTTCCGGTCCTGGGCGAACCAGCCGGGGTCGAACCAGCCGGGTGGCGCCAGCGGGGTCAGCGGTGCCCGGCACCTGAGCGAGGACGACACCTGGTCGCAGGCCGCCTACGTCCCGGGCAGCTGGCAGGGTCGGCAGCGGCGGACCTTCTCGGGCGGGTCACCCTGAGCCTGCGCGGGCGTGGGATCGTGACCTCGTGCTTTCGTGGATGGTGACGCTCGTCGTCGTGATGTCGTCGGTGACGTTCCTGCTGGGCGTGGTGACGTCATTGCGCAAGACGCTGCCGGGGATCGCCGAGCTGGTGGCCTGCGCTGCGACGGCGTTGGTGGTGCTGGCGCAGTCGGTGATCGCCGGTGTCGCCATGGCCGGTGGGTACCAGCCGGCCGAGCGTGCCACCACCATCGGCTACCTGATCGGGGTCGCGCTGGTGATGCCCCTGGCGACCGCCTGGGCCTTCGCCGACAGGGTGCGGACCAGCGGCTACGTGATCGCCGTGGCCGCCTTCACCTGCGTGGTCATGACCGCCCGCCTGCTGACCCTCTGGAACGGTGGCCATGCCTGACGGCCGCCCGAAGAGCGAGCTGCAGCGGCCGGACGGCGCGAGCTCGCGCCGGTGGGAGCAGGGCCGGATCCTGGTGGCGGTCTACGGGGTGTTCGCGCTGGCAGCGACCGGCAGGGCCGCTGAGCAGATCGCTCTCAAGTGGCACGAGGCGCCGGTGGCGTTCTCACTGTCGGCCTTCTCAGCCGTGGTCTACTGCCTTGCCACAGTGGCGTTGGTCCGGCGCGGTGAGCTCTGGCGCCGTCTGGCGTGGTCGGCGGTCCTGGTCGAGCTGGTCGGGGTGCTCGTGATCGGAACGGTGAGCCTGCTCCTGCCGCAGGAGTTTCCGCGGGCCACGGTCTGGTCGGCCTACGGGGCGGGGTACCTGTTCGTCCCCCTGGTGCTGCCGCTCGTGGGGTTGTGGTGGCTCAGTCGGGCGCGCCGCGGGTCGCCGGCCGGTACCGCGACCGGCGCCGCCGTCACAGCCAGTCCAGGCTCCCGGTAGCCAGGTCGTAGACGGCGCCGACCACCTTCAGCTTGCGCTTGGCGACCGCCTCCCCGACGACGTGGTCCTCCTTCAAGGACTCCACCACCCGCTCGACGTTGAGGGCGATGGCGACGTCCAGCATCGACTTCTCGTCGGTGCCGATCTCCTCGGCCTCGATGATCGAGGGCTTGATCGCTGTCACCAGGTCGTCGATGGCGGTGCCCGACGCCTTGGCCTTGGTCTCCACGGCCTCGAGGGTCGCCTTCACGGCCCCGCAGGCAGAGTGCCCGAGCACGACGAGCAGCGGCGGGGTCAGGTGCTCGACCCCGTACTGCAGTGAGCCCAGGACGGCGCGGTCGACGACCTGACCAGCGGATCGAACCACGAACAGGTCTCCCAGGCCCTGGTCGAAGAGGACCTCTGGGGCGACCCGTGAGTCGGCGCACGACAGGATGGCTGCGAAAGGATGCTGCCCGGCGACCAACGCCGTGCGGCGGCCCACGGTCTGATCAGGCCGGAGCGGCATTCCGGCAACGTAACGGGCGTTGCCCTCCTCGAGCACGGCGCGGGCCTGCTTGTAGGTCAGAACCGTAGCGTCGTTGCGGTCCGGGGCTGTGGCGGTGGCCTCGCCGTGGCTGACCCCGGCTGCCTCGAAGCCGACCAGGCCGCCCAGCAGGGTCCCCCCGAGCATCCAGAGGGCATCTCGGCGGTTGGGCAGGTAGGCGTCGATGCCGGACTTGGACGGCGGGGTGTCGTCGTCCTCGTCGTCCGTCTCGGGTGCTTCGGCCGTTGTCGTCGCCGTCATCGTCGTCCCTCCTTCGCCCTGGGCGGTGCTCGCCGCACAGGTGGGACATCGACGTGATCCCACCGGTTCTGAAGCGACGACGCTTGGCCGGTGCGGGAGCAGTGACGGGTCTCTCACCGATGCTCGTCCGTCAAGGGATGGCTGCGGCCGTCGGGCTGGTTGACGGAGGTGAGGCAACCCTCACTGGAGGTCCCCGTGAACGAACGTCCGCACGTGTCCGCGTCGGCGCAGTCCGCCGTCCGCCCTCGGGTCGTGGTGATCGGGTCGGGCTTCGGGGGGCTGTTCACGACTCAGGCCCTCAAGGGCGCGGACGTCGACGTCACCCTCGTCGCGGCCACCACGCACCATCTGTTCCAGCCGCTGCTCTACCAGGTGGCGACCGGCATCCTGTCCGAGGGTGAGATCGCTCCGAGCACCCGCGAGATCCTGCGCCGGCAGGCCAACGCCAGGGTGTTGCTGGGGACGGTCACCGACATCGACGTGGCTTCTCGGACCGTCACCTCCACCCTGCTCGACCGCCGGACCGTCACCGGCTACGACTACCTGGTCGTCGCCGCCGGGGCCGGCCAGTCCTACTTCGGGCACGACGAGTTCGCCACCTTCGCCCCGGGCATGAAGTCGATCGACGACGCGCTCGAGCTGCGGGGGCGCATCTTCGGGTCCTTCGAGTGGGCCGAGCTGTGTGACGACCCTGCCGAGGTGGAACGGGCCCTGACGTTCGTCGTGGTGGGGGCCGGCCCGACCGGGGTCGAGATGGCCGGCCAGATCGCCGAGCTGGCGCACCGTACCCTGCGCCGCGACTTCCGTTCGATCGACCCGACCCGGGCCCGGGTGGTGCTGCTGGACGGCGCCCCGCAGGTACTGCCGAGCTTCGGTGACCGGCTGGGGGAGCGGGCCCGACGCCGGCTGAACCAGATCGGGGTCGAGGTGCAGCTCGCCACCTTGGTGGTGGCCGTCGACGCCACCGGGGTCGAGGTCGAGGGCGCCGACGGGGTGCGGCGTCGGATCGAGAGCCTGTGCAAGGTGTGGGCCGCCGGCGTGCAGGGCTCTCCCCTCGGGGCGATGCTCGCCGAGCGCACCGGGGTCGAGCTCGACCGGGCCGGCCGGGTCAAGGTGGACGACGACCTGACGGTGCCTGGGCACCCCGAGGTGTTCGTGGTCGGCGACCTCATCTCGCTCAAGGGGTACCCGGGGGTCGCGCAGGTGGCGATCCAGGGCGGTCGCTACGCGGCCGACCAGATCCGCCGCCGGCTCGGTGGGCGCGCACAGGCGGGACCCTTCGACTACCACGACAAGGGCAGCATGGCCACCATCTCGCGGTTCAGTGCGGTCGCCAGTGTCGGGCGGCTGCGGCTGAGCGGGTTCCTCGCGTGGGTGGCCTGGCTCGCCGTCCATCTCGTCTCCATCATCGGGTTCAAGCACCGGGTGACCACACTGCTGCACTGGGCGGTGAGCTTCGTCGGCCGCGGCCGCTCCGAGCGCACGGTGACCGAGCAGCAGACCTTCGCCCGACTGGCGATCGAGCGGCTGGGTGATCACTTCACCCCGTCGGTGCCGGCCGTCGATCCCGACCCTGAGGTGGCTCGCCGGAACAGGTGACGGACGCAAGGGTCGAGCGGCTTGAATCGTCGTCATGACCCGTGCGGGCGACACCAGGGCAGGCGACGACCCGATCGGCGATGCTCGGGCCCTCCTGGCAGAACGGTTTCCCGAGGCACTTGCCGTCGTCCTGGCGGGCAGTGCGCTGACCTCGCGGCGCACTCCGGCGTCCGATCTGGACGTCGTCGTACTGCTGGCGGGGCTCCCGGCGCCGTACCGCGAGACGATCCGATGGCGGGGCTGGCCGGTCGAGCTCTTCGTGCAGACCCACGCCTCGGCGCAGTGGTTCTGGGACGACGAGACTCAGCGCCGGTCGAGCCCGTTGCTGCACATGTGCGCCGAGGGGCGGGTGATGGTCGACGTCGACGGTGCCGGCGTGTGGCTGCAGAGCCAGGACAGCGCCCGGCTGGCGCTGCTGCACGCCCGTCGTTGGCAGGGCGGCGGAAAGTGGTTGTACCGCAGGCTGTCCGAGCTCGACCCGGGCCTCGCCCACCGACTGGTCACCGCGCATCGAGAGGCGTTGGACGGCGACGCCGCGCCGCTGACCGCCGTCGTCCACCAGGTTCTCGATCGCGTCGGTGGCCCGCTCGCCGAGGGTTACCGCGAGGGCGGTGACGTGGTGGGAGCACCTGTCGGCGAACTGGGGGAGGACGACTCAGGCGGGTAGCACGAACAGGGCGAAGCCGTCGTCCTCGCCGTCCGGCACGAACCCGCACTTCGTGAGCACGGCGATCGACCCCAGATTGCCGAGGGCAGCACCGGCGTGCAGCGGGCGTGAGGTCTCGACGTCGAGGAAGGCCCGCACGGCGAGGGTCGCGATGCCGCGACCCCAGTGGGCCCGGTCGATCCAGTAGCCGATCTCGCGTTCGCCGTCGCGGTAGAAGGCCACGACGTTGCCGACCACGACACCGTCGGACAGGACTGTCCGACAGAGGCAGTCGGGGTCCTGGAGGATCTTCGCCCAGTGCGCCATGAAGGTCGCCCGGTCCCGGGCGTCGAAGGCCGCCATGGCCGCCGCCACCGGGTCGCACTGGTGGTCGTGGAAGGCCGGCAGGTCGTCGGGCACGACCGGCCGGAGCAGCACCTGCGGTGGGGGGAGGGCGGCGGGCATGCGGTCAGTCTGCCCGGGGGCTCCGACAGGGTCGAACTAGGGTGAGACGCATGGCTGTCGTCCTGGTCCCCGTTCCATCTCGACGAGCACCTGCCAGAGCTCGGTGACGCGCTGCCTGCCGGGACCGACGTGCTCACGGCGCTGCCGGCCCTGCCCGGGTCGGGGGAGTGGCAACGCTACGGCGCCCTGCACGAGGCGGTCGCCCAGGCGGTGCACGACCGGGCGGTGTCTCACGTGCCGAGGGCGAGTGGGGCTGGGACCGGTGAACCGGTCGTCGTGGTCTCGGACGCCGACGACCTGCCGGCGGGACCACTGGTGCTGCCCATCGACCTCGACGTCGTCGACAGCACCGAGATCGCTGCGCTGGGCTACCCGGTGACCCCGGGGCCCTCGTCGTCCCAGGTGTTGGCGGCGGCCCGACGCGTGATGGCCACCGGCGGGTCGTCGTCCTCGATCTGGCCGCCACCTGGAACCCGACCGGGGGAGCCACCCCGCAGTCGGGGGCCGACCTGCTCGCTGACCTCATCGACCTGATCGACCCGGCCTGAGGCGGCCGGCTACGGCCGGTCGAGCCGCAGGACCTCATGGGAGGGGTTGTCGACGGGGTTGTCCGGCTCGAGGTCGCCCCGGCCGACCAGCCGGAAACCGCAGCGCAGCAGCGTCTTCCACGATGCCGGGTTGGCCGACACCACCGGGACGACGATGCAGGACGCCACCGGGTCCAGCTGCCAGACGTGGGCGCAGAAGGCGGTGAGCATCGCCGTCCCGAGCCCCCGGCCGACCAGGTGCGCGTCGCCGATCAGGTAGTCGACGCAGATGGCGTCGTCCGGCAGGTCGACGATGCGAGCCAGCTCGGCGGCGTCCTCGGGATAGTCGGCGTAGCGGCAGTACTGGATCAGTCCGACCGGCTCGCCGTCGAGCAGGACGAGGTGGTCCTGGCTCGGTTCGGTGCCGTCGGCGCTGGCTGCGAAGTCACGGTCCACCGCCTCGGGGGTGACCTCGTGGTTCCACCAGCGGCTGACGTGCGGCTCGGCGAGCCAGGTGCCCAGCAGGGCGAAGTCGTCCCGCGTCACCCGACGGAAGGTGAGGGGCTGCCAGGGCGGCGAGGGACTCATGAGCGCACGGTAGCCAGACTTGGCGTGACCTCGCACCCGTGATTTCCTGGTCGGGCCTGCACCACCCTCGAAGGGATGACACTGCATGTCCGACGTCACCTCCTGCCCCCTCGACGAGAGCACCTGGCCGGCCTTCGCTCGGCTGGTCGAGAAGCACAACGGGGTCTGGGGCGGCTGCTGGTGCATGGGCTTCCACCCCGAGGGGGTGGGGCGGGGCACGACGGCGGCGCAGAACCGGGCCGGGAAGCAGGACCGGGTGCGCGCCGGGACGACGCACGCCGCCCTGGTCCTCGATGGGGACGACGCCGTCGGGTGGTGCCAGTTCGGCTCGCCCGCCGAGCTGCCCCGCATCAAGCACCGCAAGGCCTACGAGCAGGGGCTGGTCGAGCTGCCCGACTGGCGCATCACCTGCTTCTTCGTCGACAAGGACCAGCGGGGCCGGGGGGTGGCCGCCATCGCCCTGGCAGGGGCGCTGCAGCAGATCCGGGCGCTCGGGGGAGGGGTGGTCGAGAGCTGCCCCGAGGACACCGCCGGCCGCGAGGTGCAGGGCCGCCTGATGTACAACGCCTCGCTGGCTCTGTTCGAGCAGCAGGGTTTCGAGCGATCGCGTCAGGTGGGCAAGCACCACTGGATCGTCCGGCAGACTCTGACGCCATGACGGTGACCTCATGATGATCCGCCCGGCCACCCTGACCGCCATCGCCCGCGGCGACGTCGACCTGGCCTTCCGCCGCTGGGACCGTCCCCGGGTGCTGGTCGGCACTCGGCTGCGCACCACGATCGGTGTCATCGAGGTCGTCTCGGTGAACCGGGTGGCGCCCAGCTCGGTCACGGCGGCTCAGGCGCGTCGGGCGGGGGAGAGGTCGCTGGCGGACCTGCAACGTCTGATCGAGGCGAAGGCCGACCGCCCGCTCTACCGCGTCGGGCTGCGATTCGGCGGCGAGGACCCACGGGCGGCGTTGCGCCGCGAGCTGCCGTCGCCGGAGGAGATCGCTGACATCAGGCGCCGGCTGGAGCGGCTGGACCGCGCCTCGCCGATCGGTCCGTGGACGGCGGCCACGATGGCCGCCATCGACGCCTCGCCCGGGGTCCGGGCGCCCGACCTGGCGGCCGGGTTCGGGCGCGACACCCCCAGCTTCAAGCGGGACGTCCGCAAGCTCAAGGAGCTGGGACTGACCGAGTCCCTCGACATCGGCTACCGGCTCTCGCCTCGTGGGGCGGCCGTGGTGGACGCCGACGGTCCGGTGCGCGAGCGCGCGGCGCCGCCGTCCGGCACGCCGTTGCCCCGGATCGGCGCCCCGGCGAGCCGCGCCCTGACGGCGGCCGGGTTCACGACCCTGCAGAGCCTGGCCGGCGTCGGTGTCGCCGACCTGCTGGCGTTGCACGGGGTCGGTCCGATCGCGATCGAGAGGCTACGCCCGGCCCTGGCCGCCCTGGGCCTGTCCTTCGCGGGGGAGTAGCCCGCAGCCACCGCCGGTCGACTGCTGGCTATGGGTGCAGTTGGTGAGTGTCGAAGGTCGCGATCCCCAGGTCGTGCCACGCCGCCAGGAGCCGACGGTCGCCGGCCGCAGCCACCAGGTCGGCGTCCTGGACCGCCAGGGCTGATGCACAGTGGACGGCGTCGTACCCGCGGAGGGCATGCGGACCGGTCAGGGTCGCTGCCCGGACGGCCAGCTCGGCGTCGAGTTCGACGACATCGAGCTGCGTCCAGAGCTGCTCGACCAGGTGCCTGGCTCGGCCGAGATGGTCATCGGTGAGGCGGCCGAGCCGGTGCGCCTGGTTCAGGGCAGCCGACGACTCGACGTAGAGCAGCCGACTCGACACGACGGTGTCGGCGTCGTCCCACAGTCGTCGACAGGCGGCGCTGGTGGGCTCTGCCAGCACCAACGGAACGAAGGCCGACGTATCGACGTACGCGATCACCGCCGCTGGTCGTCGATCAGGTCAGAGGCGATGCCGTCTGCCTGCACGGGATCGGGGGCCGGCTCCTTGCGCTGACTGCCGCTGACCACCCGGCCCTCGGCTCGGAGCTGTTCGAGGCGGGTGGGGCGTTGGACGGGAACGATCCTGGCCACGGGTCGACCATGATCGGTGACTGTCAGCGTCCGACCCGAGCGGACCTCGTCGAGGTAGCGACTGAGAGCATCTCTCAGTTCACGGATGCCGATCTCCACACCCACTCCTCAAGTAGCCACATTGCCTGAGGCGATACTAGCCACAATCCAGAAAGTCGGCATAGGCGCCGGGCGGGGAGCGTCATGGCCGGATCGGCGCGGGAGGGAGGCCCGGTTCGGGTTCGGGTTAGTTGACATAATGTCGATTATCGGCGTCACTCCTGTGTCTGAAGTTCCGATGAACCTCCAGTACTGAAGTTCAGATGAACCTCCAGTACGAGGGACCTGTCGCTGCGGCCACTGTGACGCTCGCCGACGGGGACTTACGGTACTGCGGCTGGCCGTAGAGGCCGTTGCAGTAGCCGTTGAACGTTGCTTTCTGCGACGGTGCGATGCCGGTGTCCAGCCTTACCTGCCAGTGGAAGTAGTAGCCGTCGTATCCGTAGTACGTGACGTACTGCCAGTAGTTCCCGGCGTACGTAGCGCTCGGGTAGTACCCCGGGTTGCATGTCACGTGGACGTAGACGTGGCGGTACACGATCGCCGCGTTGGCGGGAGTTGCTGTCGCCAGGCTTACGCCGAGAGCCAACCCCACCGTGGCGAGGCCTGCAGCGATGCGCTGCCTGATCCCGTGTCGCCGCATGCCGATCACCCTCTCCTGTCCGTCTTCCGGTCGGATCATGATGGCGTCGAGGGCCCCTTGCGGGCAAGGGACTGTCGGCGGAGGTTCGCCCACCGGCGCCCCTAGTCCACTGTTCTGCTCTGCTCCTGCGCCTGGGCGTCCAGCCAGCGGGCGTGGCCCTCCCAGGCGGACTGTCTGGTGGTGCCGAGTGCCTGTCCGATCTGCGCCCAGGAGGCCCCCGCAGATCGGGCGCTACGAACCGACAGTTGACGACCGTAGGCGGCCTTGCGGGCGATGATCTCTCCCAGGGCCAGCAGCTCGAGCGCCTCGGCTCGGCTCAACGGCATGATGCCGGCGTCCGGCTCGTCGCTCTCACCGTCGTTCTCGAGGGCCGCCAGGGAGTCTCTGGTACGCAGGTTGTCGAACCTGGCCACCGCGGTCGTCAGGGTCCACTGCCACTCGAGCTCGTCCAGGTAGGCCATTCCCCACTGTCTGTCAGGTTCCCCTGACTGTCAAGTCAACCTGACGAGAGTCGATTCCTGAGCGGACGACGAGCATCTGGTTCGCGCCCCGCTGGAACTACGTCGGCGGTGCATCGGTCGGGAGGGGTTCGGTGGGGTCGAGGGTGCGGTGGTACCTGACGTCCTTGATGCTCAGGCCCGCCACCTCGTCGTCCTTCTCGACGCCGGTGTCGGTCCAGCCGGTCCTCTCGTAGAACCGCCTGCCCTGCTGGTTGGTGCTCAGGGCCCAGACCGTAGCCTGGCGAAACCCGTTCTGCGACAGCATTTCCAGGGCCGCAGCCATCAGCGTCCGACCGTGGCCCCGACCGATCCTGGACGGGTCGACGTACAGCGCGGCGATCTCGCCGCAGTCCGCCGGTGCGTCGTCGTCCCGGCTGGCACCGACCGAGACGAAGCCGGCCAGAGCTGCGCCGGGCATCTCGACGACCAGGACGCTCCCCCACCGTTCCTGGGGCTCACTGAGATGACGGTGCCAGCGTTGTCGGCGCGCTTCGACGTCCAGGGTGTCGAGGTGGTGCTGCGGCAGCTGCCCTCGGTAGGCCGCCTGCCAGGCCCGCACATGCAGCGCGGCGATGGCCGATGCATCGGCGGGCACCGCCGCTCGCACCCGGATCTGCTGAGAACCCATCGCACCAGCCTGGCCGACCCGCCGGCCGCCCGGCGCCCGGACACGCCTAGGGTGGCGCCCATGGTGGAGCTGCCCGAACTCGATGCCGTCGAACAACGAGTGCTCGGGTGCCTGCTCGAGAAGCAGGTCACTGTGCCCGCCACCTATCCGTTGACCCTCAACGCCCTGCGGACGGCCTGCAACCAGACCTCGAGCCGTGAGCCGGTGATGGACCTGGACGAGCCCGCTGTCGACCGGACCGCCCGAGGGCTGCGGGATCGCGGCCTGCTGCGGATCGTCTGGGCCGACACCGGCCGCCGGGTGCTCAAGTACCACCAGACGCTGACCGAGGTGATCGACCTCGCCGTTGACGAGAAAGCGGTGGTCGGGGTGCTGCTGCTGCGCGGGGCGCAGACCCCCGGTGAGCTCAAGGCCCGCACCGAGCGGCTGCACGCCTTCGACGACCGCGAACAGGTCGAGGCCTGCCTGCGCCGGCTCGCCGAGCGGGCCGATCCCCTCGTCCGTCGCCTCGAGCGTCGGCCCGGTCAGCAGGATCACCGCTGGGTCCACCAGTTCGGTCCGGTCCCCGAACCGTCAGGGGCGCCCGGAGGGGCCAGTGGTGCCGGCGCCCCTGCCGTCGATCGGGAGCGGCCGCTCGCCGAGGGCGCCCAGGCGCGCGACGAGCGGGTCCGCGCCACCTACGGAGCGGTGGCGGCCGCCTACACCGACGCACTGGCGACCGAACTCGACGACTTGCCCTTCGAGCGGTGGCTGCTCGACCGCGTCGTAACCGAGGTCGGCGGGTCTGCGGTGGTCGACGCCGGGTGTGGTCCGGGTCACGTCGCCGCTCATCTGGCCGCCCGCGGTGCTGACGCCCGAGGCATCGACCTCACGCCGTCGATGGTCGAGCAGGCTCGCGCCCGGTTCCCGGGCGTCCGCTACGACGTCGGCGACCTCACCCGGTTGATGCGCCCGGAGACAGCTGGTGGCTGGGGTGCGGTGCTGGGCTGGTACTCCTTGATCCATCTGGCCGGGTCCGAGCTTCCGACCGCGATCGCCGCGCTGGCGCGGCCACTGGCACCGGGCGGCCTGCTCGTCCTCGCCCTGCACGCCGGGCGGGAGGTCAGGCACCTGACGTCCTGGTTCGACCAGGACGTTCAGCTTGACGTCGTGCTGCACGAACCGGCCGACGTCGTCGCCGTGGTCACGGCACTCGGGCTGCAGGACGTCGAGTGGTACCTGCGAGGTCCCATCACGGCCCGTGGCGAGACGACCGACCGCCTGTATGTGGTGGCTCGGCATTCCTAGGCGGGGCACACTGACGCCATGCCTGCCTTCACGCCTCCCCGGTCGCTCGGGTTCGCCACCGATCTGGCGCTGCTGCGGCTCGGCGGGAGTCGGATCGAGGACCACGACACCCACCTGGTCGTCCGCTCCCCCACCAATCCGACGTTCTGGTGGGGCAACTTCGTCCTGGTCCGCGATCTCGAACTGCCTGCGGCACAGGTGATCACGATCTTTCGTGACTGTTTCCCCGACGCCGAGCACCTCGCCGTGGGCCTCGACGCGACCGAGCCGGTCGACGTGTCGGCCTACCAGCAGCTCGGCCTCGAGCCTGACATCAGCATCGTCCTGACCGCCACGTCGCTGCTGCCGTCCGATGCGCCGGTGCCGGCCCAGGTGCGCATGCTGGACAGCGAGGCCGACTGGCAGCAGAGCGTCACCTTGGCCCTTGCCTGCCGAGACGACTCCCAGGACGACGCCGAGCACCTGACCTACGCGGTGGCCCGCAAGGCCACCCAGCGCGCGATGTGCGCCACCGGCGACGCCGCCTGGTTCGGCGCCTTCGTCGACGATCGGTTGGTGAGCCAGCTCGGTATCGTGGTGGCCGGGACGAACTGGGACGGCGAGCAGCCGGCCCGCTACCAGCACGTCGAGACAGACCCGCAGTTCCGCAGACTCGGTCTGGCCGGTGCCCTGCTCCGTGCGGCCGCCACCCACGCCGGCGAGCAGTTCGGGGCGGACCGCCTCGTCATCGTTGCCGATACCGGCTACCACGCTGTCGACCTCTACCGCCGCGTCGGTTTCGCCGATCTGCAGACCCAGATCCAGCTGCAGCGACCGCCCGCGGCGGACTGAGCCCCTGCGCCCGGGCGTCGGCGATCCTCGCAGCCGTTCGAAACGGTGAGTGGCGCGTCCTGGTGGTTGGTCCGGGCGGGTGGTGGCTGGTCGCGATACGAGTGTTTCGATCACTGTTTGGCGACACCGGTTGCCGTTCGACGCCACGGTGGTCACTGTAGGTACATGACCACCGTGGGCAGCTCGTCGCGCCGGGCCCACCCCTGCTCGTACGGTCAGCCAGAAGTGGCCACCTTCGGCGCATCAAGGGTGACCGCGCAGCGGTCGTACTACCCATGGTGACCCTCGCAACCGCTCGGATGCACCGCGCACGAGCACTGCGTGTGATGGCCGTCGTGGGTCTGTGCCTGGCGGCGGCGCTCCCGGCCCAAGCCGCCGGCCCCCTCCCCTCCCCCACACCCGCGGTGCCCATCGGCGGCATCGGCCCCGGTGGGGCCGAGCAGCAGCCGACGCCCGAGGAGGCGGCGGCCGAGGCTCGAGCTCGAGCGCTGAAGCAGGCCTCCGCCGCGGTCACGGCCGCCGAGCGCACCCTGCAGCAGTCCTCGGCGGCCGCCTCGGCCGCCCTCGAGACCTACCGTGTCGCCGCCCAGGCGCAGCAGCAGACCCGCATGGACAAGCTCAGGGCAGATGCGGCGTTGGCTCAGGCAGGTGCCGACCTGCAGTCCCAGCAGGTGGCACTCGGCCGCTGGGCCCGGCACGCCTACACCGAGGGCAACCGGTTGGCGGCGAGCCCGGTGCTGTCCGCACTGCTGGGCGCCGGCGACGAGGTGGACGCCGCCAACCAGATGGGCTGGCTCAACATCCTCGGGGTGCACCAGACCCAGATCGTCGACACCTATGCCACGGCGGTGCAGACCCAGCAGCGGGCGACCGCGGCGGCGGCCGACGCCGCACTGGCGGCAGACACCGCCGTCGCCAACGCCCTGTCCGCGAAGCAGCAGCGGGACGCCGCCGTCGCCCAGCAGCAGCAGGTCGTCGAGAGGCTGCGGGGCGAACTGGCCTCTGCCGCCACCGCTGCTGCCACCCCGACGACTGGCGGGTCGAACGCCGCCGCCACCGGCAACGCTGTCACCGGAGCGGTCGGTGACTGCGTCGGGGGCGACACCACGGCCTACGCCAACGGCGAGATTCCGTTGACGGTGCTGTGCCCGGTCTGGCAGTCACCCGGCAACTACCTGCGCGCCGACGCAGCCTTCGCGTTCAACAGGCTCAGCGCAGCCTACGCGCAGGCCTTCGGCGGTCCGATCTGCGTGACGGACTCCTACCGCAGCTATCCCGAACAGGTCGCGATCTACGCCTCGCACCCCGACCTCGCGGCCCGTCCCGGCCTGAGCAACCACGGTTGGGGCACGGCCACCGACCTGTGCGGCGGCGTCGAGTCCTTCACGACCAGCCAGCATGCCTGGCTGCTGCTCAACGCCCCCACCTTCAGCTGGTTCCACCCCGCCTGGGCCGAGCCGGGCGGCAGCAAGCCCGAGGCCTGGCACTGGGAGTTCGGCGGCTGATCCTCATGCGGGTCGTCGCCGCGACGGCCAAGGCGATGACCCCCGGCACCTCGTCGCGATAGCGTCCGCCCACCAGGCAGCACTGTCGCTGAGGAGAGCCATGTCGAGCACCCCCCCGACCACCCCCGGCGACGTCCTGGCCGGGCCGCTCTCGGACCCGGTCGAACGTCGCAAGGAGCAGCGCAGCTGGTACTTCTACGACTGGGCCAACTCGGCCTACGTCACCACCACCGCGACCGTGCTCTTCGGCCCCTACCTCACCGTCGTGGCCAAGCGGGCGGCCTGCCCTGGTCAGGACAGCGACCTGGCCTGTCCCACGGCCCTGAACGTGCTCGGGGTCCCGGTCGGCGCCCGGCTCGTTGGCGCTCTACGCGATCACCTTCTCGACGCTGCTGTCCGCCGTGCTGCTGCCGGTCGTCGGGGCCGTGGCCGACCGGTCCGGACCGCGGCGCACGCTGCTCGGCCGGTTCGCCTGGGTCGGGTGCCGCGGCGGCTGCAGCCATGGTGCTGGTCAGCGGGCACCAACTGGCAGCTCGGCGTGCTGCTGCTGATCGTCGCCAACCTGGCTCTGGGCTGCTCCCTCGTCGTCTACGACGCGATCCTGGTCGACATCGCCACCCCGGACGAACGGGACGGGTCTCCAGCCGCGGCTGGGCGCTGGGCTACCTCGGCGGCGGCCTGCTGCTGGCGGTCAACCTGGTGCATGGTTTCGGCCCCGGGACATGCTGGGGCTGTCCAAGGAGGCGCGGTCCGGCTGTCAGCCTGCTGACCGCCGGGATGTGGTGGGCCGCCTTCACCTGGATCCCCTATCGGGGGTCTGCGGGACCGGCCGCTCAGTCGCGGTCGATCCGGTCGACTGGCTCAGGCCTGCTGCGGGCCTCGTTCGGCCAGCTCGGGGTGACCCTGCGCCACCTGCGGGGCTACCCGCACACGTTGATGTTCCTGGTCGCCTACCTGTTCTACAACGACGGCATCCAGACCGTGATCACCGCAGCCAGCATCTTCGGTCAGGAGCAGCTCGGCCTGTCGAGCAGCCAGCTGATCACCACGATCCTGGTGGTCCAGTTCGTCGGCGTTCGGCGGGCGCCCTGCTGTTCGGCCGGCTGGCCGCCCGGATCGGCGCCTGGCGGACGGTCCTGGCGCAGCCTGGTGCTCTGGTGCGTCGTGGTCGCGCTCGGCTACTTCATGCCGGCCGAGCAGCTTCGGGCTGTTCCTGGCGCTGGCGGTGCTGATCGGCCTGGTGCTCGGCGGCAGCCAGGCGCTGTCCCGGTCGCTGTTCAGCCAGCTGATCCCGCGCGGGCGCGAGGCCGAGTACTTCAGCCTCTACCAGGCGGCCGAGCGGGGCACGAGCTGGTTCGGCACCCTGCTCTTCGGTCTTGTGTTCCAGCTCACCGACTCCTACCGCAACGCGATCGTCGCGCTGGTCGTGTTCTTCGTCGTCGGCGGGTCTCCTGCGTCCCGGGTCGGACATGCGCGAGGGCATCCTCGAGGCCGGCAACGAGGTACCCGCCGCCGTCTGAGGGTGCTCCGAGCTGGCCGGGCGGGGCATGAACCTGGTGCCGCCCCGGTGCGTTGGCTCAGACGAAGACGGATGTCGCCCGATCCGTCCAGGAGGAACAGGCAGCCAGGTCAGGCGTTGCCCCAGGTGACGACTGCGATACGTGCACGCGAGAGGAGCATGACGAGCTGACCGGAGCATGCGGGGTACCCGACTGGGTGCCCAGAGCCTGGAGAGTGACACCGGCGTCCGCCGGCGGCCCGGCAGCTGGTCACCTACCACGTGCCCTACCGGGCATGACGTCGTCGTCCCGATGTCGGTCGAGGCCGAGTCCCGGCGTCGTGGGAGTGTCGCTGCGGTGCCAGGCATTGCGTGAGGACGCCGCCGAGCCCCCGAGTCCAAGCCGGTCAAGCGCGCCGCGCACCCACTGGGACATGCTGCTCGAGCGTCGTACCACGGGCCGAGCTCGAAGAGTCTGCTGCAGGAACGTCTGGTGCTGCTGCGCAGCGGTGCACTCACGAGCAGGGCCCGCTCCGGGTCGCCCAAGAAGCGCAGCGCCTAGGGGTTACGGGTCGGGTGGGCGTTCCGGTCGGGCACACTGGGGTCGTGAGCGAGGACGCAGTGTTGGCCGCCTACCGGCAGTCCATCGACAACATCGATGCCGCATTGATCTTCATGCTGGCCGAACGTTTCAAGGTCACCAAAGCGGTGGGTCAGTACAAGGCTGCGACCGACCTGCCTCCGGCCGACCCGGTGCGCGAGGAGGGACAGATCCGCCGGCTGCGTCAGCTGGCGGCCTCAGCCCAGCTCGACCCGGAGTTCAGCGAGAAGTTCCTGCGGTTCGTGATCGACGAGGTCATCCACCATCACGAGCGGCTACGCGAGCACGCTTGAGCGTGCCGCGCAGCTGACGCCATCGCTGCCGGGCTCCCCAGCGGGTCACCCGGGCCAAGGCCTCGATGACGATGGCCTGGCTCATCTTGCTGCTGCCCAATGACCGCTCGACGAAGGTGATCGGCACCTCCTCGACCTGCAGGCCGGCCTCGAGGGCCCGCCACACCAGGTCGACCTGGAAGCAGTAGCCCTGGGACTGCACGTTCTCGAGATGCATCCGGCGCAGGCCGTCGGAGCGGAAGGCCCGGTACCCCCCGGTGGCGTCACGCAGCTGCATCCCCAGGACGACCCGGGTGTAGGCGTTGCCGCCGCGCGAGAGCACCTCCCGGTGCTTCGGCCAGTTGACGACCTCTCCCCCCGGCACCCAGCGCGACCCCAGGACCAGGTCGCATCCGCTGTCGAGGCGGGCCAGCAGTCGGGGCAGCTGCTCGGGTTGGTGGGAGCCGTCGGCGTCCATCTCGACGATGACCCGGTACCCGCGCTCGAGGCCCCACTCGAAGCCGTTCAGGTAGGCCGCTCCCAGGCCCTGCTTGCCGGGTCGGTGCAGGACGTGCACGTGCTCGTCGGTGCGAGCGAGCTCGTCGGCGAGCGCGCCCGTGCCGTCAGGGCTGTTGTCGTCGGCCACCAGGATGTGCGCCTCGGGCGTGCTGGCGCGCACCCGGGCGATGATCCGGGGAGATTCTCGAGCTCGTTGTAGGTGGGGATGACCACCAGGACACCGTTGCCCCGCACTGTGGTGGTCTCACTCACGCAGGCACTCCCTGGGCCACTTCAGACTTCGGCTCGGTCCGGGCCTCAGGGTACTGCTCGGGGCCCGGGCGACGACGGCGCAGACCGGTCAGGGCCAGGGTGAGCCCGAGCAGTGCCAGGCAGGCCTCGGGCAGGGCCGCGAGACGGGTGGCCACGGTGGTCGAGGTGCGCAGCGGCAGCACTGCCGGCAGGACGTCGCGACTGAAGTGGCCGCCGCTGGCCAGGATGCGCCCGTCCGGGCCGATCAGGGCGCTCACCCCGACCGTGGAGATGTGTACCACGGCGCGACCGCTCTCGACGGCCCGCAACCGCGACATGGCCAACTGCTGGACGCTCTCGTCGGTGCGCCCGAACGTGGCGTTGTTGGTCTGAACCACGATGATGTCGGCCCTGTCGCTGACTGCGTCGTGCACCAGGTCGTCGAAAGCCACCTCGAAGCAGATCACGTCGGCCAGGCGCAGGGTTCGCTGCTCGCCCGAGGTGGTGACCACCGAGACCGGCAGCACCCGCTGCCGCTGCCCGAGACGAAGTCGTGGGTGATCAGGTCGACCTTGTCGCTGAACAGGCTGAAGAAGGTCCGTATCGGGATGTACTCCGCGAAGGGGGCCGGGTGCCGCTTGTCGTAGCGGGCCCCCGGGCCGGCTGCCGGGCCGCGTGGTGCCCCACACCAGCGTGGTGTTCGACAGGCAGGCCGCGGGCCCGGGGCACGTTGCCGTCGACCCGGGGGGCACCTCGAGCACGGCACCGAGCACGACGGGGACGCCGACCTCGTCGACCGCCCCCTGGATGACCCTGGCGGCGTCCTGGTTGCGCAGCGGGTCGATGTCGCTGGCGTTCTCGGGCCAGACCACCAACCCGGGCGCACGCACGGTGCCGTGCCGGACCGCCGTCGCGAGGTCTCTGGTGGCAGCGACGTGGTTGTCGAGAACCGCCCGTCGCTCGGCGTTGAAGTCGAGCCCGGCATGGGGCACGTTGCCCTGCACCGCCGAGACGGCGACACCGTCCGGGGCGTCGACGGGGCGCGGAACCGTGGCCCCCACGGTCATCACGGCCACCGCGGTCGCTGCCGGCCAGGCAAGCCCGCGCCAGGTCGACCTCAGCCGCCCGGACGGGGAGCGTGCGAGGTCCGCGGCCGCCACCACCAGCACGGCCAGGGCGCCCCCGGCGGCCGCCACGGCGCCTGAGACGAGCGGCGCTCCTCCCAGGGCCGCCAGACCCAGGGTGGGGGCCTCCGTCTGTGAGAAGGCCAGCCGTGACCAGGGGAAGCCGCCGAACGGGATCCGTGAGCTGAGCCCCTCCTGCAGCACCCACAGGCCGCCCAGACCGGCCACGACGAGTGCGTGGCGGTGGCGCCACAGCGATGTCGCCAGGGCGCCCGTCACGGCGACGAACCCGGCCTCGAGGGTGGTCAGGGCGAGCCAGGGCAGGTTGCCGACGTAGATGCCGGTCCAGTGCAGCAGGACGGCGTAGGAGACCCAACCGGTGATCAGCCCCAGCCAGGCGCCGCGGCGGGCCCGCTGCCCCCGGACGGCCAGGGCGAACGCCCCGACGCCCACCGGCGCCAAGGCCCACAGTCCCGGGCCGGGGAACGACAGCGCCACGAGCAGGCCGCCCAGAGCGGCGAGCACCGCAGCGGGCAGGGGCGGCAGGGGTCGCACCAGGCAAGACTAAGGCTCGGCTCACCTGACCGGGCCCGCTCCGTCCTTCGGGCCGGGCGTGGCACCTCAGGCTGAGGGGCGACACCCGTTGTCTACGGGACGTTGCGAGCCCGGTCACTGCCCCCCGAGCCGGTGGGTCGGACGACGCTTCGCGCCGGGCCATGCATGAACCTAGTGGCTCGGCTGTACCTGTCAAACTGGCCCCTGACCTGCAGGTATGCCAGTGCGTGCTGGCATCGTTGCAGGTCAGTGCGGGCATGGTGGCCGACCGCTCACGGGGTGTGAAGTAGGCCGAGCCGGGTGTGTCGGACCGATTTGAGCGGCGTGTCGGACGCGCCTCGGCTCAGGTCGCCGGTACCACGACCGTGCCGGTGGCCGTGGTCGCGACGACGGCGGGGTCGAGCACCTCGGGCGGCCCCCGGCGAGGTCCCCTCGCGGCCACGGCAGACGACTGTCGCGGTGAAGGCGAGGCGCCGGCTGCGTCGTCCCACGGCCACCACCTCGGCGACGACCTCGATCACGTCGCCGGCCCGGACGGGGGCCAGGAACTGCACGTCCTGGTAGGAGGCGAACAGGCCCTCGTCGCCGTCCGTGCGGATGCAGACCTCGGTGGCGACGTCGCCGAAGCAGGCCAGCGAGTAGGCCCCGTCGACGAGGTTGCCTGCGTAGTGAGCATGGCTGTAGGGCACGTACCGCCGGTGCATCACCCGGAGCCCCAGTCGAGGGTCGGCACTGTCAGTCATGCGCTCCTCCGGTCTGTGCGTGGCAGCAGGGCGTGTACCAGGTACGAGGCGACCTCGGAGGGCGTGGTGCCCTTGCCGAAGATGCGGTCGACGCCGAGATCGGCGGTCGCCGACTCGTCGAAGCGGGGGCCGCCGACCACCAGCAACGGCTGCTTCCCGGTCGGGTAGGCCTCCCGGAAGGCGGCCGACATCTCACGGGTGTTGTGCAGGTGGGCGTCCCGCTGGGTGACCACCTGCGAGACCAGGACGGCGTCGGCGCGCTCGGCCCGGGTGCGCTCGACCAGCTCGGGAACCAGCACTTGGGCGCCGAGGTTCACCACCCGGATCTCGCGGTAGTACTCCAGACCCTTCTCACCGGCGAAGCCCTTGATGTTGAGGATCGCGTCGATCCCCACGGTGTGGGCATCGGTGCCGATGCAGGCACCGAGGACGACGAGCTTGCGCCGCAGGCGGCTCTTGACGGCCGCGTTGACCTCCTTGGCGCTCAGCAGGGGGTACTCGCGCTCCATCACCCGGACGGCGTCGAGGTCGACCAGGTGCGAGACCGAGCCGTAGACGACGAAGAACGTGAAGCCGTCGGACATCGGCCTGGCGTGCACGACCAGGGCGGGCTCGATGCCCATCTTGTTGGCCAGCTGGGCCGCCGCTGCCTCGGCCCGCTTGGAGTGCGGGATCGGCAGCGTGAACGAGACCTGCACCATGCCGTCGCCGGTGGTGTCGCCGTAGGGTCGCACCAGGCTCGGAGTCGGTGGCGAGGTCGTGGCGGTCATCGGGTGGCTCCTTCCTCGAGCAGGTCGATCGCCGGGTTGAGGTAGTCCTCGGACCGGCGCACCACGCCGTCCAGCCCCTTGCCGGCGTCGGCCGGTCGCTTCATCAGGCCGAAGGTGCCGTCGGCGATCGCGGTCGAGCAGGCCGCCTCGGCTCGACGATCCTGCTCGAGCAGGTCGACGGCCTCGCCCAGCACATGGTCGGCGCGCCGGGCGATGAACCCGCCCGCGCGGTGGGTGGAAGTCCTCGGCCAGGCCCTCGCAGGCGTCCAGCACGTAGCGAACGTTCTGCAGCGCCAGGTCGCGGTCCGACAGCCAGGGGGTGACCACGGCCTCGGTCATCATGCCGACCAGCAGGATTCCCTGGCCGGTGAGCGTGCCGACCAGGTTGAAGAACCCGTCGAGCAGGTAGCCGCGGAAGACGTCGCCGGTCATGTGCTTGGTCGGCGGCATCCACTTCAGCGGCGCGTTCGGGAACAGGGTGCGGGCCAGCAGGGCGTGGGCCAGCTCGAGGCGGAACGAGTCGCGGCACGCTCGGGATTGATCTCGAAGGCGTGCCCGAGGCCCAGCTGCCAGTCGGCCAGCCCGGCCTCCTTGGCGAACGTCTCGTTGAGCAGCTGGCTGACGGTGACGGTATGGGCGGCCTCGACCGCGTCGGCGGTGGTGAGGTAGTTGTCCTCGCCGGTGTTGATGATGATCCCGGCGCGGGCGTGGATCTGTCGGCTGAAACGCTGGTCGACGAAGGTGCGGACCGGGTTGATGTCGCGGAAGAGGATCCCGTACATCGAGTCGTTGAGCATCATGTCGAGCCGCTCGAGCCCTGCCAGAGTGGCGATCTCGGGCATGCACAGCCCCGAGGCGTAGTTGGTCAGCCGTACGTAGCGGCCCAGCTCGGCGCTCACCTCGTCGAGGGCGGCCCGCATCAGCCGGAAGTTCTCCTGGGTGGCGTAGGTGCCGGCGTAGCCCTCACGGGTGATGCCCTCGGGCACGTAGTCGAGCAGGCTCTGGCCGGTCGAGCGGATCACCGCGATGACGTCGGCGCCGGCGCGGGCGGCGGCCTGGGCCTGCGGGATGTCCTCGTGGATGTCGCCGGTGGCGACGATCAGGTAGATCCAGGGACGGCGGGGGGCGTCGCCGTGCGTGGCGATCAGACGCTCGCGCCGGGCACGGTTACGGTCGATGCGACGCAGCCCGGTTGCGATCGAGGCACGGGCGACCCGCCCGGCCCGGAGCGCGTCGCGTCCTTCGGCACCCGGAAGCCCACTCCCCCGGTGGCGGCCTTCTGGGCAAGGGTGAGCAGGTCCGGCGCCTCGGCCCGGGCCAGGGCGTCCCAGACCGGCAGGGTGACGCCGTGCTCGAGACCGGTGGCGGCGCGGACGCCGTCGACGAGGTGGTTGACCCAGGGCACCCGTTCGGCGTCGGCGCCGGTCAGGCCCGCCAGTCGCAGGGTGGCCCGTTCGACCGACACCGTCGTGTGGTTCCGGGCGAGGCCGACCACGGGCAGGGCCGCCCGGCGGGCCAGCTGTCTGGCCCTGCGGACCGCCTGCGGGTCGAGGGTGATGGGGCTGCCGCCGCGCGCCATGCGCCGTCCTCCATTCTGAAACCGTAAGTCTTGCGGTGCAATAGTTGAATGACCGCAATAACTGACGCAATGGTCGTGAATGAACGCAAGTGTAGCGGCGCTGCTGAGGGGCCGGATAGGGTTCTGCAGGCGGTGGACGACGGCGACTCGCGCCGCAGCGACGTCGTCCGTCGGCAAGGAGGTAGGCGGGTGGGCAGCACGCGCAACTCGGTGGGCTACGTGCTGGCCCGGTGGGGCCTGGGGCTGATCTTCACGGTGGTCTGGCGCCCCACGGTGACCGGACTCGAGAACATCCCCCCCGAGGGCGCTGTGATCCTGGCCAGCAACCACCTGAGCTTCAGCGACAGCGTGGTCATCCCACTCGTGGTACCACGTCGGGTGCGCTTCCTCGCGAAGGCCGACTACTTCGAGGGCCGCGGCGTTCGAGGCCGGCTGGTGGCCGCGTTCTTCAGGTTCGTCGACGCCGTGCCGGTCAACCGTGAGAGCCAGCGTGATTCGATGGCCTCCCTCGAGCTGGCAATGGGTGTGCTCGCGCAACGGCCACGCGTTCGGCATCTACCCCGAGGGCACCCGTTCCCGGGACGGCCGGCTCTACCGCGGACGCAACGGCGTGGGCTGGCTGGCCATGGAGTCGGGGGCGCCGGTGGTTCCGGTCGCCGTCCAGGGCACCGACAAGGTGCAGCCGGTGGGCTCGAGCATGCCGCGGCCGCACCCGGTCACGGTCAGGTTCGGGCCTGCGGTCGACCCGACCCCCTGGGTCGAGGCTGTGACCGTCAAGGGCGGGGCCGGTCGCGCCCGGCGCGAGATCACCGACCAGGTCATGGACCGGATCGCCGCCATGTCGCCTCAGACCCGGGCGGACTGCTACAACGAGCGACCCTTGGACGACGAGGTCTGACTCAGCGGGCGTCGTGCAGCACGGCGCCGTCCCGCACGGTCAGCAGGCATACCGGCAACGGCTGGTCGGCCGACAGGTCAGGCAGGCCGGCAGTTCCGGAATCGGGAGCGGTCCGCTCACCCGTCCGCCAGGCGACGAAGGTCGCCGCAGCTCCGACGGCGATGACACCGGCGCCGTCGTCCCCCGCAGCCCGCCACCCGCCGCGGGTGTGGGCCTCGAAGGCCGCCTGGACACTGATCCGCTGCTCGGGCCCGTGGTGGCGGACGCACGCCCGGACGGCACCCCAGGGGTCGAACGGGGTCACCGGACTGTCGCTGCCCAGCGCCAGCGGTGCCCCTGCCGCGAGCAGGGCCGCGAAGGGGTTCATGGTCGCGGCGCGCCCGGCGCCGAGCCGTTCGGCGTACATGCCGTCAGGGCCACCCCAGAGCGCGTCGAAGACCGGCTGGACACTGGCGGTCAGGCCCAGGTCGGCGACGTCGCGCACCCCCTCGGCGTCCAGGCACTCCAGGTGCTCGATGCGGTGCCTGGCCGCGCGAACCGCAGCCAGGCCGACCCGTTCGGCCGCCCGCCGCACCCCCCGCAGGACGGTGTCGACGGCGGCGTCCCCGATGGCGTGGAAGCCCGCCTGCACCCCGACACCGGTGCAGGCCATCACGTGGTCACGCACCTGCTCGACCGTCAGGTAGGCGTGGCCCCGGGTGCCCGCCTGATCGGTGTAGTCCGCGTGCAGGCAGGCCGTCCGAGAGCCGATCGAGCCGTCGGCACTGAGGTCACCGGCCAGCCCGCGAACCCCGGTGGGCAGCTCGGCCAGCAGTGCCTTGGCGTGGGTCTCGTCCGTCGCGAGCTCGCCCCAGTACCCGACGAGTGCAGGCAGGCCGGCCGCGGCCTCGTCCGTGGTGGTCAGCGCCACCAGCTCGGCGAGGTCGGTCCTGGACCCGATCGTGGGGGTGCCGGCCTCGTGGACGCAGACGATGCCGCTGGCGGCCGCGCCACGGAGGGCGGCCAGCTGCAGCTCGCGCCGCCGGGTCGGGGTCAGACCGGCTCGGACGGCGAGCCGCACCGCGGCGTTGGCCTCACGCTCCAGTCGGCCGGTCGCGCTCCACCCCGACAGGGTGGGCACTCCGGGGGTGAGGGCGGCCGACGACACGACGCTGCTGTGGCCGTCGATGCGGCTGAGGTAGACCGCGGCGCCGCCCGCGGCCCGGTCGAGCTCGTCGCGGGTGGGGGCGCGGCGCTCCGCCAGGCTGCGCTCGTCCCAGCCGTGCCCGATCACGGGCTCACCCGGGGCGCGCGCGGCCGCGGCGGCCACGGCGTCCAGCAGCCCGCCCAACGAGCGGGCCGCGCCCAGGTCGGGACCGGTCAGTGCCAGCCCGGTCTCGGTGACGTGCACGTGGGCGTCCACGAAACCCGGCGTCACGAGAGCGCCGGCGAGCTCGACGACCTCGTCGACCCGGCCGGCGTCAGCCTGCGCTGCTGCGGCGCTGCCCAGCCAGGTGATGGCGCCGTCCTCGACCACGAGGGCGGCGGCGCCAGGGTCGGCGGGGGCGGAGACGGCGTCGGCCAGGTACAGCGTCCTCATGCACCCATTGTGTCCGCTCCCCTGCGCTGCGTCGCGGGCGTGATCGGACTGTCACCGATTCATCGAGGGGGGTGGCTGGCGCCGTGCTCCCCTGTCAGGCGGGCTTCGAACAGCTGCCTCGCGGCAGGGGTGGTGCGCAGCACGTCGAGGGCGAAGTCGGCATGGCCGGCTGCATATCCGTTGCCCATCATCAGCGTGACATCGGCGGCCAGGCCCTCAGCACCCAGGGCCGCCGCAGCGAACGAGGTCGCCATCGAGAAGAAGACGACGGTGCCCAGGTCGGCCGTGGCCAGGATGGCGGCGTGCTCGCAGCCGGGCACGTCGACGCACACGACCGTGATGTCGGCGGGGCCACCGGCGGCCTCGACCGCCTTCGCCAGCGCGACCGGGTCGCGGGCGTCGGCCAGAGCGACCTCGTCGGCGAGGCCGACCGCGGCGAGGCGGTCCCGCTCGGTGGGTATCGGCACGATCCCGATGGTGCGGGCGGCGCCACCTCGCCTGGCCGCGGCCAGTGCCAGGGAACCACTCTTGCCTGCGGCACCGATCACGGCCACCACCGGTGGGCGACCCTGAGCCACGTACTTGGCGACCACGCGGTGAGTGAGGGCCGGAGCCCCGCAGACGTCCATCACCGCAAGGGCGAGCTCGGCGGACAGATCGGTCGGCAGGTGAGCTGCGATCGAACGGCCGAAGAGGATGGCATGGCCGTCGCACGGCACCTGCTCGCTGCGGCCGTCCCACCGTGCGAGGGCGTCGTCGATCTGCAACGGGGTCAGCGTCAGCGAGACCAGGGTGGCGATCCGCTCCCCCGGTGCCAGGCCGAGCCGACTGTCGGGACCGACCGCCTCGACGGTGCCGACCAGCATGCCGCCCGAGCCGGTGACCGGGTTGTGCATCTTGCCGCGGGTGCGGATGATCTCGAGCACCTCCGCCCGGACGGCGTCGCCATCCCCGCCGTGACGGTCGCTGAGCTGGCGGAAGCTCGCGGCGTCGAGGTTGAGGCGCTCGACCCGGACCCGGACCTCGTCGTGGTGGATCTCGGGGGCCGGGTCGAGTCGCCAGGCCGCCTGCGGCAGCACCCCGAGGGGCTCGAGCACCCGGTGCAGGCCGATCGGTGAGGTGGTGGTCACCGTGGACGGGGACGTCGCGGACGAGGAGGCCGTGGACGAGGAGGCCGTGGACGAGGAGGCCGTGGACGAGGAGGCCGTGGGGACAATCTGCTCCCGAGTGGGTGTCATGAGAGAAATCGTACGGCCATGGGGTCGAACAACAGAAGATTGTCCCGTATCTTTGCCTCATGACGTCGCTCATGTCTGCCCCTGTGACCGCTGACCCGGCCGCCTCGGCAGCTGCCCGCCAGCCCTACCGGTACCGCCAGGTCGAGCTCGTCGAGCCCGACTGGCGCCGGCTGCCGGGGTGGCGTGCCGTGACCGACGAGCAGTGGCGCAGCGCCCAGTGGCAGCGCGCCCACTGCATCAAGAACATCGCCCAGCTGCGTGAGCTGATGGGCGACCTGCTCGACGAGTCCTTCTACGAGGACCTCGCGCGTGACCAGGCCGAACGGGCCACCATGTCGATGCTGGTCCCGCCGCAGATGATGAACACCATGGTTCCGGCCACGACCGGGACGATGCCGTCCGCCGGAGCCCAGTTCACAACCGCCTTCCTGGCCGATCCGGTGCGTCACTACATGATCCCGGTGTTCTCGGACCGGCGCACCGACTGGCCCAGCCACCCCTACTCCAGCCGGGACTCGTTGCACGAGCACGACATGTGGGTGGCCGAGGGCCTGACCCACCGCTACCCCACCAAGGTGCTCGCCGAGCTGCTGCCCACCTGCCCGCAGTACTGCGGCCACTGCACCCGGATGGACCTGGTCGGCAACTCCACGGCCCAGGTCTCGAAGCTGAAGTTCGACCTCAAGCCGGTCGATCGGCTCGACAGCATGGTCGCCTACCTGCGCCGCTCCCCCGCCGTCCGCGACGTCGTGGTCTCGGGAGGTGACGTCGCGAACATGCCGTGGAAGAACCTCGAGTCGTTCGTGGTGCGGCTGCTCGAGATCGACACCATCCGCGACATCCGGCTCGCCACGAAGGCTCTGATGGGCCTGCCGCAGCACTGGCTGCAGGACGACGTCGTCGAGGGCATGGCCCGGGTGGCCGGCACCGCCCGCTCGCGCGGGGTCAACCTCGCCGTCCACACCCACGTGAACACGGCCGCCTCGGTGACCCCGCTGGTGGCCGAGGCGACCCGGGCCCTGCTCGAGGCCGGGGTTCGCGACGTGCGCAACCAGGGCGTGCTGATGCGCGGGGTCAACGCCGAGGTCGACGACCTGCTCGACCTGTGCTTCGCGCTGCAGGACGGCGCCATGATCACGCCGTACTACTTCTACATGTGCGACATGATCCCCTTCGCCGAGCACTGGCGGGTCTCCCTCGCCCACGCCCAGGAGCTGCAGCACGGGATCATGGGCTACCTGCCCGGGTTCGCGACCCCGCGGATCGTCTGCGACGTGCCGTTCGTCGGCAAGCGCTGGGTGCACCAGGCCCATGACTACGACCGGGTGCGCGGGGTCTCGGGGTGGACCAAGAACTACCGCACCTCGATCGAGGCGGACGACTCCGATGCACTGACCCGCACCTACCCCTACTTCGACCCGATCGACACGCTGCCCGCCGAGGGCCAGGCGTGGTGGGCGACCCAGCAGCACTGATCGCCGGTGCGATCCGGCGACTCAGTCGCCGGTGGTGGGCAGCGGCCGGGACTCGTACGGGGTCGACAGCACGATGGTGGTGCGCGTGGTCACTCCTGCGGCGAACCGGATCCGGCTGAGCAGGCCCTCGAGGTCGCCAGGGGTGGGCACCCGCACCTTGAGGATGTAGTTCTCGTCGCCCGCGACGGAGTGGCAGGCCTCGATCTCGGGCAGCCCGGCGAGCCGGTCGGGCACGTCGTCGGGGGCTGCCGGGTCGAGCGGGGTCACCGACACGAACGCCGTCAGCGGCAGCCCGATCGCGTCGGGATCGATGACGGCGGTGTACCCACGGATCACTCCGCGCTGTTCGAGGCGACGCACCCGCTGGTGCACCGCCGAGGTCGACAGCCCGGTCGCGCGGCCCAGATCGGTGAAGCTCATGCGGCCGTCCTGCGACAGCAGCCGAAGGATCTGCCGGTCGATGTCCTCCACAGCGCGAAGGCTACGGCAGCCGGGCCCGGCGGTCTGCAGTTATTGCAGGGACTTCACCGATTCTCCGGTGTGCCAGGATCGCGTTGTGAGTGACCACCTGCTGCTGCTCGACTCGGCGTCCCTGTACTTCCGGGCCTTCTTCGGCGTGAAGGAGTCGATGACCGCTCCCGACGGCACCCCGGTGAACGCCGTCCGGGGTTTCCTCGACATGGTCGCGACGCTGGTGTCTCGTCGCCGTCCGGACCGGCTGGTGGCCTGTTGGGACGACGACTGGCGCCCGGCCTTCCGGGTCGAGGCGCTGCCGTCCTACAAGGCCCACCGGGTCTCGGACGTCGCGACCGGCGCAGAGGAGAGCCCACCGGCCCTGAACGTGCAGGTGCCGATCATCGTCGAGGCGCTTGCAGCCCTGGGGATCGCGCGGGTGGGCGCGACCGGTATGGAGGCCGACGACGTCATCGGCGTGCTGGCGACCCGCGCCGTGGCCACCGCCCGCACGACGGGCACCGTGGCGGACGTCGACATCGTCACCGGCGACCGCGACCTGTTCCAGCTGGTGGACGACGCGCTGGGGGTGAGGGTGCTCTACACCGGCAAGGGGGTGCGCAACCTGCAGGTCGTCGACCAGGGCCACCTGCGCACCGTGTACGGGGTGGACACCGGTGATGCCTATGCCGAGATGGCGGTGCTGCGCGGTGACGCCAGCGACGGGCTGCCGGGAGTGGCCGGGATCGGTGAGAAGACGGCGGCGTCCCTGCTCGGCCGGTTCGGCAGCCTGGCTGCCGTCCGCGCGGCGGCCGTGGCCGGCGATCCCCGGTTGTCACCGGCCGTGCTGCGGCGCCTCGTGGAGGGAACGGACTACCTGGATCGGGCACCTGGCGTCGTGCGGGTACTGCGGGACGGCGACCTGCCCGGCTTCGACGATGCCCTGCCCCTGACGCCCCCCGACCACGAGCACCTGCAGCTGCTTGCGACGCGCTGGAACCTGGAGTCCTCGGTGGCCCGGGTGGTCACCGCCATGTCGGCCTGATCGCTCAGGCGACCGACGAGAAGGCGACCACGCCGCGGCGGACCGCTTCGACGGCCTGCTGGGCGGTGGCGCGCAGCACCTGACCGTCCGGGGCGTCGGCGGCGGCCTTCTGGATCTGGCCGAGCAGGTCGATCACCTGTCGGCACCAGCGCACGAAGTCGCCGGCCGTCAGGTCGCCGTCCGCCAGTACCCGCTCGAGGGTCTGCCCGCGCGCCCACCGGTGCATGGCGATCACCAGGCCGAGGTCGACCTCACGGGTGACGTCGAGCCCGATCCGGCGCTCGGCCTCCTCGAGCCCGGCCCATGCCAGAGAGGTCTGGGCCAGCGCCTCTCGCAGCTTGGGGTTGGGGATCTGACGCTCGGACTGGCCGCGGTCGTCACCGCGAGCGCTGAACACGACGGCGCTGACGCAAGCAGCGAGCGCTGCGGCGTCCAGACCCGACCACAGCCCCGCCCGCAGGCACTCGGCGACCAGCAGGTCGGACTCGCCGTAAATGCGCTTGAGGCGCTGCCCGGCCGGGGTCACGGTCTCGCCGTCCATGTAGCCGCGTTCGTCGAGCAGCTCGCAGACCCGGTCGAACGTGCGGGCGATGCTCGAGGTGCGACCGTCGATGCGGCGGCGCAGGGTGGCGGCCTCCTGGGCGAGTCGGGCGTGACGCTCGGCCCAGCGGGCGTGGTCCTCACGGTCGGCGCAGCCGTGACAGGGGTGCGTCCGCATCCGGGAGCGCAGCCGACTGAGCTCGGTGTCGTCGGCCGCTGCCGCTCGCCGCTTGGCCCGTCTTCCGGGACGGTCGTGGTCGTGGCGGCGGCCCCGAGGGCGTTGCGCAAGGTCGAGGCCAGGTCACGCCGAGCCTGCGGGCTGCGCAGGCTGAACGATGCCGGCACCGGCACCCGGGTGAGTGGGCTGAGCACGTGGGTCAGCTCGTCGTCGGTGAGCCGGTGCACCTGGCGGTCGGCGGTGAGCACGGTCAGCGGGGCGCCGCGACCGGGTGCACCCACCTCGACCACCACCGCCCAGCCGGTGCGACGACCGGAGGGCAGCCGGATCACGTCACCGCGCCGCAGCTGCTGCAGCGACTGCTGCGCCTGGGTGTGGCGCTGGGTCACATCACGGCGCGACAGCGCGGTCTCGCGTTCGGCGATGGCTCGTCGCAGGCCCATGTACTCGGCGAAATCGCCCAGGTGGCAGGTCATCGCCTCGGTGTAGCCGGTCAGCGCCTCGTCGTGCCGCAGCAGCTGACGCGAGAGCCCGACCACCGCCCGGTCCGCCTGGAACTGGGCGAAGGAGGTCTCGAGGATCTCGCGAGCCCGGTTGCGTCCGACCTGGTCGACCAGGTTGACGGCCATGTTGTAGGTGGGACGGAAGCTGGAGCGCAAGGGGTAGGTACGGGTAGAGGCCAGGCCGGCGACGGCCTCGGGGTCGAGTCCGGTCTGCCACAGCACGACGGCGTGGCCCTCGACGTCGATGCCGCGCCGTCCGGCCCGACCGGTGAGCTGGGTGTACTCCCCCGGGGTCACCTCGGCGTGGGTCTCGCCGTTCCACTTGACCAGCTTCTCGAGCACCACGCTGCGGGCCGGCACATTGATGCCCAGGGCCAGGGTCTCGGTGGCGAAGACGGCCTTCACAAGGCCGGCGGCCACCAAGTCCTCGATGACCTCCTTGAAGGTCGGCAGCAGCCCGGCGTGGTGGGCGGCGACCCCGCGCTCGAGGCCCTCGCGCCAGGACCAGAACCCGAGGACGTCGAGATCCTCGGGTGGGATCGCGGCGCACCGACGGTCGACCTCGGCCCGGATCCGCTCCCGCTCCTCGGTGGTGGTCAGCCAGATGCCGGCCGCCAGGCACTGCGACACGGCGGCGTCGCAGCCGGCGCGGCTGAAGATGAACGTGATCGCGGGCAGCAGCCCGGCCTGGTCGAGTGAGATCAGGACGTCGGCCCGCCCCGGCCCGCGCCCGCCTCGACGGGGCGGCCCGCTGTCGCGGCCGCGTCGTGCCCGGCCGCCGCCGCGCCAGGAACCGACCCCACGTTCGGTGCGGTCACGGTCGGCGACCCGCATCAGCTCGGGGTTGACGCCGCGCTCGCCGAACAGGTCGTAGAGCTGACGCCCGACCAGCACGTGCTGCAGCAGCGGCACCGGGCGGTGCTCGCTGACCACGATCTCGGTGTCACCACGGACCTCGGTGAGCCAGGCGCCGAACTCCTCGGCGTTGCTGACGGTGGCCGACAACGAGGCCAGCTTGACGTTCTCGGGCAGGTGGATGATCACCTCCTCCCAGACAGCGCCCCGGAACCGGTCGGCCAGGTAGTGCACCTCGTCCATCACGACGAAGCCCAGGTCGGTCAGGGTGTGCGAGCCGGCGTAGAGCATGTTGCGCAGCACCTCGGTGGTCATCACCACCACCGGGGCCTCGCCGTTGACGGTGTTGTCGCCGGTCAGCAGCCCCACCCGGTCGGCGCCGTGGCGGGCCACCAGGTCGGTGTACTTCTGGTTCGACAGGGCCTTGATCGGGGTGGTGTAGAACGCCTTGCGCCCGGTCGCCAGGGCCAGGTGGACGGCGAACTCCCCGACCACGGTCTTGCCCGACCCGGTCGGCGCCGCCACCAGCACCCCACGGCCGGCCTCGAGTGCCTGGCAGGCCTGCAGCTGGAAGTCGTCGAGGCCGAACGGGTACTCCTGGGCGAACCGGGCCAATTCGGTCCGGTCGGCAGCCGTCCTGCGCCTGGCCCGGGCGAAGCTCTGAGCGGGGCTGTCGCCGTCGGTGCTCACGCCGACGTCGGCGGGGCCAGGACGTGCAGTGCGCCCGGGGCGACCGTCAGCGACAGCGGTAACGGGCCGAGACGCTCGCCGTCGGCGTAGCCGACGATGCCGTCGTCGGAGGCGATCTCGACCCGGGCGGCCCGGCGGATGGTGACTGCGGGATGGTTCACGTGGCGACCGCGGTAGACCTGCGGGTAGAGCCTGACGAACGCCCGCCGGGTCATCGGTGCTGCGATCAGCACGTCGAGCAGCCCGTCGTCGGTCTGGGCGTCGGGGCAGATCTTCATGCCGCCGCCGTAGTCCGGGGTGTTGGCGGCCGCCACCAGCAGGGCCTCGACCTCGAGCACCTCGTCGTCCAGCACCAGGCGGTAGCGCCGGGGGCGCAGCACCGGCAGCTCGCGCAGGATCGCCAGGTCGTACCGGATCCGGTTGCGGGGCCAGGCCCACCCGTTGGCCCGTTCGTTCACGAGGGCGTCGAAGCCTGCGCTGAGGGTGCCCAGGAACCATCGGTCGACCGAGCCCTGGCAGTGCACGGTGTCCACCTGGCGGCGCTGCCCGCTGAGGAGGGCAGCCGTCACCATGTCGGCACTGGCGCCGGGGTCGAGGACAGGCAGCCCCAGACACCGAGCGATGTCGTTGCCGGTGCCGGCGGCCACGATTCCCAGCGGCACGTCGGTGCCGGCCAGAGCGTTGACCGCCAGATGGCTTGCCCCGTCGCCGCCGACCATCACCAGGGCGTCCGGGGGTTGTGAGGCACCCAGGGCGTCGGTGATCTGGTGCCGCAGGGCCGGGCCGCTGTCGCCGGTCAGCACGGTGACCCCGATGCCGGCCGAGCTCAGCTGGTCACGGGCATGCTCTCCGGCGCCGCGGCCGTACCCGCGACCGGCGGTGGGGTTCACCGCCAGGACGACATGTGTCACAGGACGTCATCGTAGGCGTCGGTGACCGGGGCACCGGCGCTCACGCCGTCCCGCTCGCCCAGCGGGCCGGGTGGCTCGACCGGCTCGACGCTGTCGAGCGCGGCCACCGGTCCCGGACCCTCGGCCCCTGCGACGCCGGCGTCCGGGCCCAGCGGTGACGCCTCGTCGTCCGAGAGCCCGGCGAACGGGTCGTTGCGGGCCTTGCGTCGGTCGAACAGGGTCGCGACCCCGACCGCGGCCACGTACAGCCCCACCATCGGGAAGGCCAGGGCCAGCATCGACCCGGCATCGGCGGAAGGAGCCGCCACGGCGGCGAACAAGAAGATCGCGAAGACCGAGATCCGCCAGCTCTTGGCCATGACCGTGGCCGGCAGGACACCGGCGAGGTTGAGGGCAACCAGCACCAGCGGCAGCAGGAAGGCGACTCCGAACACCAGCAGGAGGCGGGTCACGAAGTCGAGGTAGGCATCGGCCTGGGGCAGCACCGCCGTCCCCGGCACGGCGAACCCGCTGAAGAACCTGACGGCGTTCGGCACCACCAGCCAGCCGATGTAGATCCCGGCCAGGAACAGAGGCGTTCCGGCGGCCGCGAAGGCCAACGCCCGGCGCTTCTCCTTGCGGGTCAGGCCGGGGACCACGAAGGCCCAGGTCTGGTACAGCCACACCGGGCTGGCCAGGACGAGGCCCAGGTAGACGGCGATCCGGATGTGCAGGTTGAAGGCCTGCATGATGTCGCCGTAGATGAGCTGGGCCGTGATCCCGTTCTCGGCGGCGATGTCGTTCAGGGGCTGTTGCAGGGTCTTGACCAGCGGCGAGAACAGGTACCAGCCCCCGGCCGAGGCGGCCATGATCGCCAGGCCCGCCTTCACCAGCCGGTTCCTCAGCTCGGCGAGATGGTCCCGCAGCGACATCCGGCCTTCGGGGTCACGCCGGCTCGACGACGGTCGGGCCACCGCGGGTCAGGCGTCGCGCTGCTGGGTCGTCGGCTTCTCGGTGGACGGCATCACGTTGCCCTCCAGCGGAGCCGGCGCGGTGCTCTTGGGGGCATCGTCGTGCATCTGGTTGACCTCGGACTTCAGGATCCGCAACGACCTGCCCAGGCCACGGGCCGCGTCAGGCAGCCGCTTGCCCCCGAAGAGGATCACCACGATCAGCAGGATGATCAGGAGGTGCCATGGTTCCAGGGCTCTGAACAGCATCTCGAGGCTTCCCTTGCGTCGATGGTGACCGTCCAGGCCATCGTACGCACATCGCGCCCGATGTCAGTGCGGAGTCTGCCGCCGGGCAGCCGTCCGGCCCCGGCGCACCCGGTCGGCGATGTCCCGGTCGCGTCTGCGGCGCAGGACGGCCGGGTCGTCGAACACGGATGAGGTGGGCGGCGACGGTGCCAGGGCCTGGAGCTCGGCCAGGCGGTCGCTGAGGGTCTCGAGCCGGCCCGCGGCTGCCCCGAGCTCGGTCAGCAGGGCCGAGACCTTGCGCCACAGCGTGCGTAGCTGGAGGTAGCCCACCAGGGCGGTCCCGAGCACGAGAACGACGAAGACCAGAGTCCAGGCCCACCAGGTCATGACGGCAGGCTAGTGGCTCTGGTCCTCGTCGCCCTGCAAGCAGCCTCAGGCAGCGTTCTCCGGCGCCGGGCGCCGGTGCGACGGTCCCGTGCCTGCGGCCGCTGCGGCCACCAGGTCGGCGTTGTCGAGCCAGAGCGCGAAGTCGAGAACGTCGTCGTAGCACAGTGTCGGCCCAGTGTGTTCTTCGAGCGCCTCCGCGGGCACGGCCCACGGTTCGGCAACGACCCCGCCAGAGATCAACAGCGCCACCACATCCCGCCCAGCGGGCTTGCGGATCTCTTCGAGGCAGGTCGTGCAGGTGAAGGCGTAGTACGACCACGTCTTCACCGAACAGACCACCAGGCGCACCTGCTGGGGGGTCAGCTCGACATCACCACAACTCGGGCACGACGCCTTGATCGTCGTCATGGTCGTTGCACCTCCCGCATCTTTCTGTCGGCTGTCCATGTCCGGTAGGGAGGTTCACATTGGCTTCCCTGCCGTTGTGCCGTTCCCGTCGGTCGCGCTCTGCGACTCTTGAGCACTCTTGGTAACCACGTCATCGTGTCAGCCGGCTGGCGGGCACCCCTGGCGCGACACGAACCCGGCGGGGGGTGAGACCAGATATCAGCGGAACGGTGGATGTCAGGTTGAGGGTTAGGCCTTGATCGCGTCGCCGGCGACGTCCGGGTAGGCCGAAAGGGCCTGCGCGGCAAGGGAACGAACCCGCTCCGCCAACCAGGAAGGCTCGACCACCCGCAGGTCCGAGCCCTGGCGCAGCGCGAGAGCAGACAGCCACCCGGTCTGTGTGGCCCGCAACCGCACCAGCAGAGCGCCGTCCGGCTGTTCGTCCACCTGTTCGACCGGGTAGTACTCGGCGATCCAGCGGGCCCGGGGCGACAACGCCACCGTGACCAGCACGTCGTCCACCGAAGGGGTGAACAGGGCGTCCGGGCTCTCGATGGTCTCGCCCGCCAGGGCGGCGGCGGTCGGCGGGGGCTCGGCCGCCCGGTCCAGCAGCACGACCTGGACGACGCGGTCGAGCCGGAACCGGCGCACGTCCTCGGCCCGGTGGCACCAGCCCTCGAGGTACCACTGGTCCGCCACGTTGAGCAGCCGGATCGGGTCGACGTCGCGCTCGGTGGTCTCGTCGCGGCTCGGAACCAGGTAGGTCAGATGCACCTGGCGATGTCGCTGCAGGGCCTCGCGCACCGTGGCCAGCACCGGCTCGACCACCCGGCGCGACAGGTCCACCTGCACCGAGGCGGCCGCGGCGCCCGCCTCACCGGCCGCCTCGGTCAGCTTGGCCAGGGTCGAGGCCACCGCCTGGCCGTCATGCAGCCCCGGCACCGCGGCCAGGGTGCGCAGACCGGCGATCAACGCGATCGCCTCGTCCATCCCCAGCCGCAAGGGGGTGGCGATGGTGTCGGCATTGCCCAGGTAGACGTGGCCCGACTCCCACTCGGCCTCGATGAGGTCGTCCGGCATGTGACCGGGGGTGCCGCAGACGAACAGCAGCTCCAGGTCCTTGACCAGCTCCTCGACCGTCACGTCGAAGTGGGCGGCGGCCTCCTTCAGCGGGACGCCCTGGTGCGACAACAGCCACGGCACCATCGCCAGCAGTCGCGACAGCCGCACCGTCGCCGACACGGTGGTCATGAGGGCACCGCTTCGCCGTCGACGTCCGAGGGGTTGGAGGCGCTCGAGGAGCCCTGCGGAGGCGACGGGTGGGCGCTCAGGGAGCCGAGCAGCAGCTCGACCACCGCCCCACGCAGGTCGGCCGGGTCGAGTACCACGACCGTCGGCCCGTGCCCGGCAAGCTCCTCGGACAGTCGCCGCCGGTCCCCCACCGCGAGCTCGACCAGGTCCCACCCGGGTTCGGCCACGCTGACGGCCGTGGCGCGCTGTCGCAGCGTCGCACCCCTCCCCTGCTGCACCCGCAACCGGGCCGTGCGACGGTCTCCTTCGCCACCCACCGGCGGCAGCACAGCCGAGGAGTCGATGTCGGCGGGGACGATGATGCTGCCGGCCGGCCCGGCCCGACGGATCCCGCCCTCGATCCGGGACAGCCGGAACGCCCGCGAGGCGGATCGCACCCGGTCGTGACCGACCAGGTACCACCAGCCGCCCCGGCTGGTGAGCACCCACGGCTCCACCTGACGTTCGTCGACCTGACCGTCCGGTTTGCGGTAGCTGAAGGTGACCGGGGCCCGGTCCCGGGTCGCTGCATAGAGATCGTCGAACGTCGGTTCGGTGGCCCGCACCCGCGGCTCGACCCCTACCAGGCTCGACTCGTCGACGATGACCCCCATCGCCTCGAGCTTGACCATCGCCCGGGCCGCCGGTCCGGCCAGGCTGGCCTGCTGCCAGACCCGGCTGGCCAGTCCCAGCACCGTGGCCTCTTCGGTGGTCAGCTCGATCGGGGGCAGGGCGTAGGCGTCCCGGTCGATGCGGTATCCCTGCTCGTCGTCGAACCAGCTGGGGTGGCTGCCGGTGCGTACCGGTATGCCCAGCTCGCGCAGGTCCTCCTTGTCACGCTCGAACATGCGGTCGAAGGCCAGGTCCGACCCGCAGTCGGCGTACTGGGGCACGGCCCGGCGGATCCGCTCCTTCGACAGCCATTGGCTGGTCGACAGCAGGCAGATCACCAGGTTGAGCAGCCGTTCGGTACGGTTCGACGACATCGAGGGGAACGCTACCCGAGCGTGGCGGGCCCGACCGGGAGGTGCCGTGATCGGCTGGCGTGAGGGTCGGGTCGTCGAGCTCGTCAGGCAGTGGGACGGGACGGCGGAGTACGCCGTCGACGTCCACGAGCCTGGGGCCGCGCAGCCGACCCGGTGCCGGGCCCTGGCCTACCCCACCCTGGTCGGTCGTCCCGAGGCAGGCGACCTGGTGCTGCTGAACACCGCCGCTCTCGACGCCGGACTCGGCACCGGTGGCCATGCCCTGGTCGTGGCCCTGCCGCAACGGCTGCCGGTCGACCTGGAGAACGCTGCGGGACACCTCGTCAAGGCCCGCTACACCCCGCTGCAGGCGATGGTGCTGGGGGTCGACGAGCAGCAGTCCCCCCACCACGAACTGTTGCGGGACGCCGACGACCTGCTGGGAATGCCCGTGGTCGTCGCCGACCTGCACTCGGCACTGCCTGCGGTGCTGGCCGGGCTGCGGGCCGAGCAGGCCGGGCTGACGGTGGCCTACGTCATGACCGACGGGGCCTGCCTGCCCGCGTGGTACTCGCGCACTGTCAGCGAACTGCGGGCTGCCGGCTGGCTTCGCAGCTGCATCACCGTCGGTCAGGCCTTCGGGGGCGACCTCGAGGCGGTCACGGTGCACACCGGCCTGCTCGCGGCGCGGCATGTGGTGGGCGCCGACGTGACCGTGGTCGCGCAGGGTCCCGGCAACCTGGGAAGCGGCACCCGTTGGGGGTTCTCAGGGGTGGCGGCCGGTGAGGCCGTCAACGCCGTCGCCACCCTGAAGGGGCGGCCGGTGGCCTGCCTGCGGGTCTCGCAGGCCGACCCCCGGCCGCGCCACCAGGGGGTGTCGCACCACAGCCGCACGGCGTACGGGCGGGTGGCCCTGGCCGCGGCCGACCTCGCCGTCCCGGTGCTGCCGGGTGACTTCGGGACGCTGGTGCGCGCCCAGGCCGCCGACCTGGCGGCGCCGTCCGGGCCGCACCGACTGGTCGAGGTCGAGCTGGACGGACTGGAGCCGGCACTGGCAGCCTGCCCGGTGCGACTGTCCAGCATGGGGCGCGGCCTCGAGCAGGACCCGGCCCTGTTCCTGTCGGCAGCGGCAGCGGGTCGGCACGCCGCCCGACTGGTCGCCCGGGCCTAGGTCGGCGAGCGTCGACGACCGGATCAGCGAGCGTCGACGAGGTCGACGACGAAGATGAGGGTCTCGTTCGGGCGGATCGCGTTGCCGGCGCCTCGGCTGCCGTAGCCCAGGTGCGGCGGGATGACCAGCTTGCGGCGGCCACCGACCTTCATTCCGGCGATGCCCTGGTCCCAGCCGGCGATGACCTGGCCGACTCCGAGCCTGAAGTCGAGCGGCTGCCCCCGGTTCCACGAGGCGTCGAACTCCTCCCCGGTCGACCAGGCGACCCCGACGTAGTGAGCGCGCACGGTCATGCCCGGCTGGGCGACGGCGCCCTCTCCCTCGATCTCGTCGACCGTGACCAGGTCGCCGGGTTGGTCACCCTCGGGGAACTCGATCTCGGGGCGGCTGCGGCCGCTGACGTCCTGGCTCATTGTGGTCTCCTTCGTCGTGAGGTGGTGCCGGTCGGCTCGGGGGGGTTGCGGTGAGGAACGGCTGTGCTGCTAGGCGACGTCGAGGACGTCGACGACGAACACCAGGGTGTCGGTGCCCTTGATGCCCAACGTGGGTGAGCCCTCGGCGCCGTAGCCGCGGTCGGGCGGGATCACCAGCAGGATCCGGCTGCCGACGGACTGCCCCAGGATGCCGGTGTCCCAACCGTTGATCAGCTGGCCGGTACCCACTGTGAAGGTCGAGGCGGTCGGCCGGGTCCACGAGCTGTCGAACACCGTGCCGCCGGGCCAGAGCACCCCGGTGTACTGCACGGTCACCTGGGATCCCTTGGTCACCTTGGGTCCGGTGCCGGTGATCAGGGGCTGGACGACGAGGTTCGCCGGCGGCGCCCCCGCGGGCAGTGTGATCTTGGGGTGCTTGGCGCCGTCGAGGCCGACCACCGGCAGCCCTGCCTTCGGGGCCACCGCGGTGCCCGTGGCCTGGGTCAGGATGGTTCGCGCCGAGATCACGTCCACCACCAGCAGGATGGTGTCGGTGGGACCGATGCCGGCAGCCGGGCGACCGTCGAGACCGTAGCCGTCGGCGGGCGGGATCGCGACCGCGAACCGGTCCCCCACCTGCGCCCCGACCAGGCTCGTGACCAGCCCCTTGACCGCCGTGGTGTCCGTGAGCAG
Source organism: uncultured Actinomycetota bacterium (assembly GCA_963738495.1). Classification (GTDB taxonomy): domain Bacteria; phylum Actinomycetota; class Actinomycetes; order Actinomycetales; family Kineosporiaceae; genus CAVTWW01. Next base: position 539,564 of record CAVTWW010000003.1, read on the forward strand.
GAAGCTGACCGGGCGCTTGGTCCAGGTGGTGTCGAACGTCTTGCCGTCGACGCCGTTGATCCCCACGTACTGGATGGTGACCCGCTGCTTGGCCGAGATGGTCGAGCCGCTGCCGCGCACGAGCACCCGCTTCTTGGTCGACTCGGTGCTGAAGGGCATGGGGACGGCGATCGTCGGCTCCTGCCCCACGGCGCCGGTGATCACCGCGGCGTCCAGGTCGGCGGCGGCCGTCGGTGACGTGGTGGCCGACGTCCCGGTGAGGGCGGAGCAGCCCGTCAGGACCAGGGCGGCGAACCAGCCGGCGAGGCCGGCACCCAGCCCGGTCCGGCCCGGACGCCGGGTCGGGGCCTGGTTCAGGGCCGGCGGGTCGCTGAGGCGCATGGGAATGCAGCCTAATGGGACTGCCGGGTTGGGCCGCGCCCCGCCGTCAGGTAGCCCTGGTTCGACCGTCCGCTCACATGCTCTGGATGAGCCGTTCCACACGCTCGTCGACCGACCGGAACGGGTCCTTGCACAGTACGGTTCGCTGCGCCTGGTCGTTGAGCTTGAGGTGCACCCAGTCGACGGTGAAGTCGCGCCGCCGCTCCTGCGCCCGCTTGACGAAGTCGCCCCGCAGCTTGGCGCGGGTGGTCTGCGGCGGCACCACGGTGGCCTCGAAGATCTCGATGTCCGCCGAGACCCGCTCGACCAGACCACGCTGCAGCATCAGGTAGTGCAGGCCACGTCCGCGGTGGATGTCGTGGTAGGCAAGGTCGAGCCGGGCCACCCGGGGGGACGACAGCGGCAGGTCGTGCTTGGCCTGGTAGCGCTCGATCAGCCGATGCTTGATCACCCAGTCCAGCTCGCGGTCCACCAGCCCCAGGTCGCCGGTGGCCACCGCGCGCAGGCCGCGCTCCCACAGGTCGAGTACCCGCTTGACGGTCTCGGACTGCATGTCGTGGGTGTCGACGAAGTCGCGGGCCCGCTCGAAGTAGTCCTGCTGGATCTCCAGCGCATTGGTGATGCTGCCGTTGGCCAGACGCAGCTGCTTGCGACCGGTCAGGTCCTGGCTGACGTCACGGATGGCACGGATCGGGTTCTCGAGGGTGTGGTCGCGAAGCACCACGCCCGCCTCGAGCATGCGAAGCACCAGGTCGGTGGCGCCCACCTTGAGCATGGTGGTGGTCTCGGACATGTTGGAATCGCCGACGATGACGTGCAGCCGGCGGTACTTCTCGGCATCCGCGTGCGGTTCGTCGCGGGTGTTGATGATGGGGCGGGACCGGGTGGTGGCGCTCGAGACGCCCTCCCAGATGTGGTCCGCGCGCTGCGACAGGCTGAAGGTGGCACCCCGTGGGGTCTGCAGCACCTTGCCGGCACCGACCAGCAGCTGGCGGGTGACCAGGAACGGGATCAGGATGTCGGACAGGCGGCCGAACTCGCCCTGGCGGCTGACCAGGTAGTTCTCGTGGCAGCCGTAGGAGTTGCCCGCCGAGTCGGTGTTGTTCTTGAACAGGTAGACCTCGCCGGCGATGCCCTCCTCCTGCAGTCGTCGCTCGGCGTCCATGAGCAGGCCCTCGAGGATCCGCTCCCCTGCCCGGTCGTGGATGACGAGGTTGCGCACGTCGTCGCACTCGGGGGTGGCGTACTCCGGGTGCGAACCGACGTCGAGGTAGAGGCGTGCGCCGTTGCGCAGGAAGACGTTGCTGGAACGACCCCAGGACACGACCTTGCGGAACAGGTAACGGGCCACCTCGTCGGGGCTCAGCTTGCGCTGCCCCCCGAAGGCGCAGGTCACTCCGTACTCGGTCTCGACCCCGAAGATCCGCCGGTCGAGACCTGTGCTCATGCCGACGTCACCCATACCTCCACTGTAGGCGGGGGGCACCGGGCGTGGGTGGTTCGGGGTCAGGGGTGGGGCTCGTCCGCGTCCGTCGTCTCGACGTCTGTCGTCTCGACGTCCGGGGGTTCGCCCTCCCCGGTCAGGGTGTCGTGCATCCCCGGCCGCGGGTCGTCGGTGGGGGGCGCGTCGGTGATCGGGTCGTCGGGGGTGAGCAGACGCTCGAGCAGGGGGCCGGCCAGGCGCCGGAAGCACCGCCGCGGCCGGTGGCGGTCCAGGATCGCCACCTCGAGCTGGGACGGCGTCAGCTCACGCACGGTGCCGGAGGTGGCGTCCCGGGCGAGCAGCGACACCGCCAGGGTCAGCGCCTCGGACAGCGACAGGTCCTCGCGCCAGGACTCCTGCAGGCCCGCCGAGATCGCCTCGGCCTGCCCGCCCATGGCGACGAACGAACCCTCGTCGCCCACCGATCCGTCGTAGGTGAGCCGGTAGATCTGGTCACCGCCCGGGGCGGCACCCACCTCGGCGACCGCGATCTCGACCTCGAGCGGCTTGGCCTCGGTGGTGAAGACGGTGCCCAGCGTCTGGGCGTAGGCGTTGGCCAGCCCCCTGGCCGTCACGTCGGCCCGGTCGTAGGAGTAGCCCCGCAGGTCGGCGTAGCGGACCCCGGCCACCCGCAGGTTCTCGAACTCGTTGTACTTGCCGACCGCCGCGAACGCGATCCGGTCGTAGATCTCGCTGATCTTGTGCAGCGAGCGGGACGGGTTCTCGGCCACGAAGGCGATCCCGCCCGCGTAGGCGAGCACCACCACCGGGCGGCCCCGAGCGACGTTGCGCCGGGCGTAGTCCGCCCGATCCTTCATGATCTGCTCGGGAGAGGCGTAGTACGGCGGCATGGTCATGGCCGGGGGCCCTCCTCGCGCAGGCTCGACACCACGGCGGCGAGCTGGTCCTCGGGCACCCGGTGGTAGCCCGACTCGGTGACCGTCACGACCACCGGGTAGATCCGGCGCTGCTCGTCGGAGCCGCCGGTCGCCGAGTCGTCGTCCGCGGCGTCGTTCAGTGCCTCGACGGCGACCCGGACGGCCTCGGCCGAGGCCAGGTCCGGGCGCCAGCGCTTCTTCAGCGAGCCGCGTGCGAACACCGAACCGGATCCCACGCTGTGGTACGGGTGCTCCTCGTAGCGGCCACCGGTGACGTCGTAGGAGTAGATCCGACCCTGGCTCTTTTCGAGGTCGAAGCCGGCGAAGACCGGTACGACGGCCAGACCCTGCATGGCCATCGGCAGGTTGGCACGCAGCATCGTGGCCAGCCGGTTCGCCTTGCCGTCGAGGGACAGCAGCGCGCCCTCGATCTTCTCGTAGTGCTCGAGCTCGACCTGGAACAGCCGTACCAGCTCGACCGCGATCCCCGCGGTGCCTGCGATCCCTACGCAGGAGTAGGCGTCGGCGGGGTAGACCTTCTCCATCTCGCGGTGGGCGATCAGGTTGCCCATGGTCGCCCGCCGGTCGCCGGCCATCACGATGCCGTCGGCGAAGGCCAGCGAGACGATCGTCGTGGCGTGCGGCAGTTGGGGCAGCGTGCCGACCGGCAGGTCGCGTCGGCCGGGCAGCAGGTGCGAGGCGTGGTCGGCCAGGAAGTCGGCGAAGGACGACGAGCCCGGAGTCAGGAACGCGGCCGGGAGCCGTCCGGCCCCGGCCGCGTCACGCGGGTCGGTGCGGGTCACTGGCCACCCTTCTGAACGAACCCCTTGACGAACTCCTCGGCGTTGCTCTCGAGCACGCCGTCGATCTCGTCCAGCAACGCGTCGACCTCGGCGTCACTGGTGTGGGCCTGGCCCTGGGGCGGCGGCGGTGGGGCGTCCGCACCGTCGTCACCTGGGTCGGTGGGTCGGCTCTGGTGCTGCTCCTGACCGCTCACGGCTGCCTCCGGCTGCTGGGACGAGGGGCGGGTGGACGTGCTGATGGACGACGAGCTGGCGGGACGACGGGCGTGTGCGTCGATCCTAGGCGGGGCGCCCACCGCCCGCGAGTGCCCGTAGCAGTGAGGCGGCGTCCGGGCAGCTGTCGAGCAGCGCACCGACGTGCTCGCTGGTGCCCCGGTAGGGATCGAGGGTCGGCACCCGCTGCAGCGAGCCCTGGCCCGGAACGTCGAAGATCACCGAGTCCCAGGAGGCGGCTGCGACGTGCTCGCCGTACTGGGCCAGGCAACGCCCCCTGAAGTAGGCGCGGGTGTCCTCGGGCGGCTCGGTCATGGCGCTGACGACCTCGTCAGGGGGGACCAGGCGCTCGACCAGGTCGCGCTCGAGCAGGCGGTGGTAGAGACCCTTCTCGGGTCTCACGTCGGCCCACTGCAGGTCGATCAGCTGCAGCCGGGCCGCACCCCAGCCCAGGGTCTCGCGGTCGCGGAAACCCTCGAGCAGCCGCAGCTTGGCGACCCAGTCCAGCTCGCGGGCGCAGCTCATGGGGTCGGCCTCCAGACGCGTCAACAAGTCCTGCCAGCGGTGCATCACGTCGACGGTGGTCGGGTCGGCGTCGTCGCCGTACTGCGACTGCACGAAGGCAGCGACCTGCTCGAAGTACAGCCACTGCAGCTGCACCCCGGTCACCTGCCGACCGTCACGCAACCGCACGGTCGCCTGCAGCGAAGGGTCGTGGGAGACGGTGTGCAGGGCCGCGACCGGCCGCTCGACGGCGAGCTCGGCGGTGAATCCACCGGCCTCGATCAGGTCGAGCACCAGGGCGGTGGTGCCCACCTTGAGGTAGGTGGCCACCTCGCACAGGTTGGCGTCGCCGATGATCACGTGCAGCCGGCGGAACCGGTCCGCCGTGGCATGGGGCTCGTCGCGGGTGTTGATGATGGGGCGCTTGAGGGTGGTCTCCAGACCCACCTCGACCTCGAAGAAGTCGGCCCGTTGGCTGAGCTGGTAGCCGACCCCGCCGCCGTCCTGTCCTCGACCCACCCGTCCGGCACCGGCGAACACCTGGCGCGAGACGAAGAACCCCGTCAGGTGCCGCACGATGTCGGCGAACGGTGTCTGTCGTGACATCAGGTAGTTCTCGTGGGTGCCGTACGAGGCGCCCTTGTTGTCGGTGTTGTTCTTGTAGAGGTTCACAGCACCCAGCCCCGAGGCGGCGATGCGGCGCACCGCCTCGCGCATCACGGCCTCGCCGGCCTTGTCGAAGCGCACCGCCTCGAGCGGACCGCTGACCTCGGGGGTCGAGAACTCGGGGTGGGCGTGGTCGACGTACAGCCGGGCCCCGTTGGTCAGGATCACGTTGGCCATCGCGGGGTCGTCCTGGGCGTCGGTCAGCTGGCTGGGGTCGGCGCGGTCGCGGGCGAGGTCCCACCCGCGGGCGTCCCGCAGCGGCGCCTCGTCCTCGTAGTCCCACCGGGCCCGGCCGGCCCGGCTGCCGAGCGGCACGGCATAGGCGTTGACCACCCGGCTCGACAGCAGCATGGCGTTGGCCATGGGGTCACCGGGAGCAGAGACCCCGTACTCGGTCTCGATGCCCATGATTCGGCGCGCGCCCATGGGCTCACCCTATGAGGCGGGCCGGACGCCGAACCCGCGCGGTCCCGGCCGGGGCCGGTGCATGCACCGAGGGCTGCCACAATCGGACGATGCGACGGCAGACGGTTCTGAGCGCCCTGGCCGACCTGACGGCAGTGCTGCTGTTCGTGGTGCTGGGTCGTAGCTCGCACGACGAGGGCACCTGGCTCGGCGGCGTAGCCGCAACCGCGGCCCCCTTCCTGGTGGGGACGGCGGCGGGCTGGCTGGTGCTGCTCGCACGTCGCCGACCGCCGCAGGCGGTGCGGTCGGGTCTGACGGTGCTGGCCTCGACGGTCGTCGTCGGCATGGTGGTGCGCCATCTGAGCACCGGTCGGGCGATCCCGGCCTCGTTCGTGGTGGTGGCCACCCTGGTGCTGGCTCTGCTGATGCTCGGCTGGCGGGCCGTCAGCGCCCGGGCGGGTGCCGTCGGGCCCGTACCGCCCAGGTGACGCAGCCGACCACCACGAGCGCGGTCGCGATCGTGACCGGCGAGACCTGCTCGTGCAACCACCAGGCCGACCAGACCAGCGTCAGCAGTGCCTGCAGCTGCTGCACCTGCCCACCGATCGCGATCCCGGCCTGAGCCAGCCCGCGGTACCAGGCGAAGAAGCCCAGGTACATCGACGAGACCCCCAGGGCCACCAGGCTCGCCCAGGCCGCTGCGCTCGCCCGGGGTGGTGAGAACCTTAGCAGGGCCACGGTGGCGGGCAGCGTGATGGGCAGCGCCAGCACCACCACCCACGAGATCACTTGCCAGCCGGGCATGGTGCGGGTCACCGAGGCCCCTTCGACGTAGCACCACGACGACGCCAGGACGGCGCCGACCACGAGGGCGTCGGCGACCAGGTCGCCGTCCTGGCCGCCGCCGCGGGCCAGGGCGAAGGCGACCAGGGCCGCCGTCCCGCACCCGGCGGCGATCCAGAACTGGCGGCTGACCCGCTCGTGGGTGCGCAGCACCGCGATCAGCGCGGTCGTCAACGGCATGAAGGCGGCGACCACGGCGGCGTGTGCCGACGTGGTGCGCTGCAGCGCCAGGGCGAGCAGGATCGGCCAACCGAAGACGGCCCCCAGCGCGGTGAACAGCAGCGGCCGCAGCTGGGTGCGGCCGGGCAGGGGCACCCGCTTGACGCCCAGAAGCACGACGGCCAGCGCGGCCGCGATCACGGCTCTGCCCACGGCGGTCAGGTACGGGTCGAAACCGGTGACGGCGACCTTGGTCAAGGGCACCGAGAACGAGAACAGCAGGACGCCGAGCAGGGCCCACAGCAGGCCGGTGCGGGTGGTGGAGCTCAGAGGTACTGCCCGGTGTTGGCGACCGTGTCGATGGTCCGCCCCGGTTCGGTGCCCTGCTTGCCCTGGATGATGGTGCGGATGTAGACGATCCGCTCCCCCTTCTTGCCCGAGATCCGCGCCCAGTCGTCAGGGTTGGTCGTGTTCGGCAGGTCCTCGTTCTCGCGGAACTCGTCGACGCAGGCCGCGAGCAGGTGGTCGAGCCGGATCCCGCGGTGACCGGTCTCGAGCAGGTCCTTGATCGCGGTCTTCTTCGCCCGGTCCACGATGTTCTGGATCATGGCTCCGGAGTTGAAGTCCTTGAAGTAGAGGATCTCCTTGTCGCCGTTGGCGTAGGTCACCTCGAGGAACTGGTTCTCCTCGGTCTCGGAGTACATCCGCTCGACGGTGCGATGGATCATGGCATCGACGGTGGCGGCGGGGTCCGACCCGTTGGCGGACACGTCGTCCGCGTGCAACGGCAGGTCCGCCGTCAGGTACTTGGTGAAGATGTCGAGCGCCGCCTCCGCGTCCGGTCGCTGAATCTTGATCTTCACGTCCAGCCGGCCGGGGCGCAGGATGGCGGGGTCGATCATGTCCTCCCGGTTGGACGCCCCGATGACGATGACGTTCTCGAGCCGCTCGACACCGTCGATCTCGCTCAGCAGCTGCGGCACGATGGTGGTCTCGACATCGCTGCTGACCCCGGAGCCGCGGGTGCGGAACAGGGAGTCCATCTCGTCGAAGAACACCACGACCGGCGTTCCCTCCGAAGCCTTCTCGCGCGCCCGGGCGAAGATGAGCCGGATGTGGCGCTCGGTCTCACCGACGTACTTGTTGAGCAGCTCGGGGCCCTTGACGTTGAGGAAGTAGCTCTTGGCCTCCTTCAGCCCCTTGGCCTCGGCCGCCTTCTTGGCCAGGGAGGCGGCGACCGCCTTGGCGATCAGTGTCTTGCCGCACCCGGGTGGCCCGTAGAGCAGGATCCCCTTCGGCGGCTTGAGGCCGTGCTCACGGAACAGGTCGGGGTGCAGGAACGGCAGCTCTACCGCGTCGCGGATCTGTTCGATCTGCGACGCGAGGCCGCCGATGTCCTCGTAGCTGATGTCGGGCACCTCTTCGAGGACGAGCTCCTCGACCTCGGCGCGCGGGATCTTCTCGTAGATGTAGCCCGAGCGGGGCTCGAAGGTGAACCCGTCGCCGATCCGCAGCCGCTGTCCGCGCAGCGACTCGGCGAGCATGACCACCCGTTCCTCGTCGGCCCGGCCGACGACCAGGGCGCGGTCGTCGTCCAGCAGGTCCTTGAGGATCACCAGCTCGCCGCTGCGTTCGAAGCCCCGGGCGGCGACGATGTTGTAGGTCTCGTTGAGCAGAACCTCCTGGCCGGGGGTCAGGCCAGAGGTCTCGGCGGTGGGGCTGACCGTCACCCGCATCTTGCGGCCCGAGGTCATGATGTCGACGGTGCCCTCGTCGACCTCGCCCAGCACCGTGCCGAAGGTGTTCGGCGGCTGCGCCAGGCGGTCGACCTCGGCCTTGAGGGCCACGATCTGGTCGCGGGCATCACGCAGGGTGCCGGTCAGCCGCTCGTTCTGGCTGGACAGCTGGTTGACCTGGGTGCGCAGGCGGGCCAGCTGCTCGACATCGCCGGCAGATCCCCGCATGCCTCGCAGCCGTTCCACCTCCGACTGCAGGTGGAGGATCTCGTCGCGCAGTCGCTGGGCTTCTTGAGGATCGTCGTCACGTGCACTCATCGATGTCACCTCCAATGGCCTTCCGAGGTTCGACCTTAGCCCGCGCCCAGCCGCTCGGACCAGATGGGTGGCAGGGGCAGGGCGACGAGGCGTAGATCACATGCGACGCGCTGTCACGATTGCACCCTCAGTCGAGGCCGCTGTCCCCGGCACCCGACGGGGTGGCGCCGGCGGTCGCGGCCCGGGAGGTGGCAGCCGGGGTGTTGGCCTCGGCGCTACGGACCACGGAGCGCAGCTTCTTGGCCGAGACCGGGCGCTCCCCCAGCTCGTCGGGCGTCCAGTCGGCCTCCCCGGTCCAGTTGGCCCAGGCCTGCTCCACCTCCTCGCCGCCGTCCCGGGTGGTGGCGGCGGGACGGCGGCGCCGCACGGGCGGGGCCATGCCGTCCGCCAGGCGTCTGGTGGTGATCAGGAACCCGGTGTGGCCGACCATCCGGTGCTCCGGCCGGACGGCGAGTCCCTCGAGGTGCCAGCCCCGCACCATCGACTCCCACCCGGTCGGCTCGGTGAACCGGCCGTCCTCGCGGACCGCCTCGGCGACCCGCGACAGCTGGGTGGCCGTCGCGACGTAGCAGATGACCACACCTCCGGGCACCAGCGCAGGCGCCACGGCGTCCAGGCACTCCCACGGGGCGAGCATGTCGAGCACGACGCGGTCGACGGCGGCGTCGGTCAGGCTCGTCGCCAGGTCGCCCACGGTGAGCTGCCAGGCCGGGTGCGGCCCTCCGAAGAAGGTCTCGACGTTGGCCCGCGCGATGTCGGCGAACTCGGGCCGCCGCTCGTAGGAGTGCACCGAGCCGCCGTCACCGACGGCGCGCAGCAGTGACATCGTCAGAGCCCCGGAACCGACTCCCGCCTCGACCACCCGGGCGCCGGGGTAGATGTCGGCCATGGCCACGACCTGGCCGGCGTCCTTGGGGTAGACCACGGCTGCGCCGCGCGGCATCGACAGCACGAAGTCGGACAGCAAGGGGCGCAGCACCAGGTACTCCACCCCCGCGGTGTTGGTGATCACCCAGCCTTCGGGGCGACCGATGACGTCGTCGTGGCCGAAGTAGCCCCGATGGGTGTGGAACTGCTGGCCAGGGGTGAGTGTGATGGTGTGCATCCGACCCTTGGGATCGGTCAGCTGGACCCGGTCGCCGGCCCGTAGCGGGCCACGCCGGGCGGCCGCCCCGGTGGGCTCGGCGATCGTCGGCTCGCCGGAGGAGGGCGTCGTCGGTCCTGCGGTGGATGCGTTCACGGCTCAGACGGTACCGATCCGATCGGCCACCGCCTGCCACCGCAGCAGGCCCACCGGCGTCCCCGACTCGTCGAGGACCACGTATCGAGGCTGCGGATCGGCCCGCAGCAGCTCCAGCAGGTCGCTGCCGACAGCCCCCACCGGCAGCCGCGCCGAGGGCGCCAGGGCCGAGGAGACCATCGACACCGCCGCGTCGGCGCGCCGGTCCGCAGGCACCGAGGCGGCGGCTGCCCGGTCGAGCACGCCCGTGACGACGCCGTCCGGGTCGACGAGCAGGACGGCGGCCGAGGCCGGGCCCGCGTCGAGGGCGGCGGCCAGCGTGTGGTCGGCCGCCACGGTCACCACCGGCTCCATCAGATCGGCCAGCCGGATCGCCGAGGTGCGGCGCTGCCAGTCGACGAAGCCGATGGCGGCGCCGGCGCTGCGCCAGAGCATGACAGCGATCAGGCCCAGCCACAGGGTGGTCGCCACGGCCGGCGTCCCGCCCTGCAGGAACGGCAGGCCGACGGCCCAGGCGAGCACGGCGACAGCCACCGCTCGCCCGCACCAACCCGCCACCGCGGTGGCCTTGAGGCGGTCGCCGGTGACGCGCCACACCAGCGCTTCGAGCACCCGGCCACCGTCGAGCGGCAGACCGGGCAGGGCGTTGAAGGCGGCGACGAACAGGTTGGTGTACGTGAAGCTGTAGGTCAGCAGCCCCAGCACCACCGAGGTGTCCAGGGCCGGCTCTCGCAGCGACCAGCCCACCGCAGCCAGCAGTGCGTTGGTGGCCGGGCCCACCAGCGAGACCAGGGCACTGCTGACCGGCGTCGGCTGCTCGGCACTGAACCCGGTGTGGCCGCCCCACAGGTCGAGGGTGATGTGGGTGGGCGGGCTGCCCAGCCGTCGCGCCGCCAGGGCGTGGGAGACCTCGTGCAGGAACACCGAGAGCAGCAGCAGCGCCGCCGCCGCCAGACCCGCCCCCCATGCCCCGGCCGCCGACAGCTGCGGCAGGCCGAGCGCCGAGTACTGCCCGGTGTAGAGGACGGTGATCAGGAGGGTGACCACGAACCAGGACGGGTGCAGGTGGACCGGCACCCCCAGCACCTGGCCGACCCGCAGCCCCGCCGGTGGCGCCGGCGTGGCGAGTTCGACGGTCGTGCTCATCGGTCGATCGTAGGTGCTCGATCCTGCGGCGGGGCCGGCGCAGGCACTTCTGTCGTCGGCGCGGGGTGGTCACGGCGGGCAGGTCCGGTTGTCGGGGCAGGTGCCTACAGTGCTCACCATGGCACCCACGGCCCTGTCCCCCTCCCGCGCCGGCGACTTCATGCAGTGCCCGCTGCTCTTCCGGTTCCGGGTCGTCGACCGGCTGCCCGAGGTGCGCTCTCCCGCGACGGTTCGGGGCAGCGTCGTCCACGCCGTCCTCGAGCGGCTGTTCGACCTGCCGGCGGCCGATCGAACCCTGGCAGCGGCCTGCGGCCTACTGCCGGGTGAGTGGGCACGGCTCTGCGAGCTCGAACCCGAGGTGACCAAGCTCTTCGACGGCGACGCCGCAGCACAGGCGGCCTGGCTGACCGACGCCGCCACCTTGCTCGAACGGTGGTTCAGCCTGGAGGACCCGACCAGGCTCGAGCCCACCCACCGTGAGCTCTACGTCGAGACGACGCTCGAGAACGGGCTCATGCTGCGGGGCTACGTCGACCGGGTCGACGTGGCCGGCGACGGCCGGATGCGGGTGGTCGACTACAAGACGGGCCGGGCCCCTCGAGAGGCCTTCGAGGCCAAGGCGTTGTTCCAGATGAAGTTCTACGCGCTGGTCCTGTGGCGGCTGCACGGCACCGTCCCCGCGCTGCTGCAGCTGGTCTACCTGGGCAGCGGCGAGATGCTTCGCTACGCCCCGGACGAGGCCGACCTGCTGGCCACCGAGCGCAAGCTGACGGCCCTGTGGGCGGCCATCGAGCGGGCAGCCTCCTCGGGTGACTGGCGAGCCTCCCCCAGCAAGCTGTGCGACTGGTGCGATCATCGCGGGTTGTGCCCGGCATGGGGTGGCGTACCGCCTCCGGTACCGGCCGAGGGGCTGTTGCGGCTGGTCGAGCAGGGTGCCCATCTGGTCGTGGTCCCCGGCGACGCCGAGGGGTAGGTGGTTTCCCCGAGACGGCTCGGGGTCAGGTCAGGGTCCTGCCCTGATGCCGGGGTGCGGCTCGCGCTGGCACGATCGTCGAGGTGGGCGCGTTGACCCTGACGTGGTGTCAGGCCGCAGGGTGTTGACCACGGACCAACTCGGGACGGCAGCTGTCGTCCCGACTACGAACAGGCCGACCGGTGTCGGCCTGCGAGCTCAGGAGGCATGGTGGGGCGCAAGGCCGAGGCATCAGTACGACAGCCGGAGGTGGCTGCCGGCGACTTCGACACGTCGCCGATCGTGGCCCAGGCGATGGATCTGACGAAGGTCTACGGCGAGGGCACCGCACAGGTACACGCGTTGGACGGCGTCAGTGTCGACTTCGACCGGGGCCGGCTGACCGCGATCATGGGGCCCTCCGGCTCGGGCAAGTCCACACTGATGCACTGCATGGCGGCCTTGGACCGCCCGACCTCCGGCACCGTCGTCATCGACGGCGTCTCGACCACCGGTCTCAAGGACAAGGGGCTCACCGAGCTCCGGCGTCGCCGCCTGGGATTCGTGTTCCAGTCCTTCAACCTGGTGCCGACGCTGACGGCAGGCGAGAACATCACCCTGCCGCTCGACATCGCCCGCACCCCGGTCGACCAGGCCTGGTTCGACCACGTGGTCGACACGGTCGGGCTGCGTGACCGGCTGAGCCACCGGCCGAGCCAGCTCTCCGGCGGCCAGCAGCAACGGGTGGCGTGCGCCCGGGCACTGGTGAGCCGCCCGGCGATCGTGTTCGCCGACGAACCCACCGGCAACCTCGACTCCCGATCCAGCGCCGACCTGCTGCAGTTCCTGCGGCAGTCGGTCGACGACCTCGGCCAGAGCATCGTCATGGTCACCCACGACCCCAAGGCGGCCAGCTTCGCCGACCGGGTGCTGTTCCTGGCCGACGGTCGGATCGTGGACGAGCTGCTGAAGCCCACCGCGGACGGTGTGTACGAGCGGATGCGCGCTTTCGATCGCCCGAAGCAGCAGGGGGCCTGAGATGTTGCGGGTCACCATGCGCGGGGTGCGCGGGCACCTGCTGCGCTTCCTCCTGACGGCCTGCGCGGTCATGCTCGGGGTGTCGTTCGTCACCGGCACCTACGTGCTTACCGACAGCATCGACGCCACGTTGAAGAGCTTGTTCAAGCAGTCGTTGGCCGGAGTCGACGTCAGCGTCGCCGGCGCCCCCCTGCCCGAGAGCGGACAGGGTGGCCCTCCGGCGCAGGCCGGGCTGCCCTTGGCGCTGGGTGAGACCATCGCCGCGCTGCCCGGGGTGGCCCGGGTCGCCCCGGACGTCCAGGGAACCGCCCTGATCGCGGGCAAGGACGACCTGGTGGTGCGCAACGGTGGCGCACCGGGGTTCGGCTTCGCCTTCCGCGCCGACGACCCCGCCTTCCACCTCGTCGCCGGGGCCGGACCCACCGGACCCGACCAGGTGGCTGTCGAGCGGACCACCCTGGAACGCAGCGGGTTGAAGATCGGCGACACCACCAGGGCCTTGATCGGGCAGCAGACCCGGCAGGTCAAGGTCACCGGTGAGGTCGTCTTCGGCTCCTTGTTCGGGGCCACGGCGGTGCTCCTCGACGAGGCGTCGGCGCGGGCCGCGTTCGCCCCCGACGGCACCGTCGGCTCCTTCAGCGTCACGGCCAAGCCCGGGGTGACCCAGCAAGCCGTGCGCGACCAGGTGCTGAAGGTCCTTCCGGCCGGGGCCACGGCCAAGACCGGGCAGGAGGTCGACCAGGAGGCGCAGTCGCAGCTGAAGACGGCGCTCAACTTCTTCAACATCTTCCTGCTGGTGTTCGCCGGGGTCTCGTTGCTGGTGGGCATGTTCATCATCGTCAACACCTTCACCATGCTCATCGCCCAGCGCACCCGTGAACTCGCGCTGCTGCGGGCCCTGGGTGCCGCCCGCCGGCAGCTGGTCGGCGTCGTGCTGGGTGAGGCCCTCGTGATCGGTCTGATCGGCTCGGTGATGGGGCTGTTCCTGGGGGTCGGAATCGCGGCCGGGGCCAAGGCGGCGCTGAAGTTCGGGGTCGGTGTCGACATCGGCGCCGACCTGCCGGTGAGTGTCTCGACGGTGGTCATCAGCCTGCTGGTCGGCACCGTCGTCACCCTGGTGGCGGCCCTGCTCCCCGCGCGTCGGGCGATCCGGATCTCCCCGGTGCAGGCGCTGGGCGACGACCAGGTCGCACCGCCGCGCAGCGTCCGCAACCGGGGCCTGGTGGGCATCGCCCTGCTGGCCGTCGGGGCCGGGCTGCTGGTCTTCGGCGTCACTCGGGCCGACCCGCTGTGGTGGTTCGCCGGCGGCGGGGCACTGCTCGGCGTCGTCGGCCTGATCGTCGCCTCCCCCCTGGCGGCCAAGCCGGTGGTGCGGCTCCTGTCGGCCCCGCTGGTGGCACTGCGTGGTGGGGTGGTTGCCAGGCTTGCACGCGAGAATGCCACCCGGGTTCCGCGCCGTACCGCGTCCACCGGCAGTGCCCTGATGATCGGCCTGGCCCTGATCACCGGGTTCGCCGTGCTGGGGGCCAGCGTCAAGGCCAGCGTGTCAGACCTGGTCGGGCAGCAGCTGCGCTCCGACTTCGTGCTGGGCAGCGGTCAGCAGCCCGAGGTGCCACTGTCGCTCGAACCTGTGGTGGCTGCGCTGCCGCAGGTGCAGTCGACGGCCATGATCGAGCTGTTGCCGGTGCAGGTGGGCACGACCAGTCTCACCGGTGCCGCCACCGCTGGCCACGGCCTGGGCGACAACTTCGTCACCACCATGAAGCAGGGCAGCATGGCCGCCATGCAGGGCACGGCGGTCCTGCTGGACGACAAGGTTGCCTCCGCCCACGGCTGGAAGCTGGGTGACACGATCACGAGTGACGTCGGCACCATGAAGGCCCAGTCGCTCAAGGTCGTGGGCATCTACCAGCACAGTGACGGGCTGCAGGCCGACCTGTTGCTCGACAGCGCCCATTTCGCGAAGGCGTTGCCCGAGCCGCAGCGGTTCGCCTTCGGGATCTACGTCAAGGCCAAGCCGGACGCCGACCTTGCGGCGCTGCGCGCCTCGTTGGTGGCTGCCGCCAAGCCGTACCTGATCGTCTCGGTGCAGGACGGCAAGGAGTACCGCAACTCGGCGGCGAGCGGCATCGACACGATGCTCAACCTGCTGAACGTGCTGCTGCTCTTCAGTGTGATCGTGGCGGCACTCGGGATCGTCAACACCCTGGCGCTGTCGGTGTTCGAGCGCACTCGTGAGATCGGGCTGCTGCGGGCGGTCGGCATGCGTCGGCGCCAGCTGACCTCGATGATCACCATTGAGGCGGTGCTCACCGCCATCTACGGCGCCGTGCTGGGGGTGCTGCTGGGGCTCGGTCTCGGGATCGCGCTGCAGCACGCGGTGGCGACGCAGGGGTTGACGACGCTGGCCCTGCCCTGGGGCACCATCGCGGTGCTGGTGATCAGCTCTGCCGTGGTGGGGGTGCTGGCGGCGGTCTTCCCGGCACAGCGGGCGGCTCGGCTCGACATCCTCGGGGCGATCTCCCACACCTGAGCCGGGGCCGGTGACCGCAGCCGTCGTGCTGCGGTCACCGGCCCAGCCGCAGCAGGTCGATCACCTCGACACCCTGCAGGCTGCCGACCACGTGTCGGCCCGGCCCGGAGGGCAGCGGCACCAGGTGCTCGACGCCCAGGACCGCCATGCCGGCCGCGGTGGCCGAGGCGAGACCGGTGGGGCTGTCCTCGATGGCCACGCAGTCGCCGGGGGGCACGTCCAACCGCTGCGCGGCGAGCAGGTAGGGCTCGGGGTGGGGCTTGCCCCGGTCGACCATGTCGCCGGTCACCACCACCGAGAACGTGCCCGCCGGCAGCTGCGAGAGGACGGCCTCGGCGAGGCGTTGGTACGACATCGTCACCAGCGCGCACGGCACCTCGTGGGTGCGTAACGCGTCGAGGAGCTCGCGGGCTCCGGGGCGCCAGGGAGCCAGACCCTTCACCTGTGCCACGACGCCGTCCAGCAGTTCCTCGACGATCGCCTCGGGCGGCAGGTCGACGCCCCCGTGCCGCCTGAGGTAGCGACCGGTCGTGAGCAGGTCGTTGCCCACCAGGGCGTGCGCGTGCGCGGTCGACCAGGTGCCGCCGAACCGGCCGACCAGGGCGTACTCGGCCTCGATCCAGTAGGGCTCGGTGTCGACGAGGGTGCCGTCCATGTCCCACAGCACGGCGCGGGCCGGGGTCGGGACCGGAGCCGGGGTCGGGACCGGAGTCGGGGTCGGGACCGGAGCAGTCACGTCGCCGAGAAGTACTTCGCCTCGGGGTGGTGCACCACGAGCGCGTCGGTGGACTGCTCCGGGTGCAGCTGCAGCTCCTGCGAGAGCACGACCCCGATCCGCTCCGGGTCGAGCAGCTCGACCAGCTGGGAGCGGTCGGCCAGGTCGGGGCAGGCCGGGTAGCCGAAGGAGTAGCGCGACCCCCGGTAGCCCTGCCGCAGGATGCCGGCGAGGTCCTCGTCGTCCTCGCCGTCCAGCCCCAGGTCACCGCGTACCCGGGCGTGCCAGTACTCGGCGAGAGCCTCGGTGAGCTGCACCGACAGCCCATGCAGCTCGAGATAGTCGCGATAGGCGTTCTTGGCGAACAGCTCTGCGGTGGCCTCGGCCACTCGCGGACCCATGGTGACGAGTTGGAACGAGATCACGTCGGGGACGCCGAGTGACTCGGCCTCCTCGCGCGACCGGAAGAAGTCCGACAGGCACAGGTGACGGTCCCGCCGCTGGCGGGGGAAGGTGAACCGCATCCGCTCGACCCCCAGGGTGCCGGCGGGTACGCCGTCGTGATGCAGCAGGACGAGGTCGTCGCCCTCGCTGACGCAGGGGTAGAAGCCGTAGATCACGGCGGCCTCGAGGAGCCCCTCGGTCTGCACCCGCTCCAACCACATCCGCAGCCGGGGTCGGCCCTCGGTCTCGACGAGCTCGTCGTAGTCGGCTCCCGTCACCGCTGCGCGAGCCGCGCAGCCCCCACTGCCCGACGAAGGTCGCCCGCTCGTCGAGGTAGGAGGCGTACTCGGCCAGGGCGATGCCCCGCACGATCCGGTCGCCCCAGAAGGGCGGCGTCGGCACCTGCAGCCCCCGGGCGACGTCGGAGCGCGCGGGCAGTTGCACGTCGTCCTGCAGTGCCGGCGTGGCGGAACGCACCCGGCGGGGGCGCAGCGCCGGCAGCTCGGCACCGGGCACCCCACGCCGCACGGCGACCAGGGCGTCCATCAGGCGTAGGCCTTCGAAGGCGTCACGGGCGTAGCGCACCTCGCCGTCGTAGATCTCGGCGAGGTCGTTCTCGACGTAGGCCCGGGTCAGGGCGGCGCCACCGAGGATCACCGGCCAGCGGGCGGCCTCGCTACGGGAGTTGATCTCTTCGAGGTTCTCCTTCATGACCACGGTCGACTTGACCAGCAGACCGGACATGCCGATCACGTCGGCGTTGCTCTCATGGGCGGCCCGCAGGATCTCACTGATCGGCTGCTTGATGCCGATGTTGACCACGGTGTAGCCGTTGTTGGTCAAGATGATGTCGACCAGGTTCTTGCCGATGTCGTGCACGTCGCCCTTGACGGTGGCCAGCACGATGGTGCCCTTGCCCTGCTCGTCGCCGGTGCTCTCGATGAACGGCTCGAGGTAGGCGACGGCGGCCTTCATCACCTCGGCCGAGGCCAGCACGAACGGCAGCTGCATCTCGCCGCGCCCGAAGAGCTCGCCGACGGTACGCATGCCGGTCGAGCAGGTGGTCGTTGATGATGTCGAGGGCCTTGCGGCCCTCGTCGAGCGCCTGTTGCAGGTCGGCCGGCAGTCCCTTCGCCTCCCCGTCCACGATGCGCCGGGCTAGTCGCTCCCCCAGCGGCAGCGACAGCAGCTCGGCGGCCCGGTCGGCCTTCAGTCGAGGCTGAGTCGACCCCCTCGAACAGCTCGAGGTAGCGCGCCAGCGGGTCGTAGGTCACGGCGCCCGACTCGTCGTGGCGGCGACGGTCGTAGACCAGGTCGAGTGCGACCTGCCGCTGCTCGTCGGGGATCTTCGTCATCGGCAGGATCTTGGCCGCGTGCACGATGGCCGAGTCGAGGCCGGCCTTGACCGCCTCGTGCAGGAACACCGAGTTGAGCACCACCCGGGCCGCCGGGCTCAGGCCGAACGAGATGTTCGAGACGCCCAACGTGGTCTGCACCTGCGGGAAGCGTCGCTTCACCTCGCGGATCGCCTCGATCGTGGCGACGCCGTCCCCGCGCGTCTCCTCCTGACCGGTGGCCACCGGGAAGGTGAGGCAGTCGAGCAGGATGTCGCTGACCTGCATGCCCCACTGCTCGCTCAAGGTGGTGATCAGCCGCTGCGCGACCGCGACCTTGTGCTCGACGGTGCGGGCCTGGCCGGTCTCGTCGATCGTCAACGCGATGACCGCGGCTCCGTGCTCGCGCACCAACGGCATGATCCGGCCGAACCGGCTGTGCTCCCCCTCGCCGTCCTCGAAGTTCACCGAGTTGACGACGGCCCTGCCGCCGATCAGCTCGAGGCCGGCCTGCAGGACGGCGGGCTCGGTCGAGTCGAGCACCAGCGGCAGGGTCGAGGCGGTCGCCAGCCGGCCCACCACCTGCCGGGCGTCGGCGACGCCGTCCCGTCCCACGTAGTCGACGCACACGTCGAGCAGGTGGGCGCCCTCGCGGGTCTGCTCGCGGGCGATGTCGACGCACTCGTCCCACTTCTGCGCCAGCATCGCCTCGCGAAAAGCCTTGGAGCCGTTGGCATTCGTGCGTTCGCCGATCGCCAGGTACGAGGCGTCCTGCCGGAACGGCACGTGCTGGTAGATGCTCGCGACACCCGCCTCCGGGCGCGGCCGCCGCGGCGCGGGCGCTCGCCCCCGCATCCGCTGGACGACGGCAGCAAGGTGCTGCGGGGTGGTGCCGCAGCACCCGCCCACCAGCGACAGCCCGAACTCGCGGGTGAAGGTGTCGTGCGCGTCGGCCAGCTGCTGCGGGGTCAGCGGGTAGTAGGCCCCGTCCCGGGTGAGCTGCGGCAGACCGGCGTTGGGCATGCAGGTGACCGGCAGTCGGCTGTGGCGTGACAGGTGCCGCAGATGCTCGCTCATCTCGGTCGGCCCGGTGGCGCAGTTGAGGCCGATCGCGTCGATGCCCAGGGCCTCGAGGGCCGTCAGGGCGGCACCGATCTCGCTGCCCACCAGCATGGTGCCGGTGGTCTCGACCGTGACCTGCACCAGCACCGGCAGGTCGAACCCGGCGGACGCGAGGGCCCGCTTGGCGCCGACCACTGCGGACTTGGCCTGCAGCAGGTCCTGGCTGGTCTCGATCAGCAGGGCGTCGGCGCCGCCGGCGACCAGTCCCTCGCACTGCTGCTGGTAGGCGTCACGCAGCACGGCGTAGGGCGCATGACCCAGCGAGGGCAGCTTGGTGCCGGGGCCGATCGAGCCCAGGACGTAGCGGGGGTGGTCGTCGGTGCTCCAGGCGTCAGCGGCCTCCCGGGCGATCCGGGCCCCGGCCGCGGCCAGCTCGGTGATGCGGTGCTCGATGCCGTACTCGCCGAGGTTGGCGAGGTTGGCGCCGAAGGTGTTGGTCTCGATGGCATCCACCCCGACGGCCAGGTAGGCGTCGTGAACCCCGCGGACGACGTCCGGCCGGGTGGCGTTGAGCACCTCGTTGCAGCCCTCGTGGCCCTCGAAGTCGTCGAGGTGCGGATCGGCGGCCTGGAGCATGGTTCCCATGGCGCCGTCGGCCACCAGGACGCGCTCGGCCAGGGCATGACGGAAGGTCTGTCGGGCGGCGCTCATCGGCGTCGAGTCTACGGTGCGGGCCGTGGGCCGCGGTTCGCCCGTAGGCTGGGTGCCGCCGGCGGCACGTCGTCGGCGTCGAGGAGGAACGTGTTGAGCGAGCTCGAGGCCGGTCTGGCCGACCTGCCCCCGTTGCGCGATCCGATCATGATCGCTGCCTTCGAGGGTTGGAACGACGCCGGGGAGGCGGCGAGCGGCGCGGTCGCGCATCTGCACCGGGTCTGGCGGGGCTCACCCCTGGTCGAGTTCGACCCCGAGGTCTACCACGACTTCCAGGTGAACCGTCCGATGGTCTCCTACACCGAGCAGGGTCGCCGCCGGATCACCTGGCCCACCACCCGGGTGTCGGTGGCCACTCCCCCCGGCGCCGAACGGGACGTCGTGCTGGTTCGGGGCATCGAGCCGTCGATGCGTTGGCGCGCCTACACCTCCGAGCTGCTCGGGATCGGGCAGGCGCTCAAGGTCTCGACCTTGGTGACCCTGGCCGCCCTGCTGGCCGATGTGCCGCATACCCGGCCGATCCCGGTCACCGGCACCAGCGACGACTCCGAGCTGATGCAGCGACTGGGGATCGAGCGTTCGACCTACGAGGGCCCCACCGGCATCGTGGGGGTGTTGCACGACGCGGCCTCCGCCATCGACCTGGCGGGGGTGTCGGTATGGGCCGCGGTGCCGCACTACGTCGGGCAGGCGCCGTCGCCCAAGGCCACCCTGGCGCTCCTGCGCCGGGTGGAGGAGACGCTCGACCTGAGCGTGCCGTTGGGCGACCTGCCCGAGGACGCCCGGGCCTGGGAGCACGGCGTCGACGAACTGGCCGAGGAGGACAGCGAGATCGCCGAGTACGTGCGCCAGCTCGAGGAGGCCAAGGACACGGCCGACCTCCCCGAGGCCAGCGGCGAGGCGATCGCCCGCGAGTTCGAACGCTACCTGCGCCGGCGCGGCGACGAGCCCCCACGCCCGGGCTGACTCGACCCAGGCTGAGTCGTCCCGGCTGAGCCTTTCGGATGCTGACGGTGACGAGCGCCACAGCTACAGTCCTGGATCATGAGCATGCTCGACTGGCCGGCGGCGCACCAGACCGAGGTCGACGGCGTTCCCGTTGTCTGGGCGTCGGTACCGGGCCCGCTCCGGGCAGGGCTCATGCTGCGGGTGGGGTCGGCCGACGAGACGCTGGTGACCTCCGGGATCACGCACCTGCTCGAACACCTCGCACTGTTCGGGATAGGTCGCCCCGGTGACCACTCGAACGGCCACGTCGACCCAACGACCATGCACTTCCACTGCCTTGGTGACGCCGACCTGGTCACCCACTTCGTCGGGTCGCTGACCCGTCAGCTGTCCGACCCGCCGACGGCGCGCCTGCTGCCGGAGCGCGGGGTGCTGCGCAGCGAGCTGGCCGGGCGGCGCTCCTCGATCGAGGACAGTCTGCTCGTGTGGCGCTACGGTGCGGCGACCTACGGCTTGACCGGGCAGTCGCAGTACGCCGTCGAGCACGTCGACGCCGACCAGGTCCGAGCCTGGTCGGCCCACTACGCGACCCGCCAGAACACTGTGCTGTGGCTGAGCGGTCCTCCCCCCGCCGGGCTACGACTGCACCTGCCGGACGGCGAGCGGCGGCCGGCACCGGACCCACACCGGACGATCCTGCCGCAGCTGCCGTCGTGGTTCTGCGCCCCTGACAGCGCCGGGGTGGCCCTGCACGCCCTCGTGGCCCGCGACTACGCCGGACCGGTGCTGGCCCAGGTGCTGCAGGCCCGCCTGGTCGACCGACTGCGGGTGCGCGAGGCCATGGCCTACTCCCCGCAGGCGGACTACCGGGCCCTGAGCCGGGACACCGGCCGGCTGCTGGTCGTGAGCGACCTGGTCGACGGACGCCAGGGCGACGCCGTCCCGATCTTCCACGCAGCGCTCGCCGACCTGAGCGAGGCCGACCCCGCCACCCCCGAGGAGCTGGCCGAGTGGTGTGCCGCCGGTGACCGCAATGCCGCGGATCCATCGGCACCGCTGGGGTACCTCGCTTCTCGAGCCTGGAACCTCTTGGTGGGGTACCCGGTCGACCCGGTCGAGCAGATGGCGGCAGCCATGAAGGCAGTGACCTCTCAGGACGTGGCGGCCGCGGCCCGCCAGGCACTGGATCATGCAGTGACGGCAGTGCCGGACGGGGTCAAGCCGCCCGGTGAGCCGTGGCACGAAGCGCCGGTGACCAGCTACTCGCCCCTGGTCGGCAACGACCACCGTGGCTTGACGGGCAACCAGGTGCTGACGGTGGCCAGCGGCGGGCTCAGCTGGAGCCAGGGCCCGGATCAGCTGTCGGTCCCGCTGCGGCATGCTGCGGCGGTTCTGCACTGGCGTGACGGGCGTCGCGTGGTCATCGCCGAGGACGCCAACCGGATCGTGGTCGAGCCCACTCTGTGGGAGGCCGGGCACGACGTCGTCGCATTCATCGACCGGCACTATCCGGCAGACCTGCGGGTCGACATGGGAGAACGACCGGCGGATCAGATACCCCATCCCGAACCCCCGACGCCACCCTCAGCCGGTGGCCTGCGGTGGCCGTGGTCGCGCCGTCGGTCGCCCTAGCCCGGCAGGGTAGCCACTGGCCGCAGTCATACCAGCACCCCTTCAGGGCAATACCGTCGGCTGTGTCCGAGTACGTCCGGGGCCGGGCTCGGTCGGATGCTCAGGTGGGACGAACGGGCCCCAGGTGAAGGCCCGCCACCAGTCGTCCGGCGTGACGACGTCGGTCGTCGTCGTCAGCAGCGCCATCACCTGGGCGCGGCAGCGTCGACCGGTGAGTGATCGAAGCAGGTCGCCCTGGCTGCCCTCGAGCGTGGCGACGGCGAGGGCGTCGTCGTCCAGGGTGGTTCCGGGCAACAGCCAGCTGCGGGTGCTCGGCGGGTCGACGGCGGTGACCCGCAAGGCAGGCAGGCCACGACGCCGGAGGACGGCGTCGAAACGCGCGAGGAGCCACTCGAGCGGCTCGGTCAGGTCGACGTCGGGCAGCGGTGCGTCCAGGGCGCGTCGCAGGTCGAGCTCGTGGGTGCAGGCGTCCATGGTCATCTGGGCTCCTGCCGGGCCTGCAGCGGCGTCCCCGACCAGGGTCGCCGCCTCGACCCAGTGCTCGGCCAGGTCGGTGAGGGAACGACCCCGGCGACCCTGCACCTGAGCATCGGTCCAGTGCGGTCGACCAGCGTCGGCGAGGTTGCCGCTCAGCACGTCGTCGGCGACGCCCCCCAAGTGCGACAGGACCTGCTGCACGTTCCAGCCGGGACAGGCGGGCACCGGCCGTCCGGCGACGGCCGTCTCGCCAGTGGCCTCGACCGCGACGGTCAACAGGTCGCGAACCCGGACCGCGACCTGCAGGTACGTGGTCACACCTTGATGCCAAGCAGGGAGTCGGCCGCCAGGACGGCCAGCCCCGGTGAACCGTCGTCGTCCCCGTCGCTGGCCGCCCACTCGTCGAGGGCTGCCAACGCGCCTGGCGCGTCGAGGTCGTCGGCAAGATGCTCACGCAGGCGGGCCAGCAGGGCAGTGCCGTCCGGGCCGGAGGGGCGGATCATGGCGGTGCGCCAGCGTGCCAGCCGGTCCTGGGCCTCGAGCAGGCCCTTCTCGGTCCAGTCCCAGTCCTGTCGGTAGTGGTGGGCAAGCAGCGCCAGCCGGATCGCCGGGGCCTCGACACCGGTGCGCCGCAACCGCGAGACGAACTCGAGGTTGCCACGTGACTTGCTCATCTTGTGGCCGTCCAGACCCACCATCCCGACGTGGGTGTAGCAGCGGGCGTAGGGCCACTGCCCGGTCAGCAGGTGGCCCTCGGCGGCACCCATCTCGTGGTGCGGGAACAGCAGGTCGCGGCCGCCCCCCTGAACGTCGAACGTCATGCCGATGTGGTGCAGGGCGATCGCGGTGCACTCGATGTGCCAGCCAGGTCGGCCGCGCCCCAGCTGCCCGCCGTCCCAGCACGGTTCTGCCGGCCGCACGGTGCGCCACAAGAGGCAGTCGAGCGGGTGACGCTTGCCGGGGCGCTGCGGGTCGCCGCCACGCTCGGCGAACTGCTCGAGCATCTGGGTGTCGCTGAGCCCGGCGATCTCACCGAACCGGGGGTCGTCGTGCACGGCGAAGTAGACGTCGCCCTCGCCGTGGCCGTGCTCGTCGGCGACGTCGAGCCGGTAGGCGTGGCCCGTCGTCAGCAGCTTCTCGATCGCCGAGACCACCAGGGGCATCGCCTCGACGGCACCCACGTAGGCCTGCGGCGGCAGCACCGACAGGGCGGCCATCTCCTGGGCGAACAGCTCGATCTGCTGCTCGGCCAGGTCCTGCCAGGCGACTCCGTCGCGCTCGGCGCGCTCGAGCAGGGGGTCGTCGATGTCGGTGACGTTCTGGACGTAGTGGACCTCGAGGCCGACGTCGAGCCAGGCTCGGTGCAGCAGGTCGAACGTCACGTAGGTGGTGGCGTGCCCCATGTGGGTGGCGTCGTAGGGGGTGATGCCGCAGACGTACAGCCGGGCCACGGGTCCCTGGGCCGCAGCCACCTGGGTCCCGCTGACGCTGTCGTGCAACCGGACCGGAAGGCCTCGGCCGGGCAGCTGCGGACGGGGGATCTCAGACCAGCGAGTCACGCCGTGAGCCTAACTGGCACCGCCGCCTCTGGGGCACCGGCCGCGGCACCGACTACAGAGCCGGCCACGGGATCGCCGGCCGCCCCGGCCCCGGGCGTGGGAAGTGGGCGCGTCGTTGCAGCTGCTGCACCCGGCGGCGCAGGGTCGACAGCTCGTCGTCGTCCAGCAGGTCGGCCAGCGACTCGGCGAGCGGCGTCTGCTCGAGAGCCCGGCTCAGGGCTGCCAGGTCGTCGAGCAGGGGGTCGGGCAGCCTCTGCCCGGCCCAGCCCCAGAGCACGGTGCGCAGCTTGTCGTCGGTGTGGAAGGTCAGCCCGTGGTCGATGCCGCGCACCAGGTGCCGCTGGCGCAGCAGATGACCACCCTTGCGGTCGGCGTTGGCCGTGACGATGTCGAAGACCGCCACCCGTTGCAGGTCGGGGTCGTCGGCGTGAACCAGGGCGACCGGCGACCCGTCGTAGCTCTCGGCGTCCAGCACATGCAACCACCCGGGCGGCACCCGCTCGGGCGCAACGACGTCGACCAGTCCGCTGCCGTCCTGCCCCACCCACCACTGCACGCTGCCAGGCCCGAACGGGCCGTCCCGCAGCACGGTGGGCGGGACCACCTGCCACCCCGCCGCGGCCGAGACCAGGTAGGCCGCGACCTCGCGGCGGGACAGCGTCCGGCCGGGGAAGTCCCACAGGGGACGCTCGCCGGCGATGGGCTTGTAGACGCAGTAGGCCTCCATCTCGGCCAGCCGGACCCGGGTCAGCAGGGTGGCGTTGCTGGCTTCGACCAGCCGTCCCACCACCTCGAGCTCGCCCCGCGCCAGTACGTCGAGGGCGACCTCCTCGGGCACCAACGGGCCGTCGAGGTCGAGGGCCTCGTGGTCGTCCTGCGGGTCGCCGGTCAGCGCCGGTACCCGTTGGCCCGGGGGCAGATGTGCCCGGTGGGATCGAGCGGTCCGGCGCAGAAGGGCACGGCGGGCGGCCGGCGGACAGCACGGCCTTGGCGCGGGCGACGAACGCACGGGCCATGGCGCCGGTCAGGTGCACCCGCAGCACGGAGCCGTCGACCTCGGGGTCGTCCTCGTCGGCCTCGGCGTCGGTGCCGGTCGAGGAAGCACTCGACGACGACCCGCTCCTCGGGGGCGTCCCAGGCCAGGCTCATGGTGCCCACCCGGAACTCCTCCTCGATCGGGGTGTCGAGGGCGGCGGTGTCCTCGCCGTGGTCGGGGCCAACGCCGGCACCGGCGCGGCGCCACCGCTGCGGCGGACCACTTCGTCGAGCAGCTCGTCGACGCGCTCGGCCAGTACCGAGACCTGGGCCTTCTCGAGCGCCACGCTGGTCAACCGGGACCCGGATCGGGCCTGCAGGAAGAAGGTGCGGGCCGGGTTCGCCGACGGTACCGGCGACGAACCGCTCCGGAGGGTCGTAGTCGAAGAGCTGGCGAGGCATGACGGACCCTATGGCGTGGCGGTCGTCGAGGTCGCGTGGGGTGCGCCACCTGCCCCTGCTCCCCACCGACGGGGGCATCGCTCGAGGGCGCCCGCCGGCCGCGCCGGCGACGGGTTGGTGGCGTGAACGGTGCCAGGTCGCCTGCGCTGTCGTTCATGCGGACGACGAAAGGCCGGTGCGGGGTGTACCTGATGACGCTGACCGAGGCCGGATCGACCATGATCCGCTGAAAGGAGTCCAGGTGCATGCCCAGGGCGTCGGCCAGGATCGCCTTGATGACGTCGCCGTGACTGAAGGCCAGCCAGACCGCCTCGGGTCCGGCGGCGGCGGACACCTGGGCATCATGGCGTCGGACGGCGGCGACGGCGCGCGCCTGCATCCCGACCATGGACTCCCCGCCCTCCCCAGGGAAGGTCGCCCCCGAGGGGTGCGACTGGACGACCCGCCACAGCGGCAGCTTGGCCAGTTCAGCAAGGGGGCGCCCGGTCCAGTCGCCGTACCCGCACTCCCCCAGATCGGCGTCGTCCACCGGGTCGGGGGTGGCCGGAGCCCCCGGCGGTCGGGCGGCCAGGGCGCCGTCGAGCGTCTCGTGGCAGCGCTGCAAGGGGCTGGTCACCACGGCAGCGATCGGCAGCGACCCCAGACGTGACCCGAGGCTCGACGCCTGGGCACGACCGACGTCGTCAAGCCCGATCCCCGGCGTCCACCCGGCGAGGATGCCGCCGGCGTTGGCTGTCGTGCGTCCGTGTCGGACGAGCAGCAGGGTCGCCATGGTCCTCAGCCTACGGACCGGTCAGCGGGCTGCGATGACGCCGCCGAGCAGCAGCCCGGCGATCACCAGGGCGGCCGCCACCCGGTAGCCGACGAAAGCCGTGATCCTGTGGTGGCTGACGAACTTCAGAAGCCAGGCGATCGAGGCGTAGGCCACGACGAAGCTGACCAGGGTCCCCAGCCCGAGCTGGCCCCCAGCCGACGACCTTGGTGTCGACCTTGAACAGCTCGAGCACCCCGGCGCCGGTCAGGGCCGGGATCGCGAGGAAGAACGAGAGCCGGGTGGCGGTCACCCTGTCGACGCCCTGCAGCAGCCCGGCCGAGATCGTTGCCCCGGAGCGGGACACCCCGGGCACCAGAGCGGCACACTGGGCCACCCCGATGACCAGCACGGTCCGCAGGGTGAGCTGGCGCTCCCCGACGTCCTGACGGGGACTTCGCTCGGCGAACCACATGACGACGCTCCACAGCAGCAGCGCGGCGGCGACCACCCAGAGGTTGCGCAGCGGTCCCTCGATCACCGTGCGGAGCGCCAGTCCGACGACCGCGACCGGCAACGAGCCCGCGATCACGTACCAGGCGAAGCGGTAGTCCGGGTTCTCGCGCGCAGGGGCGCTGACGACGCCGCGTCCCCAGGCCGCCGCGAGTCGCACGATGTCGTGCCGGAAGTACAGGAAGGTGGCGGCGATGGCTCCCACCTGGATGATCGCGGTGTAGGCCGTGACCGCGGGGTCGTCGATCGGCAGGCCGAGCAGCTTCTCGGCGACCGTGAGGTGCCCGGTGCTCGAGACCGGCAGGAACTCGGTCAGTCCCTCGACGACACCCAGCACGAGGGAGTCGAAGTAGCTGAGGCTGGTGGTCGCCGCCGTGATCATGAGGGCACTCACGAGGCGACCCCGGCGGCCTCGACGGCCTCGATCAGGGTCCGCAGCATCGCGATCCGGGCCGGCAACGGGCCCTGCGCGGGTGAGACCGTCAGCGTGCTCACCCCGGCCTCGGCGTAGGCCTGCACCCGCTCGCGCACCTTGGCTGCGGGTCCGACCAGGCAGGTGGCCTCGATGAGGTCCAGCGGCACCGCGGCCATGGCGTCCCGGTGCCGTCGGTCCAGGTACAGGTCCTGCACGTTCTGCGCCGCCTCCTCGTATCCCATACGCCTCACGAGGGCGTTGTAGAAGTTCTGCTGCCGGGTGCCCATCCCGCCGACGTACAGGGCGGTGTAGGCCCGTAGCGGTGCTGCTGCGGCCTCAAGATCGTCGCCCACGCTCAACGGCACCGTGGGGCAGACGTCGAACCCCGTCAGCGGGTCGTCGTCGGTTCCTCGACCGGCCGCTGCCCGTGCGGTGCGGATCGGCTCGAGCGAGAGCTCGGCGTGCTCAGGGGCGAAGAAGATGCCGAGCCAGCCGTCGGCGATCTCACCGGCCAGGGCGAGGTTGCGCGGGCCCACCGCTGCCAGGTAGATCGGGATCGACTCGCGCAGGGGGCGCAAGGTCAGCGACAGGGCCTTGCCCGGGCCATCGGGCAGCGGCAACGTCCAGTGGGTGCCCTCGTGGCGCACCACCTCACGCCGCAAGGCCTGCTGCACGATCTGCACGTACTCCCGGGTGCGGCTGAGTGGGGAGTCGAACCGCACCCCGTGCCAGCCCTCGGACACCTGGGGGCCGCTGACGCCGAGCCCCAGCCGGAACCGGCCGCCGGAGAGGGTGTCCAGGGTCGCCGCCGTCATCGCCGTCATGGTCGGGGTTCGGGCCGGGATCTGCATCACGGCCGCGCCGACGTCGATCCGGGAGGTCTGGGCGGCCACCCAGGCGAGCACGGTCGGCGCGTCCGAGCCGTAGGCCTCGGCCGCCCAGCACACGCGGTACCCGAGCCGGTCGGCCTCCTGGGCCAGGGCAAGGTTGTCGGTCTCGGCCGCGCCGTCGGCGCCCCAGTAGCCCAGGTTCAGTCCCAGCTGCACGAGGCACGAGCCTAGCTGGCGGTCCGGCCGATCCGAGCCGTCCGCGGTCCGGGCCGCGCAGGTTCGACTCCGGTCCGCCTCTGTTCGGGGGTGGAGGACTCCACCGGACGGCCGGGCCGGGGCGCTCTGCGCGCGGCGTGGCAGCGCTCCGGCGATCCATTGGGTAGGTTCCGGCCGTGGAAGAGCGCGTGGTGGGGCGCAGTGGGCTGCGGGTGTCGCGGCTGGGGCTGGGGACCCTGACCTGGGGTCGCGACACCGATGAGCACGAAGCTGCCGACCAGATGGAAGCCTTCGTCGACGCCGGGGGCACCCTTGTCGACACCGCAGCCTCGTACGGGGACGGCGCGGCCGAGGAGCTGCTCGGCTCGTTGGTGGGCACCGTCGTGCCGCGCAACGAGATCGTCCTGTGCACCAAGGGTGGCGTGTCGCGGCGGGACGGGGTGTTGCGCCTGGACACCTCTCGGCGGGCGATGCTGGCCGACCTGGACGCCTCGCTGCGCCGGTTGCGCACCGATCACGTCGACCTCTGGCTGGTGCGGGCCTGGAGCGAGGCGGTGCCGTTGGAGGAGACGCTCTCGGCCATGGCAGCCGCGGTGCAGTCCGGCAAGGCACGGTACGTCGGCCTGTCGAACTATACGGGATGGCAGTCTGCCTGGGCCGCGAGCTCGGCCGCCTCCGGGTCGGTCGGCGGGCTGCCGGGGGGGTTGCCGCTGGTGGCTCACGAGATCGAGTACTCGTTGGTGCACCGCACCCCGGAGCACGACGTGGTCCCGGCGGCGCACGCGCTCGGCCTAGGGTTGCTGGCCTGGTCCCCCTTGGGGCGCGGCGTCCTGACGGGCAAGTACCGGCACGGCACGCCCTCCGACTCGCGGGCCGCCTCACCGCACCTGTCCGGCTTCGTCGGCGCCTACCTCGACCCGCGTTCGCGTCGGATCGTCGACGCGGCGGTGACGGCGGCGGACGGACTGGGCTGCTCACCCATCGAGGTCTCGCTGGCCTGGCTGCGCGACCGGCCGGGAGTGTCGTCGGTCCTGCTCGGCGCTCGGACGGCGGCGCAGCTGCGGGCGGCCTTGCAGAGCGAGGACGTCGACCTGCCGGCCGAGATCGGCAACGTGCTCGACGAGGTCTCCTCGATGGACTGACGGCTGCGCCGTCGTCCCACCGACGTTCAGGCCTTGGCCTCGGCCCCTTCGACGTCCTCGTCGTCCTCGAGCTCGTCGTCCTCGAGCTCGTCGTCCTCGAGCTCGTCGTCCTCGAGCTCGTCGTCGTCATCCTCGTCCTCGTCGTCCGGCTCCTCGGAGTCGTCGTAGAGCACGAAGGGGGTGACCTCGTCGAAGGCGGTGTAGAGGGCCTCGTCGTAGGTCTCGAAGGCGTCGGCCAAGATCTGGTAGGCGGCGACGACGGCCGGATCAGCCTCGCCGGTACGTCGACCGGCAGCCTGCAGATGGGCTTCGAGGGCGGCAACCAGACGGTCAAGAGCAGCGCGCGGATCCGTCGTCATGGCACGACCGTAGC